>NZ_CP147248.1:297500-1497500 GCF_002148425.2 Enterococcus sp. 12C11_DIV0727 | reverse complement strand
ACCTCAGCACAACAAGAAGCTAAAGCTGCTTTTGGTAATGACGATATGTATCTGGAAAAAATTATTTACCCAGCACGACATATTGAAGTGCAGATTTTAGGCGATCAATATGGTCATGTGATTCATTTGGGCGAACGTGATTGTTCTTTACAAAGAAATAATCAAAAAGTGTTAGAAGAATCACCATCAATTGCAATTTCACCTGAAAAACGTCAATTATTAGGTGAAACAGCTGTTCGAGCAGCCAAAGCTGTTCAATATGAGAATGCTGGAACAATCGAATTTTTGATGGATAAATCTGGTGAATTTTATTTTATGGAAATGAATACTCGAATTCAAGTTGAGCATCCTGTGACAGAAATGGTTACAGGGATCGATCTTGTTAAAGCCCAATTAAAAATTGCTTCTGGGGAAGAGTTACCTTATATCCAAGAAGATATTACGATTACGGGGCATGCGATTGAATGTCGAATCAATGCGGAAAACCCAGCATTTAACTTTGCTCCTTCTCCAGGGAAAATCAAAAACTTGCTACTTCCAAGTGGCGGTATGGGCTTAAGAGTAGACAGTGCCATGTATTCTGGCTATACGATTCCGCCTTTTTATGATTCAATGATCGCTAAGGTGATCGTTCATGGGGAAGATCGCATGGATGCTTTGATGAAGATGCAACGGGCGTTACATGAGATTGTGACAGATGGAATTATCACAAATGCAGAATTTCAGTTAGATTTGATCACTCATAAAAACGTACTAGCTGGTGATTACGATACAAGCTTTTTACAAGAAACATTTTTACCAAATTGGGAACCAGAAAGCGATAATTAAAAAGGAGCAGGTGTATGGCTTTATTTAAAAAGAAAAACTACATTCGAATCAATCCGAATCGCGCGGGCGACCAATCTGCTGTAAACAAACCTACAGTTCCAGATAATATGTGGGCTAAATGTCCTTGTTGCAAACGTACGCTCTATACAAAAGATATGGGGGCAGAAAAAGTCTGTCCTTATTGTGGTTATAGTTTTAGAATCGGTGCGTGGGAACGACTTGCCTTGACAGTCGACGAAAAAAGTTTTGAAGAATGGGACACAGACTTAATTACAAAAGATCCGTTGACCTTTCCAGGTTATTTAGATAAAATCGCGATAATGCAGGAAAAAACAGAACTTCATGAAGCTGTTTTAACTGGTAAAGCTAAAATCGATGGTCAAGAAATCGGGATTGGGGTAATGGATGCTAATTTTATCATGGGTAGTATGGGGACAGTCGTAGGCGAAAAAATTACCCGTTTGTTTGAACGTGCAACTGAACAACGCTTACCTGTAATTATTTTTACCGCATCAGGTGGAGCAAGAATGCAAGAGGGGATTTTTTCTCTGATGCAGATGGCAAAAATCTCAGGTGCGCTAAAACGTCATAGCAATTTGGGCTTATTTTATATCACAGTACTGACTGATCCAACAACCGGTGGTGTTACGGCTAGTTTTGCTATGGATGGTGATGTTATTTTAGCTGAACCGCAAAGTTTGATTGGTTTTGCTGGACGACGCGTGATCGAACAAACCATTCGTCAAGAATTACCAGATGATTTTCAAAAAGCCGAGTTTTTATTAGATCATGGATTTGTTGATAAGATTGTTCCTAGAAATCAATTGCAGGAAACACTTAGTAAACTAATAAAAGTTCATACGATGAAAGGGTGGAAATAGCGATGGAAAAAACAGCCAATGATATTGTCACCCTAGCTAGAGCGCAAGATCGCTATACGTCATTAGAATATATTGCGGCAGTCTTTGATGATTTCATAGAATTCCATGGTGATCGTTACTTTGGCGATGACTTGGCTGTTGTCGGTGGTGTTGCAACGTTAGAAGACAAGCCGGTGACGGTCGTTGGAATTCAAAAAGGTCGCAATTTACCGGAAAATATTGAACGGAATTTTGGCGCACCCCATCCTGAGGGATATCGTAAAGCCTTACGTTTAATGAAACAAGCTGAAAAATTCGGCCGACCAGTGGTTACGTTTATCAATACAGCAGGCGCTTATTGTGGGATTGAAGCAGAAGAGCGTGGTGAAGGTGAGGCAATTGCTAGAAATCTAATAGAAATGTCTGATTTAAGTGTGCCGATCATTGCAATTATTATCGGTGAAGGTGGCAGTGGCGGTGCATTAGCACTCGCGGTGGCTGATGAAGTTTGGATGTTAGAACACACGATCTACGCAGTGCTCTCTCCAGAAGGATTTGCTTCAATTCTTTGGAAAGATGGAAGTCGAGCTAAAGAAGCAGCTGAGTTAATGAAGATCACAGCCACAGAATTAAAAGAATTAACGATCATTGATCGAGTGATCCCAGAAGAAATGAACGGTGAAGTATTAGAACAACCCAAAATCAATCGAATGATTCAAAAAGCACTTATTAGTAAGTTTACTGAACTTTCTCAATTAGAAACGGATGTGCTGTTGGAAAATCGCTATCAGCGTTTTCGTAAATATTGATTTGAAGATATAAAAAAGAGGCTGGGACAGAAGCGTTTAATCCGGAGAAATAAGAAGGAATTCATGAAAATTGCCAAGAATCACAGTGAGTTTACGAACTGATGATGATTGGTACCTACTTGGTGCTCTCCAAATTTTTGTGACCGGGTAGGTATTGTGCAACATCAACTCGTTCCTCGTTGTGTTTTACAGCAATTTCGGCTTATTTCCGAAGCCTTCAAATCTTAGTGCTTTAGCACTTAGAATTTGATGTGATCGAAGCGAAGTGTAGTCCTTTAACTCTAGCATGTTCCATGCGTAGAAGTTAATGAGATTGAAACGAAGTGTAGTGTAGGGATTGCTTCTGCATCTACGGTTCTCGTTTCACTCCGATCCTCGAAGCATGGAGGACCGTTTGCTCCCGCCGTTTATCCGTATTTAGGGTGTGAGACAAAAGTGTTTTTTACTTTTGTCCCACGCCCTTTTTTGTGCAGTTTTCAATGAGTATAGACTTCTGAAATCGACCAGATAAAACCAAATGGATCTTTAATATTTGCCACTTTAAATTTATTTGGCACAATAGTGATTGGCATGTCTAAAGTACAGCCAGCAGCCAATGTTTTTTCAACAAGCTCTTCAACATTATCACAAATCAACTGGATACAAAGTGGTACCCCATGCAATGCCAAAGGTGATTTCCCACCGTTTTCTGGTTGTTCATCGGCTAAAGCAAACAAACTTTCACCAATGCTGAAGCGAGCAGAGTTCCCTTCTTCCGCAAGCACCAATTCAATATTCTTTGCACCGAATATTTTTTCATAAAGTGTCATTGCTGCTTCTGTATCAGGGACAGAAAGATTGATTGATGCTTTTTTGATTGTAACGGCCATTTTTTTCCTCATTTCATTTATTTACAAAAAGCTTATCATAGAAATCAAGAAAGTAACAAATCAATGTTTGAACTGTCATACGATTGTCATCGAATCTTATGAAAACTTATGGTGAGCATTTATAGAATTTTTCGCAAAAATGCAGTATAATACAAATTGGAGGAGTGCTAGCTTAGTACTCCTTTCACTATGAAATAGTTTATGGTGGAGATGAGAGGAGTTACTATGTTTTCAAAATTTAAACCAACTTGGATGGTAGATGCGATTTATAAAATCACACCGAGCCAATTAAAAAATTTAGGGATCAAGGCAGTATTGACTGATTTAGACAATACCTTGATTGCGTGGGATAATCCAGACGGGACTGAAGAACTACTATCATGGATCCTCGAAATGAAAAATGCTGGAATTCCAGTTATCGTTGTATCAAATAATAAATCTAGCCGTATTAAACGAGCAGTTGAAAAATTTGATTTAGAATATGTATCTAGAGCGTTAAAACCGTCAACTAGAGGTTTCAGAGAAGCTGAAAAGAAACTAAATTTAAAGCCAGAAGAATTAGTAATGGTCGGTGATCAAATCATGACTGATATTCGTGGTGCAAATGCTGCTGGGATCAGAAATATTTTAGTTCGTCCGATTGTTGATACGGATGGTTGGAATACGAAAATTAATCGATTTTTTGAACGGAAAATCATGAAACATTTAGCGAAGAAACATCCAGATATGATATGGAAAGGCGGACTAGAATGAGTGATATGGAAGCAATTCACTGTATCGGCTGTGGTGCAGTCATTCAAACGGAACACCCGAATGAATTAGGCTATACGCCAAAAGCTGCATTTGAAAAAGGGATGGAAACAGGGGAAGTTTATTGCCAACGTTGTTTTCGTTTAAGACATTACAATGATATTCAAGATGTTCAATTAACAGACGATGATTTTTTACGTTTGCTAAATGAATTAGGAAAAGAGGATGCATTGATCGTCAATGTAGTGGATATTTTTGATTTTAACGGATCGTTGATTCCAGGACTACATCGTTTTATTGGCGATAATCCTGTTTTGATGGTAGGAAATAAAGTCGATATTTTACCTAAATCATTAAAGAAACCTAAGATGATTCAATGGATGAGAGAACGTGCTCATGAAGAAGGCTTACGCCCAGTTGATGTATTATTGACAAGCGCTAAAAAAACGCAGGAAATGGAGCACTTACTTAAGACGATCGAAAAATATCGTGATGGTAAAGATGTTTATGTGGTCGGGGTAACGAATGTTGGTAAATCAACGCTGATCAATCAAATCATCAAACAGACAGCTGGAGTACAAGATGTCATTACAACATCGCAATTTCCGGGAACGACATTGGATAAAATTGAGATTCCATTAGATGATGGGCATTTCTTGATCGATACACCTGGAATCATTCATCGCCATCAAATGGCGCATTATCTTGGCAAAAAAGACTTAAAAATCATTGCACCGCAAAAAGAGATCAAACCTAAGGTGTACCAACTAAATCCTGAGCAAACATTATTTTTAGGTGGGTTGGCTCGGTTTGATTTTATTCAAGGAGAGCGTAGTTCATTTATTGCCTACGTATCAAATGATTTAGCAATTCACCGAACTAAATTAGTGACAGCTGATGCTTTTTATGAGAAACATGTTGGCGGTTTGTTACGACCGCCACGCCCTGATGAAGTGGCAGAATTTCCTGAGTTGGTTCGGTTTGAATTTTCTATCAAAGAAAAAACAGATATTGTTTTTGCCGGACTAGGCTGGATTACGGTCACAGAACCATGTGTGGTTGCTGGTTGGGCACCAAAAGGCGTCGACGTTTTAAGAAGAAAAGCCTTGATTTAATCATAAGCGAGAATAGAGAGAAGGAAAATTAGTGGATTTAAGAGGAAAACAAAAGCGTTTTTTACGCAGCCAAGCTCACCATTTACAACCGATTTTTCAAATTGGTAAAGGCGGCTTAAACTCTGCGATGGTGGTACAAATCAATGAAGCGTTAGAAAAACGTGAATTGATCAAAGTCACTTTACTACAAAATACTGATGAGATCGCTGAAGATGTGGCAGTGGCATTAAAAGCGGATATTCATTGTGATATCGTTCAAATCATTGGTCGTGTACTAGTATTATTCAAACCATCATCTAACGAAAAATATCAAAAGATCTCTAAAGAAGTTAAAGCAATTTAAAACTTGGAGGTAAGAAAAATGGGGACAAATACGAATGCAGTATTAAAAGCAGAAGTAATTGTGGAAGAAGCAGAGCTTTTTCAAAAGCGTAAACAGGTAGGAATATTAGGTGGAAATTTTAATCCAGTTCATTTGGCTCATTTAGTGATGGCCGACCAAGTACAGCAACAACTTGGGCTTGATAAAGTCTATTTGATGCCTACTTATTTACCACCTCATGTAGATGAAAAAAAGACGATCGATAGTCAACACCGATTAGCAATGCTCGAGCTTGCAATTGCGGATAATCATAATTTAGCAGTTGAGCCGATCGAGTTGTTCCGTAAAGGAAAAAGTTACACATACGACACGATGAAAGCTTTAACACAAAACAATCCAGATACAGATTACTATTTTATCATTGGTGGGGACATGGTAGAATATTTACCAAAGTGGTATAAGATCGATGAGTTATTGACATTAACTAATTTTGTCGGTATCCGCCGTCCTCATTACGGAACGATCACACCTTATCCAATTATGTGGGTGGATGTACCTCAAATGGATATTAGTTCAACTCTTATTCGGGAAAAAATCAAAAATGGTTGTTCTATACGCTACTTACTACCTGATAGTGTGATACACTATATAGAAGAAAAGGAGCTGTATGTAGATGGATTTTAGCGGTAAATACACATCGTTCAAACGAGAAGAATTGATGCAAGAAGTTCAGATGCATATGAGTGAACGCCGTTTTCAACATGTTTTAGGTGTAGAAGAGACTGCTGTAGCTTTAGCGGCTAAGTATGGTGCCTCAGAAGAAAAAGCAAGTATTGCGGCCTTAACGCACGACTACGCTAAAGAACGTCCGAATGAAGAATTTGAAATGATTATTCAGCGAGATGGTTATGATCAGGAGCTGTTAAATTATGGCAATGCCATTTGGCACGGACTCGTTGGTGCAAGTATGGTCCAAAGAGAACTAGGCATCAAGGATGAAGAAATTATAGAAGCAATTCGCTTACATACCACTGGTGCTGCTAAAATGAGTTTGTTAGATAAAATTATATATGTAGCAGATTATATCGAACCAGGTCGTAACTTTCCCGGTGTGAAAGAAGCACGTGAATTGGCTTTAGTTGACTTGGATGAAGCTGTTGCATATGAAACAAAACATACATTACTTCACCTTATCGAACAAGAACAAAAAATCTATCCAAAGACGATTGAAACATATAATTATTGGGTAGTAGGAAAAGCTGAGCAAAGCGTTTAGCTCTTTAGAAATTTAGGAATCTAAACGTGGAATGGTTTTTATTCCATGTGAAGATTATCTAATTTCCTCAAGAGCTGCATTGTAAAGCTGGATCAAGGAAAAGCTGATTGAACTCGTTCAGCAAAGCGGAACGTTATTACCATGCATTATCTAGCTGCGCGGGCTAGCCCTTCGGAAAAAAGATAAAAATTGAATGTGACAAAAAACGTCACAGTCAATTTTTCCTATTTTTCTGTCAGAGCTAAACGAGCCCGCTCCGCTTTTACATTATTTAGCTGCACAAATCAATCCTTAGGAAAATAGACAAATTGTCAGTGAAACAAAGAACGTTTCAATGCCAATCTCCTAATTTCTACAGGATTAACCGATTTGTTCCGCTTTAAAATTAGGAGGAAACCATCATAGATAGTCAACAGATTTTAGAAATCGCTGTAAAAGCAGCTGATTCAAAAAGAGCAGAGGAAATTGTCGCGTTAGATGTACATGAGATTTCACTTTTAGCAGATTACTTTATGATTTGCCAAGCAACAAGTGAACGTCAAATCAATGCCATCGTGGAAGAAATTATTGAAAAAGAAGAAGAAGCACAGGTTGAAGTAAAACGAATTGAAGGAAAAGATGGCGGTAAATGGGTCTTGATTGATTTAGGCGATATTATCGTTCATGTCTTCCAATCAGCAGAACGCGGGTTTTATAACTTAGAAAAACTTTGGTCAGACGCACCAATGGTCGACCTTCACGCTTGGGTCGAATAATATGGCTTATGAAACATTTGCTTTTGTTTATGACGAGGTAATGGATGATAGCCTCTATAATGAATGGCTGGAATTTTCAAAACGTCATTTACCAGATGGAAAAATGGATGTTTTAGAAATGGCCTGTGGGACTGGCGCATTAGCTGTAAATTTTGCCAAAGCAGGTTTTACAGTCACGGCTTTGGATTTATCCGAAGAAATGCTGATGATGGCTAGTAAACGAGCTGCAGAAGAAGACGTTCATGTTCAGTTTGTCCAAGGAAATATGATGGATTTATCTGAAATGGGCCAATATCATGCAATCACTTGTTTTTCTGATTCATTATGTTATATGGCAAACCGTCAAGAAGTCCAACAAGTATTTGATGATGTATATCAAGCTTTAGAGAATGACGGTGTCTTTATTTTTGATGTTCATTCGATTTATCAAGTTGATAAAGTTTTTCCAGAGTACAGTTATCATTATCAAACAGAAGAATTTGCCTTTTTATGGGATAGTTATCCTGGTGAAAAAGAACATAGTATCGAACATTTTCTAACGTTCTTTGTAAAAGAGCATGGGAATGATGAACTGTTTATTCGGCAGGATGAACTGCATCAAGAAAGAACCTATACAATGGAAAATTATTTAATGATGCTGGAAAGTGCTGGTTTTATGAATGTTGAGGTTTATGCTGATTTCGCGGATGTTGCTCCGACTGAAGAAAGCAGACGCTGGTTTTTCGTTTGTAAAAAATAATCCAATAGATGAGTGGTACAAAACTTTTAAAAGTTGCTGCCGCTCATTTTTCTTTTGTTTTCGTAATAAACTAAACATGTTATGATAGAATTCTATTAGAAAAGAGCCGGAAGAAGGAGCAAAAAGATGAGAAGTTGTGGCATTATTGTTGAATATAATCCTTTCCATAATGGACATCAGTATCATGCTGACATGGCCCGGAAACTGAGTGATGCAGATATTGTGATTGCTGTGATGAGTGGGAATTTTCTACAGCGAGGCGAACCGGCAATTATTGATAAATGGACACGTGCCAAAGAAGCGCTCAATCATGGCGTGGATTTAGTGATTGAATTACCATTCGCATATGCTGTACAGTCAGCTGATTATTTTGCAGCAGGTGGAGTAAAGCTATTGCAAGCCTTGCAGTGTGATGCTTTGTGCTTTGGTACGGATAATCAATCAGAGCTGGATTATGAGCTCTTTGGAAATTTTGTACACAGTCATCAAAGGGAAATCAATCAAGCCTACCAAGAAATCAAAAATAATGGCATGAGTTATCCACAGCAAATGACAGAGGTTTTTCGCAAATTTTATCCAAATGATGTATTCGATTTTTCGTCTCCCAATCATATTTTAGGTTTAAGTTATGCCAAAGAGAATGCAACGTATGAAAAGCCAATGACGTTATACCCTTTAAAACGGGAGGCAGCTGGTTATCACGATACTAAAATATATCAACATTTTGCGAGTGCTACAGCCATTAGAAAAGCTATTTTTTCAGACGAATTAGATCAGATCAAGCGAGTGTTACCAACACAAGTGGCGATCGATTTAAATAGTTCACCGACAGTTTCCTGGGAAGAGTATTGGCCATTATTAAAATATAAAATACTTAGCAGTTCTCTGCTAGAACTCCGAGAGATTTATCAGATGAAAGAAGGCATCGAGTATCGTTTGCAAGAAGCTGCAAAAGTATCTGATTCTTTTCAGCAGTTTATGGAGCGAGCTAAGACCAAACGCTACACATGGACACGTTTGCAACGATTGGCGACCTATATTTTAGTCAATGTGAAACAATGTGAAATAGAGAGTGTCAGACAAAATAGTTACATACATGTGCTAGGTTTTACAGAGCAAGGGCAACATTTTTTAAAAGAAAAGAAAAAAAATCTAAGTTTGCCTTTTATCACTAAAATCTCTAAGAATTTGACTACTCAATTAGCTTTAGATATTCGCAGTAATCAACTATATCAGTTAGGGAACGATCGTATTTTAGAGCAGAGCTTTGGTCGTTTTCCAATCGGTGTCACTTAAAAGCAAAAAACACTTAACAAAAGTCCATTTGGCAAGTATAATGATAAGGGCACTATAATCAGAAATATAATACTAATTGAAAGCGAAGTGAGAATATGGGTCGTAAGTGGGCAAATATTAAAGAGAAAAAAGCTGCCAAAGACGCAAATAACAGCCGAGTTTATGCAAAATTCGGAATTGAAATTTACGTAGCAGCGAAATCGGGTGATCCTGACCCTCAAGCAAATCAAAAGTTACGGTTTGTTATCGAGCGCGCAAAAACATATAATGTACCAAAACATATCATTGACCGAGCGATCGAAAAAGCAAAAGGATCTGGCGATGAACAATATTCTGAATTACGTTATGAAGGATTTGGACCAAATGGCTCAATGGTTATCGTTGATGCATTGACCAACAATGTCAATCGTACAGCGTCAGATGTTCGTGCAGCATTTGGGAAAAACGGCGGAAATATGGGTGTCAGCGGAGCTGTTGCTTATATGTTCGATCATACAGGTGTGATTGGTTTTGCAGGTGATGATGCAGATGAAATTCTTGAGTACTTGATGGAAAAAGATATTGACGTTCGTGATGTGACTGAAGAAGATGGTCAAATCATTGTCTATACAGAACCAGAAGATCTACATGCTGTTCAAGAAGCATTAAGAGAAAAAGGCGTTGAAGAATTTTCAGTGGCTGAATTAGAAATGATTGCTCAAAACGATGTAGAATTAGCGGGAGAAGACTTAGAAAAATTTGAACATATGATTGATGTTTTAGAAGAGCTTGATGATGTTCAAAAGGTGTATCATAATGTTGATTTAGATTAGTTTGAGAATCTCGAGCTATAACCTTATAGCAATCTGATTTTGAGATTGCTATAAGGTTATAGCTTATTTTGTATAAACGAGACATTCGCTCATATTTTTTGGAATCGTTTCCCTATTTTTGAAATTGTATGTTACAATTCTAATCAGTATTAAGAAAGCAGGGATAGGATGAAAGCAACGATGAAAGATGTTGCCGCATTAGCTGGAGTGGGAGTTGGAACTGTTTCTAGAGTCATAAATGGAGTAAAAGTAAAAGAAATAACTAGAAAAAAAGTTGAAGCTGCTATCGATGAATTATCTTACGAACCTGATGAATATGCCAGGGCTTTAAAAACAAATCGTAGTAATACGTTAGCATTAATTCTTCCAACAATTTGGCATCCTTTTTTCTCAGAGCTTGCCTACTATATTGAAGAAGAACTAAGTAAACAAGGGTACAAACTTTATTTGTGCAATGCAGATGGTGATCCAGAGAAAGAGTATGAATATATTCAAATGGTTAAGCAAAACAAGGTTGATGGCATTATAGGAATTACGTATTCAGACGTCGATAAGTATGTTTCGTCTAATTTGCCGTTTGTAAGTATAGATCGACATTTTTCAGAAGACGTGACTTACGTGACATCAGACAATTTTGGCGGGGGAACATTAGCCGCAAAAGAATTAGTCATGCGAGGGTGTAAGACGGTAGCTTACATAGGTGGTTTCTCGCCATTTCCAAATGAAACCGTTAATCGGCGGGAAGGTTTTTTATCATATTGCAGAGACAAAAAAGTGCCGTTTAAAATACTGGATATGCCAGAACCAATTACGGATTTACACAATCAAATTTTACGATTTATCAAGGAAAATGATACGATTGACGGTATTTTTACAGTAAATGATTTTATGGGATTAACTGTTTTGGAAACATTAAAAACAATCGGTAAAACAGCCCCTCAAGATTTTCAGTTAATAGGATTTGATGGGGTGAGAATGGCTCATGAAAGAAAATATACACTTTCAACAATCGCTCAATCTGTTCCATTGATGGCAGCTACAGCAGTTGATGCTATTTTGAATAAAATAAAAGGAATAGAAGTTCCAAAGAGAATTATTTTGCCTGTGAATTTTGTTTCGAATAATACAACGATTGAACTGCGATAATCGAATTTTTTTATAAGTATTTTTAGGTGTTTAGGATGGAACTTTGTTGTTCATTCTAGACACTGTTGTTTTTTTCGTAGAATTAAAAGTCGAATGACTAGTTAAAATCTAGTTGACAGAAAACGGTTTCAATGATATTCTTTTTTTATTAATTAATGAAACGTTTCCAAAATTTGCTTTCCGATTAAAATGGAAACGTTTCAGATTTGGAGGATTAGATGAATGAGGAAAGATTTTTATAAGATACTAGCAGTAGTCAGCGTCGTTTTATTTATTTTTTCTGGATGTGGAAACGTTTCCGAAAAATCAAACAAGCAAATTAACAATAAAGGGGACATAAAAATTTGGGTTCAATTCTCAGATGAAACACCTGAAGGGAAAGCTTGGCAGAAAATTGTCGATAATTTTAATAAAGAATATCAAGGTAAATATAAAGCGATTACTGAATATATTCCAAGAAGCGGTAGTGGTGGTGGCTATGAAGATAAGGTGAATGCTGCAATCACAACGAATAGTTTGCCTGATGTTCTCACACTTGATGGCCCAAATACTGCAGCATATGCCAATGCTGATGTAATTGAACCATTAGATGATTATTTAGAGGATGCAAATATGGAGGATGTACTTGATAGTATCATTCAACAAGGAACTTATAATAAGAAATTCTACGCTTTTGGTTTTTCTGAATCTAGTGTTGGTATTTATTACAACAGACAATTATTTAAAAAGGCTGGTATCAAGGAGGATGCATTACCAACATTGGATAAGCCTTGGACTTGGAATGAGTTTAAAGTGGTTTGTCAAAAATTAGTGGATGAATATAAGTTACCAGCAATCAATATTCAATTAGCGTCTAAAGACGAAATGCTGACGTATGCTTACACACCGTTTATCTGGTCAAATGGAGGAGACGTTGTAAATCAAGCTGGAACAAAAGCATTAGGCTATTTTAATGATCCAAAAAGTGCAGAAGCACTTCAATTTATTCAAGATTTAGTGAAAAAAGGATATACAACGAATACTCCAATTGAAAAAGGGTTTGAAACAGGAAAATATCCAATGCTTCTAAGTGGCTCATGGACGATTGCTGATTTAAATGAAAATTACAAAGATCTGGAATATGGCATATTACCCTATCCTGTATCAGATAAAACGAAAAAATTAGTTTCACCAACAGGTAGTTGGCAAGTAGCAATGTCTTCCAAAACAAATGAAAAAGAAGCATCAGCTACATTTATAAAATATGTCACCAATACAGAGTCAAGTAAAATTATGAGTTTAGGCAATAGCGTTTTACCTATTAGAAAGTCAACGATCGAATTGATCAAAAACGATGTGTCTGAGGAAATGCGTTTTCTAATGGAACAAAACCAAAAATCAGGTCATGCGCGACCCGTTGTAGTAGCCTATCCACAAGTTTCTCGGGCATTTCAGCAATCAATTCAAGATGCGAGTTATTACAAAGAAAATCCTGATGTACAAAAAATAGTAGATGTGCATGCGGAAGAAATGCAGCAAGTCATTGACAGGATGTTGAAGTAAAAAGGAGGAAACAAGATGAATCGGAAACCGACAGTTAAAGAAAATTTAGTAGGGTATAGTTTTTTAGCACCAGCTCTTATTTTATTGACGATTTTTCTTTTGATTCCAGTAGGAATGGTTGTCTACTATGCGTTTACAGACTATTATTTACTGACGCCAGACAATCGTCAATTCATTGGGGTAGACAACTTTAAACAATTATTTAACGATCCCATTTTTATCAAGAGTATGGTTAATACGGCTAAGTTTGTTGTTTGGATCATTCCAGTCCAATTGGGAGCAGCATTAGGAATGGCCTTGATCATCAATAAAAAAAGAAAAGGGAATTTATTGTTTAAAGTAGCATTTTTTGCCCCAGTTGTCATGTCTTTGGTAGTTATCTCTATCTTATGGCTGTATTTATTAAATCCAAATGAAGGGCTAATCAATTCATTATTAATGAAAATAGGAATTTCTGCTCAACCCTTTTTAACAAGTCCTAAACAGGCGATGTACACGATCGTTTTTGTCTCTGCTTGGCAAGGAGCTGGTTATCAAATGTTACTATTTTTAGGCGGTATGCAGAATATCCCACAAGATGTCTATGAAGCCGCCGAAATGGATGGCTTCACAAAATTTCAACAATTTTGTTATATTACACTGCCTTTATTAAAGCCAACAGCTATCTTTGTCTTATTAACAACGCTTATCTCAGCCTTTAAGCTGATCGTTCAACCAATGGTTATGACCCAAGGTGGACCAATGAATTCTACCATGACGATGGTCTATTATATTTATCAGACAGGCTTCACCGACCGAATGGTAGGTTACTCTAGTTCAATAGCGTTGATTTTTACAACCATGATTGGTTTGATTACGATCGGTCAAAGAAGGTTAATTAAGGAGGATAAAGACAAATGAAAAAAAAGATGGGACCACTGATGTTTTTTGAATATGTTCTATTATTTATTTTAGCGGCAATGTTTATTTTTCCAATGCTTTGGATGATCGTTTCTGCTATGAAATCAAACGCAGAAGTTTATACAAACCTTTCTTCTTTTAAAGCTTTTTTACCTAGTCTAAATCCTACAAACTGGTTTAAAACCTATCAAGAAGTCATTGAACGATTCAGTATTTGGACGTATTTGCTAAATAGTATTTTTTACGGCATCACTTTTGCAGCAGGATCTATTATTGTTAATTCATTAGCAGGTTTTGCTTTTGCTAAAATCAATTTTACAGGAAAAAAAATAATTTTCGGATTCTTGTTAGCACTTTTGATCATTCCAATGGAGACTGTATTGATTCCTCAGTTTACAATTGTAAATGCATTAGGATTAGTTAATAGTCGTATTGCAGTGATTTTACCAGCGATGGCTAGTGCATTTAATATCTATTTATTTAGAAATTTTTTTATAGCTATACCAGAAGAAATCATCGAATCAGCTAAAATAGATGGTGCAAATATTGTTAAAATATTTTTTTCAATCATGTTGCCGATGTCTAAACCAGCAGTAGCGACCGTTGGGGTTTTATCTTTTATTGGGAGCTGGAATGATTATATTTGGCCATTAATGGTATTGACAGATAAAAGTAAGTTTTCCATGCAAGTCGCTATTACAACGATTAACACGACACAACCTGTTTATATTAATCAAGTCATGGCAGTTTTAACAATTTCAACGATTCCTTTAATCATTATTTATATTGTCGCTCAAAAATATATCCTTCAAGGATTGGGCGGTTCTGGAACAGGAATCAAATAGGAGAGATATGATGAGAGAAAAAATAGAACGAGCAAATCAATTTATTAAAGAAAATAAAGGAATGATTAATAACGTTTATCGCCAAAGCTATCATTTGATGGCTCCTGTAGGTTGGATTAATGATCCAAATGGATTTGTCTATTACAAAGGTGAATATCATTTGTTTTACCAATATTATCCATATGATAGTGTTTGGGGGCCAATGCACTGGGGACATGCTAAGTCAAAAGATTTAATCCACTGGGAAGATCTCCCTGTAGCGCTAGCACCTAGTGAAGAATATGATTTAGATGGATGTTTTTCAGGAAGTGCAATTGAAAAAGACGGAAAACTATATTTGATGTACACAGGTCATTATGAACGAGAAGGTATCAAAAGAGAAGTTCAGTGTATTGCAGTTTCAGAAGATGGTGTTCATTTTGAAAAAATTCCTGGAAATCCTGTAATTTCAGATCAACATATTAAGGGCATTGCGCAAATTGAAGATTTTCGTGATCCTAAAATAATCGAACATCGGGGGATGTATTACAGTGTAGTTGCCTCAAAGACAGCTGAACAACGAGGACAAATTTTATTATTTCAGTCAGATGATTTATTTAATTGGCGGTTTACTTCTATACTACTAAAAGGAAAAAAAGAACAAGGAGTCATGTGGGAATGTCCTGATTTATTTCATCTAGACGGAAAAGATGTTTTATTGATTTCCCCTATTGAAATGGAAAAGAAAGATAATTCTTATGAAAATATCAACTCTACTGTAGCTTTTATAGGTGAAGTGGATTGGTTAACAGGTCGGTTTAATGTAGAAAATTTTCATGAAATTGATTTTGGTTTGGATTTTTATGCGCCTCAAACATGTATAGATAAGCAGGGACGGCGGATTATGGTTGCTTGGATGCAGATGTGGGGACGAAATATGCCAACGAATGATTTGGGGCATTTTTGGGCAGGTGCGATGACCTTACCACGTGAACTCCATGTGGAAAAGCAACGATTAATCCAACAACCTATTAACACAATTTATACATTCATCACTGATAAAAAAAGTATAATAGAAGAAAAACTAGATAATTCGTCTATTGTAATAGAAAATAATGGAACCAAGCAATTCTATATTGAATTTAGTGGAAACCTGACACTAACTAAAAAACTTAGAATGAAAATTATTAGATCGAATGATTCTGCTATTGAATTAATCTATGAGCCAGTTACTGAACATCTATCTATTAGTCGTGATAGCTTTGGTTTCTCTATTACGGGTGCTGAAACAGACAAATTAACAAAGCGAACGGCTAGTGTTCCTTTAATAGACAATAGACTAGTTTTAGAGATATTTAGAGATACATCATCAATAGAAATATTTGCAAAAGGCGTTGCTGTAATGTCAATGAATTTTTATGAAAAAGGGCAA
Organism: Enterococcus sp. 12C11_DIV0727; assembly: GCF_002148425.2. Classification (NCBI taxonomy): domain Bacteria; kingdom Bacillati; phylum Bacillota; class Bacilli; order Lactobacillales; family Enterococcaceae; genus Enterococcus; species Candidatus Enterococcus lemimoniae. The sequence goes on along the minus strand of NZ_CP147248.1, from coordinate 1,481,225 downwards.
AGTGAACCCGCGACTTTATCTGTAGTTGGAATGCTTGAACAAGTTGAAATAAATTATGGATTAATCAAAGTATAATATTAAAGAAGCCTTTACCATTGCTAGAAGATAGCAACGGTAAAGGCTTCTAGTTTGACGATTTATTTGGATTATCAGGATAAATAAACCTTGATTTTAAATAATTTTCTTGCACTTTTTTCTAATTTGTTGGAAAAGTAACAAAGAGATGAGTTACCAGTTATAGAGTTGAGACTTAAGGATTATTTGATATATTTATATGGCGCATTTCAATTTATTTGAAACAAAATAAACCCTTCATACACACACTATATGAAGGGAAACACAATATGAAAAAACTAAGAACAAGATTATAGTAGCATTTTTGTTTTAAATTCTCAAATATTTAGCATTTTAATTAAATTTTTGAGAATAACGGACATTAAAATGATAAATAGTTATCATTTGTAGCTAAATCAATGAATAAACGGTTTTTTCAAAATTTTTATTTAGAATACCAAGTAAGCGATTACAGATATTTCACTTTATTTTGGCAGCAGTATAAAATCAACATAAGGATATAAACTATTTGTTTTTTTTACATATAATAATTTTGAATTTATATTTTTTTATTATTTAGCACTATTGAATGATCATTAGTTAAGGGGGGATATCTGAGTGAAACGTAAATGGTTATTTCTACTATTATTGGGATTGATGGTTAGTGTACTACAAATTGATGTGCACCAAAGTTTTGCGGAAGATGAAATATTAAATGAGGAATCTGGAAATGAAATGCCAGAGGAACAACCAGAGATAATGCAAGATATTCAAGAACGATTGGTTGAAGTTGGATCAGGTGCACTTAGTGGAACATATTCAACTGGGGCGACGGGGCAAACGATCATTACGATGACCTATACATATACACCTACGTTAGATTTATCATTAGGTGGTCAACCGATGATCGTGATGCAATTACCACCAGAAATTGCGAAACAAATTAACGGGAGTACGGCAAAACAGCAAAGTTTTTTATCAGTGTTAACGGGAACAGTGACTCTTCCTGCTGCATTAGTCGGAAGTGTTTCTTATAATATTCATGATACGACACGTAATTTTACATTAGCTTATAGTAGTACTTATAATTCAGTGTATGTAACTTTTCCTACTAATGTTGTAAGTTTATTGGGACTTAGTCGCTGGGCAGTTAGTTTCAGTTTTGACGTCGCACTATTATATCAAAATGGCATTACGATTCCCCAGCAAGTAATGGTGTGAATTATCCTATCAAAGGAACATTTGGCTCCTCAACAGATGGTTTAAATATTATCAATTTGGTTTTAAACAATGTCTCAAAGTCAGGTGTGATTGCTTTACCTTCTATGTCGGTCGTAACAGGCGTACCGATTGTGACAGCACCTGTTTTAAATAGTCCGCTTTTAAATCTACAGACAGCTGTGGGCGGTAAAATTCAACAAGTACAAAATAGTAATTACACTTACACAGTTCAACTGACGATCACCCGCTCTGATGGAACTTCGGCACCTATAGTTGTTAGTAATATACCTGTTGATGCTTCGGGAAATTTTAGCACAACATTAGCCTCTGCTTTGCAATTTGGGGATAGTGTTTCAGCGCTCGTTAATGCACAATCAAAAACAAACAGTAATTATATTCAAAGTCCCTCTGCAGCTCCATTAGCCGTTAGTTGGCCAATCCAACCAGTAACCGCAGTTTCTGCAACAGCAGGAAACGATCCAACTCTCAGGCAATGCGGTACAAACAACTGCAGGTACTTATCAATTAGCCTTACAGATAAACGCTAGGACAGCCTATACAACACCATTAAATGCAAATGGCAGTTTTCAGTTTTCTAATTTGCCGATGTTTAATGGTGGTGAAATAGTTAGCCTATCTGTCCAAGGCTTAAGTAACCGGACAGGTTTAGTTTTAGTTACGAGTACAAGCTATAATCAAACTGTTCCCTATTTAGCACCAGCTATCTCAGTTGTTCAAACGATTGAAAGGTTGGATGCGCAAGGGAACTGGGAAGCGGCACCATCTGCCGTGACTGGACAAACGGTTCGCTATACATAGACAACGACCTTGACTAATCAACCGGCAACTTGAGCCAACAGATGTTAAAGGCCTATATTCCAAATGGGATTACACAATTAGGTCCAGTTTCTTTAACCCGAATCTCAAGCACAGGGGTTCAAACACCAGTATTAGGTACACAACTTTTAACGGATTCTAATTTGAATATGCAGTATTGGTACTAACAGAATTCTCTGGCTATCAATAATTTCACTCAGCCAAATACTAGCTTTAAGCTACAGTATACTGGTGTTGTTGCCCAGAATATGACAGGACAATCGTTGCCTTTTTCTAGTGTTGTTGGTGGAGCTGATGGTGGAGGCATCGCCATCACACCGCAAAACAATGCGAGTTCGGTTCCGATAGGGGATGGAACATTACGATTTGTCCAGTCCCCAAATCAAATTTCGTTTAAGAGTATACCTGTTCCAAGCAAAACAACAACGTATAGTCCAAGTATAGTAGACACTTCTTTGATTGTGGCTGATAGCCGTGTTGCTAAAAGTCAGTGGCACCTATACGTTAGGGAAAACCAGCCAATGAAATCTACTACTACAAATAAAACGATCAATCAAGCTTTTGTCTATCGGAAAAATGGACAAGATTCTACGATAACGGCAATCGCTTCAGAAGCGTACGCATACACTTCTCCTAATAATAACAATGTAGTCATTTCTTGGAATCAGCAAAATGGGGTCTTTTTGAATCTTACTCCTAGTATAAATATCAATGTCAATGAATCATATACAGCCCAACTTCAGTGGATTTTATCCGATGCTCCTTTATAATTTGTGTTTGGCTTCTTAAAAAATAAGAAGTTAAAATAAATAAAAAAAGAAAGAAGGAAGTAAAAATGAAAAAGATTCTAGGTTCTTTATCTACGGTTGCTGTACTTATTTCATTTGGTTTTGTTGGTGGTACAGTTGGTGAAGCGGTTGCTGTGGGTTCTCTAACATCCAATGCAGATATTAGTTTTTCTCAAGATACAACGATTACACCACCGATTAATCCGACAGATCCAACGTCTCCTGTGACACCTAATCCAACTGATCCTCATCAACCCGGAATTGGTGGACCATTAAGTTTGGACTATGTGTCTAATTTTCACTTTGGTACGGAAGTTATCCAAACGGCTGATGCGACTTACTATGCACAACTAGATCAAGTTCAAAATTCACTTTCTACATTGATCAGTGTTCCAAACTATGCTTAAGTAACAGATAAACGAGGCCTAAATCTTGTTTGGAAATTGACTGTAAAACAAAATGGTCAGTTTCAAACAGCAGATACAACGCCTGCTGTATTAACGAATGCTCAAATGAGTATGGTAGCGGCAACACCAAATTCTACTGAATTGATTGCGTTAGCTTATTTAACGGTACCTGTAGCATTAGATCCAACAGGGGCGTCATCTTCTCCAGTTGCTACTGCGGCACTTTCGACCGGTATGGGAACATGGACACTTGCATTTGGTTCAGGAGCTGGAGCAGCCCAAGGGGTTAAATTGACTGTTCCTAATGCCACTACAAAACTTGCGAATGATCAATACAAAACAACACTTACTTGGACCTTGAACGATAGTCATTTATAAAAGTGAAATAGAAAAATGAACTGATTTTACAAAGCGATTGTGATTGAGTTAAAAATGTCTGTCTAACATTTAAGCGGATACGAAGAGCCTGAAACATACCTTTTTTTCAAGCTTAAGTATCACCATAAGCATTTAAAAAAGGAGTTTTGATCATGGATAAGAGGCTGTTTCAACGAATGTTTGCCATTCTTTTTCTATTATTGTCTATGAGTATAGTATGGGCGTTACGAGTCAAGCTAGTGAGATCAATTTTAATGTGAAAGGGATCTTGCCTGAAAATCAACACAGTAAGGAAATCAGTTGTTTTGATTTAAGAGTAGTGCCAGGTGAAACGCAAACGCTTAGTGTAGAGCTAACCAATGATACAGAAGAAGACGTTACAGTTTATGCATCAGCAAATTTAGCGATTACAAATGATAATGGAATCGTTGATTATTCTTATAATGATGCTAAAAAAGATTCGTCTGCAGTGTTCACATTTAGTGAAATCGCAAAAATGCCTAAAGAAATTATTTTACCGAAGAAATCAACGAAAATAGTTGAAGATGTTGTCGAGATTCCTAAAGAGTCTTTTGATGGATATGTTTTAGGTGGTCTTTATTTTGAGCAAAAAGAAGATAAGGAAGAAAAAAGTCAAGGAGCATTAGCTGTAGGCAATCGTTTTTCTTATGTCGTTGGTGTATTAATGAGTGAGACAGATCAAGAAATCAAACCAGAATTAGCATTGAATGATGTCAAGGCGACACAGATGACTGGTAATAATGCAGTGATTATGAATATTCAAAACAAAAAACCAGCAATGATCAAAAAGTTGCAGCTAGATGTAAAGCTTTATTATGAAAATGAAACGAAGCCTAGGTATGAAAACCGTCAAGAATCCTTAACGATGGCACCAAATACAAATTTCAATTATAAAATCGATTTAAAGGAGCAACCTTTTGTTGCCGGCAACTATACGGTTAAGATCAAAGCAAATGATGGGTATAAAGACTGGAGTTGGGAAAGAAAATTTGAAATAAAATAAAAAGAGGCCAAAAAATATAATGCGACAGCATTCAACTTACCGCTAGATCAACGACATTCATTTCCTTGGATAGTGGTTATTAGTATAGGGGCAGGCATATTAATTGTGATATTAGGCATTATTTACTACTTTGATCGAAAAATGAAAAAAGAACAGCAAAAGTATGAAAAACTAAAAAATAGCCTAGATAAACCAGAAAAATAAATAGATCTGAAAGAATAGAATAAAAGAAAAAAAGTATGTTTTTTGGCAGTTACTGAGTAGTGTAATTTTATATTAACAACTACTTAACAAAATAATTTTTCATTTACACCCCCATTCCAGCTCTTGGAAATGGGGGTGAATCACTATAAACAGCAAAAGCCTAATCAGTAATCAAAAAGCAATCCATACCCCAAAGCTACGACTTCCCGTGCATATGTTTTAAACTTAGCGGAGGATTTAGAAACGGCAGGAAGTCCGCTGATTTCAGAAATCCCTAAACGTTTTGCTAATAGTTTTGAACGATAAAGATGAAAATCACTTGTAACGATCACAGTATTTCCTAGCGCTTGTTTCTTTTGAGCGTTTTGAATGTTTTCTTTGGTTCGTGTCGAGGTATCTTCTGCCAAGATTTGTTCTTGTGAAATTCCATTTGCTCTTAAATATTCAGCCATGACATTGGCTTCACTATCAGGTTCATCAGAGCCTTGACCGCCACAAACGATAGCAGTTGCATTTGGATGTTCTTTTAAATAGGGAATAGCCGCATCTAGGCGTTCTTTTAAAACAGTACTTGGATAGGCGTTGTCTTTTGAGGATCCTTTGACTTGTGCACCTAAGATAAGCACAGTATCTGGTGTTGAAGTTGGCTGATCTTTTGTTCCGCTAAAAATTAGGAACAGAACGAGACCTGTATATAAAAAGCCCAAACTTATAATTATCAACATTATTCGCTTTACCCATTTCATAACACCACAACCTTTCTTGTACAGTGTAGTAGATAAGTAAGGAAAATGGTGTTTATGCTTTCTTTTTTAAAGATTTTTTAACGATTTTAAGAGAAAGTATAACATAGCTAGTGACGTAACGTACACTTTATGTAGAGCGAAAAAAAGGAGGACCATATGAGAACAGAGAAGGAAATGTTTCAATTGATTACTGAGACAGCCAAAAGAGATGATAGAGTGTTGGCCGTGGGATTGAATGGTTCACGAACAAATAACAAAGCACCTAAAGATTTGTTTCAAGATTATGATATTGTGTATGTTGTAGAATCAGTTGAGGCTTTTGTTATAGATCCGTCATGGATTGACCAATTCGGGCCACGTTTAATTATGCAAACGCCGGAGGATATGGTTTTGTTTTCACCAACAGGGAATGGCCGCTTTACTTATTTGATGCTGTTTGATGATGGCAATCGGATCGATTTGACTTTGTGTCCTAAAGAACAGGCAGATAATTGGAATGAAGGTGATCACTTAGCTGAGATTTTATTGGACAAAGAGCAAGTATTACCGAGGTTAACAGCAGCAACCGATCAAGATTACTGGGTAAAACGTCCAAGTCAGGCAGAATTTTTGGATTGCTGCAATGAATTTTGGTGGGTCAGCACTTATATTGTAAAAGGCTTATGCCGTAATGAATTGTTCTATGCAGCGGATCATCTAAATGAAATATGCCAAAAAGAATTGTTACGTTTGTTATCTTGGCAAGTAGGATCAGAACATGGCTATCAAATTAGTGTTGGCAAAAATTATAAGTACTTACCTAACTATCTAATGAAAGAAGAATATGAAGCAATTTTGGCAACGATGAATAGCTCTAGCATTTCATTTATTTGGTCCGCATTGATTTCACTACAAAAGCAGTTTGATCATTATGCTCAGAAATTTGCACAAAAAAATCACTTTGATTATGATCAAAAAACAGCTATAAAAGTTATGAACTATACAAAAGATTTTAGTGCTAGCTGCTAAGGTAGTTCTTTCTTGCACTTTTTTTTAGATAATTGGATGAGGATTAAGGAAGATTTTAAAGTTTATTGTAAATATAGTAGAATTTCATCAAAGATATTAGCAAATAGTCTTTTTTCCTCTCCCTTATGTGTGGTAGAATGATAAGTACACTGTATCGAATTTTGACGGTTGCAGTATCCTGTTTACTAGAAAAAAATGATATTAAGCACTTATACATAAAAAACATGAATTTTTTCTCATATGTAAGCAAAATAATTGAAGATTACAAGGATTTTAACTAAACTATCTTTAAAATGCAGTTACTGAAGTAGCTGTTGTTAGGAAAAATTTAAAATAATCACAGGAAGCTTGTATTCCTTTTACACTATTTTTGAAACAGGAGAAAGCATTGCCTCAAAGTAAGCATATAAATTTAAAAAAAGGAAGATAGCTCAATGGAAAATGAAGAAGTAGTTAGTCGCTCAGTTAAAAATGCAAGAGCGCCGCAAAATAAGAAGCAGCCAAATAAGAAAAAGAAAAAATGGCTAGTTCCAATAGTTGGTTTATTAACTTGTTTAGCACTTGTATTTACGGGCGGTCTCGTTTATTTTCAATCTCATTTTTTTATCACAGCCAAAGCGAATGGTGTTGATATCAGTTTATTAAATGCAAAAGCTGCAAAAGAAAAACTAGAACAACTGAATAAAGCTGAAGATGTTGTGATTAAAGTAAATGGTAAAGAAGAAAAAATCGCTTTGCCTGAAAAATATCAAATAACAGAAGAATATTTGAAACAAAACATGGGTGATCGTTCAATCAAATTACCGATCAATGAAGATTACAAGAATGAATTGAAAAACAAACTAAATGAACTTACGTTCGAAGAAGGAACACCAAGTCAAGATGCTCGGATCGAAAAAGTTGATGGTAACTACCAAATCTTACCAGAACAAATTGGGACAGCGGTTGATAAAGAAGCGTTGATGAACCAAGTTCTAAAAGATGTTGATGAAAATAAAGGTAGCTACGTCTATGATGTCAAAGAATTTTATCAAAAACCAACAGTGACAAAAGACGACAAAGGACTACAAGAAAAGTTAGCTTCGTTATCCAAAAAAGAAAATAAAGCGATCACGCTTGATATAAATGGCGAAAAATTGACGCTTACAAAAGAAGAACTACAATCGTTTATGGATACAGCGGGAAATGTTGATCCAAATAAAGTTTATGCTTGGGTAGAACAAACAAATCAAAAATATGGCTCAATCTTCAAACCAATCATTTTTAAAAATGTTCATGGCGTAACAACGAAATACAAAAACAATGGTAGCTATGGCTGGGACATCAATATGCCACAAACAAGAGATTTACTTGTTCAAGCACTTAATAGTGATAAAGATACTGAAACAATCACAGTACCGATCGATGGTGATGTAACACAATCTTCAACGGTTGATAAAGATTATGTTGAAATCGACTTAAACGATCAAAAGATGTACTTCTTTAAAAATGGTGCCAAAGTCGTTGAAACAGATGTGATCACAGGACGCTATAACAAAGGAACTGCGACAGTACCTGGATTCCATACAATTTTGTACAAAGATACTGATACAAAGTTGGAAGGCGAAATGCTTGATGGTTCAAAATATAGTGTACCAGTAAAATATTGGATGCCATTAAAGAGTTTTGGTGGTGTTGTGACACAAATCGGAATTCATGATGCTGATTATAAAGCAGAGTATTTTGGTAACAAAGAAGCCTATAAAACTAATTTTGGTAGTAACGGTTGTATCAATACACCAGGAGCAGCTGTTGCTCAAATCTTCAATGGTGCGTATGCTGGAATGCCAGTAATCGTTTATGGTCACATTTATGATGATGCACCAGGAGAATTTGATAAACCTGTTGATTATGGTGAACCAGCTTAAAAGAATAGTTAAGAGAAGTCCAAACGGGCTTCTTTTTTTAATAAATCGACTAAAACATTAGCGTAAAGAGAAAATTGCCTATGAATATCTTTGATAAAATCGGCCATCATTACGACTCGCCAAAACAATTAGCGTTAGCAAATATCATAACGACAGAGATTCAAAAAAAATTGGAAATCTTATTGGAGCAACCTTACTAGACTACGGCTGTGGCACGGGTTTGATTGGCTTAGAAATTGCCGCTGGTTTTAAGAAAATACTATTCGTCGATCCGTCTGAAGAAATGATTCGGATTGTCGATTAAAAAATCGAACAAACAAAACGGACCAACGCAACAACACTTGTAGGCAGTTTCTCTAAAGAAAATACCTTTGAGTTAACAGCTGCCATCATTGTTGTCTCACTAGTGTTGTTACATGTACCAGATATAATCGGATTGTTGACATCGTTATATCAAACGTTGAATCCTGGTGGTCGTATCTTAGTAGTCGACTTTGATAAAAATGAAAAAATCAGTCATGACAAAGTTCATAATGGTTTTATTCAGGCCGAACTTCGCAAACAATTTGAAGAAGCGGCCTTTAGGGCAGTATCAAGTGAAACGTTTTATCAAAGAGAAAACGTATTTATGAATCAAGATGCCTCAATGTTTATATTAAGTGCTGAAAAATAAATAATTTTTAAGTTAAAAGTGCTATCATAGATTCAAGGACGATCAACAATTGAAGGGAGGAAACGCTATGCCATTTATTCATGTCGAACTAATCGAAGGACGCAGCGAAGAACAATTAACAAAAATGGTCAAAGAGATCACAGAGGTTGTCTCTAAAAACACGGGAGCACCGCAAGAAAATATTCATGTTATCGTAAATGAAATGAAAAAAGACCGCTATGCTCAAGGTGGAACTTGGAAAAAATGATTCTTTTGAAGAAATACTTGCTTTTTATTTAAGAAAGTGTTTAAATTAACACATAAATGATTGATGAGAAAGACACCTGAACTTGTAAGCAGTCTTTTAGAGAGGAAAATCTCGGCTGAAAATTTTCCAGACCCGCGCAAGGAATGACCACTTTTTCCAACCTTTGTTGAAACAAAGGCGGTCGTACCGTTAACACGCTTGAGGAACATGACTGTTTGTCATGTTTAAAAATAGGTGGAACCACGAACTTTTCGTCCTAGTATCTGATCAAATTCAGATGCTGGGACTTTTTGCTGTGAATCACCACGATTGGCTTTGCCAGAGTGGATGATGAACAGTACTTGGCGAGCGTAGTCGAGCGAAGTATCCATACTAGGGAATCAAGCAAAGCCACGTACTAAGAAAATAAGAGAGAAGATTCTGTTTGCAAAAGGAAGTTATTGAATATCACCATGATTGGCTCTGCCAGAGTGGATGATGAACAGTACTCGTTGAACAAAGTGGCTTATAACCGTACATGATCTGTTAGAGTTGTTATCTTTTCAATCATAATTTACTAAAGGAGGAAACAAAAATGTCAATTAAAATTACATTTCCAGATGGCGCAGTCAAAGAATTTGAGGCTGGCTCATCAACATTAGATATTGCTAAAAGCATTAGTAACAGTTTAGCTAAAAAAGCCTTAGCAGGGAAGTTTAATGGTACATTAATAGATTTAGTTCGTCCAATCGAAGAGGATGGAACGATTGAAATCGTAACACCAGATCATGAGGATGCACTAGGGATTTTACGTCACTCATCTGCTCATTTAATGGCGAATGCATTACGCCGTTTATTTCCAAAAATTAAATTTGGTGTAGGACCAGCAATCGATTCAGGCTTTTATTATGATACTGATAATGGGGAAAATCCAATCACAGCTGAAGATTTACCTGCTATTGAAGCTGAAATGATGAAAATCGTCAAAGAAAATAATCCAATCGTTCGTAAAGTTGTTTCAAAAAACGAAGCGTTAGAATTATTTGCAGATGATCCTTATAAAGTTGAATTGATTTCAGAGCTTCCAGAAGATGAAATCATTACAGTTTATGATCAAGGTGATTTCGTTGATTTATGCCGTGGGGTTCATGTACCATCTACTGGACGTATCCAAGTCTTCCAATTATTATCAGTAGCTGGAGCTTACTGGAGAGGAAATTCTAACAATCAAATGATGCAACGGATTTACGGAACTGCTTTCTTTGATAAAAAAGATTTAAAAGAATTTATCAAAATGCGCGAAGAAGCCAAAGAACGTGATCACCGTAAGCTAGGGAAAGAGCTTGATTTATTTATGCTTAATCCAGATGTAGGTTCAGGATTACCCTTCTGGTTACCAAAAGGTGCAACAATTCGCCGTACAATCGAACGTTACATCACAGATAAGGAAATCAGCTTAGGTTATCAACATGTGTATACACCAATTATGGCCAATGTTGAATTTTATAAGAGATCAGGTCATTGGGATCATTATCATGAAGATATGTTTCCACCAATGGATATGGGCGATGGCGAAATGCTAGTACTCCGTCCAATGAACTGTCCGCATCATATGATGGTATATAAAAATGATATCCACAGTTATCGTGAACTACCAATTAGAATTGCTGAACTTGGTATGATGCATCGTTATGAAAAATCAGGTGCTTTATCTGGATTACAACGTGTGCGTGAAATGACCTTGAATGATGGACATACTTTTGTTCGTCCAGATCAAATCAAAGAAGAATTCCTACGTACATTGAAATTAATGGTAGAAGTATACGCTGATTTTGATGTAACAGATTATCGCTTCCGTTTGAGCTTGAGAGATCCGAACAATAAAGAGAAATACTTTGATGATGATGCCATGTGGGAAAGATCGCAAACGATGATCAAAGAAGCGGCAGATGAAGCAGGAATTGATTATTTTGAGGCAGAAGGTGAAGCAGCCTTTTATGGTCCTAAACTAGATGTTCAAGTAAAAACTGCGCTAGGAATGGAAGAAACGTTATCAACAATTCAAATTGATGCATTATTACCAGAACGTTTTGATTTGACTTATGTTGGTGAAGATGGTGAAAATACACATCGTCCATTAGTTATCCATAGAGGAATCGTTTCAACAATGGAGCGTTTCGTGGCTTATCTAACAGAAGTTTACAAAGGCGCGTTCCCAACCTGGTTAGCACCAATTCAAGCAACAATCATTCCTGTATCCGTTGAAGCTCATTCTGATTATGCATATGAAGTGAAAAAACGTCTGCAAGAACAAGGTTTACGTATCGAAGTCGATGATCGCAATGAAAAAATGGGTTATAAAATCCGTGCATCTCAAACACAAAAAATTCCTTATCAAATCGTTGTCGGTGATAAAGAGATGGATGATGCGACTGTGAACATTCGTCGTTATGGTAGTAAAGAAACCGAAGTGATCGATTTAAATATCTTTGTTGATAGCATGGTCGCAGACGTTTCGAATTACAGTAGAAGATAATAAAATAAATAGGCAGAGCAATCATGCTTTGTCTATTTTTTTTATAAAAATTAAATATTTTCTTAGTAAGGGGATTACCCCTATTTTTTTTTGCATTTTTTCGTTACAATAGAGAAGCGAGACTTTTCTCATATGGAGGATTAACGATAAATGAAAAAAATGAGCTTTTTAGATAAATTAAAAAATAACAATGAAGAACCAATGACCCAAAAAAGTAAAAAATCACATATTCCCTTTCGACTGAACTTATTGTTTTTCGTGATTTTTGGTTTATTTGTGGCATTGATCGTTCGCCTAGGTTACTTGCAGATCGCTGAAGGACAGCAGTATGCGCAAAAAGCTGAAGAAAATTCAGCGCTAAAAATCAAAAGTAGTGCACCGCGGGGCGAAATTTACGATGCAAAAGGCAACCTTTTAGTAGGAAATAAAGCTAATTTGGCAATCACGTATACACGTGGAAAAAAAGTTCAAGCAAAAGATTTAGTGCCGATTGCAAATAAGGTTAACGACCTGATTCATGTACCGGCAGATGAATTAACAGAACGTGATAAAAAAGATTTCTGGTTGGCTAATCCGGATAATTTGAAAGCTGCTCAAAAACGGTTGACTGATGCAGATAAGACAGATGAAAAAGGCAACAAGATCACGGATGAAGGAACCTTATATGTTAAAACTGTCGAAAAAGTAACACCGGAAGAAGTCAATTTCGATGAACATACTATGCAAGCTGCTACGATCTTTAAGCGGATGAATGCTGTGCAGGAACTAAATACAGCGTTCATTAAAAATGAAGGAGTTACTCAGGATGAAATTGCGATAATCGGTGAGCATACCTCAGAAATTGCCGGAGTATCGACTGGAATGGATTGGGATCGAGATTATCCACATGACACAGACCTTAAGAACCTTTTAGGCAAGGTATCTTCTCAAAAAGCCGGCTTACCTGCAGAAGAGGCAGACGAGTATATTGCTAAAGGATATGAATTAAATGACCGTGTCGGAACAAGTTATTTAGAAAAACAATATGAAGATGTACTCCAAGGTAAAAAAGGGGTTTCAGAAGTAACCTTAGATAGTAAGGGAAAAACCATTACACAAACACCTGTTACAGAAGGAAAAAAAGGTGAAAACTTAAAACTAACTATTGATATGGCTTTCCAGGCGAAAATCGAAGAGGTTGTGAGAGCACAGTATCAACAATTACTAGCAACAGGAAATGCTGCTTATTCAGACGGTGCCTATGTTGTTGTAATGAATCCTAAAACAGGTGCTGTGATGGCAATGGTGGCCTTAGATCGTGATTTAGCGACAAATGAGCTGACCTCTAATCCTTTGGCCACGATTAATAAAGCTTTTGAGCCAGGATCAGTGGTAAAAGGCGCAACGATTTCAGCGGGGTATGAGCAAGGGGTAATTTCTGGAAATGATGTTTTGATCGATGAGCCATTGCAAATATATGGAAGTGAACAAAAATCATCTGTGTTTAATAAGGTTCCAGGTAACCAAATACCACTTAGTGCAGAGCAAGCTTTAGAGTATTCCTCAAATGCTTATATGATGAAATTAGTTTTAAAAATGATGAAGACAGATTATCAATATAATATGGTCTTACCGTATAAAACAGGCGATCCAACCTTATTTAATGTATTACGTCAAACATTTGGCGAATATGGTATGGGTGTTTCGACAGGAATCGATATACCAGGCGAATCAACTGGTCTTTCTAATAAGGACTTTGATTCTGAATTTGCGCCAATGCCAGGTCATTTACTTGATTTGTCGTTTGGACAATATGACACGTATACAGCAATGCAATTAGCACAATACGCTTCAACTGTGGCAAATGGCGGGACTAGAATTGCACCGCGTGTAGTTGATGGGATCTATGAAAATAAAGCAGACGGATCACTTGGAGAGCTGAAAGAAGAACTGAAACCTAAAGAGTTGAATAAAGTTGATATTTCTTCAGAGCAAATGCAAATCATCCAAAATGGGTTTTATGATGTTGTTCATGGTAATGGCATCTTTACAACTGGTAAATATATGCAAGGAGCAGCACTTGATATCGCTGCTAAAACAGGGACCGCCGAAACCAATGTTGGCGAGCATGTAACTGTTAACAGTAATGTCGTTGCTTATGCCCCGTATAATGATCCAGAAATCGCTGTAAGTGTGATTTTACCCCACTTAACGAGTGAAAGTACTAGACCAAACCAATCAATGGTAACAGCGATTGTTAATGCCTATGCTGAGTATAAAGCACAATAAGATTTGTAAAGTAGTTTTCCTTTACAAATTTTACTAAAAGGGTAGAAATTCTGGAATAAACATGATATGATATTTGAGGCTAAGAAATATCTTAGAAATACAACATTAGATATAGGAGGGAAAGCATATGCGCGTAAACATTACTTTAGAATGTACTTCTTGTAAAGAACGTAACTATCTAACAAGCAAAAATAAACGTAACAATCCTGATCGTTTGGAAAAACAAAAATATTGCCCACGTGAAAGAAAAGTTACTTTACACCGTGAAACAAAATAAGGTTTTGTATCATTACACTAACTTCTTATTAAATAAGGAGTTAGTTTTTTTTATCCTATTTATTGAAAAATAGTAATTGACTAGGCGGCTTTAAAAAAGAAACAAGTAAATTCAAAATATACTTTCCTTTATGTAGAGTTTTATTTATACTATTGAGAATGGGATGTTGGTTATACAGTGAATAAAGTTTAAGAAAACTTAAAAATTTTATTAATGATGTCTGTTAGATGCCAAATGTGTTACAGAGTTGTAAAAGGAGTTTTTGTATGAGAAAGAAAATGTTGGTTGTTTGGTTGTTAATGTTAGTTTTCCCAATTGTTTGTTATGGAGAAGACATTGAGGAGCCTGCTACTGAATCAAGTTTTAATGCTTTAAATGCTTTAAATGATTTGACGAGTCGGTATGCTCGTAAGCAGGTATTAGATGGTACAACGACAAGTGTTAAAAAGAAAAAGGCAGAGGTTTATTTGGAATTTCCTTTTGATAATAGTCCCTATGTGGCTTTTTCAACATTTTTATTGAATGGTCCAACACATCATTACAGTGGCTTTATTGAAACAATCTACTATCGTGATAAGATCAAGATCAAAGATATGTATTATGAGAAAAATCCAGTAAAAACAGATAAAATTGGGATTTATTCAACAGATTTATGTTTTACTTCTAATGAAGGAGTTATTTACCATTACAAAAATGTGCCGTATTTAGTGAGTAGCGACCAAATGACAATCTTTTTTTCAGAGGTAGATTTTAATAAAGAGCATAAAAAGATCTCTGGTAAAATTAAAATGCCAGCATCAAAAAATACATATCAAATAGAACTATTCTATACGGATAATGATGAGTACCATTATCAAGAAACGACTGCTGATAAGAATGGTGTGTTTAGTCTTTCTTTGAATCGAGAGGGGATTGAAGGAAAGATGTATCTTAGGAGTAGCGATGGTTTAGGAAATTATGCCAATGCTTGTGATATCGATAAGACGGGAATGATAGGTTATCCGGTTCCACGAGAAGCCTTAAAGGCAATTGAAGCAAGCTATAAGCAAAATACAAAAAAAGAAACAAGCGTTGTCAAGATAGTGATTACTATCGTTTCAAGAATGTTACTTGTCATTCTGTTTATTCTTGTTTTACTACGTTTACGAGTGATTATAAAGCGTAGACAAAGAAGAAAAAGAGTGAAGTGAAATAGTTCTAATTGAAATTGCTTTTATTCGCCAACCGCATATAGAATAGCTATACTAAGAGTTAAGATAAGATTGTTTTCACACATCGTAGGGGTGCTTTTGTGAAATCATAGATCTGTATTAACTCTATTTGTAAGCAGGAGGTATATTTGTGAATTCAGTTCGTTTTAACCAATTGTATCTGCTTGTAACAGGGACCATCCTAGTTGGACTTGGTGCGTTTATCCAAAATCAACCAAGACTAGTCTTTTCTTTTTTTAATTTATTGATTCCAATTCTTTTAGTGATCGATGCTGTTTCACACTTTTTTCAACGTGAAGAACATAAAAAAGAAAGACTGATTCGCAGTCTTTTAGAAATTACATTGGCGATCTTTTTTGTTATTTCAACACTTTCCTTTGATGTTTTGACGATTCTATTCGGAGTCTATATCGATATTAAAAGTGTAGCATTGCTCGCAAAGTATTGGACATATAAACAGAATAGTTTCGCTGGTCGATTGAATCTATTGGTTTCAGGTATTGGAGGAAGTATCATTGGAACCTTGTTGCTTTTTTCCGCATTTTTATCTAGAAATCAAATTCTGACTTGTTTAGTTGTTTATTTTGTTTTGTTGGGTGTGATCAATATTTGTCTGGGTATGAGATTATTTTTCCCAACAAAAACTATTGATCAGCTTAAGCGAAAGATTCGTTTGACGCCGCCAGTTTTTATTGAAGCGTTGATTCCACGATTTGTTTTGAAAGAAACAAATACTTTATTAGAACCTGATTCAGCCGGAAAAAACGATACTATTGCTAAAATTCAAGAAACAAAAGAAGCTATTAAACCGGATTTGGAAATTTTCATCCATGTAACTGAAAAAAGTTTTGGATCGATTGGACACATGGATCTTTCTTTTGAAGGGGAAATTATTTCATATGGGAATTACGATAGGGATTCGATTCATCTTTTTGAAACAATTGGTGATGGTGTTTTGGTAACGGGTGCCAAACGGGATGAATATATTCCTTTTTGTATCAAGCACGATCAAAAAACATTGTTTTGTTTTGGCATTAAATTAACAGATGAACAACGTGAGGGGATTCGAGCAAGTATAAATGATATCCGCCAAAGTTCTTATGATTGGGCATCTCATTTACAGCGTGATCCACATGGAAGCTATACAGATTATGCCAGCTTATTAACCAATTTGTCCAACTGCCAGCTCCATAAATTTCATCATGGAGCATTTAAAACCTATTTTGTTTTGACAACGAATTGTGTGTTACTGGCAGATACGATTTTAGGACCCACTGGAATCGATCTACTGACAATTAATGGTATTTTAACGCCAGGAACCTATCTAGAATTTTTAAGAAATGAGTTTAAGCGAGCCGATAGTAATGTAATCAGCTTTGAGGTTTATAATTAGGTCAGCTTTTAAGGAGAGAATAAAATGAAAATCAGTATCCGTCACCGCTATATCAAGAAAGTTCCAGTATTAGAAGTTGTGGCAGAAGAAAGTAAAGATCAAGTTTTGCCCTTGGTGATTTATTATCATGGTTGGCAGTCTGCCAAAGAATTGTCGTTAACCCAAGCAAGAAAATTGGCGAGAAAAGGAATCCGAGTGATTTTACCTGATGCAATGAATCATGGTGAGCGAAAAACTGGACCGATCTCACCAATTCCTTCGGTAACATTTTGGGCAAGTATCCAATATAATATTATTGAGTTTGCACAATTAGTTCGCCATTTTGATAAACAAAGATTGATCGAATCTGGAAAAATTGGTGTTGGCGGTGTTTCTATGGGAGGCATTACAACTTGTGCTTTACTGACCCAACATCCGGAAATCAAAACAGCAGCATGTATGATGGGGACACCTAAACCATTGCGTTATATTGAGCGGGTGATGGAACGCTCAGCAGAAATGGATTTTTTTGTACCAAAAGATTTACCGTTATTGCTTAGCTGGGTAGCAAATTATGATCTTTCCAAAGTACCAGAAAGATTGGCTCAACGACCTGTTTTATTTTGGCATGGTACTGATGACCCTAAAATTCCCTATGAAGATATGGCCGATTTTTACCAAATGATTGAAGATCAACCATATGCTGAAAATAGTCAATTTATAACGGGTGTTGGCGATGGGCATTTGGTCAAAGGTGAAATGATGGATGTTGTGGCTGAGTTTTTTGAAAAAGAATTAAAAAAAGAGGAACAGTTTGGCAGAGGAAATTGACTTAAATAGTAGCTACTTTCTCCTATAGTGTTTGATCACATGTGTTTGAAGCATGACGTTTAGCGTTACGTTTCAAACACTTTTTTACTTTACACATGAATACTTTAATTTTTCACAAAGAATGATTCTCTTTTTTAAAGGGTAAGCTATAATGGAATTAATAATAAAGAAAGATCATGGATAAAGTTAATTGGAGATGAACGCTGTGGTGGGTAAACAGAGAAATTATCGAGATATTTTTGTGAAAGAACAATTTTTTAGTGATTTTTATTTTTTTAATATTGGGCATGAACTTTGTGAAAGTAGACATCATCACGGACCAACGATGAGAGAAGAACACGTTGTTCATTATATTGTTTCAGGGCAAGGAGCTTATGAGGTTAATGGAATTAAGTATCGTTTAGAAGCTGGTAATTTTTTTATTATTAAACCAAATGAAATGACATTCTATCAAGCAGATGCTAAGGATCCTTGGGAGTATTATTGGTTTGGTTTTTCTGGTACAATGGTCAAAGAGCTTCTTTATAGTAATGGGATCGGCTCCTCAGATTATGTAGGAAAAGTTGAGCAGACACAGGGAGTAAAAAAACTCTTTGAAGAGATAATGACTTCTAATATGTTTGATGATCGGGAGAAATTAATCAATCAAGCTCGTTTTCTTACTTTATTTTCTGGATTTAAGTTACAGGAAAAAACGATTCATTCTTCTATTTTAGAAAGCCGAAAACAAAAGTATAGTGAATCATTTTTGTTGTATGTAAAAAACAATTATTATCGTGAAGAACTTTCAATCAGTGAAATCGGTCATTCAATGGGCTTGAATAGTTCCTATTTGAGCCAAGTAATTAAGGGTGAAATTGGTTTTTCACCAATGGGATATTTAAAAGAGTTTCGTTTACAGAAAGCATCCATCTTATTGGAAACAACCAATTTACCAATTACAGAAGTTGCGCTAGCAGTTGGATATAAGAGTAGTCAAACTTTTTCGAGAGCGTTTAAAAATCAGTTTGGTTGTTCACCGTCCAATTTTTCTGGCCAAAGAAGATAAGAAATTGCATTATTTTTCTAAAATAATGTTATGTGAAAATGAAAGCGCTTCAATTATAATGGTTTTGTTGAGCAGCATTGAAAGATGTTAAAAAATACGGCAAAACATTTAGGACTTATCACATGATAAGAGTGGCTACAAAGCAACTGAAAAAGAAAATCTGCTTCTCTTTTTATTGTTTGATAAAAATGAAGCAAAAGCGAATTGACATGATATTACCTAAAAATTGGGGAGGAAAAAAAATGACAAAAATTTCTTTTATTGGCGCAGGCAGTACGATTTTTGCTAAAAATGTATTAGGGGATGCCATGCTCACACCAAGTTTACAAGCTTCAGAAATTGCGTTATATGATATTGATGAAGTCCGTTTGAAAGAGTCGGAATTGATGTTAAAAACGATCAATAAAAATTCGAATGCAGGACGCGCAAAGATCCAATCCTTTACAGATCGTAAAGAAGCACTACGTAATTCCGATTTTGTAATCAATGCAATCCAAGTTGGGGGCTACGAGCCAAGCACTGTAATTGATTTTGATATTCCAAAAAAATATGGATTAAAGCAAACGATAGCGGATACAACAGGGATTGGCGGGGTTTTTCGAGGTTTGCGAACGTTACCAGTTATGTTTGAATTTGCTAAAGAAATTGAAGCAGTTTGTCCGAATGCTTGGCTATTGAATTATACGAATCCAATGTGTATTTTGACAATGGGCATGCTGAAGGCAACGAAAGTCAAAACGGTTGGTTTATGTCATAGCGTTCAAGTTTGCGTACCAGAGTTGTTTAAACATTTAGAAATAGATCAAGAGTATGATTTAAATGCTTTCCAATGGAAAATTGCGGGTATCAACCATATGGCTTGGTTATTGGAAATCACAAAAGAAGGGCAAGACTTTTATCCAGAAATCAAGCGATTGGCGAAGTTGAAAAAGGGACCTCATGATGACGCTGTCCGATTCGAGTTGATGAAGCACTTCGGGTATTATGTCACCGAATCTAGCGAACATAATGCAGAATATCACCCATATTTTATTAAGAAAAATTATCCAGAATTAATTGAAACATTGAATATTCCAATTGATGAATATCTAAAGCGTTGCGTGAAACAAATTGAAGATTGGAAAAAACAGCGGGATGATATTGTCCACAATGGTTCATTGGAGCATCAGAGAAGCCGAGAATATGCTTCATATATAATGGATGCAATTACAACTGGCAATCCAACTGTGATTGCAGGGAATGTCTTGAACAAAGGCTTGATTACAAACCTTCCAGAAAATGCTTGTGTAGAAGTTCCCTGTTTAGTTGATAAAAACGGCATACAGCCAACTTATGTTGGCGATCTACCAACACAGCTTGCAGCTTTGAATCGCACGAATATCAATGTCCAAGAACTAACTGTTGAGGCCGCAATGACGTTGGAAAAAGAGAAAATTTATCAAGCAGCATTATTAGATCCTCATACAAATTCAGAATTATCGATTGATGAGATTAAGGCAATGGTAGATGAATTGATTGAAGCTCACGGCGACTATTTACCAGAATATCACTAAATAATTAGAAGAGGAGAATCTATCATGAAGAAAATAATTGTGTTGTCTTTACTAGTAATTAGCGGCGTGTTTATTGTTGGTTGTGGGGAAAATAAAGGCGATGAAGATGGGAGAAATGAGGGGAAACAAACAATCACCTACGCCATTTGGGATACGAATCAGGAAAAAGGGATGAAAGAAATGGCCAATTCTTTCGAAAAAGAAAATCCTGATATTAAAGTTAATGTAGAAGTAACACCATGGGATCAATATTGGACAAAGTTAGATGCAGCTGCCACAGGAGAGAGCTTGCCAGATGTATTTTGGATGCATTCAAATGAGTCATATCGTTACATGTCAAATGGAATATTGATGGATCTAACAGAGACTTTAAAAACGAGTAAAAAAACTAGTTTAGATAACTTTCCTAAAAATATTTCTGAGCTGTATGCTTTAGATGGGAAACAATATGCTATGCCTAAAGACATTGATACAATCGGTCTTTGGTATAATAAAACACTTTTTGATAACGCCAGTATCAGCTATCCAGATGAAACATGGACTTTGGAGATATTTTTAGCAGCCGCTAAAAAGTTGACTGATGAGGAAAAAGGAATTTACGGCTTTACTGCTGTTAATAACGGTCATGAAGGGTATTGGAATTTCATTTTTCAAAATGAAGGGAAAATCATGTCAGCTGACCGCAAAACTTCAGCGTTTACAGATCCTAAAACAGTTGAAGCGATTCAATTCTATGCAGACTTGATCAATAAATATAAAGTATCACCAAGTGCTGATCAATTAGCTGAAAATAAACCTGTTTCTTTTATCCAATCGGGACGTTCTGCAATGGGATTTTTTGGTTCATGGATGTTGGCAGATTTTAAAGAGAATGATTATATGAAAGAAAATACAGATGTTGCTGTCCTGCCACAAGGAATAAAACGAGCTTCTGTTTATAATGGGCTGGGGAATGCCGTTGCGGCAACCACGAAACATAAGGAAGCGGCTTTAAAATTTATTGAATATCTAGGTTCAAAAGAAGCAAATCTAATTTCAGCTAAAACCGGTGCTGCGATTCCAGCCTATGAAGGAACAGCAGATGAATGGGTCAAAAATACTGAAAACTATAATGTAAAAGCGTATGTAGACATGCTTGACTATGCAGTGATTCGACCATTCTCAAACGAAACTATTAAGGTAGAAACTGTAGAGACGGAAAAAATTGCTGATTTATTAAGTGGGAAAAAATCAGCTGAAAATGTAGCAAAAACAATCCAAACAGAGGTTGACGATATTCTAAAATAAGTGTTTGATACTTGTTTGAAAAGGTGGGGACGAGTATGGAAAAGAAAATAAATAGGCGCAAATACAATCAAGAAGAAATCCTGTGGGGAGCGATTTTGATTGCGCCTACCTTGATGGGTCTAATCATTTTAAATATCAAACCTGCAATCGAAACCTTAATATTAAGCTTTCAAGAATCATCAGGTTTTGGTAAAACAGTTTGGGCAGGACTAAAGAATTATAAAAAGCTGATTGGTGATCCTGAAGTTACTCAGGCAGTAATTAATACTCTAGTTTATACGTTGATTGCGGTACCCTTTATCATTGTATTGTCATTAGTAGCAGCAGTTTTAATGAACCAAAAAGTAAAGGGCATTTCTTTTTATCGGACCTTGTATTTTTTACCAGTAGTAGCGACTCCAGCAGCTGTAGCTATGGTCTGGCGTTGGTTGTATAATTCTGATTACGGAATTATCAATTATTTATTTTCATTGGTTGGACTAAAAGGAGCAAGTTGGCTGACGAATCCACACACATCTATTTTAGCGATTGCGATTGTAGGAATTTGGAGCACAGTTGGCTATAATATGGTGTTATTGTTATCTGGGTTGCAGGAAATCCCCAAGGATTATTATGAATCAGCAGAAATTGATGGTGCTGGTGCAATTAAACAATTTTTCTCAATTACCTTGCCCTTAGTTTCACCAACGCTGTTTTTTGTTATGGTTACAACGATTATCAATTCATTACAAGTCTTTGATTTGATTTTCATGATGATCGATAAAACCAATGCTGCATTGCCTAAAACGCAATCCTTGGTCTACTTGTTCTATAAGCAGTCGTTTATCATGAATGATAAAGGCTATGGTTCCGCGATTGTGATGGTTTTATTAGTGATTATCATGCTTATTACCGTTCTTCAAGTCAAAGTACAGAAAAAATGGGTCAATTATTAGAAGGGAGTAAAACAGATGAAATCACAAAAATTAAAAAGCAAAGTACTGATCAATTTACTGTTAATCTTGGGCGCTTGTATAATGGTTCTGCCTTTTGTTTGGATGATTTTAACGTCAGGAAAAACATTAGCCGAGTCTGTTAGAATCCCTCCAAGTATTTTACCAGAAAAATTTCAGTGGAATAATTTTAAGGTAGTCTTGGATAAATTACCATTTATTCAGTTTTACATCAATACTGCTTTAATGATCCTATTTCGAGTGGTTGGATCTGTTTTATTTAGTGCTATGGCAGCATATGCTTGTGCTAGACTACATTTTCCAGGAAGAAATTTGTTCTTTGGTTTAGTTTTGATGCAAATGATGATTCCTACTCAGATATTCATTATTCCTCAGTATTTACTTGTTCAAAAAATGGGTCTGTTAAATTCCATCCCAGCTTTGGTGTTACCTGGGATTGTTAGTGCATTTGGAACATTTTTGTTACGACAGTTTTTCTTAGGTTTACCAGATGAATTAGAGGAAGCAGCAAAATTAGATGGTTGTAATGTTTGGCAGACTTTTTTTAAAGTTATGCTGCCTTTAGCAAAGTCAGGCTTAGTTGCTCTTGCGATTTTTACAGCATTGTTTGCTTTTAAGGACTTAATGTGGCCATTGATTGTAAATATGTCACTAGATAAGATGACATTATCATCTGGTTTGGCAAATTTACAAGGTCAATATACAACCAATTATCCACAGTTGATGGCGGGGTCTTTACTTGCAATTTGGCCAATGTTACTAGTATTTGTGGTATTTCAAAAGAAATTTATTGAAGGAATTGCAACTTCTGGTGGAAAGCTGTAAATGTTGCTAGAAGTGACGAGTATAGAAAAGATTGGGACAAAAACTTCTTTGCTTATTTATGCTGCTCGATAATTTCATCAGATTTAGCGATCAATGATCAGGATAGTAGATACTTAAGAATAATGATTACTATATGATGTATTTGTTTGAAAATGTAAGATGAGTGATTATCAATTAATAAGATTACAGTTGATTTTTTTAGTCTAATTTATTGTATAGTCTGTTAATCAGCTGATAAAGGACAGTTATAAAATAACTATGAGGTTTAAGTTTTAAAAGTGATTTGTACTAGAAGAATAGCCGGGGTGATTTTTAGCGGATGGAATCCAACTATAAAAGAGGAAATCAAACGATTGTCAGTTTGATCTCCTCTTTTTTGCTGTTTAAAACGAAGAGCCAGGTTCTTTTAAGAATGCAATTTCTTCCTCTGTTGAACGCCTACCTAATACTTTATTTCGATGAGGATAACGACCAAAACGAATCAAAATGTCACGGTGTTTTTGTTCAAACTCAAGATTATGCTCCATTCCCTTTTCAGCAAAGCGTTTCAAGGCTTCATCATGAATGATTAACGACTCAGAATGCATCAGCGGCATATAAAGGAATGCACGTTGTTGTGTTGTTAGCTGATTCAAATTACCCGTGGCGATGGCTTCTTGTGTCAAAATCAAAGCCATTCCATCATAGGCAAAAGCTCGTGCATCATCACGAAATAAATTCCGAGAAAACTGATCTAAAACAATAATTTCAGCTAAACGACCGACCATACTTGTCCGCCAAGCTGATTTTTCTCCTTGAGCAACTTGTTCATGGATAGCTGAAAATCGAGCCTTGATTAATTTATCAAAAACTAAATCTTTCTTAAACCACTGACTTGGCTCACATTCCTCAAACCAGAATGTCACTATTTCATGATAGTCCATCTGCATCTCCTCCAATAATCTAGAATTTCCTTCCTAATCAAGTATAACATACGCTTTGTCATCGCTCTTTCGGATCAGAAACTATTATAAAATGATGTAAGAAAAAGAAACAAAGTAAATAAGTAAGAGAACCTCATTCTCCGGATTGCAGAAAATGAGGTTCTTTTTTGATGATTGAGTATTTTGACGATTATTTTAATTTGAATTTAACTTGTGTATTATCGCTAAATTGACCTTGATATTGGAATTGTTTGTAGCTTGAACCTTTACCTAATTTGTTTAAAATGTGTGAAGTGATTGTTTTTTCACTTCCAGCTTTTAAATCTAAACCAGCGATGATGCCTTCGATTTTTTCTGCAGCAGCATTACCTTGTAATTGGATTTTGTTTGATTTATCTTAATATTGTACTTTGATCGTACCGTTACTATTTACTTGGTACTGTAATTGAATTTGTTGTCCAGTTGTATAGGTTACTTGGATTTCTAATTTTTTAAGATCAGATTGTTCGGGGGGTTCAGGAACTTCTGGCGTTTCAGGTTCTTCAGGTGTAACTGGTGCTTCAGAATCTTTAGGTTCTTCTGGAGTTACAGGCGTGTCTGGCACGTAGTATGATTGTAAGCCAAATTCTGCTTTTACATACCCTTTAGTGATCAAAATAACTTTAAGATGTAAGTCTTTTTGATACGTCATTTTTTGTAATAAGTTGACTAATTTGTAATAATTTCTGCCAAAATCTCTGGCGATCACAGTAGCTTCTGCAGAAGAATAACCAGCAGCTTCCCATGTGCTTGCTTTAACCAATTCATTGTAAACAGATGCTACATTTGAAAACCTGTGTACTCTAAGATATCCGCTTTATTGAATAAAGTGATTGTCTTATTGTAGTTTGATTCCACTACTGTTGCTGCGTCCGCAGTGTTTGACACTACTGCCAAACTAGCTGAACATAAACTGATTGCCAATCCTGCAACCATCATACCTTTGAAAAATTTCAAAAAAAATACCTCATCCTTTTTACTGCTATTTTATAAACAGTAGTATACCTATATTATTATCCAAAGAAAATATAAAGTAAATATATATGATAAGTTTATCATAATGTTTAAAATATAATTGTTTTTTATTAGATGTATCTGAATAAGAAAATCAAGTTACTAATTTATTCGATCATTATTTTTGCTATAATATGTAAGGATAAGAACTAAAAATGATGTGTGAAGGGATTTGTAATGATGAAGAAAGCAACAATTACTAAAACAGTTGATTTGTTGGATGGAGGCTGTAATGTTTGTGGCATTATTGAGAATGAAAATTATATTTTGACGATTGATGAGCAGGAAATTCCTTTAGAAGAGCTGACAGTCAACGCATTGATCACAGCGATTGTTTTGAAAAATGGATATAAGCGGAAATATGAGACGGATGTTATTGATGATTATATTTTGTATATAAAAGAAGGACATCAAGTTAGACTTAAGGAAGAGTATAATTTCCTGATTTATTCAAGTGATACAGCAAAAGTAGAAACGCAAGATCAAATAGTGGATGAAAAACAATTAGTTGAAAAAGTGAATGAAATCTTAGAAACGTTATTCAAGCTAGAAGAATTAGAGTTTTGTTTTTAAACTATCAAAAAGGAGTTCTTGCTAATTGCTGTGAGAACTCCTTCTTGGTATTTTTATTTATAAGTATTCTGTTTTTATTAATCTATTTGAAAATAATCAGACATCATCAATTTTTCAAACCGCTCTTGGGATGCAGCAATAGTTTCATCATGATCATAAATCAATAATTTAAAGTCTTCGGTTTTAGGAATATGTCTGAACGTTTCCGATTCTACCAGCAAAATGATTTGTTGACAAAGCCAATCAAGTACAGTTTGGATAGCTTCTTCATCTTCGACCCAATCATCAAATAAATGAAGAGAAGCAAACCGTTGATTTTCATCCCAGTCACCAGTAGTGTATTTCATCGTTTCAAGTTGTTCTCGGTCGTACCCTTTTTCTGTATAGTATTCAGTTGTTTCTTGCCAAAGGTCAACAGTATTGATACAAAGGTTGATTTCCCCTTCTTCATAGATATTACAGTCTAAGGCAAATGCATAAAATGTTTCATCAGAATGATCCAATAAATAATTATCAATACTATCTGTTAAAAAGCTAAAAAAGAATTCTTGTTGTTTCTCTAAAAAGTTTTCCATGGGCTCCTCCAAGCGTTTCGTCTCCTAAACATTGAAACAGATAATAAGAAGAAAGTCTATCTAAAGTTGTTTTTTAAGAAAATATAAAGATTTTCATCGTGTAAAATTTTAGGTAGTTTAAATCATATACATGGTAGCT
Source organism: Enterococcus sp. 12C11_DIV0727 (assembly GCF_002148425.2). NCBI lineage: Bacteria > Bacillati > Bacillota > Bacilli > Lactobacillales > Enterococcaceae > Enterococcus > Candidatus Enterococcus lemimoniae. Next base: position 1,454,328 of record NZ_CP147248.1, on the reverse strand, counting down.
CTGAGTGTAGAGTAGTTTAAGTCTAATAACACTATCGTGCATAAGGCAATTATATAAAATTTAATTTGACTTTGTGATTCGATACGCTTATAGTTTAAAATGAATTAAATACTTGTTAGGTGAGGCTCCTATATAAACATAGGCTGCTGCTCAGAAATGTCGAAAGACAGGTGCGGGTAGGACAAATTTCGTCGAATTAAGGCGTTTTTCAAAGCAGCTAAAAGCATAGCTTTTTACGTTATATAGTGCTAAAACTCAACGAAGAGAAGATCAAGGTAAGTTGTAAATAAATGGCATAAGTCCATGTGTTTGCCGCTTCTAATCTAATCCCTTCGCTGAGTGTTCTTGGTGAAGGATTTTTCTTTTATCCCAGAATCCATTTAAGCGGCAGAAAGGAATAACTCATGAAAAAATCTGTAAAAATAACGATCATTACCTTACTCTCCATTTTGCTTGTAGTGGTGAGTGCAGGCTGTTATGCAGCTGTATCATTTCAAACAGCGAAAGAAAAAAGTGAAGCAAACGTTTCTAGTAAAAACCAAAATTTTACTGGCGATGAACAAACGCGTGATAAGGAATTGACTGTAATGGTCGTTGGGAATGATTCTAGAGATGACGATGAAGACCAGGGACGTTCAGATACATTGATGGTAGCCCATTATGATGGTAAAACGAAACAACCAAAACTAATCTCGATCATGCGAGACAGCTACGTAACATTTCCTGATGGCGGACAAGATAAAATCAATGCGGCCTATGCATACGGCGGAGCGCAAATGACCAAAGATGTCTTAAAGACAAATTTTGATTTGCCAATCAACTATTATGTAGTGATTGACTTTAAAGAATTCAGTGATATTATTGATGAACTTTATCCAAAAGGCGTTACGATCGATTCTGAAAAAGACATTAATCTCGATGGTGTAGATATCCTTAAAGGAAAACAAACATTGCACGGAAATAGTTTATTACAGTATGCTCGTTTTAGAATGGATGAAGAAGGCGATTTTGGTCGAATCAGACGTCAGCAACAAGTAATGGACGCTTTAGTGGAACAGTCGAAAGATTTGATCCCAATTTGGGAATTACCTCAGGTTGCAGGGAAAATGGTCGGAAAAATCGATACAAATGTGCCGACAAGTTTATTGATCGATTTAGCAAAAGATTTTCTAACTGGCAACGTAAAACCATTAAAGTCATTATCTGTTCCAGTAGAAGGATCATGGAATTTCAATGATTATACAGAATCCGGTAGTGTGATTGAAATCGATGAGCAAAAAAATGCTGAGGCTATCAAGGATTTTATGAAAGATAATTAGAATAGGATTGAGGATGGAACAAAAGTGATGTCGCTTTTGTTCCATCCTTTTTTCGATTAAAGATAAGGCTATTTCTATGCGTTGGCTTCAAGCTTGTGCTATTCTTTAAGAAAACGGTTTATTTACTTAGAAGGAAGGGTTTGCTATGAAAGTTGTGATCATAGGAGCTTCATTTGCTGGAGTCTCTGCGGCTTTAGCTATCAGAAAAAAACATCCAGAGGCTGAAGTTATTTTAATGGATAAGCAGCAAACAATCGGCTATTTACCTGGCGACATCAATCTTTATTTTAATGAGACAATCAATCCAATCGAAACGGCTCAATTTATTTCAGAACAAGAGTTAGTAGATCAGGGACTAACGTTATTGTTAAATGCAGAAGTTGTTAGAATAGACGCAAAGCAACATATTATTAACTATGAAAAAGAAGCACTTGAGTCGTTTATCTCATTTGATAAACTTATTTTAGCAACAGGCTCTAGTCAATGGTCGCAAAATATTCTCGGCAGCGACTCAGATAAAGTATTGAAATATAAATTTTTACCTGGTGTGCTACAAGCAATCGAGCAATTAGAAAATAGCCGCAAAGTAGCGTTGATCGGTGGTGGCCAAATTGGAGCTGAAGCAGCCGATACTTTGTTGAAAAAAAATAAAGAAGTCCATCTCTTTGAACGTATGGATTATTTGCTATTTAAATATTTTGATGAAGAAATGATCCAGCCAGTTCAAGCGGAAATGGTGGCACGCGGAGTTGTCTTTCATTTTGATGAGACCGTAGAAAAAATGACTGACATAGATGAAGGACTTGTGATAGAAACGAAGAAGTCCCAGTTATTATGTGATAGTGCTATTTTTGCGATGAATGTTCGACCCGATTTACGTTATTTAGACGAACAGATTCGGACGCATATAGATGGTACCATTTTTGTGAATGAATATTTGGAAACCTCGCAAGTAGATATTTTTGCTATTGGTGACTGCATTCAAGTGCCTTACAGCTTATCGAATGAATCGTTTTATATTCCCTTAGTAAATAATGCGGTTAGGTCAGGTTTGGTGGTCGCACAAAATTTAGTCGAACCTACAACACCATTTATAGGATCGATTCGCACGATTGGGACTAAGCTTGTTGACCATTATCTAGCAAGTACAGGATTGACTGAAGCGGAAGGGTTATTTTATGAGCAGCCAATTTCAGTTGCTCATGTTCAGCAAAAAAGCTCATTATTTTCCGGTGGTGAAACGATTAGCAGCAAAATTATATTTGAAAAAGATAGCCATAAATTATTAGGAGCACAATTGGTTTCAAAAGCAGATATCTTAGAAAAAATCAACACACTTGCACTTGGTATTCAAGCGGGACAAACGCTCGAAGAGTTTTATCAGAAAGATTTTTTGTATCATCCCTATTATTCCAACGTGATCGATATCACGAACCAGCTAGCATTTGAAGGTTTGTGGAGTGAAGCAGATGAAAATTGAAGCCTTATTAGATAGAAAAGAAGCAAGAGAAGTTGGAATTTTAAAAAAGGTGATTTTGGCTGGTGGCAGGATCGAGGATACTGAACTGTTGGATTATTTAGGTGTGTCCAAAGCTTCTTTTGAAAGTGATTTGAAGGAATTGGGGTATTATCTAAAACCATATGAAAAAGACTGCTCGCTATTTTATGATGGTCAATGGGTTGCCATTCACATGTCAGATGCGTTTTCCATAAGTAAAGTTGTTGATGACTATGTCCGAGCATCTATTAAGTTTCAGCTGATTGACTATTTATTTCATTATCGGGAGTTTACGATCGCTCAGCTGACAACTAAATTTATGATCAGTGAATCGTCTCTATTCCGCAAAATCAAAGAGCTGAATTCGTTATTGAAAGAATTTGATCTTAAAATCCGCAACGGGCAATTAAAAGGAGAAGAGCTACAAATTCGTTATTTTTATTTTCAAGTTTATTGGTTTTTAACACCATATGAAATTCATCAGGAAAAAACATTAACGGTTCAAAATTCGCGAATCATCGAAGCTTTGGAAAAAGCGTTATCTCTGTCCTTTGAGGAACACGGTAAACTAAAAATTAGTTTATGGTTGACGATCAGTAAAAAAAGAATTATTGTTCAGTCGAAACAATTTAAAGAGCTCTACAATAAGAGTCAAGTGTACGAACAAGATCCTTTTTTCAAAACACTACGTTCTTTTGTATTGCGTTTCTTTAGCCGTTATCCTATTGAAATTGACGAAGAAGAAAGTTTGCTCCATTTTATTTTTTTAACTAGTATGTCTGTTTTAGCAGAGGCTGATTTTGCGGAGTATAGTTTGATTCGAGGGCGACGTACACCAACGTCGTTAGCCGATACATTTGTATTAGAGCATGTGATTTTATATTATCGTCCTCAAAAATTTTTCCCAGAGTTGGAGAAAAAAATCTTCTATTACTTCTCTCAGATTCACAGTCGCTTATACTTTTTTAAGGGAGAGCTGGAATTATTTGATCGAGAAAATATTTGGCAAAAAGAACAGAGTCTATCTAGTCATAAGTTGGCTGACTTTTCGCATATTCTTTTAGATCGAAGTTTGGAATGTTTTGGGAAATGTTATGAAAAAGGGAATAGTTTACACGAATGGTCATTGGTCAAATACCTTAGTGTACTAGCGATCATTGATTTTGAAATCGTTGGTGAAATGCTTATCGGTATTGATTTGAAGATGGATCATTTGTATAAAGAAGTTATGACGCAAGTTTTGGTATTGAGTTTAAAAAATTTAAACGGCTTAACGATTGAAACCTATGATGCTAAAAAAAGCTATGACTTGCTGATCACAAATGTCATGAAGCCTAATGTATATCGTTCGGTAAAAGAGGTCTATGTATTGTCAGAATTAGGCTCGACCTATGATATCAATCAAATACGAGTGAAGATTCGTGAACTGCATAATAGAAGATGAGTTAAAAGAACAAGCCCAAAAACAAAAATAGTTGTCTATTTTATTTTCGGGCTTGTTACTGATGAGACAAGGGAATGCGTAAAAACTTTCAATTATTTCTGAAATAAAAAAAAAGATGACGTTTTTAGAATGTCATTTGCGATTATTATGAATACATAAAATATAAAGCGTTTTCAAAAAGGGACTTTGTTACTATGTATTATCTAGCTTTTAGGAAAAAAGATAAATTCTAAATGAGGCAAAAAGCACCTCAGTCATAATTTTCTATTTTTCTGTCAGAGCTAAACGGGCCTGCTACGCTTTTAAAATAAGGAGGAAACAACAATGACAGAACAAAAGTACATCATGGCAATCGACCAAGGGACAACTAGTTCAAGAGCAATTATTTTTGATAAGAAAGGGAATAATATTGGCAGTTCTCAAAAAGAATTTACACAAATTTTTCCTAAAGCAGGTTGGGTAGAGCATAATGCAAATGAAATTTGGAACTCAGTTCAATCTGTCATTGCAGGGGCTTTAATCGAGTCTGGTGTTAAACCTTCTGACATAGCAGGAATTGGGATCACGAATCAACGTGAGACGACAGTTGTATGGGACAAGCAAACAGGATTACCAATCTATAATGCGATTGTGTGGCAGTCACGTCAATCTTCGCTAATTGCTGATCAACTAAAAAAAGAGAGTCATGGGGACATGATTCATCAGAAAACGGGCTTGATCGTAGATGCTTATTTTTCAGCAACAAAGATTCGTTGGATTTTAGATAATGTTGAAGGTGCGCAAGAACGAGCTGAAAAAGGAGAGTTATTATTTGGAACGATCGATTCTTGGTTGGTTTGGAAATTAACAGGTGGAGAAACTCACGTAACAGACTATTCTAATGCAAGCCGTACAATGTTGTTCAATATTCATGATCTAGATTGGGATCAAGATATTTTAGAGATTTTAAACATTCCCCGGATAATGTTACCAAAAGCGACATCAAATTCTGAAGTTTATGGGTTAACAAAAAACTATCACTTCTATGGTAGTGAGATTCCTATCTCCGGAATGGCTGGTGACCAACAAGCTGCCTTGTTTGGACAAATGGCTTTTGAACCTGGAATGGTCAAAAATACGTATGGTACAGGATCGTTTATTGTAATGAATACAGGAGAAAAACCGCAGCTGTCTAACAATAACTTGCTGACTACTGTAGGCTACGGTATTAATGACAAAGTTTACTATGCTCTAGAAGGGAGCATTTTCGTGGCAGGCTCAGCCGTCCAATGGTTACGTGATGGCTTGAAGATGATTCAAACAGCTGCAGAATCAGAAGCAGTAGCTAATGAATCGCATAATAAAAATGAAGTCTATGTGGTGCCCGCTTTTACAGGTTTGGGCGCACCTTATTGGGATTCTGATGCAAGAGGTGCTGTGTTTGGCTTAACAAGAGGAACAACAAGAGAAGATTTCGTAAAAGCAACCTTACAATCAGTCGCTTACCAAGTTCGTGACATCATCGACACAATGCAAAAAGATACTGGAATCGCTATTCCTATTTTGAAAGTTGATGGTGGAGCTGCTAATAATGATTTATTGATGCAATTCCAAGCGGATATTCTAAATACGTCAGTTCAAAAAGCTCAAAATTTAGAAACAACAGCATTAGGTGCAGCCTTTTTAGCTGGGTTAGCGGTTGGTTTTTGGAAAGATTTAGATGAGCTGAAAGAATTTTATGAAGAGGGCCAAATATTTGAATCAAAAATGTCTGATGAAGAGCGTGACGATTTATATGAAGGATGGCAACAAGCAGTCGCTGCAACACAAATGTTCAAACATAAATCAAAATAAGGGAAGAAGTGAGTGGTATGTCATTTTCAAGCAAAACCAGACAAGTATCTATTGAACAGATGAAGTCTGAAGAATTAGATTTATTGATTATTGGCGGTGGTATTACTGGCGCTGGAGTTGCCTTACAAGCAAGTGCTGCTGGCATGAAAACTGGGTTAATCGAAATGCAGGATTTTGCTGAAGGGACTTCTTCACGTTCAACTAAATTAGTTCATGGCGGAATTCGTTATTTGAAAAATTTTGATGTAGAAGTTGTTGCAGACACTGTCCAAGAACGGTCAGTGGTTCAAGCAATTGCACCACATATTCCTAAGCCAGACCCCATGCTTTTACCGATCTACGATGAGCCAAAAGCAACCTTTAATATGTTTTCTGTCAAAGTAGCGATGGACTTGTATGATCGTTTAGCGAATGTGATTGGCACAAAATATGAAAATTACACATTGACGAAAGAAGAAGTGCTGGAAAGAGAGCCACAATTAAAAAGTGAAGGGTTACAGGGCGGTGGTGTGTATCTAGATTTTAGAAATAATGATGCTCGCCTTGTAATTGAAAATATTAAAAGAGCTGCTTCAGATGGTGGTTTGTTAGTCAGCAAGGTGAAAGCTGTTGGTTTTATTCAAAACGATCAAGGGAAAATCATTGGTGTAAAAGCAGAAGATTTATTGACAGGGGAACAATTTGATATCAAGGCTAAAGTTGTTATTAATACCACTGGGCCTTGGTCCGATATGGTTCGTGGTCTGGACATGAAAGAAAAATTAGTACCACAAATGCGGCCTACTAAGGGGGTTCACCTTGTTGTTGATAGTAGTAAGTTACACGTACCACAACCAACGTATTTTGATACAGGAAAACATGATGGCCGGATGGTTTTCGTAGTTCCTAGAGAGAAAAAAACCTATTTTGGTACAACAGATACAGACTATACAGGAGATTATGAACATCCTACGGTTACGCAAGAAGATGTTGATTATTTATTGGAAATTGTCAATAGCCATTATCCTAAGGCACATGTGACGATTGATGATATCGAAGCAAGCTGGGCAGGTCTTAGACCCTTGATTTCCGAAAATGGCGGGTCAGATTATAACGGTGGGAATAATGGTAAGATTTCTGATGAAAGTTTTGATCAAGTCATCGATATCATTGCTAAGTATAAAAATCAACAAGCAAGCCGTTTTGATGTAGAAAATGTTTTGAATCATTTAGAAGATTCACTGGCAGAGAGTAAAGAAAATCCTTCGGCAGTTTCTCGTGGTAGCCTACTGGAACGTTCAGATGATGGTTTGCTGACACTATCAGGTGGGAAAATCACAGATTACCGTAAAATGGCTGAAGGTGCATTAAAAGAAATTCAACGAATTTTGAAAGCAGAATTTAGTAGTGAGTTCCAGCTGATCGATTCTAAAACGTATCCTGTTTCAGGAGGCAATCTTGATGCGGCAAATGTAGAAACAGAACTGATAGCGCTTGCGAAAATTGGGATGGAACAAGGTTTGAGTCAAGAAGAGGCAGAGTATCTTGCTCACCTTTATGGTTCAAATGTTACTGAACTTTTTGAAAAAATTACGACAACTGAACCAGTCACAGGTTTAAGTTTAGCTGAAACACTAGCACTGCATTATGCGTTAGAAAATGAAATGGTTTTAACACCTGCAGACTATCTTGTTCGTAGAACCAATCATTTACTTTTCATGAGAGACACGCTAGATGAAGTCAAACAAGGCGTGATTTCCGAAATGAGTCATTATCATCATTGGTCTGAGGAACAAAAGGAATATTATACGACTGAATTAAATCAATTGATCGCAGAATCTGACTTGAGTACATTGAAAGAAGGGACGAAGTAAAATGGATACTTCAAATATGACACAGATTTTCAGTGAGTTTTTAGGAACAATGATTTTGATTCTTTTAGGAGATGGTGTGTGTGCGGCAGTCAATCTAAAGAAAAGTAAGGCTGAAGCATCTGGTTGGATCGTGATTGCTTTTGGTTGGGCAATGGCAGTTACTATCGCGGTTTATGTCGCGGGATACATGGGACCAGCGCACTTGAATCCAGCAGTTACGATCGCAATGGCGATGACTGGTAGTTTTGAATGGAGTCTAGTTGTACCGTTTATTGTAGCGCAAGTACTTGGGGCGGTCGTGGGTGCAGTCTTGGTTTGGTTGGCTTACTTACCACATTGGCAAGTAACGGAAGATCAAGGAGCCGTTTTAGGAACCTTTGCCACCGGTCCAGCAATTCGCAATTATCCAGCAAATATGGTGACCGAAGTGATTGGAACATTTGTTTTAGTTTTAGGCTTACTTTCATTTTCACAACATAACTTTACAGATGGTTTAAATCCATTAGTTGTTGGAGCGTTGATTTTATCAATTGGTTTATCTCTAGGTGGACCGACAGGATATGCGATTAATCCAGCACGTGATTTTGGTCCACGTTTAGCACATCAATTATTACCGATTCCAACTAAAGGAAATTCTGATTGGGCTTATTCATGGGTTCCAATCGTTGGTCCAGTAATTGGTGCCGCCGTAGCTGCGGGTGTTTATATGATGATGGTTTGAGTTTTTTATTCAGAGTTGAGAAACGTACGTTTCTCAACTCTTTTTATGTCTATTATGAAAATATTGTGTTAAACAGAATTAAGTTTATGATGAAAAAAACAATAATTTATTTACAATATGGTTGTTTTTTTTTGTACTCTTAAAAAGGAGTTTATTATTTAAATAGTTAGTTTAGTGGGTCGGTATCTCGGAAAAAAGATAAAACATGACTGTGACAAAGAGCGTCACAGTCATGTTTTCCTATTTTTCAGTCGGAGCTTAACGAGCCCGCTACGTTTTTAAATCTATCTAGCTTCATGAGCTAGCCTTTCGGGAAAAAGATAAAAATGGATTGTGCAAAAAGCGCCACATTCTATTTTTCCTATTTTCCTGTCAAGGCTGGCCGAGCTCATTCAGCTTTTAAATAAAGGAGGAACAGGTGTGTCCTATCAAGAAATTTGTTTCCTTTTCTCGGAGGATTAGGGATTTTTCTATTTGGTATGAAGTATATGGGGGATGGTCTGCAAAAGTCTGCGGGGGATTCGTTACGGGAGATTTTGAATACCTTTACATCCACCCCTGTAAGATCGGTATCAGCAGGTTTGATTTTGACGGCGATTTTCCAAATTAGTTCTGGTACGACGGTCTTGACTGTAGGCTTGCTGAGTGTTGGTTTTATGTCATTACGTCAGGCAATCGGTGTGATTATGGGTGCTAATGTTGGAACAACGGTGACAGTTTTTATCATTGGCTTCAATCTAAGTTCTTATTCCTTACCAATCATTGGTGTAGGATCGATTCTGCTTTTCCTTTCCAAAAGAGAGCGGGTCAATAATATGGTCAAATCGTTTTTGGTTTTGGTTGTTTATTTTATGGACTGAAATTAATGGGGGAAGGCATGGCGCCGTTAAGTACTTTGCCTCAGTTTGCTGATTTAATGGTTAATGTATCTCACCGCCCTATTTTAAGTGTGGGTATTGGGACGTTGCTGACGATGGTTTTACAAAGTTCTAGCGCTACGATCGGAATTTTATAGCAGTTATATAGTTAAGGTACTTTTTCCTGTCCCAGATGCTCCAATCAGTTGAATTTTCATTTTTTCTCCTTCTAAATAATCATAAAAGAAAATGCACATTTGACTATTTCATTTGCTAAGAATACTTTATAATAAAATGTATCAATTGAGAAGAGGGAAAAATATGAAACACAATACTTTTTTGTCATCAGATCACAAAACAACAAGCCATTTTATCTGCTGGGAGCCTCAAGGTGAGAGAGTTGGAACTGTCCAAATCATTCATGGCATGGCAGAATATATTGAACGCTATCATGAATTTGCTAAGTATCTGAATGAATTAGGCTTTGTAGTGGTGGGACATGATCATCTAGGTCATGGTCAATCTGTACTAGAGGCTGAATCAAAGCATGGATATTTTGGCGAAACTGAACCTATAACCTTTGTATTGGAAGATATTGATCAAATCAAAGAATGGATCGAGAATAATTATCCGGATTTGCCGCATTTTATGTTAGGCCATAGCATGGGTTCTTTTGCTTTACGGAATTATTTACAATTATATAAGGCTGATATCAGTGGAGCGATTTTTATGGGAACTGGTAAAAAAGCTTCTATGTTACCGCTTGCTCTTTCGCTAACGAAAGGATTGAATGTTACCGCACCGAAAAAAACAAATAAATGGTTGGATTATCTGGCCTTTGGAAGTTTTAGCAAACAGTTTCCAGAAAATGGTCGTTTTAATTGGTTAAGTAAAAATCAAGAAAACGTCAAAAATTATGAAACTGATTCGTTAACGGGTTTTACATTTACAAATAATGGGTTTTATACGTTATTTCGTTTAGTTGATGGTGCAAATCAAAATGGTTGGGCCCAAAACATTGATCAGGATTTACCGGTTTTGGTGATTAGTGGTGAACAAGATCCAGTAGGCGATTTTGGTATAGGACCACGGAAAGTTGCAAAAGAATTAGATGAAGCTGGAATCAAGGATGTATCACTCGTTTTATTTGCTGACTTGCGCCATGAAATTTTATTTGAGAATGAAAAAATCGAGGTCTATAAAGCAATCAGCAATTGGTTGCAAAAAAGACTAAATCCTGGGATGAAAAACTAGAAGTCTGTTTGCTATTTGGTCTGTTTTTCTATAAACTACAAAGTAAGGTTAAAAAGCGATCAGATGTTAAGAAATAGTAGCATTTTTTTCTGATTAAGGAGGCGTGAATGTGGAAAAAGCACGGTTAAGAAAATTAGGTTTAGCAAACTTGAAATGGCTTCATGATCATCCTGTGCTGAAAGAGCAAAAAGAGGCAGAAATTAGTCAAGCATTATTCAACGATCCAGCTTGGCAAAAAGCCCAGACGATTGCTCTTACGAAACCACTTGATTTTGAATTTGATACCCATATTCTGCTCAATAGAGGTTGGCAGGAAGGGAAAAAAATCCTAATGCCAATTGCAGGAAAGGCACGACAGTTGACATTTCATTCCGTAAACCCTAAAACACGTTTTGAAAAATCCGCATTTGGTGTAGATGAGCCGATAGCTGCACCAGAGGTACCGGCTGAAATAATCGATTTAGTGGTTGTACCAGGGATCGTGTTTACCCATGAAGGCTTTCGGATTGGTTTTGGCGGGGGATTTTATGATCGCTTCCTGCAACATTACCAAGGGGAAACGTGCAGTTTGGTATTCAGTGAACAGATTCAGGAAAATTGGCAGGTGGAATCCTTTGATTTACCTGTAAAACGATTATTTATCAGCTAGGAGGAACATATGAATTATCAAACTCAAATGAAAATCAAGAGATTATTAAAACAACCGTTGGTGACATACCTTTTACTTGGAATCACCACGACTGTCTTTCTAGGCATGGAATTAACAGGTGGCTCAGAAAATAGTTTAGTTTTGATTCGCTGGGGTGCGATGTCTCGAGAAGAGATTCTGTATTTACATGAATATTGGCGTTTCTTTACACCGATGTTTTTACATATCGGTTGGCTACACTTTGCAGTAAATATGGTGACGCTTTATTATGTAGGTTCACAAGTGGAAAATATTTATGGTCACTGGCGTTACTTGTTGATTTATTTATTAAGTGGTATTGCTGGAAATGTCGTTAGTTTTACTTTTGGATCACCAAACAGTATTTCTGCTGGAGCAAGCACCGCATTATTTGGATTATTTGGCGCTTTTGTTATTTTAGGTCGCCATTTTAGGAACAACCCTGCAATTTCATTTATGGTGCAACGGTATGCGACGTTTATCGGGATCAATTTAATTTTTAACTTATTTAGTAGCTCAGTGGATATTATGGGACATATTGGCGGATTGCTTGGCGGACTGCTAGTTGCCTCAGCTTTAGCTGTTCCAGATCGCTCAGAAGAGTTTAATATCCATGAACGGATCATTGCCGGAATTATTTTCGTATTTTTATTAGGCGTTTGTTTAGTCTTGGGTTTGAAAAAATTCGGTTTACTTGTATAATAAGGAAGTGCTTAAATGGAAACGTTATACGATGTCCAGCAGTTATTCAAACAATTCGGGATCTATATTTACGTAGGTGCCAGAATTTATGATATTGAGTTGATGATGATTGAATTGAAAAATATTTATGAAGGTCACTTGATTGATCGAGACACGTATCTTCATGCGAGAAGTGTCTTGCAAAGAGAACATCGAATTGAAGAAAGCAGAGCGACTGAGAAAGGAACCGAGTAAATGGACAAGAAATTGATTGGGATTGATTTAGGCGGTACAACGATTAAGTTTGCGATTTTAACAACTAATGGAGATGTTCAGCAAAAGTGGAGTATTGAAACAAATATTCTGGATGAAGGCAGTCATATTGTGCCGGATATCATTGAGTCGATCAACCACCGAATCGCTCTTTATGACATGAAACATGAGGATTTTATTGGGATTGGTATGGGGACTCCAGGTAGTGTTGATATCAAAAATGGTACAGTGATTGGTGCCTATAACCTAAACTGGACAAAAAAACAAAGTGTAAAAACGCAAATTGAAACAGCGACCGGAATCCCTTTTGTATTAGACAATGATGCCAATGTAGCCGCTTTAGGTGAACGTTGGAAAGGTGCTGGAGAAAACAATCCAGATGTTGTTTTCATTACACTCGGTACAGGTGTTGGCGGCGGTATTATTGCAGAAGGCAACTTGTTGCATGGCGTTAACGGTTGTGCAGGGGAAATCGGGCACGTAACTGTGGATCCTGGCGGTTTTGAATGTACTTGTGGTAAACGTGGTTGTCTAGAAACTGTTTCAAGTGCAACGGGTGTCGTTCGAGTTGCTCGTCATATGTCTGAAGAATATGCAGGCGATTCTGAGTTGAAACAAGCAATCGATGACGGTCAAGATGTTTCAAGTAAAGATGTCTTTGATTATGCTCAAGCAGATGATCCATTTGCTTTAATGGTGGTTGATAAAGTGTGTTATTTCTTAGGTCTTGCAATCGGTAATGTGGGAAATACACTAAATCCATCAAGTGTGGTTATTGGCGGCGGTGTTTCTGCGGCTGGTGAATTTTTACGCAGCCGTGTTCAAACCTATTTTGAAGAATTTACTTTCCCAGAAGTTCGTAACAGTACGCAAGTCAAATTAGCACAGCTTGGTAATGAAGCAGGTGTGATTGGCGCTGCGTCACTTGCCTTACAATTTACGGAGAAAGAGTAAGAAAGGGATTTTAGAATGAATGTTTTATGGATTATCAACGGAGTTTTATTAGCAATTTTATTAGCAATGGGAATCAATGAGTTATATCTTCGAATCATGGCAAAACGTTCTGCCAAAACGATTACAGAAGAAGAGTTTAGAGAAGGTATGAGAAAAGCACAAATCATTGACGTTCGTGAAAAAGACTCATTTGATGCCGGCCATATTCTTGGCGCACGCAGTATGCCTTATACAACGATCAAAACAACGTTGAACTCCATTCGTAAAGATCAACCTGTCTATATTTATGATCAAAAAAAATCATTGAGTATTCGTACAGCGAATCAATTACGTAAAAATGGCTATAAAGATCTTTATATTTTAAAAGGCGGCTATGAAGGCTGGACTGGCAAAACGAAAAAGAAAAATACCTGATTCATTAAACACAGAGAGAAACGAGGGTTCGAATGTTGAACAACGTTTACTTCTCTGTGTTTTTATTTCCAAATCAAAATCGTAAGTCGTTTCTTTTTTGTGTGATTACGTTAAAATAAAGACGAGGTGACAATGATGATTCAGTTAAAAAGAGCCTATGAACAAGTCAGTCCCACGGATGGTTACCGAATATTGGTCGATCGTTTGTGGCCAAGAGGAATGTCGAAAGAGAAAGAAGCGTTAGATTTGTGGCTAAAAGAAATCGCGCCTAGCACCGAACTTAGAAAATGGTTTGATCATGATCCAGTTAAATTTCCTGAATTTAAAACAAAGTATTTGCTTGAGTTACAGTCTGGCAAGGCGCAAGCGGCTTTTCAAGAGCTAGTACAACTTACTAAAGAACAACCTATCATCACATTGATTTATAGTGCTAAAGATGAAGAAAATAACAATGCTGTTATTTTAAAAGAAGCAATAGAAAAGACTGCTTGATCTATTAGACAAATCAAAAAGGTCTGAAAGGAGTAAACAGATGAAGATTGCGATTGTTGGTGGTGGACCTCGAGGACTTTCAATTTTAGAACGAATCGTTGAATGGTCAAGAGAAGAGCAAGTCATTCAAATTACGATGTTTGATCCCTGTGGTCCTGGAGGTAAAGTTTGGCGAACAGATCAGCCAATGTCTTTGTTGATGAATTCAGTGGCAGCACATGTCACTTTATTTACAGATGAGACGCTAAGCACAAACGGACCAGTCGCGAAAGGGCCAAATTTGTATGAATGGGCACAAGGCGAAGCGGTGGAGTTTATAAAAAGACAACAGCTTGAAAATAGAATGATACTACTAGAAGAATGCGAAAAACTAGGACCAAATGATCATTGTTCACGCGTTTTTTATGGGTTATATCAAAAATGGTTTTATGAATATATTCAAACACGAATGACGGATCAGACCTCTGTTAAACTTTTTAAAGATACGGTGCGAGCTGTGAAAAAGCAAGACGAGAAGTTTCTCGTCTATACGAAAGCAGTAGAAATAACAGTTGATACAGTTATTTTAGCATTAGGTCATCAAGAGAATCAGTTGATAGGTCATGAACAAGCCTTGGCCGCATATGCTAGTGAGCATCGCTTGTTTTATTGCCCACCTAAAAATGCGGCAGATGCCTATCTTGAAGCAATTACCGAGGATACACCAGTTTTGATCAGAGGATTAGGGTTAGTTTTTTATGATTATTTAACCTTACTGATGAGTGATCGAGGTGGAACTTTTAAAGAGGAAAATGGTGAATTAGTTTATTTACCTTCGGGGAAAGAACCTAAAATCATTGCAGGATCTGGTCGTGGAATTCCTTATCACGCCAGAGGCGCCAATCAAAAAGGCTACGGAATAGAGTATCAGCCACGTTTTCTCAAAGAAAAGAGTTTAAATAAGTTTAAAAGAAAAGGCCGATTTTCTGCTGAGCAATTTTTTGAGCTTTTAAAAAAAGAAATGGAATTTGCATATTATTCAGCACTGCTTAAAGCTAACTATCCTCATGTGAATCAAACTCGTTTTAGTGAGGAGTTTATTCGAACTAGAGGGACTGTAGCGACTTTAAAAAAATATGGTATCGCTCAAAAGGATTTTTGGGATTGGTCAGTAATTCAACATCCAGACCAAACAACGAACGAGCCAGAGTCTTTTCAAGCATTTATTATTGATTATTTGACTTGGGACTTTGAGCAAGCAAAGAAAGGGACAATAGCAGGACCTTTTGCGGCAGCTTTGGACAGTTTAAAGGATTTACGAGATGAAGTTCGTTTTATGTTAGATCAGGAGCTTTTTTCAAATGATGAGACTAAGAGATGGTTATGGGATTGGTTTGCTCCTCTGAATGCTTTTTTATCAATCGGGCCGTCTTTAGAGCAAACAGCCGAACTTAAGGCTTTGATCAAAGCAGGAATCGTGACACTGGTCGGGCCAAAATTGGAAATTATGACGGATGCAGGAAGATTTATTGGATTTTCAAAGAGTAATCCGACAGAAAAATATAAAACTCATTTCCTAATTGAAGCCAGATTACCGAGAACTGCTAATCAATTCAGTTTAAATCCATTAATCCAACAACTTTTAAATGACGGCATAGCGAGTTTACATGAGTTAACTTTAACGACAGGAGAAGTTTATAAAACGGGTGCGCTATTAGTAAAGCGGACAACGAATCAACTACAGTCAAAAGAAGGAGAACCAATCCCTGGACTTTTTTGTTATGGTATTCCAACGGAGGGAATTCATTGGTTGACAGCGGCAACATCCAGACCGGGAACAGATCCGTGGAATTTAAGAGAAGCTGATGTGATTGCCAGTACAATTTTTACAGCTTTTTTGACTAAAAAAATATGAAAAAAGAAAAAACTGTTTGTGATAAAAACAGTTTTTTTCTTTTTCCCTAAGATTAATCGCTTTGTTTCACTTTTCTTATGATCCAGCTACACACGTTAGATTCCTCGGCGATAACGAGAATTAATTCACAGGGAAAAGCACCCTGCTAAAATTAGTTCTCTTATATCGCTCAGAATCTGAACAAACGTGTTCCGCTTTTCTTTGATCTAGCTACATAAAGCAGCCTTTGAGGAAAATAGATAATCTGTACATAGAACAAGAAGCGTTCTATGTACAGATTCCTAATTTTCTCTAAAGCTAAACGCTTTATTTCGCTTTTCTTATTATCTAGAGATGCGTTTGCGCATTGCTTTTTTACGGTTTTCCTCGATCATGTCTTCTTTTTCTTCGATTGGATCAAGAACTGTTTTCTTGATTGTGGCAGCAAAGCCAACAACAGCAGCACATGTTACAGCTGTTCCTACTAGCATACCTGAAATAAATTTTTTCATATACATTCTCCTCTCACTTAGTTAGACAATTTTATTATGAACTAAAATAAGAAAAAAATCCAATAGATAGAATAAAAAGGCAGTGATCTTGTATTATTCTTAACATTAGTTAAATGAATGTAATCGTTTCATGAAATAGCTTGTAAAAGTTTAGTAAATGTTTTACAATTAATTTACTAAAATGTATCAAGAGGTGATCACTGTGGAAAATGATTTACAAGAACTATTCTATTCTACATTTGGAATAGAGACCAATGAACTATTTTTTGCTCCTGGAAGAATCAACTTGATTGGGGAGCACACTGACTATAATGGCGGCCACGTTTTTCCAGCGGCAATTACGATTGGAACATATGGTGCTGTTAGGAAGCGGACCGATCAAGTTATTCGTTTTTATTCAGAGAATTTTTCAGAATTAGGGATTATCGAAGTAGCATTAACGGATCTAACCTACAAAAAAGCCGATGATTGGACGAATTATCCAAAAGGAATGATCCGATATTTAATAGAAGCAGGACACACTATCGATCAAGGTATGGATCTTCTTTTTTGGGGTACGATTCCAAATGGTGCGGGACTTTCATCATCCGCTTCAATTGAATTGTTAATGGGTGTTATCTTAAATGATCTATTTGATCTAGGGCTTAGTATGCTGGAGCTTGTGAAGACAGGAAAACGAGTGGAAAATCAATTCATCGGTGTCAACTCTGGAATCATGGATCAATTTGCAATTGGCATGGGGAAACAAGACCAAGCAATTTTATTAGATACAAACACGCTTGATTATGAATTAGTACCAGCAGAATTTGGTGAATATGTGATTGTGATCATGAATACGAATAAACGCAGAGAATTAGCAGATTCAAAATATAACGAGCGACGGGCGGAATGTGAATTAGCTTTGAGCCGCCTACAAACTGTGTTACCCATCAAGGCTTTGGGAGAACTGACAGAGGATTTGTTTGAAAAAAATAAAGAAATTATTGCAGATAAGGTGTTGATCAAGCGAGCAAAACATGCGGTGACTGAAAATCAGCGTACGATCAAAGCGAAGAATGCCTTATCGGATAATGATTTAACCTATTTTGGACAACTATTGAATGCTTCTCATGCATCTTTAAAAGATGATTATGAAGTAACGGGTATTGAACTTGATACATTAGTTATGGCAGCACAAAAACAGCAAGGAGTCATAGGTGCACGCATGACTGGGGCTGGTTTTGGTGGTTGTGCGATTGCTTTAGTCAAGGAAACTGAATTAGAGTTTTTTATTGAACAAGTTGGAAAAGTTTACAATGAGAAAATTGGCTACTCAGCAGATTTTTATATTGCAAACGTTGATGATGGAGCGAGAAAGCTGTAAAATAAGGAATACGAAAAAAAGATTTTGATCTTTGCTGTATTCAATTAGGAGGTAATAATATGTCAATTTTAGTTTTAGGTGGGGCAGGTTATATTGGCTCACACGCAGTAGACCAACTGATCAATAAAGGATACGAAGTGATTGTGATCGACAATCTACAAACAGGTCATAGACAATCAATTCATGAGAAAGCTAAATTCTATCAAGGTGATATTCGCGATAAAAAATTTATGCAAGATGTCTTTACAAAAGAAACAATCGATGGTGTGATTCATTTTGCTGCAAGTTCATTAGTTGGTGAGTCGGTAGAAAAGCCATTGGTCTATTTTAATAATAATGTTCACGGTACGCAAATTACGTTAGAAGTAATGGAAGAGTTCGGCGTGAAGCATATTGTATTTTCTTCAACTGCTGCAACGTATGGGGAGCCAAAAGAAATGCCAATTGTCGAAACAATGCCGACAAATCCAGAAAATCCCTATGGTGAAAGTAAATTAATGATGGAAAAAATGATGAAATGGTGTGATAAAGCCTATGGAATTCGTTACGTAGCTCTTCGTTATTTTAATGTAGCTGGGGCAAAATCTGATGCTTCGATTGGTGAAGATCATGATCCAGAGACGCATTTGATTCCGATTATTTTACAAACAGCTTTAGGACAAAGAGAATATCTAGGTATTTATGGTGAGGATTATGATACCCCGGATGGTACGTGTATTCGCGATTATGTTTATATTGAAGACCTGATTGCAGCTCATATAGCAGCTTTAGATTATTTACAAAAAGGAAATGAAAGTAACATTTTTAACTTAGGTAGCAATACAGGCTATTCAGTTAAAGAAATGTTGGAAGCAGCACGTGCCGTGACGGGCAAAGAAATACCAGCAAAAGTCTTGCCGCGGCGTCTAGGTGACCCAAGTAAACTAGTTGCTTCAAGTGAAAAAGCTAAGTTGGTTTTGGGCTGGGAGCCTCAAGTTACAGATATCAAACAGATCATCAAAACTGCTTGGGAATGGCATGTTAGTCATCCTAAAGGGTATGAGTAAGAAGTATTTTGCTTTGAAACATGCCAAGAAACACAACGAAGAAATGAGTTGATGTTGAATGCTCCTGTGATTACTCGTCGCACGAAAAGACTTGGTACAAGGTAACTGAAAGGAACGTTGCTTCCTTCTGTTATTCAGATGTTGAAAAGTACAAGGTGAAGCAAAGCGGAACGTTGTTACCATATGTTATCTAGCTTTACAGGCTAGTCTCTATGAAAAAAGATAAAATCTGCTCGTGACAAAAAGCGTCATAATCATATTTTCCTATTTTTCTACGAGCCTAAACGAGCCTGTTCAGCTTTTAACAGTATCTAGCTTTACAGGCTAGCCTTTCGGGAAAAGATAAAAATTGAATGAGACAAAGAACGCCTCAGTCAATTTTTCCTATTTTCCAGTCGAGACTGAACGAGCTCTTTCAGCTTTTAACAGTATCTAGCTACGCGGGCTAGCTCTTCGGAAAAAAGATAAAATCTAAATGAGGTAAAAAACACCTCAGTTAGAATTTCCTATTTTTCTGTCATAGCTGAACGAGCCTGCTACGCTTTTAACAGTATCTAGCTTCAAGAGCTAGTCTCTCGGGAAAAAGATAAAAATGGAAAGAGGCAAAGAACGCATCAGTCAATTTTTCCTATTTTCCAGTCGAGCCTGAACGAGCTCTTTCAGCTTTTAAATTTAGGAGGAATCGTTGTGTCAATTAGTCAAACTGTTACTGATTTTGTCACGTTAGCTATTCAAGCTGGTGGTTGGATGGAGTTGGATCGTCTTTATTTACAAAATCGGGTACTTGCAATGGTTGGTGAAGAGTCATTAGATCCTGTTTCTCCAGTGGTCGTGACTAAAACATCCTTGGAATTATTAGATGAGTTAGTCGAACAAGCTTTAAAAAACGGGGTTTTTCGAGAGGGATCAGCGGATTTAGAGATTTTTGAAGCACAATTGATGGATTTTTTAACACCACCACCTTCAGTTGTGAATGCACTTTTTGCCCAACATTATGAAAAAGATCCGGTCGATGCAACTGATTATTTCTATAAGTTAAGTAAAGAAAATAATTATATTAAGACACGGGCTATTGCTAAAAATATCATTTTTCCAGCAGAAACAGAGTATGGTCAATTAGAAATTACCATCAATTTATCCAGACCCGAAAAAGACCCAAAGCAAATTGCGGCAGCACGTCAAGCCACACAGGTAAATTATCCTAAGTGTGTTTTATGTATGGAAAATGAAGGGTATAAAGGTCGGACAAATTATCCGGCTAGAACGAATCATCGGATCATTCGAATGAACTTAGATGGAGAAAGTTGGGGATTTCAGTATTCACCATATGCTTACTATAATGAACATTCAATTATTCTGTCAGAGGAACATCGCCCTATGGTCATCTCAAAGGAAACATTTTATCGCTTAACTAGAATTATTGAAGTATTGCCACATTATTTTGTTGGTTCTAATGCAGATTTACCAATTGTAGGTGGTTCGATTTTGACCCATGATCATTATCAAGCAGGACGACATATCTTTCCGATGGAGAAAGCTCCGATCGAACAATATTTTGAGCTAAGCGATTTTCCATTGATGAATGCTGGGATCGTCAAATGGCCGATGTCTGTGATTCGCTTGCAAAGTCCTAATTCAGAAGACTTAGTTGAGGCAGCTGCCTTGATTTTAGATAAATGGCAACACTATTCTGATGAGGAAGTCTCAATTCGAGCTTTTTCAGAGGATGGAACACCGCATCATACGATTACACCAATTGCACGCCGCAAAGGTTCGTTATTTGAGATGGACTTGGTACTACGTGATAATAATGTTTCTGATGAACATCCAGATGGTATTTTTCATCCCCATCAAGAAGTTCAGCATATCAAAAAGGAAAATATTGGGTTGATCGAAGTGATGGGCTTAGCCGTATTACCGCCTCGTTTAAATGATGAACTTCAAGAAGTGGAAAAATATGTTTTAGAAAAAGAACATCATATTGCCGAGTATCATAAAGCCTGGGCAGATCAAATGAAGGAAAATTTTTCTTTTAATGAAGCCAATGCCAAAGAAATAATTCAAAAAGAGGTGGGGCAAATTTTCGCCCAGGTTTTAGCTGATGCTGGTGTTTATAAACGTACGATGGAAGGGCAAGCGGCCTTTAAACGTTTTATCGATAGTTTATAAAGAAGGGCTGGTGAAAACATGGCAACAATCAAAGACATCGCATCATTAGCAGGTGTTTCACCTGCAACAGTTTCTAGAGTGCTGAACTATGATCCGGATCTTTCTGTTGGCATTGAGACAAAGCAAAAAGTCTTTGAAGCGGCAGAAGAGTTAAACTATACAAAGCATAAAAAGGGTACAAAGACGGCTAAAGCAAAGATCCTATTCGTTCAGTGGTATGACGAAGTAGAAGAATTAGAAGACATTTACTATCTATCGATTCGTTTAGGGATTGAAAAAAAAGCTGAAGAGATGCGTATTGAATTAGTCAAACGATCCATGGAAGAATTAGAGCATGAAACTGCAGATGGGATTTTGGCTTTAGGAAAATTTGACAAAGCTGAAGCGGATTTTCTTTTTGACAAAAATCCTAATTTATTGTTTGTTGACTTTGATGCGCTTGATTTAGGGTATAATTCTCTAGTCATCGATTTTCAACAAAGCCTGTCGACTGTTTTGGCTTACTTAGCTCAACATGGACATCAAGAAATCGGTATACTTGCTGGAGAAGAGTATACTCGAGGAAGTCATGAATTACTTGAAGATAAACGATTGAAAATTTTTAAAGAGATTCTAGAACAAAAGGACTTGTTACATGAAGAGTATATTCTAAAGGCGCCATTCACTGTTAATAGTGGCTATGATGTGATGAAACAGTTTTTAAGTAGACAGCCACAAACATTTCCAACTGCTTTTTTTGCTTCTAGTGACGCACTTGCTGTGGGTGCCTTAAAAGCGATTCAAGAAGTTGGATTAAAAGTACCGGAAGATATTTCGGTGATTGGGTTCAATGATATCAGCGTAGCCAAATATGTTAGTCCACCGTTGACTACAATTAAGATCCATACAGAATGGATGGGTGAGCTGGCGATTGAAACGATATTGTCGATTATTTATGAACAAGCACCGATCGCAAGAAAAATCACGATTGCAACAGAATTGATCGAAAGAGCATCAACGAGGTGATGCTCTTTATTTTATTTATAGGCAATAACAAATAAATTGATATTATCATTGACACAGCTTTGAAGTGTGATTCGTTCACCACCACCTGTACCTACAGTAAGATCCCAATAGTCGGTTCCAGTTCCAACTTCAATGCCAGAATCATCCAATTGAAGTAAAGTTCGTACCGTATACGTTGTGGGGGTACCGTTTGCATCTGTCACAACGATTTGACTACCTGAGCCTAATGAAAAGACTGTTGAAAAAGCCCCAGGATTGTGACCAATAAAATGAGTATTTTGTCCATCATCCCCTGATTGAACAGCAGCACCTCCCCAGGTAGAAGCAACACCGCCAGGATTTGAATCGATTACGCTTTGACCACTCCCTTGACCGCCGTTTTGATAAGGAGTCGTTTGGCCGTTCATGGTGATTGTCATTGGGGAAGAGCTTGCCGCTACAGGTGCCACAGGTGTGGTTGCTACTTCGATTTGCGCTGGCTCAGCAAGTGCTGCTGGTTGTTCTGTCACCTGAGGTTCAGCTTGTGATGCAGCCGCAACCACAACAGGTTCACTTTTTGGAACAATCGTAAATGTTCTATCAGCCCCACCAAAATTGCCACTTGCATCAGTTACTGAATAATGGATTATTTGGGTGCCTAAAACAGAGGTATCTAGTGTTTTATCTGCAGATAATTTAGCAGTGAGGTCTCCATCTTTATTATCAGTTGCTGTGACTTCTTCATAGATGTTTATTTGGCTATTTTGTTCAACCGTTTCTTCTGGAGCGGAAGTAGTTGGCGCAATAGGATCTTTGGTCGTATTTACAGCAACTATTTTGTCATTGTTTTGCTTTTTCTTAGGTGTGACATTCTGTTTACTTAACTCTTTGTCAGTTGGAACGTTTTTTACTAAGGTAATGTTTGTTTTTTTCGGTTTAGCATTCAAACTGTTTGCACGACTGTAGGCATCGGTGAAAATAAAACCACCAATAAGTAAAAAAATGCTTAAAATGCTGATGAAACCAATAATGATCGTGTGTTTAATTGTGTTTTTTTTCATGTAGAATCCCTCCAAAAAATGTGGTGAGATTTTCCATTTATCGATAAATTTTAAATCCGCGTTTTTATATTTTTATAATAAGACCCAAGATTAAATAAACCAATTGAGTTGCGCTTTAGATTAATTCAAAAACCATGATAAAGATGTTATAATTGTTGTTAAATAAGGATTTCTTCAAAAAATTCTTAACTACTGGAAATTTTTGAAGAATTTAATAGAAAGTAAGAAAGAGGAGATAAAATGGAACGATTATTATCGCCATCTATGCATCGTAGAGTGTTGTTGTTGAATTTGTTAAATGGTCCAAATAGTTGGATTACATCCGATTATTTAGCTGAAAGTATCGATTGTTCAAAAAAAACAATCATGTTGGATTGTCAATACATAGAAGATCGCTGGCCCGATTATCTGACGATCGAGACCTCTAGAAAGCATGGAATCCGACTGATTGCTTCACCACACAGGTCGATCTATGATATTTACATTGAAATTATTCAAGAATCGAATGCATTCTCTTTGTTAGAATCGATCTTTTTTGAACCGATGCGGCCAGCTGTTTATTGGGAAAAAAAATTATTTTTAAGTAATTCTAGTTTATACCGCCTTTCAAATATAATCAGTTCGGCACTCAAAGATCGCAATATTCAGATGAGCCGATCTCCTTATTTTGTTCATGGAAAAGATGAGCGTCAGATTCGCTATTTTTTTACTTGCTATTTTATTGAAGTATATGGAATCCGAGAATGGCCATTTCATCTAGACCGTACAAAAGTTTTTACGTTGTCTAATAAGATCAATCAGAAATTTGCTCTAGAACTAAATGATAGCCAAATCGTTCACTTAGCGTATTCAATTGCGGTCACGATCATTCGCGAACGGCAAGGATTTTTGATTCAGGATAGAAAAGATCCAATCAATAGTTTTGTTAAAACAACGATCGATGTTAGAAAATATCAAGCGGATGTTGAAGAAATCGCAGAACCTTTAAATGTGGTATTGCCTGATAATTGGTATGAAGATTTCTGTTATTCTATTTTTTGGTGGGATTTTGGTTGGGACAATGAACAAGAAAAAGTGAATGTTATCTATCAAGCAGAGAATCTAGTCAAAACGATTAAAGAGGCACTGTCTATTTCTATCTCAGAACAAAGTAATATAAGCATTATCCGTTTGATCGAGTACCTCTACGCAAAACACAAGATGTTTCCTTATAAAAAATTTATTGTATATGATCGTTACTTATATTCAAGCCGGGCAATCAAACAAAATTTCATCGTTTTTACAGCTGTCGTTACGAAAGCTTTAGGAGTATTGGAAGCAAAAATGAAATTTCCTTGGCAATCAATGTACTTAGATGGTATTCTTCATGAAATGGCGATTCGTTGGCAGGATCTCAGTAAATTGACAGATGAGATGAGACGTCAATTATCTGTTTTGGTGTTAAGCGATCTAGGTAAAGAACATGCACAGTTTTTAAGTTCTGTTTTAAAAGAAAATTTCCGGAACAAGGTCAACCTATCGGTTCAAGAAAACCATTTTTATGATCAATTGGTGAATAACGTTGATCAACAATATGACTTATATGTATCAAATTATGCACTTGAAACGATAGATGAAAAAATCAACATGATCGTTGAAGATATTCCTTCATTCAAGAATATAACGGATCTACGAAAGTATATTGATAAAAGACGACTGGTCTTACCCAAAGATATTGCCTATTTAAATGCTTAAACTGTTATTTTTTGTTTGTTGTTTTGGTCTATTATTTTTTTTAAAATTAAAATAAAGATTGTCATTTAATAAAAAGTAATGCTATACTAAAAAAGTATTATTAATTTTAAAGGAGAGAATTATGAAAAAGAAAGCTTACAGAAACACACCTGCATTTGTCTTTCTAAGTTGGGGATCATTTGCCTTTTTCGTGGCATTGATGTTGATTGGTTTGTACACCTTAAAAGAACCTTTGATGGTTAAAGGGTATTATTTGATGGGATCAGTTGGCTTGATTTCTACGTCATTTACACTTTCAAAAGTGATCAGAGATAATCAAGAAGATGAAGAACGTTATAATCAAATGTTCCGTGTGATGGACGGACCCACTAAAAATGAAGAAACAGATACACATATCTAATTTGTTTTAGAAAGTTCTGACGAGAGTTAGGGCTTTTTTTTTTACTATTTTTTAATGAGTTTGCTTTTTTTAATGCCTTATCCATAAAAATCACGTATAATAGAAGATAGTGAAATTTCGAGGGAGGGGTAAATTATGGCTTATCAAGCTTTGTATCGTGTCTGGCGTTCACAGCGTTTTGATGACGTTGTTGGACAAAAAGCAATTACGCAGACATTAAAAAATGCGATTATACAAAAGAAAACCTCGCATGCCTATCTGTTTACCGGTCCAAGAGGAACAGGGAAAACAAGTGCGGCGAAAATTTTTGCTAAAGCAATCAACTGTAAACATAGTGTAGATGGGGAACCATGTAATGAATGTGAGACGTGTATTGCAATCACTGAAGGACGTTTGAACGATGTCATTGAGATCGATGCAGCCAGTAATAATGGTGTTGAAGAAATTCGTGATATTCGCGATAAAGCCAAATATGCACCCACACAAGCTGACTATAAAGTCTATATCATCGATGAAGTACATATGTTGTCGACAGGTGCGTTTAACGCATTACTAAAAACATTAGAAGAGCCGCCGCAAAATGTTATTTTTATCTTAGCGACGACTGAACCGCATAAGATTCCATTGACGATTATTTCAAGAACGCAACGGTTTGATTTTAAACGCATCAGCACACAAGATATTGTTGATCATTTAGGGTATATTTTAAAGCAAATTGATATTGAGTTTGAAGAACAGGCTTTATATGTGATTGGCCGAGCAGCTGAAGGTGGGATGCGGGATGCTTTGAGTATCTTGGATCAAACGATTTCATTTAGTGATGAAAAAGTTACCCTGACAGACGCAATGCAAGTCACCGGTAGTCTAACATACGAAATGATGGATCAGTATATTTCGAGCTGTGTAACAGGTGATGTGGAGCAAGCCTTAGAAATATTAGAATCGATTCTTAGTTCGGGTAAGGAAGCTAGACGCTTTTTAGAAGATTTGTTGTTATATTGCCGTGATTTACTGATGTTTCAACAAGCACCAAATTTATTAGCGGAAAAAGTTGGAAATTTGACTGAGAATTTCAAAAACTTAGCGGGACAGACTGCTGCTGAAAAAATTTATCAAATGATCCAAATTTTAAGTGATACTCAAAATGATATTCGTTTTACCAATAATGCTAATATTTATCTTGAAGTAGCAACTGTTAAGTTGGCAAAATCTGTTAAAAAACCGGTAGAGATTTCCAATGGGGCACAACCAATTGCGACAGCTGAGATCACTACTTTACAACAACAGATCGAACAGCTACAAAAAGAATTAACTGAATTGAAGAAAAATGGTGTCACGGCTAAAGAAGCTGAACCGATTAAACCAACAAGAGCAACTAATAGCAAAAATGCCCTAAGGATCCCGACAGAGTTAGTATACAAAGTACTGAATGAAGCGACGAAAGATCATTTACTGAATGTCAAAAATGTCTGGGAAGATTTATTGCAAATGATGTCTGTGACTCAACGAGCGATGTTAAAAGCAAGTGAACCGGTGGCCGCTAGTCCTAAGGGAATAGTAATTGCTTTTGAGTATGAAATCGTCTGTGGTCGTGCCATGGAAGATGAAGAAATGCAGTTGGCTGTTCACAATAATTTAAGCCGTTTGGTCAATAATTATGCACCAGATATGGTTTGTATCACGAAGGAAAGCTGGCCCAAATTACGGCAGTCCTTTATTAGCCAAAACAAAGATACTCAAGGAGATTCAACAACTGCTGAACAACCCATCAATAATGAAGATAATCATTTATTAGAAGATGAAGAACCAGCACAAGAAGTCAATAACCAAGTAGTAGACGAAGCAATCGCGATGTTTGGCGAAGCGCTTGTTGAAGTAATAAACGATTAAGAGGAGACGGTAGTTATGATGCGAGGCATGGGAAATATGCAAGGGATGATGAAACAAGTTCAAAAAATGCAAAAAGATATGGAAAAGGCACAAGCGGAATTAAATGTTAGAGAATTTGTTGGTGAAGCAACAAACCAATTAGTAACAGCAACGTTTACTGGTGATCGTAAAATGAAAGACATCTCTATCAAAGAAGATGTTGTGGACCCAGAAGATGTAGAAATGCTGCAAGATTTAGTGATCATGGCGGTCAATGATGCATTGACGAAGGTAGAAAAAGAAACAGAAGCTACGATGGGAAAATATGCTAAAGGAATGCCAGGATTCTAAAAAAAATCTATTAATAAATAATAGAGCTAGAGATAATCATTGAATTTTTCAGTGACTGTCTTTAGCTTTTTTTATGAGGTTAGAAATAAAAGTTGACATTCTTAGTGCGTTTAAATAAATGAGTATAAACAATTTTTTATCGATCTTTATGTTATGATTATTTTATATTTAAAAACTAATATTTCATTATAAGTAATTTTTTTATATGTTATTATCTTTTTAAAAAAATAAAAGGGGATTTAGTATGAAAAATATTAATTATAATCAAGTTGTAAATACTCGGAAGTTACACGTCATTGAAGAAAATTTTGAACCTATTTTTTATTTAAAAGAATATCCAATGCCAACAAAAGAATATACACCATCTGAATATGATGATTATAAATACATCAATGGATTAAAAAAATCAGGTAAGTCTTTTTTTAGTAATCGAGCAAAATATAATCAGGCAAAAAAATTTTGAAAGTGTAGGCGGCCTGAAAAGATATGTGGAAGATATTAATGCCGTAATTAAAAAAATAGTGAGTCAATCATAGTAACGTGCATCCCTAGTTCAAAAATTAAAAAAAAGAATATTGTATCACGAGTGGTCGGTCAGTTGTCAGCGGAGTATGAGGAGAAATTTTAAAATGGAAAATCTTTGTTTAAGAAAATAGAAGATGAAGAAGCAGCACATGAAGTTTCTGGTACAGTAAATAGAAATTATAAAAAACATTATAATTCTTGGGAAAAAGGTCAAAAGATTCCAGATGAAGATAAGAATAAAATAGTTCTTGTAATCGATGATGTTGTTACTACCGGAAGCTCATTTTACGCAGCTCATAAACATTTGACTGATTTAGGATTCACGAAAATCATCTATTTTGCATATGGAAGGACGCAAAATAATAGTTGTCTAAGAGGAGAAGTGAAGCCAAAAACGCAAATCAATCAGCCAATAGATGCTATTATTTTTGACGTGGATCAAACACTGATAGACTCGATAAAATCTCATGAGTATAAATTTGAAGGACAAGGAAACAGTATCCTGCTGCAAAAAATGAACCTAGGAAAATTTCAAGTATATGAAGGAATAAAAGAAATGATTTCATATGTAATCAATGAGATGCAAATACCAATTATTTTTGTAACAAACCGGGATCCCCGTCTAAATACTTTATTAACATAGATGAAATTGATTGTCTGTTATCGTATAATGATGCAATATTGAGTGGAAAAAAACTATGCAAACCGTCAAATTATCTGATAGAGGTAGCGATAGAAAAACTAAAAAAACTTACCAATAATAATGATAAGTTACGTATTATTGGAATAGGAAACTCTGAATATGATATCATGGCTTATAATAAATCGGGTATTGAATCTGTTTTGGTAAATTGGGGAAATAGATCAAACTGTCAAAACCAATTTAATGCAGACTATGTGTATGCAGAAGTAGTGGAGCTTATTAAATTTTTAAAAAAAGAATAATAGGAGGCGACTAACTTTGAATAATCTAACTCAAATAATAATAGCCTTACTGGATTTCAAAGGTATTGGACCTAAGGCAATCATTACGTTTTTAGGTGAAATAAAAATTAATAATGAAACCATTATTTACCAAGAAGTTTCTAAAACAAATGTTACAGCAATAAAAACAGCAATAAATAATAAAGTGCTAACACCTTTAACTTGGGAGCAAGCGCTAAAAAAAGCAAATGATTTGATAAACGAAAGCGTTAGTAAAAAAATAAAAATAATAAATTTTTGTGATGATTTTTATCCAAAAAAAATCAAAAATTAAAAAAATTATCCAATTCTAGTGTATGCTAAAGGAAATGTGGATTTATTAAATTATGAAAAATCCGTTGCGATTAAAGGGACAAGGTACCCATCTGAATTTGGTGAGAAAATGGGCATTAGAGTATCTAAACTACTTGCCAAAAGAAATTGCTCAATAGTCAGTGGTTTAGCTAAAGGAATAGATACGTGCGCACATAAGGGAGCCTTAGACGTTGCAGGTAAAACAATTGCTGTACTAGCTCACGGTTTAGATAAACCTGTCTATCCGAAAGAAAACAGAAACTTGGTTAAAGAAATATTGAATTCTGGCGGGCTGTTAATTTCTACCTATCCTAATGGTAGAAAGTTGATACCACAATTTTTAGCAGCAAGAGACGAATGGCAGAGCAGTCTAAGCGATGGAATTATTGTTATAGAGACTGGTATCCAGGATGGAACCAATATTACAATTGGTCATGCACTCAAACAAAATAGACCTGTTGGTATAATAGATCACAAACAATTAAAAAATGGAGAGCTGTCATTTATAAAGCAAGCACAAGGAAATTTAAAATATATTTCTGAAAATAAAGCTTATCCACTATATACCGAGAAAAGCATTAGAGAATTTGAGAACAAATTAAAAGAAATCGCGTGAGAAAATAGTCCAAAATCAATTAGATACAAATGGAAATAAAAACGAAGCTGAAAATATTCAAATTGAGTTGTTATAAATTATTTTATTTCTGTTGTGTAACGTTTAAAGGAGTTATTAGTGATATACTAAGTACTGAAATTAATAATTACTATATTGAATTTCAATACTAGGTTTGTTACTCTTTGTATTGCTTTAATGAATAAAATAAGTCATAAAGACTTATTATGAAAGGATAATTCTAGTATGTATTATCCAGAACCTATAAGTAATCAAGAATAGTTAATATGCGTTTGTGCTACAAAGCTTGATATTACTGGACTTTCAATTTCTGTAGTTATATCCAAAAAGTTTAAAAAGGTACTTTTGTTACCGTTTTTGTTACTGCCCCATGTAAAAATAGAATTAGAAAACCTTTTAACGTTTGAGTAATACTATTAACCATTTTTTATACTAATTTTAAACTGTTTACATGATTAATTATTATTACAGAAATAAATTACAATTACTTATTGACGGGTTACAATTTTGGAGGGATTTTTTTGAAATTAACTAAATTTGAGCATGATTCATTCTATAGTGAAGCGTTGGAGTATTGGTATGAAGAGTGGATGTTTTTTTCAGATAAAGTAAAAGCTGGTAATTTAGGAATTGAAATAGTCAATATTAGAGTTATATTATTAGATATAATAAATGAGTATGAACTAAATAAGTTTAAAAGTGATAGAAATCGCAAAATTTATATAGAATTAGTCAATAGGCTTATTAAAAAAACGCATATAAAAAAGTATATAGATGAATTAATTATTTTGAAAGACGCTATGGAGAAAAAAGATTCAAGAAATACATATGTCTTTGCAAAATTAATATCTAATAAAATTTCTGAAGAAAACTTTGGTCAAATTTTATTTGATGACTTGTTAGTTATCCTTAAAAGTAAGGTCTTTTCAAAGTCAGTAAGAGAAGATATTAATAATATAACAAAAGATTTGATTATAGATTTAGTGACATTTGGTGTGGATGTAGAAGACATCAAGAAGATGCTGTTAGAGGTATTTGAAACTTATTTTTATAGTAAAGAAGAAGTTTATATTACTTTTAAATATGTTCCAAAAGGACTAACCAAAGAAGAAAGCATCTCATATATTGATGATTTAAGTATAAGTGAAAGATTGGAATTATTCAGAAGTAAGCTTAAAGTAAGTAAGACTGACTATCTTTTTATTTTTCCTGTATGGGGATTAATTGCGCCGCATTTTGGTGAAAATGATAATCAAATATTTTCATTAAATGTATATGATCCACTTAATGAAAAGAAATTCCCCGATAATGATCATTTTGACGAGACTTTTAAAATTAAAAAAAGTGAAGGCAAAGAGGCGGATGATTTTAAATCAATTAGTAGATGCAATGTTGCGATTAAAGTAAATTCAGTTTCTAAAAAAGCAGCTATGAAAAGTGCGGAAGAAAAATATTCAATTTTTTTAAGTTTTCTTAATTTTAATTTTGCGGATAAGCATAAAGAGTATTATTGGGATGGGCAGTATATTGGAAAAGAAATTGGCGAAAAAGAAAGTGGATATGGTGTTGTGTCCTTTGGTATTGAAGATGATAAAAATTTTAGAAGAAATATATCTCGCAGTAACCCTAGCATATTAATTAAGGAGAAAAATAACGAAATTAGAAAGTATTATAAAGTAATTGATTCCCTTGAAAAAAGAGACATGTTTTTGGAAGCTAATACAATTACTAATGTTATTAAGTTAATGTCTAAGTCAATCTGGGAATCCGAGGAACATAAGTTATTAAATTATTGGATTTGCATTGAAAGTTTAGCAAATATATGTAAACCACTTGAAATGACTAATATTACGTTTATTAAAAAAGCTATGTCCAATATGTATTTACTTTCGGAACAGTATAATCTGGTACATGATTTATTTTATATAACAGAAAGATATGGACGTAGTTTTTATTCTAAAGATAAGTATACAAAAATACCAGATGAGTTTATGGATTACACGGGAATTAATAGTTTTCGCTCCAAGGGAATAGTATCTTTAAATAAATTCTATGAACGTATGAGTGATTTACTAAACTATACAACAAAAGATAATTTCCTAGATAAGATTAATGATACGATTAACTTTTATAATAATAATAAGGTAGCTTTGGGAAGGATTCAAAGTAAGGAAGAAGAAGTCATATTGACTATTGATTATATATATAAATCTAGAAATCAAATTGTTCATAATGGATATGTTGCGAAATATTTAATTCCATACTTGGTAAGGTTTGCAGAGGGATATGCAGAATCATTTTTTTCAGAAGTATTAAAAATATATAATGATGAAGAATTTGATCTCCCAAGCTACTTTATGAAAGAGCAATTTGAAGCTACTCTTTTGAAAAAGAAACTATCAAATAAAGAATTTTATACTATTTGGAAAAATAATTAGTTTTGTTGTTTGACTTTAAAATAAGTATAATCATGATTTTATCTGAGTTCAGAACTAGTAACGGATAAGTTGAAAATACCGTAAAATAAGTGTTTCTATCAATCTTGTTTTGTGCAAATAAACATAAATAAGACCTACTGTTCTCACGAATGTTTTCAGTAGGTTTTTTTGTCGTATAAATTTAAGTAAATAAATAGAGAATGAAAGAATGTTAGCTCTATTGTTAATGTCTAGAATTTTTTGAATCGATTTTCAAAGTAATAACTGTTTGAAGAAGAAACTAGAAGTTTATATTACATAAAAGCAATTAAATTATCAAGTTGTTTACGAAATGGATAATATATTGATAAAAATAAAACTCATATTGTGGTAAAATAAAATTGCAATTAATTATATTATAGAGGAGAGAGAAAAATGGCTGGAGATCGTATTAAATTATCACCACAAGAGTTACGCACGTCTGCTACTAAATACACAGATGGTTCACAACAAGTTCAGGATATTCTACAAAAATTACAATCCGAACAAGATACTATTCAGGGAAATTGGGAAGGTAGTGGTTTTGATAGCTTTAATGATCAATTTACTGCTTTAAAGCCTAAAGTTACTGAGTTTGCAGAGTTGTTAGATCAAATCAATAAACAATTAAACGAAGTAGCGAATATTGTAGAAGAAACAGATCAAAATATTTCTTCTGCAATTGGACGTGGACTATAGAAAATTGAAATAGAGAAAGCTATAAGCTTTTTCTATTTTTGTACATAAGTTTAAAGGAGTGATAAAAGTGTCTGATACTATAAGCAATGATGGTGCTAGGGCGCAACAGTTAGCAACAGGAATCAGTCTGGCTATTCAACAGATAAATCAACATACCATAACTACGGCTGATCAGACAACGGTTCAAGGTAACAGTTCAGCGAAATCTAGTGCAGAATCTGGTAATGAAATTGTTTCTGCATTTAAACAAGCACTATTAAATGATTTAGGTAATTTAAAAAGTGTTGCTAATGAATTTGAAGCGATGAATCAAAACATTGCCAATGTTGTTTATCCTTCTTTTACTAGATGAGGAGTTTCTTTATGACAGATAAATTTGATAGGATAGTTAGAGAAAGACAAGAAATCTCTGATCAAATATTTGAATGTGAAAAAGCTCAAAGGGATTTAGAAAACTTTGAAGAGAGAATAGATAATATTTTCAGAAAAAACCAAAACTTGTTTTTTGAAATGGAAAGTTTGTATTCAGTCGGAGAGTTGAATTATATGTCCGCAGATTTGACACTTGAATTGAATAGAGGAAGACAACAGGTTTTTAATGCAATAGAAAATCAGAATGAAGAAATAAAGAACAATCGATATTCTTTAGAAGATAAAGAATCTGAACTATATTATGAACAAATGCGGTTAAGTGAGGAGGATAGTTAATGGGGGTTGATTTTTTTATTCCAGAAGTGCAAGGACAAAAAACAAGTGTTGAAAGTATGTGTACAGATTACATAGCTAATATGGAATCCATTAAGGGAGCGTTAGCCGAATTTATAGCAGATACTGAATTAAAAGGTTCAGCATATAGTTCAGCTAAAAGCTACTTTTCACAAGTGTACCTTCCTTTGGCAAATGGTATTATTTTAGTATGTGAATCAATTAAGTCTGCTCATGAGAAATTTGTAAGTCAATATTTGTCAGATGTTGATGGAAACAGCTTACAGTCAGATATTTTGGAAGAGCAAATAAGAGCAATGCAGAGTACTATCGATGATTTGACAACAGAATTATCTAATATTGCCAAAAATCCTGAAGACTTTAGACCAGGGTTAGCACACAGTATTGGTGTAAATCAGTCAGCTAAGCAAGTTTTGCAAGAAAAGCTTAATAAGTTGCTTGCGTTTGATGGAAGTTCTGCAACAATTTTTTCTGAAATAAATAGTGCTCTGTCTTCGGTTCAACAAGGTATGGCTCAAGCTACTAGCGGAAATGGGTGGGACGCTAAAACAGGAACTTTTTCAACAGCTAAGTTAAACATGGATTGGACTAAATCTATTAATGATCAATTTAGTAATAGAGTTGAAAAGCAGTTGTCAGATTTACTTGTAGGGTATCCAGAATTATCACAAGATGCTATTGAAAAAATTCTAAAATTAATGGCACAAAATCAAGATATGGATGTTCCAGACAGTGTTCTAGATAAAATAGTAACATTTTTCTCGAATATTGGTGAAGGAATTGGTCAGGGTTATACGTATATAACAAGTGAAATTAAATTTTCAGATATTTTATTGTCTGCTGCTGAAAGCTTCGGTGGTGCAGTATTTAGGTATTCACTTGGTCAAGGAATCGCTGGTCCTGCTGGTCCTAATAGCTTCATTCTACTGTCAGAATCTTTAGCTAACACAAGTAGATGGGGCTCTAATCTGGCGAAGAATGCAAGTAGAGCTAGTTTGGTATTGGCTGGAGTGGCAACATTATATGGCATATATGATGATGTCAAAAATAACGGAAAAACAATAGGACAAGGAATCACACATAATGCAACTGGAACAGCATTGACAGTTGGAGGTTCAATGTTAGTAGGTGCTTTGGTTAGCTCTAACCCGATTGGTTGGGGATTTGCTGCGGGTATTGCAATCGGTGCAGGGTTTAATTGGGCTTATGATAACAACTTCCTAGGTTTACAAGACAAATTAGACTGGGCAGGTAGCAAAATTGATGATGCCGTTAGTTGGACTGGTGATAAAATTAGTGATGGTCTGGACTGGGCAGGAGATAAGATTAATGATTTAGGAGATAGTATTTCTGGTGCATTAGATTGGATAAACCCATTTTAGATAGAGGTGATAATAATTAATAAAGTTGATACAAAGTATATGCGTTATAAACTGATTGAAAGAGATGGAAGTTGGTTTGTAGTAGATGTATTTAGTAATTTTCTAATCTATATTTTGCCAGTTTTTCGTTGGGTAATTCCTTTTAAAGCATATGAAATAAATATGGAACAGTTGAATGTAATTAATACTAATACCAAAAAAAAGTTAACTAATTTGTGGTTAGTACCGATGTTTGCTACTGCCGTTATTGTATCTAGAGTATTGAGTGATTTGATGCAAGACTTTGTTATTTACAGTTTATCAGCGATAGAGTCAATAATATTTTTAGCGATTATAACAATTGGTGTGCTGAGTTTTAAAATATTTAAAGGTATGCGAGAACAGCAAGCATTTGATTCAGTTTTTGTAAATAATACGTATCCATTAAAAATATTCGAGTTCTCAGTTGAGTTTAAAACTGTAAATAGGTCATATTTATTATTAATGATTTCAGTTCAAGTGATTTTTTATATATTATTGTTGTTGTTTTGTTATATTTCACTAATATCACCTAGTGTATTTTCTTATGGATTGTTTGCTCTTAGTTTGATTTTGAATTTATTTATTTCAACTAATATTAAACTACCAAATACAATACGCTATAATTTGAAGGAGGTTAAATAATGTTACCAATAGGTTCAATTGTTTATTTAAAAGAGGGTAGAGTAAAAATTATGATAGAAAATAGATATCCTTTGGTCAATTTAAAAGATGAGAAAGTATATTTTGATTATACAGGGTCTAAGTATCCAGAAGGATTAGATCCTAAACAGGTCATATACTTTAATAAAGAAAATATAGATACGGTAGTGCATGAAGGATATCATGATGAAGATGATGAGAGGTATTTATCAATAGTAGAACAAAAAGTTAGTGAAGGAACTTATAAAAAAGCGGAAGTGACTGGTGCTGCTAAATAAGTATAAGCCTGACTTTGTCAATAAGTTCAAACCTAGAATTGGAGAAAGCGAGAATACTGTAAAACAAATATAAATAAGATCTACTGTTCTCACTAATGTTCCCAGTAGGTCTTATTTCACTATTTAATATTAGAGTTAGGCAGTGTCGGTATCTGTACTACTTTGGTTAATTAGTGGTCATGCCTACTGGATAATTAAACAACTAAATTTTTTTATTTTGGAGAGGAGTAAATCTAATGTCTGAATTTTATGGTATTATAGCAGGAGCTGTTATAGCTTTAATTGGAACTATAGTGACGAATTATTTTACAATTAAAAAAGTTAAATTACAAGAAGAAAAAAATAGTGAGAGACTATTTGAAAAATTGAAAGTTAAAACAGATTTGGAAATTAAAACTTTTGAGCATAACATCCTTATTAATAATAGAGAGCACATTCCTAATGCCACTAGAGTTACTTTGGTTGCGATTAACGAATTATTTGACTGCACGGAAGAATTAGTTTTGAATTATCCTGGAACTTGTTATACAGGAGCTCAACCGTCTTTTATATTTAACAGTACAATTGATAATTTGATTACTGGATTTCCTAACTCAAGAGAAGAACTTATACAGTTAAGTAATAAGTGGTATTATTCTCATAAAAATTTTACTAATGTTGTAGTTGAAAATTCAATGTATTTATCAGGTAGTATATTGAGTGATATCTGGGAATTTGAGCATGATTGTAAGAATATTAGGGATTACTTTTATGCTCGTTATTCTGGTATAGAAAGTGACGAGGAATTTAGTTCAAAAAAAAGTGAGTATCAAGAACAGGTTGATAAATATACTTTTATTCAAAAAGATGGGGTAGCAAGTCCAACCCATTCTGTACTTAACAACTATAATATAATAAAAAAATCTAAATCTATTTTAGTGAATAAGATTAATAACTATCAGAAACAAAAAACAGATTTTTAAAAGTATCAATAAAAAAAGTTAGTTATTCTAATCGTGATTATGTGAACCAGATAATTAAGTATCGTTGTAAAAGATTTCATTATGCGAATGAAAACAGAATCTGGTGATTTGGGTGTAAGTATAGTAAGAACAAATATTGTATCTAAGGAACTATATTGTTTAAGTTTAAAAGAATTACAAAAGTATTTTCATATTGGAGAATAATCATTATATTTAGTTTATGAGAAGGCTAAGAATGTATTATATATTGAATCTTCTTCTAATATGTTACTAAACGATTGTACATAGTTTTATAAGGCGTGAAACCAATGTTTTTAATTGTATTTTGTTGTATAAAATAAGTATAAAGAGCAATGATTGTTAGCAGCATGGTTAGCACTTAATGCTTTTTTCTTATTTATCTAGAAATATTGGATTAACGATTTAAATAAGACTTTTTTTACACACTATAAGGGGGCAAATATTTTGGCATTAAATCAAGAACAAATAGAAATGAAAGCTGTGAATCTCCTAGAAACAACTTTACAAGAAACATCTACTTTGCAAACTGATTTTCGGTCAAATGACAAAACGCCAATTGTGGATGGTTCAATTAGAGTGTACCAAATTGAAGAAGGGCAAAATAGATCAAAAAAAAGTTTTGTTAGTCAAGTTTTTGTACAAATAAAAGGTACTACTTTAGACAGAATTGCTAAAACTAAAAAATATTCAGTTGATGTGGATGATTTAAATGCTTTTAAGAAGATAGGTGGTGGAATCTATTTTGTGGTTTACATAAAAAAAAATGAAGAAAAGATTTTCTTTAAGACATTAAGTCCACTTGATTTAAAAGAAATGGATTTATCTAAAAAAACAAAAACATTGACTTTTTATGAATTTCCTAGTGATCCGAAAGAGATGAATGCTGAGGTGAAAAATTTTATTCTTCACAGAGACATGCAAACTCCTAATGTGCTTAGCTTGGATATTCCTTTTGATAAGTTTAATAAATTGACCACCAAAATTGTTGCAAGTAAGAATCGTATAGATGAAGTTTTAAACAGAGGTATACCTTTGTATTACACTAAAACAGAAGGTATAAACATACCTGTCGGTATGACCATACCCAATTCTAAATTTACGATGAGAGAGTTATCTGTAAGAACTTTAAAAGGACTTAAATTGGAATATAAAGTGTTTTCCAGAGAAAATAAAATTGTAATTTATATTGATAATTTTATTAAAATGACATTTGATAATGGCAAGTTCAATTTTAATTTTGATTTAACACAATTAAAATCTTTTGATGCGGTTGTCAGAGGTGGAGATATTGTGTCGGAAATTTTAACAAATGGATATTTTATAGACGAAAGCTTGATTGAATTACCGAAAATATTTAACAAAGAACATTCTGAGGAATTAAAAAAAGTATTAAAAAAAATTTCCCTGAATAAAGAATTGTATCTATTGTTGAAAAATCTAGATATATACACAGATTTTGACTTATTTTCATTATCAGAATTAAATTTAAAAGATTTGAATTCTCTTTTAAATATTTCTAGAAAGAATACGGTAAAAGAGATAGGAATAAAAGAGTTGAAATTAGAAGATAGATTGTATTATTTATTGGTTGGTCCTGATGAGCTAGAAAATATGTATTCAATTGATGATAGATATGTTATGCAAATTGGGACAGATGGTGTAAAAGGAGTTTTACCTAGTCTAAGTATTACTCAAAATTTAGAGTACGTTGCAAATTTTTCTTTTGCAAAAACTCTTTCAAATATTGAAAATCTGTATAGTAATGACAAAAGACATGAGGATTATATCACAATATATGCATTGGCAATAATAGAAACATACGATAGAAGTAAGAAAATAGAATTCTTAGAGTTAGCAAAAAGTATCACTGAGCTATTATATAGTAATTCTTCTTCAAACATAAATTTAATTAATTATCTACAAGTAATTTCGAGAGAACGGGACTTGTCAATTTTTGAAAAAAATCAGTTATTCGAATTAGAAAAAGTAACCGATATGAATGAAGAAAAAATATGCATTGATATTTTATTGAGTAGAAACAATGTAAAAAAGAAAATTGATAGTTTAGAAAAGATTGAAAGAGATAAAATTTTATCTTGGCCAATTATAAGATTATTAAAATATTAATACTGCGTGCGGCATCAAATTGATTTCATATGAGTTCAGAACTAGTAACGGATAAGGCAAAAACACCGTAAAATAAGCGTTTCTATCAATCTTGTTTTGTGCAAATAAACATAAAAAAGACCTACTGTTCTCACGAATGTTCCCAGTAGGTCTTTTTGTATTTTAACAGTGCCACATATTTCGATAGTAATTTGATTAATAGATATTGTGTATACTGTAAAGAAATAATAAATTATTTTGTACATAAATACATATACTTTCATACATACTTTTTTGATATAATCTTATTGAAAAGTTAATAATATCAGACTGGGAGGGGAAAATGAATAATTCACAAAATAATATTAAAGTAGGAATGATTGTCTGTCTAGGGACAGAAAATAGAGAAGATGAATATATATATTCTAATGGCTATATACCAGTATATTGGGAAATGTATTTTAATACTTTGAATATAAATTATCGTCAAGGAAAAGATTCCCTGAGCTTTGAAATAAATGAGGTAGATAAAGAAAGTATATTGAAACTTTACCATGAAAAATTGGTAGAAGAGCAAGAGTTAAATCAATTCAAAATATTTCTGAATTGGTTAGAGAAGTTATTAGAAAAGAATAGTTGTGAAGTTTCAATTTCTGGATTAGAAGTTATGTTTTATGAAATCGAAAGAGTTGACTATGAAAAATATTCAAGTGGTATAAGTCACATCGATTTTTTTAATAAAATATTAAAGCTGGATATTCGTTATTATACTCAATTAAGTAAATTTAATGAAACTTATGAAACCTATATTTCTAGGTATGGTAATATCCCTTTAGAGATACAGCCTGAAGTGTATTTGGAATTTACTATAACAAGAAATACAAAGTTGAATGAAGAAAAATTAAAAATTATACGTTCTCAATTAGGTGATAGCTACTTCAATTTGTTAATACCTGTATTTATATTGATTTTACAAATATTGTTATTTTCTTCAACATTTATAAATCCCAAAGACTCAAAATTATTAAAAGGTGGTTCAGATACTATCAAATCGATATTTGCTCATATTTTTTTTGGAGCTATTGGTTTAGGTGCAGGTTACAGTATTTATAGTTTGATTGAAAATATAAGAATGCTTAATAAACAAAAAGTAGCAATAAAAAAAATGCTCATAAAGTATAAACAGAAAAGGATGTGCATAAATAATAGGTGATGAAGTTCTATTTTGTTGAGATTACTAACAGCATATTTTTTTCTTTACTATTCTCACCAATGCTTAAAAAGAAGATTTAAATATTTCATGTAATAAATTTTTTATCTATATTAATAAAATCATAGAAATAGATGTTAACTTTCGGTATAATAAAAGCTACATAAAGTAGATGCTTTGTGGTTATAAGAAAGGTGGGATAAGATGAAAAAATTTTTCGTAATGTTAGTAGGGGTTTGTTGTTTTACTATGTCCAATTTTGCTATTGTAGAGGCACAAGAAATAGCGGAAAATGATTTGGTTGTTGAAAGTGGTGAAATTAGTGCAGAAATGGATTCATATGCAAAAAATAATGTATCCAAAAAATTAGTCTCAATGATAATTCCTGAGGGGAAAGGATATGCAGAATTAAATGATTATACACTGGGTTCAGGGATTAGTATGTTGAATACCTATGAAAAGATTGAGGAAAGAACTGCTGTATATCCTATATACTATGATGGACAAATTGTTTATACGTATATGTTGAAAAAAGATGATGGACAATATGTAGATACATTGGGAGTGTCTCTTGTTAAAGAATTAAATGAATTAGCAAAAAAAGATTCTGAAGTACCAGTTAAATTATTTAACAAAGGTTATGATATTTATTATACTGATGGGAATGAAAAGACAGAACTTTTATATCGAGCTCCTATACAAAGTGATATCCAAAACGAGATAACAGTAGAAGAAGTCGTAGATAAGATTTCAAATGAGCACACTGAAATAGTTGATATGGGTGAAGAAAATGATTATGTTAAACCAAATAGAATGTTGAGAGGGTATTCTAGCGGTTCTAACTACTCTATGATTGATTTGAAAATTTATGAGAATCAAGCTCAGATCAATAATGGAAAAAATGATTGGTGTATGGGATTTGCACTGGGGGCTATAACGAACACTAAAAAATCGGCATTTTCTTTAAAAGCAGAAACTGTTATGAAGTATTTTTTTCCGAAGGCAACAGGTCAAGCTTTCTATAAAAATGGCGGAATAAATAGTCAACAAGTTATTAATTATTCGAAAGCTAAGTTAGGAATGAATCCATACTATGTTAATCGTCCTTTAACTTTAGCAGAAAACAGAAATGAATTAAATAAGGGAAATCCTGTCTTTGTGTTTTCTAAAGTAGAATATGACGCAAATGCAAAATATGATTACCATGCATTAGTTCTTCATGGATGGGTAAGTCCAGAAAAAGGCTTAAATGTTTATTATATATGGAATCCTTGGTATCCACATACAAATTGTATTGATGGAGGTGTAAAATCACCAACACTACCATTTCCAGGAGGGAAATTTAAATGGGTAACATCAATAAGAAATTTCCAATAGTTATTTGTCTCTTTATTATACTAGTTGTGGCAGTCCTTCTTTTTTTTCCAAAAGTATCTAAGCCTAAAGAAGAACAAGTATCAGCTAAAGAATACATTTTCCGTTTTTTATTAGATAAACATTGGAAAAATGAAAGTCAAAATACGAATGTTGTCTTTAAGAGTAAAGATATGGAAAAATTGGAGATTATTGAAGATGGAGAAAAAAATAGCATGTTGTATAGCTATGATGAGAAATCAAAAGGAAATAGTTTTATTTTCACTAATAATAAGAGTACCTGCCGTATTGAAATCGAAGGGAAATCTACAATAATATATCAATTTGCTTCAAATATTGAAGGGAATGGTGGACTATCTGTTCCTATTAAACTTACTTCAAAATAAATATAAAAAAGCCCTACTGTTCTCACAAATGTTCCCAGTAGGGCTTTTTTATGTTCATTTTTAACTTTCTTTGATAAGTCCGACTGAGTATGAAACGTTATCAACACTATCTTTATTGTGCGTTAACTCTTTTACTTCATTGTTAACATTTTTGGCGTGTTCAGAGTCGCCGATATCCTCTAAAATTGTAATAAAATTATTAATTTGTTGCATGTATTTAAGTTCTCCAGTTTGTAACCAATCAGTTAAATTTTCAAGGTATTTTAAATTCATGCGATAACTATAGTTACTATTTGATTTATCTAAAGTTTTCGCAATTTTTATGTATTTACGGGTTAATTCGTAATCTTTTTTGTAGAGTGTGACAGTGATTGCATTTATTAGCGTATTGTATGCAAACTTTTTAGTAGTGTATTCTCTTTTATCTTCATCTTTTATTGGAAAGGCTTTGAAAATAAGTACATTTGCTTGTTTAGGTGAAAAAAATGTAATCATATTACATAGTAGCTTGTATTCAAAACCAAAATAATAATTTGTCTCTACAAGTCTGTCGTAGATCATATTTATTTCATCAGTTTTAACGGGTGCAACTTCTTCCCACTTTTTGTGATAGAAACATTTAATTGCATAATAGTTTGATAAGTCTTTAATACTTTTATGTGCTTTGTTTTCTATTTGATAGTAAATTTCTAAGAGTTTCTTTTTTTGTGGATTGGTTGTTTAGATGATTGCCGCAAT
Source organism: Enterococcus sp. 12C11_DIV0727 (assembly GCF_002148425.2). NCBI lineage: Bacteria > Bacillati > Bacillota > Bacilli > Lactobacillales > Enterococcaceae > Enterococcus > Candidatus Enterococcus lemimoniae. The sequence goes on along the minus strand of NZ_CP147248.1, from coordinate 1,411,250 downwards.
AGTAGTAAAGATTATTGAAAACCTCTTGTTGATCGTCTAAGCTGGTTAAAGTAAAAAATTCTTCTGCTTGAACGTCAAGTTGGTTTAATATAACTTCTAAATCATTTAACTTAATTATTCTTTGGTTATTTTCAATTCGAGAGTATGTTGAAGAATCTTGATGATTTGGTAGCATTTCTTTTTGTTTGATATTTTTTTTTGTACGAATAAATCTTAAAGTATCGCCTATATTCATGGGTTTAACTCCTTTCTTTTGTCATTATAACAAATAAAACGTCTGTAATTTTATAATTTTTTCTATTTATGTAAAATAAGTAATTACTTTTTGTCATATAATCAAATCTTAATAAAAGTGGTTTTCAATTTTCTAAATGTCTGGTAATCTTGTCTTGTAGGTGAGAATCACATGTGAATCAAATCTTTAGAATATTTAGATAGGAGGTTTTGGAATGGAATTATTAGTTGCAGTTTCAAGTTTAATATCAATTTTCGTTGTTACAGTAGGTGGATAATAAACAATTTAAAATTTAAGTCATAATTCAAGTGTAAGTAAAAAGCGTATAAAAAAAGAGCTGTCTTTAACATCCATAGGTTACCAGCCTATGTCAAACGTTAAAGACAGGCACTAAAGTTTAGGGCTTTGGTGCGCTACTCTTATTTTGTAGCAGACTGCTACAACTATTGAGTATATCAAAGTATTTAAGATATTTCATTAGTATTTGACAATTTGTTAAAATTTAACTAATTGTAGTGCAGATTTTGTATACATATTTCTATTGAGTAGTCTCGAATCCAAAAAAATGGAGTGTTGGATTTGGAGATAAAAGACAAAGAATTGCTGTTACTATTAGAAAAGTTTAGTAAAGAACTAGATATAACCCTTGAAGAAGCTTTTTGTTTAGTTATTTCTAATGAAGATTAAGATTTTTCTTTTAGTTCAAACATAAAAAATAATAATGCTTCCCTTGATTCGGGAGTATCAGGAACGTTGAATGATGATAGAAGTTTTCTAATATCTTCATAACGTTCTTTTTGTTTACTTAGATAGGCTGGGTCAGAAAGTTTTGATTTTATTAGTTTAGAATTGCTAAAATCAATTGATATATTAAAATATTGGGAACGAGCTGGGACTAAAGATAATCCAATGCAACAAGCACAACGAAAGACAAGTGCCAATAATTGGTATAATCGCCTTTCTAAGGGCAGTCAAGGTGGCGGTTCGGCAAATGTTGGCGGTGGCAAAATTGATGTTTTGGAAACACAAATGGGACAACAAGTGTATAACGGTGAATGTTACGGACTAACAAGTTTTTATGTTGATAGTTTTAATACAGGGATTCATTTAGGCGCTGGAAGTCCCAATGGTATTTCAGGAAATATAGGTGAAACAGTTAGTGCTTCGTTAATTGGCTCTAGTTATGCTTGGGAAAGTAACGGATGGATGGTTATACACAATCCTAGTTATTCTGATATCAAAGCTGGAGATATTATCAATTGGGGGCAAGGCGGTGGTGCAACCAGTATTTATGGTCACACGGGAATTATCGCTAGTGTATCAGGTGAGAATAAATTTACTACGTATGAGCAAAATTCGGGTCAAGGAAGAATTCGTGCAAAATATGATCTTACATGGGGTGTAAATTTCCCCAACGTAACAAGTATTGTAAGGAAAAAATAGGAGGAAATTATGTTTGGAAAGCCAAAGGTGTTAACGAGAAAACAAGTAAAAGAGATATGTGTAAAATTTAAGTGTAATAAAAATGAGTTTGTTGCTAGAAAGTTTGAGGATGGTTATTTGGTAGCGGTAAGAAGTAAGGAATATCGAGTTAAATTCTCAGAAGGTTTTAGTCCGAAAATTGTATATGCAAAAGAAGTTCAACGAGTAGCAAAGAAATAAGGGGGACGGATAATGAAAAAAATTATGCTATCTTTTGTGGCAGTTCTATTTATAGCTGGTTTAACAGCATGTAAGCAAGAAAAAAAAGAAGTAAAAACAACAGAAACAGCTACTTTAGAAATGAAACAAGTTGAGGGAACAGAAAATGCTTTCCATTTAAGTAGTGAACCAAAAGAGACAAAAGATTCTAGTGTAAATAGTAAAAAAGAATCAGTAGACATTAAAAAGTTGCTAAATGATTTTGGTGAAGCATATGCGAACTTTGATAGTATCAATGATCGAAACGGTAAATTAAAAAAAGTTATGACAGATAAATGTATTAAAACGAATGGAGTTAACTTTGATTCTGCGGTTATGCTGGCTTCAAGAGGTGAAGTTGTTAGTATTTATCAGCCGATTGATGGAGAACAGGATCAATATGCTATTCTATTAAACTGTCAGCAGAATGGTTCGGAAGTGAGGTTTTTGTTACTAGTTAAAGTAACTGGAAGTAAAATATCAGAAATGACATACAATACAGTGAAGCAAGAATATTAAATGATAATTAGGAGATTTTATTGAGTGATTTATTAGCTTTGAAAAAATAGAACTTCTGCCACTTTTTGTGGTGGGAGTTTTTGTTTGTCTTATGATTAAGAGAAGCAGATAACGAAATAATAAAGTAATGATTTTTTTTAGATGTTGGGAGTGTGTTAAAATGGAAACTATAACTAAGAAAGAAATTGAAAGTCGTGGTTTTAATTCAGCTCAAGCACAACGTATTTTTCAGAATGCAAAAATTTACATGGTTAGGGAAAAAAGTGTGATTTTTATTCAGGACGAAAAGTACAACGAGTTCCTATATATGCTGTGGAAAGGTTGTTGGGAATGGAGCTGGAAAATGGCTAAAATTGCAAATGTTTATAAACATAAAAAGACAAAGAAGTGGTATTATAAGAAGCGGTTAAAAAAAGGAAATTCGCTTGGGAAATTGTGGATAAAAGAAGAAGGATTTAATTCTGCAAGTGAAGCTAAATATGCTTTAAATGAAGCATTAGAAAAAGTTAAGTATAACATTAATAATTTTGAAAAAAGCGAAAGTATTGATTTTTATGAATTTTTTGAAAGTGTTGCAGTTCCTCATTTTAAAAGAACATTAAAAGATAGTACATTTAGAAACAGGTATAAAATGTATTGTAAATATTTTCAATATTTTCAAGGGAAAAATATATGTGATATAAAGCAACGTGATATAGCTCTATTTAAAGATTATCTTCAAAATTTGAATTCTCAGTATGAAAAACCAATATCGTCTGGGTATATTAACCACATTTTATCAGGTGTATATCAAGTTTTTGACTTGGCTGTTGAAAGGGAATTGGTTGAAGTAAATTATGCTAGAAGAGTGAAAAAAATGAAAGTACGAGCTAAGAGAGAAATCTCATATTGGACTATTGATGAATTCAATACTTTCTTCTCATTAATTAGTGAAACAAAATATCTAGATGTAATGAAGAAAGCTGGCTTCTATACTCTTTTTTTTTCAGGGCTACGTGTAGGAGAATTAATGGCACGTAAGTGGTCAGATATTGATTGGGAAAAGAATATGATTTATGTGAATAGTACATTGAATTACAGAAATAAATTTAACTGGACTGCTAGTGTTTCAGATGGAGCTAAAACATTTAGTAGTAAAGGTTGGGTGAAGTTGTCACCCAAGAATGTTGAATGGCTTAGAAAATGGAAAAAATTACAAGAATCTGTGGGTGCAATGGAGTACATTTTCATGTATGATGGTACAATGTATTCTTCAAGAAATTGGACTTTATGGGAAGAACAAATTATAGAGAAATACAATAAAGGAAAAAATAGAAATGATCAACTTAAAAGAATAAAGATTCATGATTTCAGAGATAGTCACGCAATGTGGTTGTTGAGTATGGGGGTTGATTTAAAAACGATTCAAAAACGTCTAAGGCATGAGAGTGCAAAAACTACAATGAGTTATTATCTAGATAAACTTCCTGAACACGAAACTAATATTCTTGATTCATATTAGTTTAAAAGGAAATTTTGTTACCGTTTTTGTTACCGCCTGAATTAATAAGCACTACAAACACTTGATATGAAAGGAAGTTTAGAGAAATATGCATTATCCAGAACCCATCGCCAAATTAGTTGAAAGCTATATGAAATTACCAGGGATCGGTCAAAAAACGGCAGTTCGTTTAGCTTTTTATACCCTAGATATGAAAGAAGAGGATGTTAATGCTTTTGCTAAGGCATTGATTAGTGTGAAACGCGATTTACATTTTTGTAGTATTTGTGGCAATATTACAGAAGAAGATCCTTGTGAAATTTGTCAGGATACAACAAGAGATCGCAGTATTATTTTGGTTGTAGAAGAACCAAAAGATGTTATGGCAATGGAAAAGATGCGTGAATACCATGGCTTATATCATGTCCTTCATGGCGTATTATCCCCAATGGAAGGAACTGGACCTGAAGATATCAATATTGCTTCGTTAATTCAACGTTTGCATGATGATGAGGTTAAAGAAGTGATTATTGCAACAAACGCGACGACAGAAGGTGAAGCGACTGCTATGTATTTATCTCGCTTGATTAAACCAGCAGGTATCGTAGTAACCAGATTGGCACACGGCTTGTCAGTAGGTAGTGATATTGAATATGCCGATGAAGTGACGTTGCTTAAGGCCGTGGAAGGACGTCGTGAACTTTAAAACAGTAAAAGCAGCTATCAGTTATGAGCTATCCAAAGAGATTGGAATGGCAACATAACTGACAGCTTTTTTTAGCCTGTATTTTTCAACAATTAACTCGTCCAGCAGCACTATTTTGATTAATAACAGCACCATCACGTACAACCTTATCGCCAATAATAATAGTGACAGGAAGAGCGAGTTGTAGTACGTATTTCAAGCAAACAGAAGTGTTTTCTTTATCCGTATCGATAAAGATTAAATCGAAAGCAGGTTCTTAGCTTGCTGCCATTTTCTCTAAGCTATCAGAAGCTACAATTGTTAAAACGTTTACATCATTGAGAGTCAAGTTTTCTTTCGCAACCTCAACGTGTTTTTATCAAATTCAAGTGAGATTATTTTACCATCGTGATCTAATACTTTCGCAAACCGATTTTGTTGAAACGAATTCTATAAGTAGTGAAAGTCTTCTAGCAAAAAATAGAGTTAACCAACTCAAAGCCAAAACGTTACCCAAAGCAGGATAAAATTCTAAGAACTATTCATATTTCGTTGATAGTCTTATTTTAAGTGCTGTAGCCGTTGTTCTTTTAGACAACGTAAAAGAGTTTAAATGATTTTTATTTTTTCATCAGGAATTTTTTAATAATAAGGAATTCAATTAGACTGATTGTGACAGATAAAGTATAATAGATAAAAGGAATCAAAGTAAGTTAGGGGATTAGTAAAGTGCAAGGTATTTTTATAACAATCGAAGGACCAGATGGCGCAGGAAAAACAAGTGTATTGAATGAATTATATCCAAGGCTGGATCTGGCAGCAGAAAGAAGTATCATTAAGACAAGAGAACCTGGCGGGATTCCCATTGCTGAGAAGATTCGTCAAATCATTTTAGATCCGAGAAATCAGGAAATGGATGAGCGGACCGAAGCGTTGCTTTATGCAGCGGCTAGACGTCAGCATTTGATGGAGAAGGTGTTACCTGCATTGGAGGCAGGAAAGATTGTTTTATGTGATCGTTTTGTAGATAGTTCGCTAGCATATCAAGGAGCAGGGCGACGAATCGGTGTTGAAGCAATCGCTACGATCAATGAATTTGCGATCGAAGGAACTGTACCAGATTTTACGATCTATTTGGATGTAGACTCTGATACTGGATTGAATCGTATCAAAAATCATCGTCAACAACAAATCGACCGATTGGATTCAGAAGGACTTGAGTTTCATCAACGAGTTCGCCATGAATATCTAAAATTAGTAGAAGAAAACCCAGAAAGAATCACAAAAATTGATGCCAGAATGAGTTTGGAAAATGTTGTCGAAGCAACTTTCCAAGCAATCGTAAATCGTTATCCAGAATATTTTAGAAATTAGGAAGGTGACCGAATATGAAAATTATTTTAGCAATTGTCCAAGATAAAGATAGTAACCGTTTAGCCAATGAATTTATTGATGCCAATATCCGTGCGACAAAACTTTCATCAACGGGTGGCTTTTTAAAAGCTGGAAATAGCACCTTTATTGTTGGGATCGACGATGACCGTGTCGAAGAAGCATTGGAACTGATCAAAAAAACCTGTCAATCTCGTAAACAATATGTGTCAACTCCTGTAACACTAGATATTACGATGGATGGACAAGTGCCTTATCCTGTCGAGGTCGAGGTCGGTGGAGCAACAGTGTTTGTTCTTCCAGTTGAAGGGTTCCATCAATATTAAAATGAATGAAGCAGCTGTTTTAAATGAACAACAACCGTTGCTTTACCAGCAACTTCAAAAAAGTTTTGAGCATGGTCGTCTTGCCCATGCTTATCTTTTTGAAGGCGATACAGGAACTGGTAAAAAAGAATTTGGCTTGTGGATGGCAAAACATATTTTTTGTACAAATCTGACGGATAATAATCCCTGTAATCAATGCAATAATTGTTTACGGATCAATGATAATGAACACCCAGACGTGATGCGGGTCACACCCGATGGTCAAACGATCAAAGTTGATCAAATCAGAGCGTTGAAAGCTGAATTTAGCAAAAGTGGTGTAGAGACTGCGCAAAAAGTTTTCCTAATTGAACAAGCAGATAAAATGAGTATTGGCGCCGCAAATAGCTTGTTAAAATTCTTAGAAGAACCCGAAGGCAAAGTACTGGCGATTTTAGAGACAACCTCTTTAGCAAAAATTTTACCAACAATCCAATCAAGATGCCAAGTTCTTCATTTTCAACCTTTAGTAAAGGAAAAATTGATCCATGCTTTAGTAGAGTCTGGAATCAATAAAAATACTGCCAGTCTTTTGATAGAACTGACAAATAGTTTTGACAAAGCAGTTGAAATCTCTCAAGATGAATGGTTTAATGAAGCTAGGGAAATTACTCAACAATGGTTTGACTACATGATAAAAGATGATCTACAAGCTTTTGTCTATGTCCAAAAAAAGATGATCAAAGTGTTTAAAGAAAAAGACCAGCAAGCGTTGAGTTTTGATTTATTACTTGCTTATTCTCGCAAACAACTAACTGAAAGTGTGGCTCAAAAGCAGCTGAAACGAATTCTGGAACAACAAGCTGGGCGAGTGGAACTAATTTTACAAGCTCGCCAAAAATGGGAAGCCAATGTCAGTTGGCAAAGTGTTTGTGAACAATTAGTGATAAGAATGATCCACCCTAAAACATAAATAGGAGGATGAAAATGGTAGAAGTAGTAGGAGTTCGCTTCCGCGAAGCAGGTCATATCTATTATTTTGCTCCTGGAAAATCAGAGTATTTTTATAATGAGAAAGTACTTGTGGAATCACAGCAGTCTAAACAACTGGCCACGGTTGCGATACCTAAAAAAACAGTGGATCCGGAAGACTTACCTGAAGAATTGAAGCCCATTTTAAATAAAGCATCAGAAAATGATTTAGAGAAAGAACAAAAGAACGTTGATGATGCTCAAGCTGCATTAAGCGTGGCCAAAGAAAAAATTAGAGCACATGAATTAGAAATGAAATTGATTCGTGTTGAATATACATTTGACCGCAGTAAAATGGTTTTCTATTTTACTGCAGATGGTCGCATCGACTTCCGTGAATTGGTCAAAGATTTGGCAGCCATTTTCCGTACAAGAATTGAATTACGCCAAATCGGCGTACGAGATGAAGCGAAAATTTTAGGTGGGATCGGACCTTGTGGTAGACAATTATGCTGTTCAACTTTTCTAGGTGACTTTATGCCTGTTTCAATCAAAATGGCAAAAGATCAAGGTCTATCACTTAATCCTGTAAAAATTTCTGGTTTGTGTGGGCGCTTGATGTGCTGTTTGAAATATGAAAATGATGAATACGAAGCAGCGAAAAAGGAATTACCTGATTATGGTAAAGACGTGATCACACCAGATGGTAAAGGTCGAGTTGTCGGATTGAACTTATTGAGCCGTATCATCAAAGTCCGTTTAGTTGGACGTGAAACCGCAGTAGAATATGATTATGAAGAAATCAAAGAAGCAACAGAAAAAGCTCAAGCCGAAAAAGGTGATCACAATGGATAAACGTTCTTTATACGATGGTCTGAGTTCATTAGAGACGGATCTACAAGGAACTTTGGGACAATTATCAGAGATTAAAGAAGCACTTCATGAGTTAGTCGAAAAAAATACAACCCTTGAAATTGAAAATCAGCGCTTGCGTGAGCATTTACAGGAACTTACTAAATTAGCCAGTGATCCAAATGATCCAGCCAAGCAAGAGCTTTCTAAATCTCGTATGAATTTGGAAAAGCTATATGAAGAAGGATTTCATGTCTGCAATATTTTATACGGCTCACGCCGTGAAAATGATGAAGAATGTGCGTTTTGTTTAGATGTTATTTATGGTGAACGATACAAATAAGTAGGAATCAAATTTAGAGGCTGTGACAAACTTTGTCTCAGCCTTTTTACAATAACTCAAATAAGAAGTTAAAAGGAGCCCTTATGCAAAAACAGAAAAGTTTTGATTCATCTAGCATGGGTCAACTGTATTTAGTCCCGACACCGATCGGGAACTTGGAAGATATGAGTTTTCGTTGTATTAATTGTTTAAAAGAAGCGACGATCATTGCTAGTGAAGATACGCGAAACACACAAAAATTGTTGAATCATTTTGAAATAACGACTCCTCAAATTAGTTTTCATGAACATAACTATAAAGAGCGTATTCCGCAGTTTCTAGCACGATTAGAGGCGGGTGAGATAATCGCACAAGTTAGCGATGCGGGGATGCCGTCAATTAGTGATCCAGGTCATGAGTTAGTTGAAGCGTGTATCGAAGCGGTCATCAAAGTAGTTGCTTTGCCTGGACCCACAGCTGGAATCACCGCATTGATTGCTTCAGGTCTAGTTCCACAACCTTTTACATTCTATGGTTTTTTACCAAGAAAGAAAAAAGAGCAGATTGAGATTTTGGAACAGTTAAAATCCGAAATCCCAACCCAAATTTTTTATGAATCACCTCATCGAATTGCAACCACTGTAAAGCATTTTTCAGAAGTCTTTGGTGAAGAGCGGAAAGCTGTAGTTTGTCGTGAATTAACAAAGTTACATGAAGAGTATTTACGAGGAACTTTAGCTGAACTTCGAGATTATTTAGCTGAACACACGTTAAAAGGTGAGTGCTGTCTTTTAGTTGAAGGGGCTAGTGACTCAGGGTTACCTGATAATGAAGATTTAGAACTGTCCATTAAAGAGCATGTTGAAGTTGTGATGAATGCTGGGAGTTCGTCAAAAGAAGCCATCAAAGAAGTAGCAAAGCTACGTGGATTGAAGAAACAGGATGTGTACAAAGAGTATCATGTAGATTAAAGTGAAAATGAGGCCGGGACAAAAATATGTATTCGGGTTTAGAGAGCGAAACAAAACGGATGTTTAGTTTTGTCCTGCTCTTATTTTTTTGAAATTGGTAGTGTAAATAAAACTGATAAGTATAAAGAAAACGCTTCATTGGTATAGATGTTATTTTTTGTAACGTGAATTGTCAGAAAAATGAAATTATTTTTCGCGATTGAGAGATTTTTACTAGGAGAATTAAAAAAACGATGCTAAAATAACCGACAAAGCTAAAGTGAAGGTTGGCTTAACTTGGTAATTGGAGGGATTTTATGGAAACAGGAAATATTGCGTTTATTCTGATTTGCTCCGCAATGGTCTTTTTGATGACTCCGGCACTGGCATTTTTTTACGGTGGATTGGAACGTAGGAAAAACATTCTCAATACAATGATGATGGTGATCTGCGTAATGGGTCTTGCTTCAGTTCTTTGGGTCATGATCGGTTATTCAATGTCGTTTAGTGGAGAGAATTTATTTGTTGGTAACTTGGATAAACTATTTTTTGAGCATGTTTCAATGACGAAAGGTGAAACGATTCCAGAAGGTTTATTTGCAGGTTTTCAAATGATGTTTGCGTTGATCACCACTGCAATCATTACAGGTGCTGTGGTTGGAAGAATGCGTTTTTCGGCAATCTTCTCATTTATTGGTATCTGGTCAATCTTAGTCTATTATCCGATGGCCCATATGGTTTGGGGCGGAGGATTTTTAGATAAAATAGGATCGATCGATTTTGCGGGTGGAAATGTCGTTCATATTAGCTCAGGGATTTCAGGTCTTGTATTGGCAATCGTTTTAGGACAACGTCGAGAATATCGTCAAACGGAGTATCGCCCACATAATATTCCTTTTGTTGTTTTAGGTGCGGGCTTGCTCTGGTTTGGCTGGTTTGGATTTAATGCGGGATCCGCACTAGCAGCGGATGGTTTGGCAATCCATGCTATGCTGACGACTAATACAGCAGCAGCTAGTGGGATGCTTTCTTGGATGTTGATCGAAAAGTTAGCGATCGGTAAGCCGACAGTCGTAGGTGCCTGTACGGGAGCTGTGGTAGGTTTAGTAGCTATTACTCCAGGGGCAGGATTCGTTTCTCTGTGGAGTTCATTTGTTCTGGGTGCTTTAGTTAGCCCATTTTGTTATTATTTTATTTCGTTTGTTAAACATAAATTTGGTTATGATGATGCGCTAGATGCTTTTGGTTGTCATGGTGTTGGTGGGATTTTTGGAGGAATTATGACTGGGATTTTTGCTGATCCAGCGGTAGGTGAGAAAACTGGTTTACTTTATGGAGGTACTGAATTGTTTGTGGCACAAGTAGCCAGTATTGCTTTTACCATCGTATTTGCTGGAGTTGCCAGCTTTTTGATCATCAAAGGAATTCAATTGTTTATGCCGATTCGAGTTTCTGCAAAAGAAGAAGCATTAGGGTTGGATCGCATTGAACATGATGAAACAGCTTATCCAACATTTATGGGATTGGATTCTTAGGAGGAAAATAGATGAAAAAAGTAGAAGCAATCATACAACAGGAAAAATTAGAAGAGCTAAAAGTAATGGTGGACGATCGTTTTGAAGCGTTAGGGATGACGGTCAGTCAAGTACTAGGTTTTGGTAACCAAAAAGGCTTGAAAGAATACGTGCGGGGGCAAGAAATCATTACGACACTATTACCTAAAGTTAAAGTTAGTTTCGTTGTTTTAGATGAAAATGTAGAAAAAATTATTTCTTTGATTTTGGCTATTTGTCAAACAGGCGAGGTCGGCGACGGCAAAATCTTTGTTTATAACGTAGAAGAGGCGATCCGAATTAGAACGGGGGAAAGGGGAGTAAAAGCAATATAGATACTGTCTATAAAGGAGTTGAGCTTAAAACAGCTTGACTTCCTTTTTTTAAATAAAATCAGTTGTAAATGAACAAACGTTCGTATATAATGTTTGTACAAGACAGAAGAATTTTAAAGGAGAAATAAATGATTGTTGAGGATATTCTATATGGTTCATTTGAAGTAGAAGACGTTCTGGCTGCATTGATCTTGTCAGAAGAGATTCAGCGTTTAAAAGATGTTCATATGGCAGGTCCGGCTTTTTTAATCAATCCAGCTTGGAATGAAACAAGGTACGAACATTCTATCGGTGTTATGTTGTTGATTAGAAAACTTGGCGGAACTGTAGCAGAGCAAATTGCTGGTTTACTACATGATGTGTCACATACTGCTTTTTCTCATGTGATCGATTTAGCTTTGTCTAATAAAGCGGATAATTACCATGAACAAATCAAAACAGCGTTGATTGAACGGTCAACGATTCCCGGGCTACTAAATCAGTATGGATTTGATCATCGACAAATTTTATTTGATGATGATCAATGGGGATTATTGGAGCAACAAGCGCCATTGCTATGTTGTGACCGAATTGATTACACATTACGAGAAGTGCACCGCTACTTTTCTGTACCACTTAAAGAAATTCAGGAATTTTTAGGATCGATAACTATCATAGAAGGTCAGATTGTTTTGGATTCGGTTGATTGGGCGACTTGGTTTATAGATCAGTATCAAAAAGTAGTGATCGACTTTTTTTACGATCCTCGTAATATATGCAGTTATGAATGGATGGCAAAAGCAATTCAGCTTGGGCTGGAAAATAAAGAAATTACATGGGATGATTTGCTGATGACTGATGCGGCGTTTCTTAAAAAGTTAAAATCAAGTAATAGTCTTCAAATTCGACAGTTATTGGATAAAATGAATCACTCACTAAAATTCAGTGTTTGCTCTAGTGAGGATAACTATGATATTTATCAAAAGAAGAAGATAAGGTTCGTGGATCCTCTAGTAAAAATAACTAACCAAGTGGTATCAACGTCCAGTATCTCACGGGTTGCTCAAACAAAAATTGAAAAGATGCTAGAAGATAGCGAAAAGGGAATTTTTCTTAAACTTAGTTAAAGATAAAAGGTGATAGTAAGCCTATTTTAAAGGAGGATGGCGATTATGATCAGCGAACTGCGTTTCCCTTTAAAGAAGGATATTTCCCGTAAGATTATTCATATCGATATGGATGCTTTTTTTGCTTCTGTTGAAGAACGGGATCATCCAGAGTTAGTAGGGCATCCGTTAGTGATTGCACGCCATCCTAGTGATACAGGAGGGAAAGGCGTAGTAACTACTGCAAACTATGAAGCCCGTAAATTCGGTATCCATTCAGCCATGAGCGCTCAAAAAGCTTATGAATTATGTCCAGATGCTATTTTTAAACCAGGCAACTATGAGAAGTATTCTGAAATTTCTCAGCAAATTAGAGAGATTTTTCGCCGTTATACTGATATTATCGAGCCAGTATCAATAGATGAGGCCTATCTAGATGTTACGGAAAATAAGATCAACAGTAAATCAGCGATTAAAATCGCTAAATTGATTCAATATGATATTTGGAACGAGTTACATTTAACTTGTTCTGCTGGTGTCAGTTATAATAAATTTTTGGCAAAGTTAGCCTCGGATTTTCAAAAACCTAAAGGGCTAACGGTTGTCATGCCCGATGAGGCTGAAGCTTTTTTAAAGGCGTTGCCAATCGAAGCATTTCATGGAGTTGGGAAAAAAACAGTACCTAAAATGCATGATTTAGGTATTTATACTGGAGAGGATCTGTACAAACAAGATGAGATGATGCTGATCCGTAATTTTGGTAAAATGGGCTATTCTCTTTATCGAAAAGTTCGCGGGATCCACGATTCTCCTGTAAATATCACCAGAGACCGTAAATCAGTAGGGAAAGAGCATACATATGGCACACCACTAACGACTGAAGCGCAAGTAACTGCTCAATTAAGACAATTAGCAGAACGAGTGGAAGAATCGTTAGAGCGAGTCCAAAAGCATGGGAAAACAGTTGTGTTGAAAGTTCGTTATACAGATTATACGACAGTGACAAAGCGTCAGACTTTACCAGAATATATTTCGAAAAAAGAAGAATTGTATTACCAGGCCAACCTGATTTGGGAAGAAGTACTGGGACTTGAACAAGGGATTCGGCTATTAGGGATAACCTTGACGAATCTCGATCCAATGGCTTACGAAAATATGGTATTGCCCCTATGGGAAAAAACAAAAACGGATGAAAATGAAGCGTTGAAGTAACAGCAAATCAAAGCTTAATTTTAGTGATAATTTAATATCTATGCTACTATCTAAGTATTCATAAACCTGAAAGGAAAGAGGCAATGAGCAAAACGATTATGTGGTTTCGTAAAGACCTTCGTTTAGAGGATAATACAGCGTTTAGTAAGATGGTAGAAGATAGTAAATCTGCAGATGAACTTATTTGTATTTTTCAATTGAATCCACTGCAATTTATAGAAGATAGCTATAATCATGCTGCTTTTTTCTATAGCTTAAATAGTTTTTATGAGCATGCGAAAGCGAACGGTGTTTCAATCCATTTCTTATATGGAAACCTAAAAGAAAATTTTACCAATTTAAAAAAGGGCTATCCAGATTGGAGTAAAATCTATTTTAATTCAGATGAACGTGGTTTCGGAAAAGAACGGGATCAGAAAATGATTGAATTTTTTGAGAATAACCAGATTCAAGTATATTCTTACCAAGACAGTCATCTACATGGTGTGCAGGAAATTAAAAAGCCAACTGGAGAAAGTTACAAGATTTTCACACCTTACTTTAAAAAATGGCTGACAATGCCAAAACGCTCATATCAAAGAACCGTGGCTCCGTTAGATTTATTAAAAGAAAGTTCACATCCATTATTTATAGAGGGAGAAAAAAAGTTTAAGCAAATCATTAAAGACATTCATTTACCTTTTGAATATCAATGTGGGGAAGTTGTAGCGGAGAATTATTTAAAAGAGTTTATAAAGAATCACTTACATGAATATCAAGATGGTCGAGACTACCCTTATTCAGATCAAACGAGTAAGTTATCACGTTTTCTAAGAACAGGTGAATTATCTATACGCAAAGTTTGGCATGCTCTTAATGCTGAACCAGATTCCAATGGACGTCAAACTTTTATTTCTGAACTTTGTTGGCGAGACTTTTATAATATGATTTACTCTGAGAATCCCAAACAAAAAACACAAGAAATCAAGGAACAATATCGACAACTGCAATGGAGCTATAATCAAAATTTTTTTGAAAGATGGAAAAAAGGACAGACAGGTTTTCCAGTTGTAGATGCTGGAATGAGGCAGCTAAATCAGACTGGCTGGATGCATAACCGTTTACGAATGATTGTGGCATCGTTTCTAACGAAAGATTTATTGATCGACTGGAGATTGGGAGAAGAGTATTTCCAACAAAAACTGATTGACTATGATGCAGCGAGTAATATAGGAGGTTGGCAATGGGCAGCTTCTACCGGAACAGATGCCGTTCCTTATTTTCGGATATTTAATCCTACGACACAAAGTGAAAAATTTGATCGATACGGTGATTTTATTCGCCAGTTTATTCCCGAGTTAAAAGGTGTATCAAATGAATTTATTCATGAGCCGAGTAAGATGTCAGAAGAGCTTCAAAAAAAGAGTGGTGTAGTTATTGGAAAAGATTACCCCGAGCCGATTGTTGATCACCGTAAGATTCGTGAAGAGGTTCTTACCTTTTTCAAAACAAGCGCTCATTAGAACAAATAAGAGCCCGAGACAAAACTAAAATAGTTTTGTTTCGGGCTCTTTGTATCCGAATAAACGATGGGAGCAGAAGCAACCTCTCTTGTTTAACTTAAAGCAAAGATTCTGCTCCATCAACATAAAGCTCTGTACCTGAAATATTAGCTGAAGCATCGGTGGCTAAAAATAGCACAGATTGAGCAACTTGCTCACTGGTTCCAGTTTCATGTTTCAACGGACGATTCCCTTCTGGAAATTCTACCTTGATTTCAACTTCATCCAGATCAGCTGAGTATTTTGTTTTTCCATTGATTGCCGTATCGATAGCACCAGGACAGATAGCATTTACACGAATGTTATAACGAGCGAGTTCTAAAGCAGCCATTTTTGTAAAAGCCACTTGCCCAGCCTTTGAAGAACTGTAGGCTGAAGCACCGAAGTTATTAAAAATTCGAGTTCCGTTAATAGAACTTGTTATAATGATCGATCCACCGTTTTCTTTCATATGGGGAATCGCAAATTTTGTACATAAAAATGTACTGCGCAAGTTGGTGTTTATCGTTTGATCCCAATCACTGATCGTTAAGGTTTCAATCGGCGCCCAAGTTCCATTGATTCCAGCATTACTGAAAAAGACGTCCAAGCCTTCTAAACTTTCCGTTAATTCATCGATTGCCTTTTTCAAATTAATTTCATCAGTTACATCTACACTTCGGTAATAACAGTCGTAACCATCCTGTTTGAATTCTTTAGAAATAGATTCCAAGCGATTTTTATCAGCATCAATCAAGCCAACAACAAAGCCTTTCTCAATAAATAATTTTGCAGTAGCATAGCCAATTCCTGAAGCAGCTCCTGTGATAATCGCCTTTTTAGTAGCAAACGAACTAGTAGTCACAATCTTTTTCCTCCTAATCAACTTTGATGAGTTCTATTTTAT
Organism: Enterococcus sp. 12C11_DIV0727; assembly: GCF_002148425.2. Classification (NCBI taxonomy): domain Bacteria; kingdom Bacillati; phylum Bacillota; class Bacilli; order Lactobacillales; family Enterococcaceae; genus Enterococcus; species Candidatus Enterococcus lemimoniae. The sequence continues at coordinate 1,395,246 of NZ_CP147248.1, read as the reverse complement.
TGTAATATACCACTAAAAGATGAGCTAATGATTTGATTAAACAAATAGATAGAAACAAAACCCAACATAGTAATCAGAAAGTTTCTGTTACTACGTTGGGTTAAATACTAGATAAAAAGTCCTTTTTTTATTTGTTCATATGCTTGTTGTGCATCATGACATTTGTTCCAAATTACGGCTTGACCACTAGCTAAAGATTTCTTGACATCAAGAATCCGTTGATTACTACTACCTCTGAATTGGAGATTTAGGTTCTTTTTGGACAGTTCAAACCGTCCATCTACTAAAATATCGATTTTACTCAATAGCTCCAGTTTATCATCAGACTCTAGCAATAGTTCCTCAAATGTATAACCAGACCAAGACCAAATATCTTTTTTAGTCCCAAATTCTTGATGCACTCGATCAACGACAGTCAAACAAACTTCTGTATTTAAAAAAGGTTCTCCGCCTAGTAAGGTCAGGCCTTGTACATAATCATGAGATAAATCTTCAATGATTTTCTCTTCTAATTCTTTTGTAAATGGTTTGCCATAGCGAAAATTTTGAACTGCCTGATTGAAGCAACCTTCACAAGCAAACAAACAGCCACTGACATAAAGACTATTTCGTACACCTTCGCCATCTACAAAATTAAATGCCTTATAATCACCAATATAATTTTGGCTGAGTTCTTCTGCTAGCCATTCTTGTGGTTTAGGATTTCTCATTTTTAGTCATCCTTTCAAATAAAAACGATGTCTGCAACTTAATGCAATACACATCGCTTTTTTTATTCTGTGTTTGGAATCAGCGGATTGTTCTGTTTTTTATTTAATCTAGCTGCACGAAACAACTCTTCAGAAAAAAGACAAATATTGCTAGTGACAAAAAGCGTCACAATCAATATTTCCTATTTTTCAGTCAGAGCTAACCAGTTCGTTCCGCTTTTTATTTCATATGTTTCACTCGTGAAGAGATTTCTTTATGTCTTCCATGTACCATTGGGCGGGCTTGGGGGTTGCCTAGGTATCCGCAGGTACGTTTCACAACATCACATGATTTTGGATCGTGATTGCCGCATTGTGGGCATTCGAATCCGCGTTCTGTTGGGTGGAAATCTCCTTCGAAATTACATTCATAACAATGGTCGATCGGTGTATTAGTTCCTAGATAGCCAACACGATCATAGGCATAATCCCAAACAGATTCCAAAGCTTTCGGATTTTGTTGTAAGACTGGGTATTCGCAATAGTGGATGAAACCGCCAGAGCAATATTGTGGATAATCTTTTTCAAAATCTAGTTTTTCAAATGGTGTTGGATTTTTACGTACATCATAATGGAAACTGTTTGTGTAATAGTCTTTATCTGTGATATTTTCGACAATTCCAAATTTTTCAGTATCTAGGCGGCAGAAACGGTCAGTTAAGCTTTCACTTGGTGTTGAATAAACACTAAAATGATAACCATATTCATTGCCCCAGTCATCTGCATGAGCTTTCAAGTCTTTTAAAATCGCAAGTGTAAAGTCTTTCGCCTCAGGATTCGTTTCCCAGTCTCCGCCGTAAAAAGCAGAAGCGACTTCATATAAACCAATATAGCCTAGTGAAACAGTTGCCCGTTTGTTTTTAAATAATTCATTGACAGATTCTTTTCGAGACAAACGTTTACCAAATGCACCATACATATAAAGAATCGGTGCATTGGCTGGTGTGGCTTCTTTACAACGTTCAACACGATAGACTAAAGCATCTTTCATTGTATTTAAACGCTCAGCTAAAAGTGTCCAGAATCTATCAACATTTCCCTGTGCTTCCATTGCAATTCGAGGTAGGTTTAAAGTGACTACCCCTAAATTCATACGGCCGACATTGATTTCTTCGCCATTTTCATCTTTCCATCCTTGCAAGAAAGAACGACAACCCATCGGGACTTTGAAACTACCTGTCAAATCGATTAATTTATCATAATTTAAAATATCAGGATACATTCTTTTTGTAGCACATTCTAATGCAAGTTGTTTCACATCATAGTTTGGGTCTGATTCGTTTAAATTAACACCACGTTTTAAAGTGAAAATCAATTTAGGAAAAATTGCTGTTCTATGTTCACTACCTAAACCTTTGATACGGATTTGTAAAATCGCTTTTTGAATCTCGCGTTCAAACCAATTTAGACCTAATCCAAATCCCAAAGAAGTGAATGGAGTCTGTCCGTTTGAAGTGAATAAGGTATTGATCTCATACTCTAAGCTTTGCATGGCATCATAAATGTCTTTTTGGGTTTTACTCTTAGCATAAGCATCTTGACGATCAGCACCATCGATCCATTCTTTAGCATCTACTAAATGTTTTTGATAATTTAATTCAGCAAACGGTGCTAATAGTTCATCCACACGATCAGCAGAACAACCACCATATTGACTAGAGGCGACATTGGCTATAATTTGTGAGATTTGAGCAGTTGCTGTTTGGATCGATTTAGGTGACTCAACTTCAGCATTACCGATTTTGAATCCATCGTTCAACATCCCTTTGAAGTCAATCAAACAACAGTTGGTCATCGGTGTATATGGATGGTAGTCTAAGTCGTGATAGTGGATATCACCTTTTTGATGTGCATTGGCAACATGAGGAGGCAACATTTTAAGTCCAATCGACTTACCGACGATCCCAGCCGTTAAATCGCGTTGCGTGTTGAAAACATCACTATCTTTATTGGCATTCTCGTTAACGACTGATTGGTCTTTGTTGATTAATTTACTGATTGTGAAATTGATATCTGTAGCTTTACTCCGTTCAAAATCTCGACGAGTGCGGTAGTTGATATATTCTTCTGCCAATTCATATTCATTTCTTGCTAGTAAAATATGTTCAACGATATTTTGGATTTCATAAATTTTGACATCTTCTGCAAAACGATCTGAAATTTCTTGATCGATTCTTTCAACGATTTCTTGAATGCGTTCATGTGCAAGCGGGTCTAAAGAACCACGAATTTTTTGTTCAGCCTTGATCAAAGCATCATAAATTTTTCGATCATCAAAATCTACTAGCCGACCATCTCTTTTAACGATTTTAATCGTGTGTAAGGCTGAACCAGTAGAACTCACTTCATTATTAGCTTGCTTAATATCCATCATTACTGCACATCTCCTCATAGATTTATTTCTTCCTTATGATAAAACAATCAATAGAATCTTTCAACTATATATAGTGTGAAATTTAATTTTTAATGCCTTTTAATAACTACATATAGTGTTTGTGGGGGATGAAAAAAACTGTGAAAACAACTCCCTAAAAGGTTTGTGGAAATTGTCACAACGTTTTGGCTTGGAAAAATAAATGATTGATGGATCTTTTTTTATTATTACTTAATTGTAAGAGGAAACGATGTTCAGTTGGATAAAATATTGGTAGAATAAGGATAACGAATAAACTGGAGCGAAATCTATGACAAAAATTTTAGAAGTAAATCATTTAAGTAAATCATATGGGTACCGAAGCAATAAGGTTCAAGTTTTGAATAATATATCTTTTTCTGTAGAACAAGGAGAGTTTGTCGGGATCATGGGACCTAGTGGTGCTGGTAAGTCGACATTACTCAATACGATTTCCACGATTGCATTGCCTACGACTGGAATGGTTCGAATAGATGGTCAAGATATATTGAAGATGCGCGATGGTAAAATCAGCGATTTTCGACGTAAGAAACTAGGGTTTATTTTCCAAAATTTCAATTTAATGGATACATTAAATGTAAAAGATAATATTTTATTGCCATTGGCTGTTGATCGTATGCCTCTATCAGAAATGGAGCAACGGTTGGCTCATGTTGCTGATATTTTAGGGATCGACCAATTGTTAAGTAGTTTTCCTAATGCAATCTCAGTTGGACAAAAACAGCGAGTAGCAGCAGCACGCGCACTGATCACTAAACCTAAAATTATTTTTGCAGATGAACCAACAGGCTCTTTGGATTCTAAATCAGCTGCAGAACTACTTCAATATATGACGAATATGAATATACAAGACGATGCTACGATCATGATGGTTACCCATGATCCTTATACTGCAAGTTACTGTAATCGGATTTTGTTTATTAAAGATGGTGTCTTTTTTTCAGAGGTAGTTCGTCAAGGTTCTAGAAAAGAGTTTTTCAATCGGGTGATCGATATGCAGGCAACGATTGGCGGAGGTGGCCGAGCGAATGATTTTTAATTTGTCTTGGAAAAATTTTAAAGGACAATTTCTTAATTACCTTGTTTATTTTGTTAGTATGACATTTGCTGTTGTTGTCTATTATTGCTTTAATGCGATTACCTATAATAGAAATCTAACGAATAGAGTTGGACAAGAGATTCATATCGATAGTGCGATGAATTTAGGTGGTATTTTAGTCGTAGTCATGATTTTAGGATTCATGTTTGCTGCGAACCACTTTTTTCTTTTAAAAAGAGGAAAAGAAATCGGTCTGTATCACTTAATTGGCATGCGCAAAGAACAAATATCTTTTCTGTTTTTTATTGAAACGTTGATTTTGGGTGCTATATCATTAGTTACTGGTCTGATTCTTGGCGTTATTTTTTCTAAATTATTTTCAATGATTTTGGCCAAAGCCATGTTTTTGCAAGTAGAAAGTCTGTTCTATGCGTCAATTCCATCCATGATACAAACAGGGATTGTTTTTGTTTTTATGTTATTGGCAGTATCATTTCGAAGTAGTTGGCTGATTTATCGTTATCAAGTCTCAGATTTACTTAGTAAAACAAAGAAAAGAGCGGCCAATTCAAATAACTTGTCTGTTCTTGAGATTGGCTTAGGTGTTTTAGGGATCGTGTTTATCCTGACAGGCTATATTTTATCGTATAATGTGATCCGTTTTGCAACCTTTTTGATGAAATTAGTGTTTGGTTTTGCAGGGTTCTTGATTGCACCAGTAGCGATTATGTTGATTTGTATGGTAGGAACGTATTTATTTTTTAACTATACAATGAACTTAGTTGTCTATCTATTTGGAAAAGATAAGTTCAACTATTATCGAAATTTAAACATGTTAGCCTTAGGTAATACCAAGAAACATGTTAGAAGAAGCGGCAATACGTTATCGTTTGTGACAATTTTTATTGCAATTGCCTTAGGGATGATCGGTGGTGCGGCCTCTTTTTATACAATTGGGATGAACTCTGTAAATATTACAGCACCAACAGATTTTATTGTTGCACAAGATGATTTTGAGAAAGTAGCGCAAGTAATCGAAAATAAAACGGATACAAAAATAGATTCTCTCGTCAAATTGAATTATAAGTTGACGGGTAGTCGATTTCATCTTAAAATTGGACAGGACACTGAGGAAAATAACATAAGCCCAATAAACATCTTAGCACTTTCAAACTATCGAGAATTTCAAAAAATAAATCCATATTTAAAAAAAATTGAGCTACATAATAAGCAAGACATCGTCATTTTGGATAGTATTCAAAATATTTTAGGCGGATTTATCCGCTATGGTTCTGATTTTACATTGTCAGATGGAATCAAGCTTCATGTTTCAGATGTACGCGCGGATTTTTTGGGACAGGATTTATTGAGGTATAGTTTCCCCACAGTGGTTGTATCGGATGAGCAGTTCAAGGAGATAAATTCAGGAATCTCCTATACATTAAATGCTTTTAATGTTCATACGAATGATGAAGAAGAGTTGGTCAATAAGATATCTGAGAAGGTAAAACCTAAGTGGATCGCTCCTGTATACTATAAATATCAATGGGTCGATAATCAGTTGCTAGGTTATACAGCTAAAACAAGTCAGAAGGCAGAAAATGAGCAATCTAAAGAGTATTCTGAGGATGATGAACAGGAATATTGGCAGTTAAATTACACAAATCGCTTTTCAGAATTGAGGTATAACAGAAGAGCAATGGGATTATTCATCTACGTAGCGATGTTTTTAGGTGTGTTGGCGTTGATCATTACGGGGAGCATCTTGATGTTACAGCAATTTTCAGAAGCTGAAAAAGAGAAAGAAAATTATGATTTATTAAAGAATATTGGGATTCCTAAAAAAGAAATCACAAAACTTGTTTACCAGCAAAACAGTATTATCTTCTTTCCACCAATGATTATTGGAGTATTGCATGCAACATTTGCGATTTACGTATTTAGTAAATTTATTTCCAGTTCAGGCTATTGGTTGGCTTATCTGTCATGTGGACTATTGATCTTGATCTATCTAGCGTATTATTTTTTAACATCAGCAATCTATTCTCGTATTATCCATGGGAAATATCGACAATAACTTAATATTTTTTTAAGTAAGTAGTTATCGCTCTAAAAATGAGGAAACTAAAAAAAGTGTTGAAAACAGTTAGTTCTTATGCATGAAAGTGGGGAGAACAAAACCTTTATCCTTTTGTTCTGCCCTCTTTTTGTTGGAAGTGACAAAACTGTTAGCAGCAAAGTGTACTTTATTTGCAAATTTTGTTTCTTTTATTAGTGATTTTGATTACAATAACAGTACAAAAATTATGAATTTGGAAAAAATTTGGAGGCTTAAAATAGAATGAAAGCATTTTTTAACCAACCTAATGTGCAATACTGGGGGAAATTTATTGGAAAGACCGTGTTTTATTTTGGGATTCTCTTAATGTTGATTTATTTATATCATTATAAAAATATTGACGGCGGTACATTTATTTATAACGAGTTTTAGGGAGGAAATACTTCATGACGATTTTAAATATTATTGAAGCAATCGATCGTTGGGGGATGAAGGAGCCAAACCGTCCCGTTTATATTGAAACCAATCGAACGTATACTTATGGTGAGTTGAAGCAAGACTCAGATGCAATTGCTAGATATTTGCAAAAGAACATAGGCCGAGGTCGTCCAGTCGTGGTTTATGGCGAATTAGAATTTGAAATGCTAGCTTGTTTTTTAGGTGCATCCAAAGCTGGTCACGCTTATATACCAATCGAGGCCCATACGCCAGAAGAACGAGTTGAGATGATTCTAGAAGTTGCTGATCCGGCAATGATTTTTGCAGTTAAGGATTGGCCAGATATTGAAACGGATGCTGAAATTATTTCAATAGATAAACTTAACAACATCTGCTCAGAATTAGAGACTGTAAGTAGTTTGGAACCAGTTGTTGGGTCAGAAACCTACTATATTATTTTTACCTCTGGAACAACAGGTTTACCAAAAGGGGTTCAAATCAGTCATAATAATCTTTTAAGTTTTGTTAATTGGGAATTGACAGACTTTGAGATCACTGAAGGCATGCGCTTTTTATCTCAAGCCCCATATTCATTTGACTTGTCAGTGATGGATTTATATCCAGCTTTGACCTCAGGGGGTTCATTAACACCGATGGCCAAAGAGGTTATTAATGATTTTAAACAACTATTTACGTTATTACCGACATTAGACATTGAAGTTTGGGTTTCAACACCATCCTTTATGGATATTTGTTTGATGGAACGGACCTTTGACGGAGAGCATGTTGATAGCTTAAAGGTTTTTCTATTTTGTGGTGAAGAACTGCCTAAAGCAACGGCACAAAAATTAGTAGACCGTTTCCCTCAAGCACGTATTTTTAATACATACGGTCCGACAGAAGCAACTGTCGCTATATCTGGTGTAGAAGTCACCCAAGCGCTTTTGGATGAATATAGTCGTGTACCAATCGGCCGTGTAAAAGACGACACAACAGTTTACATCATGACGAATGATCAGGAGGTTTCAACTGGAGAAGTGGGAGAAATCGTAATTGCCGGACCAAGTGTTTCTAAAGGCTATCTGCATAATCCAGAAAAAACAGCTGCCGCCTTCTTTGAGTACAATGGTCAACCAGCGTATCGCACAGGAGATGCTGGTAAGCTCGTCGACGGTATGCTGCTTTATGATGGTCGAATTGATTTTCAAGTAAAACTTCATGGCTATCGAATCGAGCTTGAAGATATTGATCATCATTTGGCTGGTGTTTCTTATGTTAAACAGGCTGCTGTTGTACCGAAATACCAAAATCATAAGGTTCAACAGTTAGTAGCCTTTGTGGTAGCGAATCCTCATGATTTTGAAAAAGAATTTAAATTAACGAAAGCAATTAAAGAAGAACTCAGTTTATCGGTGATGGATTATATGATTCCTCAAAAATTTATCTATGTTGAACAATTGCCGTTGACAGCGAATGGAAAGATCGACCGTAAAGGGTTGATGAATGAGGTGAATGCAACATGATCGACTTTCCTCACATGATTCCTTATGCGAATCCGATTTATTTTATTTATCTATTGATTGCTCTGCTACCAATGATCCTTACTTTATTGATCAAAGGGAAGCGTTGGGCTTGGTATCAAGTTTTAGTTACATTATTGTTCTTATACATGAGCTTTGGTGGGGAGGATTGGAAACAAGGTGTAGCTTTGATCGGTTATGTTATCTGGCAGACGATTTTAGTTTGGTTTTATTTTCATTACCGTCAAAAGAAAAATGCTAGTCAAGTTTTTTACCTTGCTGTATTTTTGGCTATTTTACCATTGGTTTTAGTTAAAGTTGTTCCTTTTGTTTCAGGACATGCCTCCTTATTGGGCTTTTTAGGAATTTCCTACTTGACCTTCAAGTCTGTACAAATCATCATGGAAATGCGCGATGGTTCGATTAAAGAATATAATATTTTTCGATATATCGAATTCCTGTTATTCTTTCCAACGATTTCGTCTGGACCAATCGATCGTTATCGTCGTTTTGAAAAAGATGTAGAGAATCCGCCAGCACCAGAAAAATATGTCGACTTTCTAGGAAAAGGGATCCATAATTTCTTTTTGGGTTTTTTATATAAATTTATTATTGGCTATTATTTTGGTCAAGTGTTGATGCCTGTTGTGGCTAAGATGGCTGTGAAAACGGGTGGCTTTTCTTGGGAGCTTGTAGCTTACATGTATATATATAGTATGTACCTATTCTTTGACTTTGCTGGTTATAGTTTGTTTGCAGTTGGAACAAGCTATTTGATGGGCTATGATACGCCAGTCAACTTTAATAAGCCTTTCTTAAGTTGGAACATCAAGGAATTTTGGAATCGTTGGCATATGACATTGTCTTTCTGGTTCCGTGATTATATTTATATGCGATTAATGTTTACTTTGATCAAGAAAAAAGTGTTTAAGAGTCGGATCGTCGCTTCAAATGTTGGTTACTTTGCGTTATTCTTACTGATGGGTGTGTGGCATGGCTTAACATGGTATTACCTAGCGTATGGATTCTATCATGCTGCTCTGATTTGTTTGACCGATGCTTGGCTACGTTTTAAGAAAAAAAATAAAGAAAAAATTCCATCTAATAAATTTACGCATGCTTTGGCGGTTTTCTTAACGTTTAATGCCGTTTGTTTTAGTTTCTTGATTTTTTCAGGATTTTTAGATACATTGTTCTTTAAATAAAAAATAGTTATTGCTAAAAAATAAAATAACCTACAGCTGAAAACTGTACAAGATAGAGGAGAATGACATATGAACTTAGAAGAAACAGTTTTAGATATTTTAGAAGAAATTGCAGGGACAGATGAAGTCAAAGAAAATAGAGATGTAGATTTATTTGAAGAAGGATTGATGGATTCGCTAGCAACAGTTCAATTATTAGTTGAACTTGAAGGCCAACTTAGTGTACAGGTACCTGTTTCAGAATTTGACCGCGATTTATGGAACACACCAAATAAAGTTATTGAACAAGTGAAAGCACTACAATAATGAGTATGAAGAAAAAAATCTTTGCCATCTTTGGACCGATCTTGATTTCTGCGGTTCTACTTATCGCTTTCTTCTTTGCACCATTTAAAATAGATTTAGATAGCAAACGTGTTTTAGCAGATGCCTCTACATCTATGGCAACAAATGTATTAAGAGGGAATGCGATCAAAAATAAAGCAATCGGTTCAAAGGAATACGTTCCATTTTTTGGCTCATCTGAACTGAGTCGAATCAGTCCATTTCATCCAACTGTTTTAGCCGAGAAATACGATCGAAATTACCGCCCGTTTTTATTAGGAGCACCAGGTACTCAATCGTTAACACAAGCATTAATGATGCAGTCGATGGGGAAAAATCTTGCGCATAAAAAAGTCGTTTTTATTATTTCCCCACAGTGGTTTGTTAAAGATGGCGTGACCAATGACTATTTCAATGCCTATTACTCTGAATTGCAAACCTATCAATGGGTTAGTGACTTAGAAAAAGTAACAGATGACGATCGGTATCTTGCCGAACGTTTAATGGATTTCCCAAAGGTAAAAGAAGATAAACGGTTAGATCGTGCTTTAAAAGCGATTATCTCTGGAGAACTGCCAAGTAGTTCAGATAAGCAGTATATCAATCTAATGCTTAACATGTTTTCTCGTGAAGATGAATTGTTTGGGAAAATCGGGATGGTTAATAAAGATAAGGCGATTAGAAAAGCTGAGAAGCGTTTGCCGACAACGTATAATGTAAGTGCCTTAGATCAATTAGCGACTGAAATTGGTCAAAAATCGACTAATAACAATCCGTTTGAAATATCTAATCCATTTTATGATAAACGAGTGAAAAAGAAATTGAAATCCTTGGAAAATTCACAAACGAATTGGGATTATCGTTTTTCTCCTGAGTTTTCTGACTTGCAATTGGTCCTTAGTCAATTGGCACAAGACAATGCCGAGGTCTTGTTTATTATTCCACCAGTGAATAAACATTGGACCGATTTTACAGGACTCTCTCAAGAGATGCTGCAAGGTTTTGCTAAAAAGGTGAAATACCAATTAACAACGCAAGGATTTAATAATATTGCAGATTTTACCAAAGATTGTGATACCCAGTACTTTATGGCTGATACAATCCATTTAGGTTGGCGTGGTTGGCTAGCAGCTGATCAGCGAATTCAACCATTTTTGGAAACAAGTTCAACTAAGGTGCCAAGTTATCATCTTGATGGATCCTTTTATTCAAAAGATTGGCAACAAAAAGCACCAGCTGACTTGAAATAAGAAATAAAAATAAAAATAAAAGTATGATTGTTTTTTTAAAACAATTATGCTTTTTATTTTACAATTATATTATGGAATATTGTGATTTCATCTATTAAAATGAAAAATATATGGTAAAATACTAATAGTTATATGTTTTTTTAATAAAATGAAAAGAGGGAAATGATGAAAAGACAGAAATTTTGGATAGTAATGGTGTTACTATTAATGATTGCTAATTCTTTGATTCCTGTTGTTAGTTTTGCTGAAACATTTTTATCTGAAAACACTTCGGAGATTTCGACAAGTACGTCAACAAGTGAAACATTGAACACAGGAATTTCTTCAGAAAGTTCAGAAAGCGCTGTTATAAATGAGACTTCGACAGAGGATACAGTGGATAAGCAGATTGAAGAATCAGTTGTTGCTTCAACGGAAGTACCAGAAAAATCAGTCGAAACTTCAACTAGTGAAGTAAAATTGGAGTCAAAGCAAGCAAAAGTACAACAAACTGAGAATTTAATAACGAATGTTACTTTAACTGATCCTAAAGGCGTAGAATACGATACAACAACCAATCGACCACAAAGACAAGCACCATTAAAGTTGTCCCTTCAGGTTGGAACAGAAAATCAAACAATTCAGGCTGGAACTTATGAATATCAACTACCAGCAGATATTGCAATCTCAAACAACATATCAGGAAGATTAGAGACCGTTGGAAGTTGGACTCTAGATACGACTGGAAAGCTTACTATTATATTTAATGAAACAGTAGTCAATGGAAAATATCAAATCGACATTGAAACTAGTTTTATTCCATACAGCGATGATAGTGATTTACTTAAAACCATTACCTTCTCGTTAGTAAATAACCAAGAAAAAAAATATGAGCTATTATTTAAGCTATCAGGTGAAGGAAGTATTAGCCTGAAAAAAAATAAAAATTTTAATACTGATATCGTTTCAACTGAAATCAAAACAAATATCAATCGACAAACGATTCAGCCAAATGAGAAAATAGTCGTAAAGTCAAAAATTAGTAGAAATGGCTCAAGCGCAATTGAAAATGCATCAGCTTACGTCACTGTAAAAAATGTGAAAGTTTTTGCACAAGACGTTTCTATGGGCGGCAGTTTAATTGGTGAACCTACCTTATTAGGAAGCGAAGATTATACGCTTCAACAAAATAATACTGATTTAGAAGTGATTTTAGCTAAAGAGACGAACAAAGCAGTAATCATGACGTATGAATCTGTTATCAAAGAAGAGTCGATTGCCAATGAAGAACTCTATTATATGGGAACCGAAGCGACGATCTACGGTACGTCACTTTCAAACTATGTTTATTTCCAATACAATCATAATCCTCATATGACCAAAAAAGGCGAATATAATGTGAAAACAAATACGATTGTTTGGACGATCGATTACAATTTAGATAGCACTGAATTAGCATTAGGAACTAAACTCACAGATATTTTAACGGATGAAGTTCCAAATGATCTAACGGTTTCAAATCTAAAAATCTATAATCTTTATGTTTATGGTACTGGCTCGATCAGTTTAGGCGGTCTGGCACCAAGTAATCATTGGGATACCAGTGGATTTGGACAGTACACGACTGATTATATTTATACTAATAATCAAAGTCCTACACCAACAGCAGCTTATCGTTTTGTCTATGAAACAGCCATTCAAAATCCTAGCCCGCGTGAAATAGAAAACAAGGTATCTGATTCATTAGGAAGTGATGATGCAAAGGTCAATTTAGCACCATCAAATATTTCTAAAATTTTAGAAGAAGATTCCTTAGATATGACATCAGGAACAGTGGATTGGTCGATCATCGTCAATAATAAACACTGGGGTATGCAATTTAATCAAATGATCGATCAATTTGGAGAAAGAGTGAAAGAGCTGGTTGACGGATCTGCTGACTTTTACTATTATGCCAAAGGTGATGATAAAACCAAGCATTCTTTAGTTGTTGGACAAGATTATACAATCAATAAAACTAGTTCTGGTTTTACCATAGATATGTTAGGTGTCCATCAAGGCGTTACAACGAATAAATATGTTTTGACTTATACAAGTAAATTCGACAACACAGATATCAAAGTAGGAGACGAATTAAGCAATAAGGTGTCACTTGCCGGTAATGGGAATATTCCAATGGAAGCTTCTGCAACATTCAATATCCCAAGTTTCTTAATGGAAGGCGGCAAGAAAAATGTTAGCTATAACAGCAATGATGGGATACTCACTTGGACGATCGGGATCAATGAAGAACGTCATAAATATAAAAATTTAATTTTAGATGATGACATTGAATCAATTCAAAAATTAGATAAAAATTCAATTGAAATCTTGGCGTTAGATAAGATTGTCAATGAAAATGGCAAAGAAACCGTCATTACTGGAGAAAAAATTCAGCCAGGAGATGACCGTTATCCAACTGTTATGGAAATTAAGGATAGTCAAATTCATCTTGAATTTTCCGCAATCGGGAATAAAAAAGTAGCGCTAAGATACAAAACAGCACCAAGTACAGCACCCATTTCTGATTACTATACTAATTTTACGAATACGGCTAAAATTAGTGATGAGGGCAACTACCCACATGATTTAAAAGCAGAACTACTCGTTGCTTTAGGCATTAATACCTACAAAAGTGGGCGTGTATCAACGGTTGACAATAAACTGGCGAGTTGGATTATCAGATCTAATATTATGCCAGCTAATCGTCCCTATAAAAACTTAGTGTTAGAAGATACATTTACATTAGCTGACTTATCAAAAGCAGAAAATACTAATTTTGTAATTGGGACTGATGCTTTTGTAGTGAGAGATCAATTGACGAATAACGTCTTAAAATTAGGTGAAGACTATGAGATTACCTTTACTTATGACCAAGATCAAAGTCCAGCAGGTTCAGCACTTAAAAATTATGATACGAATTACTTTAAAATCACGTTTAAGAAAGAAACAAGAGGCGTTACTGTAGAATACCAAACGGTTACGACCAAATCAGCAAATGTTCGTAATATAGCAGTTTTTACTAATGACAAGGCAATTAAATCTGATTGGGCAACGGTCAATCATACTGTGACCAGTGGTTCTGGTTCTGGAAAAGGTGTAGGACAGATTCTATTGAAGAAAGTCGACGCACGCACGCAGCAACCATTATCAGGTGCAGTTTTTGAACTGTTTGATAAAGAGAGTCAACAATCGCTAGGGTTGAAAGCTACGTCAGATCAAGACGGAAATGCTGCCTTTCAGTCAGTGGCTGAGGGTGAATATTTGATCAAAGAAATAACTGCACCGGATGGTTATAAGCTATCTGAAAAGTATCAAAAAGGTGTACTATTATCTACTAAATCTGATGATGAAATAAATGATCCAGGTTATGTCACGACCGTTGAAAATGAACCAATCATTACAACTGGTGACATAGAATTGAAGAAAGTCGATCCTGCTGGACACGCTCTACCAGGAGCAGAATTCATTTTATCCCATAGTGAGCAAGATCAGACAACATTTTATCAAGAAAATGAACAAGGTGAACCGAATTGGGTAGCCAATCAAGGAGAAGCGAAAGTATTTACCTCGAATGACGAAGGTTTAATCTTAGTTTCTGAAATGAGTGCGGGAACCTATTCATTTATAGAGACAAAAGCACCAGTAGGTTATCAATTAGATTCAACACCAGTTTCGTTGGAATTAACAAAAGAACAAATCGAATCTGAAATAAAGGCTACAACAAACAAAGTCAACCAATTACTACTAGGATCAATACGCGTAAACAAAATCGATCTGGAAACAAAGCAAGCACTTAGCGGTGCAGAATTTACACTAATTTCCCAAGCTGATCCAGATAAGAAAATTACCAAGACCACCAATGAAGATGGAATCGCAGATTTCAAAGACTTGCCACAAGCAACGTATACACTTGTTGAAACCAAAGCACCTGTTGGCTATCTATTGAAAGAAATTGGAGAAACTATTGAAATTAGTCCAGAGCACTTGAATCATAAAACGACGATAGAAAATGCGCCTCTAGTTGGAGAAATTAAATTCCATCATATAGATACTAATGGCAAAGAAATTGCGAATGATGATGTGATAAACGGAAAAGTTGGGACGAAACAAAAGGTTCAGCCAAAAGAAATCAAAGGCTATCGTTTCAAAGAACAACAACAATCAACCTCTCGACTAAGAGTTAATCTAGATCAACTTTTAAGTACAGATGAAGTTATGTTTACTGAGACACCTCAAACAATCGTTTATGTATATGAACAAGTATCAGTGCCGCCGATTGTTGACCCAACGATACCAAAAGAAATAGATGGAACAAAAATTGAAGGTAAGACAACAAAAACAACGTTACTTGCTAAGACAAAATTACCAAGAACAAATGAACAAACAGGATATTGGTACAGCGTCTTAGGAAATAGCTTACTTATTAGTCTGCTTGGTTATTGCGTTATTTATTACTATAGAAAAAAACAACTAGATTAAAGTAAACGTTTCTTAAGAGATAAGAAAGCGATAGAAAATGTCCACACAGAGGATGTTTCTATCGCTTTCGGTTTAAAAATGGATCAGGTATCATTAGTTTTTCCATTGATGAAAAGAAATGATATAATAGCAATAATGATAATTGCAGGGATGAAGTGTTGTTATCGTGTTTTATTTAGTTACATGGGCTAGCACTACGCTCTGCTCCGATCTCATCAACTCCTATGAGCTAAAGCTCCAAAGATTGAAGGTCTTCGGGAAAAAGATAAAAATAGTTTGTGGTAAAAAGCACCGCAATCTATTTTTCCTATTTTCCTGTCAGAGCTGAACGAGCCGGCTAAGCTTTTGCTTTGAAACATGCCAAGAAACACAATGAAGAAATGAGTTGATGTTGAATGGTACAAGGTGACTGAAAGGAACGTTGCTTCCAACAGTTATTAAGATGTTGAAAAGTACAAGGTGAAGCGGAACGTTGTTACCATATGTTATTTAGCTGCACGGGCTAAACTCTATAAAAAAAGATAAAAGCTATTTGTGACAAGAAGCGTCACAACTATCTTTTCCTATTTTTTTACGAGTTTTAACGAGCCTGTTACACTTTTATATTTAGGAGGGAATATTTTGGAAAAGAATGAAGAACAGTTATTGATAGACCTAACGAATGCAAAGGGCGTTCCTGGTAATGAAGGGGAAGTTAGGGAAGTCTTTAAGCAGTATGCGGAACCTTTTGCGGATAAAATTATGTATGATGGTTTGGGTAGTGTTATCGCGAAACGGGTTGGCGATAAGGAAGGACCAAAAATCTATTTTTCAGGACATTTAGATGAAGTTGGGTTTATGGTTACTCAAATTACAGAAAAAGGCTTTATTAAATTTCAAACACTTGGTGGTTGGTGGGGTCAAGTTATGCTAGCTCAACAGGTACAAATCAAAACAGGTAAAGGTGATTTGTATCATGGTGTAATTGGATCAAAACCGCCTCATGTCTTGACTGCAGAAGCTAGAAAGCAACCATATGATGTTGCGGAGATGTTTATTGATATCGGTGCATCTAGTGATAAACAAGTAGCTGAATGGGGCATCAAACCTGGTGATATGATCACGCCTTACATTGAATATCGCCGAATGAATGATACGAAATTTATGCTAGCTAAAGCATGGGATAACCGTATTGGTACAGCTGTTTCGCTAAGAGTTTTAGAAAATTTGGCAACGGAAGGGCATCCTAATATTTTATTTGCAGGAAGTGACGTACAAGAAGAAGTTGGTTTGCGTGGTGCTCAAACAAGTACACATCTTGTTGATCCAGATATTGCATTTGCACTAGATACGGGAACCGCTGGAGATACTCCTGGTATGACGCCTAAAGAAGCAGATTCTGAATTAGGGAAAGGGCCACAAATCCTGATTTTTGATGCTTCAATGATTCCGCATAAAAAACTACGTGATTTCGTAATCCAAGTTGCCGAAGAGAATAATATTCCGTTTCAATATACTGTGATTACAGGTGGTGGAACGGATGCAGGTAGAATGCATTTGACGCGCAATGGTGTTCCGTCACTAGCAATCACAGTGCCAGTTCGTTATCTACATTCTCATACGTCAATGATCCATGAAGATGATTATTTAAATACGGTTAAATTGGTGACAGAAGTTGTGAAGCGATTAGATAAGGAAATGGTAGAAAAGCTTCGCAGCTATTAAAAAAGAGGTGATTGTTTAAATGAGAAGTCAAATAACAAATACAATGCATCGAGAACAAGCTCGAACAGCTCTAAAAAATCAATGGGGAACCATGGCGTGGATTACATTTTTAGCTGTATTTATCCGCTTTATGATTAGCTCGGTGGTAGGGAGTGTAGCAAATCTACCAAAAGACAGTGCAAGTACTAATATGATGTCTTTTTTACTAAATAACTTTCTATTTTTTGCAATTACTTATGGCACTTACTATTGCGCTTTACAAGTTCTACGTGGCAAAAGAGTTCAAGCAGGCATGCTAACGACTATTTTTCAGGGGAAGTTGTACCTGCCAATGTTATTGATCAACTTGATTCAATATCTTGTTGAATTAGTCTTAAATTTAGTGGTATTGTTACCGGTACTTTTATCTTATGGAACTGCTTTGTATTTTGGATTAATGTTTAATAGGGTGTCTGTCGATCAATTTCAAACGCAAATGGGTGGAGATGTTCTGTTAGCATTATTATTACTGATAGTTGCATTTTTAATGATTTTAGTCGGTGTTTTTGTTAGTGGCGTGTTTCAATTTGCAGTATGGGTAAAACTTGATGATCCTGAACTATCAGTAGGAGATGCCCTAAAATACGCACTTTTCTTGATGAAAGGACGCTTTGGACAATATTTGTTTTTGCAAATTTCATTTATTGGCTGGTTTATCGTAGGGGCATTGGTTTTCGGAATTGGTTTGTTATGGGTAATCCCTTACCATGATGTGGCCGTTGCCAGTTTTTATGATACAGCACGTGAAGAAAAAGGTGCATCAGTAGTAATAGAATAGAAGTAAAAAAGCAGAGTGATTTTTCAGTAGATTGTTCTGTTTTTTTATTGTACAAGTACAAATAATTGTCTGGGTTCTTCTTTTTTATGTTACCATTAAGTGAATAACAATCAAGGAGGTCGATGAAGTTGAAAATAACCGTGTTAGGTTGTTTAGGAGCCTATCCATATCAAGGGCAAGGAACGAGTTCTTACTTACTAGAATCTGATGGATTTCAGTTATTGTTAGATGCTGGTAGCACAACATTAGTCAATTTAGAAGAACATCTTGATCCCTTAACATTGGATGCCGTGATCTTGTCTCATTATCATTATGATCATATTGCTGATTTAGGGGTGCTACAGTATTATCGTCAACTGTATCCAGTCATGGAGCCAACACCTGTCTTACCAATATATGGACATACAGATGATCCAGTTCATTTTGAGGCATTGAATCTGCCTGGTATCTCCGAAGCTGTCCCTTATTTTGAAGCAGAAGAGTTAAAACTCGGACCATTCCTAGTGACCTTTATGAAAACAATCCATCCTGTTCCTTGTTATGCAATGCGTTTTGTTGAAGAAAAAACAGGTAAAATTTTTGTATTCACAGGTGATTCAGGCTATTTGGAAAGTTTTGTTGATTTCGCTAAGGATGCAGATGTTTTTCTGGCAGATACCTATTTATTTGAAGGAAATGAAAAACATCACGCGCACTTTACCTCAAAGGAATCAGGTGAAATCGCCAAAGCGGCTAATGTCAAAAAGCTAATCTTGACTCATTTGCCTCAACATGGTTCACTAGAAGAGTTAAAACAACAAGCAGAAGAAGCAGCAGGCAATCAAGTAACTGTAGGGTTAGCCAAGAGAAACTTAGTTATCGAAATTTAAGGAGTGATGCACTGTGATTTTTGTACCAAATGAAAACAATGACCCAAGAATCAACTTAGCAATCGAAACTTATTTATTAAAAGAAAAATCGTTAGATGAACCAATTCTCTTATTTTATATCAATGATCCATCGATCATTATTGGGCGTAACCAAAACACAATCGAAGAGATCAATAAAGAGTATGTTGATGAACACGGTATACATGTGGTGCGTCGTTTAAGTGGTGGTGGTGCTGTGTACCACGATCATGGTAATTTAAACTTTAGTTTTATTATGCCTGACGATGGCAACTCATTTCGCGATTTTGCCAAGGTCACACAACCAATCATTCAAGCGTTGCATGAATTGGGCGTATCTGGTGCAGAATTAAAAGGTCGAAATGATTTAGTGATAGATGGAATGAAATTCTCAGGCAATGCGATGTATGCAACAGCGGGTAGAATGTTTGCTCATGGTACCCTAATGTTTGACAGCGATATCGACGAAGTTGTTAATACATTAAAAGTTCGTAAAGATAAAATAGAATCTAAAGGAATCAAATCCGTTCGTTCACGAGTAACGAATATTAAACCATTTTTGCCAGCGGATAAACAAGGAATGACCACAGAAGAATTTCGTGAAGATATCTTGTTGAAAATTTTTGGCGTAGACTCTGTTGATCAAGTGAAGACCTATGAACTAACAGATGAAGATTGGCAAAAAATCAACAAAATATCCGATGAATATTATCTTAATTGGGATTGGAACTACGGCAAATCACCTGCCTTTAATTTAGAACGCCATCAACGTTTCCCAATCGGTTCAATCGATGCACAAATGAATGTGGAAGACGGTGAAATCAAAGAAATCAAGATTTTTGGTGACTTCTTTGGATTAGGTGAAATCAAAGATGTAGAAGAAATTTTGACTGGTACAAAATACGAGAAATCAGCAATCGAAGCAGCGGTCGATCAAATCGACATTAAAAAATATTTTGGTAATATTGAAAAAGAAGATTTGGTTGGTTTATTGTATTAAACGAAAAAATAGTGAGAAGTGTACATTACTTGTGTTTAGATAAAAAACTAGTAATGTACACTTTTCATTTTTATCTCATTTACTCAGATTTTAAGTAGCTAGGAGAAAACGTTTTATTTTATTTTTTCCTAAAAAATCAAAATAATGTACTTTATCAATTGATAAAGATATACTTAAAAAAATGAGTTGGTGGTGTATAATAATGAAAAAAATTATAGTGATTGGTGCAGGAGCTGCAGGATTAGCAGTAGCTATTCGTCTGCAACATGAAGGGTATAATGTTCATTTGTACGAGAAAAATGAACAAGTCGGTGGGAAAATGTATCAAATAAAAGAAAAAGGATTTACCTTTGATGTAGGTCCGACCATCGTGATGATGCCTGAAATTTATCGTGAAGTTTTTGAACAATGTGGGAAAGACCCAGATCAATATATACCGATGAAAAAAGTTGATCCAATGTTATCATTGAACTTTCCAAATGAAGAAACGTTCAACATGTCCTCGGATCTAGTGTCTTTGACGTCACTTTTAGAAGGTATTTCAGATCAGGATATGCAAGGATACCTAGAATATTTAGCAAGTATTTATAAACGGTATCAAATAGCGAAAAAGGCCTTCATCATGAAATCATTTCGTTCTTTTTGGGATTTTTATAATCCGAGATCATTGATTGATGGGTTTAGATTGCACACATTTAATGATGCCTATAGTTCTATTTCAAAATTTGTAAAAGATGAAAGGTTACGAAAAGCATTAGCTTTTCAAACTCTTTATATAGGGGTTTCTCCTTATAATGGTCCTTCTCTTTATACAATTATTCCTATGATTGAACTAATTTACGGCATTTGGTTTATTGAAGGTGGGATGTATACCCTTGCTACAGGAATGGCAAAGGCTTTTGAAGAGCTTGGTGGTACGATTCACCTTAATACACCTGTGAAAGAAATCATAATAGAAAATAAACAAGCTACAGGAATTAGGACAGAAGAAGGCGTTATCCCGAGTGATTACGTCGTGTGTAATGCTGATTTTCCTTATGCAATGAAGTCATTGTTACCAGATGAAAAGACTAGAGGAAAATATACCGATAAAAAAATCGATAAGTTGGATTATTCCTGCTCGTGTTTCATTCTTTATCTTGGTTTGGATAAAAAATATCCTGTGGATTCACTTCACATGATTCGATTTGCTGAAGATTTTGAGAAAAATATTAATGATATTTTTGAAGATGGAAAATTGCCAGATGACCCTTCATTTTATATTTATGTTCCGTCTTCAATTGATGGAAGTTTAGCACCAGAAGGGCATGAAGGAGTTTATATCTTAGTGCCTGTTCCTGAACTTTCACAGGGAGTGGATTGGAACGATACAACTACGAATGCATTTCGACAAAATGTTCTCGATCTAGTCAAAGAAGAAACTATTTTCTCTGATATAGAAGAACATATTGTTTATGAATCTCTCTATACACCTAAGGAGTTTAAGCAAAATTTTAATGCTTATAATGGCGCAACATTCGGGTTGAAACCGACCTTAAAACAAAGTAACTATTATCGTCCTCACAATAAATTCGATTATGCAGATAACCTATATTTTTGCGGTAGTAGTACACATCCAGGGGCGGGAGTTCCAATTGTTTTAACAAGTGCTAAGTTAGCTGCAGAGGAGTTGCTGAAAGATGATAAAAAGAAAAAATGACTTAACGAAAATATTTTCAATGTATGAATCAGATTTCGCTTTATGTGAGCAAACGATTCGTAATCATTCAAAAAGTTTTTATAAAGCCTTCTCTAAACTTCCAAAGCAAAAAGCACTAAGTATTTTTGCCATTTATTCTTTTTGTCGTGAAGCAGATGATAGCATTGATGTATACGGTGATGTGGATCGTTTAAACAAATTAAAACGTGAATTAGATGACTTTTTAGCAGGGGAAATTCCAGATCGTTATTTTTGGAGAGCTTTAGTGCCAGTATTCGAAACGTATGAAATGAATCAACAGTCTTTTTATGATATGTTATTGGGGCAAGAGATGGATTGGGCGTTTCAACAACCTGAAACACAGACTGAATTAGAAGAATATTCTTACTATGTCGCAGGATCAGTCGGATTGATGTTGTTGCCAATTCTTTCTGATTGTCCTGATGAAATAAGAAGCCAAGCAATCCAATTAGGTGAAGCTATGCAAATCACGAATATTTTAAGAGACATCGGAGAAGACTTCAATAATCAGCGAATCTATCTTCCAAAGGAAATCATGGAAAGATTTGATGTTTCACTTAATTCGTTGGAAAAAGGCATCATCAATGATTCTTTTATAGAATTATGGGAATACGAGGCAACAAGAGCTGAGCAACTATACTCAAAAGCACAAACAATGCTGCATACTATCCACAAAGATTGTCAAGAAGCGCTGTTACTATCTATCTATTTTTATAAAGAAATTTTAAATTCAGTTAGGCAAAGCAACTATCAATGTTTTAATAAGAGAAACTTCGTGAAGAAAAGTCAGCAACTTGAATTGTACCAAAAAGCAAAAAACTATTTGAAAACATTGTAGGATAATGGACACTCTTTAAATGTTTTATAATTGTTTTTAGTTTAAGTCTAGTAAAATCGTAGAAGATTAAAAAGAATGAATTGTTGTTAAAAGACATGAACGCAACTATTTTATCAAAACAGCTAAAAAAGGCTATTAACCGAAAATGATTTCTGCTATATTACTAGTAGTGAAAACTAGAAATGATTGATTTTTGGAAGGATGAATAACGTGCGCAACGAAATGATGCATCGACCAGTTGTGAAACCAGAACTTGTTGAATTTATGCGAAATAAACAAAAAAAAATCCAAGGTGAACTTGGCGTAATCGAAGAAGAAGCACACGAAGCGGGAGTACCGATCATTCCCCATGAAACAGTAGTGTTCTTACAATTTTTCTTAGATCAAGTCAAACCCAAGAACATTTTAGAAATAGGGACAGCAATCGGCTTTTCTTCTAGCCTTATGGCGCAATATGTTGGGGAAGACGGACATGTCACGACAATCGATCGATTTGATGTAATGATCAGAAAAGCGAAAGTAACCTATGAACGTTTAGGTCTAACGGATAAAGTAACTTTATTAGAAGGACAAGCGGCAGAAGTTTTACCCACCTTAACAGGACCATATGACTTTATTTTTATGGACAGTGCAAAATCTAAATATATCGAATTTTTACCAGAATGCTTACGCTTATTACGCGTTGGCGGTGTGCTGATGGTGGATGATGTCTTTCAAGCAGGCACGATTTTAGACCCAATTGAAGATATTCCTCGGAGCCAAAGAACCATCCATCGTAAGCTGAATCAATTTTTGGATACAGTCATGACACATCCAGATTTGACTTCAACCTTACTGCCACTTGGTGATGGTGTAATCATGATCACGAAAGAAAAAGAACTAACAGAATAGATAGTATCTAGCTTGGGTCAGGATTTAATTATTTTGATCTAAGTTTTTTTAGATGATTATTTATGTAGACCTTTATAAAAATGATAAAATCAGTTTATGACAAAAAGCGCCACGCTCTTATTTTCCTATTTTTAATCAAGGAGTTTGGGAGCAGACGGTTCTCCATGTTTCGAGGATCGGAGTGAAATGAGAACCGTAGATGTAGAAGCAGCCACTACGCTTCGCTTCGATCACATCAAACTCTAAGTGCTAAAGCACTAAGAGTTGAAGGCTTCAGAAATAAGTCAGCATTCAAAAAATTTGAAGGACAATTTTCGTAAATGCTGGCTTATTGCTGTAAAACACGGCAAGATACGAGTTGATGCTTTCTCGTCAAAGACTCCTCGCAGATAAACATTGTTGCACAGTACCTACTTGGTTCTCGGACCTAAATGTTTCTGTCCCAACCTCTTAATTTAAGGAGTGAATAAAGCTGAAAAGTGATAAAAAGAAGTTACTGGTATTGAATAATTTAGTCGCTCATTATGGGTTTCAGTACTGGTGGGAAGATGAAAATCGAATTTCTGATTGGGTCTCAATGATTCTGATTCAGCAAACGACGGAAAAGAATGCTCATCAAGCATTAGGAAACTTAAAACCTCATTTAACTGTGGAAAAACTTCAAGAAATCGACTTGGGAACGCTACAAAAATTGATTCGTCCTGCTGGTTTTTTCAAGCAAAAGAGTCATTACATCAAAGAACTGATCAATTGGTTTGTGGGACATGGTAGTGCTCTGGATAAATTTCAGGCCTATTCGACTGAGGAGCTAAGAAAAGAGCTTTTGACGATTAAAGGTGTTGGCTCAGAAACAGCAGATGCAATGTTACTTTATATATTTGAACGAAATGTGTTTATTGCGGATCAATATGCTATTCGTTTGTTTAATCGTTTAGGGTTTGGTCCTTATAAAACATATGAAGAAATGCGGAAAGAGTTTATTTACCTAACAGAATCTATTTCACATGAGTTATGTAAAGAATGGCATGCAGCAATTGATGTTCATGGAAAGCATTTTAATAAAGATAAAAAGATGGATGAAACTTTTTTAATTTCTTAGGCTGAACTTCGTAGTTGTTTTTGTGTTTAATCTTCATTTAAGTTTCAGGGCGTAGACTTTCTTTATCAGAGGAGGGAAACGTCATGAAAAATAATCAAAACATAAAAAGTAGACTGTCTAAAATACTTTTGATTGTAGGTGTTGTTCTAATGTTCTTTCTTTTATTTCAAAAAAGTCTAACGGCATTTGCCGATAAATTTAGCCCCAACAGCGGTCCTTTAGAGATTCAAACGCCAACAATTTTTGTTCCAGGAACCAATGGAACGGTCAATCGTTTCAATGGACTGATCAAAAAATTGGATTCAAAAGCGGAGGTACTAAAGGTGACTGTCGCTACAGATGGAACCGTGACGTCTAAAGGCAAACTGACAAGTGCGACAGAACATCCTATGATTGTGATTGCTTTTGAAGACAGTAGCGATAAGACGCTTCCTATTCAAGGAAAATGGTACCAATTGGCGTTGAACTATATACAACAAAAGTATTCATTTGCAACCTATAATTATTTTGGACATTCAAATGGCGGGCTAGTGATTACTTCTTATCTTGAAGAATTTCAGCAAATGTCCGATCCTAAACTGACTAAACTAATCACCTTAGGTACGCCCTATAATGACACATCAACTAAATACAATGAAGCTGTAACCTCATTTACTCAAGTAAAAGAACACAGTGAACTGCTCAATAGTTATCTAAAGGATCTGGAGAATATTCCTGATACGATCGAAATGCTAAATATTGCTGGAGAAGTTGATGATACAGCTTCTGATAATACAGTTTTTGTACAAAGTGTGTTTTCTGGACGGTATATTTATCAAGAGCAAGTAGCTGCCTATCAAGAGAGATTGATTCATGGTGAGGCAACTAGTCATAGTGAACTAGTTGAAAATCAAGAAGTTATCAGCATAATAAAAGAATTTTTCTGGTAATAAAAAAGAGGCAATCAAAAAGCTGATTTCTTGGAAAAGCTTTTTGATTACCTCTTTATTCGGATAGATACAAATAGAACTGACGTTTATTTTGCTGTTTCTAATTATCTGTCTAAAGACTGCAAAGCAGCTTGAACAGCGTGGATTTTAGTCGTATCAAAAAGAGGCACTGTTGTATCATTGTGATTGATCAGCATACCGATTTCGGTACAGCCTAAAATAACGCCTTCGGCTCCTTGTTGATTTAATTTATCGACAACCTTTAAGTAAAATTCTTTAGAGGCAGCTGATATTTTCCCTAAACAGAGCCCTTCATAGATAATTGTACTGACCTGTTGACGCTCCGCTTGATCTGGAATGATCACATCGATACCATTTTCTTCAATTATTTGTTTATAAAAATCTTCTTCCATTGTAAATTTTGTTCCTAGTAAGCCGACTTTTTTAATGTTGTTCTGTTTTAATGTATCCGCAGTTACTTTAGCAATATGAAGAATCGGGATACCGATTTTTTGTTGGACCGCATCAGCTACTTTGTGCATGGTATTCGTGCAAATAACAATATAATCCGCTCCAGCTTTTTCTAAAGAAAGACATGCATCTGTTAATAAGTCGGCACTTTTGTCCCACTGGTTTGAAAATTGATAGGTTTCGATTTCTTGAAAATCTACACTGAATAAAATACATTTAGCAGAATGCAATCCACCTAGTTCGCTTTTGATCGTTTCATTGATCAGTCGATAATAGTCAGCAGAACTTTCCCAACTCATCCCACCTAATAATCCGATTGTTTTCATATTCGTTTCCTTCTATCTATAGTTTTTTTGTTAAGTATACCAAATTGACAATAAGAATGCTTGTTTGAATTGCATTTATTACATTGTGTCGTTTTTGTTAAAGGGTCTTTAAATGAAAATAGCTGTTGTTATTGAGAATGAAAGAGCTATTTTCTCAAAGAGAAGACGAAAATGGCAAAAATAAAATAACTAAACTGTAATTATTCTATTGACAGAATAATTTTAAATTGATACGCTAAGAGTGTAGAAAAAATATCTAGTTGTATGGGTTAGACGCTCAGAAAAAAGATAAAATATGAATAAGCAAGAAAGTATCGCGTTCATATTTTTTAATCGAGATTAAGCGAGCCCATAACGCTTGTAAATTTTAGGAGGAATAATTAAATGAATTTAATCAACACAAAACTATTAGACTTTGAATGCGACGCATACCAAGATGGAGAGTTCATCAAAGTATCAACAGCAGATGTATTAGGTAAATGGAGTATTTTCTTCTTCTATCCAGCTGACTTTTCATTTGTTTGTCCAACAGAACTTGGGGACATGCAAGATCACTATGATCACTTAAAAGAGTTGAATTGTGAAGTTTATTCTGTATCTGAAGATAGCCACTTTGTTCATAAAGCATGGGCTGATGCGACAGATACGATCGGTAAGATCAAATACCCAATGTTAGCTGATCCAAATGGAAAAATTGCTCGTTTCTTTGGCGTTTTAAATGAAGACTTGGGTCAAGCTTACCGTGGTACATTTATCGTTAGCCCAGAAGGCGAAATCAAATCTTACGAGATCAATGATATGGGGATCGGTCGTAATGCGGAAGAATTAGTTCGTAAATTAGAAGCATCGCAATTTGTAGCTAAACATGGTGATAAAGTTTGTCCTGCAAACTGGAAACCTGGTGAAGAAACAATTGCACCAAGTTTAGACTTAGTTGGTAAAATCTAAATCTTAAAATAGACAATGGTAAGACTTCCTTTTTTGGGGAGTCTTTCTTAAAATTTAACGTTAAAAAAACAATGAATTACCTAAAAGGAGAACAGAGATGAGTCAAGAAATTTATGATTTGATCGTAATTGGCGGCGGTTCAGCGGCTTTATCAGCTGGGATTTATGCAGGTCGTGCGATGTTAGATACATTGATTATTGAAAAAGACAAAATTGGTGGACAAGTAACAACAACTTCTGAAATCGTGAACTATCCAGCAATCAGAGCGACAACTGGACCTGAATTAATGGAAGATATGCGATTACAAGCGCTAGACTTTGGGGTTGAATTTACAACGGATGAAATCATTGATGTAGATTTAAGCCAAACAGTGAAAACAGTAAAGTCAGCAACAAAAACCTATCAAGCTTATGCTGTGATCATTGCAACAGGAGCTTCTGCACGTAAAATTGGTTTCCCTGGTGAAATAGAGTTTACAGGGCGAGGTATTGCGTACTGTTCAACCTGTGATGGTGAATTCTTCCAAGGACTAGATATTTTTGTACTTGGCGGCGGATATGCAGCGGCAGAAGAAGCTGTTTATTTAACTCGTTACGGAAAATCAGTGACAATGATCATTCGTGAGCCTGATTTTACCTGTGCCAAACTAACTGCTGAAGCGGCTAAACAACATCCAGACATCAAAATTGTTTACAATACAGAAGTCAAGGAAATCACTGGCGATGACTTTGTTCGTAAAGCTGTTTTTGTTAATAATGAAACAGGAGAAGAAACAACATACGAAGCCCCAGCAGATAGCACTTTTGGTATGTTCGTTTTTGCAGGGAATAAACCAAGTACAGAAATTTTTGAAGGAAAAGTCGAGCTAGATGGAGGCTATGTCCCTACGAATGAAAATATGGAAACCAATGTACCTGGGGTATATGCAGCCGGGGACTTACGAATCAAAGAACTACGTCAAATCGTTACAGCTGTAGCTGATGGCGCAATTGCCGCGACGAATGCACAAAAATATATCACAGAAGAAAAAACAAAAGCTGGTTTGCCAATCGTCAATGAGCGTATGGAAAAACGTTTAGCGATGCAACATGCTGAAAATAAAGAAGCTCAACCAAAAGCAGAGAAGAAACCTGCTAAAGCGACAAGCGGCAATAACACTTGGTTCCCTGACGCAATGAGAGAACAATTAGGTGGTATTTTTGGTAAATTAACGAAGAATGTTACGTTATTACAAGTCATGGATAGCAGTGAAGAAAAATCACTAGAGTTGAACTCTTTTCTAACTGAGTTTGCGTCATTGAGTGATAAGATTTTATTGGAAACCGTTGAAAAAGGTACAGACGTAGAAGCAAAATATGGTATTGATAAATTACCAAGTGTAGTTGTCTTAAATAATCAAGGTGAATACACTGGAATCAAGTTTAGCGGAATTCCGAGTGGTCATGAAGTCAATTCAATTGTTTTAGCGGTCTACAATGTGGGAAGCGCTGGACAGCCAATAGAAGAGCCTATCGTAAATAAAATCAAAGCATTACCTAAAAAGAAAGTGCAGATTTTCGTATCATTGACCTGTCACTATTGCCCAGATGTGGTAGCGGCCTGTCAACGGATTGCTTCAATCAATCATAATGTTGAAGCTGAAATGATCGATATCGGTGTTTTCCCAGAACTGAAAACAGAAAAGAAAATCATGAGCGTTCCTGCGATGATCATTGATGATCAGAAAATTGTCTTTGGTTCTAAAAATATGGATGAAATTGTTGAAATTTTAGAGAAATAAAAAAAGCCGAATCAACTGAACATTTTGTTCTTGATTCGGCTTTTTTTATTTTATCGTAACTAGTTTTTTTAAAGGTTCTACTCCAAAATGTTTTTCTTGATACAATAAAATTTCAGCACATGCCCGACTATCTTCCAAAGCATCATGGTGATTCTCTAATTGGATATTTAGATTTTCACAAACTGTATTTAACTTGTGGTTAGGTAGTTCTGGAAATAATTTACGGCTAGTTTTCACTGTACATAACGAAAGGTAATTCGGCTGAGCGATGCCATAATAATCCAAACAACCTGCTAAAACACCACAGTCAAAGGGAGCGTTATGAGCAACCACTAAACTATTTGATTTGAAACAAGATTGGATTTGACGCCAAACATCAGGAAACTTTGGTGCATCAACGACATCTTCTGGCTTGATACCATGGATCTGAATATTTTTCCAGAAAAAATCTGTTTCTGGTTTAATTAGAGAATAATATTCATCAACAATTTTATTATTTTCTACCTTTACTAATGCGACAGAACAAGCGCTATGCTTGGCATAACTAGCTGTTTCAAAGTCTATGGAATAAAAATTCATGTTCATTATCCCTTTCAGTTCTAAATTAATTCATACATGCAGTATATCAAAATAAATGGCAGATAGTAAGCCTAATTCTAAAATATTAACAGAAATTAAATGAAAAACGAGAGAAGCATCCTCTCGTTAAGCAATCGTTAAATCAAGCTCAACTGGACAATGATCACTACCAGTAATCTCAGTATGGATCTTCGCACTGGTTAAAGCCTCTTTCAAAACATCAGAAACGACAAAATAATCGATTCTCCATCCAGCATTATTCTTCCGAGCATTAAAACGATAGCTCCACCAAGAATAAACGCCTTCTTGATCAGGATAAAAATGGCGATAGGTATCAATAAAACCACTATCCAACAATTCAGTAAACTTCGCCCGTTCTTCTGGTGTGAACCCCGCATTTTTTTGATTCGTTTTCCAGTTTTTTAAATCAATATTTTGATGGGCAACATTTAGGTCACCACATAGAATCACTGGTTTTTCTTTACTTAATTCGTTTAAATACGCACGAAAAGCGTCTTCCCAAGTCATGCGGTAATCTAAACGCTTTAGTTCATTTTGTGAATTAGGCGTATAACAGGTGATTATAAAGAAGTTAGGATATTCTAATGTGATCAGACGACCTTCTTGATCATGTTCCTCAAGATCCATACCATATCGAACACTAATCGCTTCTTCTTTAGCAAATATTGCAGTACCAGAGTAGCCCTTTTTCTCAGCATAGTTCCAATATTGATAGTAGCCAGGTAAGTCTAAATCAATTTGTCCTTCTTGTAATTTGGTTTCTTGTAAGCAGAAAAAATCTGCATCTAGTTCATTAAATACTTCCATAAAATTTTTCTTAACAACAGCACGTAAGCCGTTAACATTCCATGAGATACATTTCATTTTCATAACTCCCATCTAAATATAGGTTACTTATTATTTTCGTCTATCTTAGTTTAACATAAGGTTTATTATTAATGGCTATCTAAAACTTTTTTGTAGTCATAACCTATTTCTTTTTGTAGATTAGAATTAGTATTGTGTTGGTAACGGGTTATTTGATTTTGAATTAATGATTTGAAAAAAGGACCATTTGGTGAATAACTTGTGTTGTATAAGGGCACTGTTATTGTAGACTCAATCTTTTTAGTCGCTTTTGTACACTTTGAATTACTAGTAGAGTATTTAACAGAATAAATAATTTTACTGCTCTGATTTGGCACTATAAATAAATTAATCTGTTCGGTGGAATTAGCAGCAATCTTTTTATTTACAGGTACAGAATATTTATTAGATGCATTGTTGATATCTAGTAAAAGAACAGCTGTTTTATCTCGACCACCTGCACCCATACCACCAAATGTAAAACTTTTAGCTGATCTATTATAGTAGATGGGATGTATTTCAAATTTTTTATTAGATACTAACTCAGTTATTTCAAATTTAATAGCATGATATTTTTCGTTATTTTCAAATAGTTTATGTAGTTCATCTGAAAGGTTCAATTCAAAAGATTTTAAAATATCACCAGAATATAGTGAATCCTTTCTTTTTGTTTTAGTCAAGAATAAGTTTTCGACATCTTTAGCTGATAATTTGTTTTGCACTTGGTCAATATCTTCTAATGTAACTAACAGCTCGAACTCTGAATCTTTCGAATTTTCTAAACCGTTGTTGATAATAAAAATTATTAATTTATTATCCTCCAAACCGTAACTAACTTCTAAGTCAGCTTCTTTTATCGGCTGAATGTCGTCTATTTCAATAGTTGCATCAGAAACTATTAAATTTTTTGAGGTACTATTTTGTAGAGTAGATACATTCGTAAGAAAGAAATAAGAATCATTTGATTCTTGAATATCCGTTGGTTTTGCTATGACATATGAGTTATTTAACGATTCAGGATTATAGACTGGTTCAGTCTTATTCTGAGTGACTTCTATAGTACCTAGAAATGGAATAATTACTTTTTCTGTGATGGTAATTATAGAAAGAATAGCCGGAATAATAGATATAAATAGCATAATTCGGCCGTTCCTTTGTTTTTGAGTAGTTTTCAATCTTTTTTCTTTTCTGGGAATAATAAACACCTCCATTAACAATTATACCATTAAACTATATAATAAGAAATAAGTTACTTTTTGATAATAAGGTCATTTTAATTATAGTGAAAGTTATTTATAGAATTAGGCGAAGAGGAGATGTCAATAATGAGACATCTCCTCGTTTTTACTTGTTCATAAAATGGGTGGTTACTTTTCTTTCACAATCTAATTTATGAATTTTGATTTGTTCAGCTTCCACCAAACGGATAAATTCTGTGAAAAAAGCGTGGAACAAATGACCACAAGCATAATATTCTTTGATGACTTTTTTCTTGTTTATCGGACCTGTTCGGAATTGGAAGAAATGATCTAATATGGCAAGAGGTTCTTGCCAAGAGTCAAAATGATCTAGTAAATCTTGTAAATCAGTAATGTCTTGATAAGGGATTGCTTTTAGATTATGTAACTCGTTTTTCATAACGGTTCTCTCCTTTTTTAAGCACTGAATTTCGTACTTCAGCGCTTCCTAATGTATGCATTGACTTAGGCAACTTATTAAATTAGCGGTAGAAATGACTTGTGAATGCTCATTGTCAGTCTGGTAGAATTTCTATCGCCTTTTTTGGGATAAAACAAAAAACGCTATTGGCGCAGTCAGTGAGAAAAAGTCACTTTTTCAACAACGTCCTAAAAATGCCTCAATCCGAAAAGTGCATTGATTCCTTTTTAGTCCAGTTGCTCAAAACTTAACGACTTTTTATCATCCTAAAACTACCAATACCGCCATCAATTATCTAGAAAAAGTATGCAGACTTTATAAAGTACATGATTTTAACAAAAAGTTTTCAGACAGACTAGAAAATTCCAGTAAAATTAGGTACAATAAAGAATGCTAGGACTTTGTGCTAGCATTTGGCAACTTGTATAGATAGTTTGCTCTGTCTATGCAAGGCTTCATCAGTTGGTTGTCGCCAAATGATGAAGTGCCTTTTTTGTTTTAATTTGAAGTGAACCTCCTTTACTTGAATTTGTAGAATAGAAAAAACGATATCAGGAAATTTCCCAATATCGTCAACAATAGTCTCTAAAAATCATCTACCACTTCTTCTGAAATAGCCCAAAAGTTAACAAACCTATGGCAAAATAGGTAAACTTTAGGTACAAGAAAGAAGCTAGTACATGTTGCTAGCACTATTGGCAACTTGTTTGGGCAGTTTGCTCTGTCTTTACAAGGCTTCAATTATTTGGTTGTCGCCAAATAATGAAGTGCCAATTTATTTTATATTCTGATTTGAACAGCTCGTTTACAGATGGGCTGTTTTCTTTGTTCTATTCTACCTCCTAAGTATATATGAAAAGAAGGCGAACACGCAACCAAATTTTCCTCTTAAACGCCATTAAATAACACGAAAAATCATTTCCTTATATATAAGATAAAATAACAGAAAAAATATTTTTATTTTCCAAATTGGAAGTCATTGACTTGCAATTTTTTTGTTTGATAAAGAAATTCATGTTAGAGATAGCTAGAAATATGTGATTTACTTCCGTTTTTTATTAAGATATACTAAATATTAGGGCTGAAAAAAATATAAAGGAGTATGAGAAAGTGATTGATATTAATGCTGGAGAAATTCAAAATCAGGCAACCAAGATTGGTCAAGCCAATGATAAATTAACAATCTCCCAAAACGTGACTTTTTCTTCTGGGACAACGGTGCCAGGAAATAGTTTAGCAAACAGTACTTTTGAAAAACTAAAAAGCTCTTCCTCAACCATTCAACAACTGTTAAACCGTGATACTGCCAATATCCAAAGTGCAGTTGTGGCTTTTAAACGAGCGGATACACAAGTTCAACAATTGTTTAAATCACCTTTATAACAGGTTTTAGATGAACGAGCGTACCCAGTTTTTATACGAGGAGGAAACAATGAAAGAGGAAGAGATTCTAAAAAGACGAATAGAAAATGAAGAAAGACAAGAAGAAAACACGGAAATAACGATGTTATTAGAGCGAAAAATGGAAAATTGCGGCCAATTATATGCAAGTGAACGTCATCATAATGAACGAGTGATGGCTTATTTTTACCGACAAGAAGAAGGGTCTTTTTTTGAAGAAATCATTGAAGATGCCCGAATCGAAGAACGTCGATTTTTTGAGGAAATGACTGACGGACAAGAAACGTTAGCCAAGAACAAAAGACAACTAGAGGAGCATTCCGAAACCTTGTATGAAGCA
The DNA here is from genome assembly GCF_002148425.2 of Enterococcus sp. 12C11_DIV0727. Classification (NCBI taxonomy): domain Bacteria; kingdom Bacillati; phylum Bacillota; class Bacilli; order Lactobacillales; family Enterococcaceae; genus Enterococcus; species Candidatus Enterococcus lemimoniae. Next base: position 1,361,493 of record NZ_CP147248.1, on the reverse strand, counting down.
GAACTACAAGCGCTCAGAGAGGAGGAAGATGCCCATGGTCAAAATGGTGATTGGTGAAGTTCAAACCCAAACAGAACAAATCGAAGCGTTTGGTAAAACCTATAGTCAAGCACTGGAATCTGTCTCAAGTGCCACCCAAGGTATTCTATTAGTTGTTGGCATGAGCGGGCAAGGAATGGATAGTATAAAAAACTATATTTCAAGCACGTATCCAGCTTTATGTAAGGCGGTTATCCTCCACAGCGAAGCAACAGTTCAAGCAAATGAGCAATATCTAGAGGGATACACGTCGCAATGCGGTAGTGAAGATTTAGATTCAGAAGAATTATAAGATCAAATCAACGAAGCAGATAGATTAATTCAAGGCTTTCAATCTTCAAAAGATAGCTTTGCTCAAGCGAAACGAGGATTATCAGAAGACAGCTCAAAATTGATGGGCATGATTTTCCAAGCTGCGATCAATAATATGGACGCAGGAATTACCCGAAATCAAGCGAAGAAAGCAAAAATAGAAGAAAAATTACGTAAATTTTTGGCATTTTGTGATAAGTCTCCGAGCTATTTCGATGGGCTGAAAAGTTCAGAAGAATTAATGACAAAAGGGATGCAGGCGCTAGGCGTTGACGGTTCAGGAAATGTTGGCGCTGGAAGTTGGAATGGTAAAGGATTTTCTTTAAAAGATACTGCTTGGATCAAGGATGTAAATAAGAATTGGAATGATCGAGTTGAAAGACGAGATAAACAACTATTAGATGGTTGTAAGATTATCCGTGTCTTTGATGATAGATTTGGAACAGATAGCTACATGATTGAGAAAAATGGTTATCGTTATGCATTGAATGAGGACGATTTATCAGCAGATTTAAAGAAATTAATCAAAAAATACGGCTTAGATGTGTTAGAATTAAGTCCGACAGAGATGACAAAACGAGTCAATGATTTCCAGAAAAGTGGACGAGATTATTTTAGTGGTGATAAAGTAGGAATGCCAGGCTTTGGTGCTTTAGCACATGGACAAGATTTTATGGGAAAAATGCAAGAATCAGGTTTGTGGGATGCGATGTGGGCGCTTGGGTTGACGGGAGCTGCGGTGAGGAATGCGCAGATTTATGATAAGAAAGTTAGTGGGGCGAATGGTACGGGAAATGGAGCAAATAGCCCCAAAAATGTGGCATTACATGAAAAATACAAAGATGTTTTAGGAACTACTGAAAAAGCTAATCCCCTCGTTGATAGTTTAAGAGAAACTGGTAGATTGCCAGATAATTTTGTATCGAAAGATTTAGCAATTGAAAAGGGATGGAGGCCAGGGAAAGCCCTAGAAAATTATGTTTCAGGAGGACAAATCGGAGGGGATGTTTATCAAAATAGTACTAAAATTTTGCCAGAAGTTCCTGGGAGAGTTTGGCGTGAAGCAGATGTAGGTTTGATAGGAGACATGTCACGAGCTAAACAACCTGGAACAAGATTACTTTACTCAAATGATGGTTTGCTCTATATAACAACAGACCACTATAAAACAATGCATTTTATTGGTAATTATTAGAAATTATAGGAGTGAGAAAATATGTGCGATTCAACAACAAAGGAAGTTATTATAGATTTAAAAAATGTATCAACTAAAGAGAATTTACAGGTTTTATTAAAGGAAAAGCTTGATTTTCCTGATTATTATGGCGAAAACTGGGATGCTTTTTGGGATACTATAACTGGTTTAGTTGAATTACCAGAAAAAATAATATTTGAACATTGGTCAGATTTAGAAAAGTCTATTCCAGATGAAGCAAATTCTTTAAAAGAAATGCTTCACAACTTTAATAAAAAATACCCTATGATGAAATCTGAAATAAAGTATAAATAAAAAAGGTGCTGTATTATTTGAGTGGTATAATAACTTCAAAAAGTTAGATTTTTTGGTCTAACTTTTTGAAGTTAATTCATGGCGTCGAATAGTAAATTCGTGACAAGTAAATTATAACTGGCTACTCAATATGCGAACGCTAACAAAGAGATGGCTGTATTTACTGTACTAAAAAAATAAAATATTTAAACGGTGCTAGTGCAAAATTGCTAGTACTGTCTTTTTTATAAACAGGACAATATTAGATGTGTTAGAATTAAGTCCAGCAGAAATGACCAAACGGGTCAACGATTTCCAGAAAAGTGGACGAGCTTACTTTGGTGGTGATAAGTAGAAGGTATTAGGGCTGAGTGGCTTGTCTCATGGTCAAGATTTTTTGGGGAAATATTCAAGAGTCGGGTGTTTAGGATGCCCTGTGGGCGCTTGGATTGACAGGGGCTGCGGTAAGAAATGCGCAGATGAACGTTAGTGGAGCTAAAGTACTTAAAGTTGAGAGAAATTCTAGAACAAATAAACGCTTCTTTTTACATTCTGCTTTGAAATAATACCATGAATTATTAACTAAAATTTGGCGCTTCCGATCCCTTTTCTTTGGCTGTATAGTTTGAAGGACACTGGGCGTTTGGCTGGACAAATTTACTCTACTCATCTTGTTGTTCTTCAAAATAGAGAAAATTTTAAGCTTAAGCGGATTTTCTTTTGTTTCTTTTTGCTTTCTTTATAATAGCGATTATATGTGATTAAAGGTGTTTTGTGTAGAGTATCGGTGATATACATATAATTTTCTTAAATACCATAACCTGCATCTGCCACAATATATTCTGGCAGTTCTTTGTGCTAGTCTAAAAAGTGATCCAAAAATGGATTTTTTGTGTAGATTGACAAGTTTCTGTTTCTAATCACGAATCATCATAAATGTGTTCAGGTATTTAGATTTATGATAAAGTTATAGGAAAGAACCGAAAATATCAATGATTTTCTAGTATGGAATGAAAGAATTTATGAAGCTAAATGTAAAAGAATTGAGCTTGTTGATTTATGGTATTGTACTAAGTAGCATAATTGGGATGATTTCCTTTATTTTTCTAAGACTGGAAGGGCTAGGCTCTGAATTGCTTTGGGACTTGGTTGCACCGGATAATCACTTCCGAATTTTTTATATTTTAGGAATTACAGTCGTTGGTGGCTGTCTGTTAGGAATTTTCCGAAAAAAATGGGGAAATTTACCTCATACTGTTCATGATTCAATGACAGAATTAAAGCAAAATAAAACACTGGATTATAGTAGTGTGTTCCATAGCTTGCTAATTGCACTAATCGTATTAGTTTTTGGTGCGGGGGTAGGACCAGAAGCGGGCTTATTAAGTGCAGTGATTTATTTGTCGGTCTGGCAAGCAGATAAACTGCGTTATTATTACTTTCACTATGACGAGTTGAAAGGATTATCTGTGCAAAATCGTGCAGCACGCTTGTTGAATCCTAGCAAACATTTACTGACTTATGATGAAAAAAGAGCTATAAGTGAACATCAGAAGTTGAAAAAAAAGATTTTTTATTTATTGTTTATCGCGAATGGTTTAATTTCTTTTTTCCTATTAATGAAAATGACAGGGCAACCCTCTTTTATTTCTAAAATGGGTGAGTCTCATTGGATTTGGTCAGAGTTATGGATAGGCCTACCATTAGTTGTATTTGGGTTGTTGTTTGGGAAAGGCTATAGTCTTTTGACTGAATTCTTAAAAAACACTTAGATTTTTGGCATGAGTTTCCGGTTCGTAAAGCATTAATAGGATCGATCTCAATCTTTTTAATTGGTGTTTTTGTCCCCAATTTACTTTTTTCAGGGCAACTATCACTGTCACTTGCACCATTTGTAGGGAGCCAAGCTTCGTTTTTGGTATTGACACTGATTGCGTTGCTTAAATTATTGTTCTTGCAAATATGTCTCAATACAGGCTGGATTGGAGGCGATATCTTCCCAATTGTCTTTTCAGCGATCATTCAAGGGTTTGCTGTATTGCAGTTATTCCCTCAAACAGACCGCTTATTGATTGTTGCTATCGCAATTATAAAGTCACCATTGCCAGTTGGGATATTTATGATGCTGTTTTTCCCACTAAACCTCAGTCCAATTATTTTAGTGACAGCTGCAATTTTATTGGCAGTAAAAATGGTATCTAGTGGTTTAATGGAAAAAAATTAATTAAAGATTGTAATAAAAAATAATGTATTGAACGAGGAGGATTCTTATGAAAATCGGTGTTATCGGTCTTGGAAATATCGCACAAAAAGCCTACTTACCTGTATATTCGCAACTAAGAGATCAAGCAACCTTTATTTTATCTACCAGAAATGAACAAACCCGCAAAGAAATCAGTGAAAAATACGGATTCAATGAAATAGTGTCTTCTACAGAAGAATTGATTCAAGCTGGAATATCTGCTTGCTTTGTTCATGCTGCAACCAACGTTCACGGGCAACTTGTCAAACAATTACTTGAAGCTGGTATCCATGTTTTTGTCGATAAACCTCTAAGTGAAAACTTAGCTGAAGTCAAAGAAATTCAAACACTAGCAGCAGAAAAAAAACTACTTTTAATGGTCGGTTTTAATCGTCGCTTTGCACCATTTGTAGCAGAATTAAAGGCTGTTGAAAATAAAAATATGCTATTGATCCAAAAAAATCGAATAGCTTCAGAGTCTACAGTTAATTTTGTGATCTATGATTTATTTTTACATGTTGCTGATACACTTGTCTATCTACTCGATGATGATATTCGACATGTCCAAACAAAAATCATCGAGGAAAATAATCTGTTAAAAAGAGCGTTTCTCCAAGTTGAAACAGCAACAACAACAGCGATTGCTTCTATGAACCTTTACGCTGGCGCAAACACTGAGACCTATCAGTTAACTAGTCCAGATGGAACCTTTGTTTTAGAGAATCTGACTGATTTCACGTTCCAAAATCAATTTGGAACCCAACTAAAAAAATTTGGTGATTGGGCAACGACTTTAGAGAAACGAGGCTTTGAGCAAATGGTGGTGGAATTTATCACAGCTGTTCAAACAAATGATGGGACACAGTTAAAACAAGAAAAAATCTTTACTAGTCATGAGCTTTGTGCGCAAATGTTGCGCAAGCATCAAGAACATATTTTATAGACTCAGACTAGAAAGTTTCTCTTTGACATGCTAGAATAAATAGGATGTTTGAAAGAAAGGAACGACTTTCGATGAATAAAATTGAAATGATGAATGACTTAACCGAGATAACTTTACTATTTGATGAACCTTTGATGAATTTTACTTTTACTAAAACGGGTGGACCTGTAGATGTTTTGGCTTTTCCAAAATCCCAAGCTGAAGTAACGACCTTAGTTGAATATTGCCGTGGACACGATATTCCTTGGCTTGTTTTAGGGAATGCGAGCAATTTGATTGTTCGTGATGGCGGTATTCGCGGTATGGTGATCATGTTAGAGAACATGAAACAAATTACAGTTCAAGAAAACCAAATCATTGTTGAAGCTGGAGCAAAATTGATTGATACAACGTATGTTGCATTAGAGCATGATTTGACTGGTTTTGAATTTGCTTGTGGTATTCCAGGGAGTATTGGTGGAGCAGTCTATATGAACGCTGGAGCTTATGGTGGGGAAATCAAAGATGTTTTCACAAGTGTAGATGTTTTGTTAGAAGATGGAACCATCAAAACATTGAAGAATGAAGAGATGCACTTTTCATATCGTCACAGTACAATTCAAAAAATGCACTGTATTGTTTTAGAAGCAACTTTTTCTTTAGAAAAAGGTGAGCCCAATGTAATCAAGAGTCAAATGGAAGAGTTGACTGAACTTAGAGAGTCGAAACAACCATTAGAGTACCCTTCTTGTGGTAGCGTCTTTAAACGTCCGGAAGGACATTTTACTGGAAAATTAATTCAGGATGCTGGGCTACAAGGATTGAAGTGGGGCGGTGCTCAAATTTCAGAAAAGCACGCTGGCTTTATCGTGAATATCGATCACGCTACAGCGACTGATTATGTAGAATTGATTGCGCATATCCAACAAGTGATCAAAGAAAAATTTGATGTTGTCTTGGAAACAGAAGTCCGAATTATTGGTGAAGAATGATAATAAAAAAGAAGCCTTTCATTAAAAGGCTTCTTTTTATTATTATTCAGCACTTGCTTGCAAATCTTCGATCTCAACGACCTTAAGATTCTTACGCTCTAAATTCTCAACAATTACTGCACAGGTCTCTTCAGACGTTTCTGCAGGTAAAGTAATCAAGGTACGGCGGATAAACTCGTCTTCACCGATATCCAGAGTAATACAGCTGGCAATACTGCTATGCTTTGCAATGATTTTCGTCATGGCAGCTAGATCGCCTTGTTTACCTGTTGTAGCGATTGTTAAAACGTAACTACCACGTTCAATATTCCAAGATTGAGCGAGAATATTCAATAACGTACTGTGCGTTAAAATGCCATAAAAATAGTTGTTTTCATCTAACACAGCAATGTAAGGTAATTCTTTGATTGTAAAGAAAACTTTGAAAAAGGATGTGTTGACAAAAATAAATTTAGTTGCATTTTTTAATAAATAAGTCACTGGTAAAGTCATATCTCCACCGTTTGCTTTATGGCGGTAGATGTGCATTTTATAGATATTTCCTCTAAAAATCTTTTCCGATTCATCTAAGATCGGCACACAACGATAACCTGAATCTTCAAGGATGGTTAATGCTTCTTCCAAAGTACAAGATTCATTGACTGTTGTAAGATTTTTCTTTTTTATAACAACGGATTTTAATAACATAGTTTGACCTCCCGTAGGTTAAATTCATCTAACAAAGTAATGATAACATAATTTGTAAGAAAACCATAGTTTATTGAGTATCCATTGACATTTTACTGAAAGAATGATACTGTTGTTGAGTAAATTTGTGAATAGAGGAGGTTGAACAATGGCAACAAAAAAATCAGCACTTGCTTGTTCAGATTGTGGCTCCAGAAACTATTCTAAAGCCGTCAGTGAAGGAAAACGTGGAGAACGGTTAGAAATCAAAAAATTCTGTAAATACTGTCAAAAATACACGTTACATAAAGAGACGAAATAGATATAGGAGGAGTTCAAATGAAATTTTTACGTAGTGTTAAAGATGAGATGAAGCAAGTGACTTGGCCATCTAAAAAACAATTACGCAAGGATACGTTGGTTGTTATCGAAACATCAATCATTTTTGCTGCATTATTCTTTGTAATGGATACAGTGATCCAAACAGCATTTGGTTGGATTCTTAAGTAATTCAAACTAGTATTTAAGTACAGATAGTGCTATAATTACAAGTGAGGAAAAACTTCGGGGAACTGAGGTTTTTTTATTTTCACATGAAAAAAATCAAATGAGTGGCAAGATTCAACTTGTTACTCTTGAAGTATTATTTCAACCAACTAATAAACCAAAGGAGCCGAATCAGAAATGGAATCATTTGAAAAGAATTGGTATGTATTACATACGTACTCTGGCTATGAAAACAAAGTAAAAGCAAACATTGAATCACGTGCACAAAGCATGGGCATGGGAGATTTTATTTTCCGCGTCGTCGTTCCAGAAGAAACTGAAACAGAAGTCAAAAATGGTAAATCAAAAGAGATCGTTCATAAAACTTTCCCAGGTTATGTTTTGGTAGAAATGACGATGACAGATGATTCTTGGTATGTAGTCCGTAATACACCAGGTGTTACTGGGTTTGTCGGCTCACATGGTGCCGGAAGTAAACCAGCTCCTTTATTACAAGAAGAAATCAATCATATCTTGCGTTCGATTGGTATGAGCACACGTCAATCTGATTTGGATGTTGCACTAGGTGATACAGTCCGCATCATCGAAGGGGCCTTTTCTGGTCTTGAAGGTGAAGTAACTGAGGTTGATGAAGAACGTCAAAAATTAAAAGTGAATATCGATATGTTCGGTCGTGAAACAAGTACAGAATTAGACTTTGAGCAAGTAGATTCAATCTAAAAAAATAGAACGCTAAGACATGTTTGTTTTGGCAGATAGAGAGTGGAGCAAAACTAAACACTAGTTTTGACCTGCTCTCTTATACTATAGCGAAGCTTGAAAAGGTGGTAAAATGAAGAAAAAGCAGCATTATTTATTCGTAATTGTCTGTCTCTTGCTAGTGTTTGTTGGCTGTACTGATAAAAAAGCAGCTCAAAATGAAAATCAACAAGATCATAAAAATTCAACAACAAGTGAAACCCTTCAAAAAACAGCTGTTCCAACATTATTTATTCATGGATATAGCGGTGGTAATAATTCCTTTGGCCGTATGATCAAACGGATAGAAAAGAATGATCGTACGAAAAAGGAGCTGGTCTTGACTGTTAGTGCTAAAGGTTCCATTCAAGCAAAAGGGAAACTAACGGGTAAAAAAGATAATCCCAGCATTCAAGTTCTGTTTGAAGACAATAAAAATAATGAATGGAATCAGGCTGAGTGGATCAAAAATTGTTTAAGCTATCTTCGGGAGACTTATAAGGTAACGCAAGTCAATCTTGTGGGACATTCTATGGGAGGAGCCAGTTCTTTACGATTTTTATCGACTTATGGTGATGACCCGAGTCTACCTAAAATCAATAAATTTGTTGGGATAGCAGCGCCATTTAATAACTTTGTGGAATTATCAAATGGAGAGACACTTGAAGCAGTCATCACGAATGGGCCGGCAATCCAAAGTGAAAGATACGCTGATTATGTCAGTGGCATCGATAAAGTACCCGTTGCAATGGACGTATTGATCATCGCAGGAGATGTGCAAGATGGTAGTTTAAGTGATGAAGCTGTTCCGGTAGCAGATGCTTTAAGTGTTGTTTCATTGTTCAAGGCACATGGCAATCAAGTAGAAGAGAAGATTTTTTACGGAAAATCAGCGCAGCACAGCCAATTACATGAAAATACAGAAGTTGATCAGCTTGTTACAGATTTTTTGTGGAACTAAGAAATAGAACGGTCAGATAAAAGCGGCTCTTAACGGAATCTGCTTTTACCTTGGCTGGATTGAAAAGGAGAGAGTCATGAAAGTTAGAATGAAAGATATTGCAAAAATGGCGAATGTATCTGAAGCTGCGGTTTCTTTAGTTTTAAATGATAAGCCTTCTAGAATTTCTGAAAAAAAGAAACAAGAAATCAAAACAATTGCTAAGGAATTGAACTATGTTCCGAATATAGCTGCGCAAAGTCTAGCAAAAAATGCTTCTCAAACCATAGGCGTTGTTATTCCAGATATTGAAAATCCGTTCTTTTCTAAGCTATGTAAACAATTAGAAGAACAATTTAGAGCATTGGGTTATTTAACGATTATCGTCAATTCAAATGATGATTTTGCCGTAGAAAAAAATTTGATACAAATGTTGTTAAATCGCGGCGTTGACGGATTGATCATTGCTTTATCAAATGAGTCTTTTTCATCCAAAGAGGAACAAGAACGATTCTTGAAAGAGATCGATGCGCCATTTATTTTAGTAGATAGGCATGTCTCTTTCACTGGGATCAATCAAGTTTATTTTGACAGCCTAGCAGGCGGTAAGCTTGCAACGGAATATCTTCTTGAAAATGGTCATCAAAATATTGCCTTTATGACAGGAGATTTTAAAGTTCCCAGTACACTTGATCGTATTGAAGGCTATCGAGAAGCACTCCAAAGTTATGGTTTAGAAGTGAGGGAAGAGTATATTATTGAAACAGGCTATCGCTTTAAATATGGTATGGAAAAAGCCCAAGAACTGTTTTTATTGTCAGATGTGACGGCTGTGCTTACAGCTAATGATATGGTTGCCTTTGGTGTATTGAAGCAAGCCTTAGTCAGTGGTAAAGCAATCCCAGAAGATCTTTCGATCATTGGCTATGACCGCTTAGAAATGGCAGATATTTTAGGCCTTTCCTTAGCAACAGTAGAGCAAAATATCTTTGCGTTAACAGAACAAGCAGTTACTCTATTGAAAGAGCGGCTGACAAAACACAAGAAAAGAACTGAGACGATTATTTTGAAACCAAGCCTATTTAAAGGTGAAAGTGTTAAAAAAATAAAATAGTAGTTGACTAACCAAAAATAAAACGCTATCATAATAGACAGATAGGTTAAGCGATTAATCTAGAAAATGCTTTTTTGATTATTGAAAAGGTATTTTTTTATACCAATTTGGTAATGCGCTTAACCTAAGAAGGAGGAAGGCTTTATGGTGAAAGAAAAACGACCAATCATTATTGACACAGACCCAGGAATAGACGACGCAGTAGCGTTATCAATCGCTCTTAATCACCCAGAATTAGACGTTAAGTTGCTTACAACCGTTGCTGGAAATGTAAACGTACACAAAACAACTGAGAACACATTGAAATTAGTAACATTTTTTGGAAAACAAGTGCCTGTTGCTAAAGGGTGTGATAAACCCTTGTTGATTCAACTTGAAGATTCTGCTGAAATTCATGGTGAAAGTGGGATGGATGGCTATGATTTCCCACAAGCTACAGTAAATGCGCTTGATATCCATGCAGTAGAGGCCATGAGAGAATGCATTCTTTCTAGTGCAGAACCGATCACGTTGGTTCCTATCGCAGCTTTAACCAATATCGCATTACTACTAAGTATGTATCCAGAAACGAAACAAAGTATCAAAGAAATCGTTATGATGGGCGGTTCATTATCTAGAGGAAATACCAATACAAGTGCAGAATTTAACACATACGTAGATCCCCATGCTGCTCAAATCGTTTTTCAATCAGATATCCCGATCGTGATGGTTGGTCTAGACGTTACAAGTACAGCAGTGTTAACAAAAAATGAAACTGAAAAAATCAAAGAATTTGGCAAAGTTGGCAATATGTTTTACTCACTGTTCCAGCATTATCGCGGTGGGAGTTTACAGACAGGATTAAAAATGCACGACGTTTGCGCCATTGCCTATTTAACTGATCCTACCTTATTTACTGTTCAAGAAACCTTTGTTGAAATCGCTTTAGAAGGTCCAGCCGCTGGTGCTACAGTTGCCGACTTGAAAATGAAATATCATGATACAACAAATGCAACAGTCTGTTTAGATATTGACATTCCAGCATTTCAAAAATGGGTTGTTTCAAATTTAGAAAAAATAAATTAAAAAGGGAGACATACTATGATTGAGTCACTATTAGTATTAGTTGTTTTAGCTCTTGTTGCCTATTTGATTATCAAAAACTATCATCCTGCTTTGAGTTTAATCAGTGGAGCATTGATTTTGTTATTGTTTGCTGTTTTATTAGGTCATCCATTGTATCCAGCGGGTGAAGGAACTGGTTTAGCCTTCTTTGATATCTTTTTAAAATTTAAAGATACGATCATTGCTCAAGTTAGCTCAGCCGGAATCGTGATCATGATTTTATTTGGTTACTCTGGTTATATGAACGTGATCGGAGCCAATCAAGTGGCGGTCAATATTTTAGTGAAGCCGCTACAAAAAATCAAATCAAAAGCGTTGTTTGTTCCTCTTGTATTTTTAGTTGGTAATTTAATGTCCTTAGTAGTACCAAGCGCATCTAGTTTAGCGATTATTTTGATGGCGATATTGTATCCAATGTTAGCTAGTATGGGGATTTCCTCATTGACTGCTGCAGGTGTAATCGCAATGACAGCAACAATCATGCCGACACCACTTGGAGCAGATAATGTGATTGCAGCACAAACACTGGATTATGATTTATTGACCTACGTTGCTTGGAATGCAAAAATTTCAATTCCTACGTTATTGATTATGGCTGTTGCTCATTATTTCTGGCAAAAATATTGTGATAAAAAAGAGGGAGCTTCAGCTTTTGTTGCAATCGAAAATGATGGACTAGCTGAACAAGAAGAGTCTGATACACCGAAAATTTATGCGTTGTTACCATTACTACCACTGATTTTAATTTTAGTCGTTGGAATCACAAGTATGTTTGTTAAAGGGATTCAAATGGATATTTTTGTTTTGACATTCATTTCGTTTTTCATTGCCGTTGCGTTTGAAACGATTAGACATCGTTCTTATAAGAGCATTCAAGATTCTGCTGCGGAAATGTTTAAAGGGATGGGACAAGGGTTTAGTCAAGTTGTTATGTTAGTGGTTGGTGGTTCATTATTTACAACTGCTGTGCAGTCTTTAGGAATTATTGACAATTTGATGGCATCGGTGGAATCATCAGCTTCCGCTGGCTTGGTCACAACATTGATCTTTAGCGGTGCCACTACGTTGTTTGGTATTTTAAGCGGTGGCGGTTTAGCGATGTTTTATGCAGTAATCGAATTGATTCCTGATATTGCAGCTAAAGCGGGAATTGACGGAATTTTGATTTCTTTACCAATGCAAATGATTGCAAACTTAGCAAGAACAATTTCACCGGTAGCAGCAGTTGTGATGATCGTCGCTTCAACTGTTGGAGTAAGTCCAGTTCGTATTTTAAAAAGGACTAGTGTGCCTACCATTATCGGCATCATTTCTGTGATTGTATTATCGATTCTGTTACTACCGTATTAATGTGAATTGTAGGAGCTGAACTGCCTTTTTCGGAGATGAGTCTAAATGAAAATAATGTTAGCTGAAGCAATCGACTATCTAGAAATCAATGATTTGTATGAAGCGGCAAAACAATATATGCATCAAACAGAGGTTTACCAGTGGACGAACGATTATCCTAATGAACAAATCGTTCAACAGGATATCGCTGCGCAATGTTTGTATAAACTAGTTGATGATGGTCAGATAGTGGCGGTGGCTACCGTAGATATTTTGGATCAAGATACCTATATTTTAAGACGTATTGCCACCGATCCTAACTATTTATCTAATGGTTATGCATCAAACTTACTGAATGATATAATAAATAGTATAAAAGAAAAAAATGGGAAACATATTTATTCAAGTACAAATCACTCCAATCTCAACATGCAGCCTTTTTTTAGAAAGCATGGTTTTGAAAAAATTTCAGCATACACTGAAGTTGAAAGAGAGCATCTGGGTTCTTTCTATAAGTATTTGAAGAAAATATAAGTAAGGAGAGTCCGCGATGAAAAAAGTTATAGTTTTAGGCAGTATCAATATGGATATGGTCATGGAAACAGATCGGTTACCAAAGGTTGGAGAAACACTGCTAGGAGAGACCATTGATTATTATGTTGGTGGCAAAGGCGCTAATCAAGCAGTTGCAGCTTCCAGAGTAGGAGCTGAGGTTTCCTTGATTGGGAAAATCGGTGACGATACATTTGGTTCAAAGGTGTACAAGCACTTAGAAAAAGAGCACATCGATGTGAATGCAGTAACGGTTGAAAAAAACATATTTACAGGCGTAGCATCGATTTTCAAGTTAAAAGAAGACAATGCAATTGTTGTTTTGCCAGGTGCTAATATGCTTTTGACTGATGTCACGAATGAATTAAACAAAAAAGTAAATGAGCAAGATGTCCTTTTAACACAGTTGGAAATTCCAATAACGACTGTGCAAAATGGTTTGAAGTATGCCAAAGACAAAGGAGCAATCACGATTTTAAATCCTGCTCCGTATAATGAAAAAGTTGTTGAAATGCTACCGTTTGTGGATATTATTACGCCAAATGAAACAGAATTTGAAGGTTTATTAGGACATTCGATCGCGCATGCTAATCAATTTGAACAGGAAATGTTGAACTGGTCACAAGCGAATCATACACAACTGATTGTCACTCGTGGCGGTGCTGGAATTTCCTATACAACTGAGAGTAACGTTGTGACTATTCCAGCAGAAAAAGTTGCGATTGTGGATACAACGGGGGCTGGGGATACTTTTAATGGGATTTTAGCTGCCTGTCTAGCCAAAGGTATGGCAATTCCAGAGGCAATTAAACTCTCTGGCAAAGGTGCCACTCTCTCAATCACTAAATTGGGCGCCCAAACTGGAATGCCGACATTAGCTGAAATTGAAGCATTTTAAGAACAACTAAAACTACCATTTCTTTCACTACTGAAGGAGATGGTTTTTTAGCATTTCGTTCAACATTGTATTGAATCATAATACCAACTATAATAAGGTACTAGTTGTATGAACAAAACAATGATTACTTGAAATGAGGAAGCCTAATAATGGATGAAGCTATTTTGATTTTTGAAAAATTCAACATTTTACTCTATTCAATTGCTTATCAAATCTGTCACTCGAAAGAAGAAGCAGAAGATATTTTACAAGAAGTTCAGTTGAAGTGGTTGGAACAGGATTTTACGTTGATAAAAAATCCTAAAGCTTTTTTATCCAAGCTAGTTGTTAATCGCTCAATCAATTACCTGAATTCTGCCCAAGTTCAGCGTGTGGATTATTACGGACCATGGATTCCGGAACCAGAAATAGAATATTCAGAAGATCCTTTGATTGGCAAAGAAAAAATCACCTACGCTTTATTAGTTATTTTAGAACAATTGACTCCGCAAGAACGTGTGGTTTTTCTGATGAAAGAAGTGTTTACCTATTCTCATAAGGAAATTGGAGAATTGTTGGATATTACAGATGAAAATAGTCGCAAGCTATTAAGTCGAGCTAAGAATGCAGTTAAGGATAACGATATTTCTGTGGACAATACCAGCCAAGCTGAAAACCAAAAATTTATTGATCTGTTCAACTTCAGTATCGAAAGTGGGGATTTAGCACCGTTGTTGGGTTATTTAACCACTGAAGCGAAAATGTCGATTGATGGTGGGCAAAAACGTCGTGCACCACTAAGAACTTTGATCAAAGCAACTCGGATCCTTACTTTTTTAAAAGGTGTTATGCCACACGATTTTTTTGGTGATGAACGTGTTATCGGTGAGATTTATCAACAACCTTGTCTCTTTATTAAAGAGCAAAACCAATTGAAAAGTATCTTATTTTTAGGACTAAACCAAGAAAAAACGAAGATCCAGCATATTTTTATTATTAACAATCCTGATAAGTTGAAAAATATTTTATAAATGCTGTCACGTTTTATACTGCTGATTGGTCTTATAAGTGTAACAACAAATATAGATCAAAGGGGATCATAAAATGAGCAAAACAAGATTTTTATTACCAAAAGAAAATAGTGCAGCTTATCAAAAAATTGCTGAACTAGATCAAATTGGAAAAACTGGCAGTATCAGTGAAAGCTTACAGGAACTGATTAAAATCTATGCTTCTCAATTAAACGGCTGTGTCTTTTGTATTGATATGCATTCAAAAGATGCCTTAGCAAAAGGGGAGACATTACAAAGAGTCATTGGATTAGTGGCCTGGGAAGAAGCCGTTTTTTATACAGCAGAAGAACGTGCAGTTCTAGCTTTTACGAAGGAAATCACGCTGATCCATCAAGGTGGTGTAAGTGATAAGACCTATCAAGAGCTACAACAATATTACAATGAAAAAGAAATTGGAGAATTGTTGGTATTGATTGGGACGATCAATCTGTATAATCGAATTGGCATCACTACATTATTACAACCAAAAATGGATTAAAAAAGAACAGCTGCTAAAATGCTGACGTTTTAGCGGCTGTTTTTCTTATTATTTTGTTGTATTCTCAGTTTGATTATCCAAGATTTCTTTTGCTAATCGTTGAGCAGTGGGTGTTACGGCTAAGCCACCTTCAGCTGTTTCTTTAAAAATCTGTGGCATTTGACGACCAACTTGATACATTGCAGCGACAACTTCATCTGGTGGTATCACACTACGGATACCAGCCAATGCCATGTCTGCTGAAATAAAAGCTTGCGATGATCCTAATGCATTTCGTTTTACACAGGGAACTTCAACAAGTCCTGCTACAGGATCACAAATCAACCCCATCATATTTTTTAAAGTAATCGCAATTGCTTGAGCTGCTTGCCCAGCAGTACCACCAGCTGCACAAACTAAAGCAGCACTTGCCATAGCACTAGCTGAACCTACTTCGGCTTGGCAGCCGCCTTCAGCCCCACTGATTGAGGAATTATTTGCAATGACCAGACCAAAAGCGCCGGCTGTAAACAAGAAATCTAATTGCTGTTCATGCGTCAGCTGTAGCTTTTCAATTGCTGCCATCAACACACCAGGGACGACTCCAGCACTTCCAGCAGTGGGTGTTGCACAGATCAAGCCCATGTTTGCATTGACTTCATTGACTGCAACGGCATTTCTGACCGCCGTTAAAATTGTTTCACCGCTTAAAAAGTTTCCTGCTTGAATATAGTCATTCATACGCACGGCATCGCCACCAGTAATACCCGTGACCGAAGTTACGCCATCCACACCTTCTTCGATCGATTGCTTCATAACAGCCAGATTTCGTTCCATGGTTTCAATGATTCGTTCTCGGCTATGACCATGATTTTCAATCTCAGTTGTGATCATCAATTCAGCAACTGATGAAAAATTTTCCGCTTGTTGCACTAATTCTTTTATAGATAGAAACATAACTAGTTTGCTCCTTTAATTTAAATTAATCAAAATAATTTACACTATAAATATGAGGGATCTGTACTAACTTCATCGTGATATCACCAATATCCGCATGATCGATCTCGATGATCATGATGGCTTTTTCCCCTTTTGATTCACGGGTCACAGTCATAGTACCAATATTGATATCTGTATCAGAGAGCAGATTAGTGACCTTGGCGATCATTCCTGGGACATCTTGATGCACGATAATAAAGGTTGGGGTTCCCATCGTCAATGAAAGCTTAAAACCGTTTAGCTCCGAAATTTGAATATTTCCGCCACCAATTGAGATTCCAGTGACAGAAAGTTTTCGATCTCCCTTAGAAACCAGCAATTTGACTGAATTTGGATGCTCAGCCTTTTCTTTAAGAGGCACAAATAAAACTTCCATATCCCGTTCATGGGCGATTTTTAAGGAATCAGCAAGGCGCTCATCATCAGGCTCCATATCGAGAAGACCACCAACTAAGGCGATGTCTGTACCGTGACCTCGATAGGTTTTTGCAAATGATTCATACAAATAAATATCTACTGTTTCTGGTTGTTCACCAAAAATGCTACGGACAATCTTACCAATTCGGGCAGCTCCAGCAGTATGAGAACTACTTGGTCCAATCATAACGGGACCGATAATGTCAAAAACACTTCTATAACGTAAATTTTCCATTGTTTATTTCACCTGTCCTTTGATTTAAAATCGGGATTTTTCTAACGAAAGTCTATCATAATTATGGCGAAGAAACTAGAAGCGTAATAAAAATGCGAGAAAAACTTATCTTCTTCTCATTTCAATTGCAAAAACAAAGGATAAAAAGAGTGAAAGGGTATTGAAATTTAATCAGAAGCAGAGTATACTATTTAAGTGTGCATTTTTGCATACAGGTTTTCTTTGATTCGTCAAAGAATAACGTGGGAGGAGAAATCTTCATCTCCAATTAACCACATCACGGACTCAAGGAGGTATGTCTCGTGGCAAAAAAAGTAGAAAAATTAGTTAAATTGCAAATTCCTGCAGGTAAAGCAACACCAGCTCCACCAGTAGGTCCAGCACTAGGTCAAGCGGGTATCAACATTATGGGATTCACTAAAGAATTCAACGCTCGTACAGCTGATCAAGCTGGTTTGATCATTCCAGTTGTAATCTCTGTATATGAAGATCGTTCATTTACATTTATTACAAAAACACCACCAGCTGCAGTATTATTGAAAAAAGCTGCAAAAATCGAAAAAGGTTCTGGTGAGCCAAACAAAACAAAAGTAGCGAACGTTACTAAAGATCAAGTGAAAGAAATCGCTGAACTTAAAATGGCAGACCTAAACGCAGCAGACGTTGAAGCGGCTATGCGCATGGTTGAAGGAACTGCAAGAAGCATGGGAATCACTGTAGGATAATTTTTATTCTAATAGAACCCAAAGAAGTAGCTTCTCAGTTTATTTCATATTCAAAGATATGAATTACGTGGGAGGTTCGACCGTTATAACCACAATCAAGGAGGAAACAAAATGGCTAAAAAAAGCAAAAAAATGCAAGATGCATTAAAAAAAGTTGAAGCAACAAAAGTTTACCCTGTAGCAGAAGCAATCGCTTTGGCTAAAGAAACAAATATTGCAAAATTTGACGCAACTGTTGAAGTTGCTTACCGTTTAAATGTAGACCCTAAAAAAGCAGACCAACAAATCCGTGGTGCAGTAGTATTACCTAACGGAACTGGTAAAACACAAAGCGTTTTAGTTTTCGCTAAAGGCGAAAAAGCGAAAGAAGCGGAAGCTGCTGGCGCTGATTACGTAGGCGATGCTGACATGGTTCAAAAAATCCAAGGTGGCTGGTTTGGCTTTGACGTAGTTGTAGCAACTCCAGACATGATGGCTGAAGTTGGTAAATTAGGTCGTGTCTTAGGTCCTAAAGGTCTTATGCCTAACCCTAAAACTGGTACTGTAACAATGGACGTAACAAAAGCTGTTAACGAAGTAAAAGCTGGTAAAGTAACTTACCGTGTTGACAAAGCTGGAAACATCCACGTACCAATCGGTAAAGTTTCATTTGATAATGAAAAATTACTAGAAAACTTCAATACAATCAACGATGTATTGTTGAAAGCTAAACCATCAGCAGCAAAAGGTCAATATATTAAAAACATTTCAGTAACAACAACATTTGGACCTGGAATCCACGTTGACCAAGCTTCTTTCTAATTAGAAAAGTTGAATGAATTTTAAATTTATTCTTGACTCACTCACTTTCCGTATGGTAAAGTGAGTGAGGTTAATAATTAACTGTACCGAAGACAGTAGGTGACGCAAGTCTTAATTTCCTACCGAGGACAATTGTTGATACATACAATTACGTCCCTCTATGTCAACGGTGGCATGGAGTTTTGTTGTTTTACACGACTTTTTGAAAAAAAGACGATGTAAAACAATACTTGGCGAACAAAGTGAGCGAAGTTTCTTTAGAAGCTTCTAACTAACTTATGATAACCCAAGCTCTACCCATCAATCATCAGGAGGTGAAAATAAATGAGTGAAGCAGCAATCGCTAAAAAAGAAACCTTAGTCGAAGAAGCAACAGCTAAGTTCCAAGCAGCAGCTTCTGTAGTCATTGTTGACTACCGTGGTTTAACTGTAGAAGAAGTGACAAACTTACGTAAACAATTGCGTGATGCAAATGTTGAAATGAAAGTTATCAAAAACTCTATTCTTTCACGTGCAGCTAAAAAAGCTGGATTAGAAGGTATGGACGAAGTATTTACAGGCCCTACAGCAGTCGCTTTCAGTAACGACGATGTAGTAGCACCTGCTAAAATCATCGACGAATTTGCAAGTACTGCCAAAGCATTGGAAATCAAAGGTGGCATTATTGAAGGTAAAGTATCTTCAGTAGAAGAAATGACATCTTTAGCAAAACTTCCAAGTCGCGATGGACTACTTTCTATGCTATTATCTGTATTACAAGCGCCAGTCAGACAAGTGGCTTACGCTGTCAAAGCAGTGGCAGAAAAAGAAGAAGAAGTTGCATAATTGCAGCTTAGCAATAAATTAAACTAAAAATAATGAATTATTAAAACGGAGGAAACCATAATGGCATTGAACATTGAAAACATTGTTGCAGAATTAGAAGGCGCAACTATTTTAGAATTAAACGACTTAGTAAAAGCTATTGAAGAAAAATTTGACGTATCTGCAGCAGCTCCTGTAGCAGCTGCAGGCCCTGCAGCAGCAGCTGGCGAAGAACAAACTGAATTCACTGTAGAATTAACTGCAGCTGGAGATCAAAAAGTTAAAGTTATCAAAGCAGTTCGTGAAGCAACTGGTCTTGGCTTGAAAGAAGCTAAAGCTGTAGTTGATGGCGCTCCTGCACCAGTTAAAGAAGGCGTTTCTAAAGATGAAGCAGAAGCTTTAAAAGCTGCTTTAGAAGAAGTTGGCGCTTCAGTAACAGTAAAATAATCTTTTTAAGATTAAATTTCAAGCTAGAATCCATTTGGATTCTAGCTTTTTTTGTATTATAAAATAATATAAAAAAGTATAGTAGTGAAGAAAAGAATAGAAGGAATGAAGATAAAGTGATAAAAAAATGATATAAAGCAAATGTAAAATGCATTTCTTTCGCAAGAAAGTCGATAATCTGTTAACATAACAAAGTAATCATTTTTATAGTTATTCTATTTAAAAGTACGTGTTCGTTGCCCTAGATGTTATCTAGTTTCGCAAGGTCGCTACACTTTTAAAAATAAGGGGGGCACATTATGCATTGGTTATGGGTTTTAATCGTAGGTGGTGTTATCGGTGCAATTGCCGGGGCAATCACAAGTAAAGGTAAATCGATGGGCTGGATTTTCAATATTATTGCGGGTCTTGTCGGTTCATCAATCGGTCAATCACTTCTAGGAAGTTGGGGACCACAAGTTGCCGGTATGGCATTATTTCCATCAATTATCGGTGCTGTAATTTTAGTTGCAGTCGTTTCCTTTTTTGTAGGTAAAAAGTAAGCTGCACAAGTAGAAAACCGCTATGAGATCAAATTCTCCTGGCGGTTTTCTTATTTACTAAATTCTTTAAGGGGCCTATTTAAATAATAATTAATTGAACAATTCATCAATAAACTCTTCATAATCTTCAACCTTTAAAAGGTTTTCCAATTTTTTCTGATTTGAAAATGTATCAATCATAAAATCAAATAATTGCCTAAATTTTTTCATATCATTCTGATTCATAACGATCATGATGATGACTTGCACGTAGTGGGTTCCCCATTTGACAGGTTGATCGTTTAAAATAATCGAGATCCCCGTTTTATTTGCACTCATTTCAATCGCATGAGGTAAAGCTACTGAATTATTGAATGAAGTGGCTGACATTTTTTCGCGCTCATTGATTAATTCAATAAAGTGAGTATCTATAAAGTTATGTTCAACCAATTGAGTACCCAAATAATCAATATATTCAGTAGGATTTTTTAAATAAATATTTCGTTGAAATCGTTCAGGTGTTAAGTAAGTTTGAATGCTTTCTTTTAATGCGTTCAGTAATTTCTCCTGTTTCACTATTTGGATGGATTGTTGGATTTTTTCAGTATCTTTTCCTGAGAAAAATGGTGAAATTTGGACGACATGCGTCAGCTCCTTCAATTCAATAGTTGCTAGAGTTAAATCTGCTTGCTTTATTTTTGCTAAACTTTCAGTGTCCAATCGATAAAAAGTTCCTAAAATATTTAAACTAGATTTGAATGTATCACTAATTTTATAAATCAAACGTTGGTGCATATCATAGTATTCCGGTGTATAAATCACACAACTTAATTTATTCTCAGTCTCGAATTTTTCCTCAAAATAAGAACCAATATGAAGCGCAATAAACGTGATTTCATCATCTGAAATTGGAATATTGATATGTTTTTGAATTTGTTTAGCTATAAAAACAGCTACTTCATAAATGAAAGCATAAGATTGTTTGATTTCTTCAGATAATGGATTCCGAACTTGTTTTCCGTTTTTTGCTCGTGAGATCAAGTTGGAAACGTGGATCGCTAAGTTCAAAACTAATTCATCTGAGATATGTGTAATAAAATATTTTTCTGCAACGGTTTCCATCATAGTTGAAATAAATGTATAAACTGAAGTTTCCATGTAATTTTTCAAAAAGGCGTCGTTAGCTGGAGAGATTTTAGTCATTAATAAGAGAGTTAGATTGTTGATTTCATAAAGGTCCATTTCGACAGCAAAAGCTTGATCGAGATCTTTTCCAATCTGAGTAGCAAGTAAATATTCAAGTTGATCCTTCGTAAATAGTTCAGGAATAAGATCTGTCTCAAAGCGTTGATGATGGAGCTGACGATTGATAGCGATGGCAATGTGTAGTAATAAACTGTTGATTGCATAACCATTAATATAAAGGTGCTGGCTACTTAAGCGGTCGATCACGATTTTTTGGATCGTCTCAATAGAAATCTCTGGAAAGATTGTCTGAATATGGTCCAAAGATTGAAAGTTTTGTAAAGCTTCATCTTGTAACATATCGCCAGCCAGTTTTCTAAAGTTTGATTCATCACCTTCCATACTTAGAAAATGCCCATGTTTGATGATTTTCAAATGATATTTAGACATTTTTTTACGTAAGCGGAGGGTATCTTTTTCAATAGTTGGAATGCTGACAAATAATATTTCTGCTACATCAAAGTAATCGACATTTTTATGCTTGATCAATAGGTTCATCAAGTAATTTATACGCTCAATAGGCGTATTTAGATCTTGCTCAGTTCGAGAAATAAAATCTTCGATTCTAAGTGTATTATCGATTTTATAACCTTGCCTAGAAGATTGGATCATTTCAAGCTTCGCACTTTGATTGATTCGCGATACATAATTGCGAATCGTTCGTGTTGATGTAGATAACGCTTCTGCTAGATAAGTTGCAGATAACCAATTGTGATGTTGGATTAATAGCTTTACTAGGGCCGTTTCTTTCTTGTTTAAGGACACAATGTCTGCTCCTCTCTTTTTTATATCCTCTATTATTCGTGCTTTTAAATAACAAATCAAGTACAGTTGTTTCCGCTAAACTGAGAAGACGAGGAAAAAATCATATTTGATAGAGAAGTGTAAATCATAGATGATAAGAATATAGTAACAAGCTGATTTTGCTTTATTCGAAAAAAGCGGTAGCTTCTTTTTTCCAGTCGGAGTTGAACGAGCCTGCTACGCTTTTACTTTGAAACATGCCAAGAAACACAACGAAGAACTGAGTTGATGTTGAATGCTCCTGCGATTACTCGTCGCACGAAAAGACTTGGTACAAGGTGACTGAAAGGAACGTTGCGTCCTTCTGTTATTAAAATGTTGAAAAGTACAAGTTGAAGTGAAGTGGAACGTTGTTACCATATGTTATCTAGCTATGCGGGCTAGTCACTACGCTCTACTTCGATCTCATCAATTCCTAAGAGCTAAAGCTCTAAGGATTGAAGGTCTCGGAAAAAAGAGAAAATCTGCCTGTGACAAAAAGCGTCACAAACAGATTTTCCTATTTTTCAGTCGAGACTGGACGAGCCCGCTATGCTTTTAAATTAGGAGGAGAAAACATGAGTGATTTAAACGTATTATTAGTCTGTGGGTCAGGTGCCAGTAGTGGGTTTATGGCAGCCAATATGCGCAAGGCGGCCAAAGTAAAAAATTTAGACATGAGTATTGTTGCAAGAAGTGAATCGGAGATCGAGAATTATATTGAGGAGATCGATGCTTTGATGGTTGGACCGCATCTTGAATATATCATTGATGAAATTGATGAGATTATTCACGGATTTCCAGTTAAAGTGATTTTGATGAAAAAAGAATACTATGCAACGCTAGATGGGGATGCTGCAGTTGAACACTTGCTAAGTTCGTTAAAAGAAGACGAACAGTGAAGAAAAAGGAGACGTAAATATGAATAAGTTGATCTTTTGGTTGGAAAATAGTTTCTCACCTAAAATGAACAAAGTAAACAATAATCCTTGGATTGTCAGTATTAAAGATTCAATCATGCAGACGTTGCCTTTTATTTTCTTAGGGTCGATTTTTTCAATGTTGGCTATTTTGAATGAATATTTTCCAGCTCTACCAAGTTTTTGGGTGCCTTTTGGCTGGACGATGGGCAAAATTTCATTGTTTGTGGCTTTCTTGATCCCTTTTAACTTAATGGAGAAAAAAAGATTGCGCAAACAAAGAATTGTAGCTGGAATGAGCGGTTTAGTGCTGTTCTTGATGATTATTTCACCACAAATCGAAAAAGATGGTGTGGTCGGTTTTGGACATGATGCACTAGGTGCTGGCGGGATGTTTGTGGCAATTGTTGCGGGCTTGATTGCTGGATTTGTTTTAGTAACTTTAGGGAAATTTACGTTCTTTAAAGAAGAATCTGTGATTCCAGATTTTGTTAGAGCTTGGTTTGATTCAATGTTACCGATCGGCATTATTATTCTTTTTGGCTGGGTCGTTGTGTTGATCATGAAAGTGGATTTATATAATATTGTTTTAAGTATTTTCATGCCGCTATCTAGTTTTATGGAATCACCTGGAGGTTTTGTGGGAATGATGTTCTTGATTTGCTTCCTTTATTCTATGGGGATTTCTACTTGGGTACTAACGCCTGTGGTACAGCCCGTTTTACTAAAAGCGATTGCAGAAAATATTGCCCTTGTTCAAAATGGTACGGCTTCTGTTGAAACCTTAAATTTGGTGACAAGCAGTACTTTATACTCAGCTTATCTATGGATTGGAGGGATTGGTTGTACGATGCCGCTGGTGCTAATGATGATGCGGGCTCGCTCTAAGAAAATCAGTGCATTAGGGAAAGCTTGTATTGTGCCATCAATTTTTAATATTAATGAACCCGTGATTTTTGGAGCAGTTGCGTGGAATCCGTTATTGATGATTCCAATGTGGCTACAGGGAATTGTTTTGCCAATAGTGATTTATATTTTTACAAAAGTCATTCCCTTTGCGCCAATTCCTAAAGTTCAATTTGAATTATGGTATTGTCCATTTCCATTTGCTACGTGGTTTACGACCGGGACAATCACTGGAATTATTTTAATGCTGGTCATTTTTGCGATATCTACGGTTATTTGGTATCCATTTTTCAAAGCATACGATGATCAAGAAACCAAAGCAGAAAATCAAACGTTGAAGGAGGCTTAATAGATGGACGATTTATTGTCACAACAAGCCATGAAAATTATTTTATTTGCTGGAGATGCTAGAGTTAATTGTAAAAATGCCCTTATTGCAACTGAGAAAAACGATTTTGAAACAGCAGCTGAAGAAATGAAAGTTGCTAAAACCAATATAACAGCGGCACATAAAGTTCAGACAGAGGCAATTCAAAGTGAAATGAGTGAAGAAGTCAATGTACATGAGCATTCACTATTGTTTACACATGCTCAGGATACTTTAATGACGATTTATAGTGAAATCAACATGGCTAATCACTTGATTAAAATAGCGAAACAAATTGATGAACGCTTATCATTACTTGAAAAAAAATAAAGAAAAGAGGCCAAAGCTATGTATCAGGTACCAACTGGATTTCCAAAAGATTTTTTATGGGGCGGAGCTGTTGCAGCTAATCAATGTGAAGGCGCTTATGAATATGAAGGCAAAGGCACAAGCGTTGCGGATATCAATGAATTTAGAGCGGATCTACCACTAGAAAAAAGATCGAATGCTGAGATTTCTACAACCTATATTGAAGAAGCTCTTCATAGTAAAACAGGGATTTTCCCGAAAAGATGGGGGATCAATTTTAAAGAAACGTATCCAGCAGATTTAAAGTTACTAGGAGAGATGGGGCTAAAGTTATTTAGAACATCAATCGATTGGTCACGGATTTTCCCAAATGGTGATGAACTGGAACCAAATGAAGCAGGGCTACTTTTTTATGATAAATTGATTGATGAAATTATTGCTAATGGGATGGAACCGATGATCACTCTTTCTCATTATGAAATGCCACTGAACCTTACATTGAATTATCAAGGTTGGTATTCAAGAGAAGTAGTTGATTTCTTTGTTCGCTATTGTAAAGTTATTTTTGACCGCTATCAAGGCAAAGTAAAATATTGGATTGTCATCAATCAAATCAATTTGATCGGTCATGAATCGTTCAACCATTTAGGTATCGCAGAGGATCAAGTGGAAAATCTGCAGCAAGCGAAATATCAGGGCGTTCATCATATGATAGTAGCAACAGCTTTGGCTACTGAATACGCTCATCAGGTCGATGAAAATTATCAAGTTGGAATGATGCTTTGTGGCGGGCCAGAATATGCGGCTACTTGTAATCCAGAAGATGTGCTAGCAACCTTGAAAATCAACCAAATGCAGTATTTCTTTGCCGATGTATTACTACGAGGATATTATCCAGGTTATGCGTTTCGTTATTTTGAAGAACATGGCATTAAGCTTGAATTTGCTGAAGAAGATGAAACAATTTTAAAAAATACAGCCGATTATCTATCATTTTCTTATTACTATACTCAAATTTGCGATGCTAAACACGATGAGCCTTATCGAAATAAATCACTTCCTGCAAATCCTTGGGGGTGGACGATCGATCCACTTGGGTTAAGAACGTTATTAAATTCCTTTTATGATCGTTATCAATGTCCAATCTATATCACTGAAAATGGTATTGGTTGTTATGATCAGTTAGAAGAAGATGGTAGTGTTCACGATGACTATCGCATCGATTATTACCGAGCACATATCGAGCAAATGAAAGAAGCAATCAAAGACGGTGTTGATCTTAGGGGATATTGTGCTTGGGGACCCATCGATATTATTAGCTGCTCTTCTTCGGAAATGAGTAAACGCTACGGGTTTATTTATGTAGATCAAGATGATTATGGAAAGGGAAGTCAAAAACGTTATTTAAAGGATAGTTACGTTTGGATGAAGCAAGTGATTGCAAGTAATGGGGAACAGCTTTAAGAATAAAAGAAGTGACGAAGATACAGCTCATAGAGTTTTGTCTCTGTCACTTCTTTGCAATTAATTTTTAGCTTAAAAATTTAAATCAAATTAAACGACCAATTAATCCCGAACTTATCTGTTACCTGACCGAATAATTCCGACCAGTCTGTTTTTTGTAAGACATGACATTTGTCGCATCTTCCGATAATTTAGTGAAATAATGAGTTAATTTATCAGGATCAGTTACTTCTATGACCAAACCGACATTTCTACCATAAGGAATTTTATTCATAAAACTTGGTGTATCATAGAGGTGAAATTATGAGTAAATTTTGTCAAAGC
Organism: Enterococcus sp. 12C11_DIV0727; assembly: GCF_002148425.2. Lineage (NCBI taxonomy): Bacteria > Bacillati > Bacillota > Bacilli > Lactobacillales > Enterococcaceae > Enterococcus > Candidatus Enterococcus lemimoniae. Next base: position 1,334,873 of record NZ_CP147248.1, on the reverse strand, counting down.
TGCGGTATGCCACTGGAAGAAAGTACCCATGGGACAGAATCAAGGGGGTCATTATCAGAAAAATATTGTCATTTATGTTATGAAAATGGTCAATTTATTGAACCAGATATTACCTATGATCAGATGTTAGCAAGAGGAAAAAAGAATTGCAGAGGAAGCGGTAGTGGTATTGGTCAGTTCTTTTTATCAACATTTTATCCATTTCAATTAAAAAAATTAGATCGTTGGAAAAAATAGTTGAGCTTTAGAATCACTAAAAAACCGAAGATTAAAAATCTTTTTCATGATTTTTAATCTTCGGTTTTTCTTATTTTAGCATGTTACCTCTTAGTCAATTTCACAACCACTTCGCAACGTGCAGTTTGTGGAAACATATCTACAGATTGTAAGTATTGCACATCAAAGACTTTAGTTAAATCAACCAAGTCTTTTGCAAGTGTGGATACGTTACAAGAGATATAAACCATCTTCTTCGGAGGTTGCTTTAAGATTGCTTTTAGTAGCTTTTGATCCAATCCAGTTCTTGGTGGATCAACAATGATCGCATCAGGTTTAAAACCATTCTGAAACCATTCTGGTAGCAACTCTTCGGCTGTTCCTACTTCATAATGGGTATTTGTGACACCTAAGCGTTCAGCATTCATTTTTGCATCTTCGATCGCAGCTGGAATAATATCCATTCCACGAACTTCTTTCGCTTGTTTAGCAATACTTAAACCAATTGTTCCAACACCACAGTAAGCATCTACAACTGTTTCGTTGGGCTGTAAATCCAACGCTTTCACAGCTTCGCTGTATAACACTTCAGTTTGTTCAGGATTTAACTGGAAAAATGCTCTAGGAGATAAATCGAAGGTTATTTCATTGATCTTCTCTTCAATACTTTCTTTGCCCCAAACATGGATTGTCTCATCACCCATGACGATTGAAGTTCTTTTGTTTTGAACGTTTTGCATGATCGATACCACTTCTGGTAAGTGCTGCGTAATTTCATCGATCAAGGCTTTTTTTTGTGGGAATTTTACGGATTGTGTGATAAAAACGACCTGAACTTCATTCGTTTTAATACCGACACGCACCATGAGTGTTCGGAAAATGCCACTGTTTTTCCGTTCGTTATAGATTGGCAACTGGTATTTGTTCAGCAATTCTACCAAGGCGTTCATGACTTTAGTTGTCGCAGGTTGTTGAACTAGACAATCATCGATAGGAACTAGGCGATGAGAATCAGCTTGATAAAGACCAGCTTCAACTTCACCATCGATTTTACGTAGTTGAAATTGCGCTTTATTACGATAATTCCAAGGATTTTTCATTCCCATAGTTTTAGGTGTTGAATAGTTTTCAAAATTTCTTGGTCTGAATTTATTTAATGATTGCTTCAATAAATCTTTTTTGAAAAGTAGCTGGGCCGGATAAGCTAAATGCTGCAGCTGACAGCCACCGCATGTTTCATAAACAGGACAGGGTGGTACAACCCGTTCAGGTGCTGCCTTTACTATCTTTTTTAATTGTCCTTCCACAAAACGTGGAGCTATTTTAGTGATTTCCACTGAGACATCTTCTTTTGGTAAAGCGCCTGGAACAAAAACAATCGTCTTTTTATAATAGCCAATACCTTCTCCGTTGATTCCTAAACGTTTTATTTTTAAAGGGATCGTTTGTCCCTCTTTTAAAAGTTGTGTGGTCATAATTCCATCCTTTTGATCCGAAGATCTGTTAATCAAATATAACGATATTTCTTATTTTAGCACAATTTGCCTAGTTTAGCTTCTAGCAAATGTATGTTATAGTAGAATATATGTTCTCACTAGAAAGGCGGAGAAAGATGGAAACAATTACAAAAATCACCAAAGACAAAGGTCAGTTTTATCTTATCTGGCTGTCTTCAGGAGAAAAATTACGGGTCTCAGAGGATACCTTAGTTCGTCAGCGCCTATTAAAAGGCCAAGAATTAACAGAATCTGAGATCGAACAAATAAAAAAATCAGGTTCTTATGATGTTGGTTTACAAATGTCTTTAAATTATCTGAGTTATCAATTACGCTCAAAAAAAGAAATTTTAGATTATTTAAAGGAAAAAGAAATCTTGCCAGAAGATCGCAAAACAATTGTGATCCGCCTGGAAGAAATGAACCTCTTAGACGATAAAATTTTTAGTGAAAGTTATGTCCGTACCTTAATGCGAACAAGTGATAAAGGACCCAAAATGATCGAACAACAACTAAAACGAAAAGGCTTGAATGAAGAAGACATTCAACATGGGTTAACTTTTTATACTATGGATGATCAAGTAGAAGTAGCAAAAGCAACAGCTGAAAAAGCGATGAGACGTTATCGAACAAAGAGTTTTAAAGATGCTGTACAAAAAGTTCAAATGCACTTGATGCAAAAAGGGTTCAATCGGGAAGTGATTGATTTAGCACTTGAAGAGCTATCCTTTGAAAAAGATGAAGAACAAGAATTAGATGTGATCAGAAAAGAAGGAGATAAATTATGGGAAAAACACCGTAAATTGGATCCCTATAAACGTGTGATGAAAGTTAAACAAGGGCTGTTTCAAAAACGTTTTGACTCAGATTTGATTCAGCAATATTTTGATGAAAAGGAATTAGAGAATGAAGTATGAGAAGTATTGGGAAACTTGGAGTGCTACTGAACTACAGGCTTTTCAAGAAGAGTTTATTAATTGGTATGAAAAAGAAAAGCGAAATTTACCTTGGCGTGTTAATTTAGATCCATATCGTATTTGGATTTCAGAAATCATGTTACAACAGACTCGTGTGGATACGGTGATCGATTATTATTATCGTTTTATGGAGTGGTTTCCAACGATCAAAGACTTAGCTGAGGCACCAGATGATCGTTTATTGAAAGCATGGGAAGGGTTAGGTTACTATTCAAGAGCAAGAAATTTAAAAGTTGCAGCGCAACAGATCATGACTGAGTTTGACGGTCAGATGCCTCAAACCATTGAAGAAATTCTCCAACTAAAAGGAATTGGCCCATACACGGCTGGTGCGATTGGCAGTATTGCTTTTCAAATCCCCGAACCTGCGATCGATGGCAATGTTATGCGGGTGGTCAGCCGTTTGTTTGAGATCAGTGATGATATTGCCAAACCAAGCAGTCGAAAAGTGTTTGAAGAAGCAATGTATAGAATCATTGATCAGAAGCGGCCAGGTGATTTTAATCAGGCAATGATGGATCTGGGTTCAGGTATTTGTACCCCGACATCACCAAAATGTGAAGAGTGTCCAATCCAATCGTATTGCTTGAGTTACAAAAATAATACGATGACAAATTTTCCAGTTAAATCAAAAAAAATGAAACCAAAAGATGTTTATTATATCGGAGGAATCATTGAAAATAATCAGCAAGAATTTTTATTAGAACAGCGTGATTCTAAAGGCTTACTAGCGAATATGTGGTTGTTTCCAATTGCAGAAGTCAGCAAAGACCGCTTTGAATTTCTACAGAAAATGTGGGTGAAAGATGATCAGCAACTATCACTTGATTTTGAAGAACCACTGTTAGTTGCTGAAGAAAATCCAGAAATTTTCGAAGATCATTCACAAGTTGTTTGGCAAAAGCGAACCTTAGGTGAAGTAACACATATTTTCAGTCATTTAAAATGGCATATCCTAGTTTTCTATGGGCGTCAAACAGGATTAACAGCTAAAAATGAAAACCAAACTTGGGCAACAAAAGAAACATTCTCAAACTATGTTTTTCCAAAACCCCAGCAAAAGATGTTAGATCTGTACAAAAAAGAATTTAGAAAAAAAGAATAATTTCTTGGTGCAAACCCCAAGTGCACATAAAAAGCCTAGGAGATTCGCACCAGAATTTTGCTGAAAATAGCGGTAGAAATAGGCTTTTTCTCATTTTGATTTAATGTTATACTAGTTTTAGTGGTGGAATGGTGGAGATATGTCATGTATTTTAATCAATTTCACGGTCTAGCTCTGTTTAGAGCTAGTAGATTGAAATATAGGTTGGTACTCTACGTTAAGTGTTGGGGACAGAGCTAGCCTTTCTTTAAAAACATCTCAATTTCAACTTTATAAAAAAACTAAAAGCAAGCCCTATATTTCAAAAGATATTCCTCATCGCTGTGAGAAAACAAACTACTTAGTATGCAAAGCTGAAAATTATGATATAATTATAATGATATCGGTGTAATGAACACCCAAACGAAGAGTAATCAGCTTTGAGAAGCGATTTTTCGTACTAGGGAAAGTTGGGGGACTATGGCAATTCCAAAAGAAGGTGAATTTGTAACGATTCAAAGTTACAAACACGATGGACATTTGCATCGAACATGGCGAGATACTATGGTATTAAAAACAAGCGAGTATTCTTTGATTGGTGTCAACGATCATACTTTGGTGACAGAGTCTGATGGTAGGCGTTGGGTTACTCGTGAACCAGCTATTGTTTATTTTCATAAAAAATACTGGTTCAACATAATAGCGATGATTAGAGAAAAGGGGGTTTCTTATTACTGCAATCTGGCGTCACCTTATCTTTTAGATGATGAAGCGTTGAAATATATTGATTATGATTTGGATATCAAAGTTTTTCCTGATGGGGAAAAACGCTTATTAGATGTCGATGAATATGAATTTCATAGCAAAATAATGGAGTATCCTGAAGATATTGATTTTATTCTAAAAGAAAATGTTAAGACGTTAGTGGATTGGATTAATAATGAAAAAGGCCCATTTTCTGAAGCCTATGTCGATATTTGGTATAAGCGATACCAAGAGCTATCAAAGAAATAGCCAATGTAAGATGTTAAATGAAAAAAGTCACCCAAGTAGAACTTGATTAAGTTTTTCTTGGGTGACTTTTTATTTGGCTAAATAAACTAAAACTGTTTATTCATCTGATAATGTTCAATAGCGGCATCAAGAAACATTTCACCTTCTTTGATATACCCCATTTTTTCATAGAAGCCAAGTGCGGTAATTTGAGCACCTAAAGTAATTGTGTTGTATCCTTGCTCTTTTGCAAATTGCTCAGCGCTTTCTACGATCACGCGACCATAATCATGACCTCTAAACTCTTTTTGAACGGCCATGCGCTGTAATTTTATCATTCCCTCTGCAAGCGGTAATAAACGACAAGTAGCAATAGATTCGTTGTTATCGCCATACAAAACAAAATGAATACAAGCTGCTTCATATTTATCGATTTCAATTTCACCAGGAACTCCTTGTTCCAACATAAACACCTGACGACGAATTTTAACTGCATCTAAGTAGATATCACTCATAGTATCTTTAGTGTGAACAATTTTCATTTGGCACCTCTGTCATAAGTATTTTGTTTATTGTAACTTAAAATAAAGAGAGTTGTTAGAGTTATTTAAATAGGAAAATGAAAAATTAATTATTTTGGAATATTTTCTTATGAAATGAATAGTTATCAATTCTTCAATTTTAGCAATATATAGTTAACTGTTAAAAAAGTCACAATATTTTATTGTGACTCCTTGATGGTTTGGATTATTTTTTGAGAGTGGAAAAAATTATTAAATTAATGATTAACAGATACACCTGTTTTGTTAATAAACCCAATCCATTTTTTATTATTATCGTATAAAGAATAATAAACTGTACCTGAAAAGTGATTGTAACGTCCTTGTGCATGGTAAACTTTTTTGTATATATTATTAGTAGTTCCTTTTTTTGAAGAAAAAGTGTTAATATCTCCCCAAATAGTGTAATCTTTTTTTGCAATCGTCACTTGTTCATTATTGCTTATCCAAGCGCCTTGCTTCCCAGCACCTCGTTCCACATCTCTCTTGTTGATGAACCCTTGCCAGATACCTTTACTATCATATAAAGAATAGTAAACTTGTCCCGAAAAGTGATTGTAACGACCTTGAGCATGATAGGTTTTTTGATAAAGACTAGTGGTACTGCCTTTTACGGAAGAAAAATCATAAATGTTACTCCAAATAGTACCGCCTTTTTTTATAACGGTGACGAAGTCATCATTTTTCATCCAAGCGCCTTGTTTCCCAGCACCTCGCTCCACATCGCTTTTGTTAATAAAACCTTGCCAAGCGCCATTACTGTCATATAAAGAATAATAAACTTGTCCCGAAAAGTGATTGTAACGACCTTGAGCATGATAGGTTTTTTGATAAAGACTAGTTGTACTACCTTTTACGGAAGAAAAATCATCAATGTTACTCCAAACAGTACCGCCTTTTTTTATAACGGTGACGAAGTCATCATTTTTCATCCAAGCGCCTTGTTTCCCAGCACCTCGCTCCACATCTCTTTTGTTAATAAAACCTTGCCAAGCGCCATTACTGTCATATAAAGAATAATAAACTTGTCCCGAAAAGTGATTGTAACGACCTTGAGCATGATAGGTTTTTTGATAAAGACTAGTTGTACTACCTTTTACGGAAGAAAAATCATCAATATTGCCCCAAATAGTACCGCCATTTTTTGTAACGGTGACAAAGTCATCATTTTTCATCCAAGCGCCTTGTTTCCCAGCGCCCTTTTCTACGGCCTTGGAATTGACATAGCCTTGCCAAGTTCCATTGCTGTCATATAAAGAAAAATAAGTGATACCGTTTGAATGGTTATATTTTACTTTAGCTTGGTAGGTGTTATTAAGTATTTTGTCGGAAGTAGTCTTTATTGACCAGTCAAATGAATTATAGATATCGTATCCTTTTTTAGTGATGGTGACATACGAGCCATCATTAATAGGTTCTCCTTGAGCGACAGGATCTGATAAGTTCATTTTTAAGGCAAAGCTAGGTGGAAATTCTGACCACCAAATCTGAGATACTTCAACATTAGTATCATAGTTTGGAGCATGAATATATTGTCCATTACCAATGTAAAGTGCTACGTGATAGGTAGCACCAGTATTTCCCCAAAAAAGAAGATCCCCTGGTTGTAATTGCGAAATCGTTGCTTTAGAAATAGATACTTTTGTTCCTGATTTTTCTTGTGGTACAGTCCAATCACCAATATTTTTCCCCGTTACTTGCAAAAATACATAGCGAGTCAGTCCAGAACAATCAAACTTGTTCGGTCCTAATCGATCAGGATGTTTTTGTGTATAAGGTTTTCCTAAATGCTTTTTTGCTTCTGCTACAATTTGATCTCTTTGGGTTCCTGCACTAAAAGCGCGGGCAGCGGGCAGATCAGATTGAGTAGGAGTCAATTTTTTCAACGTTTCAATGAATGATTTATATTCTTCAAATGACATAACACTACTTCTGTAATCTGCTTCAAATTGTTTTCTTAATTCCTCTTCATCGTCAGTAACAGGAATTGGACTGGTTTGTTCAACATTATTAATCTGATTAGCTTCATCAGCGCTACTAATTACTGTTTCTTTTGTGCTAGAAGAACTACTAGCAGTTTCCATGGTATTTCCTGTAGTTGAATCTTTCGATAGGGTAGTACTTTCAGAAATTTCGGTTGATGTTTGCTCAGCTGAAACAGTTTCTGTGAAAATTGCTGTGCTAGTTGATAATGAGATAAAAGTGACCGCCAACATAAGATACATATTATTTTTTATAAACATAAAAAAAACTCCTTTTTCGTTTGTGGAATTAATATCATTATACCATACCCTTTTATTTGTATGTGCTGTTCTCTTTTTGAAAGAGAATTGACAATTCTGTTATATTGATTATATCTAAAAAAAGATAGTAGGATTTTAAGAGAAATTGATGTATAACTTTTGTAAAAATAATAACAGCGGTGTACAGTAGAAATAACAAAAAAGAAAGGTTGTGGGCGTCATGAATCCAGATGAAATTGTGCAAAAAGTCAAAGAGTTGATTGGTGAAGGAAATTTTGAAAAGGCTAAGCAATTCCTTGAAGAACACAAAGATGATATTGGTGAACAATATGAAAAAATTAAAGGAATGATCCCTGATGTTGATGCAGGAGGACTAGCCGATAAGGTCAAAGGCTTCTTTAAAAAATAACCAAATCAAACAATCACTAGAAACATCCGGACAGCTAATTTGACGGATGTTTTTTATATAAGTTCAATCGGCATTTTAGAAAGCAAACTAGTACAGAAAAATAGTGCTATCCTATTTAGTAACAATTATGCTAAAATCTATTAACAAGCAATCATTTTTTATTGATAAAGGAGGATCCTCTTTGTTTGAAAAATTAAGACAATCAAAGTTATTTTTTTGGTCGGCAGAGTTATTAGTCATCGCCACGTTGATTTTTGTTTCATCAAAGATCAATTTTATTTTTACGCCGATAGGGACATTTTTTTCAACCTTATTCGCACCAGTTTTGGTAGCCGGATTTTTGTATTATATTTTAAATCCAATCGTCAATTTATTGATGAAAACCAAAATGAAACGAATCTTTGCGATTTTGATCGTATTTTTACTATTGATCATAGCACTTGTATTGCTTTTAGTTAGTGTGATTCCTAGCCTGATTTCCCAATTATCTAGTTTAGCTTCTAATATGCCAGATGTTTTTAAAAGCGTGGAGGCATGGGTGTATCAAATGGCGGAGTTACCGATTTTTAAAGATTTTGATTTAACGAAATATATTGAGCAGTTAGATATTTCATATGGTAACATTATTCAACAGTTTATTAGTGGATTGTCTAGTAGCTTAGGCTCGATTGTATCAACCGTTGCATCGACCACAATCATTATTGTTACTGCGCCATTTATTCTGTTTTATATGTTAAAAGATGGGGATCGGATGGTCCCAGGAATCAAACGTTTTTTACCTAAAAAGCGTCAGAATGACATTGTTGAGTTGTTAGGAAAATTAAATAAAACATTATCAAGTTATATTAGTGGTCAGGCAATTGAATGTTTATTCGTAGCCACCTTTACTGTTATCGGTTACTCATTAATCGGTGTTCGATATGCATTTTTATTTGGTGTGATTGCTGGTATAACCAATTTGATTCCTTATTTAGGACCATATATCGGACTGGCTCCAGCGGTTTTTGTGACCGTTTTTGATGAACCTTTTAAAGCCTTACTATGTTGTTTGGTTGTATTGATCGTCCAACAAATCGACGGGAATATTATCTATCCAAACGTAATCGGTAAATCATTGCAAATCCATCCATTGACAATTATTCTTATTTTACTAGTTGCTGGGAATATCGCTGGACTTTTAGGGATATTCTTAGCAGTACCGTTTTACGCAGTGTGTAAAACAATCGTTGTCCATATTTTTCAAATGTTTCATCAGAATAAACTAGACGAACAACCAATCCTTGAGTTGCCTGACGAAATAAATTCGCCAGAAAGTAAGGAAAAATAGTTGCTGAATATTGAAATCAGCTCGTGTTTGTGATACGATTTTAACGTGACTACCTCATGTAGTCACGTTTTTTTAAAACAAAGAAAGCAACCCTTTCTAGATTTGGGATTTGTTTGAAATACGAACTAAATTTTTGAAAAAAATAGTACGAATAAGATAACAAAAATCTGTTCATGGCGTCTATTTTTATTGAATTAGCTCGTTTAGTCATTCCCGCAGACATTTAAGGAGAGAAAACATTATGAATAATGCTGACCCCGAGAGTCAGTCGCTTATCGCGCAAATTTTATTGTTGGTCGTTTTAACGTTGATCAACGCTTTTCTTGCAGCATCAGAAATCGCGGTAGTTTCTGTAAATAAGAATCGTGTCGAACAAAAAGCTGAAGAAGGCGATGCAAAGGCTAAGAAATTACTGAAAGTCTTACAAGACCCGACAAGCTTTTTATCAACAATCCAAGTTGGTATTACGTTAGTCAATATTTTATCTGGGGCCTCGTTAGCTGACTCATTATCAGCAAAATTAGCACCAGTACTTGGTGGCGGTGCTGCTGCAAAAAATATTGCGAATATTATTATTTTAGCTTTATTGACCTATGTATCGATCGTTTTTGGTGAGTTGTATCCAAAACGAATTGCAATGAATAAATCAGAAGAAGTAGCGCAAGCTACATCAGGGTTCGTACGTGTAATCGGTGTTGTTGCTAAACCATTCGTATGGTTATTGTCAGCTTCAACAGATTTACTTTCAAAGCTTACACCAATGAAATTTGACGATGCTGATTCAAAAATGACCCGTGATGAAATGCGCTATATGCTGGAATCAGAAGGTGTTTTAGATAATGATGAGTTGGAAATGCTTCAAGGAGTATTCTCTTTAGATACTAAAGTTGCCCGTGAAGTCATGGTACCACGAACAGATGCATTTATGATTGATATTGAAGATGATATTCAAAAAAATATTGATGCAGTATTATCAGAGAATTATTCGAGAATTCCTGTTTATAACGAAGATAAAGATAAAATTGTGGGTGTCCTTCATACTAAAAACTTATTAAAAGCAGCCCATAAATTTGGTTTTGACAATATTCAATTAAAAAATATTATCCAAGAACCGCTTTTTGTCCCAGAAACGATTTTTATCGATGATTTATTATATGAACTAAAAAGAACCCAAAACCAAATGGCTATTTTATTAGATGAATATGGTGGCGTTGTTGGTTTGGCAACATTAGAAGATTTATTAGAAGAAATTGTTGGAGAAATCGATGATGAGACAGATGAAGTCGAAAACTTATATGCAAAAATCAATGAACATGAGTATTTAGTTCAAGGTAGAATGCTGATTGATGAGTTCAATGAGGCCTTTGGAACCGACTTGCACATGAGTGATGTGGATACAATGGCTGGTTATCTTATCACAGCCTTAGGGACGATTCCAGATGAAGGAGAGAAGCTTTCATTTGATGTTGGCAACCTTACTTTAACATCTGAAGAAATGGAAGGAACGAGAGTTTTAGCGTTAAAAGTTGTCTTCCATGATGAAGATGTTGTTGATGAAGAACCAGAAGAAAATCGTCGTTTTTTCCGTAAAGAATTAGAGGATGACGAACCAAGAAGATAAAAATAAAAGAGAAGGAACAGAAATAGCCTAGCTATTTTTGCTCCTTCTTTTTTAGTACGTTGGATCAATACCTTTTTGATTATGGACTGCTTTAATTGCTTGATAAAGACCGATGTATTGTTCGTCATTATCGGCTGAAAAGCGAAAGACAAAAGCAGGTACACGACATTCTTCTGGTATTAAATAGGAGGAAGTAGCCACAACAAAGTCAAACGAAGAAAACTTCCCATGACTATAAGCGACTAATTGCACAAAAGGTAATTCCTCTATAAACTGTGTTAAAGGCTGAATAAGTAGATAATTAGATTCTGCAATCAACGCAATACGGACAATCTTATTGACTCGGTAAGATTCATAAAGAGGAACTAGTAAAGCGGCTAACGTATCTGATAGTTGTTCAATATTCTCTTTAAGCCAACCAAAGTTCTTTCTTTTCGTAATCTTATGAAATAAAGCTTTAAAATGGGTCAATAACTGATAATAATATTCATTTTTGGAGTATGAAGAATGATTGATCAGGTGAAACAATGTTGGAAATGTTTTTTCGCTGATTGTGGTCGAAAAAATAATATTTGCTATATTTCCAAATAGGATAGGAGCATCTTCCCATGAAAAGTCACTGGGCATAAATTCCTCCTTAAATACAGCACAAAATTCTTCTAGCAATTTAGTAGCAGAATTTGTTTGATTTTTTAAATAATCAGACAATAAGGTTAGACGATGATCATTATTTCTAAAAAAGTTTGGTGTAGCAATCAATAAATAAGCAGCATATTGGGCTTCTGCTTCCAAGATGTTTGTCTCTTTGATCAAATCACCAAAGAAAATTTTTGCATAAGCTGGGCTCGTTGGAATGTAAGGAGCAATCGTCGTTTTTTCTGTCACTAGGTGACCAGATTTGACTCGTAGATAAATAATATCTAAGATCAATGTGATTTGTTTGTCCGCCGAGTAACTAAAGCTATCTGGAAAATAAGGACTGATCTTTTTGGTTATTTCTATATAATCAATGGGATTATTATCTATTTTAGGTAAATTTGTTCCTTGAGATGCCAGCCAAATCAGTGTGTATAATGTAATTCTAATGATACGTTCATCACCATAAAGAGATAGTTTAGAAGTGTTCAGTTTAATGTTGAATTGTTTAAAATAATCACTTAATAGTTTGGATTTTCGAACAACAGTAGTTCTACTCTGATAATGTTTTTGACAAAATTTAGTAAGATTGTCATTGGGATAAAAAAGGATAGAAATTAGTAACTGATAAGGAATACTTTGAGTAATCAAGTATTGATAGTAGCTATCATATTTAATCTTTTGATTATAACGAACACCATCTACTTGAAGAATCTTCACCTCTTCGCCAGTAATCTTAGATAGGTCTTGTTGAATTAATTCCAGCAGATAAACTACACGGCTATAAGAATAATCAAGTCTTTTTTCAAAAAAGTTAATACTATACTGCTGATTAGAAAAAGTAGCCAACAATTTAAAAAGTGTCAGTTTTCGTTTAGCAGTATCTTCCAACATCATTGCTGCTAACATTTTTTCCTCCTTAAAATAAATTTGTCAATAAAGTAAAAGGTATGGACCTAATTTGAATAATTCGTAAAAAAAGAAATAATATAATAACGCTTTTAATGATAAATATGTTGAAATATAAGCTATTTGGTTTTAATAAATAACGATAATAAGCTGAAAATAACTGAGTTAGTCTGAAATTTTAGACATTTGCACATTTGAATAGCTAACTTTATACTTAATTTAGTTAAGTGTAAAGCAATTCTTATGAAGCAATGCTAGCTTTTTAGCAAAATTATTATTAAGATCAATTTCTTCCCCAATTAATAGAGATCAAGACAAAATTCGTTGAGTTTTGTTTTGGTCTCTTCGATTTTTTTTTGAAACTTAGCTAAAGACTTTGAAAACTACGGTAATTCCATGATATACTACACTAGTTGAATAATAAAGAGTAGGGAGAATTTTCCGATGTAGAGATCCTTTAAATAAATAATGACTTTTTTCTTAGAAAATAATAATAGATTGGAGCAACAAATGAATAATCCACATTTAAAAGAACAAGTAGATAGCCGCCGTACCTTTGCGATTATTTCCCATCCGGATGCTGGTAAAACAACGATCACAGAACAACTTTTACTTTTTGGAGGAGCGATCCGTCAAGCTGGAACGGTTAAAGGGAAGAAAACAGGGAATTTTGCAAAATCCGACTGGATGGAAATTGAAAAACAAAGAGGAATTTCTGTAACAAGTTCTGTTATGCAATTTGATTATGATGGAAAACGTGTCAATATTTTAGATACACCTGGACACGAAGATTTTTCAGAAGATACGTACCGAACTTTGATGGCTGTCGATAGTGCCGTCATGGTAATCGATAGCGCCAAAGGGATCGAGGCACAAACAAAGAAATTATTCCAAGTTGTTAAAAAACGAGGAATTCCGATTTTTACATTTATCAATAAATTAGATAGAGATGGTCGTGAACCGTTAGAGTTACTTGAAGAATTAGAAGAATTGTTAGATATTGAATCTTACCCAATGAATTGGCCAATCGGTATGGGAAAAGGGCTGCATGGGTTATATGATATCTACAACAAACGTGTAGAAGTTTATCGACCTGAAAATAATAATGGTGAACGCTTTATTCCATTAGTGGATGGTGATATTCCAAGTGATTTGCCATTACACCAAGACAGTGTTTATAGACAAGTATTGGAAGAAGTTGAGCTATTAGTTGAAGCAGGCGATGAATTTGATACGGAGAAAATCGCACGTGGGGATCAAACACCGGTCTTCTTTGGTTCTGCCTTAACCAATTTTGGGGTACAAACAATGTTGGAAACATTCTTACAGTTTGCTCCTTCACCATATGGTCATAAAACAGAAGAGGGACAAGAAGTTAGCCCTTATGAAGAAGAATTTTCTGGCTTTGTGTTTAAGATCCAGGCCAACATGAATCCTGCTCACCGAGATCGTATTGCTTTTGTCCGGATTTGTTCAGGCACATTTGAGCGGGGCATGGACGTTATTCTTGGTAGAACAGGTAAGAAAATCAAGTTAAGTAATGTAACACAATTTATGGCTGATGCCAGAGAAAATGTTGAGGAAGCCGTAGCTGGAGATATTATTGGAATTTATGATACCGGTAATTACCAAATCGGTGATACATTGTACGAAGGAAAATTAAAAGTTCAGTATGAAGAACTACCATCATTTACACCAGAACTATTTATGAAAGTCAGTGCCAAAAATGTGATGAAACAAAAATCATTCCACAAAGGCATTTACCAATTGGTTCAAGAAGGTGCGATCCAATTGTACAAAACTTATTTAACTGAAGAATATATCATCGGAGCAGTTGGACAATTACAATTTGAAGTGTTCCAACATCGTATGCTGAATGAATATAATGCAGAAGTAATCATGACACCGATGGGTTCAAAAATCGCTCGTTGGATCGATCCAGCTGATTTAGATGAACGCATGAGTTCTAGCCGAAACATCTTAGCTCGTGACCGTTTTGATCAACCGTTATTCTTATTTGAAAATCAGTTTGCGATGCGTTGGTTTGCAGATAAGTATCCAGACGTTGAATTGAAGAGTTTGATGTAAGCGAATATTAGTGAACGTTCTTATCAATGTTAAATTGATAGGAACGTTCTTTTTAGTATTTGACATTAAAGAGACATAACCATATAATCAATTTCATTATTGGAGTGATAAATATGAGTCGTCGTTTAAGACAATTAAAAAATGTTTCAGTGGTAGTAAGCTTCTAAGTCAAAAGAAAAATCAAACTTAGAAGCGAGGAAGAAAAAATGACAAATAATCACAATTTTGAAAAGTGGTCAGACACAATGTTCTTAAAGGATTTGGTGACAAATCCTTTGATTGAAGTAGGCAAATGTTCTTATTACTCTGGCTATTATGGCAGTCAAGAGTTCGAGAATGGTTGTGTTCGTTATTTATGGGGAGATCCATTGACAAGAGCAGCCTTCGATCCTATCAAAGAGATGGGCTGGCATTTAGATAAATTGATTATTGGAAATTATGTATGTATTGCAGCAGGGGCTACGATTTTAATGGGTGGTAATCACTATCATCATCCAGACTGGATCACTGTATATCCTTTTGCTAGCCATGTAGAGAAATCTTATGAACCAAAAGGGAACACAGTAATTAAAAGTGATGCGTGGATCGGGATGAATGCGATGATCATGCCAGGTGTTACAATTGGTGAAGGTGCCGTGATTGCAGCTGGTTCTATGGTTGTTAAAGATGTTCCGCCATATACGATTGTCGGCGGTAATCCAGCGAGAGTGATCAAACAGAGATTTTCAGATGAGGAAATTAAATTACTTTTAGAACTGAGATGGTTTGATTGGACGATAGAACAAGTGGAGTCAGCAAAAGATATTTTGATGAGTGATTCTATCAAAGAGCTGTATACGTATTATAAAAGATATATTTTAAAGTAGAGACCGAAAAAAAGTGTTTACCGTAATTTCAGCTTATTACGAAAAAGTTGCGACTATTCTTATCTTTTACTGGAATATAAAACGTTTAAGGAATAACCTCATGAGGTTATTCCTTAAACGTTTTTGTGTCTCTATATTAAATTTAATTCCAGTCTAAGATAGGGCGATAGTCTTAGTGAATACAAGACTTTAGCCTGAGTGTTGTATAAAGTCAGAATGGTAAACTTAGGTATCAAGGTATTTTAGCTTGATAAATAAGGTAGATAGGGAGAAAAAATGATGGGGAAAGTGAATAAAAATATTTTGTATTTGGTATTGGGACAGGTTATATCAGTTTTCGGCGGAGCGATTTTACGATTTGCTTTATCGCTTTATGTATTGGATAAAACAGGAAGGGCGGATATATTTGCGACGATTCTTGCCATTTCCAGTATTCCAGTCTTGTTTGCTCCGATTGGTGGAGCGATCGCAGATCGATTTGATCGTCGTTTGTTAATGGTTTTAATGGATATTACGAATGCAGTGTTAGCTGTAATATTATTTTTTATTTTAGGCTTGACTGATTCAATCGTTATGATTGGTTTGCTGTTATTTTTACTATCAATTGTTGGTAGTTTTGATACACCCGTAGTAACTGCGAGTATCCCTCTATTAGTAAAAAAGGACCAATTGGAGCAAATAAATGGGTTGGTTAATGCTGTTTTATCCATGTCAAATGTAGTTGCCCCTATTATTGGAGGTATTTTATATAGTATATTAGGTGCTCAAAAATTGATTGTAGGAAGTGCTGTATTTTTTATTCTAGCGGCAATTATAGAAACTTTTTTACGGATTCCTTTTGAAAAGCGACCAATGGAGTCTGGTGTTTTAAGTACATTAACAGGTGATTTAAAGGATGGTTTTAGAGAAGTTCGTAATAATCGAATTATTTTCAATTCTATTTTGATTGCGGCACTTATCAACTTTACGTTATCGGCCTTTTTTATTGTAGGGGTTCCCATTGTATTAAGAGTTGTTTTACAAGCAAGTGATACAGTTTATGGGATTGGGTTATCAGTAATTAGTTTATCAACAATTCTTGGAGCGATTTTTACTGGGGTTTTCACAAAGGAATTACGAATAAATAATCTTTATAAAATGTTTACGCTATCTGGTCTATTATTGATTTTAATGAACGTTGGTTTAATGTTTGCAGGAAATCCTATGGGAAATATGATCGGCTTTGCAGTATTTATCATAACTGGAATTCCAATTGGAATGATGATGAGCCTTATTTCTATTTACTTGATTTCCATGGTTCAAAGAATAACACCAAAAGAAAATATTGGTAAAATAATGGCCACGATTATGGCTGTTTCACAATGTGCAGTTCCAGTTGGTCAAATCATAATTGGTTTCTTGTTTAAAACGACTACGACGAATGTGTTTTTTCAGGTGATGATCGTTGCAGTGTCAGTGTTATTAGTTTCAGGACTATGCTGGTATCTATTTAAAAATTCAACAGATGCTGAAATCGGTGAGGTAAGTTACAGTAAGGAGTAAAAAGAGGACAGAAGTGTTTAATTAAAAGAAATAAAAAGAGCGAAATAAAACGATAGTCCGTTTTATTTCGCTCTTTTTTATTGAATTTATCTAACTTTCAACAAGGTTAGAAGTCATCGGAATCGAAATTTCAATAACATCTTTTAGTTCAATGATCGAAATTTGATTACGGTTATATTTTTCTTTTGGTATCCGTTTTAAAACGTAAGTCAGAATTTCATTGATTTCTGTTTTACGAACGGCACGTTTTTTATTTACGATCAATATTTCAGCATGTTGAGCAGCTTCTGTATAAACGACGGTCGTGTTACCCGCTGAATAAACTTTAACAAAGTATGCATCGGTATTTTCTAGTTGTTTATTGACTAACTGTTTGTAGCTGTTGGTTACATTGACTAATTTCATTTTTTTCACCTCAATTTAAGTAATTATTTTTTATGATAATAATAAAAAACAGAGTATTCACAGATTTGATAGAGTTGGAATAATCTTTCTTAAAATTTGATATAAATTTCACTCACTCTTATTATAAATTTTTTTAACCGAAATAAAAAGAAATTTGTCTCAAAAAACACAAAAAAGTCAATCAGTTTGCCTGATTGACTTCACTTTTTATTCTTTTTCTAGAGTTGCTTCGCTGGTATCACTAGGATCTATCGTAATTTCTCCTGTAACAATGATTTTTCCATCGTCATCTAGCTTAGCAACTAATTGATGTTCTTCTGGATGGTCTAAGAAGTATTCAGCAATGCCATCTTCGATTTGTTCTTGAATGGTTCGACGCAATGGACGAGCACCCATCGAAGGATCATAGCCTAGATCGACTAATTTTTCTTTGACATCCGTTGGAACTTCAATCTGGATTTTTTGATGAGCAAGTAAACCGTTGACTTCATCTAACATCAAGCTAACAATATTCATCAAGTTTTCTTTACTTAAGGCTTTAAATTCAATGATACCGTCAAAACGATTCAAGAATTCTGGTGTGAAGAAATTATTCAACTGCCCTAAAACAGATTTTGTAAGCCCCTCACGAGCAGCGCCGAAGCCGACATTGGCTTCTACATTACCTGTACCAGCATTACTTGTCATAATAATGATTGTATCTTTAAAACTAACAGTTCTACCTTGAGCATCCGTCAAACGTCCATCATCAAGAATTTGCAAGAACATGTGCAATACATCTGGATGAGCTTTTTCAATTTCATCAAGTAAAATCAAACTGTATGGATTACGGCGAACTTTTTCTGTTAATTGTCCAGCTTCGTCATAACCAACATAACCTGGAGGGGAACCGATTAATTTAGAGACACTATGTTTTTCCATGTATTCACTCATGTCAAAACGGATCATAGAATCTTCCGAACCAAATAGTTCGTATGCTAATTGTTTGGCTAATTCTGTTTTACCAACACCAGTTGGTCCTACAAATAGGAAAGAACCAATCGGACGATTTTGTTTTCCTAAACCAACGCGATTTCGGCGAATAGCTTTGGATACTTTATCAACTGCATCGTCTTGCCCAACGACATGAGCTTTTAGGTCGACCGCTAGATTTTTCAACTGTGTTTGTTCTTTTTCTTTTAAATCACCGACAGGAATTCCTGTTTTTTGTTCAACGATGGCCTCGATATTTTTCTCACCAATTACTGGCGTTTCTTCATCGCTGATTTGTTTTTCTTTCATTGCTTGCAGCTTATTGATTTGATCACGGTAATAGGCCGCTTTTTCGAAATCTTCTTCAGCAGAGGCTTGTTGTTTTTGTTGCTCAGCATCTGCAAGTTTCATTTCAATCGTTTTAGGATCGACAATTTGGATCGTCAAGTTCATTTTAGAGCCAGATTCATCTAAAAGATCAATTGCTTTGTCAGGCAAGAAACGATCTTGGATATAACGATTGGATAAAGTTGCAGCGGCTTTGATTGCTTCATCAGTGTATTTTACATGATGATAATCTTCATAGCGTTTTTGCAACCCTTTAAGAATAGCAATCGTTTCGTCGACAGTTGGTTCATCTACACGGACTGGTTGCATCCGACGTTCTAAAGCAGCATCTTTTTCGATGATACGATATTCATTTAATGTCGTTGCACCAACCATTTGCAACTCACCACGAGCGAGTGCTGGTTTTAAAATATTTCCAGCATCCATATTGCCGTCACCAGCAGCACCAGCGCCAACGATTTCATGTACTTCATCAATGAATAAAATGATGTTTTCTGCTTGCTTGATTTCTTCGATCAATTTTTGCATACGTTCTTCAAATTGACCGCGAATACCTGTTCCTTGAACTAATGAAACAACATCTAAACGAATGACTTCTTTGTCTAATAGTTTTTGCGGAACATCACCATCCACAATTTTTTGTGCTAATCCTTCAACGACTGCTGTCTTACCAACACCAGGTTCGCCAATCAAGACAGGGTTATTTTTCGTACGTCGATTTAAGATCTCAATCACACGTTTGATTTCTTCATCACGACCGACAACTGGATCAACATCACCATTTCTAGCGGCTTGTGTGATATTGATGCCGTATTCACCTAGTAAGCCATTCGATTGTCCAGCACCACCTCTAGGGGGCTGACCACCGTTAAAACCGTTACCATCGCCAAATTGGGTCGGCGGAGTTTGACCATTAGGGTGTCCTTGTTGTTCTTGCATTTGACGTGATAAAGAGCGGTATAAATCATCTAAGCTTCCAAAACCAAATGGATCTTGTTGAGACATTGTTGGTTGAGTATCATTTGCTTGTGCTTTTAATTTTTGATAGCAACTTTGGCAATAGTCCAGTTGTTTTCTTTGACCATTAACATTTGCATATAAGTGGATCGTTGCTGGATTTTGTTGACAATTTTGACAAATCATAGGATAAAACACGTCCTTTCAAAATAAGACTGATTTTGTATCAAAGGCCTCTAGAAAAGGTCAAATAGTTCGCTGACCATTTTTGACCTTTGAAATTATTATAGCATCTTTTTAGTAAGAATCAAGCAATTGAACTCTAAATTGAGTCGATAAATAGCACAGTCAAACAAAGTGAGTGAGACGCTTAATTTACTTATAATAAAAATTATTATATTTTTCTAAAGTTATCTAAGTTTATTTGTATAATGAATAAGTATAATTTAGACAATTATCTTTTTTTGTCATACAATACCTAGAGGATAAAAATAAAAGTGAAAGCTGTGATCGATCAATGTATGAAAATCCATTTGAAGAACAAATCAATGCCTTAAAAGAAGGCACTATTTCTGAATTAGTGATAGAACCGCAAGACTTTACAGCCTTTAGAGAAGTTTGGAAAAATTTACCAGATCGAATGTCTTTTGTCGGGGAAGCTGGATTAAATGGACGAATTATATATCGTTATATGAAGGAAGAAAATTAATTGATGGTTTCAATCGATAAAAAATAGGTGAAAAGTGTTGTATCTACTCACAAAAAATGGTAATCTTAAAAATTGAAAGGGCATTTTCTCGATTCTAGTTTCACTTGAAACGTGTCAAGAAAGGAAAACCCTAACATAAAAAAATATTTTACTTACGAAGGAGACCGATTCATATGGAAAAGAAAGATTTTCACATCGTAGCAGAAACAGGGATTCACGCTCGTCCAGCTACATTATTAGTACAAACTGCAAGTAAATTCAACTCAGATATCAACTTAGAATACAAAGGTAAATCTGTTAACCTTAAATCAATCATGGGCGTTATGTCTCTAGGCGTTGGCCAAGGTTCAGACGTAACTATCTCAGTTGACGGTGTTGACGAAGCTGATGCATTAGCAGCAATCGTAGACACAATGAAAAAAGAAGGATTGTCAGAATAATGTCTGAAATGCTAAAAGGAATTGCCGCAAGTGATGGTGTCGCTATTGCTAAAGCTTACCTGTTAGTTCAACCTGATTTATCTTTCGACAAAAAATCTGTAGATGATACATCTGCTGAAGAAGGTCGTTTGGATGCTGCTTTGGCAAAATCTACGACTGAGTTGCAAGCAATCAGAGAAAAAGCAGCGCAAAGCCTTGGTGAAGAAGAAGCACAAGTATTTGACGCACATTTAATGGTTTTAGCTGACCCAGAAATGATTGGTCAAATCAAACAAAACATTCAAGATAACAAAGTAAATGCTGAATCAGCATTAAAAGAAGTGACTGATATGTATATCGGTATGTTCGAAGCAATGGATGACAATGCCTACATGCAAGAACGTGCAGCAGATATTCGTGACGTTGCAAAACGTATTTTAGCTCAC
The DNA here is from genome assembly GCF_002148425.2 of Enterococcus sp. 12C11_DIV0727. Classification (NCBI taxonomy): domain Bacteria; kingdom Bacillati; phylum Bacillota; class Bacilli; order Lactobacillales; family Enterococcaceae; genus Enterococcus; species Candidatus Enterococcus lemimoniae. Next base: position 1,313,650 of record NZ_CP147248.1, on the reverse strand, counting down.
TTACTAGGTGTAACGCTTCCTAATCCTTCAATGATTAACGAAGAAGTTGTTGTGGTTGCCCATGACTTAACACCAAGTGATACTGCTCAATTGGACCGTACGTATGTAAAAGCATTCGTTACAGATATTGGCGGACGTACATCACATTCAGCGATCATGGCTCGCTCTCTTGAAATTCCTGCAATCGTAGGAACAAAAGAAATCACTGCCAAAGTCAAAGAAGGCGATATTTTAGCGGTTAACGGAATCGATGGCGATGTTATCGTTCACCCAACTGATGCTGAAAAAGCTGAATTTGAAGCAAAAGGCAAAGAGTATGCTGATCTTAAAGTTGAATGGGAAAAACTAAAAAATGCTGAAACAGTAACTGCTGATGGTAAACACATCGAGCTCGCTGCAAACATTGGTACTCCTAAAGATTTAGAAGGCGTACACAACAATGGTGCTGAAGCTGTTGGTTTATATCGTACAGAATTCCTTTACATGGATTCTCCAGATTTCCCAACAGAAGATGAACAATATACAGCTTATACTGCAGTACTTGAAGGCATGAACGGCAAACCTGTCGTGGTTCGTACAATGGATATCGGTGGAGATAAAGAATTACCTTATCTTCAATTACCGCATGAAATGAACCCATTCTTAGGCTACCGTGCATTACGTATCAGCTTGTCTGAACGTGGCGACGAAATGTTCCGTACACAAATGCGCGCATTATTACGTGCTTCTGTTCACGGTAACTTACGTATCATGTTCCCGATGGTTGCAACGTTAAAAGAGTTTAGAGCAGCGAAGAAAATCTTTGAAGAAGAAAAAGCAAAATTAGTTTCTGAAGGAACAAAAGTTTCTGATACGATTCAAGTCGGTATCATGATCGAAATTCCTGCAGCAGCTGTAATTGCGGATAAATTCGCCAAAGAGGTTGATTTCTTCAGTATTGGAACAAATGATTTGATTCAATACACAATGGCAGCAGACCGTATGAACGAACGTGTTTCTTACTTGTACCAGCCATATAACCCATCAATCTTACGTTTGATCAAAAACGTAATTGACGCATCTCATGCTGAAGGTAAATGGACTGGTATGTGTGGAGAAATGGGTGGCGATCAAATGGCTGTACCATTATTGGTAGGGATGGGGTTAGATGAGTTCTCAATGAGTGCGACATCTATTCTTCAAACTCGTAGCTTAATGAAACGTCTAGACACTAAGAAAATGGCTGAACTTGCGGATCGTGCGTTGAATGACTGCGATACAATGGAAGAAGTTATTGACTTGGTTAAGGATTATACGAAATAAGAATTTAAAGCTTCTGTTGTTTAGAAATATTTCTAAACAACAGAAGCTTTTTTTGTATAAGAATTCTTTTATGATTTGTTATGCTGCTTGATCTTTTTTATTGCCCATTCGTAGTGACTGGAAGTTGCGGAAACACAGTAGCTTCCTAGTGTAGATGTTCCAGTCCAAGGCAACGCATTTTTAGCGAATAATTCTTCATTTGTGAATGTCTCAATCATTTTTAACACCTCAGCATGGCTATTTTTTAGAAGCTCCTTTGCCTCATTCAGGGAGGTATTTTGGTGCTCTTCTATAAATTCTTCATTGAGTTTACCATAAGTTCGCCAATTATAGGGAGCGGGTATGAAAGGCTTTGCTTCACCGTTTTGATTAGAGTCTACCCAATTTAAAAGCAATTGATGCCATTCATATAAATGAATCAGCACATCCCGCAAATTATTATCACGTTTCCAGTGAGCTTCCTTTCTTTTTTCCAAAAAGGTTTCACTAAAGACAAATGATGCACTCTGTTTCTCAGCAGACATAGAATCAATCAGCTGCCATAATTTTGAAAACTGTTCGTCTGCTGTTGTGATCAAGTCTATTTTAGTTGTAGGTCTGGGCATAATATACACTCTCCTTTGCATTTATACTTTCATAGTAGCATAGATAAGGTGACAGCTGTTTGTCACTTTATAGATCTAAATAATTTTTCTTTATCTCTTCGACCTGAGTCAGTAACTTTTTTTCTACATGTGCTGGTGAGAGGACTTTGACTGAAGCACCTAGAGATAAGAGAAAAGAGTATAACCAATAATCTTCCGGCAATAGTGTATCTACAAGCAAAGAACCGTCTTGGTTGATCTGGATATCCTGCGCATCAAATTCATCATATGCTCTAAAAGCAATCTCCTCTGTGAACAAAAGAGTTAAATGCAATAAAGTAGGGCTATCTTTTTCTTCAATAGCAGGAACTGTGTAGCTACTTCTCGAGAAAGCTTCGTCAAGTATTTCCAAATCAGTAATCCTATTGATTTTATAAGTTCTGTAATCTTGTTTTGAAGTGCAGTAAGCTTGTAGATACCAGGCTTTAGATTTAAAGAGCAGTTTTAATGGATAAACGATTTTTAAACTTGTTGATCCGTAAGAGGTTGCATAGGAAAAAGAAAGGGCTTTTTCTGTAAGCACAGCATTCTTCAAAAGGTCAAATTTTTGGTTGTCGGGATCAGTTTTTCCCCAACGTGAAAAGTCGACTTCGATCCAACTAGTGTCAGTCTTTTTAAAAAGAGTTTGTAGTTTTGATAAAGTCGTTGCAGCATTTAAGTGATGTGTCACAGCTAAGCTTTGAAGAGCAAAGAGAATTTGGTCTTGTTCGTCAGCTGAAATCATCGATTTGTCTAACACATAGTGATCAAGTAGCGAAATCCCGCCGCCTTTTCCTTTAGTTGTGTAGATTGGAATACCAGCGATAGATAATGCTTCTATGTCACGTAAAATCGTCCGTTTAGAGACTTCGAAATGTTTCGCTAACTCCGTTGTTGTGATCTTTTTTCTTTCTAGTAGAAGATAGACGATTTCAAACATTCTATTTAGTTTCATGATATGTCACCTACTTATTTTAAATATACGTAAAAAACTACTACCGTATAGAGAAGAACAAATTTTTAGATTTAAGAAAGGTAGTATTTTGAACAGAAAAGATAGAAATTATACAAAGTTTATTGATGACTTATGAAAACTGCTGAAAAAAATGTTTTCCTGATCGAGTTAAAGTGACACTTCGATTGTCTGAACTCTGATAAATATATTCTTTCCTAATAATCATCTCAAGAAAAGCTTTAGCTAAATTTCCGCTTAAGTGGAACGTTCGCTCAGTCCAATCTAAACAGGGTTTAGCGAAGGTCCCAGCCCTTTTTTTCACTTCACTAGTGTCTATTTCAATACGATTCAAAAAGAGTATACCTTCATGCGTGAGTTCGACTTGGTTATTTGCTAAGATCAGATAATTTTTTGCAACCAGAAAATCAAAAAATGAGACACCTAAAGCCCCTGCCAGATGGTTGTAACAGGTTCGACCACATTTCAATTCCTGGTATTCTTTATTTTGATTATAAGAGTTGATTGTCTTGATAGGACTGATCATCATCAAGCTTTCTAGAAGTTCTGCTATCGCAGGATTTATCAGTTGGTAATAAACATGGCGGCCTTGTTTGTAGTAGGTCACCCATTTCAAAGCCTCAAGTTTTTTCAAGTGGTATGAAGCTGTATGGTCTTTTATTTTCACTGCTTGCGCGATTTCATGGACCGTGTGAAATTTTCCATCCATCAGAAGCGTTAAAATTTCTAAGCGTGACTGATCGGCTAATAGTTTTGTTGTCTGCTGTAAATCTGGAAAACCATTCATTTTTTTCTCCTTTGACAGTTCGATACGTATCGAGGTTTATCGTTAGTATACTATATTTAGAGGTGAAAGATATGTTTAAAAAAGTAGAAAAGACAAGTTTTTATTATGGATTTCCAGTTGTGTTGATGACAACGAAAGATTTGGAGACTGCTCGAGACAACATCACACCAATCAGCTCTACTTGGACATTAGGCAAGTCAATTGTTCTAGGGATCGGTTTGCATAATAAGGGATTTTTGAATCTCAAACTTGGAAGTGAAGTGACGCTTAATCTTGCTGATGAAACACTTTGGAAAAATATTGAACAAATTGCGCAAGTTACAGGGACTAAACAAATTCCAGAGTATAAAAAGCAGGCAGGCTATTCATATTGTGCAGATAAATTTGGTTTAGGGAACTTCACTAAGCTAGCTGGCCAAGAGGTTCAAACAGTGAGAATCAAGGAATGTCCAATTCAAATAGAAGCAACGGTCGCAACTATTTCGCTCAGAGAAGAGTTTGCAATCGTAGAGTGTACGATAAAAGGAATTTTTATTGATGAAAAAATCTTGCATGATGAGCGATACATAAATGTTGATCTGTGGCATCCGCTCATTTATAAATTTAGAGAATATACAACGACAACGCAAGGAATCGGTAAGAATTTTCGGTTCCAAGAATTTGATAGTACTATTTAGAAGGAACTTACAATAATTAGAAATTGGTATAACAAAAACACAAGATATCTCCTAAAATTTTCTTAAAAACGATCCTCCTTAAAGTATATTAAAAAATATTGTTGTATAGTAGTAAGCAAGAAATACTTTTATAGGAGGATTTTTTTATGAAACATAAACAAAAAAAACTGGCACTTGCGATGACCTTACTTTTAATTTCTACAGGTGTTTATAGTGGAACGACTGCTTTTGCGACACAACAAAGCTCAACTGATAGCACATCAACTAGTGAATCATCAACAGCAACAAGCAGCTCTGAAGAAGCACTTCAAATCAATGCAGTTGCTTTAGGAAATGCTTTAACTCAAGAACAAAAAGACTATACCTTAAAAGCACTTGGTGCAAAGGGCGAAACGCCAACCTATACAACAAATGGATCAGATTTGATGAGTTTTATCCCTGATGGGGGCTTCACACCAGAATGGGCAGTGTATAGTTCTGTTCGGATGGAAACACAGAAAAAAGGGGCTGGAATCTCTGTAGATATTGCTACACCTAAAAATATCACGAAAATCACAGAAGCCCAGTATCAAAATGCAGCATTGACAGCAGGAATCACAGATGCTAAATTAACTGTTGCATCAGCTGTGCCAATCGATGGGTCAGGTGCTTTAGCAGGTGTTTATAAAATCGTTGAAGAATCTGGTGGGATCATCAATCGAGGCCGTGTAGGCGTTGCACAGGACGAAATGGACGTACTCTCTAAGATCACGGAAGAAAATAAAGACAAAGATGGCTATTCCGATGAAGCCTTGAATGCGGCACAAGAACAAGCGAAAAAAGAATTAGCAGCAAAAACGGCTGATGGTAAAAATCTGACGCAAGCAGATATTCAAAAAACAGTTGAAAGTGCTTTGCAAAGTCAAGGGATCAAAGATGTGATGTCATCTGATCAGGTGAAAGAATTAACGACGTTGATGAGCGATATGAAAGACAAAAATATTTTTGAAGATTTTGTAAATCAACTCGATTTGTCTAAAACGAAAGAACAAATTCAAGAGAAATCTAAAGGACTTTGGGAAAATATTAAAGGCTTCTTTAGTGGACTTTGGGATTCGGTTACTGGGAAATAATGTTGCCTTAATATTTTTTATAAAAGATGGATGAGTGAAAACTATTTATTGGTTTACACTCATCTATTTTAATTGTTTTGTAGAAATTAAAGTATTTTAACAGAGCTTTCCAAAACTGTCATTTTCTCTAGTGTGTTCATAGTAAGAACTTGTTTGTTCACTTGTTCAGTAAGTGAATCATAATTATTTTTAAAGAGTTGAAACAATTGGGAACAAGCATAATAATCTTTCACAACCTGTTTCTTATTAATCGGAGTATTCGGATTCGTAAAATACTTCTCCAAAACCGCCAACGGTTCTTGCCATGATTGCAATCGTTCAACCGTATCTCTAAGATCAATAATATCCTGATAAGGAACAGCTTTAATACAAAGTGCAGAATTTTTCATAAGTACGTTCTCCTTTTTATTGTTTAGTTAAGCCACAATCAACAATTGAGAAAAAGAAAAACGATAGAGATTGCCGTCTCTATCGTTGGGATGACTAACAGACTATAGCGTGTTTCTTAGCCCAATTTGAAAGAAATTTCAAAAACTGTCTAGAAATTCTTACAAAAATTAGGTACAATAAAGAAGCTAGTGCTACGGTACTAGTAATCAGGCAACTTGGATAGATAGGTTACGCTGTCTATTCAGGGCTTCATTTACTGGGTGGTACTGGTAGATGAAGTGCCTATTTATTTTGTTCTTTTTCTCAAATTTTATAAGATAGCAATAAAAAAACGACTACAGTTACACCTGCAATCGTTGACAATAGGCATATCAAAAAACAGTTATTTTTACTCGTTTGTACTTGGAAAGAGAAGATTTGCGGTCTTCTAGTAGACAAAAGAATGTAAAAATAAGAATTTGACTTACACTATTGGCGATTTGTTTAAGCAGGTTACGCTGTTTAATCAAAACTTCACTAGTTTGGTTGGTAGCCAGATCAGGAAGCGCCAATTATTTAGTTTTATCGTTAGGAGAAACTACATCTAATTCACTCATTTCGTGCTAAGTGAATGAGTGCTATTTCCCTTGTTAATTATTTCTGTCCTATGGCTATTAGTATACCGAAAAAAACAACTGTTCGCAATAAAAAATCTTACATTTCATGATTAAATAACACCCAAAACCCTCTCTCTTATATATAAGGAAAAATAACAAAATTTTTTTCTAAACCCTCCAACTATAACTCACTTTGGAACCTAATTTCATATCATTTGTTATCTAATGAATCCTAAAAGAAATCCAAGATGTTTAAAAAGTTTTTTTAATTACCTAAAAAGTTATTTATTTTTTTAATTTCTGTTCGTTATAATTGTAATATAATCACAAAAATAAAGGGTGTGTACATATGGCAATTTCAAGTAACATAAGCATTGCAGCAGGAATTTCAGCTTCTTTTAGTCAATCAGCTAGTGCATTAAATAGTATCAGTGCATCAACCGTTTCATCAGGAACCAATGTCTTGGGCAACGCAAATGCAAAACAAGCAATGAATAAATATGAACAGGGATTAAAACTTCTATCTTCTAGCGTTGTTTCTGCTGGAAATAATATTCATTCTGTTGCGAAAGAATTTGAAAAAGTTGATCAGAATATTGCTCAACTAACCAATTTGGGAGGGTTTCGATGAATGATATAGATTACGACCAAAAAAATTACCAGTTCCGCATGCGTATCGAACAATTACAAGAGAATCAACTAGGTATCAAGAAAGAACAACGCCAAGTAGAAGAACAACAAGAAGCTTTTTTCTACTTACAGCGAAAAGAGCAACAAGCGTATGAATTTGTTTTGAATAGTTGTGAAGCCGAAGAACGGGTTTTTTACCAAGACCGAGGAGACGAAAGTCTTTATCTAGCTAAAAAATCGCAACAAGAACTTGAAGAGCAACAAGTTGAGCTAGAAAAAGAATATCGATTGTTGTTAGATCAAGAAGAATCAGTAAGTGAAGAACAAACTTCTTTTTGGAAGCGAAAGGAGGGAGAGTCAAATGGGACTTAATTTTTATATCGGTGAAGTTCAAGCGCAAGCAAATCAAGCTTCTCAGATGAATAATCAAGCAAGTCAAGCCATTGCTTCACTACAAACAAGTATCCAATCATTCTTATCAGCGCCCTTATCCAGTAAAGCATATGATTCGGCTAAAAGCTATTTTATGGTGGCTTACACACCGCTGTGTCAATCTGCTATAATGACAGGTGAAGCGCTGGAAAGCGCGAATAAACGCTTGCTAAGCGACTATCAGAGCATGGTTTGTGGCATTGATACGATTGAAGATGAAATTTTAGAACAAATCGCTCGTTTTGAAGAAGTAAAACGAGATGTTGAACAACAGATGAGCACCGCCAAAACGATGCGCCCAGATTTAGAGCGGCGTTATATCAATGCGTGTGAGACTATTGAAAAACGCCAAGAAAAATTGAGGAAGTTTCATGAATACAATGCGCATTCGGCAACTATTTTTTCTGATTATGAATCATGTGAAGCGGAATTTAGTGCAGGCTTGAATCAAGTTGCCAATTGTAAGGCATGGAATCCAGCGACAGGAACGTTTGATATGACTCGTTTAAATATGAGTTGGGCGAAACCAATCAATGAACGATGGAAAGCTCGAGCAAAAGAGCTGGAAAATCGAGTAAAAGCCAAACGAGATAATTGGGGAAAACAAGTAAAAGCGGACGGCTTGAAATTACAAAGCGAATTGGATAAACGCAAGTATATGCTTGTCGATATTAATGGGACGAAAAGATGGATGTGGGTCATTGATCCAACTCGTATCACGCAAGAAGACTTCCAAGTGAATGAAGCCTATGATTTATGGATCAAAAATCAGATCGAACTTTACGGCAGAGATGCGGTTTTTGGCAAAGAAGAGCCTGATTATTTAACGAAATTAGCGATTGAATTACGAGATGGGAAAAACTATGATACGGGTAAGTCATTAACAGATCTTGAAAAAGCGCAACGTTGGGCAACAGTTGCAAGTATGATTGCGGCGATGGGGATTGCCGGCTATTATGCGAAGCACCCGTTGACTGCAGGGCAGGTTACACCTAAGGGTAAGAAAGCCAGTGGGGCTAATGTTCCAAAACTTTCTACTTTAACTGAGACAGAGCAGTTAAAGTTAGCCAATCAATATAAGCAGACAGCACCTATAGGTATTCCTGACAGCGCAAAAATAAATGCCAAGACAATGAATGCTGGTTATGAACAAATTACTTACAAGTGGAATGATGGTCAATTTAAGTATGAAGTGAGGTGGCATACAAGAACTCCAGGAGCACCTGTAGAACAGGGTAATACATGGGTAGTTCAAAGAACAGTGCCTGGAAATGGAGGGAACAAGCCACAAACTTTCTTTAAAATTGGTGATAATGAGTGGGTGGAAGGATATAAATGGTATGATGCTATAAATGCCAGAAAAGCAGGAAATGCTACTCCAGAACAAATAAAAATTTTAGATAAGGGTCATTGGAAGGAATGAATTAAATGATTGATAATAGGTTTTATGAAGGTTTTGAAGGCGAAGCAGAGCTTTCCTTTGTTGCTAATGATAATAAACTTGTAATTTGGAATGGCTATTTTGAGATTATTTTAGATAACTTATTAGATTGTAATGTAGAAAAAGAGGGGATTGTGAAAGAATACTTTAACCATGAGGGATGGTATGATGATTCCCCATGGTTAATAGAAGATAACTCTCTTGCAGTTAGCCAATTAAAATGTTTTGATATTAATAAAATTGATCAAACTTCAATGAAAGATGATTTAGAGGAAGTAGTTAAAATAATTATTTCATTTTTGGAAAATAATCGTTTGAGTAAAATCTATATTGAATACGAATAATCAAAAAATAAAAAGATACTCTACTGTTTATTTGATGTACAATCAGTTAAACTGAGACTATTTTATCGGCATTAGTGAGAAACTAATCACTAATGCCGTATTTTTATATGGAAATTATCGTATCTAGCAATCTGCTATAATAATAGGAAAAATACTAGAAAATATGAATAAAAACTTGCTTAGTGACTATTAAATGGGCACAAGAAAGAATAACGAAGTAATAAAGATAGGAGAAGGGGAAATGATTCAAGGTGAATACGGATTTAACAATGATATATTAATTAATTGTATGGTTTCAAATGAGGAAAAACATAGCGTTATTCAACATGAAGATACTCACAAGAGAACAATCACTGGATCGACATTAGGTGATCTTATTATGATGCTTGAAAAAAGTAATGTAGTAGATAATTCAAAAAATTGGTTACTAGTTTATTTTGTAAAGAGTATTAAAAAAATGCAAGAGCAGATGGCAACTTATGTTGAAATGCTAACAATTTTAGATTTTCAAGGAAAAGATGCTTATATTGCGGCTGTAAATAATTTAAGAAGTAACAATCGCTTATATTATAAATATTATTATAGTATGTATTCAAAAGTAGGAGATCAATATATTTTTGAATTAAAAAAAGAAGGGAAAATAAAGAAATTAATTGAGCTTATTACTCAGATTGGTATACTTAGCTTGAATATTGACGTTACAAAAATTCCTCTATGGGAACAAATAACTGAGCAGAATATTAACAAACTGTTCAGTGACGAAGAAAAAAGATTCAATTTTAATCCCAATGCTCGATTCAGTAAATTAACAGAGAATATTTTTCTAAAAAAAGATGAAGAGGATTTGGATTCAGAAATAATATTAAGTATTATTAATTCATCAGCAAAATCTCGTTCTTTAGATGATACAAGAAGTATAATTTTAAAAATATATCAAGATTCTCTCGTGCTTGACAGAATTATAAAAAGAGTTGAAGGGATAGAATTAAAAGTATATACAGATATTATCTATAATAATTTAGATGTTTTATCTGCATACCCGATGTTAGAAAAGAATAGTAAGGATAATAAAACTACTCCAGAATTGGAAAGCATAAAAGAGCTAAAAAATAAAATAAATCAAAATCCTCAGAAAAATTTTTTGATGTTTTATCACTTACTTGGTGGATTTGAAGAGTTTATGTTTTGCTCTAATATGTCGATCCAATTGAATCAAGGATATTTATTGTCAAGGTATTCTGATTTAGAAGAAGGAAAGGACCTCATAGCACAGACCTCATTACCTATTGTTTTCTGTCAAACAAAACTAATAAAAATGTTATACAATCAATGAGATTTTAAAAAAAATAGAATTTATGTTTTTATGGAAAATTCAATAATAAATACGGTAGATTTTATAGAGGAATATTTTGAGACTTCAAAATTCTATATAATAAAAACAAAAAAATATGGAATTTTTACTTTCAATAATAATAAAATAACTCTGATTCAACTAGTAGATAAAAGCGCAATTAATAAAGTTAAATATGTCCTAAACGAATTAGGATATTCTGAATCAAAAAGCTATATTAGCAATCATGATGAAATAAAAGGGCTAACTAAAAAAATATTTACCACAGGAATGTCTATTAGATAAACTATATAGCTAAGTAAAACAATGATTTTTTTATAAAAAATTTAAACGGAGTTATTTATATTTTATCTGAAATTATCGCAGAGATCCTATCATGATTCATTTATTGATGGAGCAAAAACTGATGTAAGGAATTATTTTTAAATGTAATTGTAAAGAAAAAATCTGATTTATTCGACTTCTTCTCACCTAAAATGTTTACATTTATCTAGTGATAGTGTACTATTTAAAGGTATGCATAACATAAATTCATGTATAAAATTAAGTTATTCGGAGGGAAACAAATGTCTGCGAAATTTGAAAAAAAAGGCACCAATGATGGTGTGTTAACTTTTTCAGTTGATCAAACTCTAATTGAAAAAGGCTTGAAACAAGCATTCGATAAAGTCAAAAAAAATCTTAACGTACCTGGATTCCGTAAAGGGAAAGTGTCACGTCAAGTATTCAACCGTATGTACGGCGAAGAAGCATTGTATGAAGATGCTTTGAACGCAGTATTACCAGAAGTATACGAAGCAGCTGTGAAAGAAGCTGGAATCGATCCTGTTTCTCAACCTAAAATTGATGTTGAAAGCATGAACAAAGGTGAAGATTGGGTCGTAACTGCTGAAGTGACTGTAAAACCTGAAGTAAAATTAGGCGAATACAAAAACTTAACAGTTGACAAACAAGACCGTGAAGTGACAGATGAAGACGTAGATGCACGCATCCAACGTGAATTAGAAGCACAAGCTGAACTAGTAATCAAAGAAGACGAAGCAGCTGTTGAAGGCGACACTGTCGTGATCGACTTTGAAGGATTTAAAGACGGCGAAGCTTTTGAAGGCGGAAAAGGCGAAAACTATTCTCTTGAATTAGGTTCAAACTCTTTCATCCCAGGTTTTGAAGAACAATTAGTTGGCAAAAAAGCTGGCGAAGATGTTGAAGTAAAAGTAACTTTCCCAGAAGATTACCAAGCAGAAGATTTAGCTGGTAAAGAAGCTGTTTTCCAAGTGAAAGTTCACGAAGTGAAAGCAAAAGAATTACCAACATTAGATGATGAATTTGCGAAAGACGTTGATGATTCAGTAGAATCATTAGACGAATTAAAAGAAAAATATCGTAACGAATTAACAGAATCTAAAGAAGCTGCTGCAACAGAAGCAAAAGACGAAGCTGCAATCCGTCAAGCTGTTGATAATGCTGAAATCGTTGATCTTCCACATGTAATGGTACATGACGAAGTTCACCGTTCAATGGATGAATTCTTAAACAACATGCAACGTCAAGGAATCGCTCCAGATATGTACTATCAATTAACTGGAACAACAGAAGCTGACTTGCACAAACAATTTGAAGCAGAAGCAGAAGTTCGCACGAAAACAAACCTTGTAATCGAAGCGATCGCTAAAGCAGAAGATATCGAAGTATCTCAAGAAGATATGGATAAAGAAATCAATGAATTAGCAGAACAATACAACATGCCGATTGATCAAGTGAAAAAAGTCTTAACAGAAGACATGTTAAAACACGACATCCGCATGAAACGTGCAGTAGAAGTGATTACTGAAACTGCAACTGAAAAATAAAAAGTAATTTTAAAAGACATTCCTGAGTAATTGGGAATGTCTTTTTTACTATATTTAGAAAAGAATACTTATGTTAAAATCAAATAGTATTTATTGTTTTATCAAGCCATTCAATCAGGTTTTGGTAAACTTGAAGCCCTTCAGGTTTTGTGATATCGCCATCAAAATCATGAGGTAAATGTTCAATTTCCTCATAAGTAACATTAACTAACTTAGTGCGGGCAATACGCGATGTTTCCACAGGGACATCTTGATCAGCTGAGCTGTGAGCTAGAAATGCAGGTGGAAGTTTAGCAAGCTCTGTATCTGTTAAACTAAAGGTCTCTTTTTCACTAGGAGAGTTCACAAGATAACTTAGCCAATTACCAAATTGTCGACCAGACAAATAAAGTGAAAAACGTTCATTAATAGAAACTTCTGTGATTGGTTTAGGATATATTAGTGCTTGTGCAGTTAAAGGAGCAATCTTAGGAAACTGATTATAATAGCTACTTGGCTGACTGAAAGCTGAATTTGTTAAATCATAATAACCATAAAAACTAATCAAACCTTTTTGTTCTGGTTGCGGATAACGAGCAGATAATAAATAAGTAAGAAAAGCACCAGCAGACCGTCCAAATAAGAAATAAGTCGAATCTTTCAACCCTAACGTTGTTTGATAATTTTGCAAGAACCAATCAATAGCTTCTTTTAAACAAGTAACAATAGTAGGAAGCTTGACCTCAGGGGCTAATGGATAGTCAACAGTCAACAAGTTGTAACCACTCTCAACTAAAAGCTCGCAGTAAATTTCTGGCAAATCATCTCTAGTGCCATATAAAAGTCCACCACCATGAAAGTAGAGGAGTGTGGCTTTAGCTGAAGAGTCATTTGGGTTTGAGTAAAAGGTCATAGATAAATCTAAATCTTCGAGTGTGCTGTAAAGAAATGTTTGTTTTCTCATTAATGGTCCTCCTAAATTAAAAGCGTAGCGGGCTCGTCCAGCTCTGACAGGAAAATAGAAAAAATCGATTGTGGTGCTTTTCGCCACAAACTATTTTTATCTTTTTCCCGAAGAGTTAGCTCGCGTAGCTAGATAACAATAAAAGCGTAGTAGGCTCGTCCAACTCTGACAGGAAAATAGAAAAAATGATCGAGATGTTTTTTACACCATCTGCATTTTATCATTTTTCAGAGTAATCAGCCTATAAATTTAAATAATTTCACTAACTTATTTCTATTTTAACCCAAATAGCCTCAGTCTTTATGTTTAATGCGCACAAAGATAGTAGTTAATTTGTGAAATGTGGATAGTGTATGAAAACGGGCAACCGCTTACAATGATTATGATAATAAAAGAGGGAGATGTATCAAATGGATTTAAAAAAAGTTTTACAAGAAAATATCGATCACTTATCTAGTATTGGCAATGACCCAACCGGTGGGATGACACGTTTATTGTATTCTGATTCTTGGTTGGAAGCGCAAAAATCTGTAAAAGAAAAATTAGAAGCAATTGGTATGACCGCTTCATTTGATGAGATCGGTAACCTCTTTGGTAGAGTAGAAGGAACGGAACATCCAGAAGAAACCATCTTATCAGGTTCTCATATCGATACGGTTGTGAATGGTGGGAACTTAGATGGTCAATTTGGGGTCATTGCAGCGTATGTTGCGATCCAATATTTATTAGAAACACACGGCAAACCAAAACGTTCATTAGAAGTTATTTCAATGGCCGAAGAAGAAGGTAGCCGTTTCCCTACAGTATTCTGGGGTAGTAAAAACTTTGTTGGTGAAGCGAAGAAAGAAGATGTTCTTGAAATCGCTGACTTTGAAGGATTGAAATTTGTCGAAGAAATGCGACGCCATGGCTTTGACTTTAGAGACGAAAGTAAAGCAGCTAGAGATGACATCAAAGCATTTGTAGAAATCCATATCGAGCAAGGGACTGTGCTTGAAAAAGAGCAATTGCAAATCGGTGTGGTCAATAATATTGCAGGACAAAGACGTTATACAATTGTATTGAAAGGCGAAGCAAACCATGCTGGAACAACTCCAATGGGCTACCGTAAGGATGCGGTTTACGGATTTGCTAAAATTTGTTCGCAAGCAATCGATCGTGCGTTAGAAGTAGGCGATCCACTAGTATTAACGTTTGGTAAAGTTGAACCTAAACCAAATACAGTAAACGTTGTTCCAGGAGAAGTGCTATTTACAATGGATTGCCGTCATACAGACAGCGGTGAGTTACATGCATTTACAAAAGAAATCGAGCAATTGATGAGAGATATCGCAGCAGAACATGGCTTAGAAATCGATATCGATTTATGGATGGATGAAGCGCCAGTTCCAATGAATGAAGAAATCGTAACAGCGATCGAAACAGCGGCTAAAGCTGAAAATATGAAATACAAAGTAATGCATAGTGGAGCAGGTCATGATTCTCAAATCATTGCACCAAACTTCCCAACAGCAATGATTTTTGTCCCAAGTATTAATGGTATTAGCCATAATCCAGCAGAAGCAACAGATATTGATGATTTAGTGAATGGGGTGAAAGTACTAGCTAGCACATTATATGAATTAGCTTATAAATAAAAGAAAGTAGGAGAAATAAAAATGGGTTATAAAAATAATCAAACAGGCTATCTTGATGGTTTATTATCATCTAGAGCTGTAATCAAAAAAAATAATTACGCTTTAATCCCGCACGATGGGTTAGTAAATAATGTAATTCCAGGTTTTGAAAACTGTGATTGTTCCATTTTAGGGTCAAAACAATTAGGTGCAAATTTTGTCGATTATATCATTACTATGCATAAAGAGGGTAAAAATCAACGTGGTTTTGGTGGTGAAGGTGTTGAAACGATCGTTTATGTGATTGATGGGGTTTTAAGCGTAAATGACGGTACTGAAACACACAAATTAACAAAAGGTGGCTATGCTTATTTACCAGCTAGTACATTGATGTATTTAGAAAATGGTCAAGAAACTGATACGGAAATATTCTTATACAAAAAACGTTATCAACCATTAGAAGGATATGAAGCTCACAAAGTAATTGGTAATGTAAATGATATGGAACCAATCGAATATGAAGGTATGAAAGATGTTCTTTTATGGGACTTTTTACCTAAGGATTTAGGTTTTGATATGAACTTCCACATTCTTTCATTTGAACCAGGAGCAAGTCATGGTTATATCGAAACACACTATCAAGAACATGGAGCTTACTTACTTTCTGGACAAGGAATGTATAACTTAGATAACGAATGGATGCCTGTTGAAAAAGGGGATTACATTTTTATGAGTTCATATGTCCAACAAGCAGCATATGCTGTCGGACGTGACGAGCCGTTAATGTATGTTTACTCAAAAGATTGCAACCGTGATCCAGAAATTTAATTTAGATGAAGAGGAAGTTTAAGAATGAATGAAACTGTTGTAGTGAAACCAGAAGAATTGCATGATTTGATCGAAAAAAAATTAACGACAGCTGGTTTAAAGCCAGAACATGCAGATGAAGTGGCGACACATTTGGTATTTGCAGATGCGTGCGGTATCCACTCACATGGAGCCGTTAGGGTAGAATATTATGCAGAGCAAATCGATAAAGGCGGCGTGACGCTTGATCCAGTAATTGAATTTGAGGAAACTGGGCCAAGTTCTGGGATTGTTCACGGTAAGAACGGTGCGGGCCAATTTGTTGCAGATGTTGGTCTTGGTTATGCTATTGATATGGCAAAAAAATCAGGAGTAGCGGCTGTTGGAATCTCTAAAATCAGCCATAGCGGAGCGTTATCTTATTATGTGAAAAAAGCTGCACAACAAGATTTGATTGCAATCGCAATGTGCCAATCAGATCCGATGGTGGTACCATTTGGCGGAAAAGAAAATTATTTTGGGACGAATCCAATTGCCTTTGCAGCACCTAGAAAAGATCATGAGCCAGTTGTATTTGATATGGCAACTACTGTTCAAGCGTGGGGTAAAGTCTTAGATGCACGTTCTAAAAATAAAGAGATTCCGAACACTTGGGCTGTTGATAAAGACGGTAAACCAACAACGGATCCTCATAAAGTTAACGGACTATTACCGATTGCTGGACCAAAAGGCTATGGTTTGATGATGATGGTGGATATTTTATCTGGCATGTTGTTAGGCTTGCCATTTGGTAAACACGTTTCTTCAATGTATGACGATATCAGCAAAGGACGTAATGTTGGTCAAATGTATATTCTGATCGATCCAAAACGTTTCACTGACTTAGAGATGTTTAAAGAATCTGTGAACGGTATGGTGGAAGAATTACATGAAATTCCAGCAGCAGACGGATTTGAGCAAGTCTATTATCCTGGTGAAATCAATCAAATCAACTATGAAAAATCAATGGTTGAGGGTATTGATATCGTAAAAGATATTTATGATTATTTAAAGAGCGATACACTTCACTATGATCGCTATGAAAATACAAATGCTTTTGGTGAAAAAAAATAGAATTGTTTTGGAATTAAGATATAGTATAAAAAATGTTGTTGGTTTGTACAAGTATTAGCGAAGCGGAACGTTGTTACCGTATGTTATCTAGCTACGCGGGCTAGCTCTTCGGAAAAAAGATAAAATATGTCTGTGACCAAAAGTGTCACAAACTTATTTTCCTATTTTTCTGTCAGAGCTGAACGAGCCCGCTTCACTTTAAAATAAGGAGGCGTTTTAAATAAGAGTAAAAAAAGCGGATTTACATCAACTAATCAAAAATAAAATACAAAAAGCTGGTTTGTCAGAGGAACATGCAGGAATCGTAAGTGATGTTTTGACATTTGCAGATGCACGGGGAATTCATTCTCACGGTGCGATGCGCGTGGAATATTATTCGGAACGAATTGCCAAAGGTGGTATCACCAACGATCCTACTTTTTCTTTTAAACAAACAGCTCCAAGTTGTGGTATGTTTGAAGGCGATAATGGTTCTGGTTTTGTTGCAGCAAAAAAAGCTATGGATCTCGCAATCGAAATGGCGAAGAAAAATGGTGTAGCTGTTGTTGGAGTCCGCAATATCTCTCATAGTGGAGCGCTTGCTTATTATGTGGAAAGAGCTGCAGAACAAGATATGGTAGCCCTCTCTGTTTGCCAATCTGATCCAATGGTTGTACCATTTGGAGGAAGTGAACCTTACTTTGGGACGAATCCAATTGCCTTTGCTGCACCTAGTAATGACGATCGTGTGATTACATTTGATATGGCAACAACCGTTCAAGCATGGGGGAAAATCCTACATGCTCGTTCCAAAAAAGAAGCTATACCAGATTCTTGGGCAGTAGATGCCAAAGGGAACCCGACAACCGATTCTACAGCAGTCAATGCATTGTTGCCGATTGCTGGACCTAAGGGCTATGGTTTGATGATGATGGTCGATATCTTATCTGGTATTTTGCTAGGCGTGCCATTTGGCAAACACGTTTCTTCCATGTATCATGATTTATCTAAAGGCCGCGAATTAGGTCAGCTTCACATTGTGATCAATCCAGATTTCTTCATTGGTTTAGACGTCTTTAAAAAGAATATTTCAACAATGTTGGATGAATTAAAAGAAATCAGTCCAAGTCCTGGTTTTACAGAAGTGAACTATCCCGGGGAACGAGGACGTGCCCGTGAAAAAAATTATGAAGAAAATGGAATTGAAATCGTAGATGATATTTACGAATATTTGATCAGCGATGATATTCATTATGATCGTTATGATCACAAAAATAAGTTTGCGGAATAAATTTTACAAAGCAAAATATCTAGCTTTGCGGGCTAGTCTCTCGGAAAAAAAGATGAAAATTGAATGTGACAAAATACATCACTGTCAATTTCCCCTATTTTTCAGTCGAGACATGGCGAGCCCACTACACTTTTAAATAAATGGAGGAATTTCAATGCTGCACACAATTATTAAAGCAAATAGCTATCAAGATTCAATCGTCTTGATGTTATTAACCAACAAATTAAATACAATCGATGGCGTTCATAATGTTTCTGTTATGATGGGAACACCTGCTAACAAAGATATTTTCAAAACGGGTGGTTTATACACCGAT
Source organism: Enterococcus sp. 12C11_DIV0727 (assembly GCF_002148425.2). Lineage (NCBI taxonomy): Bacteria > Bacillati > Bacillota > Bacilli > Lactobacillales > Enterococcaceae > Enterococcus > Candidatus Enterococcus lemimoniae. The sequence goes on along the minus strand of NZ_CP147248.1, from coordinate 1,295,077 downwards.
GAATTAGAAAAAGCTTCTTCCAATGACATGGTAATCGTGTTAGACATTGAAGATGATTCATTGATCAATCAAGTTTTAAAGGAAATCGATGTATTTTTAGAGGAACAGACAAAAGGTGGCGGCGACACATCAGGTGAAGAAGTCGTAAAAACGTGGGATAAAGCCTTTGAGCTTGGTAAAGATACTGGCGTAGTTGTTTTCTCTATTCCTGGTACCCATGCAGCACTTGAAATTGAAAAAGCTTTAGATGAAGGCAAACATGTCTTCTGTTTTAGCGATAATGTTGCGATTGAAGATGAAAAACGCTTAAAAGAAAAAGCACATGATGCAGGTTTGCTATTAATGGGACCAGACTGCGGAACGGGCATTATCAATGGGATTCCTGTGGCATTCACAAATGCTGTTCGTAAAGGTAAAATCGGCGTTGTTGGAGCTTCCGGTACAGGTATTCAAGAAGTAACAACGATCATCCACAAATTAGGTGGCGGTGTAACGAACGCGATTGGAACTGGCGGACGTGATTTAAAAGCTGAAATTGGCGGAATCACTTTAAAAGATAGTATCATGACATTAGAAAAAGACCCTAACACAGAAGTGGTTGTTGTAATCTCAAAACCACCTGCACCAGAAGTTCGTGATGAAGTCTTAAATCTTTTAAGAAGCATCTCAAAACCAGCTGTAACGATTTTCCTAGGCGAAAAACCAACGTCTCATGAAGAAAATCTATATCGTGCTTATACTTTAGAAGAAGCAGCTCAAACGGCTGTTCAATTATTGAATAAAGAAAATGTTAAAGCTGTGAAAGAAACATTAACAGTTCCTGCTCATTCTTTCAAACCTGAACAAAAATATGTTAAAGGCTTATACTCCGGCGGAACTCTTGCTTATGAAGCGGCAATGCTGATTAAAGAAGGTCTTGCTTTGACAGGTGACGAACATGCACCAGAAGGCTTTATCTTAAAAAATCAGGGACATGAGATCATTGACTTAGGAGATGACGTTTATACGCAAGGTAAACCTCATCCAATGATTGATCCATCAAAACGTAAAGAAATGTTAGAAGAAGCTGGAAAAGATCCTGAAACAGCGATTATTTTACTAGATGTCGTATTAGGTTACGGTTCTCATGCTAATATGGCACAAGAATTAGCACCAACCATCAAAGAAATCAAAGCAAATGCAAAAGCTGAAGGCAGAGAATTATTTGTGATCAGTACGATTGTAGGAACGGACGAAGATCCTCAAAATATTCATGAGCAAGAAACAATAATGAAAGATGCTGGCGTAATTCTTTGTGACAGTAATGCACAAGCAGTTCGTTTAGCTTTAGCGATCCTAGATCATCCATTAGCTCAAACGGATAAAGCAATCGAAGCAGCACCAGCAGTAACGCCAGTTGCGATTGAGCCAACAGAAGCAATGTTAGCGTTGTTGACAAATCAAGGCTTTATCAACGTTGGTTTACGTAGTTTCTCAGAGGCCATCATCAATCATGGTGGTAAAGTCGTTCAGTATGACTGGCAACCAGTTGCAGGTGGAAATATCACCTTGCAAAAAGCACTACAGTTTTTAAATAAAGTAGAATTAGGTAAATAAGAAGGGATGACAAACATGGTATACAAAACAATCGATGAAGCAAACCAAGCAGTAGCAGCAAAAATCGTTGCTGGTTCACCTTTCTTATTAGATGTAGTTCCAGCAAAATCAGTAATCCAAGAATTAAATGAAGGGAAAGTCCTACTTCATGCAGGACCTCCAATCACTTACGATAAAATGGTTGACCCAATTCAAGGCGCTTGTGTCGGAGCAGCATTATTTGAAGAATGGTGTGAAACCGAAGAAGAAGCTAGAAAAATGCTAGAATCTGGTGAAGTAAGATTAATTCCATGTCATCATGTGAATGCGGTTGGACCAATGGGCGGAATTACTTCTGCTAACATGGCAGTTTTAGTTGTTGAAAATAAAACAGATGGCAATCGTGCTTTTTGTACAATGAACGAAGGAATCGGTGCGGTATTACGTTTTGGTGCTTATTCTGATGAAGTAATCACTCGTTTAAGATGGATGAGAGACACGTTGGCACCGGTTTTAAGTGCAGCTTTAAAAACAAAAGAAGACGGCTTGAACATCAATGTGTTGGTTGCTAAAGCAATTGCTATGGGGGATGAATTTCACCAACGTAATATTGCAGCATCATTAGCATTTTTGAAAGAAATGGCACCGATCATTGTTGGGTTGACTGAAATCGATCAAACAAAACGTGAAGAAGTGGTTCAATTTTTAGCAGACACGGATCAATTTTTCTTAAATATTATGATGGCTTCAGCGAAAGCCGTTATGGATGGGGCAAGACAAATACAAGAAGGTACGATCGTTACAGCTATGTGTAGAAATGGACATGAATTTGGAATCCGTATTGCAGGTATGGGTGACGAATGGTTTACCGGTCCTGTTAACACGCCTCAAGGGTTATATTTCTCTGGCTTCAGTGAAGCAGATGCAGCACCAGATATGGGTGACAGTGCGATTACAGAGACATTTGGTGTTGGGGGTATGGCAATGATCGCAGCACCTGCTGTAACACGTTTTGTGGGTTCAGGTGGCTTCTATGATGCATTGAATACCAGTAATGAAATGACAGAGATTTGTATTGATACAAATCCAAACTTCCCAGTTCCGACATGGGACTTTAAAGGAATTTGTCTTGGAATTGACGCTAGAAAAGTTGTTGAAACAGGAATTCTTCCAGTTATCAATACAGGAATTGCGAATAAAAAAGCTGGTTTAGGTCAGATTGGTGCAGGAACAGTAACACCGCCAATCGATTGTTTTGAAAAAGCTGTTTTAGCTTATGCAAAAAAATTAGGTTTTACAGAATAAAAGGTGAAGACATTGTTTGTTAATGCTCGTTTTATCGATGAAAATCTGTTAACCAATGACATTGGGGTACAAAAATGGCACGTTCACAGCAAATATAAAAGTAGTTTCAATCTTCAAGATGAGAGGAAACAACAGTTAGTGGTCATCACGACCACTAACTATCCTTTTATGCCGAATGGAATTTATTTAGATGCAACTGATTTTACCAATTTACTAGAAACGGTTGAGATCAATGAACAGATAATCTGGCAGCAAAATAGTCTCCATTTTTCTAACGAACATCTATTTCTGATGCATGGGAAACCCTACTCGTCTAAAATAGAGCGAACTGAAGAAGTGTTGACAATTAGTTTAGAAAAACTGCTTTCATATACAAATACAGTAGCAAAAGAAACTGGCAGTCAAAACACATTGGCTAATTTTGTAAAAGTTGGAAATCTATTTAGTGAAGCCATTCAGTATTTATGTTTAGAAGAGCAATCACAGCAAGAATCAGGTCTTGATTTTCTTATAGGTAGAGGTCCAGGGTTGACACCATCTGGTGATGATATGGTCGTCGGTCATCTAGCTGCAAGAATTCTATTAAAAGAAGAAAATTCCACATTAATAAATTTACTTACTGAACTGTTAACAGAACAGTTTCTAACAACAGATATCAGCAAGCATTATTTGTTGTGCGCATTATCAGGCCGTTTTAGTGAGCCGGTACGGAATTTAGTAACGGCATTAACAACAAATAGTAATGAAGAAGAAATAGCACATGCCGCAGAAGCTATCATGAGCGTAGGTCACACATCAGGTGTTGATTTACTGGCCGGCTTAATTACTACAATCAAATTTTATAGGAGCAAATGAAGGAGGATTTTTATGGCAAATCGTGTCGTAATCGCATTGGGAGGCAATGCAATTTTAAAGCCAAACCAAGAAGCAACACTTGAGGTACAACTAGATAATGTTAAGGTAAGTGCTGAATTGGTTGCAAAGATAGAAGAAATCGATTATGAAATCGTTTTAACACATGGTAACGGTCCACAAGTTGGGAATATTTTAAGACAAAATGAAGAAGCCAAAGACGTGGTTCCACCATTTCCTTTAGATGTTTGTAATGCAGAGTCACAAGGTTTTATTGGTTATATGTTAGAGCAAAGTTTGAAAAATTCGTTGGAAACAAAAGGTTTGACGAGCAATGTGATTACATTATTAACTCAAACTGAAGTGTCAGCGGATGATGAAGCATTTCAAAATCCAAACAAGCCGATCGGAATTTTTTATTCAGAAGAAGAAGCTAAACAAATGGAGCAAGAGAAAAATTGGGTGATGATGGAAGATGCTGGTCGTGGTTACCGTCGTGTCGTACCTTCACCACAACCAAAAGCTATCCATGGTGTAGATGCAATCGTTAATTTACTAAATCGCAACACGATTGTTATTGCAGGCGGCGGCGGGGGGATTCCTGTTGTTCGTGATCAAGATGGCTTGTTAAAAGGAATCGAAGCTGTTATCGATAAAGATCGTACGGGTAAAAAATTAGCTGAGCAAATCGATGCCAATGTCTTTATGATGTTGACAGACGTAAGTAATGTCTACATCAATTATGGCAAAGAGAATCAAGAAAAATTAGAAACGATTTCTGTAAAACAAGCGCAACAATATATGGATGAAGGTCATTTTGCAGATGGAAGTATGGGACCAAAAATGGAAGCTGCAATTGGTTTTGCTGCACAAGGTAAAACTGCCATCATCTGTTCTTTAGAAGAAGCTGACCAAGCTTTACTAGGGAGAGCTGGCACAAGAATCACAGGCTAGATAAAATCAAAATAGAAGTTGAAAGAGGAATGGATAAACGCTTCTGTCCTAGCCTCCTCATTCAACTTCTATTTTTTTATTGATGTTGATTAGATCGTTCGGATAACTCTAAAGCCAAACGTAAATTCAAACTATTATTTGGGTCTTGAATGCTTTTTCCAAGTAACTTTGCACAATGATCGATTCTATATTTAATCGTATTACGGTGTAAATACATCTCTTTAGCAGTTTTTGAAATTTCACATTGAAAACTTAAATAGCACTGTAATGTTTTTCGAAGCTCAATGAAAGAGTCTTCAATTGGATACGCAAGCTCTTTTAAAGTTGTTTCACAGAAATAATGAATATCTTCAAGACTCATTTTCTCAAATAAACTCTTCATCCCTTTAGGATGGTAACGATGAGTTAGTGAGCCATCTGTCATCGTCAGCATTTCTTCATAAGCTGTTTTAGCCTCAATAAAAGAACTAGCGATTTGCTCGATTGTTTCATACAGATTACCTAAAGCAAAGGTCAAAGTGATTGGTAGCTTTTCAGAGAGCGCCAGCGATAGTTCAGTTAAGATTTTTTCTAGATCTTCTACTCTGCTTTGAATTAAAATCGCTAAGTGATTTGTATTTTTCACTTTAAAAATACTGACATGTTTGATCCTTGGTGGTAATGTTTCTTGTAGCCATTGAAAGGCGACATCACTTTCTTCTTGTTGGTATTTGATCTTTGTAGCAGTAGCAGTAGTTTGACTACATGCAGAATAAACAACCTGATACTGTGTACTTTTCTTTAATCCATAATTGGTACCAAGATCGAGCCAATCACGTCTGGACTGATGAGGTGTTTGTTGGTATTCAACGAGTTGACCTAAAAAATCACTCTTAAGAAAATCTAGTGATTCCTGAACTTTTTGATTCTTATACAACATAAAAGACAAGACTAAACAGGCCTGTTCAACTGCAAACTCCGACATTGGATAAGGAACTTGCTGTGGATTTAAAATTAGTAAGTGATGTGGAAAATAGCTATTCCCTGTAACTGAAAATCCGACAATCTGCAATGGTTCTTGATTTAGATCCTTGATCATAAAGGAGGTATGACTATCTTCATTCCAGTTGTCATATTTACTAACGAGTTGTTCAACATAATATTCAGCAGGCTTTGACGTCTGAGTAAAATGTTTTGAATGAGCGATCACTTTACGATAAGGACTTAATAAAATCACAGGTGTATTGATCATTTTACCAAAATCTGCGATAAAACGAGCAATACTTACATCATGAATCAACAAATCAGAAAAGCGCTTTTGAATATCTAACGCATAACTTAGCTGCTCTGTTTTAGTATCCCACAAGTAGTTTAGCAATTGGTGCAACAAAGCCCCTAAAGGCTGATTGCTAGGTACTTGAACAACAGGGAAATTGATCTCATTAGCATAATCGATAATAGCAGGATCAATTGTTTCAATAAAACGTCCAACCTTGATACCGATCCCAGCTGCTTCTTGTTCTTTTAAAGAATCAATCAGAGTAAAAAGCTCTTTTTGATTATTTTTGTAAACCATCGCAGTCGTTAAAAGAAAAATTTTCTTCGGAATAAAATTGGCCACATCAGGTGTCTCAGAAATTTCAATACTTTCAACGATGGTATTGGCATTTGTAGGGTTAGTTAATATTTTTAGATCGGAAAATCTTGGTATTTTTAACAAATCTTCTAAAGTGGTCAATGGATTCCCTCCTAATATTAAAAGCGAAGCGGGCTCGTTTTGCTCCGACAGAAAAATAGGAAAATATGAAAGTGGCGCTCTTTGCCACAATCAGATTTTATCTTTTTTTCGAGGAGTAAGCCCGCGTAGCTAGATAAATTTAAAAGCATAATGGGCTCGTTCAGCACCGACAGAAAAATAGGAAAATATGAGGGTGGCGCTTTTTGCCACAATCAGATTTTATCTTTTTTCCGAGAAGTAAGCCCGCGTAGCTAGATAAATTTAAAAGCATAAAGGGCTCGTTTTGCTCCGACAGAAAAATAGGAAAATATGAGGGTGGCGTTCTTTGCCACAATCAGATTTTATCTTTTTTCCGAGGAGCAAGCCTGCGTAGCTAGATAAATTTAAAAGTATAATGGGCTCGTTCAACACCGACAGAAAAATAGGAAAATATGAGGGTGGCGTTCTTTGCCACAATCAGATTTTATCTTTTTTCCGAGGAGCAAGCCTGCGTAGCTAGATAAATTTAAAAGTATAATGGGCTCGTTCAACACCGACAGAAAAATAGGAAAATATGAGGGTGGCGCTTTTTGCCACAATCAGATTTTATCTTTTTTCCGAGAGGCAAGCCCATGTAGCTAGATAACATTTAAAGCTGAAAGAGTTCGTTCAGTCTTGACAGGAAAATAGGAAAAAATACCTGAGATGCTTTTTACCTCATCTATTTTTTTATCTTTTTCCCAAAAGGCTAGCTCTTGAAGCTAGATAATAAATTATTGTAATATGTATCCTAATCAAGTTACACCAATCATTTCAGTGTGATGCTTGGGCGTAAAAATAATCAAGATTACTAATTTAGATAGCTGTATTTCTCATCATATCTCCTATTCTAAATGATAGCGTATGCAGATTCAAGAAGGGTTTGTACATAATAACCGAATATTCATATTTTTTATTCAAAAGTGACAATGACTTTTTCAGATATAAGGGTAGGATGAAACTAAAACGGAAAAGAGGGAATCGTTATGTTTTCAGAAATATCAGTACCAAGTAGAACTATTATGACGCCAGGACCTGTTGAGGCTCATCCTGTAGCATTGAGAGCAATGTCTGCTTCAATTTTAGGTCAATTTGATCCAGCCTTTTTACAAATTATGGATGAAGTAAAAGAAATGATCAAAATTCCTTTCGGGACAAAAAATAAACAAGCTTTTGCTGTCGATGGAACATCTCGTTCTGGCTTAGAAGCTGCTTTGATTGCCTTGATTGAACCTGGTGATAAAGTTTTGATTCCAGTCTATGGTCGTTTTGCTTATCTTTTGGGAGAAATCTGTGAGCGTGCACAAGCTGAAATTCATTATCTTGAAAAAGAATGGGATGCGCCATTTGAACAAGAAACAGTCATTGAGGAAATCAAAAAATTTCAACCAAAAATCGTTGCTATGGTCCATGGTGAAACTGCTAATGGACAAATGCAAGCAATGAAAAAAATTGGGCAACATTGTCAAGCTAACGATATTTTCTTCGTTGTAGATATGGTTGCAACATATGGTGGTGTGCCACTTGAAGTCGATGCTTGGGGCGTAGATATCGCGATTGCAGGAACACAAAAATGTGTGAGTGTACCATCAGGTTTATCATTGATTACTTATAATGACCGAGTAGAAAAAGTGTTAACAAGTCGTTATCAAAAAGAATTGGGTTTAAGTAAAGATATCCGTAACGCAAATCACATCAGCAGTAATTATCTTGATTTAAGCCAGTTACAGCGTTATTGGAGTGAAGAGCGAATCAATCATCATACAGAAGCTACAAGCATGATCTACGGTCTGCATGAGGGCTTACGCATGATGATCAAAGAAGGTATGGACAATGTTTATGCTCGCCATGCTCAAAATGATCAAGCGATCGTTGCTGGGATAAAAGCAATGGGCTTAGGTTTTTATGGAGATCTATCAACTAAGATGCCAACTGTTACGCCAATTATGATTCCAGATGGAATTGATGGCGAACAAGTCCGAGCATTAATGTTAGACGAATTTGGCGTAGAAATTGCCTCTTCTTTTGGTGCGCTTCAAGGAAAAGTCTGGCGTATTGGCAATATGGGTTACAGTAGTAGAAAATCAAATGTACTGCATGTATTATCAGCTTTGGAAGGTGCACTTAATTATTATGGTGCCCAAATCAACAAAGGTGAAGCTGTCAAAGCGGCATTAAATATCTATAAAAAATAGAATTGATGTTAAATTGTTTGTGTGAAAGAACAAGTGATTGTTCGCTTTGCACAAACTTTTTGACAAGTTTGTGAAAAATAATGATGCGTGAAAGTTTGCTACCGCTTACAATTATTAGTGAATAAGAAGTTATTCTTTTATAAGTTTGAAGTGAAATTGCACAAACATTTTTATTATCAGACATATAAAAAATAACATATGGAGGAAAAGACATGGATGCAAAAAGTAAGGGTTCAGGAATGGATTATTGGAAAAAAATTGTTATTTTGTTATGTGCTGGTTGGGTAACGATCTGGGTTTATCGTTCAGCTTTATCACCTGCATATCCGCAGATTAATGCATCATTAGGCGGAAATATCACGGATACAGCGTTAGGCTTTATCTCTACTTGTTACTTTTTTGGATATGTAGCAATGCAGATTCCAGCAGGTTTTTTAGTAGATAAAATTGGGAAGAAAAAAGTATTGATTCCAGGTTTTATTGTTTTTGGATTAGCCGCTTTATTGATTTCTCAAGCAACAAGTATTTCAATGATTTATATCGGAAGTGTTTTAGCTGGTTTAGGTTGTGGATCATTTTATGGTTCGGCGTATTCTCTAACATCTCAAAATATTCCTAAAGAAAAAAGAAGTTTCTCTACTGCTATCGTGAATAGTGGATCAGCCGTTGGTTCAGGTTTAGGGTTGATTTTATCAAGTTTCTTAGTTGTTCAGTTACAATTCCCATGGCAAACAATGATGTATATTTCGGTAGCATTGATTGTTGTAATGTTAATCGCATTTGTAGCAATTATTCGTAATAATAAAGAAGATGCTGAATTTTTAGCACAATCAGAAGTTGCAGAAGCAGAAGCAGAAGCGGCAGCTGTTGCGAAAGACGCTCCAGTTGTAGAAAAAGAACATGTATCAGTTAAAAAATTATTTGCACCAAAAATGTTATTCGCTTATATTTTATACTTTGCAACATGTTACGGCTATTATATGACAGTTACTTGGTTACCAAACTTCTTGGGTACTGAAAGAGGGTTTGAAGGTGCAGCAATTGGTTTCTCTGCATCATTGGTTGCATTTGCTTCAATTCCAGGAGCGTTGTTCTTTAGTCGTTTAGCAGATAAATATATGCATAAAAAAGTTCAATTTATCGTGATTTTAGAACTTCTAGCTGCAGCAATGTTATTGTTTACAGTTCAAGCAACTAATTCAACATTTTTATTGATTAGCTTGATCATGTATGGATTTTTAGGAAAACTTGCAGTGGAGCCAATCATTATTTCATGGCTTGGCGAAAATGCGCCTAAAGTTGGAATTGGTACAACACTTGGTGTATTCAACTTCTTCGGAATGATGTCTTCAGTTATCGCTCCAACATTAACAGGATCGATTTCAGATGCTACTGGTTCAAAAGTAATGGGCTTTTATATTTCAGTTATTCTATTAGTGGTTGGAACCATTTTATTCTTGTTAGCGAATCTTAACAAAAAACAAAAAGCTTAATAAAGGCTAGATTTCTAATAACTTGTGATTATATAAATCATCCAATGATATCTTAAAAGTGAGGAAACCAGTCATGAAAAAAATTCGTAACATGAGTATGACCAATCAGGTAATGTTAGCCACTATATTAGGCGTCCTAGTGGGAATCATTTTCCAAGATAAAGTTGAATCATTTAAAGTCATAGGAGATTTATTCTTACGACTGATTCAGATGTCTGTAGTCGTATTGATTATGGGGGCAGTCATCGAAGCAGTCGGAAGTTTAGAAGCAAAAGAACTTGGAAAAATCGGCTTAAAAGTTTTTGTATGGTTTATGGGTTCAACTATTTTAGCTGCTATTATCGGTGTTGTGTTTGGTTTATTGATTCAACCGGGTAAAGGGTTAGAAACTTCTGGCATTGAAATGGGGGCGATAAGTGCCAGCACAGAGAGTTTACAAGAAATCATCATTGATTTTATCCCTAAAAATATTATTGAAGCTATGGCACAAGCCAATATGATCCAAGTTATCATCTTTTCGTTATTATTTGGTTTAGCGTTAAGCTTGATCAAAGACAAAGATAAAAACTCGATTTTACTAGATGTTGTGTCAGCGTTTAATAACGTGATCTTGAAAATGGTAACATTGATCATGAAACTTGCACCAATCGGTATATTTTGCCTAATTGCTCCTGTTATAGGGACTATCGGTACAGGTGTCTTACTAACATTAATGAAATTTTTACTAACACTTGCAATCAGCGCCTTACTATTTTTAGTCGTTTGGTTATTGATAACTGCTTTGTACTGTAAAGTAAGTGTAAAAAAACTAGCTCAAAATATGTGGAGAATGTCCATTGTTGCATTTACTACGACTTCTTCAGCTATTACGTTACCGATTCAGATAGAAGATGGCCGTGATAAATTGGGCATCAGCGATCGGATTTCAAAATTGGTGATGCCACTGGGAATGACTTTAAACAGTAATGGCTTAGCAATGTTTTTATCGCTAGCAATCGTAACATTTGCCCAGTTTTACAATATTCAGATGGGTGTTGGCGAGTTGGTCAAAGCCGTTTTGTTATCAACATTAGCTTGTTTAGGGACAGTTGTTGTGCCTGGCGGTGGTTTAGTAGCACTTGCGACAGTTATGCCTATGCTGGGTTTACCAACAGAAAGTATTGCATTATTGGCGGGAATCGATTGGTTTTCTGGGATGTTCAGAACCTTACTGAATGTTGATGCAGATACAACCGTAGCATTAATAGTTGCAGCTGATGAAAAAGAGTTAAATTATGATGTGTTTAATTCATAAATATTAATAATAATGGAATAAACCCTTGAAAATTGGATTTACTTGCTAATTTTCAAGGGTTATTTTATAGTAAAAATTATTTTAGTCAAGTTTTTCTTTAGGATTTTTTAAGATAGGCTTACTATTATTTAGCGAAAAAAATTTTTCGTAATAAAAACATTTAAAAAGGAGGCGAATTAATGGAAAACCAAGATTATCAAATCACGGAAGAAGAGCTTCAACGTTATCGAGAGCGTGGCTATAATGAAGATCTACTTCCCAAGTCGTTATCAAAGAGAATGATGGGGAAATTGAATTATTTTACCTTATGGATGGGATCCGTTCATAATATCCCCAACTACACAGCGGTCGGAGGATTTTTATTTTTAGGCCTTTCTCCTATCAACATTATGCTGGCTTTGATAATCAGTGCGTTAGCTGTTGCTTTATTTATGACATTTAATGGTCGAGCAGGATCAAAGTATGGCATTCCTTTTGCTATTCATTTACGGTCAACTTATGGAGATGTTGGAGCGAAGCTTCCAGGATTTCTTAGAGGTTGTGTGGCAGCAATCGCTTGGTTTGGCTTACAGAATTATACAGGTTCGTTGGCGTTGTTGATTTTGATTGGTAAAATTTGGCCGGGATTTTTGACTCTTGGAGGAGACACGGTGATCTTAGGGATTTCGGTTCCTGGATTGATTGCTTTCACGTTATTTTGGGTTGTCAATATGCTGATTGGTTTTGGCGGGGGGAAGATTCTTAATAAGTTTACAGCAATTTTAAGTCCGCTGATCTATATTGTTTTTGGTGGCATGGCTATTTGGGCGATTGGTGCGGTCGGCGGACTTGGTCCAATTTTATCTTATGATGTTGCCGGTGCAGCCCATAATATTTCGCCAGTATTTGTCTATCTGATGATCATCAATTCTGTTTTAGCTGTTTGGGCAGCACCAGGGGCTAGCGTTTCAGATTTTACTCAAAATGCAAAATCAACCAAAGATCAAACAATCGGTCAAACAGCTAGTTTTTTAGTTGGTTATGGTATCTTTGCTTTTTCAAGTGTAGTGATTTTGATCGGTGGATCAATTCGTTATGGTATTCAAGAATGGAATATTCTAAATATCGTTGACCGTTGGGATAATTCATTTGCAATTATTGTAGCAATGCTAGTATTCTTATTAACGACTGTCTCTACTAATGCTACTGGAAATATTATTCCAGCTGCCTATCAGCTGTGTGCCTTATTCCCTAAGAAAATTGATTATAAAAAAGGGGTCTTACTCGCTAGTGTGATTAGTTTTCTAATTATGCCGTGGAAATTGATGGAAAATGCAGCAAGTATCTTTATCTTCTTGAATACGATTGGTGCTGTTTTAGGACCAGTTGCAGGAGTAATGATTGCAAATTACTATTTTGTTCAAAAACAAAAGATCGACTTGAATCAGTTATATATGGATCCAAAGGCAGATAATAGTCAAAATAGTTATAAGGGTCTGAATAAACCTGCTTATGTAGCAACTATTGTGGCTTTAGTGATCTGTTTAAGTGGTAATTTTATCCCAGCATTGAAAATAATTTCTGATATTTCTTGGATCTCAGGTTTTGTATCAGCTTTTGTTTTATATTTGCTATTAAGAAAATTCTTTGATAAAAAATAATAGTTGTGCGGGTTACGCTTTTGCCAATCTGAAAAAGACAAAATATGCTCGTGACAAAAAGCGTCGCAATCGTATTTTCCTATTTTTCTACGAGCCTAATCGAGCCTATTCAGCTTTTAATAGTATCTAGCTGCACAAATCAATCCTTAGGAAAATAGATAAATTAATAGTGAAACAAAGAACGTTTCAATGTTAATTTCCTAATTTTTTAGAGGATTAACCGATTTGTTCCGCTTTTAAATTTAGGAGGAAAGTATATGAGTTATGATCTAATAATCAAAAATGGTTTAGTTATTCTGGAGTCGGGAGAAGTTAAAACAGATGTTGCCGTAAAAGATGGGTTGATTGCAGCGATTGGGAGTGATCTTGGAGAAGCGGATAAGGTCATTGATGCGGTAGGCTTAGTGGTCAGTCCTGGTATGGTGGATGCTCATGTGCATATTACCGATCCTGGTGGTGGTTATCGTGATCAATGGGAAGGGTATATTACAGGAACCGCTTCTTGTGCCAAAGGTGGGGTTACCTCATTTATGGAAATGCCTTTAAACCAAGTGCCAGCAACAGTTGATGGTGAGTCTTTGGAAATTAAATATAATACTGGTAAAGGAAAACTGAAATCGGATGTTGGCTCATTTGGCGGGGTAGTGCCCTTTAATTTAAAAGGCGGAATTCAAGAGCTAGATGCTGGTGGCGTAGCAGCTTATAAGTGTTTTATGGCTACTTGTGGTGATCGTAGCATTGATGGAGATTTTATGAATGTTGATGATTACTCTCTTTATGAAGGGATGAAACAAGTTGCTAAAACAGGTAAAGTTTTGGCGATTCATGCTGAAAATGCAGCCATTACCGATAAATTAGGTGAAATTGCGTATAAAAATGGTGAAACAACACTGAAAGCTTATGTAGCCAGTCGTCCAGTCTTTACAGAAGTAGAACCAATTCGTCGAGCCATTTTATTTGCCAAAGAAACGGGATGTCGTATTCATATTTGTCATATTGCTTGTCCAGAAGGTGTAGAGGAAGTAACCAAGGCTAGAGAAGCAGGTGTTGATGTTACGTGTGAAACTTGTACGCACTATTTATATTTTGATACAGATGAGTTGGATGCAATTGGACCAGTTGTTAAATGTTCACCACCGATCCGTGATAAAGAAAATCAAAATGGTATGTGGAAAAAAGTTTTAACTGGAGAAATCGATTTTGTAACATCTGATCATTCTCCATGTACGCCTGATTTAAAAGATAAAGCGAATGCTTTTGAAGCATGGGGCGGTATTTCTGGTGTTCAAAATAATGTCGATGTTCTTTTTGACGAAGGGGTTCAAAAAAGAGGGATGTCATTAAAACAATTTGCGGATATTATTGCGACGAACCCAGCTGATCGCTATGATCTGGATCAAAAAGGTCGGATCAGTATAGGGAAAGATGCTGATTTTGTGTTGATCAAACCAAATGCTCCTTATACACTAAAAGCTGAGGATTTGGAATATCGTAATAAAATTAGTCCTTATATTGGGCGTGAAATTGGTGCTCAAGTTGTTCAAACAGTTCTAAGAGGTCATGTTATCTATTCGCAAGAATCAGGAGTGGCTACTGATTTTGTGGGTGCCTTTATCAAGAAATAATTAAGTTAATAGCGTGGTTGGGAAGATCAGACATAAAAATAATTATTTTTATTGTCTGATTTTTCTTATTTTAGAGGGGAAATAGAAATGCAGCTTAGTTAGTGATTGAACCTTAAAAAGGAGAACAAATTATGGATGAACTTAAAGGTAGTAATAGACGAACGCCTTATTGGAAGCAAATTATCTATATATTAACGATCGGTTGGATCGTTATCTGGATCTATCGAACAATATTGACCCCTATTTATCCAATCATTAGTGAGTATTTTGGTGGTGCAACGGATGCACAGCTAGGACACATTTCAAGTTTTTATTTTTTAGGTTATGTTTGTATGCAAATACCATCAGGGTTGCTTGTAGATAGGTTAGGGAAGAAGCAGATATTGATTCCTGGTTTCTTATTGTTTGGACTTGGTGCGGTGATTGTTGGTTTGGCTCAAAATATTGGGGTCGTGTTTATTGGAAGTATTCTTGCAGGTTTAGGGTGTGGTACATACTATGGAGTAGCTTATTCATTGACCGCAGAATATGTACCGGTTTCTAAAAGAAGCTTATCGACTGCAATCGTCAATAGCGGAACTGCGATTGGTAGCGGTCTAGGGCTAATTTCTTCCAGTTATTTGGTTGGAACAGGAATATTGCCATGGCAAGCCTTGATTTTTGCTACAATCGTATTGATTTTAATGGCTGTCGTCATGTTTTTACGTTATATTCATTTAGAAAAACCGAAAAAGGGATCAAGTGTTAGTAAGTATTCCGAAAAGAAAAAGCACGTTTCAATTAAGGCGTTGTTTAAACCTCGAATGATTTCAGCCTATATTTTATATTTTTCAACGTTATACACATATTATCTGATCGATACATGGTTGCCCAATTTTTTAGAAACCGAAAAAGGATTTTCTGGAACATCAGTGGGCTTGGCTTCCTCGCTAGTATTTTTTACTGCTATACCTGGTGCATTGATTTTTAGCCGGATTGCAGATGGAATTCCCATGAAAAAGGTACAATTGATTATCGTACTTGAGATTTTAGCTGCTAGTGTGTTGTTTCTGACTGTCACGACAACGAATCAAATGATTTTAGTAATTGGCATTATGGCATACGGTTTTTTTGGAAAGTTAGCGGTCGAACCGATCATTATTTCTTGGCTAGGAGAATCAGCACCTAAAGGCAGCGTTGCAACAATGTATGGAGTGTTTAACTTTTTTGGAATGTCCGCTTCAGTAATTGTTCCGTCGTTAACAGGGAAAATTTCAGATATCACTGGCTCAAAACTCTACGCGTTTTATTTGGCAATTGCAATTATCGGTATCGGGACACTCTTGTTGTATATAATTAATCGCATTGTGGATCAAAAAAGCAAACAAATAAATTGAAATGGCTAAATAAAAAGATACCTTATCTCTTTCAAATTATTGAGATTTGTAAGAAATAAGGTGTTTTTTTAGGCTTGGCTGAAATCATTATTTTTATACTATTTTTAGTAAAATTAATTTTTTAAATGGACTTTCTTTGACAATAACTCTAAAAATCCTCTCTTTTATAATTTCATAAGTATATTAGATGAAGTCTCTTTTTTTTTTCGTTATACTTAACGCAAGGAATGAGGTGGAGCAAAATGAAAAAAACAAAGAAAATCTATATGGTTATGACTCGGGTGAATGTTTCATTAACTGAATTGAAACAAGATGTTTTTGATTGGTTGAGTTTATTACGAATAGTAACGACTCCTGAAACCTATCGTTTTGGGGATGAAGAAGTGCGGCAATTTAGCCTACAAGCTATCACATGTCAAATTCAACATCTTACCGAAGATGAAAATCTATGGATCAAAGTAGACGCTCAAAGTGGCGAATTTCAGCTCCATGTCTCAAAATTAACGCTTCGAGAACAAACAATTTTAGCTGGTAATACTTTTTCAGCTTATCAAACAATGATTGAGGATTATTATGATACTCGAATGGTTAAAAATGGCATGTATGGATATATTCGTTCGTTAGATGAATATTTATATAATAATGTTGAAAATATTGAAAAAAGAACCTTTGAAACAGGTAGTGAAATCAAACAATTGCCGAAACGATATGATCAGAAAAAAGTAGTGATCATTGATTGTAATCAGCTAGCGGGTTACGATGTTTATTTCAAAGGGTTGTGTTTGACCTCTTGTTGGAAGATGTATTATTCAAGTCTATATACTCAAATTATTCCTAAACCGATTTTTATGGAAGTACAACAAGTTCAGACAGTTGAAGAGTTGGGAAGCCAAGTCATCAAGATAACCTTATTCAATGATCCATTCAATTGGGAGTTACCAGTCAATCAAAAATACCAACGCTTATTTAGAGATCAGATGGGCTATGATCAATTGGCCTGGAATAACGGGACCGGGGTCCTAAGACCACCGTTTATCGAGTATGCTTTTGTTGAAGAGGTTATTCAAACAGTACAATATCAAAATAGTTACTATCAACCAGTTGAGAAAAAAAATGCCACATATTTTGTCACAAGAAGCTATGACAATAGGCGGCAAAAATATGTAGTGAATCGTACGAAAGGAATCTTAAATGCGCAAGCTTACTTTCCTTGGATCGATGAAAAGAGCCGTAAGATGATGAATTATCGGGTATTGGATCCTAAGATGGCCATTGACGATGGCCTTTCGGCATATGAATTTTATATTCGTCAATTTCTGGAAATTAATGTGTTGGATAAAAAATATGACGATTTTGTCTCAGTCTTACGTTTTTATTTACCAAAAGAAGCGATTCAACAGCTTCCGTTAGAGGCTTTGTGGGATAAATTGTTTGATGTGAATATCAGTAATTTAAAGCAGAAGGAATCTTCTACAAGATTTGATTTGGAAAAAGCGAAGAATCATTTGCGTGTTGTATTTCTAGATTCTAGTTATTTGGAGACGATCAATCAGACGATCGATATTAGTGAATAGGAAAAGTGGAAGTTGTAATAAAAATAAGTTAAATCCGGCGATCGATTTACAAAGAAGGGTGTGGGACAAAAGTAAAAAGCACTTTTGTTTCACACCCTAAATGCGAATAAACGGTGGGAGCAAACGGTCCTCTATGCTTCGAGGATCGGAGTGAAACGAGAACCGTAGATGCAGAAGCAACCACTACGCTACGCTTCGATCACATCAAACTCTAAGTGCTAAAGCACTAAGATTTGAAGGCTTCGGAAATAAGCTGAAATTCACAAAAATTTGAAGAGCAATTTTCGTGAATTCCCTCTTATTTCTCGGGGTTAAACACTCCTGTCCTAACCTCTTTTGAATTGCTGAAACAGCCTTTAGATAATAGTTTATAAAGCAACTCTATCTCCATTGATCACAAGTTCTGCACCTGTAACAAAACTAGCTTCATCGCAAGCTAGATAAATGATTCCGTTAGCGATATCTTCTGATTTTCCTAGATAAGGAAATTGGACACTTTTTTTGTAGTATGGACTGATAGTTGGAAAGGTTGTTTCTATCAAAGGTGTTTCGATCGTACCTGGACAAATTGAATTTATCCGAATATTATGCTTAGCATATTCAAATGTAGCATCAAGCGATAGCGAACGGATCACATCTTTGGCTGCAACATAAGGATTGCTGTCTGGAAGACCGACTAAACCTTGAAGGGATGAAACATTGATGATCGATCCGCCGTTATTTTTTATCATAAGAGGAATCACTTCTTTTAAACCATATGTAAGACTATTTAAGTCGATTTCTTGAATTTTTTTCCAGTCTTTTACGGATAGATCCAAAATTATTTTGGGTGAAGAAATACCAGCATTATTAACTAAAATATCGATTTTACCATATTTTTTTATGGTTTCAGCGATAACTTTGCGCCAACTAAGGATTGAACGAACATCGTGTTTAAAGGCTGTTGCAATACCACCTGTTTCGATGATAGTAGAAATAATAGTGGCCATTTTCTCCACATGTTTGCCTGTACAAACAACGATTGCTCCTTCTTTGGCCGCTAATTTAGCTGTTGCAGCACCGAGACTGCTTTGTCCATCTGTGATCAACATTACTTTACCTGATAGTCTATTCATAATAAAAAAACCGCTATAATGAATACTCATTATAGTTATCCTTTCTAAGTATTCTAAACAATGATCATCTTACTAGTGAAATAATCTAATGTGTAAAGAATGCGCATTTCTTAAGTATAAGTTTAATATAGATATTTTTTTTAAGCGAATGATACAAACCCAAAATAGTATTTTTTATAAAAAGAAGCCTCCAAAGTAACAGAAGGGAAGAGTCTGTTACTTTGGAGACAGTCATTTTACTTATTGTGGAACTGGTTTTTTCAAGATACCTAAAACAAGAGCAGAGACAACTGCGCCAATTGCAATAAATACTAAATATAAAAGTGGATGACTCAATAAAAGAGCTACAAAGATACCACCATGAGGAGCTAATAAGCGGATACCGAATCCACCAACTAATCCGCCAGCTAAGGCTGATCCAACAACAAAACTTGGAATCGTCCGTAAAGGATCAGCAGCTGCAAAAGGAATTGCCCCTTCAGTAACGAATGACAAGCCCATCACCAAGTTTGTTAATCCTGCATCTTTTTGATCTTTCGTAAATTTATTTTTAAAGATCAATGTTGCAATGAAAATAGCTAATGGAGGAACCATACCACCGGCCATAACAGAAGCCATAATAATACTGCCACCTTCTGTAACCGTTGCAGCGATTGAAGCAGTACCGAATACGTAAGCTGCTTTATTGATTGGACCACCTAAGTCGATTGCCATCATACCACCAAGTAAAGCCCCTAAAAGTGCTGCGTTTGTACCATCTAAACCTAATAAGAAATTATTCAATCCATCGTTGATGACTTTCATTGGAATATTGATCAAAAGCATCAGACCGCCAGTGATCAACAAACCAAAGACTGGATAAAATAAAATCGTTTTGATGCCGTCTAGTGACTTAGGTAATCCTTTGAGTACTTTCTTCAAGAAAATAATGACATAACCTGCTAGGAAACCACCAACTAAAGCACCTAAGAAACCAGCTCCACCAGTATTAGCTAAAGCACCAGCAGCAAAACCAACGACAAGTCCTGGTCGATCAGCAATACTTGAAGCGATAAATCCAGCTAAGACTGGTAACATGAAGCCAAAAGCAGCACCGCCAATTTGATTAAACCAAGAAGCCGCTTCATTATAATTACCAAGCATACTTAGTTGATCTTGAGGAACACCAATAAATTGATCGATCATAAATGAGAGTGCAATCGCGATTCCGCCACCAATTACAAAAGGTAACATATGTGATACACCGTTCATCAAGTCTTTATAAATTCTAGAACCAATCGATCCTTCTGCTGAGTCATCTGCTTCGTTGGAATCAGATTCAGAGCTATGGAAAATAGGTGCTGAACCGTTTGTTGCGATCGTGATCAGTTCTTCTGTTTTACGAATACCGTCGCTCACCGGACGATTGACAAGTTCTTTACCATCAAAGCGATTCATTTCTACTTTTTTATCGGCTGCAACGATCACACCATCAGCTCGGGCAATGTCTTCAGCTGTTAAACGGTTTTTGATTCCTTCAGAACCATTTGTTTCTACTTTGATCTCAACGCCCATTTCTTTGGCTTTTTTCTTCAACGCATCTTCGGCCATATACGTATGCGCAATTCCAGTTGGACAAGCAGTAACTGCTACAACAAATTTACGATCTGAATCGTCTGCGTTTGACTGTTCTTGCTGTTCTTGTTTTTCTTCAGCTTCTTTTGCTTCTTCGGCTGATTGAAACAAGTTTTGGACTGCGTCAGGTGTTTTCGTTTCTTTTAATTGTGCGACAAAATCTGGATCGATTAATAATCGAGACAAAGCAGCTAAGGCTTGAAGATGAGTGTCGTTAGCGCCTTCTGGAGCTGCAATCATAAAGAATAAATAAGTTGGCTGACCATCTAACGCTTCATAATCTACCCCTTTATTACTTTTGGCAAATAGGACAGTTGCTTCTTTAACCGCGCTATTTTTAGCATGTGGCATGGCGATTCCGTCACCAAGACCCGTTGAAGTCTGCGCTTCTCTAGCTAAAATGCCTTCTTTATACGTTTCAATATCTGAAATACGTCCGCCATCATACATTTTTTGAACCATTTCATCGATTGCACCTTTTTTATCGGTCGCTTGCAAATCCATGATCATTACGTCTTTGACTAATAAGTCTTTAATGTTCATTACTTTTCCTCCTAATTTTAAAAGCTCAGCGGGCTCGTCCAGCTCTGACAGAAAAATAGGAAAATATGAGGGTGGCGCTCTTTGCCACAATCAGATTTTATCTTTTTTTCCGAGGAACTAGCCCGCGTAGCTAGATAGTTTTAAAAGCTGAAAGGCTAGCTCTTGAAGCTAGATATGGTAACAACGTTTCGTTTCGCTACACCTTGTACTTTTTAACCGACAAATCTATCTGATTTTTTCGATGTTAACTTCTGAAATCAACTCATTGATCAGATCGGCAGAAGCTAAATCATCTGAAAATGCAGTCGCACTACCACAAGCAACACCCCATTTAAATGCTTCAATAGAATCATTATGTTTTGCAAAGCTTCCCACAAAACCTGCGATCATAGAATCTCCAGCACCAACTGAATTTTTCAAAGGTCGCTTCAACACATTTGAGCGATAGGTACCATCGTTAGTAAATAACAAAGCACCATCCCCAGCCATTGAGATGATCACATGTTGAGCGCCATCTTCCAATAAACGTTCACCAAATGGTAAAATATCCGCCATCGTTTGAAATTCAACATCAAACAATTCAGCTAATTCATGGTTATTTGGTTTGATTAATAAAGGCTTTTGAGGTAGTGCATTGAGTAAATCTTTACCTGTTGTGTCAATGACAAATTCAGCCTGTTTATCTTTGATGATTTGTATTAATTCTTCATAAAAACCGTCACGCAAGGTTGCAGGTGTGCTACCAGATAAAACAACAATATCACCTGCAGAAATCATGCTTAATGATTGTTTTAGTTCTTGCATTTCTTCGTTGCAGATTGCAGGACCTAAACCGTTGATTTCTGTTTCTGTTTCAGATTTCAATTTGATATTGATTCGTGTATCTTCAAGAACCGATGTAAATTTTGTTGTAATTTTTTCTTTCGCTAGCCAGTCAGAAATGAATGTCCCGGTAAAACCACCTAAAAATCCTAGCGCTGTTGATTCTGCTTGGATTCGTTTCAAAATCCTAGAAACATTGATGCCTTTTCCACCAGGTAATTTTAAGTCATTGGTCATCCGGTTTAGTTCGCCTAATTTTAGCTCTTCAACATGAACAATATAGTCTATTGAAGGATTTAAAGTGACTGTATAAATCATTGTGGTGCCTCCTTGATTGTTGTTTTTTTCTGGAATTGTTCTAGTAACTCAGGGGAGCAATGGTTAGTAAGCAAGATCACCTTATCAAGGTTCGTTACTTTTGTGAAAGTGACTTTGTTTAATTTTGTCTGATCGATTAAAATATAGGCTTCATCTGCTTGTTCAATCGCTAAGCGTTTTAAGGCAGCCTCTTCAGGATCAGGTGTTGTCAAACCAAATTCAAGATGAGCACCGTTCATTCCCATGAATGCTTTATTAAAACGAAAATGACTAAGTTGTTCCATGCCAACTGCTCCAATGATCGCTTTTGTAGAAAGTTTTAGTGAGCCGCCTAAGATAATAGTCTTGATATTCAAATCCCCCAGTTTTGCGGCGTGATGAACAGAATTTGTCACAACAGTGATATCTTTTCCAACTAAAAATGGGAGCATTTCTAAAGTGGTAGATCCTGCATCCAGATAAATAACATCGCCGTCATGTACAAATGTAGCCGCTAGTGAAGCGATTTTTTGTTTCTCTTGCGTGTTTTTGGTTGATTTTTCAATCATATCTTGTTCAAAGCCTAAATTTAAAATACGTTTAGCACCGCCATGAACTCGTTCTAATAATCCAGCATTTCCTAATTCTTGTAAATCACGTCTAATCGTTGATTCTGATGCGTTTAAAAGAGTAGACAATTCATGTGATTTCACAACGGATTGTTGATCTAATAAACGTAAAATTGCTTGATGTCTTTCTTCTGTAAGCATTTTCACACCTCTTTTCACTGATTATAATAGCATATTCAAATTGATGATGCAATTAAAAACGGTCAAAAACATTCATTTTTAGTTAAAAACGTTCAAAATTGGTGCTTATTATTTAGGATTCTATCATTTGACAAAGATGTTTGATCTTTGGCTTAATGAAGGTAGGGAAAATCGGAGGGATCAATATGAAGAATCGTACAATATTGCAAGGATTTGAATGGTATTTGCCAGCCGACGGCAAACATTGGCAACGACTGACTGAATCAGCTGAGAAATTACATAAAATTGGAATCAATTGTGTTTGGTTACCTCCAGCTTATAAAGGAGCCAATGGGATAGAAGATGTTGGCTATGCGCCTTATGATTTGTATGATTTAGGAGAATTTGATCAAAAAGGAACGATTACCACAAAATATGGTACAAAAAGTGAGTATTTAGAATGTGTACAAGCTTTAAAAAGAGCCGGAATGGAAGTCTACGGTGATATTGTCTTTGACCATTTTATGGGAGCAGATGAGGAAGAAACTGTGTCTGCAATAAAATATCGACCAGATAATCGAACTATTCCGACAAGTGATGAGGAAGAAATTTCAGCTTGGACAAAATTTACTTTTCCTGGAAGAAACCATCAATACAATGATTACATTTGGACGTGGAGAAATTTTTCTGGAGTTGATTATGATGATCGGCGGCAGGATCATGGTATTTTCAACTTTAGTGGCAAAGGTTGGGAGCCAGAAGTGGATCATGAAAATGGTAACTATGATTATCTGATGGGCTGTAATTTGGATATGGAATACCCTGAAACAGTCCAACAGTTAGACAAGTGGGGACAATGGTATCAACGTTTGACAGATATTGATGGTTATCGGTTAGATGCGGTCAAACATATTCGATTCAACTATTTTGTAGATTGGTTATTAAATAGAAAAAAAGAAAAAGGAAAAGAACTATTTGTAGTTGGTGAGTATTGGCATGGAAATTTTGAAAAATTGACGAACTATATTGATAGCTCTGGAACTTTGATTTCCTTGTTTGATGTTCCATTACATTATCGTTTGTATGAGGCAGCGAATTCAGATGGTCGCTTTGATATGCGGAATATCTTTGCAGGAACATTGGCAAAAGAACGTTCAGAATGGGCTGTGACATTTGTAGATAATCATGATACACAACAAGGACAAAGTTTAGAATCATGGATCGCGGGTTGGTTTAAAGTTCACGCTTATGCACTGATTTTGTTACGAAAAGCTGGAACTCCAGTTGTTTTTTGGGGAGATCTATTTGGAATTCCAACTCAAAACGTGAATCCAGTAGGAAAAAATTTGGAACTATTGTTAAAAATTCGGGAAAACCTAGCTTATGGTAGCGAAATGGACTACTTTGATGACCCCGATGTGGTCGGTTGGATAAGAACAGGGACGTTTGACCGAGAAAAATCTGGTTATGCTGTTGTCATGACCAACGCACTGGCTGGGGCAAAAAATATGACGATCAGTGCGGTCCATGCTAGGAAAACCTTTGTTGATATCTTGGGTAACAATTCAACAAAAGTAATGTTGGATGAAACGGGTAGCGGAATGTTTCCTGTAAATGATGGGGCAATTTCTGTCTATGTAAATGAAGAAATTGTAGAAAAATTAAATAAAGGAGTTACAGATATCTTTGCTGAAAAATGATTAGTGCGTGACTTTTATTGATAGGGTATTTATACTAAATGTAATAGATAAAAGGTTGAAGGCTGTAATTTTGGTGCGACCCTCAAGTGCACATGAAAATACTGGGGGATTCGCACTAACTTTTGAGGAAAATTAGGAGTAAAGACCTTGTTTTTCTCATTGAATTCACATTTTATTGAATGGTTAGCGTGGAGAAGTAGTAAAAGTGTAATGTTTTTATTGCTTTTTCACGGTTTCACTCTTTATTGAGTGAGTGGATTGAAATTCATGAACGAAGACAAAAATCATTTCTATGATTTTTGTCTTCGTTTTTTATATTTGACGTATGTTCAAACTTGTTATCATGAAACCAATGACTAAAATAAATTGTTGTAGAAAAATAGCAGGTTGATCAAAAGAAAAGGTTGTCCTATAAAGCAGTAACATTATTGAAGAATTTTCCTGCTATCGTCTAGCTTTACAGATTAAGCCTTTCGGTAATAACCTAAAAAAATTCATGGTGGTAAGCGCCAATAAATTTTTTTATATGTTATTACTCAAGGTTTGGTCAATCTGTTCAGCTTTTGTGTTTTTTTTGGTATAATGTATAAGATTGAAAAAAGAGAGAGGACGTTGATGATGGCACAAGAAAACGCCTTGATCCAAGGTATGAACCCGAGACAAAAAGAAGCCGTTCTACATACTGAAGGGCCTTTATTAGTGATGGCGGGAGCAGGCAGTGGGAAAACGAGAGTGTTAACACATCGTATTGCCTATTTAATTGAAGAAAAAGATGTAAATCCCTGGAATATTTTAGCCATCACTTTTACCAATAAAGCCGCAAAAGAAATGCGAGAGCGGGTTGGTAAGTTACTAGAAGTTGGCGGAAACGATGTTTGGGTTTCCACATTCCACTCAATGTGCGTGCGGATATTACGTAGAGATGTCGATCATATTGGTTATAATCGGAATTTCACGATCATTGATACTTCTGAACAGCGCACATTGATGAAACGAATTTTAAACGAACTGAATATTGATGTGAAAAAATATGATCCTCGCTCGATTTTAGGAACGATCAGCAATGCTAAAAATGAGTTGCAGACACCCTCAAAAGTAGAGGAGTTACAAGGGACACCATACGAAGAAGTAGTGGCAAAATGTTATAAAATGTATCAAAAAGAGTTAAGAAACAATCAGTGTATGGATTTTGATGATTTGATTATGAATACGATTCGGTTATTTAATGAACATCCAGATTCATTAAACTATTATCAAAATAAATTCCACTATATCCATGTTGATGAATACCAAGATACCAACCATGCGCAGTATACTTTAGTCAATATGCTGGCTGCACGCTTTAAAAATCTATGTGTTGTGGGAGATGCGGACCAAAGTATTTATGGTTGGCGTGGAGCAGACATGCAGAATATTTTGGATTTTGAAAAAGATTATCCAGATGCTTCTGTGATCACCCTGGAACAAAATTATCGTTCAACCAAAAAAATCCTTGATGCAGCCAACAATGTTATTAAAAATAACCGTAATCGTCGCGATAAACAATTATGGACGGAAAATACAGATGGTGAAAAAATTGTCTATTATCGTGGAGATAATGAGCGGGATGAAACGCAATTTATCGTAGGGCAAATTCAAAAAGAAATGCGCGAAAGAGACCGTATTTATGGTGATTTTGCTGTATTGTATCGTACCAATGCTCAATCACGAGTAATGGAAGAAATGCTGTTGAAATCAAATATCCCTTATACGATGGTGGGCGGCCATAAATTCTACGATCGGAAAGAAATCAAAGATATCTTGGGCTACTTGAATATTATTTCCAACCCGATGGATTCTCTAAGCTTTGAACGGATAGTCAACGAACCAAAACGAGGAATCGGTAAAAGTTCAGTTGAAAAATTAAGAAGTTTTGCTCAGATGCATGATTGGTCCTTACTAGAAGCTTCACAAAATGTCGATCTAGCGAATATTTCAGGAAAAGCTGGTAAAGAACTAGGTAGTTTTGGCATGATGATCCAAGACTTGACGCAAATGATTCCTTATTTAACAATTACGGAATTAGTAAAAGAAGTCTTAGAACGTAGTGGATATCGCGAAGAATTAGTCAGACAAAATAATTTGGAATCCCAAGCTCGTTTAGAAAACTTGGATGAATTTTTAACCGTTACCCAAGAATTTGATAAACGTTATGAACGTCAAGACGAAGAAGAGGCAGATGCACCAGAAGAAAAATTAGCTGTCTTCCTAAATGATTTAGCACTTGTTTCTGATTTGGATAATCTAGAAGAAAGTACCTCTCAAGTAACCTTGATGACGCTTCATGCAGCTAAAGGACTTGAGTTTCCAGTTGTCTTTTTGATTGGCCTAGAAGAAGGGGTCTTCCCGTTGTCTCGTGCGATGCTGGAAGAAAGTGAGTTAGAAGAAGAACGTCGTTTAGCCTATGTAGGAATTACTAGAGCTGAGGAAACGCTATTTATCACCAATGCATTCTCTAGAACCTTATACGGCAAAACACAATATAATCGTCCGAGTCGTTTCCTAGATGAAATTGACGAAGAATTATTAGACTTACAAGGGTCGATTGCAGCACCAAAAACACCGGCTAGAACGTTTGAACCTAAAGTGTTTAAACCAGCTTATGCTCAGCCAACTAAACAGCCGGTGACAGATAAAGTTGCAAGTGGCGGAGAATCAATGGCCTGGCAAGCAGGAGATAAAGTCAAACACAAAGCATGGGGGACGGGCACGGTAGTTCGCGTTGGCGGCACTGCTAAAGACTTGGAATTAGATGTTGCGTTCCCGGAAAAAGGTATTAAACGCTTATTAGCAGCATTTGCTCCGATTGAAAAAATATAAAATACGAGCGAGCTCTTTCAACTTTAAATTTAGGAGGGGTATCATGGCGGAATTTACATTAACATTAGCCGAAGCGACAGACAAAGCAAAAGAGTTACGGGCGCAGCTTAATCAATATTCTCATGAGTATTATGTAGCTGATAAGCCGACCGTAGAAGATTATGTGTATGATCGCTTGTATAAAGAATTAGTCGACATAGAAACTGAATATCCAGACTTGATCACTTCTGATTCACCAACGCAACGAGTTGGCGGTAAGATTTTACAAGGTTTTGAAAAAGTTACCCATGAAGTTCAGATGTATAGTTTGAATGATGGTTTTAGTAAAGAAGATATTTATGATTTTGACGAGCGTGTCCAAAAATTAGCAGGGAAACAAGTTGGTTACTGCTGTGAGCTGAAAATAGATGGTCTAGCGATTTCATTAAAATATGAAAATGGAAAGTTCGTTCAAGGGGCAACCCGTGGAGATGGCACAGTTGGTGAAAATATCACGGAAAATTTAAAAACAGTTAAGTCAATTCCTTTAGAATTGAAAAAGCCAATTTCAGTGGAAGTCCGTGGCGAATGTTACATGCCAAAACAATCATTTGTTAATTTAAATAAAGAGCGTGAAGAAGCAGGACAAGATGTTTTTGCTAATCCAAGAAATGCCGCTGCTGGTAGTTTACGTCAATTGGATACAAGTATGGTGGCTAAACGAAATCTCAGCACTTTTTTATATACAGTGGCCGATTTTGGACCAATGACGGCACAAACTCAATTTGACGCATTAAATGAATTATCAGAAATTGGATTTAGAACCAATCCTGAGAAAAAATTATGTCAAACAATTGATGAAGTTTGGGCTTATATTGAAGAATACCATGAAAAACGGATAGAATTACCTTATGAGATTGACGGAATCGTGATCAAGGCCAATGAATTTACGATTCAAGATGAATTAGGTTTCACTGTAAAAGCTCCTCGTTGGGCGATTGCATATAAGTTTCCGCCAGAAGAAGCACAAACAGTAGTGGAAGAAATCGAATGGACGATCGGTCGGACTGGTGTTGTAACGCCAACGGCTGTGATGCAACCAGTTCGAGTAGCAGGAACGACTGTGAGTCGTGCAAGCTTGCATAATGCTGATTTTATTGCGATGAAAGATATTCGTTTGAATGACACTGTGATCATTTACAAAGCAGGCGATATTATTCCAGAAGTTGCTCAAGTCTTGACCGAAAAACGGGATGATAGTAGTCAACCTTATCAAATTCCAACGCATTGTCCTGTTTGTAATAGCGAGTTAGTTCATTTAGACGAAGAAGTAGCCTTACGTTGTATCAATCCTAAGTGCCCAGCCCAGATCAAAGAAGGCTTGAATCATTTTGTTTCAAGAAATGCAATGAACATTGACGGATTAGGTCCACGTGTATTAGAACAAATGTATGATACTAACTTAGTTGCTGATGTAGCAGATCTGTACTTTTTAACGGAAGAACAATTAATGACGTTGGAAAAAATCAAAGAAAAATCAGCAAATAACATTTACAAAGCAATTGCTGCAAGTCGTGACAATTCGGTTGAGCGCTTGATTTTTGGTTTAGGCATTCGTCATGTAGGTTCGAAGGCAGCTAAGGTGTTAGCAGAACATTTTGGGGATCTTTGGGCAATTAGTAAAGCGACAAAAGAAGAAGTTGTAGCACTAGATTCGATGGGCGAAATCATAGCAGATAGTCTGGTCACATATTTTGACAATGAAGAAGTGCATGAATTGATGGATGAGTTGACTAAAGCTGGTGTGAATTTTAACTATAAAGGGATTCGTACAGCCCAACTTGAAGCTGTAGAGTCACCATTTAAAGATAAGACAGTCGTTTTAACAGGAAAATTGACGCATTACAATCGAGAAGAAGCGAAAGAAAAGATTGAAAATTTAGGCGGTAAAGTGACAGGTAGTGTCTCTAAAAAAACAGACATTGTGGTTGCTGGTGAAGATGCCGGTAGTAAATTGACGAAGGCGCAAGACCTTGGAAGCGAAGTCTGGGATGAACAACAAATGGTCACAGCAATCGATAATAGCTACACAAAAGAAGAGGATGAGTAGCTTGAAAGTGAAATAAAGTAAGTTTTCAGCTGTATTTTTACATTTACAGTGTATTTTCTTTCATCTCTTTCAAAAATTCTTAGAATTTTATGATAGAATAAGAAAAAAGCTGTTTTCTTAACTTGAAACATTGTTCAACAGTATAAAAAATGAACTAGTGAGCTCTTAATTGAGTTTTTCTAATGGAAAGAAGGGTACCCATGGCAATCAGTGAAGAACAAGCAAAACATGTAGCCAAGTTGTCTAAATTGTCTTTTTCCGATGGAGAATTAAAAGACTTTACCGATCAACTAGGTAAAATTATCGACATGGTAGAATTATTAGAAGAAGTAGATACGGAAGGTGTTCCATTTACCTCTAATGTAGCGCAATCGATCAATGTAATGCGAGAAGATGTCGTTACACCTGGTATGGATCGCAATGAATTAATGAAAAACGTACCTGAATCAGAAAATGGCTATATCAAAGTGCCAGCAATTATCGACAATGGGGAGGCTGGTGCATAATGGAAAAATTATATGATAAGTCACTAACAGAATTGCATGATTTACTTGTTTCTAAAGAAATCACTGCAACAGATTTAACACATGCTACGTTAAATCGTATCAATGAGACAGAAAAAGACGTGGATTCGTTTATTACGATCAGCGATGAAAAAGCCTTAGAATTAGCGAAAGCTATCGACCTGAAAGGCATCACAGAATCAAATCCTTTAGCTGGTATTCCAATCGGAATCAAAGATAACATCGTAACCAAAGATATTTTGACAACAGTAGCGTCAAAAATGCTCCACAACTTTAATCCAATCTATGATGCAACAGTAATGGATAAAGTCTATCAAGCAGATATGATCCCTGTTGGGAAATTGAACATGGATGAATTTGCGATGGGCGCAAGTACAGAAACATCATACTTTAAGAAAACGAAAAACGCTTGGGATCATTCCAAAGTTCCTGGTGGTTCTTCAGGTGGTTCAGCAGCAGCTGTCGCAGCAGGACAAATCCCAGTTTCTTTAGGAAGCGATACTGGCGGAAGTATTCGCCAACCTGCTTCATTCAATGGCATCGTTGGAATGAAACCGACTTATGGACGTGTTTCACGTTTTGGTTTGATTGCATTTTCTTCAAGTTTAGATCAAATTGGTCCAATGACAAGAAACGTTCAAGACAATGCTTTAGCTTTAAATGCTATTAGCGGTTTTGATGAAAAAGATGGTACATCTGCTGGCGCGTCTGTTCCTGACTTTACAGCTGGTTTAACAGGTGATATCAAAGGCATGAAAGTGGCTCTGCCTAAAGAATATCTTGGTGAAGGTGTGGATGCTGGCGTTCGTGAAGCAGTTCTGAAAGCAGCAGAAACATTTAAAGCGTTAGGCGCAACAGTCGAAGAAGTTAGTTTACCGCATTCTAAGTATGGGGTTGCTGTGTATTATATTATCGCTTCATCAGAAGCAAGTTCAAACTTACAACGTTTCGATGGTATTCGTTATGGTTACCGTTCAGAAAACGTAAAAAATCTTGAAGATGTTTATGTAAATTCTCGATCTGAAGGATTCGGTATCGAAGTAAAACGTCGTATTATGTTAGGTACTTTCTCATTAAGTGCTGGTTATTACGATGCCTACTTCAAAAAGGCTGGACAAGTTAGAACCTTGATTAAACAAGACTTTGATAATGTTTTTGAAAAATACGATATCATCATTGGTCCTGCTTCACCGACTGTAGCATTTGGTTTAGGAGAAAATATCAATGATCCAATTACCATGTACATGAATGACTTATTGACGATTCCAGTGAACTTAGCTGGACTACCTGGTATGTCAGTACCAGCAGGATTTTCAGAAGGCTTGCCAGTCGGCTTACAAATTATTGGGAAACCATTCGATGAAAGTACGATGTATAAAGCAGCGTATGCATTTGAACAAGCAACGGATTTCCATACGAAAAAACCTGTGATCTTAGGGGGGAATGACTAATGAATTTTGAAACTGTCATTGGACTTGAGGTCCATGTAGAATTAAAGACAAATTCTAAAATCTTTTCACCTGCGCCAGCTCATTTTGGTGCAGAACCAAATAGCAATACTAATGTGATCGACTGGGGTTACCCAGGCGTATTACCTGTTATGAATAAACAAGCACTTGAATTTGGCATGAAAGCAGCGCTTGCGTTAAATTGTGAGATTTCAAAAGACACTCATTTTGACCGTAAAAACTATTTCTACCCAGATAATCCCAAAGCTTATCAAATTTCGCAATTCGATCAACCAATCGGTCACGATGGCTGGATCGACATCGAAGTGGAAGGCAAAACAAAACGCATTCGTATTGAACGTGTCCATTTAGAAGAAGATGCTGGTAAAAATATTCACGGTGACGGCGGTTATTCTTATGTTGATTTAAACCGTCAAGGTACACCACTGATCGAAATCGTTTCAGAAGCTGACATGCGTTCACCAGAAGAAGCCTATGCATATTTAGAAGCTATTCGTTCAATCATTCTATTTACAGGCGTTTCAGATGTAAAAATGGAAGAAGGGTCAATGCGTTGTGATGCGAACATTTCTTTACGTCCTTATGGCCAAGAAGAATTCGGTACAAAAGCAGAGCTTAAAAACTTAAACTCAATGAGTTTTGTAAAAAAAGGTCTTGCCTTTGAAGAAAAACGCCAAGCAAAAGTGTTGCTATCTGGTGGAGAAATCCAACAAGAAACACGTCGCTTTGATGAAACAACCAATAAGACATTATTGATGCGTGTCAAAGAAGGATCAAGTGATTACCGTTACTTCCCAGAACCAGATGTGCCACGTTTTGCGATCGATGATGAATGGATTGAAAAAGTTCGTCATAGCTTACCAGAAATGCCGGCCTCTCGTCGTGCTCGTTATATTAAAGAATTAGGCTTACCAGAATACGATGCAATGGTTCTAACACTAACTAAAGAAATGTCTGACTTCTTTGAAGCTGCTTTAAATGAAGGTGCGGATGCGAAACAAGTGTCTAACTGGTTGATGGGTGAAGTTTCAGCATATCTAA
This sequence comes from Enterococcus sp. 12C11_DIV0727, assembly GCF_002148425.2. NCBI lineage: Bacteria > Bacillati > Bacillota > Bacilli > Lactobacillales > Enterococcaceae > Enterococcus > Candidatus Enterococcus lemimoniae. The sequence continues at coordinate 1,262,637 of NZ_CP147248.1, read as the reverse complement.
ACAGCGAAAAAATCGAATTGGCAGACACTAAATTAACACCTGCCAACTTAGCTGGCATGATTACTTTAGTAGCAGATGGAACGATTAGTTCGAAAATCGCTAAAAAAGTCTTCAAAGAGTTGATCGAAAATGGCGGAGATGCCAAAGAAGTGGTTGAAGCTAAAGGGTTAGTTCAATTATCTGACCCATCACAATTACTACCGATCATCAATGAGGTACTAGATAATAATCAACAATCTGTCGACGATTTCAAAAATGGAAAAGATCGTGCAGTTGGCTTTTTAGTTGGTCAAATCATGAAAGCTACAAAAGGCCAAGCCAATCCAGGTGTTGTTAACAAATTACTTCAAGAAGAATTAGCAAAACGCTAGAAAGCAGCGAAAGATGATGAAAAAAGCAAGAGTGATTTATAATCCAACTTCAGGTAAAGAGTTAGTGAAGAAAAACCTAGCTGATATTCTTTCTGTGGTGGAAGAATGCGGATATGAAACCAGTACTTTTGCTACAACTCCAGAAGAGAATTCTGCAAAAAACGAAGCTCGCCGAGTGGCAGAGTTAGGCTTTGACCTAATTGTTGCAGCCGGCGGTGACGGAACGATCAATGAAGTTGTAAATGGGATCGCTCCTTTAGAAAAAAGACCAACAATGGCGATCATTCCTGCTGGAACAACCAATGATTATGCAAGAGCATTGAAAATCCCTAGAGATAATATTCTTAAAGCAGCCGAAGTCATCAAAAAAAATCAAACAGTTAAAATGGATATTGGGAAAGCGCAGGATAGCTATTTTATCAATATTGCGGCAGGTGGTCATTTAACAGAATTGACGTATGAGGTCCCTTCAGAACTCAAAAGTATTTTTGGCTACTTAGCTTATTTAGCAAAAGGTGCTGAAATGTTACCACGAGTGAAACCAATCAAGATGCGCATGGAATATGATGAAGGTGTTTATGAAGGGAATGCTTCAATGTTTTTCTTAGGCTTGACTAATTCTGTTGGTGGTTTTGAAAAGATTGCACCTGACGCGAAGCTTGATGATGGAAAATTCTCTTTGATTATTGTGAAGACAGCTAATGTATTTGAAATTCTACACTTAGCAGCGCTGATGCTAAACGGCGGTAAACACATAGAAGATAATCGTTTGATCTATACTAAGACTAGCCATTTACGTGCAGAAACACTTGAACCAAATAGTCGTATGATGATCAATTTAGATGGAGAATACGGCGGTGATGCACCGATGGAATTTACGAATTTACATCAGCATATCGAAATGTTTGCCAATGCAGATGCTATTCCCTCTAACGCAATCATGGGGTCTGTTTTAGATGATTACGATGATGATTCAGATGAAGAAGATGAATATCTGGAAACAAGTAAAGAGTTTGTCAAAGAAGTAGAACGCTTGACCGAAGAAGACATTGATAATAATGGAAAAATTGGTTAAGCATTTAAAATAAAAAAGAGTATCTAAGACAATTTTGTCTTAGATATTTTTTATTTTGATAGATACAATTTGAAAAATGAAAACAAATAATACACAATATATAGATTATTAAAATTAAAAAACACAATATGTTGTATAAAAAATGTCTCATAATCAATAATTGAGAAGGATTCTCATTGACTTGTGTTTGAAACAGAGGTAAATTGAATAAGTCGTCATCTCTGCAGAAAATGATAAATAGGACAAGTGAGAGGTTTGTTTGGAATGAGTTCAAATTTTATTATCAATGATTTTAAAGGATGGGAGCGAAAGAACTATCTTTTTTTACTTACGATGATTGGTGTACAATTAGTTGCGTTTTTGTTTAACCCTTCTAGCTGGATTACTTTAGTAGGTGGATTATCTGGTATTATTTGTGTTAACCTAATCGCTCAAGGCAAGGCGAGCAATTACATTTTTGGGTTTATAAGTGCATTGATCATAGGGTATTTTGGTTTTAAAACGCGAGTATATGCTGAAGTTTTACTTCAAAGTTTTTACATTATAATGGATGTTACTGGTCTATATGCTTGGTTAAAAGCTAGCGAAGATGGATCTGGGAATGTAACTGACGTGAAAACATTGAAAGGTATCCAGTGGCTGTATGCGGGGTTAGTTTGGTTTGGAATCGGTATGATTGCCTATTTTCTTTTAGGCTTTGTCAATGATGCCCAGCAAACGTTAGATGCCATAACATTCAGTGTTTCGGCAACTGGCATGCTATTGATGATCAAAAGATACCAGTCACAATTTGTATTTTGGTTAGTAGGAAATATTTTTTCTTTAGTCTTATGGTTTAGAGCAGGAACACATGCTGGTGGAGACTATGCTTTGTTTGTTATGTATTGTATGTATACATTTAATTCTATTTACGGTATGATTCATTGGTTAAAATTAAAAAATAAACAATATTAGGTAGGGAGTTCGATGGCAGTGATCGTTTTAGCAGGCACAATTGGTGCAGGAAAATCTAGTTTAACAGAAATTATTTCAGAACATTTAGGATCGGAGGCTTTTTATGAATCAGTGGATGATAATGAAGTTTTACCTTTATTTTATGCAGATCCTAAAAAATATGCCTTTTTACTACAAATCTATTTCTTAAATAAACGCTTTGATAGTATTAAACAAGCCCTTTCTCATGAAAATAATATCTTGGATCGCTCGATCTATGAAGATTCTTTATTATTTCATTTAAATGCAGATTTAGGGAGAGCAAATGAAACAGAAGTAAAAGTTTATGATTCGTTATTAGAGAATATGCTGCAAGAATTGCCATATGCGGCTCAAAAAAAGCGACCAGATTTATTAGTGCATATTAAAATATCTTTTCCAAAAATGTTGGAACGAATCAAAAGACGGGGCCGGATTTATGAACAAGTAGAACAAGATCCAGCGTTATATGATTACTATAAAGAGTTAAATAGCCGTTATGAAACATGGTTTGAAGAATATAATGAGAGTCCGAAAATCCAAATCGATGGCGATCAGTATGATTTTATTGAAAGCGAAGAAGCAAAAAATCAAGTGATTCAACTAATTGAACAGAAGTTAGCTGAAATCCACTAAAAACAATAAGCCAAATTCTAACCTATTTTTACTTCTTTTAGCTGTAGAAACAAACTCTCTATTGCTTTTCTAGCATTTTTTCATTAGAATGGGAGAAGCGCATTAAAGAAGGAGCGACTTATGAATAATTTTCCAGTAAACAAAAATGAAACAATCGAAGTTGATATTATTGATTTGACACATGAAGGAATGGGTGTTGCCAAAGTTGATGGTTACCCGCTTTTTATAGAAAATGCTTTGCCAGGTGAAAAAATTGAAATCAAAGTGCTGAAAGTCGGAAAAAGTTTTGGCTACGGAAAAGTAGTGACGATTTTAAAATCAAGTGAAGACCGTGTACCAGTTAAAGATGCGAATTTTACAAAAGTTGGGATCAGCCCATTACAGCATTTAGCGTATGGTGCTCAATTAACATTTAAAACTGACCAAGTAAAAAATGTAATGCAACGTGTTGCAAAATTACCGGATGTTCCTGTTTTAAATACGTTAGGCATGAACAATCCTTGGGGTTACCGTAATAAAGCACAGATCCCAGTGAGAAAAATTGGGGACAAACTACAAACTGGATTCTTCAGAAAAAACAGTCATGATCTAATTCCTTTAGAACATTTCTATATTCAAGATCCAAAAATCGATGAAGCAGTGATTAAGATCCGTGATATCATGAGACGTTACAGCATCAAACCTTATAACGAATCAGATAACACAGGAAACTTACGTCATATTGTTGTTCGTCGTGGCTACCACACGGGTGAGATGATGGTTGTGTTGATTACAAGAACAGCAAAATTATTCCCAACAAGTAAAATTATTCCTGATATTTTAGAAGCTTTACCAGAAGTAGTCAGCATCGTGCAAAACGTCAATCCGAAGAAAACCAACGTGATTTTTGGGGATGAAACGATTCTATTACATGGTGAAGATAAAATGATCGATACGATTTTTGATTTGAAATTTGAAATCTCATCTCGTTCGTTCTATCAAGTAAATCCGCAACAAACAGAAGTAATGTACAATAAAGTCAAAGAATACGCTGCTTTAACGGGCGATGAAATCGTTGTAGATGCGTATTGTGGAATCGGTACGATTGGTTTAACCTTAGCCAAAGATGCCAAACACGTTTATGGTGTGGAAGTCATTGAAGAAGCAGTGAAAAATGCGGAAAGTAATGCCAAATTGAACGAAATCACAAACGCAACCTTTACTGCTGGTTTAGCGGAAGAAGCACTACCAAGAATGATCGAAAATGACATCAAGCCTGATGTTGTGATCGTCGATCCTCCACGTAAAGGGTTAGAAGCAAGTTTAGTTGAGACCTTGATTGAAACAAAACCAGCACGAATCGTTTATGTGAGCTGTAATCCAGCAACATTGGCACGTGATTTGGCTCTACTTGTTGAAGGCGGTTTTGAAGTCAAAGAAGTCCAACCAGTTGATAACTTCCCACAAACAACACATATCGAGTCGGTGACTCTATTGACAAGGGCGGTGTAATAATGGATACAAAAAAGAAAATGCTTGAATTAATCAAAAAGAAACAAAGCGGTGGCCGTTCAAAACAAATGGAAACACCTAAAAATGATCGTAAAAACATGCGTAAAGGGCCGAAAATTTATAATAAATAGGACCTAATTGAAATAAAGAAAGAGAGTAGTCTAAACGGCCGATGCTGTTTAGACTACTCTTTTTCTTTCACTACATTCGTCAATAAAGCAAGATTAATTTTTTTGACTATTTTCTATTCTCGTTTTATACACTTCTATTTTATGATCCAGCATATCAATTCCTTCTTGAATTTGTTCCATTTCTTTTAATGCAATTGCTTTTTGTTTTTTTAACAGATCCAAGCGATTTTGATTCGTAGAGTCTCCTTCATACCACCAAACAAGATATTGCTTAATATTTTCAATCGTCATACCCGTTTTTTTCAAATGCATAAAAAAATCGATCCATTCCTTATTGCGGTCATCATAAATCCTAATATTATTCTGATCTCTTTTAACTGTGATCAATCCTTCTTTCTCATAAAAACGCAGAGTATAGGGTGTCAGACCAGTCATTTTTGAAAATTCATGAATTTTATAAGCCAACGGAAATTCCTCCTCTAGTATTCTTACTATTAGTTTACCACTTAGAGTTGACTCTAGGTCAAATAGAAATAAACTAGCTGGGCTTGGTTTTAAAGCAGTCACAGTCTTAAGCCTTTTTCTTAGAACGACTATCATGCCAATTACAAATCGTTACTTGGTAAGCAATACCTAAAATGAATTCAATCATTGTTTTTCCTCCCTATCAATCTATTTACATAAACTTTAGCATGAGTAGGGAAAAGAGCCTACTTACAACTGACAAGAGAAACGTACAATGATATAAGGAGCTAAAGTGATCAGTAGTAGAGAGTGGTTCGTTAAATGGTAAAAAAGAAATGAATAATTTACTGAACCCTTGATAAGTGTCACTCGAAAAGTATTCCCCACTTTATAATTTTATGTTAACATTAAGACGTTAAAAGTTTAATAAATAGTAAAAATACATATTTGTGGAATGAAAACAAGAAAGGAGTCTATAATGGTAAAAAGTAAAATAACTGAAATGTATGTAAACACTTATAGAGCCTCAGCTGAACTGTCACAGGATGATCTTGCGACTAGAGTTGGGGTTGCAAGACAAACAATCATTAATTTAGAAAAAAATAAGCATAATCCATCTTTATTATTGATGTATGCCATTTCAGAAGAATTAGGCACAACGATTGAAGAATTGGTTCGTTTTGAGAAATTAGAAGAGAATGAATAGAACAACGATAGAGTCCTCTGTTTTATACTAATAAAAGGAAGATATGCAACCGATTAATGCCGATATTATTTTTTTATCTATTATAATTCTAGTTGATTCTATCTTATATTTGATAGAATGGATTAGAGTTATAATTATGTAGTATTAACGGAATTAAGACCTAAGTATTTTTTTATGTTTAACTAGTTGACTAGGTAAAAAAATAAACCTTAAGGAGAAACGCATTGATTGAAACAAAAAGATTAATCATTCGAACAATTGAAAAAACAGAAACAAATCTGAATGCGTTATACATCCTATAATCTGATGAAGACGTAAATAGGTATCTTCCTTGGTATCCTGTAAAGGATAGAGATGAAACTAAGCAGTTTTATGAGACACAGATTGAATCGAATTACAAAAAACAAGGTGGTTATTATTTTGTCATTTGTCTTAAAGAAAATCCGCATCCAATTGGCTATATTGTAGTAAGTGGTGCAAAAAGCCATGATTTTGGTTATGGTTTATTGAAAGAGTATTGGGGCCTAGGACTGGTTACAGAGGCCAGTGAGGCAGTTATCGATTTTTTGAGAGTACAAGGTTGGCTGTATATTACAGCTACACATGATATCCATAATATTGGTAGTGGCAAAGTCATGCAAAAAATTGGCATGAGCTACAAATATTCGTACAAAGAGCAGTGGCAGCCTAAGAATCTAGAGGTGACGTTTAGATTGTATCAATTGAATTTAGATAATAATCAAGAAAGAATCTATACGGAATATTGGGATAGGTATACAGATCATATTATAGAAGATTTATAGAGCAGGAGCAAAAAACGAAACAATTGTGCCATTTTGATTTAACTTGTAAAATTGAAAAAAATAGAATTAAAAACAAACAGCTGTCTACCCTTATGTTGGTAAAATGGTTGGGTTGGTAGTTTACAAAAAAGGAATAGCATTTGGATAAACAGCTGCTTGAACGAACAGGCTCTGCTAACCTGCTTGTTTTTGAAAGTTAGAATCACTAATCCGCCAGATTAATTCTAACTATTACTTGTGAACATAGAATTGTTCGTTACTTTTTATTACTTAGCCTTGTAGATCTCGGAAATTATTTGTTTGCATGTTATTTTCGATTGGTTCTCGCTGTACGCATTGACTAAGCAAGCTTTTTCAGACTAAGTAAAAAGTATGGTAGTGATTGATTCTAGGAACACAAGCTCGTAAACACCGAGAGATTACTTTACGAAAGTAATGAGAAAAAGGAGAACTTGGTGTTTACTATTTATAAAAAGAGCGAAAAAATACAGTATTGGCCACCAACCAATACTGTGCAAGAGTTCAATGAATAACCATTCACTACTCAAATTACTAAAAGTTTGTAAAAAACACTAGTATTTCTTACAAAAATTAGGTAAAATAAATAAGTCAATGCATTGACTGGGCAACTTGTATTGTCAGTTTGTGCTGACGATACAGGGCTCTGTAGGAGGATTTGTGGTCTTCTTGCAGAGTGCCTGTTTATTTTGTTTTTCGCTCCAATTATCTAAATAAGCAATAGAAAACTAAAAAAATGGTATTAGTCAGCAACTAATACCATGAAGCGTTCGCTAAATAAATATCAACTAAACACATTGAATTTGCAAAAAAGACTAGTAATCTTTTCTTACTTTTAGTACAATGAGAATAGTCAATAAACAATTGACGGAGGCAACTTGTATTATTAGTTTGTGCTGATAATACAGGGCTCTGCGGGATGATTTGTGGTCCTCCTGCAGAGCGCCTTTTTTTATTTAATATTGTAACACTATATTAACTTAAAGGTGAGAATATAGTCAATATAATTTCGTTAAATAGTAAAAAAATAAGTCGATAGAGTAAAAAATAAGCTTGTGTTATCAGCATTGCTATTTTCTCTCTAAAGAAATTCTTAACATTCTGTTCGGTCTGGACACCAGCCACTAGAAAGAAAGTCTTTTGTTAATTTTTCCGCTTTATATTTTACTGAGGGGAAAGCGAGGTCAAAAAAAATCCTATCTCAGCCAAGATAGGATCGGTTCTTATTTTATCTTTGGGGAAGATAATTAAGTAACTCTCTATGTCTAAATAATAATAGATGTACGCTGATTTTGCTACTTCAATAATTTCTTATCGATAAAACTTTTTTGAATAAAGGTCGTTTTATAGAAGTTATTCACGCCAAAATTTCGTGTAATCGATTTTTTCTTGAACGTTAAAATCGATTATTTTTTTTAGTAATGAATAGTCAATTGGCTGCTCCCATGTGATCTTGATGATATTATCTGTGTGTTGATAGCCTGATTTCTCAATGTCCTCTTTAAATGTATAAATCGTCACAGTTTCTGGTGCAATGGAAAGATGCTTTTTTGAAGTACTATACGCAATGATAAAAGTACCATGATCGGTAAACATCGGCTGATTCCATTTGATTACAATACTAAATTGCGGATAAGTTTTTATCGTCCATTCAAATAATTCTTCTAAACGCTTACGATGTTCAGGTTCATTAATACTTGAAAAAAATTCATTGATACCTTTCATGATACACCCTCTTTTCTTTCTAGTTATTCTTTTCTCTATTATAATATAGGGACAACATTGAAAAAACTATTTGCTTTAGTGAGGATGAATTATTAAGGTGGTGGGAGTTATATATGGCAACTTATATTGCTTTATTACGCGGCGTTAATGTAGGCGGAAAAAATCGTGTGGTCATGGCAACGTTGAAAGAACGGTTTGAACAGCATGGATTTATAAATGTTAGTACGTATTTAAATAGTGGCAATATTCTTTTTTCTAGTGAAGAAACGAATATTTTACAACTGACAGAAGATTGTGAAAAACTAATTGAATCTGAGTTTGGGCTTAAAATTATTGTGACGATCGTGTCTGCCAAAATGTTACTGGAAGCATTAGAGCAGATGCCAGAATGGTGGAATACAGATAAAGAATCAAAGCACAATGTGATTTTTGTGATTCCGCCAACAACAACCGAAGAAGTAATCGAATCTGTCGGCGAGGCTAAAGCTGAGTACGAAAAAGTTGCTTATCACGAACGAGTCATTTTCTGGTCGGCACCGATCAAAACCTTTTCAAGAAGCCGTTGGTCAAAAATCGTTGGAAGTAAGATGTATAGTCGAATTACAATCAGAAATGCAAATACTGTAAATAAGCTTGCGGAGCTAGTCCGAAAAAATAATTAAAAAAGAACTTGTCTTGGAGGTACCTCCAAGGTTTATACTTTCCTTGTTGATCGATCAAACAAAAAAAAGAGAGGAAGTATAGAGATGAGTAAAAAGGTCTGGTTCGTAACAGGAGGTTCAAAAGGATTAGGATTAATGTTAACAAAAGCGTTGCTAAATAATGGGCATCAAGTTATCACAACAAGTCGAAATAAAGAGAGTCTAATTCAAAAGGTGGGACCTGAAAGTCCAGCGTTTTTACCTGTTAGCATGTCGCTGACAGATGAGACAGATATCAAACGTGTAATTGCGTTAGCCGTTGAAAAGTTCGGGAGGATCGATGTCTTAGTAAACAATGCAGGATTTATGGTAGCAGGAGCTGCGGAGGATTTAACGGATGAGGAAGTTCGTGCCTGTTTTGATGTCAATGTGTTTGGGACATTGAATATGATGAGAGCTATTATACCGATCATGCGAAGTCAAAAATCTGGCTATATCATCAATACATCATCGATTTCTGGCCTTTATGCTGGCGCATTTGAATCAACCTATGCCGGAACGAAATTTGCAATCAATGGAATTTGCCAAGCTGTTGCAGAAGAAGTCAAACCGTTTGGGATCCACGTCATCAATGCAGCACCAGGGTATTTGCGAACAGAATTTTTATCAGAAAATTCCTATGCGATGTCTCATATAATCAGTGAGCCATACAAAAAATCAGTAGAAGAACGTTTAGGTTTTGTTGCTGCGATGAATGGGAATCAAGCAGGGGACCCTGAAAAAGTTACTGCACTTTATATGTATGTCGTTGAAATGGCACAACCACCTTTAGAGTTAATGGTAGGTAGTGATGCATACGAGTTAGCTTTAAATATGGCAAATCAGAAAATACAAATGACTGAGCAATATAAAGAATTGTCAGAGTCGATTGATTTTATACAAAAGGAGAAATAGATGACGATCAAAGAAATGGCAGAGCTAGTAAGCATTTCTGCGGATACATTAAGGTATTACGAACGAATTGGCGTAATCCCAGCTGTTACAAGAACAGTTCATGGCGTTCGCGATTATGATGAGATTCACCTTGAATGGATTCAGTCGATCTTAAAATTAAAAGCGTCTGGCATGACATTGGAAATGATCATTGAATATGTTCGTTTAGCGAATGTAGGTGACTCTACGATTGAAGCAAGGAAACAATTATTGGAAGAAGAACAGGAACGTATTACAGCGAAAATCGAAGAGCTACAGGATAGACTGGCGACAATAAATCTTAAAATTGCTGATTATTATGAAGACTTATTGCCTAAGACTACTGCGATGATCAATAAGATGAAACCTAAGATAGACTAAGTGACATAAAAAATAAGAAAAGTGGAAAGTCCTGTGAAAAGGTTTTTCTGCTTTTTTATCCTATATTGAAACTAACTCATTTTACGCTTATAATGAATATTACGTTAAAAAGATGGAAATGTGTTGGGGAAAAAGAAGAATGTGGCAGTTTATAAAAGATAATCTATTTATGATCAAAAGAGCTGGGTTGTTGTATAATTTGAACCTAGAAATACGTTTTTACTTACTTTAATACTTGGGGCAACGCGGATTCCAAGGATTTTAAATAGAAATTTTATTTCAGGTGGTATTTTACTCTTTATATTTATCGTTACGAGTGATTGGGGTGTTTGATGCTGTTACGAGCCTTTTTTATCGAGAACCAGAACCAAAAAAGCAAATGGTTGAAGATAGACATAAGATAACGAGAGCTGCAGTAACAAAGGATGTCTCAAAAGAAAAGTCCAACGAAATCCCAAAAGAGCGAATTAAGATAAGACCCGATCAGGAAAATACGATCAAAGTAGGAAACAAAATCTGTCATTTTTGCGGTGCACCGATGCAGACAAACGAAAGTGTTTGTTCTTATTGTAGAATGGAAAGTACCCAGTAGAAAGTTGAGAAAATCATGAATTTAAGGAAAAGTATTAAAGTATTTTTAAGTGTTCTATCCATTTTTATCGCCATCATTCTAGTTTATGTCGGCTATGTTTTTTTCAGTTATGGAAGAATTGTGGATAACGAGCCTGTTGAAATCACTCAAAAGGCTAAAATGAACCAAACGGCAACAAATAAAGAATACAAAATTTCAACTTTTAACATAGGCTATGGCTCTTACACGCCAGATTACACCTTTTTCATGGATGGCGGTAAACAATCTAAAGCAGTCAGTGAAGCAAGTGTTGTCAAAAATATCTCTGGCGTGATTGATACGACTAAAAAAATCAATCCGGATTTTGCTTTATTTCAAGAGGTTGATGAAAAAGCCACCCGTAGTCGTGGTGTAGATGAAGTGACACAAATCAATCAGCAATTTTCCGATTATACTAGTGTGTTTGCTACCAATTATGATTCAGCGTTTCTGATGTATCCTGTATTAGATCCAATTGGTAAATCAAAATCAGGCATCGTAACATTGAGCAATCACGAGATTGAAAAAAGTACGCGCTATAGCCTACCGATCGAAACCAATGTCAATAAATTCTTTGATTTAGATCGTGCCTTCACGGTCTCAAAAATTCCAGTTGAAAATGGCAAATATTTGATGCTGTATAATGTTCATCTATCGGCCTATATCAAGGATCAAAAAATCCAAAATGAGCAAGTGCATAAATTATTCGATCATATGGAAAATGAATACAAAAAAGGAAATTATGTTGTCGGTGGTGGTGATTTTAATCATGATTTACTCGATTCTTCAACTGAAACATTTAAAAATACCCCAACAGAAGAATACACATGGTTACAACCTTTTCCAAAAGAAGAGCTACCGAAAAATCTACAGGTTGCAACATTGAGTAAAACGAAAATGCCAGTTCCTTCAGTGCGTAACTTAGATAAACCATATATAAAAGGGAAGTCCTTTGTAGCATTGATTGATGGATTTATCATTTCTGATAACGTTGAGAATGTTAATGGAAAAGTGATTGATGCTGAATTTGAGAATTCAGATCATAATCCAGTTGAAATGATATTTAAGCTGAAACCATAAAAATAGAGTAGAAGTAATCAAAAAAAGATTCAGATACCAAGCACTTTCACTTGGTATCTGAATCCTTTTTTTATAATAAATAAGTGTTTGTCAGAGCAACAATAAATTAAATAAGATGAAAACAGAATAATCTATTAATATTCTAAGTAGAACAGCGTAGGACTTTCAACTGATTTAATAAAATCAAACAAGAGATTGGCCTATTAATTATTGTGATTTTTTAATTCTATTAATCGTTCAACTATACAGACCTTAAGTTTATATTTTTATTATATTAAAAGGTGTTTAAAAATTAACAGCTGAACGTAGTTGAGTATTCAATAAGTGATATAGGTAAATAAACAATCCTTTTGATTTGTGCATCGATTTATTATACAGATTTATCTAGATCTCATTTTTTTTAGATTTTTTGATGGCTTGACTTTATTAACAATGATAAAAGGAAGCTTTTTATTAGCTTATTGGAACCAGTGTTAATTGTTGATTATCGTATAAAGCTAATAGTGTAACATCATTTTTTCTAAGTAAATTCTTCATTTCTTCAAAGCCCAACTCATAATCTTGAGCTACATGAGCATCTGAGCCTAAAGTAAACAGAGTTCCTCCAAGTGATATATATAAAGGAATCGCATATTCATAAAGGGCTTTATTTTCATATTTAATAAAACTCTTGGCATTTAATTCAAACGCAATCCTTTTATCAATCATTATTTTAAAAATATCGATAAGATAAGGTTCAGCCATTTTTTTAAATTCATCAACGGATAATTGTAATAGTCTCACTCCATAATCAAAATGAGTAAGTACATTGGCAAACTCAACAGATTGGACAGCATCAAGCATACGTGAATAATAATCATCTATCAAATCTGCGACATCCAAATCTTTTACTGATTCATCCATATAATCAATTGTGCCATTTTGATGAATGCTCAAAAGAATGATGTCATAATGGTTTGATGCTAAAAAATGTTCAATCATTTCTTTATGAGTGTCAACATAACCTACCTCAATACCACGCAATAACTTTGTATCATAGCGACTATGCAAATGGTTGAGTTCTTTTTTGTAAGCACTATATTCGGGAATACTGTCTTCGCCATTTACATATGGATTTTTAAAATCCAAATGCTCTGTTGAAACAAAAATAGTTGGACAAAAACGATCTAAGTAATTTTCAAAGGATTCATTTGAATCGAATGAATGATGTGTGTGCAAATGTTGATCATAATAATTCACTAGGCAACGCTCCTTCTTTTATATGCTATTAGTTTATCATCAAAATATGATTTTTATAGCGTTTTACTAAAAATTTACATTGTTTACAAAAAAAAACTTAGTTTTTGCTATAAATTTACAGTCCAAGAATATAATAATAATTGAAAAAATATTAAAAAGTGAGGTTTACGATGAAAGGTAAATTAGTTAAGGGTCTATTAGGAGTGGCAATAATTGCAGCGTTAACAGGATGCTCATCAGGAACAAACAAAAATAAAGATACAGCTGTCAATACTACTGATAATTTAGAAACAATTATAGAAAAGGCTAAAAAGGAAGGCGAGATCGCCAGTGTTGGAATGCCTGATACATGGGCAAACTGGGTTGGAACTTGGGAGAATATAAAAAGCCAATATGGTATTAATCACAATGATACAGATATGTCTAGTGCAGAAGAGTTAGCAAAGTTTGAATCTGAGGGAGAAAAGGGTACAGCTGATATTGGAGATGTTGGAATAAGCTTCGGACCTTTGGCTGTAAGTAAAGAGTTGACGTTACCATATAAAACATCGTATTGGGATGATATTCCTGATTGGGCAAAAGATGACGCAGGGCACTGGCTGCTTAGTTACACTGGAACAATTTCATTTATGGTAGATAAAGATAATGTTAAAAACGTACCGACCAGTTGGAAAGATTTAAAAAACGGTAACTATAAAGTAGCTGTAGGAGATGTGGCAAAAGCGAATCAAGCTCAATTTGCTGTTTTAGCGGCAGCTATGGCTAACGGTGGGAATGAAGAAGATATTCAACCAGGAATAGATTATTTTAAAGAGATAGCAAAACAAGGTCGAATCTCATCTGTAGATGCATCTCTAGCAAATATAGAAAAAGGAGAAACAGACGTTGTGATTTTATGGGATTTCAACGCTCTAAATTATAGAGATACAATTGATAAAGACCGATTTGAAGTAAGGATTCCAACGGATGGATCGGTTATTAGTGGATATACAACAATAATAAATAAAAATGCACCGCATCCAAATGCAGCGAAATTAGCAAGAGAGTATATATTATCTGATGAAGGACAAATTAATTTGGCCAAAGGGTATGCTCGTCCAATTCGTACAAATGTTAAGTTACCAGAAGATGTTGCAAGTAAATTATTAAAAGATGAGGAATATAAAAGTGCTCAGCCAGTTGAATCAAATGAAAGTTGGGACAAAACGGCTCTAACGCTACCGGAAAAATGGCAAAGTGAGGTTTTAGTCAATGTTAAAAAATAAAGTTGTTTTGATTATTTTAGATGGTTGTCGTTATGATGTTGCGATGAAACAAATGGGTTTTTTAAACAGTTTAGTCGAACATAAGCAAGCACAGCTAAAAAAAATGGTAGCGGAAATGCCTAGTAATTCAAGACCGCTTTATGAAGTGATTATGACGGGGCAGCCTATGTATAAAAATGAAATATACACTAATTTAGTGGTACAACAGTCCAAAGAACTATCTATCTTTGAGTTAGTAAAACAAGCTGGTGGAACGACAGGTGTTGCAGGATATTTTTGGATGAGCGAGTTATATAATAGAGCACCTTATAATATATTAACGGATAGAATTCAACATGATGAAGCAAAGTTAATTCAACACGGTATTTTTTACAGTGAAGATACTTATCCTGATTCTCATGTATTCGCTGATGCTAATAGTATTATTTCAACCTATGAACCAGATTTTATGGTGGTTCATTCGATGAATATTGATGATATTGGTCATAAATATACTGCACTTTCTAGAGAATATATGACTCAAGTAAATATCGCTGACACTATTATCGGAACAATTGTTCCTAAGTGGCAAAAAATGGGTTATCAAATCATCGTTACAGCTGATCATGGAATGGATGATTATGGATTACATGGAGGGAGTTTACCACAACATAGAGAAGTACCATTTTATCTATTGAATAACACGACTGAATTGTCTAAAGAAACAGAAATATCTCAATTACAGCTGATGCCAATGATTACGGAGATAATGGGATTAACTTAAAAGGAGTTTATTATGATTAGAAAAAAGAACTACTGGGTGGGATTACTCCCACTTTTTATTATTGCCATTATGTTTTTATTTGTTCCGATTATTTTCATGTTTTTAGCTAGTTTCCAATTAGACGTAACAAACGAATTCAGTATGAATAATTACATTCAAGCACTGACTAATCCATATTACTATCAAGCTTTTGGTAACAGCATTTTAATTGCTGCAGTCTCAAGCGTGATTGGTATTGTTGGTTCTCTCATTTTTTCATATGCTTTGATTGGATTATCAGAATCAGCTCAAGAAAAATTGACTCTCTTTTCTAATCTGGCCGCTAATTTTGCAGGGATTCCATTGGCTTTCGGTTTTATTATTATTTTAGGAAATTCAGGATTGTTGAAAATGGTTTTTCCTATACTAAAGTCGTTTGATTTATATACTTGGAAAGGGTTGGTTTTAACGTATACCTATTTTCAAATACCATTAGCCACATTATTTATTTATCCAGTAATGAGAAAAGTAAAAAAAGAATGGCAGGAAAGTGCTGAGATGCTTGGAGCAACTACTTTTTTATATTTGAGAAAAGTTGTCTTTCCATTCTTAGTTCCAACGATTAGTGGCACATTTGCTATTTTATTTGCTAATGGCATGGGAACCTATGAAACAGCCTATGCACTAGTTAGTAGTAACGTTGGGTTAATAACGACAAGAATTGCTGCTTTAGTTGCAGGTGATGTTTATGCAAAACCAAATGTCGGAAGTGCCTTGTCAGTTGTATTTGTGGTTAGTATGATTTGTGTTATTTTCATATCACAGTATACTATGAAAAAGCTTAGAAAGGATTTGGCATGAAAAAAATAAAACGAAATCATCGCTTATTTTCATATATTATCATCACGATTTTAGGGATATATTATTTAACGCCTCTAATTATGACTGGAGTGTATGCCTTTGGAGATGAGTGGGGAAAATCTCTTCTTCCTACTAACTTCACATTTCATTGGTTTAATGAGTTGTTTAATGATCAAGCCTTTTTCTTATCGATTATACGTTCGTTCATTTTATCAACTATAGTTTTAGTAATGATATTAATTGTAATGATTCCAAGTGTTATTATTATTTACTTACACTATCCTAAAATAGATAAATTATTACAGTCTATTTCAGTACTTCCTTACGCAATACCTGGGGTGATTTTAGTGACAGCTTTATTAAAAACTTACTCTAAAACAGGAGTTCCAATGTTTGTTGTATTATGTGGAACATTATTAATTTCTCCAATCATGTATATGGGAATTCGTAATAGCTTACAAGCAATCAATACTAAACAATTGATTGAAGCAGGCCAGATGCTTGGTTCGAACATGATTACAATTATTTTTAAAGTGGTCTTACCTAATTTAAGAGTTGGTATTGTCCTATCAAGTATTATGGTATTTTCTGGTGTATTTGGTGAATATGTTTTAACAAATTTACTCATTGGTGGTCGGTTTGAAACGTTACGCATCTATATGTTACGTCGTATGAATGAAAATGGCCATCTAGCTAGTGCGGTGATGGTATGTTATTTCGTGATGATTTTCTTGAGTGGAATTATTATTTATTATTTTTCGAATAAGCAAAAGCTACAGTTAAAAAAAATTAAACTAACTAAAAAAATAAAAATGAGTCAGGAAATCACAAATTCGGCTGTTGAGGAGAGTCTGCTATGAGCTATCTACGTTTAGAAAACCTATCCTTATCATTTGATAATAAACCAGTATTAAATGATATTTCATTGTCAGTAAAGAAAGGTGAATTAGTAACATTGCTTGGACCGAGTGGTTGTGGAAAGTCAACATTGTTACGTACGATTGCTGGTCTAGAAATTCCAGAAGCGGGAACCATTTATTTGGATAACGTAGAAATACAAGAAAAAGCAAGTAGAGAAAGAAACATTGGAATGGTTTTTCAACAATATGCGTTATTTCCAACGATGACAGTCTATGATAATGTTGCGTTTGGTTTGAATGTAAAAAAAGTAAATAGAAAGCAAGTAAGAGCAAAAGTTGAGAAAATCCTTG
This sequence comes from Enterococcus sp. 12C11_DIV0727, assembly GCF_002148425.2. NCBI lineage: Bacteria > Bacillati > Bacillota > Bacilli > Lactobacillales > Enterococcaceae > Enterococcus > Candidatus Enterococcus lemimoniae. The sequence goes on along the minus strand of NZ_CP147248.1, from coordinate 1,245,242 downwards.
AATTGGTTGAATTGACTGAGTTTTCTGATCGGCATGTACCACAGCTCTCAGGAGGACAGCAACAACGTGTCGCTCTGGCTAGAGCATTAGTGGTGGAACCGAAACTTTTACTTTTAGATGAACCGCTTAGTGCATTAGATGCACGAATTAGAAAGCAACTTCAACTTGAAATACGTTTAATTCAAAAAGAGCTAGGGATAACAATGATATTTGTCACACATGATCAGGAAGAAGCTATGAGAATTAGTGATCGAATTTATGTATTATCAGAAGGCGAATTAAAACAAGTCTCATCACCAAAAGAATTATATAGTCAACCGAAAAGTCAATTTGTAGCTGAGTTTATTGGGGATTATAATCAAATTCAATTAACAGATTTAATCGGAAAAATTGATTTTAACCAATCTGATAAATATTTTGCAAGACCTGAAATAATCAGTTTTCAACAAATCCCTGACAGTATTGGAGTTAACGTTGTATACGAACAAGAGATTATATTGGGAAATATCATCCGTTACCAATTTAAAACAAAAGAACAAAAGTTATTATTCGTTGATCGTCTAAATAATGGAGAGAATTTTTCTGTTGAAACAATAGAAAAACTATTTATCCCAGAATGTGAATTATTGGCAATAAAAGACCTGTAAATGATGTTCAATAAGTAATGTATTGCCTTTATGATAGATTATGGCAAAAAAATGTTCACGTCATTGAATCAAGTTATTTTTTATACAAAGAAATAGGCAAAACGAACATGACTTGGATTCAAATTTTTGGAATATTGACAAATTAATGTCTAACTTGTATTCTATATATGTTAATTGAATAGATTTCTTCGGGGCAGGGTGTAATTCCCGACCGACGGTGACAAGTAATAACTTGAAGTCCGTGACCCGCAATAGTTGCGGTTGATCCAGTGAAACTCTGGAACCGACAGTTAAAGTCTGGATGGGAGAAGAAAAACTTACTAGAACTGATGGGAGAAGTATGTCTTTTTTTGTCATGGTTTCTTTGAGTTTGTTTTTTTACCAGCCCTATGTGCATACATAGGGCTTTTTTGTTTAGAAAGGAGGAATTTTTTTGCATGAAATATTTATGAAGCTAGCGATTCAAGAAGCAAAAAAAGGACAGGGAAATACCTATACCAATCCTTTAGTTGGTGCAGTGATTGTTAGCGAGAACAACGTACTTTCAAAAGGTGCTCATTTAGAGTATGGACAAGCACATGCCGAAAAAAATGCAATTGATTTATGTAAAACTCCCGAAAAACTACTTAATTCAACAATTTATGTTACCTTGGAGCCTTGTAATCACTACGGAAAGCAACCACCATGTACACAATTAATCCTTGATTCAGGGATCAAGAATGTTGTCATTGGACAGCTAGATCCTAATCCATTGGTTTCGGGGAAAGGGGTGAAGGCATTAAGAGATCATGGTATCCGTGTGATGATAGGTATTTTGGAGAAAGAGGTACGAAATTTAAATAAGAATTATAATTATTTTTTCGAGAAGCAGCGGCCATATGTTTCTCTAAAGTTGGCGATGTCATTGGATGGAAAGATTTCTTTGAGGAAAAAACGATTACAAATTAGTCAACAGGAAGTATTCGAGAGAGTTCATGAAGAAAGAGATAATTATCATGCAATTTTAGTTGGAAGTGAAACAATTTTAATTGATGATCCTCAACTGCTTTCGACAAAAAAGACCAAATTTTCTCCCATTCGTATTGTGATGGATAGAAGAGGCAGGCTTTTAGATAATTTTAAGCAAACGATTTTTAAAGACAGTAGTGCACCAGTTTTGATTTTCACAGAAGCTACTGAATATTCAAATCAATTACCAGAACACGTGGAGGTGATAAGCCAATCTGCTGTTACTGTACCAGATGTTTTGAATGAACTATACAAGAGAAATATTCAATCTGTTTATGTTGAAGGTGGTTCAATCATTCATGATACTTTTTTAGCCAGTCATTGTTGGGACGAGATAATTTGTTATTTGGCACCAGTAATTCTTGGTGGGGACAGTCTTTCAAGTATATCAAGTAAACGAATGAGCCATTCAATAACAAAATTAAAATTTGTGGATCTAGAACAAATTGGCAATGAATTTAGGATTGTTGGAAGGAGAGTGTAAGATGTTTACAGGTTTAATTGAAGGAAAAGGGAAAATCATCCGAATAAAGCATGTAGGTCAAACAATTAAATTGACCTGTCAAACTTCTCAGCAGTTACTTGAAAAGTATAACGTTGGTGACAGTATGGCAATAAATGGTGTTTGTTTGACCGCTATTGAAAAAGCAACGCAACAGTTTACGGTGGATATTATGCCAGAAACTTTTCAACGTACGACGTTTTCACGATTGAAAATAAATGATGAAGTGAATTTAGAACGAGCACTACCGTATAATGGACGTTTGGAAGGACACTTACTGGCAGGTCATGTAGATGGAATCATACGTCTTAAAGAAAAAAAAGTAGAAGAAAATGCGCTTGTTTTAACCTTTGACTTTCCTAAAAAGTTTCAAGGAGAAATTATTTCTCAAGGCTCTATAGCTATTAATGGAGTCAGTTTAACCGTTACACAGATAGCTAAAACAAGTTTTTCTATTAGCTTGATTCCACATTCGAAAAATCAAACAAATCTTGGTAAATTAAGGTATGGAGAGTATGTGAATTTTGAAACGGATATATTAGGAAAATATTTAAAAGCACAATTAAAAACATTTCAATCAAAAGAGTGGAAGGTGCTGAATTAATTGGGGAAAGAAAACATTCAAGAAGCAATTGAGTTTTTAAGAAAAGGTAAGCTGATTGTGGTGGCGGATGATGATGATCGAGAAGCTGAAGGTGATTTGGTTGGCATTGCAAATTTGGTTTCACCTGAGAGCGTTAACTTTATGGTTACATTTGCACGCGGATTGATTTGTACGCCAATTTCAAAAAGAATTGCTGACCGTTTAAATCTTGGAGAAATGGTAGCGAGAAATACAGACAGCTTTGGAACAGCATTTACTATTAGTGTCGATCATAAAGAAACTTCAACGGGAATTTCTGCTTATGATCGCGCGACAACGATTCAAGCTTTAACCAAGCAAGAGAGTGTTGTAGAAGATTTTCATCGTCCAGGACACATTTTTCCACTCATCGCTAAAGAAGGTGGTGTTTTGGAAAGAAGAGGTCATACTGAAGCAGCTATTGAATTAGCGAAGCTAACGAATCAAACTGAAGTAGCCTATATTTGTGAAATTTTGAATGAAGACGGGACGATGGCGAGAAAAAGACAGTTAAAACAGTTCGCAGAAAAACACAAACTTCCATTTATTACTGTGGAAGAATTAGTACTATACTTAAATACACAAAAACCGTTAACGGTGAAATTACCGACTGCTTTTGGTGAATTCGACCTAACACTTTTTGAAGACCTGCAGCATAAAGAGCATTTAGTTTTATCAAAAGGAGAGATTGGAAAACAGGCAGAACCGATCATGGTTCGAGTACATTCTGAATGTCTGACAGGCGATGCTTTTGGTTCTCATAGATGTGATTGTGGTGAACAATTACATGAAGCAATGCAAATGATTGAGAAAAAAGGTAAAGGAGCTATTTTATATCTTCGTCAAGAGGGTAGAGGCATTGGCTTGAAAAATAAATTACGAGCTTATAAGTTGCAAGAACAAGGAATGGATACTTTTGATGCGAATTTGGCGCTGGGGTTCAAAGCAGACGAAAGAGACTATGAGTTTGCGGCAAATATAATAGATACTTTAGGTATAACAGAAGTTGATTTGATTACCAATAATCCTGAAAAAATAAAACAATTAGAACTTTTTGGAATAAAGATCAATCAGCGCATACCTCTGGAAATAGAAGCTGTAGAAGAGAATAAAGACTATTTAAAAACAAAAAAACAAAAGTTTCATCATTTATTGATTATTTAAGAGAGGAAGAAAAATATGACAACATTTGAAGGGCAGCTTTATGGAAAAGATATGAACGTTGGAATTGTGGTTGCACGATTTAATGAATTTATTAACGCTAAGCTTTTGAGTGGAGCAATGGATAGTTTAATCCGTCATGGTGTATCAGAAGAAAATATTGATGTTTATTGGGTACCAGGTGCATTTGAGATACCTTTTGTAACAAAAAAATTGATTAGCAATGAACATTATGATGGCTTAATTACGTTAGGAACCATTATCCGAGGAGCGACAACACATTACGAATTAGTGAGCAATGAGGTTGCAAAAGGAGTGGCTCATATTAGTTTGGAATCAGATATTCCTGTAATGTTTGGAGTGTTGACGACTGAATCTATTGAACAGGCAATTGAGCGTGCTGGAACAAAAGCAGGTAATAAAGGCGCAGAGGTTGCTCAAGGATTAATCGAAATGATTTCTTTAAACCAAGCTATAAGATAGTTGTAGAATAATAAGATCTTATAATCATGGTGTAGCTAAAAACGTACTTTGCAGATATAATAGCACTGTTTATTTTGACGTTGCTACTTAATAGTTAAATGAGTTAGATATTCTACCCTATAAAACGATAAAGCTAGGATGCTTCGCTGAAGTCAAAGATATGCTAGTAGAAGGATGGAAAGCATATCTATATTAACAATTTGTTGAATCGAATAATAATAGTTTCTATTTTTATACTAGTACTGAGGCAATTAGCCAATCATAGAGTAACTTGACTATCCAAGTTATTTTATGATTGGATTTTTATTTGATAGGATAATGTTGTGCTGTTTGAAAAGAAAAATAACGAGATAGTATTATTTTTTGGAAAATATATGTAATATATAAATAGTGTATGAAGATATCTAAAAAGAATAACTACTTGAATATATTGATCGAAAAAAGCATTAAATAACTATCGTTTGTTTTTATATTTTAGAAATATAATGTTACACTGATTACCATTAGAAAATAATAATGAACATTTTAGGTTTTATAGTATATTATTTGTTTAATATTTACTAAGATATTTATAGTAAAAAATTTAAAAAGAAAAGAGGAAATAATATGTTAATAAAGTCTTTTGGTAAAGTGTTTATTTGTTTATTTATTTTTATTCAGATTTTTTTACCTTTAACGGTAGTTTATGCTGAAAATTCGACTAAAGGAACAATTGATGTGTATTCTTATGATGAGGTAGGTAACATTATAGGATTCTATCCGAATAGCGCTATGTGAGATGTTGGTGTAGATTATACGATGACAGCACCGGAAGTAGGCGGCTATGAATTAGATACGAGTAAACTGCCAACAAATGAAAGTGGTCAATATGATGAGGGTTTTATACAAGTGAGTTTTTATTATAAGAAAAAATTGACTGAAGGAATAGTCGATGTATACTGTTTTGATGAGTCAGGCAACATTATAGCAGAGTATCCGAACAGTGATACGGGTGTTGTGGGATCAACTTATACGGTAAGCGCACCGGAAGTAAGTGGCTATGAATTAGATACAAGTAAACTACCGGCAAATGAAAGTGGTCAATATAATGAGGGTTTTATACAAGTGAGCTATTACTACAAGAAAAAAATGATATCGGATATAATTAAAAAAAATTCAAATGGAAATTCAATTAATAATAGCAAAAATAGTAATGTTTTAAAAAATGAGCAACCCAAAAAAATATTAGAAAATAGAATTATACCTAAGATGGGAGAAGAAACTAATTTTAGTTATATTTTTCTCGGTGTGATGATATTATTATCTTTATCTTTCTACTATAGGAAAGACAAAGATACAAAGTAGAAAAAAAGCATGACTATAAATATGTTACAATTGAATTTAAAAAGCACAAAACTTTATAGAAAAGTAAAGTTTTGACTAATTTGACTAAATAGAAGAATCTTAGTTTATTTTGAACATTCCAAATGAAACGGTTAATTAACTAGAAAACTAATTTTGAAAAAACGGTTCTTTATATAGCACACCCCTATTAGCTAGACTTTTTATTGAGTGGATTTTTCCACTCTATTTTTTTTAAAGTTTTTGATTGAGTCGTTGAAACTCATTTGGATTATACTAGGTAACATCTTTTTTATCTGGTAATAAATACACTAGCAAATAGAATACTTAAATACTTACCTTAACTCATTTTGACTTTAATAGGCTTTTCTGTAATACAATTTTTGCTTTGTAATGCTCTGAAAAAATTTTCCATAGGAGAATTAACTAAAGAGTTTTTTGAGAAATAGCTTCTTCAATCATAATCGTTTTCTCATTTAGAACTTCAAAAAAATATATTAACGTATTGTTAGTTTTGTTTTTCTTTCATATTCAAGGATATCCCTCATATGCTATCTTTTTTCCTGTTTTTTAAATTATCTGTAATAGATAACACATCTCACATTTATACTGTTCACTTTTTTCTACTCATCATTACTTCATTAACTAATAGTTCGTGAATTTTTGATTGATTATTTCAGTCCTACATAGTGCGTAGTTATGTGATAAGTATTATTTTTTAAGCTATATGCCTTACCACAAGTAGGACATAAATAAATGTTTTTATTATATTGTTTTCGTGCTAAGTTTTTACATTCACAATCTATATAATAAGTACTGTTCTTATGATATCTATTTTTTTTTTGATAAATTGGTTGCTTAAAGAAATCATACCCCATATTATCCACCTTCTTAATGTTTTTAGAAACGAAGTTCTTAGTTGAACTGGGAGCTTTTTTTTGTAAAAAATATATCTAAACTTCGTAGGTCAGAAAATTACTAAATATATCTTGTAGGTTAATTTTTTTTATTATAATTTAGGTTAGCCTTAAAATCAAGTTTAATCTTATTATTATTATGTGAAAAAAATTAAAATTTATCTTAAATATTATAACTATGGTTGAAAGTCTACGATGTAAAAAAACTTTTTATCTCTCTATTTGGTGATTTTTTATTACTTTTTTAATAATATACTTAATTTTCAAGTTTTTTTGGCAATGGTTGAAATTGCTTGACTTTTAGGCTAGCCTAAATTATTATAAAATGAATAGTAATATTATTTGTTCAATCTAATGGTTTAAAAAAATTAAAAGGGGGATCAGACAGGTTTACTTTTTTTATTAAGATGTGTCAAAAGTATTGAATTGTAATTTTCAGTTGAATTTTAAAATTTAAATAAATTAAAAAATGGAGGAATTAATATGTTTAAACAAGCAAAAAGTATTTCTAAGTTTAGTAAAAAAGGAAGTTTGTTTATTGGGGGGATTTTGTTTGGAAGTGCAGGGTTTAAGTTATTATCCAGCAAAGAAGCTAAAAATATCTATTCTCACGGTCTGTCAAAAGCTTTTAAGATAAAAGATAGTATTGATACTTCTCTTTCTGCTATTAAGCAACATGCAGATGATGTTCAAGCGAACGCAAGAGATATTTATAACAGAGAAGAAAAGAATAGTAATTTAGAAATGATCAATGTTGATGCTGAAGAAAATCTAATTGATAATGATGCTAAGTTATAAAATTGTTTTTTCAACAAAACATCGAACTAGAATTGAATTACCTTTTAAGCTTAATCAAGATATTAAAGAATATCTTGAATATATCATACGCAAAAATTCTACTATCAAAAAAGTTCATTTTTATAATGATAATAGACATATTGCAATCTATCAAAACAAGTATAATCAAAATGAAATACGGTCACTTTTAGAAAATATTGATAGTAAATATTTAAAGAAATGTTATGAGCACCCTAAATTAGTAGCTGAAGCTACTCCATACAATATAATAGCTAAAAATTTTTATAAACGATCCTTAATAAAATTACTAATCCCTACTCTTTTTCGTAATGTATACACAATGTATCAATCTATCCCATTTGCTATCGAAATGTATAAATCTTTAAAGCAAAAAAGATTGAACATGGATGTATTAGATGGGTTAGCTATCATTGTATCATTATTAATTGGCGATTTTAAATCAGCAAGTACCATAACCTTTTTACTAAGCTTAGGAACTGAATTAGAAAACTGGTCAAAAAACAAATCTGTTAAAGATCTCGAATTGGCTTTAAAGCAATCTGATGAAAAAGTTTGGATTTTAAATGATAATTGCCCAATTGAAATAGGTGTATCAAATGTAAAAAAAGAAGACTTACTAATTATTTATGAGGGGAGTGAAATTTTATTTGATGGACAAGTGATAGGTGGGGAGGGGTTTGTAGATGAAAGTTCTATTACTGGAGAATCATATCCGGTTTCTAAAAAAGTTGGTACAGTCGTTAATGCTAACACACTACTAACCAACGGGGAGTTGATCGTATCTGTTACAAATGATACGCCAAACTCGGGTATCATTAAAGTAATAGAATTAATCAACAATTCAGAACTACCTTATTCTTCAAAACAAAAACAATTAATAAGTTCAGCTGATAATTTAGTGAAGTATAACTTTTTAGGTATGTTCCTTACTTTTGTCTTCACTCGATCTATTTCAAAAACTTTATCTTTTTTAATGGTAGATTTTTCATGTTCAGTTAAACTATCGACACCAGTTGCTTATATAAGCGCTGTAAAAGAGGCATTAGACAATGGCATAGTCATCAAATCCTCTAATATCCTTGACACATACAATTCTATGGATACATTTATTTTTGATAAAACAGGGACGATTACTACATCTCAACCCAAAGTAAAAGAGGTGGTTACTTTTAATGATTATACAGAATCTGATGTAATTAGGATTGGGGCATGTTTAGAAGAGCACGTTTATCATCCGATTGCTAATGCATTAGTGTCTGAAGCTAAAAATCAAGGAATTATCCATGAAGAAATGCATGGTGAATTGTATCATATTGCTTCAAAAGGTATACGCTCTTCAATAGATAATGTACCTGTAGTTATTGGAAGTATGAAATTTATAAAAGAAGAAAAAGTTTTTATTTCTATAAAACAATCTACTATTATTCAAAAATTTGAAAAAAACTATAATCTATTATATCTAGGATATAATAGATTATTGGTTGCAATATTTGTTATTGATACACCCATTAGGACCGATGCAGAAAAAACAATACATTTTTTGAAAAAAAATAACAAGCAAGTAGTCTTATTGACAGGTGATACAAAAATTAGAACAAAAGCTGTAATTAAGGATTTATTTTTCGATGAAGTGAGATCAGATTTACGACCAGAAGATAAATTTAATTACGTTCAGAGATTAAAATCTGAAGGACAATCAGTGGTTATGGTCGGTGATGGATTAAATGATTCAGCAGCCATTTCATTGGCCGATATTGGTATATCTATGGGAGAGTCTTCCGATATATCTAGACAAGTAAGTGATATCACTTTTTTATCAAATAATTTAAGTAGTTTGATATATATGGATTCTTTAGTTGATAGATTATCAAATAAGATAAAACAAAATTTGAAAATCACGTTTTCTATTAATGGTAGTTTGATAATACTTGGTTTATTAAATATATTAACACCTACTACATTATCAATGATTCATAATCTAACAACTTTTTCTATAGTTGGAACTAGTTTTTTGTTAAGCACTAATCAGAACCTTAATAATGATATCTAATCTTATGGTATTAGAAAATTACGTTATACTCAATGATTTAGGCAATTAAGGTATAAATATCAGATAGTTGTCATTAGACTGCAAAATTGATAGTTTAAATTTCTCAGAGTGGATATAAGAAAATACTCTAATCATTTCTAATGGAATCCCCCTTTATAAAGAGTTCATGGAATAAGAATATGGACGATTTATTTACTATAGTCTCTATATTCAAAGAACGTGATTTATCAATTCTAGCGTATTGAGCAAACGTAGTGATAAATTCAAACAATTTATTAATAAAATGGTATCTTCAAGGAAGGTGGTGAAAGTTATGTACGCCATTAAATTTTTCCATGGTTATCTAACGCCAGATGGAACTCGGACTCGAATCAAATCTGCAGCATTATTATATAATAATAAAGAAGAAGCGGATCGGTTTGCAGATTCTGTTGGCGGGAGAGTAAAGAAAATTGAATAATCGATTATAAAGGGTAGTGTAGTAACGAAAATTAGCTACCCTTTTTGGCTACTTATAGAACATTGGTAACCGCCTCAAAATTGCAATTGGTTGCACAGTAATATGCAGAGTTAATTGAACCATACTACATTCGTATTTCCGTATAAAATAAAGACTACAATTGGATGTTTCGTTAGATTTAAGAAATAGCGGTTTCCCTATCAGTAAAACGCTATTTTATAATATAATAGGGTAGGTTTAATTGCGAAGTTTATTAGTATGGTTTGAATGTTAAAAAGTCTAGGGTCTGTGATCAATTAATTGAAGAAGAGTAAAATGAGAATTTGGAAAATGGTCTATCAATCCTTTTTGAGTAATTGATTATATAAAAAGGATTGATAGTAGCTTTGAATTTGAATATAAGTATCTGTAGATATTGTAGCTAAAAATAGAATCGATAGATTGGTAAATAGATAATCATAAGTTTGGTAAGTAGAACAGGGGGATATGCGCTTACTGTTCGTTATGTCTAATTAAAAAAAGATATATCTAAAAGATCTTCTTTGGTATTATCAATAGACTTAAAAAGTAAAAAACACCAGAAAAAACTTTGGTGTTTTTTAGAGACCTTTACCTATTGTATTTTCTTAAAGTGATTACTGCACCAACCATAGAGAGGCTACCAATTATGGTGAATAAAATGGATGAATCTTTAGAACCTGTTTTTGGATATTCTTTATAAGTATTAGTATGTTTATTACTAGAATTAGTAGTGTTAATAGTTGTTCGGTTAGCATCTTCACTAGAACTTGTGCTAAATGTAGATGTACTAGAGTTATCAGTAGAATTTGTACTAATAAGAGAGTTGGTAGAGTTTGTACTATTAGGAGGTACACTAGAGTTATCGGTAGAACTGGTACTGCTAATAGATGTGCTGGAACTATCGACTAATTTCCTGTAAACATATGTTAAAACTTTTTTTTCTTCACTAAAAGTAGCTGCATCCGGTGTTTCAAATAATTCATATCCATCGAAAGTCAAGTCTTCAGAATTAATAGACTCTCCTATTTCTCCAACAATTGTAGGTGTTCTAAACAATTCTGTTTCATCTGTAGTCATATATTTAATGATAGCACCAGGACTTTCAGAATAATAAGCCCAAGCAAAATTTGTGTTAGTAGGTAAAATATCTAAAGGTTGCATAGCGTAATTTGTACCAAACGTTTGCTCGGTTGACCATCTTACGTCATTTTTAACAACTTGTACTACATAATAATGAAAATAAAGAGTTTTTGACTCTCCAGTGGCAGAAATAATTGTCTCTGGAGGGACTGGAAGTGGAACTGCCGGATGTAATCCTGGAGTAACTAATGGATCTGGTCCCAAAATAGTCCCAGAGTTGTTAATTGAAGTGTTATTCCAAGAATAATATTTGTTTGAAGATTGATTTAAACCAAAATAATCAAGCTGACCATCTGGAGCGGTAGTATATTGTTTTTGATTAGGAGTAGAATAATCATTTTTTACATTGTTAATTAATTGATATGTTCCTAAATTATTCGCTTTGTTGGAACTGTAAGGATAATAGGCGCTAACTGGATAGGTAGAGTTAAACGCACTATAATCTACTGCGGCTTGAACATCATCCCAAAAACAAAAAAACGTAAGACTAAAGAGAGTACTTAGCATCGTTAAAAACATTTTTTTCATATAAATCCCCTTAAACTTTTTACTAAATATATACTAAATTAAAATAAAAGTCTAGTAATACGGAACTTCTCGAAATTATAGAAAAAAATAAGCTAAATAAAGAAGAAAAAAGAAAAACAGATATTTTTGATGTGAAAGTTGAACCAAAATTAATAACTTTTTTATTATAAAAAAGGGATACTATCTAACATATCAATGAATAAACAATACTAGCTTTCAATATATTTATACTATGGTGTAACATTACAGGAGATAAAAAAATGATTGATATTAGCAATGAATTAATAAAATAGTATTGAACGAAGGAAAGTTTAAGAGTACTAAAATGATGGATAGCTCCCTACATGAGATTTTAAGTAAATCAAAAGAATAATTTAAAATTGAATATGTATGATGTAATTAATTGATCAAGAATAAGCTAGTAATGCATTTGCTATTAAAAATAAAATCGTCATTATTTTTTTGTTGAAAAAATATTAATATTTGATAGAATTAATATATTAATGAATTATATTCGAAAACAATGAGCTAAATAGAATGATTTTAACATTATTAAGGAATTTTTTTGATTTTGAATAGTTAAAATATTAAGGGGGAGTAGTGTATGTATTTTAATAAAAAAAGAAAATTTTTTTTCGTATTATGGACTTTGCTAATTGGTTTGGTTATTTCAGGCTGTTCTACATCAAATCAAGAGAACAAAACTGTAACATCTGAAACTACAATATCTGAGTCAGTAAAAAAAGAGGTAAAAAAGATTAATGAAAAAGCAGATGAAATTTTATCTGAAAAGGATAATGATAAAAAATTATCTGATTTGAAAGTTTTTATAGAAGAAGTAAAAGACTATTCAAAAGTTGACAAAAAAGAAAAAGATGTGACAAAAGCATATAATGATTCGAAAAATAAAATCATCAGCGAATTAAAAAAGGAAGACAAGAAAAATTTAGAAACTATTAAAGTGGAAGCTTTAAAAACCGAAAAAAGCGAATTATTAAGCACGAAAGTTGGTAATCTGGAAGAGCTTAGAGATTGGATGAACAAAGAAAATGGAATCATTTATAGTGAAAATGAAACAAAAGAATTAATAAGGGAAATAGATAGACTTATTGAAGCATATAAAGACCAATTAAAAAAAATAAGTATAGCCGAGAAAGCAGCGGCGGAACAAGCAGCAGCCGAGAAAGCGGCAGCGGAACAAGCAGCAGCCGAGAAAGCAGGGGCGGAACAAGCAGCAGCTGAGAAAGCAGCGGTGGAACAAGCGGCAGCCGAGAAAGCGGTAGCGGAACAAGCAAATAGTAACAGTACAGGTTATACGAAAGATTATAGAGGGCGTTGGCATAGGCCTAATGGACAATATGCTTCTAAAACCGAGATAGCAGCTGCTGGTTTATCGTGGTGATTGAAAAATTACTAAATGTATCAAACATTACTATTTTGAGGGACTAGCGCTAATATTAGTGAAAGTAAATAAAAAATCCGACTTTATTATGGGTAAGGTTGGCTTTTTTATTACTTATATAATCTACTATAAAATCAGCTTTTTTGATTCTTATTACTGGAAAAGTCATCAACCATTTTTACTTTATTATCTTTATTAGTGATTTTGTTTTTGTAATAATAGTTTAACAGAATAGTATCAAAATCTAATCCATTTATACACGTATAAAAATAACTCATTAAAACAAAAAATTTATGCTTCATCAATAAACCTAAAGTTATTATTTTTTCCAAAATAGCAACTGTAATCCTTTCCTTTTGAATTTTTAATAAATTTACTAAAACGTTAGAAAATTGAAATTTCTATGCGCAATTAAAGCCCTTCAATCATCCATGTAACTATTTTTCATAGTCGCAGATAAAAAGGCATAAATACTCTACTTTATAAAGTTATTAATGCTATGGATGCTCTCAAAATATCAAAACTATCATCATTTGTGAAAGTAATGGTTTCCTTGACATAGAAAAGTGTTCTCATTTATTTTAGTTGACAAAGTAAACTTTATATTATAAAGTTTACTTTGTCAACTAGTTTTTGGGAGATTTGCATATTTTCGAATTATAAATAATCAAGGTTGTTAAAATGAAGTTTATGCCAAGTTATTGACCAAAAAATATACAAATCTTCTTAGATCATAAGTTAAGATGGGGTCGAACTAACGTTAATTTAGCTTTAAAATTTTAACATGTTATGATGAATAGAATATGAGGGAGTGAAGCATAATGGATATTAAAGAATTCATTGGAAATTTTCGTGGATTTAATAGATATTATTCTAATTTATTAAGTAAATTTGATAAAAATTTATACGATAAATTATTGAATTTAGTTGAATCTAGAGTAGTTACGGAGATATTCAATAATGTAACAATTACGGCAAGAGAAATTAGTGATAATTTAAATATTAATAAGAGCCAACTGAGTAGAATCATTGCTCAACTAGAGAAAAAGGGGATAATTGAAAGAAAATCTATTGCTGGTGATAAAAGATCATATACAATTTTTCTAACAGCTGAAGGTAAAAAAATACACCAAGAACAAGTTGAAAATATACGTAAAGGTTTATATGAAGAACTGTCTGGTTATAATAAAAAAGAATTATTTTTGCTAAATTTAGCTATGAATATCTTTAGAAATACCTATGAAAGAAATCATAAGATTATGATTTATGAAGGTAAAACAAAAGATCTAGGTTTTATTAGCGATCTACATTGTCGCATATACACAGAAATGAAGTACAAAGACTCATTCCAAAAGTATGTTTTTTTATCTATTGCAAATTCTATTGATAGTATTAAACAAAGCAATATATGGATAGCAGAAGTTGATGGTATCAGAGTAGGAACTATTGCGATAGTGGAGACAAATAAAGGCTGGTGGCAAGTTAGATGGTTTGCAGTTGATTCAAAGTATCAAGGGCTAGGAATTGGTAAAAAATTAGTTGAAAAAGTAATGAAATATATTGAAAAAAGAAATATCTCTAAAATTTTTTTATGGACAGTAAAAGATTTAAGTGCTGCTCGTAGTTTATATGGGAAAAATGGTTTTTTATTGAAAGAAAGTGTAACGAATGAGGAGTGGAAAGATACCATAGTTGTTGAAGAAAAATGGGTTCTTGATAGAACCAAATAATAATTTGTATATGCAATCGGAAAAATACTAGAAAATAGTGTAGCTATAGAGACTATATATAGAGAGCTTTATGCTAATCCTGATGACTATAAAATTCTAGTAAAAGCGATCTAAAGCTTATTACTAGTCCTGAGAATGGGAATCTGTGGCGTACAATGAAGCAAGAAAGAGATAGAAAATATTATTTAACTAAATATCGAAAAGATAAATTACTAAAGTAATAAAGTAATTAAGAGAAGTTTTGAAAACTGAAATTCACTTCATATGTAAAACAAGACTGAAAATCAATCTAACGATTTTCAGTCTGCTTTTTGTAGATTCAAACATATTTTATAAGCTCTTCCTTAATTTATTATCCTTCCGTTTTTATAACCGTTTCTTTCCCATCATTAATAATCAAAGCAGTCTGTCCGGCAACTTTTAACCCATCCGCTTCGTAATCTTGATCTGAGAAATTAGCAATGACAGACAAATTTTCGCCAAACTCCGTTTTTTGAATCAAGCGATCCCCTGTCAGTACCTTAAAATCGGTCATTTCATGTTGTAAAGCCGCTTTTTGGAAAGGTGCCCAAATTTTCGCATTATCAGAAATATCTTGCTTGTGTTCTTCCCAAGCCGCTTTGTCAAGGTGCATCATTGGCGGTGTATTGTATAAATATTCTCTCATACGACGCTCTCCAACTTGGCTTTTGATTTTATAACTATCCCATTCCCATTGATGTGAAGTGATCACAGAACGGTTATAAACAAGTTTATAAAGTGGGAGGGAATAAACTGGATCAGTATAAATGGCTTTATATTCTTCTTTGATTGGGACAACTTTTTTATATTTTGAAGGAATCCCGCCATCTAGTGCAGCGTAACTTCCTACATAATATTCACTTTCTTTATTTTCTCGCATATCAGGATCTGACCACATGATCACAGGAGTTTCAATCCCGTGTGCAAAGACCATTTCTTTTGAAGCAAAATCATTACCGCCTTCAGAACCTACAACAAGACCATTTTGATCGAAATAAGTCATGCGTTTTAAGCGACCAGCAACATCTTCGGTTTGCGTAGTTAGGTGATCAGGGCTGTAGTCATTATAAATTTCACCAGCTGCATCTGTGTCTAAGAACCAAGAATTAAATGGAATTCCATTTTCAGTGATGCCTTTAAACCGTTCTTCTACATCAGGAGAGATCAGTGTTGGGTTTAATTTACGACCTTTCCCTAAGAAACCAGCCACTTTTTCGCCGTTTTTCTTTGTTACTGTGGCATGTTCATAGAGATCTTGGTTAGGAAATGAGGCTGTGTTCCAATCGATACTAGCATTTTCTTGGATAGATTGATAAGAATCATATGGTCCGATCAGATAACCTTCATCAGCTGCTGTTTTGACCATTGTTGGATTCATCAAACCATTGGCCCAATTAGGTAGGCCAATCCACGCATTTTCTACGCCAGCCTTTTTCATATCTTTAAAGACGTCGGATGACGTTGCTTGACCCCATTGTTCTAATGGAGGTGTCAAATCATCTAAGACACCTGCTAAAAGATGTTTATTTAATGTGTACCGTTCTTCTTCACTCAATTTATCGATTCCTTTATCCAGAAGTTTTTTTGCGTCAGCATCCGGATTTTTGAAAATTTCTTTATTATAGAACTGAGGATAAAGTAAAACATAATTAAGTGAAGTCAAAAACGTATTTTTTTCATATTTATAACCTTCATTGTGTTTAAATGCGTCTAAAGCTTTAAGATACTCCTCGGAACCATCTTCGCCATATTGACCTAGGAGTTCCCCAATCCATTGGAAAATCGGTTCGTCAATTTTCTGAGGTAATTTGTTCCATTTGATATCTTCTGTGTTTAAAATACGACTATTCCAGTAGTAAACTTGAATAGCGCCACGCATTTTTTTGATTTGAGGATTTTCTTTTTCTTTCTCGTCTAGGGGTTTGAATTCGCCTAAATTAATTCGATCCATTTGATACGTTTTAGCGATCGCAACAGGATCATTGTCGGTTACATAAAGTCGATAATTCAAGGTTTTATTTTTGTCAAAACCAATAAAATGGTGATTCGCAGTCAACCAAAGATGGGGTTCGGTAGATGTTAACATATCACTATTAAACGTGTTATCCATTACAAAAGTTGTCGCAAAGGTCTCTTGATTGGTGGTGAAAAAACTCATAGAAAAAGCTTCACTCATTGACAATTCTTCATTTTGCTTAAAGTAAGCTAACCAATCTTGTTGGTTGTTAGGAATGGTTTTACCTTCTGCAATTGGTAATACATAGTTTTTAGCATCTAATTTTGGCCAAGAGAAAGAATTATCTTCATCAGATAAACTTGTCAGTGACACTGCCAAATGGTTCTTTTCTTTTTTTAATTTGACTTTGATCTGTTCAGTCGGATAAGTCCAACTGATTTCGTCTTTACTCTTTTTTAAATCAGTGACTTCTTTTGTTTCCTGCGGTTTTGATACCTCTGCTTTTTCACCATTTTCAGTAATTGAGACAGTGAAAGTAGCAGGATCAACATCAAATGCAAAATCAGTTTTTGCATAAGTCTGGTTCTTTTCGATTTCTTTGTTGCTAATCAATTCTTCTGATTTGCTTGTTGCGCTTGTTTTGTTGAAATTACAAGCAGATAAAGAAAGTGTAATGGCAACTAAGCTGAGATAGATCGTAAATTTTTTCATAGGTTCCTCCTAAATTTAAAAGCTGAATGAGCTCGTTTAGCACCGACTGAAAAATAGAAAAACATGACTGAGGCGTTTTTTGCCTCATTCAGATTTTATCTTTTTTCCGAGGTGCTAGCTCATGAAGCTAGATAACAATAAAAGCGGAGCGGGCTCGTTCAGGCTCGTAGAAAAATAGGAAAATATGTTTGTGACGTTTTTTGTCACAGGTATATTTTATCTTTTTTCCTAGAGACTAGCTCGCGTAGCTAGATAATGCACGGTAACAACGTTTCGTTTCGCTACACCTTGTATTTTTCAACATCTTAATAACTGAAGGAAGCAACGTTCCTTTTAGTCACCTTGTACCATTCAACCTCAACTCAGTTCTTCGTTGTGTTTCTTGGCATGTTTCAAAGCAAAAGTAAAGCTTCATCCAACGTCGTAACACTTCTCAATCCTATCAACTCAATGTTACAGAAAAATGCCAAAACCACATATAAAAAAACAAGCGAAATTATTTACGCTTGTTTACCAGGTTTATAAAAATTTAAAACAAAAATCAATGTTTGGTG
The DNA here is from genome assembly GCF_002148425.2 of Enterococcus sp. 12C11_DIV0727. Classification (NCBI taxonomy): domain Bacteria; kingdom Bacillati; phylum Bacillota; class Bacilli; order Lactobacillales; family Enterococcaceae; genus Enterococcus; species Candidatus Enterococcus lemimoniae. The sequence goes on along the minus strand of NZ_CP147248.1, from coordinate 1,227,168 downwards.
AACCAATCTTGCTTCAATCGTAAAACCATGTTCATTCATGATCGATTGAACAATGGATAAACCGAGGCCTGTTCCTGATAGGTTTTTATTGCGTGATTTCTCATGAACATAAAAGGCTTCCCATAATTTAGTTACATCAAAATTCGAAGTTAAAGAAGTTTGATTGCTGATTGAAAACTCAATAAAATCATCAGTTTCCCGCCAGCTTGCTTGAATTTCTTGATCCGTTGTATATTTAAGGCTGTTCGTCAATAAGTTTTCAAACACACGCTTGATCAAAATCGGATCGGCTTCGATCAAGGATAAAGGGCTATCAGTATCAGCTTCTAACAACATAATATTTTCCTCAGCTATGGTTGGACTAAGCGAGGTTACGGTTTGTCGCCAAGCATCTGACAGCTGTATAGGGACTTTGTTAATTGGCTGTTGCTGTTCTAATTTTGCGTAGTCTAACATTTGATCAACGATCTCATTCAGACGTTCAGTCTGTTGCAAGATTACATCTAAATAGGTTCCATCATCTAAATCATCTTCGATACCTGATCCATATGCTTTGATCAACGCAATCGGTGTTTTTAACTCATGTGTCAAATCGGCTGTAAATTGTTTGAGCTGTTCATTTTTAGCAAGTAAATTTTTTTGATAAGTGGCTAAAGCATAACTCATTTTATTGATACTTTGAGCTAATTCACCAATTTCATTTGCTGGGATGTCTTCAGTTGTAACGAAAGTCAGAGCAGTGATCTCTTCGGCTACTTTTTTTAAGTTTACCAATGGATCGGTTATTTTGCGGACAGTGATATAAATTAAGCTAATGATCAGAATCAAGGTTAAGCTTAAAGAAATAAAATTGAACGTATTGATCAAGCTGGCTGTTTCCGAAAAATTCACAGTGGAAACACCGACTAAATAAAAGGTTTGGTCAATGACTTGCATTTCAACTAAGAAACTGGATTTTTGTTTGCCTTGATCGAAATTACGCTGAATCGGCTGCGGGCTATTTTCTAGCTGATCTAACGTTTCCTGAGTGATCCAAAAGCGATTAAGCGCAACTTTTTTTCGATTTAATTCAATATTGAGTGATTCATTGAAATCATCTAGTGAACTCTGTTCTAAGCTTCGGCTAAGGATCGTAACTTGATTATTGTTTTCTAATTCAGCTAGTTGTTGCTCTGAATGAGCATTTTTCTGGATATCAGTCATGACGGAAGAAACTTTAGCTTCCATTTTGGAAAAATAGTAATGGGGAACGATCAGACTGTTTAAAATGAACATGATGATAAAACTACCAACAATGATCGATGAAAAAGTTAATGTTAGAGTCGTGCTGATTTTTCTAGTTTTCTTTTTCAATGAGATAGCCCACTCCTCTTTTAGTGGTGATGATCTCATCGCCGATTTTTTCACGAAGTCTTCTAATATGAGTATCTACAGTTCGTGCCACGCCATCATAATCCATGCCCCAAACACCGACTAAAAGCTGTTCTCTAGTTAGAATATGTCCGCGATTTTTGACTAACATCATCAACAAATCAAATTCTTTTTTTGTTAAATCCAATGCTTGTTCCTCTTTCCAAACTTTTAAATTAGCTGGATCGATCAACAACTCTTTTACATAAAATGAATGGGTCAAGCCTAGTAACTTTTTGACACGCAATAATAGCACTTGGGGATGAAAGGGCTTTGTAATGAATTCATCTGCACCACTGGATAAAGAAAGAAACTCATCTTCACCCGTCGTTTTAGCTGTTAGCATCAGGACTTTTAGAGAACTTTCCGCTTTGATCGTTTTGATGACAGCAATACCATCGATCTTTGGCATCATCCAATCAACAATGGCTAAATCTAATTTTTCTTGGTAAAAAATATCTAAGGCAGCTTCACCATCTAGCGCAGTAAAAACTGTAAAGCCAGCCTTTTTTAGATAAGCAATGACTATTTGAACCATTTCGGGACTATCATCGGCAACTAAAATATTCATACGTAAGGACTCCTTTTAAAGATCCGTTATTTTGTGTTTTAGAAAAAGAAACTGACAAACAATTAAAAGAGCAAAAAAGCTGATCAAGGGTAAATCTACAAAAATCAGGAAATAACTTGATGGATGTAAACGATCTGCGAGCGAAAAAGTTGAAAAATGTAGAAATGAACGATAAAGAATTTCAGCTGTAAGCAGTCCTAAGAGACAGCTCGGAACAATAAGCAATAAGGAGTCACAAAACGGCTCACTTGTTACTTGAAAAGCTGAACTACCCAATATTTTTTTAATAATGAACTCTTTTTTATCCAGTATCAATCTTCTATGGAAATGAATAAAGAGATAAAAAATGCCGAATAATAATAAACCAATACTGAAAATAAATAGGGTAGTGGTTAAACTATGTAATAAAGTCAGTAAACTATCGTTAGTATTTGACTGGGTGAAAAAATCAAAAGCTTCAGCTTCTCGCGCCGTATTTTCTTTCTCTACTTTGGCTAACTGGGTCACATTTATCCAACCGTGAAATAAGGAAGTCAAAAGAATGACATAAAGGAACGCAACAATACATTTAAAAACAGCAGCCCCTTTGTTTCGCAAGAGGATGGTGCAACTATCTTTTAACACATAATAAGCTTTATCCATACCAACAATACTCCTAATCACAAGGCTAACAAGGTTACTTGAGAACAGCTACAAGCCATCCCTTGGTTATTTATCATAACGATCCAATTTAAATTCAGCAATCAATTCAATCAATTTATTAGCATATTCGGGATCTGTCGCATAGCCACCATTTTGTAAAGCAACGGCTGCTTCACGATAATTTTTACTTGTTTTAATGGCATCATAGGTGCCACCTTTTAAAAACTCAACGTGGTCTGCCATGGATTCTTGGACTGTTTCATATTTTTTAAATGAATCATCAATGGTGATTCGTTCTCCATCAATAAACTCATCTGTAGGCATAATGCTCGATTGTTCATTAAAAGCGCCCTTGATCCCAAATAAATTTTTTGCTTCTACCGCTAAATCACTCCGGCCCCAATCTGATTCTAAGATCGCTTGGGCAATCGTGATACTGGCGAATAGATGGGTTTGCTTTTGTAAAAGTTTGGCTTCAGATGCTATTTCATCAATAAAAATCTGCTGATAAGCAGTGGCTTCATCTTGGATTGGTTGTTCTTCTCGATTAAAAAGAAGAAAAATACTAGCAAATGAAAGAAGTAGAATCAATAGTAATGGTAAAATATTTTGCTTTTTTAGAATTCCTTGATTCATAGAATAACCTCTTTTCTATATGTGTTATCTCTAGTATAGAGGTTGAATGTTACAAAAATATGCCAAATAAGTTAATAATTGTTGGACTTTCTTAAGAAATGATTCAGTTTGATTAAGAATAGATACAGTGAATTTTTTAGTTACATTTAAAACAGAAAGCAACCCTCTTTACAAGTAAGTAAAAATCATTTATGATTACTTTTTAAAAATACCCTTTAGGGTATAAATGGAGGAGTATATGTTTTCATTTTTCAAAGGAAATGCCACAAGTACAACCGAACTTCAACAAAAACTAGCTTCAAAACCAGAAATCCTTGATGTTCGAGAAAAAACAGAATTTGCTGCAGGTCATATTCCAGGTGCAAAAAATAATCCATTAGGGAAAATCGCATCATACAAAGCAAAAGAAAATCAACCTGTATACGTCATTTGTCAATCAGGTATGAGAAGTCGACAAGCAGTTAAAAAATTAAAAGCTAAAGGTATCGATGCAATCAACGTCAAATGCGGGATGAGTGCTTGGCGTGGAGAAACCAGAGGAGGAAAGTTATAATGCGTGTAGTGATTGTAGGTGGAGTTGCTGGCGGAATGTCAGTTGCAACTAGATTAAGAAGATTATCCGAAGAAATCGAAATCATTGTTTTAGAAAAAGGACCATATGTTTCTTTTGCAAATTGTGGTTTGCCTTATTATGTTTCAGGCGAAATCAGTGACCGTTCAGAATTGATTTTACAAACGCCTGAACAACTAAAAAAACGTTTTAATATCGATGTCTATCCAGAAACGGAAGCCATCAGTATCGATCGGAAAAATAAAACAATCGTAACAAACTCAAAAGGAAAAGAAGAACAAATCACTTATGATAAACTGATTCTTTCTCCAGGAGCGGAACCTGTCATTCCACCAATTGAAGGATTAGCTGATGCAACAAATGTCTATACATTAAGAAATGTACCTGATGTTGATAAAATCGTCACAACGGTAAAGCAGGAACGGCCTAAACAAGCGGTTGTGATCGGAGCAGGTTTTATTGGATTGGAAATGGCAGAAAACTTAAGTCACTTAGGAATTGAAGTGACTCTTGTTGAAGCCGCACCACAAATTTTACCGCCTTTAGATGAAGAAATGGCGGCCTTTGTTGAAAAAGAATTGAAACAAAAAGGCATTACGGTCTACACAGGAGCTGCCGCAACGGCATTTAAAGAGTCTGGTGAAAAAATCGAATTAAGTTCAGGTAAAACCATTACAAGTGACTTTACCGTCCTATCGATTGGTGTTAAACCATCTAGTGATTTAGCGGTTAAAGCAGGTTTAGCAACTGGTTTGCGAGGTGGAATTCTGGTGGATCAAACGTATCAAACCAATGATCTTGCTATTTATGCTGTAGGTGATGCAATTGTGGTCAAACAACAAATCACAGATGAAGACGCCTTGATTTCACTTGCTTCACCAGCTAATCGTCAAGGACGCCAAGTTGCAGACGTAATTGCTGGAGTAGCTCGCAAAAATCAGGGTAGCATCGGAACTGCAATTGTCCGAGTATTTGATCTTGCAGCAGCCAGTACAGGTTTAAGCGAACGCCAATTACGAAATAGCCAGCTAGAATATGAGGCTGTTCATACAACATCAAAAAGCCATGCGGGGTATTTTCCTGGTAATCATCCAATCGTGATGAAACTATTATTCCACCCTGTAACAGGTAAAATCTATGGTGCTCAAGCAGTCGGTCAAGATGGTGTCGATAAACGTATCGATATTATTGCGACAGCGATAAAGGCGGGACTAACCGTGATGGATCTACCAGAATTAGAATTTACGTATGCACCGCCTTTTGGTTCTGCAAAAGATCCTGTAAATATGATTGGTTATGCTGCAGCCAATATTATCGAAGGTTTTTCTGAGAATATTCAATACTATGAATTAAAAGAAGCAATCCAAAATGGCGCATTATTCCTTGATGTGAGAAATCCTGGTGAGCTAAAAACTAATGGCTCCCTGCCTTATGCTGTAAATATTCCACTAGATGAGTTAAGAGATCGTTTAGCTGCGCTACCAAAGGACCAAGAGATCATTGTCAGCTGTCAAAGCGGTCAACGCAGCTATTTGGCAGAACGAATTCTGAAAAATAATGGCTTTAACGTTAAAAATTTAGATGGTGCATTCCAAATATATAGTACAATTTACCCTCAGGAGGTTATAAAATAATGTATAAATCAATGATGATCGATGAATTTGAACAACTAGAAAAAAGAAATGAATTGGCAATTGTCGATGTGCGTGAAGAGGATGAATATGTTTCAGGACATATCAAAGGCGCAAAAAACATGCCATTAAGCCAGTTACAAGAGACAGCTACTTCGTTAGATAAGACCAAATCTTACTATATTATTTGTCATTCTGGCGGACGCTCACAAATGGCTAGTGAATATTTTGCCTCTTTAGGGTATGATGTTACTAATGTGATGGGCGGCATGTCTGCCTGGAGAGGAGACGTTGTGAATGGCTTGTGATCCTAAACTAGGAAATCGGCTAAAACGATCTGAAGGACAAATTCGTGGTATTTTAAAAATGATGGATGAAGGCAAAGAATGTCGCGAAGTTGTTACTCAGTTAATGGCAGTCCGTTCTAGTATCGATAAAGTCATTGGTCTTGTCGTGACTGAGAATCTGAAACAGTGTATGGAAGATGAAAACATCGACTTAGCTAGTGATGATCTAGCGAAAGCGTTGGAAATGATTGTAAAAACGAGATAAACTAAGAAAGTGGCAATCAACATTACGTTGATTGCCACTTTCTTAGTTTATGGTGATAGGGACCTTCATTCTTAAAAGCCATCCAGCTCTTTCTAACTCACCTAAAGAAACAGAAACTCTAGATTGAGAGGTACGGCAGAATTTTGAAAGAATCTCCTGCGTAATAAATGTTGGCAGCTCCAAATGTTCAGCAGCCGTTAAAAGACCAATATGATCGCTTAAATAATGCAAAGCGTGTTTGATCCGTTCAGTGGTTGGTAAATGAAGAAAATTGAAATAACCGTAATGTCGCTGGAAAATATCAGCAAAATTAGTCAGTAATAATTCATAATAATCTGGTTCTTTATTTAGTAAGCGCAGCAGTATTTCTTTGGATATAGCAAAAATCGTTGCCTGCTCACTAATGACTCGAATACTGTGCTCTTTTTGTTTAAAGGTAGAGAAGCTGTCTAACCCGAAAAAATCATTTTGAAAAATGAAAGAAGAAATATAGCGTTTGCCTTCATTTAGAATTTCAACGGAGATAACACCTTCAACAACATAATAAAAAGTGGATGATTTTTCATATTCATCAATGATCAAACGGTCTTTCTCATATGTTTTTTCAGTCCATTTAGTGAGCGGGTCTTGTTTTAAGTAGTCAACTAAAGCTGAATTGTTTTTATATAATTCGATTTTTGGCCTCTCCTCGTATTTATAATTTCAAGTACAAAAAGTATAACATAAACGGGTTATTTTTTGAGTCAAAATCTAAATAAATGGAACAAGCAGCAATTTATATCATTGATATGAATTGTTTTTTTTATTTCCTCTAAAATAAGTTTTATCAGCTGAGTGTGTGACATGAGCATTACAGTGAGTAACTAGAGAAGGGAGGATGCATGTGAATTATGACGGGAACAGACCCATCTACCAGCAAATCATCGAGCAAGTCGAACATTGGATCGCCAGTAATCATTGGCAGCAAAATGAAAAAGTTCCATCTGTTAGACAACTAGCCGAAGATCTAGAAGTAAACCCAACCACCATCCAAAGAGCTTACAGTTTACTAGAACAAGAAGAAATTTTAGTTAGTCAGAGAGGAATTGGTAAGTTAGTGACAGATAAAACCGAAAAAATCAGCGATTTACGCTTGCGCTTGATCGAAGCCCATTTAACAGCATTTATCACGTAATTACGAAAACTTGAGCTAACACAAAATGAAAAAGAGCATATCATTGAGCAGATTGTGAGGAGTGCAAATGAATAAATTACAAATAAAAAATATTGGTAAGCACTATCGAAAAAGTGTTTTTCAAGACCTGTCTTTTAACTTAAACGAGGGTCAGATTCTCGGAATCCTTGGGAAAAACGGCACAGGGAAAACAACCTTATTGGATTGTATTTCAGGACAAAAGCAAATAAGCAGCGGCATGGTCATGTACAATGACCAACCGCAAAGCAGTCTGGTATTTAAAACAAGTGTTGCTCATGTTTCAACCAAAAATTTTTTTGATGAAAGTGAAACGGTACAGCAGATTCTACTGGAATACACGCTTTTATTTCCAGATTTTCAGCTAGCAAAAGCTGTCGAACAATTGGAGTTGTGGTAGATTTCGCCTAAACAAAAATGGCAAGAACTTTCAGAAGGCAGCAAAGTTAAAGTCAAGATTGCTTGTGAATATGCCAAAGCGACAAGCCTTTTGCTATTAGATGAACCATTTGCCTATTTAGATTATTCCTCTCGTATCCAAGTGAAAAAGATGTTGAGAAGAGCCAGTGGTGAAAACAAGATGATCATAGTTTCGACTAATTTTATTGAAGATATGGATACATTGTTTACAGACGTTTTATTTATGAATCCATTTCGCTATTGCGAAGTGATCAATCTAGAAGACTTACGAGAACAAAAAGGAATGTCCCTGAAAGAAATCTATGAGGAGGAAGCCGATGATACATTTATTTAATTTTTACCATGAAAAAAGCAAGAAGTTCTTTTTTAGTAGTTTACTTTTGATTTTAATTAGCTATTTTGCCAAATACGTTTTTCAATGGATCATGCCTGAATCTCAGTGGGAACGTTTGCCGCTGTAGTGCTGACTTGGCGGATCAATCAGCTTGATATTCAGCCAAATCATCAAACCTTAGCAAGTACAGCAACACAGTCGACGTTAGAAAAAATCATTGCGAAGTATTTACTAGCTTATTTTCAAGTACTTGTAATTGGTACTGTTAATTTAGTATTTAATTTTACGACTGTTTCACTAGGAGTGATACAGCTGTTGATTATTGCATTAGAATTGGCCGTTTATCTAGCGAGCATGATCAGTTATGCCATTTTATTTAGAGGCGTGATCGCTAAACTTTGGTTACCAAATGTTTCCAAACCATTTGCTGTTGCAATCGGTTGGGTCATGATCGTTTTAATGAACGATGTGACACGTCATTATTTCCCTCAAAATCAGCTTTCAGGAGGGCAAAAGCAACGTGTGGCAATCGCCAGAGCACTTGCTAATGATCCAAAAGTAATTATCGCAGATGAACCAACAGGAGCTCTAGATTCAGTCACGGCTTCTGCGATTATTGACTTATTAAAACAATTGAGTAATGAAGGGACGTTAGTGATAACTGTTACTCATGATGAAAGTTTGATGGCTTACGCAACGAAAATTTTAAGAGTCAAAGACGGTCACATTTTAAGCGACGATCGAATCAAGACACCAGATTTCACTAAGACACAGTCGCAGCCAAAAGTTGCCTCTAGAGTTTCGCTTTCTTTAGGTGCTACCTTACAGCTAGTTAGTAAAAATTTTTTTAGTCGGATCTTGAGAAATCTGTTAGTCGCTTTCGGCACTTCGATCGGTATTACGGCAATTTTATTAGCACTGGGAATCGGTAATGGGATTACAGAAGTACTGGGTGATTTTTTTCAAACAGCCTATTCTCCCAATCAAATCACTTCTTATTATCAAGATCCAGAAAGAGGGGGACCGCCGAGACCTTCTGAATTGTTAAAAGGGGAAGAAATAAAAAAATTAAAAGAGCTCTATAAAAATGAAGGAATCACAGAAGTTTATGAGCGTGCCAATTTGGTGGGAATCCGCTTTAAATATGACGATCGATTAATTGAAAACTTAGCACCATCACAAATGGATGAAGCAAATTTAAATAAAGAAAGATATCAGACAAATACAGTGGCAGATGGCTATTTGTTAGCTGGAAATTTTATAAAAGCAGATGAAGCTGGTATTGTTTTACCAGCCTCTGTTGCAAGAGAAATCCTAGGCTTAAAAAGTTCAGAATTAACGCAAGAGAATGTGACACAGCTGATCAACAAGCCTATCAGACTAGTTTACCAAGGGCGAGAACAAGGAAGTGTAAATGGCTCAGTTGAGATCGAGACAGTTGTTAAAGGGATCACCTCACCAGATGAAGAAGGTTTTGTCCAAGGATTTATGGCCTCACCAAAAACCTTTGCGGAAATGATAAAGAGTATTGGGATCGATAAGCCGATCTATACGGTTGATGCTTTTGCAAAAAAAACAGAAGATGCTGAATCATTTATTGAAAAATATAAAGAAGATCCAGAATATGAAAATTATGCCATCACGAATGCATCTTCATTCTTAGATACATTTAAACAATTTACCGATATTATCGTTTATTTATTAGCCTTTATTGCAGGACTTTCATTGATCGTTGCCGGTGTGATGATAGCTGTTGTGTTATATATCGGAGTTGTTGAGAGGACGAAAGAAATCGGCGTACTGCGTTCTATTGGTTATAAAAAAGGCTATATCAAGCGTTTATTCAGGATGGAAGCAATCTACATTATGCTCTTATCAAATGTTATCTCAGTGGCTTTTGCTTATTTGATTCAAATTGTCGCAAACCCTGTCATCGAATCAAGTATCGGTTTTGACCAAGTGATTCAAATCGCACCGCTCAATGCGCTAGCTACGTTAGGGATCACTGGACTTTTAGGTGTCATTTTTGCCCTATATCCGGCAGCTAAAGCAGCAAAATTAGATCCAATAACTGCATTACGATACGAATAAAATCAGGAAAGTAGGAATAAAAATGAAAAAATTATGGGAAAATAAACTAATTAGATATAGCGTGCTCGGAATCCTTGTGATCGTTTTAGGAAGTGCTGGTTTTTTAGGGTATTACCGCTTGACCAGAGTTCAAGGAATTATTTCAAGTTGTGAAATCAATGGAGCACTGAAGGATAAACCAAACGTATACAAAGCAATCGTTTACACCCAAGATCGAGCGTTTAAAAATGAGGTGATAAATGAAGTGAAAAATAATTTAGCAAATGAAAATATCTATTTGAAAGTTGAACCAGTTGAAGAAATCGGAGAGAATAAGCTGGTGGATTGGGATAAAGTTATCATCTTATCTACTGTACAATCAAGCGACCCTCCCAAACCTGCTTTAGATTATATGAATAAGCATAAAGATGAAAAGAAACTGAGTATTTACTTAACGGCAGATTCAGGTGGGTGGTCAAAAGATCCTGGGTATCTAGATGTGACAACAGCAGCATCAAAATCAGAAAATATTACTGTGTTTAGTAGAAAAATCAAAGAATTTCTATTGAACTAAGAATAAGCCAAAATTTGGAACAAACAAAAAAATTATCGTAATGTTCGCTCTAGAATGTATAATTTAAGTGCAACACTAAAACTTGAAAGTAAAAAATCCTGTTATAATAGTGTTGACGAATTATATCGATTAGGAAGTATTCAGCTATGACTTCATACACACACCTTACGATACGTAAACGGGAAATGATCTTTCTCTATCATGGTTTTGGCTTTACTATTCGTAGAATTGGACGCTTAATCAAAAGAAGCCCTTCGACTGTTATGAGAGAACTTAAAAGGAATACTACAAAGTTTAGAGCCTATTCGCCTTCTCTAGCACAAAAATCGTATCATAATAACAAGCAAAAATGCGGAAGAAAGAAAATCTTGGATCACTCGCCTTATAAGGAAGCCATTCGTAAACTACTTTTTGAAGATCAATGGTCTCCAGAACAGATAGCGAATAGAATTAATTTAGAGAGTAATGAATCAGTTGTCAGCTATCCTACTATTTATCGTTCTATTTACAATGGTCTATTTGATGAAGGATTTCCTGAAGGTAGTCCTGGGACACGAAAAATGTTAAGACGAAAAGGAAGAAAATCAGTGAATAAAAGAATTGGTGATCGTCGTGGAAGATTTACTGATGTGAAAACGATTCATGAACATCCGACAAAAGCTGAGACTAGAGAAGAACTTGGCCACTGGGAAGCAGATACTGTCTTGGGACATCGAGGAAAATCATGTCTTGTAACACTAGTTGATCGAAAATCTCGATTTTTGCTAGCGGGAAAAATTCCTAAAAATGATTCAATTTGCGTAAGGGATATGATTGTACAATTGTTATCTCCTCTAAACAAAAAGCAATGCAAAACTATTACGCCAGATAGAGGACCAGAATTTGCAAAGTATAAGTACTTCAGTAGAGTATGCGGTATTGATTGCTACTTTGCAGATCCTTGGTCTCCATGGCAGCGTGGAACGAATGAAAATACAAATGGATTAATGCGAGAATACTTGCCCAAACGTTCGGATATGACACCCGTATCAGAAAAATACATCGAATCTGTTGTTTACTAACTAAATAATCGACCTAGAAAGTGTTTAGGTTGGAAAACACCACATGAAATTTTTTATGATGCGTCGGCAAGAGCAATTCAAATTTGTTGATTATTGTGCTTTTCTATTAACAATTTTTTAAGTAAGAAAAGAAGTTTAGTAAGGTTGACTTTTTTATAGAATTTATACAAAGGACTGATTTAATGCTATTACTAGAGAAAATAGAACTTACTCGATTTTCTCCAACCGAAAAAATGGTTGTAGATTTCATGTTGGAAAAGCGAGAATCGATAGAAAAATACTCTGCAACCATGATTGCTGGAGAAACATATACTTCGCCTTCCTTGCTATCAAGAATAGCAAAAAAGCTTGATTTTAACGGCTGGAGTGAATTAAAAAGAGAGTTCTTAAATGAGATAGCCTATTTAGACTCAAATTTCAAAAATTTGGATGCAAATTTACCATTTAAAAAAAGTGACTCTATTATGGCAATTACTAATAAAGTGGCGCAACTCAAAACTGAGAGTCTGAAGGATACACTTACACTAATAAACCATGATTCTTTAAAGAAGGCGATTCGACTAATTGAAACTCATGATACTGTAAAGATATTTTGTCTTTCTAATTTGATATTTTTAGGAGAAGAATTTGTCTTTAAGATGAGACATATTAATAAAAAGGCTGAAATTTACCCAATCCAAAATACAATGTTTCAAGAAGCTGTTATGACAACCAATAGAGACTGTGCCATATTTATTTCTTATTCTGGTGAATCTGATCCACTGTTTAAAACAGTTCAGCTGCTTAAACAAAATGAGGTCCCAATTATTGCTATTACAAGTATTGGAGACAATCAACTATCTAGGCTCGCTGATATTACGCTACATGTCACTACACGAGAAAAATCATTTTCAAAAATTGCTGGTTTTTCTTCTATAGAGTCTATTTCCTTAGTTTTGGACGCACTATATTCCTGTTATTTTGCTATCAATTATGAAGAAAACTATGAGTATAAAATAAAATTGGCACAAGCTACAGAGCTGCGCCAAATAGATAATCAAATTGTTCGTGAAGACAGTTAGTTTTTAACGGAAATCCATTCGTTATCAATGTAACTTTTTAAGCTTTCTTCTATTACTTCCAAAGTGGAATATTCAGGAGAATAGTTGATTCGATCTTTTGCATTTTCAATACTGTATTTTCCACTTCTAGCAATATGAAAATAGGTTTTATCAATATAATCTTCATTATTTATAAACTCACACCACTTTTCCCAAGATAAGAATTTGATCTTGGGCTCTTTTTTAAAATAGTGATAGGTAGCTTGCGCATAACCAAAGAGAGTGAGTGAATCTTCTGCTACGGCATGAAAACTTTCTCCCAATGCTGACTCTCTATGCTTGATAGCATCCACAAATATTTGTGCCACATCACTAGCGTGAACATGATGTAATGTCTCCATTCCAAAATTTGGTAAGTAAATCACCTCACCATTTGCTATCTTTTGAAAAATCTCTGGATCATGATTAGCCAAAGGATTAATGATTGTCCATTTAGGGCCGGATATTTGTCCTGGCATAATAATAGTCGCTGGAAATCCGTTTGTGTAATATTCATTTTTTAGTAACTTTTCACTCTCATATTTTTGGATACCATACTCGTCTAGTGGATATTTTTTGCTATTGGGATCTGTAGGAAGAATCGTTGCTCGTCCATGAGCCCAAATAGAAGAGCAGTACAGATAGTGACTAATATCTGTTTCTTTCAATGCTGCAACCATTAACCGAGTATCTTCTACAGTGAAATTAATTAAATCAATGACAATATCTCCTTTTAATGCTGCAATTTTTTCTGGAAAATTAGGTTCTTTGCTTCTGTCCATAGTGATATGCGTTACCTGTTTCCATAAGATATCTTCTGTGTAAGGCTTACTCTTTCCTCGGCTGATTGCTATTACTTCATAGCCTGCTCTTATTAGTTTTGGAACTAAATATGATCCTATGTGACCATATGCACCTATTACAATAGCTTTCATGTGATAATTACCTCCTTCAATTTGGTTTAAGAGTATCATTTTTATTCTGCTATAGACATAGTTTTGCGTCATTTTAGAAAGTCTTTCTAAAAAAAATGAAAAGAACTTCTTTTTTTTGTGAAAATCGATTACAAACTCCTAAAGCCAAAACTTTTTATAATGTTGCACTTAATTAGACAATTCTAGCTTGTAAAAAGAACATATGTTTGCTATCCTGTTATTCATAAGGAGGGATCATTATGAGCGCAACATTCAACGTGACAAGATGGGATGAACAACCAGTAGATGAACAAAAGATCAATTTTCCAGTGAATCGAGTTCAGGCAGAATATGAACTTGAAGGGGATCTAGAAGGCAAAGCTTGGGTCGAGTATCTTCTTTATTATTTAGAAAGCAACAAAGAAGATGGACACCTTGCAACAGCACGAATATCAGGATTTCTTCACTTTGAAGGCCAATATAAAGGAAAAACAGGAACCTTTACAGCGGCTGAAAAAGGAATTTTTGATAAAGGATCACTTGATTCACCAGGAATGATCATTAAAGGTACAGGAGAGTTACAAGCCTTGACGGGGTCTTATCAATATGATTTTGTTGGCGAAAACAGTAAGTTGATCTTGGACTTTAAGGCTGATGAATAATCTATCTAGATTATTTTATATTATGCATTATTTAACCATGCATAATAAAGCAAACGCGACAATTTTGGCAGAGCAACTGGAAGTATCGACTCGTACGATCTATCGAGATATTGATACACTGTCTTCCTTAGGTTTTCCAGTATATGCTCAAAGTGGACGAGATGGCGGAATCCGTTTGTTGGATACGCATCATCTGTCCGCAACGTTTGTGGATGATGAAGAGCAAGATCATATTATGGTGGACTTGCAGAATTTAGCCGCTACCAATCTAAAAAGCATTACCCCATTAATGAATAAGCTTTCCTCCTTATTTAAGAAAGAAGTCGAACCTTGGATCGATATTGATTTTTCAACATGGGGACGAGAAGATGAAGCAACTGTAATCGAATTGATCACTAAAGCAAAAAATCAAAAAAATGTATTACTTTTTCCTATACGAACGGAAAAGGAAAAAAAGCTAACAGAGAAGTCATGCCAAATAAATTGATCTTCAAACAAAATGCCTGGTACTTGGCAGGCTATTGTTGTGCTAGAGAAACGACTCGACTATTTAAATTAAGACGGATGAAGGATTTGCTAATTTCAGCAAACAATATTGATGATGCTTATTTGATCAAAGACTATCAACCAGAATCTGCCAAGATATGTGTTGAGTTTAAGATAAAAAATGCCCTGTTTTACCGCATACAGGAAGACTTAACGAATATTGAGTTCGAGCAAGTGGGTGAATTCACCAAAGTCAAAACTTGGCAGCCAGAAGGTACGTGGCTGACTACTTATTTATTGTCATTCGGCGCGGCGGTTGAAGTGGTGAAGCCAATTGAATTGAAAGAGAAAATCAAAGAAGAGATCACGAAGATCACTCAAATTTATTTTTAATTCGTTTATTCAATTATTTCTATTTTTCCTCTTGAAAGAATGCTGATTGATTGAGATAATAGCAAAGAAAAGAGGGAGCATATGGGACAAATTTGGCTTGAACGATTACTTCGTTGGAATGCAAAGATTCAAAAATTATTGGTAGGACGATACGCTCAAATGGATCGATTGAGCAATATGCTGATGAAAAGCACTCTAGTTTTATTATTGCTCAATTTAGTTTTACCAACATCGATCGCTTTTTGGCTAGCAGTAGCGCTATTAATCTGGATCAACTACCGTTTTTTTTCAAAAAGAATTTATCCGCGTTCGAATGAAAATACTCGTTATATTTTAAAAATGCAGCAATTAAGAAAAAAATTCAATCGTGTAAAAGAAAGAGTCAACACACGTAAGACGTATACTTTTTTTAAGTGCTCCAATTGTAAACAACAATTGCGAGCACCAAAAGGAAAGGGTAAAATCAAAGTAACTTGTTCAAGTTGTAAACAACAATTTACTAAAATAGTATGAAGAAAAACTTCTGAGAAGCTTCTAAAGCTCAGAAGTTTTTTAATTTATATAAAAAACGAACGATAAATCTATTTATAAGTATTTCGTTCTGATTTTTTGTTAATAATTGAACAAATTATGATATAATGAAAAAAACTCATTTTGCTTTGAAACACAGTGAACTGATGTTGAAAAGTACTGGGTGAAATGAAGCGGAACGTTGTCACTATATGTTATCTAGCTTCATGAGCTAGCACCTCGGAAAAAAGATAAAAATCGAGTGAGACAAAAACGCCTCAATCAATTTTTCCTATTTTTCAGTCGGTGCTAACCAAGCTCATTCAGCTTTTAAAATTAGGAGGAATTTATATGCGTGCAGTATTAACAGTAATTGGTAAAGACAAGGTTGGAATCATAGCTGGTGTTAGTCATAAATTGGCTGAGCTTGATATGAACATCTTGGATGTTTCGCAAACAATCATGGACAGCTATTTTACAATGATGATGGTGTTAGAAATCTCTAAAGACAAAAATAATTTTGAAGAAATTCGTTCTGAGCTGAACACTCTAGGTGAAAAATTAGGTGTGACCATTAGTATTCAAAACGAAGAGATTTTTAATGTTATGCATAAACTATAATAATTATCAGTTCCGCGGGTTTGTATCTCGGAAAAAAAGTAAAAATAGAGTGGGATAAGAAATGTCTTAATCGATTTTTCCTATTTTCCTGTCAAAGTTGGACGAGCCCGCTAAGCTTTTAAAACTATCTAGCTTCACGGACTAACCTCTCGGGAAAAAGATAAATTATGAATGAGGCAAAAAGCATCTCAGTCATAATTTCCTATTTTCCAGTCGAGGTTGAATGAGCCCGCTAAGCTTTTAAAACTATCTAGCTTCATGAGCTAGCACCTCGGAAAAAAGATAAAGATAGAGTGAGACGAGAACCATCTCAATCGATTTTTTCTGTTTTTCAGTCGGTGCTGACCGAGCTCATTCAGCTTTTAAAATTAGGAGGAATTTTTTTGGAGACGAATCAAATTCTAGAAACGATCCGTATGATTGAAGAAGAAAATTTAGATATTAGAACCATTACAATGGGGATTTCATTGTTAGATTGTATTGATAGTGACAGTGATCGAGCTTGTCAAAAAATTTATGACAAAATAACGCGTTTAGCGAAGAATCTAGTCAAAGTTGGAGAAGAGATCGAATCTGAGTATGGGATTCCGATCATCAACAAGCGGATTTCTGTAACGCCGATTGGAATTGTAGCGGCAGCTAGTTCGGATTCAAATTATGTTAAATATGCGAAGGTTTTAGACAAAGCGGCTCGAGCGGTTGGGGTTAATTTTATCGGCGGATTTAGTGCTTTAGTTGAAAAAGGGTATCAACACGGAGATGAGATTTTGATCAATTCTATTCCGCAAGCTTTAGCTGAAACTGATTTTGTTTGTTCTTCTGTAAATATCGGCTCAACAAGAGCTGGAATCAATATGGATGCTGTTCGTCATATGGGGTATGTCATCAAAGAAACGGCGGCCCAATCTGATATGGGCTGTGCTAAATTAGTCGTATTTGCAAATGCGGTGGAAGATAATCCCTTTATGGCGGGTGCTTTTCATGGTGTGGGAGAAGCTGATTGCGTAATCAATGTTGGTGTCAGTGGACCTGGCGTTGTCAAACGTGCGTTAGAGAAGGTCAAAGGAGAACCTTTTGATGTAGTCGCAGAAGTTGTCAAACAAACGGCATTTAAAATTACTAGAATGGGTCAACTAGTTGGGAAAATTGCGTCAGAACGTTTGAATGTTCCCTTTGGCATTGTGGATCTATCGTTAGCTCCAACGCCGGCTGTGGGTGATAGTGTGGCTTATATTTTAGAGGAGATGGGTTTAGAAAGTGTTGGGACGCATGGAACGACTGCTGCACTAGCTTTATTGAATGATGCAGTAAAAAAAGGAGGCGTGATGGCATGTAACCATGTTGGAGGATTATCAGGTGCGTTTATCCCTGTTTCAGAAGATGCAGGAATGATCGATGCAGTCAATAATGGTGCACTGAATTTAGAAAAATTAGAAGCAATGACGGCAATTTGTTCCGTTGGTTTAGATATGATCGCTATTCCTGGTGAAACATCAGCAGAGACGATTGCCGCAATGATTGCAGACGAAGCAGCAATCGGTGTGATCAATCACAAAACAACAGCTGTTCGTATCATTCCAGCTGAAGGAACAAAAGTTGGTGATATGGTCGAGTTTGGTGGTTTGCTAGGAAGAGCACCCGTTATGAAAGTTAATGATTATGCTTCAACAGACTTTATTATCCGTGGTGGCAGAATCCCTGCACCAATCCATTCATTTAAAAATTAGATTAGAAAAAATGAGTATAACTATTTGTTATAAAAAGATATATGGTATAATAAAAACATAGATAAACTATATTCATTATAGAGTGAACGAATAGTTATTGAACATAAAAAAGGAGATTTTAATGCATGGAAATAAAACGTCAACAAGAAGTCGTAGAGGCTTTTCATTATGATATGCGTACCCAAGATATGGAAGAAGTCGAAACAGATCTTAGAGTTGGTTTTTCACCAATCGAATCAACTGATGAAAATTATCCAAAAGAAAATTCAATTATCGCAGCTCGTTTAGAGTTTCGTCTATTTTTTGAAGAGTATGTTTTATCAGGTTCAGTTAGTCAAATCAATCATGTGATCAATCATAAGATTGAAAACCAAGAAGATATCTCACAAGAAGAAGTCGATGAATTAGTTAGTCCATTATTCAGCATTGTTCAACGTATGGCGTATGAAGTGACTGAAATTGCATTGGATAAACCAGGGATTCAATTGAACTTTCAATCTGCACCAGAACAGTAACTTAAATAAAGTAAAATCGAAGAGTTTGTGATAGTTAAAAACTATCACAAACTCTTTTTGCTATCATATTAGAGACAAAATAATACCCCATGACCTATTAAATCAGGTACAATAGACATATCACTGAAAATGAATTACTTTTATTTTTAGGGGGCTTGTTGAAGAATGATCCCCGGGAACCTTTACTTCCTTTGATGTACTTGTCATTTGTATTATCTAGCTTTATGAGCTACTACCTCGGAAAACGATAAAATATGGATGTGGCAAAAAACACCCCAGTCCTATTTTTCCAGTTGATACTAGGCGAGCCCGTTCAGCTTTTAATACATCTAGCTGCGCAAATCAATTCTTAGGAAAATAGATAGATTATCAATGAAACATAGATTGTTTCATTGCCAATTTCCTAATTTTCTACAGGATTAATCTATTTGCTACGCTTATAAATTTAGGAGGGAAAAAAATGACAACACTCATCACTGTTTTAGTGGTCCTTGCTTTTCTTGCAGTGTTATACGTTTTTTATCGTATGCAAACAAAACACTATAAGTTCTCTACACGTGTTTTTGCTGCATTAGGTGTCGGTATTGTATTAGGTGCAATTATTCAATTCGCATTCGGTACCCAAGACAAAGTTACTACGCAAGCAATGGAATGGATCGGTATTGTAGGTAATGGTTATGTAGCATTTTTACAAATGCTCGTAATCCCCTTAGTTTTTGTTTCTATCGTAGGAGCTTTTACTAAGATGAAAGAATCCAAACAACTAGGAAAAATCAGCTTCAATGTATTGGCAACATTGCTAGGTACAACCGCTGTGGCTGCGTTGATTGGAATCGGAACAACATTATTATTTGGACTACAAGGTGCGCAATTTACTCAAGGAACGGCAGAAACGGCACGAATTGCAGAACTTGCAACGAGACAGGAAACCGTTGAAAATCTATCGATTCCACAACAAATTTTAGCTTTTATTCCTAGAAATGTGTTTGCAGATTTTGCAGGGACGCGTCCAACAAGTACAATTGGTGTGGTGATTTTCGCAGCTTTTGTCGGTGTGGCATATCTAGGCGTAAAAAGAAAAGCACCGAAAGAAGCAGAATTTTTTGCTAATTTGATCGACAGTCTTTATAAGATCACAATGCGTATCGTAACCTTGGTTTTACGTTTAACACCTTATGGGGTTTTAGCGTTGATGACCAACGTTGTTGCAACTAGTGATTTTGATGCGATTCTTAACTTAGGAAAATTTGTGTTAGCTTCCTATACTGCGTTGATTATTGTAATGCTTGTTCATCTATTGATTTTAGTGGCAGTAAAAGTAAACCCGGTGAATTATTTGAAAAAATCATTCCCAGTATTGAGTTTTGCTTTTACATCAAGATCAAGTGCTGGAGCATTACCTTTAAATATTGAAACACAAACAAAGGCTCTAGGTGTTGATGATGCAACAGCGAACTTTGCTGCAAGTTTTGGCTTATCCATTGGTCAAAATGGTTGTGCTGGTGTTTATCCTGCAATGTTGGCGACGATCGTTGCACCAACTGTGGGAATCAATGTCTTTAGTTTAGAATTTATTTTAATGTTAGTTGCAATCGTCACAATCAGCTCATTTGGTGTAGCTGGTGTCGGCGGTGGAGCAACATTTGCTTCATTGATCGTTTTAGGTGCTATGAATTTACCGGTCGCAATCGTTGGTTTAGTTATTTCTGTAGAGCCATTGATTGATATGGCAAGAACTGCTGTTAACGTTAGTGACAGTATGGTAGCTGGTATCGTGACAAGTTCTCGAATCAACGAATTAGATCGTGACGTATTAAATGATCGTAACTTAGTGATTGAAGAAAATGTTTAAGATGTGATCCGCTTCTTCTTCCCCAAGAGAGTTATAATAAAAAAAGTAAGATCGTTTAAACGATCTTACTTTTTTTTAATGCCATTCAAGCTGCAGACCAACGCCAACTTCTTCGATTGGTATATGATAATGAAGTTTAGCTTTGGCTTGAAAGGAAACACAATGACAAGGATAGAGCGTAGTAATTTGATTTTTTTCAAAATATTCAATCGTTTTGTCTAACTGTTGATCTTCATCAAATAAGTGGAACCCGCCAATAATACTCTTAATCGTCTGGATACCGGTGACTTGCTTGGCGTACTCACAAATATTACTAATACCACTGTGAGAACAACCAGTGATAATATAAAGACCATCATGACCTTCATAGATCAAGGCAGAGTCGTCTAGCACATAATCAGGTGTAAAATGATCAGATAATTTTGTTTCACCTACTTGTTTACGTGGCTCGAAATCTACTAGTTGAGGTATTTCGCCTAAAAAAGTAATATTAGGTGAAAGTTTAACTGGATCTTTTGTAAGCACCAACTCATAGTTTTCTTTTAGTTCTTCTTTAGTCACAGCTGAACCGATAACCAATTCTTCTTCTTTTTTAGGAAAAAAAGTGAGTGGATGGGCTATGATTTGTGGTTTCTCTTTTGTAAAAATGCTAGAAATTAATTTCAAACCACCAGTGTGATCATTGTGACCATGAGATAATGCTAACTTTGAAACTTTGCTCAGGTCAATAGAAAGCAAGTCTGCATTTTTTATAAAAACGTCACTGTAACCTGTGTCAAAGAGAATTTTTTCGTCACCATCTTCTAGATAAAAAGATAAAGCGGGTTCTCCTAAGTAATAGTGATCGATATAGACATTATTATCTACCAAAACAGTTAAGTTCATTTTTTCTCCTTTTTGAAGCAAATTTATTTTCATAAAGCTTACCATAAGCTATGATAAAAAGTATATAATGAAAAAGCATTTAGTTTAAAATGAGAAAAAACAATGATGAGGAGCTAAAACCATGTTTACAAATCAAATTAAAATCATGCTATACGTCACAAATGTAGAAAAATCAAGCCAATTCTGGCAAAAAATTGGCTTTGTAGAAAAAGAAAGAGATGCAGTGGACGGTACCCTAGTAGTAGAGATTGCACCAAGTGAAACTGCGGAAACAATGATTGTGTTATATGACTTAGCATTTATCCAAAAACATTCACCAGAAGTTGCAGGAAATACACCATCACTGATGTTTTTTGCAGAAGATGTAGTGGAGCTATATAAAAAAATGAAAGATGCTGACGTGCGTGTCGGTGAATTAGTACAATTACCAACTGGTTTAGTCTTCAACTTTGCAGATAATGATGAAAATTATTTTGCAGTATCTGGTCAATAAAGAGTTAATTTAAATGAACTACCCACATTTTTTTTTAAGTGTAGGTAGTTTTTCTATTTTTTAGTGTGTGCTAAACGGTTCATTTCGCCTTTCGTTTTATGTTCACTATTCCACAAGCAAATACCTCGCTTTTTGTATTTCTTTTTTTATATACTGAATACGTATGAATAGAAAATCGGAATTGTACAGTTATTTTGGAGATAGCTAAGCAGTTTCTAGAAAAAGGAGTAAGATAAAATGGATTACCGCGTATTACTGTATTACAAATATACGACGATCGAAAACCCGGAGGAATTTGCAAAGGAGCATTTAGCTTTTTGTAAATCGTTGAACTTAAAAGGTAGAATTTTAGTAGCGACTGAAGGGATCAATGGTACACTTTCAGGTACGATTGCTGATACAGATGCTTATATGGAAGCAATGTTAGCAGATGAGCGTTTCAAGGATACGTATTTCAAAATCGATGAGGTACCAGAAAATGCCTTTCATAAAATGTTTGTCCGTCCTAGAAAAGAACTGGTCTCTTTAAGCCTAGAAGAAGATGTGAATCCGTTAGAGTTAACCGGAAAATATTTGGAACCTATTGAATTTAAAGAAGCACTTCTAGATGAAAATACAGTAGTGATCGACGCTAGAAATGATTATGAATATGATCTAGGTCACTTTAGAGGAGCTGTTCGTCCTGATATTCGTAACTTTAGAGAATTACCACAATGGATCAGAGACAATAAAGAACAATTTATGGATAAAAAAGTGGTAACTTACTGTACTGGTGGAATTCGCTGTGAGAAATTTTCTGGATGGTTGATCAAAGAAGGCTTTGAAGATGTTGCTCAGCTACATGGTGGTATTGCTGTTTATGGAAAAGATCCAGAAACACAAGGCGAGTTATGGGATGGAAAAATGTATGTTTTTGATGAACGAATCAGTGTTGAAATCAACCATGTCGATAAAAAAATTATCGGTAAAGACTGGTTTGACGGGACACCTTGCGAACGTTATATTAATTGCGCTAATCCATTCTGTAATAAACAAATTTTAGCCTCAGAAGAAAATGAAGCAAAATACCTTGGCAGCTGTTCAGATGAGTGTCGTCATCATCCGGCAAATCGTTATGTAATGAGAAATGAACTGTCAGAACAAGATGTAAAGGCTAGACTTGAAGCAATTGCAAATTAATCACTAAAACAAAAAATTCGACACAAAGCGATTGACCGTTGTGTGTCGAATTTTTTTATAGTATAAAAGCAAAAAATAAGAGAAAGAAAAGTAAAAATACTAGATTCACAGCAGTGAACTGCCAAAGAAATGTTTTTGACTGGGTAGGATAATACTCTTTATACAATTTGAATCCGATCAGATTTGCTAAAGAAGAAATAATGGTTCCCAAACCACCAACATTCACACCCCAAAAAAGTGCTTGAGATTGATCTGTAAATGGCGCAATCAAAATGGCTGCAGGAACATTACTGATAATCTGACTGATTAGAATACTACCAAAAAAGGTCCGTGTACTTGTCGTAAATTGTACCTTTATAAATGAGGAAAGTAATTCTACTTGTGCAAAATTTCCAACGGCAATAAAGAAAAAAATGAATGTCCCCAACAGTTTATAGTCAAGTTGTATTAGCAAACGTTTATCATATACAGTGAGAATTATCACAGCAATTGGAATGACAATATAATATGGAAGGACATTGAAAATGCCTAAAAGAATGAGGCCTCCAACCATACTTGAGAAAACTGTTTTATTTTTGTTGACCGTTGGAACTGAGGTATGTTGTGTGGGAATCACACTTTTCTTTATAAACAAAAAAGAAATCAATAAAAATAAAATTGAAGAAAAAAGTAGCACTATAGACCACTTAAAAAAAGACAACGTGGAGAGGGAATAATAAGAAAATAAAAAGAGATTTTGTGGATTACCAAACGGGAAAAAACTACTCCCTAAATTTGCTGCAACAATCAGTAAGACAGCTCCCAAAATCTTATTTTCCATTTCAGGGAATTTTTTGATGATTGTTAAGTAAATCGGCATTAACGAAAGGATTGCGACATCATTCGTCAAAATCATAGAACTAACAAAGGATAAGATCACAATATTTCGAATCAGACTGCGAGTGTTAGCAGAGTAATCGATCATCTTGTCAGCAAAATAGGTTAGACTCCCTAGGTTCTCAAAATTTTTTACCAAAAGCATCAAACCTAATAAACAAAAAACAACTTTAAAATCAATTGAGTCTATAGAGAATCGACCAAATGCGCAACTGATGAGAGCAATAAGAAGCGAAAGTGAAAATAATAAATCATTGGTAAAAAAAGTGTATAATCGTTTCATTTAGTAACACTCCTTTTTTAGGAAAAGATATTCTGAAGACTGTTCAAATTTACTTTAAAAAGACTAAATTATCAAGTGTAACGTTAGAGGAAATAAAAAAAGATAGATTACTTTGTAATAGAAGCAATCTATCCTTTTTTATCTAAATATTAAGTACTTTATCCAAGAAATCTTTTGTACGCTCATTTTGCGGATTTTCAAAAATTTGTTGTGGTGTACCATCTTCTAAGAAATTACCACCATCAATAAACATCACGCGATTTGCAACTTCTTTAGCAAAGCCCATCTCATGTGTTACGATCACCATGGTCATACCTTGTTTTGCTAATTTTTTCATAACGTTCAGTACATCACCGACCATCTCTGGATCAAGTGCAGATGTTGGTTCATCGAATAACATGATATCAGGATTCATTGCTAAGGCACGAGCAATCGCTACCCGTTGTTTTTGTCCACCAGATAATGATTCAGGATAACTATCTTTTTTATCCGCTAACCCAACAGTATCTAAAAGCTTAATAGCTTTTTCTTCCGCATCTTTTTTTGAAAGACGACCTAGGTCGGTTGGGGCTAATGTAATATTTTCCATGATCGATAGGTGAGGGAATAAATTAAAATGTTGAAAAACCATACCGATGTGTTGACGTACTTTGTTGATATTCGTATTCTTATCCGTTAGATTAGCGCCATCGATGATAATATCACCACTAGTTGCTTCTTCAAGTTGATTCAAACAACGAAGAAAGGTACTTTTACCAGAACCAGAAGGGCCGATAACACAAACTACATCGCCTTCTTGAATGGATACATTGATATCGTTAAGCACGGTATTATCACCATATTTTTTTACTAAATGTTCTACTAGAATTTTTTCAGCCATATTATTTCACCTTCTTTTCTAAAACTTTAGCTAATTTCGTCAAGGCTGTGATCAAAATCAAATACATCATGGCAATCACGAAGTAGACCATTGTGCTTTGTAAGTTTCTAGCAACGATGATTTTACCTGTTTGCAACAACTCGATCAGACCAATCGCAGAAAGGATCGTTGTATCTTTTAATGAGATAACAAATTGATTGACGAAAGAAGGAATCATGATTTTGATTGCTTGTGGTAAAATGATTTTTTGCATTGTACGGTTGTATGAAAGACCTAAACTACGTGACGCTTCCATTTGACCGACTGGCACTGCATTGATCCCGCCACGGACGATTTCAGAGATATAAGCACTTGCATTTAAGGTCAGTGTAATGATTCCAGCAAGAAATACTGGAATGTTGAAACCTAGAATTCCAGGTAAGCCAAAGTAGATAAAGAAAGCTAAAACCATTAAAGGAATCCCACGAATGATATCAACATAAATCGTCGAAATCACACGTAAAGTTTTTGATGGTGAGGCACTGAATAATCCAAAAAGTACTCCAACGATCAGAGCTAAAATAAATGAAACCAAGGTTAATTGAATAGTCATCCATAATCCGTTTAATAATCGTTTCCAGTTATTTTGAATCATGCCGACAAATGTTGATTCATCCACTTTATTTTCAGTAGCGCCATCTTTTACGTATTTTCCGATGATCTCATCATATTCACCAGTTCGTTTTAATTCTGCTAAACCTTCATTAAACATTTGGATCAGTTCAGGATTTTTACCTTTTTTAACAGCAAATCCATATTTTCCGCCTTCTTCACGTGGAATTGGCGTTGTTAATGGTTGTTTTTGTGCCACACCATAACCAATGACAGGATAATCATCCATCATAGCATCGATCTCATTGATCTCAAGCGCACTGTATAATGCATCTGTCGTATCTAGATATTTGATCGAGTAACCATATTTATCTTTGTTCGATTCAAGGAAATCAGCACTTTCAGTCCCAATTTTAGCGCCAACTTTTTTATCTTTTAAATCCTCATAAGAATGGATTTTGTCATTGCCTTTTTTGACAGCGATTTGAATGCCACTATTGAAGTAAGGCGTAGAAAAGTCAAAGGATTTTTCACGTTCATCTGTAATCGTCATGCCGGCGATCATTGCATCTGCTTGACCAGACTCGACTGCTTGAACAGCAGAGCTAAAGCCGATAAATTTAAACTCGATAGTAAAATCTTGCAGTTCGGCAATTCGATTTACTAAGTCAACATCAATTCCTTCGTATTTACCATCAGCATTTTGAAATTCAAAAGGAGCGAAGGTTGAATCACTAGCGACTACATAGGTATCTTTTTTAGGTTGGATCTTTTTCATTTTAGAATCAGAATCTGTTTCAGTTCCTGTAGTAATATATTTCGCTAAGATAGCGTCATATTTACCTGAGCTTTTTAGTTCTTTTAAACCAGCATTAAACTTTTCAATCAATTCTTTGTTTTGCCCTTTTTTAACAGCGAAACCATATGAACTACCTGTTTCTTTTTTACCAACTAATTGCAGGTTCTGGCCATTCGTTACGGCATAGCCTAAAACTGGATAATCATCGAAAATGGCATCTGCTTCATTATTTTCAAGTGCTTGATAAAGACCCGTTGCATCATCGAAATTTTTGATTGTATAGCCGTATTTTTCTTGGTTTTTCTCTAAGAAAGCAGCACTTTCAGTTCCCACTTTAGCAGCAGCTGTCTTGCCTTTTAGATCATCATAGCTTTTGATTTTATCGTTTCCTGTTTTAACGGCCATTTGCAGACCGCTATCAAAATAAGGATCTGAGAAATCAAATGATTTTTTTCGTTCATCAGTAATGCTCATACCGGCAATCATACCGTCTACTTGTTTTGATTGTACAGCTTGAATGGCGCTATCAAACCCAAGCGGCTTCAGATTAACTTTAAAATCTTGAGCTTCAGCGATTGCCTGAAGCAGATCCACATCGATTCCAACATATTCTCCTTTAGAGTCTTGGAATTCAAAAGGGGCGAAAGTCAAATCTGTTCCTATAGTATATGTTTTTTCCTCAGCCTGAGCGCTTTGCCCAAGTGTAAATGTCAGTAGACTTGCCATCATTACAATGAATGAAAGTAAAAAGTGTTTCTTTTTCATAAAATACCTCCTAATTTTAAAAGCGTAGTGGGCTCGTCCAGTCTTGATGAGATCGAAGTAGAGCGTAGTGACTAGCCCACCCAGCTAGATAACGTTTTAAAGCGGAACAAATCGTTTAGTCCTGTAGAAAGTTAGGGAATTGACTTTGAAACGTTTTCTGTTTCAATGACAATTTTTCTAGTTTCCTAAGAATTAATTTGTGTAGCTAGATAGCTCGCATATTGGATAATTATATAGTAAAAAAAGGCAAAAACACAAGTCATTCACAATGAGAAAGTCAAAAAAAACTCATTTCCTCACATCTTATGTTATGAAATGTGACATAAAAGAGTTGGGAATTATCGAAGGATACTAATTTAGAGGCAAACAAAAGATTAAATAAAATGTAAATTGGCAAAAAATGCGTATACGCAAACTATTCTAAAACTAGCGAAAATATGTTCGGTATGTTAAAATAATGACAGTAGTTTCATTTCAACTTAAGGCGAGTTGTATCAGTTAGTGAGATTCATATTCCCAGTTGTTTTTAGTAAATGAAGCCGTAATTAAAAGAAGTAAAAGGAGGATGTTGGATGATAGAAAGAGAGACCTCCAATACATTTGATTTAGTCTCAAAATATAAACCAGATGGAGATCAGCCAGAAGCAATCAAACGATTAGTAGACGGTATCGAAGGCGGGGAAAAAGCACAAATTTTATTAGGTGCAACTGGAACCGGGAAAACATTTACGATCTCCAATGTGATTACCGAAGTAAACAAACCAACATTAGTCATTGCCCATAATAAAACATTAGCTGGACAGCTTTATGGAGAGTTCAAAGAATTCTTCCCTAATAACGCGGTCGAGTATTTTGTTAGTTATTACGATTATTATCAACCAGAAGCCTACGTACCCTCAAGCGATACCTATATAGAAAAAGATGCCAGTATCAATGATGAGATCGATAAGTTACGACATTCTGCGACAAGCTCTTTATTAGAACGAAACGATGTGATCGTAGTGGCATCTGTCTCATGTATTTTTGGTTTAGGTGATCCCAAAGAGTATAGTGAGCAAGTTGTTTCGATTCGTGTAGGCATGGAGATTGATCGTAGTCAGCTGTTGACTGATTTAGTAAATATTCAATTTGAGCGAAACGATATAGATTTTCAACGTGGACGCTTTCGTGTTCGTGGCGATGTTGTTGAAATTTTTCCTGCATCACGAGATGATCATGCGTTACGAGTTGAATTTTTTGGCGATGAGATTGAGCGGATTCGAGAAGTTGATGCATTGACTGGTGAAGTGATCGGTGAGACAGAACATGTCGCGATCTTTCCAGCAACGCACTTTGTAACCAATGAAGATCATATGGAACATGCAATTTCACAAATCCAAGCAGAGTTGGATGCTCGTTTGACTGTTTTGCGCAATGAAAATAAATTACTGGAAGCACAACGTTTGGAGCAGAGAACGAATTACGATATCGAAATGATGCGGGAAATGGGCTATACATCTGGTATCGAAAATTATTCTCGTCATATGGATGGCCGTTCAGAAGGCGAACCGCCGTATACATTGATTGACTTTTTCCCAGATGACTTTTTACTTGTGATCGATGAGTCACACGTGTCGATGCCGCAAATTCGTGGTATGTATAATGGTGACCGTGCTAGAAAACAAATGCTGGTAGATTATGGTTTCCGTTTACCTAGTGCTTTGGATAATCGTCCGTTACGGTTAGAAGAATTTGAAAAACATGTGCATCAAGTGGTGTACGTTTCTGCAACACCTGGACCATACGAGTATGAACAAACAGATACTGTTATTCCTCAGATCATTCGTCCGACAGGCTTATTAGATCCATTGATCGAAGTTCGTCCGATCATGGGACAAATCGATGATTTAGTAGGCGAGATCCATGAACGAGTTGAGAAAGATCAACGTGTATTCATCACGACTTTAACGAAGAAAATGTCTGAAGACTTAACCGATTATCTTAAAGAGTTAGGGATCAAAGTCAAATACCTGCATAGTGACATTAAGACCTTAGAACGAACAGAAATCATTCGAGATTTACGTTTAGGTGAATTTGATGTCTTGATCGGGATCAACTTGCTCCGTGAAGGGTTAGATGTACCTGAAGTATCATTGATTGCGATTTTAGATGCTGATAAGGAAGGTTTCTTGAGGAGTGAGCGCTCATTGATCCAAACTATTGGTCGTGCCGCCCGTAATTCAGATGGTCGAGTTATTATGTATGCTGATAAAATCACTGATTCTATGCAAAAAGCGATGGATGAAACAGCACGACGCCGTTCGATCCAAGAAAAATATAACGAAGAACATGGTATTATACCGAAAACAATCATTAAAGAAATCCGCGAGTTGATTTCAATTTCTAAAACAAATGAAAAAGGCGAACCAATCAAGATCGATAAATCATATCATGAGTTGAGTCGCCAAGAAAAAGCTGATTTATTAATGAAACTAGAAAAAGAAATGCGCGATGCAGCTAAAGCATTGGACTTTGAAACAGCAGCAACTCTAAGAGATACGATTTTGGAGTTGAAAGCAGCAGAGTAAGGTGGATTGGCTAAAGGAAATAGAAAATAATAAGGATCAACGTTCCCTGTGGTCACCTTGTACTGTTCAACATCAGTTCAGAAAAACATTATCACTGTGTTTCACAGCAAAGGAGAGTAGTAATGGCAAATGATAAGATTGTTATTCATGGTGCACGTGCACATAATTTAAAAGATATAGATGTCACGATTCCTCGTGACAAAATGGTTGTAGTAACTGGGCTTTCTGGTTCTGGGAAAAGTTCACTGGCTTTTGATACGTTATATGCAGAAGGACAACGCCGTTATGTGGAAAGTCTTTCAGCTTATGCAAGACAATTTTTAGGTCAGATGGATAAGCCAGATGTGGATAGTATTGACGGGTTGAGTCCAGCGATTTCGATCGATCAAAAAACAACAAGTAAAAACCCACGCTCGACAGTAGGAACCGTAACCGAGATCAATGATTACTTAAGATTGTTGTTTGCTCGAGTAGGGCATCCAATTTGCCCAAATGATGGTTTTGAAATTACTAGTCAGTCTGTTGAACAGATGGTAGACAAAGTCTTGGAACTGCCAGAAAAAACAAAGCTCCAAGTATTAGCACCTGTGATCGTGAAGAAAAAGGGTCAACACAAAAAAGTATTTGAAATGATTCAACGGGAAGGCTATGTTCGGATGCGAGTAGATGGGGAAACCTATGATGTCAGCGAAGCACCTGAACTTGAAAAAAATAAAAAACATGATATTGCGATTGTGATTGATCGTATTGTTGTAAAGGAAGGTATCCGTTCTCGTTTATTTGATTCATTTGAAGCAGCATTGAGATTAGCAGACGGTTATGCACTAGTTGATGTGATTGGTGGAGAAGAAATGTTGTTCAGTGAACATTATGCTTGTCCATACTGTGGTTTTACTGTAGGTGAATTAGAGCCAAGATTGTTTTCTTTTAATGCGCCATTTGGAGCTTGTCCTGATTGTGATGGATTAGGAATAAAATTAGAAGTCGATCGGGATCTAGTCATTCCAGATCCAACTAAAACATTGCGAGAAGGGGCAATTGCACCTTGGAATCCAATCAGTTCTCAATATTATCCGCAAATGTTGGAACAAGCAGCTGATAGTTTCAATATTGACATGGATACACCATTTAACGAACTTCCCGTGGAACATCAAGAAATCATTTTGAATGGTTCGAATGGAGAACCTTTCCACTTTCATTATGAAAATGATTTTGGCGGAGTGCGTGATGTGGAAGTTCCATTTGAGGGTGTCTTAACAAATATCAAGCGTCGATATCATGAAACAAATAGCGACTTTACTCGTGATCAAATGCGTTTATATATGACTGAATTAACTTGCAAGACATGTAAAGGATACCGTTTAAATCCACAAGCCTTATCAGTTAAAATCGATAATACAAATATCGGTCAAGTCAGTGAATTGGCTATCAAAAATGCAGTGAAATTTTTCGAAACAGTGACATTATCTGAACAAGAACAAATGATTGCCAAACCAATTTTAAAGGAAGTTGAAGATCGTCTGAACTTTTTAAAAAATGTCGGACTAGATTATTTGACACTTAGTCGAGCGGCAGGGACATTGTCGGGTGGTGAAGCACAGCGGATTCGTTTAGCGACTCAAATTGGTTCTAATTTGTCGGGAGTCTTATATATATTGGATGAGCCATCAATTGGTCTTCATCAAAGAGATAATGATCGTCTGATCGAATCACTGAAGAAAATGCGTGATCTAGGCAATACCTTGATCGTCGTGGAACATGATGAAGACACAATGAGAGCGTCTGATTACTTGATCGATGTGGGACCTGGTGCTGGACATTTAGGCGGAGAAATCGTAGCTTCTGGTACGCCGGATGAAGTCGCAAAAAATCCTAATTCTTTAACTGGTCAGTATTTATCTGGGAAAAAAGTAATCCCAGTCCCTAAAGAACGTCGTAAAGGTAACGGTAAAATAATCAAAGTTACCGGTGCAGCTGAAAATAACTTGAAAAATGTCACAGTAGAGTT
Source organism: Enterococcus sp. 12C11_DIV0727 (assembly GCF_002148425.2). Classification (NCBI taxonomy): domain Bacteria; kingdom Bacillati; phylum Bacillota; class Bacilli; order Lactobacillales; family Enterococcaceae; genus Enterococcus; species Candidatus Enterococcus lemimoniae. The sequence continues at coordinate 1,195,419 of NZ_CP147248.1, read as the reverse complement.
TCCTTTAGAAGAATTTGTGGCTGTAACTGGTGTTTCAGGGTCTGGAAAAAGTACCTTGGTCAACCAAATTTTGAAAAAAGCTTTAGCTCAAAAAATCAATCGTAATTCGAATAAACCTGGAAAACACAAAAGTATTACTGGATACAAACATATCGAAAAGATCATTGATATCGATCAAAGTCCGATTGGGCGTACGCCAAGAAGTAATCCGGCGACCTATACAAGTGTGTTTGATGACATTCGCGATTTATTCGCAAAGACTAATGAAGCTAAAGTTCGTGGATACAAAAAAGGACGATTTAGTTTTAACGTGAAGGGCGGCCGTTGTGAAGCATGTCGTGGCGACGGAATTATTAAGATTGAAATGCATTTTTTACCAGATGTCTATGTTCCTTGTGAAGTGTGTCATGGTAAACGTTATAACTCAGAAACACTAGAAGTTCATTATAAAGGAAAGAATATTTCTGATATATTGAATATGACTGTTGAAGATGCAGTGGCATTCTTCCAACATATCCCTAAGATTCATCGTAAATTGAAAACAATTGTCGATGTAGGATTAGGCTATGTTACGTTAGGCCAACCAGCAACCACGCTATCTGGTGGAGAAGCACAGCGAATGAAGCTTGCTAGTGAGCTACACAAAAATTCAAATGGTAAAAATTTCTATATATTAGATGAGCCGACAACAGGATTGCATACTGATGATATTGCACGATTACTAGTCGTTTTGGAACGATTGGTTGAAGCTGGAAATACGGTTCTTGTGATTGAGCATAATTTAGATGTGATAAAATCGGCAGACCATGTAATTGATTTGGGTCCAGAAGGTGGAGATGGTGGTGGAACAATTGTAGCAACAGGGACGCCAGAAGACATCGCCAAAGTCAAAGCCAGCTATACGGGTAAGTATTTAAAACGAGTTTTATAAATTGGTATACTCCATTTTGAAAGTATTACCGTTGTTTTTAAAGAAAGTATGAAGTTTGGAACAAAATTGTCTATTGGTATTGATTTCTTAAAGTGGTTGCAGTAGAATCACAATCAGATAGATATATTGTTCAACCTAATTGGTATATATCTTTCCTTCTATAAATAATCCGTTCAAAAAAGAAAAGTACAGCCTTCATCAGTGAAGGTTGTCTTTTTTTTTTTAAAATAAGGACTTATTCCGTGAAAAGTAAATATAAGAGAACTATTTGATAAATAAAAATGAGAATTAAATGATAAAACGAATGAAAACATACGTTTTATAATCACTTTTATTTAAAAAAAGTCAAAAAAAGAAAGAATATATACGTAAGTTGAATAATAATTTCTTAAAAAACATGATATTCTATAGATATCAGAAGAGTATGAAAGGATGATTTTTTCTTGAAAAAAAGAGAAGTAAAAATTGGTGAACATTATGTTTGTCATGAATCAAATTTTTCTTGGTTTTTTGTAGGGGAAGCCATCTCCAAAAAAGAAGAAGATGTACAAGTCAAAGTGGTTAAATGCCATCCGTCTGATCGTCCAGTCATAAGTTGTGATGAGCCTATTTTGAATTTAGCCTATTTTAATGTCATTGAGAATGCATAGTTAGGTAGAGAGACTTGCTTAAATTATTTTATTCAAACATAAATAAACAAAAAACAAGAGAACAAAACGTTTGTTTTGTTCTCTTGTTTTTTTACAAATGTTTTTTTAATTCATTTTATATATATGGAATCCATTGTTATGTGGTTATAATATAGTAGAAAAGTGTCTTTGGCTCTAGTCGAAGTGATTTAGTGATGTATCAAATAGTAATCTGAAGCAATACTGATAGATAATACTGTTCCAATTTTTATTCGCATCAATTTATAAGAAAATCCGAATAAATCAATAGAATCGTTTGAAAAGCTTTCTTTGATACGCCCGGAATGCTATAATTAGTAAAATGTTTTCAAAGGAGCGCTATACATGGCTGATAATTTACAATTAGTGATAATCACTGGAATGAGCGGTGCAGGGAAGACTGTAGCCATTCAAAGTTTTGAAGATATGGGGTATTTTTGTATCGATAATATGCCCCCAAGTTTAATCCCTAAGTTTTGGGAATTGATCAAAGAATCTGGAAAAGTAACGAAGATTGCTTTAGTAATTGATTTACGCTCTCGTAACTTTTTTAGAGAAATTCAAGATATGTTAGTTGAATTAGAAAATACTAATTTGATCGACACAACGATCATGTTTTTAGATGCAACAGATGAAGAATTAGTTTCTCGTTATAAAGAAACGCGCCGTGCGCATCCATTAGCAATGGATGGCCTAATTACAGAAGGCATTAGAAAAGAGCGAGCGATTCTTGAAGAGATCAGAGGTGATGCTCAAGTTGTGATCGATACGACTGAATTATCTCCAAGACAATTACGAGAAAGAATCAATGAAGAATTCAAATCAAGAGATACCCATGAATTTCGTATTGAGCTGATTTCATTCGGTTTTAAATATGGATTGCCGATTGATGCTGATATTGTGATGGATGTGCGTTTTTTACCAAACCCTCATTATATCCCTGAACTAAGACCGCTGACAGGTCAAGATTCATCTGTTTATGATTATGTCATGAGTTTTCCAGAGACAGAAAGTTTTTATACTCGTTTTATCGATTTGTTGAAAAACGTGATGCCTGGTTATGAAAAAGAAGGCAAATCCAGTGTAACGATTGCTATCGGCTGTACGGGAGGACAACATCGTTCAGTAGCTTTGACAGAGCGTGTGGCTAAGGAACTTGAACAAGATTACCATGTAAACATCACACATCGTGACAAAGGCAAGCGGAAAGAGACGGTGAACCGCTCATGAAAATGAAAACCTACCGGATTAGAAAACCTAAAATCGTCGTTGTTGGCGGTGGAACGGGTTTGCCTGTTATTTTAAAAAGCTTGCGGAACCAAAGTGCTGATATCACAGCTGTTGTGACTGTTGCTGATGATGGTGGCAGTAGTGGGGCGATTCGTGAGTCAATGAATATGACGCCGCCAGGAGATTTACGTAATGTGTTGGTTGCTTTGTCTGATATGCCCCAGCTTTATGAAGATATTTTTCAATATCGGTTTGATAAATCAGACAAGTATTTTGCCAACCATGCAATTGGTAATTTGATTATTGCTGCTGTTTCAGAAATGCGTGGCAGCACTTATGAAGCAATTCAGCTACTTTCAAAAATGATGCATGTAGATGGACATATCTATCCTTCGTCAGAAAGACCATTGACTCTTCATGCTGTATTTAAAGATGGTACGACTGCGATCGGTGAATCAAGCATTGCCGTTGATCGTAAAACAATTGATCATGTTTTTGTAACCAATACCAATGACGATGAGCAACCTAAAGCGGCTAGAAAAGTTGTTAAAGCAATTGAGGAAGCGGATATGATCGTGTTGGGACCAGGCAGTATGTTCACCAGTATTTTACCTAATTTGGTGATCAATGAAATTGGCGATGCGATCATTAATGCGGAAGGTGAAGTCGTCTATATTTGTAATATCATGACTCAAAAAGGTGAAACAGAACATTTTACTGATGCTGATCATGTGTGTGTACTTCATGAACACTTGAATAGTAAATTTGTTGATACTGTTTTGGTCAATACAGAAAACGTTCCTGATGGCTATATGGATCCAGAAGTTTATGATGAGTACTTAGTCCAAGTGGAACATGACTTCCAAAAATTACGAGACGAAGGCTGTCGTGTGATTTCTACGGACTTCTTAAAGCTACGTGATGGTGGCGTTTTTCATGATGGGGATAAAGTAGTAGACGAATTATTCCGAATTGTATTTGGCGCAAGATATTAAGGACTTATCAATAAGAGAGGAGGGCTGAAACTTGTCATTTGCAGCAGATGTAAAAAAAGAACTGACGACATTGGAGGTTCATCGAGAGCACGCTCGGGCTGAGTTAGCTGCTTTGATTCGGATGAACGGATCATTAAGTATTGTAAACCAGCAATTTGTACTGAATGTTCAAACTGAAAATGCAGCGATTGCCAGACGAATCTATTCTCTTTTAAAAGATCATTACGATGTTCGATCGGAATTGTTAGTCCGCAAAAAAATGAAACTAAAAAAAAATAACGTATATATCGTTCGACTAAAGCAAGACACGAAAAGTGTCCTAGCAGATTTGGATATTTTAGATGGCATGATGTTCAACACCCATGTATCCGATGATATTATCGGGAATGCACAAAAAATGAGATCGTATTTAAGAGGAGCGTTTATGGCTTCCGGCTCGGTCAATAATCCGGAAACAAGTCGTTATCATTTGGAAATATTTTCGATTTACGAAGAACATAATGACGATATTTGCCAGATGCTGAACTACTATGACTTAAATGCCCGGACGTTGGAGCGGCGCAATGGTTACATTTCTTATTTGAAAGGTGCCGAAAGAATTGCTGATTTTTTAACCTTGATTGGTGCGACTAATTCAATGCTAAAATTTGAAGATGTCCGTATCGTTCGAGACATGCGTAATTCAGTGAATCGTTTAGTAAATTGTGAAACCGCAAATCTAAATAAAACCATCGATGCAGCATCGAAACAAATTGAAAATATCCAATATATTGAAAGTGTTGTTGGACTCTCAGCTTTACCGGAGAAACTGCAGGAGATTGCAGAATTACGCTTAGAATATCCGGAAGTCAGTTTGAAAGAGTTGGGTGAGATGATTCCATCTGGCGCTATTTCGAAATCTGGCATCAATCATCGGATTCGTAAAATCAATGAATTTGCAGATAAACTAAGAGAAAAAAGTGCATAGTTCCGTGTAGAAGGCTAAATCCAAATAGCAGAGGGCTAGGTGAGTAGGATGGGTGTAGAAGATAAAGATTTTATCATGAGGCAAATCAAACAACTGGGAGAAGGACTAGGGACTTTTCTTGGAAAAGAAGATGTAGATAAGATTTTGAGCTTTGGTCAAGATGCTAAAAAAGAAGTGGAAGATGCCTCAATAGATAAAAGCGTAAATACCGATCATGAAAATAAAAAAAGTGAGACAAAGCCTAAATAGCTTTGTCTCACTTTTTTAGTTCCCTTCAATGTAGCGAATTAATTCTTCTTTTGTCACTGACTCATCAAAGATATGCTCACCAATTACGATGGTTGGCACAAATTTAATATTAGCAGCTTCCGCTTCCGCTACGATGGCTTGAACAATTGCAGGTTCTTCTTTTTTAGCTAGTTGCAAATTATCTTCTGCAAATATCGCGACATCTTCTAAAGAAAGATGTCCCCATTGATCTTGGGTATCATACATTTGTTTTAAATCAGTTAAACCCTTTTCAGGTAGATCATAATTGATATGATGATGCATGACATTACCACGTTGCAAACTTTCTTTTTCTTTATCTAAAAGTTTGATGATTCGTTGAACTTTACCGGCTTTAACATATTCATTTAACAAGTCAAAAGATTCTTCAAACCATTTTTTACAATAAGGGCAACGAACATTCATAAATTCTACCATTTTTACGGGTGCTGAATCATTACCAATAGCTAAACCGTTCTCTGTTGTAACTTTTGTTGCATCAATTACTGAAATATCCATTTTAATACCATCCTTTCATTTCTTCTCTCTTTAGTGTAGCGCTTTTTGTTCGTAGTTTAAATAAAAATGCCCAAAATTCTTAAAAGAAATTTTGGGCATTGAGTTTATTTGCTTAATGAGCTACTATTTTCCATTACTTCATCGATCAAGCCGTATTCTTTTGCTTGTTGAGCTGTCATAAAGTTATCACGATCAGTATCACGTTCGATGACTTCAAGTGGTTGACCCGTGCGCTCTGCTAAAATTTTATTTAAGCGATCGCGCGTGTCAAGAATGTGTTTCGCTGCGATTTCGATCTCAGTTGCTTGACCTTGAGCGCCGCCTAGCGGTTGATGGATCATAATTTCAGCGTTTGGTAAGGCAAAACGTTTGCCTTTTGTACCAGCTGTTAGTAAGAAACTCCCCATAGAAGCAGCCATGCCAAGGACGATTGTTTGAACATCTGCTTTAACAAAATTCATTGTATCGAAAATAGCTAAACCAGCAGAAACACTTCCGCCTGGTGAATTGATATAAATATAGATATCTTTTTCAGAGTCTTGCGCATCCAAAAATAGTAATTGCGCAATAACTGAGTTGGCTACATTATCATCGATCGGACCACTCAACATAATGATTCTATCTTTTAATAATCGTGAATAAATGTCATACGCTCTTTCTCCACGAGATGACTGTTCAATGACTGTTGGTATTAAATTCATAGTATATTCCTCCTATATAAAAAACTCTTCAAAATCATTTTATCACAAAGCATACCTTAATGCTTAAAAAAAGTATACTTTATTGGTCAAAAAAGGTCAACATTAATGCACAAGGTTAAACAAAAAAATAAGGAGTTTTTGGTAAAAAAACTTTAGAATATTGCACCTCTAATCCAAAAGTTAGACCTGAAAGTCTAACTTTTGGATTGGAGTTTTTTTTGTATGGCAAAACACACGTTTGAATTTAAACTTAAATTTGTCTATGACTACTTATCAGGTCATGGAGGTACACATTTTCTCCAGAAAAAGTATGGGTTTAAAGATAATTCTTAAATAAGAAAATGGATCAATGCCTATAAAGAATTTGGTGAAGAAGGACTGCTTCGTAGTCTAAAAAATAAAAATTATTCTGTTCAATTTAAGTTAGATGCTATAGAGTTGTATTTAAATACAGAGTTATCCTATCAAGAAGTAGCCAATTATGACTGGTCTATAAGAAGCTATGTCTCAAACGAATGATTGTCCTTATCGTCGCACCTTCCACTCTGATCTAGGTTGGGCTTATCAAATGAATACCTATAGACAAACATTAAAGGACACCTGTATTTTTCAAAATATGTCTCGAAAAGAAACCTGTTTAGATAATTCTCCATAGGAGAATTTTTTCTGTATCTTAAAGCAAGAATTGTATCATGGTAAAGTCAAAATGAGTTAAGAAAAGCAATCGAGAACTACATTTATTATTATAATCATCACCGGATCAAAGAAAAATTGAATTGAAAAAGTCCTGTAGAGTTTCGACAATTCAATCAAAAGACTACATAAAAAATAGAGTGGAAAAATCCACTCTACAAAAAGTCTAACTTTTGGGAGTCACTACATATCCTAAGTTTTTTTGTTTGATTATTATGAAGTTACAACAATGTTTCCGTTTTGATCAGCAGGTTTAAGTAATGTAGCAATTGATGTAAAAAATGCAATAATTGCAGGAATAGTTGTCCAACAGAATACTAAGTACATAATGCCTTTTCCAGAAAAGCCAGAATAGAATTTATGAACACCTAGACCACCTAAGAAAAATGCTAAGATAAAATAAATCCATTTGTTAACGACTCTGCCATGCTGTACATAGCCACCAACTGATTGTGTATTGTTATTTTCATTAACAATGTTGATATTGATTTTGTCTTGTAAATTGTCAGTTGCACTTACAGCCTTTTCTGCTTTGTGGATGATTAATTCGTCACCATCTTCAAATACATCGACAAGATCACCAATTTCTGGTTTAAAATTAAACCATTCATACAGTGCGCGTGTCGTACTTCCATCTTCATTTGCGATAACAACATCATCGAAATCCAACTTAATAACTTTTTTCCCCATATTAACTTCCCAACTCTCATATATAATATTACTACTGTCATATTATATCATTAATGGAATGGGTAATCTAGACCTTTTAATAAAGTAGATAATTAGAATATACAAAAGAAAATAAAAAACTAAGTGAAATAACTAATTCTTCTCTTATTTTTTGCGCATATGAAAGAGTGTGTTATACTAAAAAAACAAGAATGAAAAGAGTGAGGGAATCCCAATGGTTGTTTTTATTGCAGGTATTACAGGTGTTTTGATCGGTGCTGTGATCGTATCAGTCGGCGTAGCATTACGTGTGACCTATGAGGAGCGTAAGGCTGTCCGGTATCGAGAACTAGAAAACTATGTCAAGGAAATAGAGACATTGAATCTTCTGAACAAGAAAATCAATGAGATCCTCCAAAAAAGAGACATCTATGTCGACAAATCAGTCAATTTTATTTCAATGGATGATTGTTATATCAGTATCGACGATTTTATCTATTTAGAATCGTTTTCGGCTCAAAATAATTTCTATTTGCCTACATACTTGATTGAAGAGTTTTTCAAAAAAATTGCACATAGAAAAGTCATTTTAACGCCTGATGAAGTGATCTCAATGGGCGGCAGTACGTATAAAGGCGGTCGGGTCATCTTAGAAAGTTTTTCAGATGAGTTACTTTCAATCATCGAAGACAAGAAACGACAAATGAAGCGATTAACGCATAAACCGTTATATTATTTCCAAAGAGGTTAAAAATAGGTGGCACTCCAATCATTTGGGGTGTCTTTTTTTATATAGTCAAAAATACAAACGATAAGTAAGAAAATTAATACGGATGTTTTTAGAATTTTCTGAATCTTTTTATCAAATTTTATTGACATTCTCATTTATTCGGTTTATAGTTAACAAAAGCTTTTATTTATCACATGCTATTTTAATCTTTATAGATTTTATAAAAGAGGAGACCATTGCCATGAAAAAGACAAACAACAACCACGTATTAGTCATTATTTTATCGTGTAGGACTTAGAACACTGAGAAATTTCGCAGATGTTTGAGTCCTGTTTGTCTTTGGTAGATGGGGTTCTTACTAAGACATCCCATTTAATCGATGGGATGTTTTTTTTGTAGAAAGTGCTGTGCTGTAAAGAGGCAATGCATAAATAAGAAACTGAAGCAGAAGAATCTGAAAAATGGAATTCTCTGCAGATAACAGAATTGGAGTGGATGAAACATGCGTAGTGATCAAATCAAAAAAGGAATCGAAGCCGCCCCTGCTAGAAGCTTGCTTTATGCGACTGGACAGGTTAAAAATGCCAAAGATATGGACAAGCCGTTTATTGCAATTTGCAATTCTTATATTGATATTGTCCCGGGTCATGTGCATTTGAGAGAATTAGCGGATGTGGCAAAAGAAGCAATCCGTGAAGCGGGAGGAATTCCTTTTGAATTCAATACGATCGGTGTAGACGATGGGATTGCTATGGGACATATTGGTATGCGTTATTCACTGCCAAGTCGAGAAATTATTGCAGATGCTGCAGAAACTGTCATTAATGCTCATTGGTTTGATGGTGTTTTTTACATCCCAAACTGTGACAAAATCACTCCAGGAATGTTGATGGCCAGTGTTCGGACCAATGTTCCAGCCATTTTTTGTTCAGGCGGACCTATGAAAGCAGGCGTTGACCCAAGAGGACATACAACCACACTTTCTAATATGTTTGAAGCGGTCGGTACTTTTAAAGAAGGTAAAATGACTGAAGAAGAATTTAATTTTATGGAACAAAATGCTTGCCCAACTTGCGGTTCATGTGCAGGAATGTTTACGGCAAACTCTATGAACTGTTTGATGGAAGTTTTAGGAATGGCTTTACCGGGTAATGGTACGATTTTAGCTGTATCAGATGAACGTAGAGAATTAGTTAGAAAATCCGCTTTTCATTTGATGGACCTAGTTAAAAATCAGGTGAAACCAAGAGATATCATTACGAAAGAAGCAATTGATGATGCTTTTGCTTTAGATATGGCAATGGGCGGTTCAACAAATACTGTCTTGCATACCTTAGCGATCGCTAATGAAGCTGAGATTGATTATAACCTGGAGGAAGTCAATGCAATTGCAGAGCGTGTTCCATACCTTTCTAAAATTGCACCCTCTTCTGCGTACTCAATGCATGATGTACATGAAGCAGGCGGCGTTCCAGCAATCATGAAAGAGTTAGTTGATCTAGGTAATGCTATTCATCCAGATCGAATCACGGTTACAGGAAAAACGATTCGTGAAAATGTTCAGGATGCTGTAATCAAAAATGAAGAAGTCATCCATCCAAAAGAAAATCCATACAGCCCAGTCGGTGGTTTATCGATTTTATATGGCAATATTGCACCTAAAGGCAGTGTGATCAAAGTTGGTGGTGTTGATCCATCAATCAAAAAATTTGTTGGAAAAGCGATTTGTTTCAGTTCCCATGATGAAGCTGTTGCTGCAATCGATGATCATACAGTAACCAAAGGACATGTTGTTGTGATTCGTTATGAAGGACCAAAGGGCGGTCCTGGTATGCCAGAGATGTTGGCACCAACATCGAGTATCGTTGGACGTGGTTTAGGTAAAGATGTTGCCTTGATCACTGATGGCCGATTCTCTGGAGCAACTCGGGGAATTGCTGTAGGACATATTTCTCCAGAAGCAGCTGCAGGTGGTCCAATCGCTTTGGTAAAAGATGGTGACGAAATCGAAATCGATTTAATCAATAGAACACTAGAACTACATGTTTCTGATGAAGAGTTGGCGAAACGAAATGACCAATTGCCGAAATTCAAAGCTAAGGTAAAAACAGGATACTTAGCACGTTATACAGCATTGGTAACTTCAGCTCATACAGGCGGAATCATGCAGATTCCAGAAGATTTGCTAGACTAGAGGAGGGAAGCTCATGGCAGAACAACGAAGAAAAATGAAAAATGGCTCAAAGATTTTGATAGAAGCGTTGTTGAAGCAAAAGGTAGAAATGATTTTTGGTTATCCTGGTGGAGCAGTCCTTCCTTTATATGACGCTTTATATGATGGCGATATTCCTCATATTTTGACGCGACATGAACAAGGCGCTGTACATGCGGCTGAAGGTTACGCTAAAGCAACTGGTAAACCTGGTGTTGTGATCGTAACCAGCGGTCCTGGTGCAACGAATGCAATTACCGGGATTGCGGATGCGATGAGTGATTCGATTCCAATGGTTGTGTTTACAGGTCAAGTTCTCACAGATGGTATCGGAAAAGATGCTTTTCAGGAAGCCGATGTGATCGGATTAACCATGCCCATCACCAAAAATAATTATCAGGTTAGAGAAACCAAAGAGCTACCAAGAATTATCGAAGAAGCCTTTCATATTGCAACAACGGGCAGAAAAGGACCAGTTGTGATCGATTTACCAAAGGATATCACTATAATGGAATCAGATGCAGAGATTGAGGTCAAACTAAACTTACCAAGCTATCAACCAACCTTGAAACCGAATAAGCTTCAGGTGAAAAAATTGATGGAAGCTCTTGCTATAGCCAAAAAACCACTAGTACTTGTAGGTGCGGGTGTCTTACACGCTGATGCGGGAAAAGAATTAGTAGCATTTATCAATAAATATCAAGTACCAGCATTGAGTTCTTTACTAGGGTTAGGGGCTATCCCAACTGAACACGAATTATTCTTAGGGATGGGTGGTATGCATGGATCGTTTGCAGCCAATATGGCGCTGACAGATTGCGATTTGCTGATTAATATCGGCTCTCGTTTTGATGATCGTTTAGCCAGTGCACCAAAAGAATTTGCTTCAAATGCAATGATTGCTCATGTGGATATCGATCCAGCTGAAATTGGGAAAATCATTGAGACACAAATTCCGATTGTAGCCGATGCCAAAGAGACCTTAAAAGAAATGCTGAAAATCGAAGTCACATGCAGCGATACGACTGATTGGAAAAAATTAAATCTTTCTAGAAAAAAATTACATCCGTTTAAATACGATAAAGAGCAAACCACTGAAATCAAGCCGCAAAAAGTCATCGAATTCATCGGTGAATTGACGAAGGGTGAAGCGATTGTTGCAACCGATGTAGGTCAACATCAAATGTGGGCAGCTCAATTTTATCCATTCAAAAATGAGAAGCAATTGATTACTAGTGGTGGTCTTGGGACAATGGGGTATGGCATTCCAGCGGCAATCGGTGCAAAATTAGGGTGTCCAGATAAGGAAGTCGTATTATTCGTAGGTGATGGCGGTTTCCAAATGACCAATCAAGAATTAGCTATTTTGAACATTTATAATAGTCCAATCAAGATTGTGATCCTAAACAATCAATCATTAGGGATGGTTCGCCAGTGGCAGGAAAGTTTCTTTAACGAACGTCGTTCAGAATCTGTCTTTGAGAGCCAACCAGACTTTGTTAAAATGGCAGAAGCTTATCATATCAAAGGCGTTAGGCTTGATAATCCGGCGACCATTGAAGCTGATTTGACTGAGGCATTTAAAGAAACTGGTTCGATTTTGATCGAAGTGATGGTTTCGCCAACTGAACATGTACTACCAATGGTTCCGGCTGGCAAAGCTAACTATCAAATGCTGGGGGTGGACTAAAATGAAACGGATCATTACAGCAACAGTCAATAATAATTCTGGTGTCTTGAATCGCTTCAGTGGCGTGCTGACACGCAGACAAGTCAACATCGACAGTATTTCAGTTGGTCCAACAGAGTTAGATCATGTATCACGAATCACCATAGTGGTTCAAGTATCAGATTTAAAAGAAGCAGAACAGGTCACTAAACAATTAAATAAACAAATCGATGTGATTAAAGTTTCAGATATCACAGATGAAGCGCATTTAGAAAGAGAATTAGCATTGGTAAAAGTCAATGCACCAGCAGCAGTTCGCGCTGAATTATTCTCAGTGATCGATCCGTTTAGAGCCAATGTGATCGATGTCGGCACTCGCTCAGTGGTGATTCAAGTTACAGGAACGAGTGAAAAAATCAGTGCTTTCGTTGATGTTGTCGCACCATATGGCATCAAACAATTAGCAAGAACAGGCGTCACTGGATTTACCAGAGGCAACAACTAAAAATGGGTCTTAAAGCATACGCTTATAAGCATAAAAAATTTGGAGGGTTCAACAATGGCAAAAGTATATTACGATAATTCAGTAGAGAACAATCAATTAGAAGGAAAAACAATTGCAATCATCGGTTATGGTTCACAAGGTCATGCTCATGCGCAAAACCTAAGAGATAACGGTAATCAAGTGATCATCGGAATCCGTGAAGGAAAATCATCAGAAGCTGCTCGTAATGATGGTTTCGACGTATTATCTGTTGAAGAAGCATCTAAAAAAGCAGATGTTGTAATGATCTTAGCACCAGACGAAATTCAAGGAGATCTTTATGACAAAGAGATTGCACCAAATCTAGAAGCAGGTAACGCGTTAGCTTTCGGACACGGCTTCAATATTCATTTTGATGTAATCAACCCACCAAAAGATGTGGATGTTTTCTTAGTTGCTCCTAAAGGACCAGGACACCTTGTTCGTCGTACCTTTACAGAAGGGTTTGCAGTACCTGCATTATTTGCGGTTTATCAAGATGCAACAGGAAAAGCCAGTGATGTTGCCTTATCTTATGCCAAAGGAATCGGCGCAACACGTGTTGGTGTGTTAGAAACAACCTTTAAAGAAGAAACTGAAACTGATTTGTTCGGTGAACAAGCAGTATTATGTGGTGGTTTAACAAGCTTGATCGAAGCTGGATTTGAAACGTTGACAGAAGCTGGTTACCAACCAGAATTGGCATACTTTGAAGTATGTCATGAATTGAAATTGATCGTTGATCTGATTTATGAAGGAGGATTTGAGAAAATGCGTAACTCAATCTCAAATACTGCTGAATATGGCGATTATGTTTCAGGACCTCGTGTCGTAACGGCTGAAGCTAAAGCGAACATGAAAGAGGTTTTAACGGATATCCAAAATGGCAAATTTGCAAAAGGCTTCATTGATGACAACAAAAACGGCTTTAAAGAATTTAATCAAATGCGTAAAGAAAATGCTGGACACCCAATCGAAAAAGTCGGTGCAGAATTACGTAAGATGATGCCATTTGTTTCAAGAGAAGACTAAATTAAACGATTAGCGAGCAGAGGCTGAGAAAATAGTCATTTTTCTCGGTCTCTCTTACATACTGAAAGGTGGGGAGAATTTGTTGACATTAACAAAAACAAATGTTGAAGAAGCATATGATGTGCTAAAAGACGTAGTAACCAAAACGCCATTGCAATACGATATGTATCTATCACAAAAATATCAATGCAACGTTTATTTAAAAAGAGAAGATCTACAGAAAGTTCGTTCATTCAAATTAAGAGGGGCCTATTATGCGATTAAACAAACTCCTCATGAGATGCTGCAAAACGGTGTAGTTTGTGCAAGTGCAGGGAATCATGCTCAAGGAGTTGCATACACTTGTCATGAAATGAACGTTGCGGCAACGATTTTTATGCCAACAACAACGCCGCAACAAAAAATATCTCAAGTAAAGTTTTTTGGTGGAGATGAAGTGACAGTTAAATTAATTGGTGATACTTTTGATGCATCCGCTAAAGCTGCTAAAGAATATGCTAATGCCAATCATCAAGCTTTTATTGATCCTTTTAATGATTTAAATATCATGGCTGGACAAGGGACAGTAGCCATTGAAGTTTTTCAGGAGGCGAATGAAGCTGCATTTCAAGTAGATTATTTGTTGGCAGCAATCGGTGGTGGTGGTTTAGTTAGTGGTGTTTCTACCTATACTAAAAGCGTTAGTCCAACGACGGCTGTTATTGGCGTAGAACCATTAGGTGCCCAATCGATGCGGGCGGCTTTTGATGAAGGCAAACCGGTAATGCTAGATAGTGTAGAAAAATTTGTTGATGGTGCAGCAGTTAAACAAGTGGGCAATTTAACGTATGAACATACGCTTGAATATGTTGATGAGCTTTTAGCTGTAGATGAAGGACAAGTCTGTTCTACGATTTTAGAGTTATACACTAAACAAGCAATTGTAGTCGAGCCAGCTGGCGCTCTGAGTGTTTCAGCATTAGAACTGATCAAAGATGAGATTAAAGGGAAAAATGTTGTTTGTATCATCAGCGGTGGTAATAATGATATCAATCGAATGGAAGAAATCGAAGAACGTTCTTTAATTTTTGAAGGACTAAAACATTACTTTGTGATCAACTTCCCTCAGCGACCAGGCGCATTAAGAGAATTCGTAACAGATATCTTAGGTCCAAATGATGATATTACCCGGTTTGAGTATACGAAAAAAGTCAATCGTGGAACAGGCCCAGTAGTGTTGGGTATTTTACTGAAAGACAAAGAGGAGTTACCTAATCTACTACAGAAAATGGCAGAGTTTGATCCTAAGTATATTGATTTAAGTGATAATCCGTCATTGTATGCGTTACTTGTTTAGAGGCCGAGACGAAAGTGTTTAGCTCCAAGAACCAAGTCCTTAAATTCCTAGTGTCGTTAAGGTATAGAGATTGATGAGATCGAAACGAAGTGTAGTAGCTACTTTTTTCTTGCCGTTTTTTCGCTCTCTTACAAATGAATAAAAAATGAGTTGCCGACTAGATGAAATTCTAACTGACAACTCATTTTTTTTATTTCAAAAGAATGTCTAAAATTTACTTAAAAAATGGAAAATAGGAGAGAGAGTTCTTGCCATTTGTCTGGAAAGAACGTATATTTAACTTACTACATTAAATCGGTCAGAAAAACACCGACCGTCAAAGAACATGAGCCCAGATAGAATTTTTTTAACACTTCAACAGACCACCTTTTTCGGGTCAAATAAGACTTATTTTTTCTATCGTCTATCATTTTTAAAATCATGTTCCTTTGTTAAAAATTACTCGAAATATAAAAAAGAATATTAGTAAAGTTGGAAAATATAAATGAATAATAAGAAAAGGTTAGAAAATCGCCGTTATATTACCGGGTTCGATGGAATACGAACTATTGCGGTCGTCGGCGTGATTCTGTATCATTTGTTCCCTAATATAATGCATGGGGGCTATTTAGGTGTCCCTATTTTTTTTGCAGTATCTGGTTATTTAATTACTGATTTACTAAGGCAAGAATGGTTACAAACTGAAGCAATCGATGTTAAAAGCTTTTATATTCGTCGTATGAAACGGCTTTATCCAGGCTTAGTCGCCATGCTGGTAGCAGCTTCAGCCTATATTGTTTTTTTCCAGCAAGACTTACTCAATAATTTACGTAGTGTAGTCGCCAGTAGTGTCTTGTACTATAATAATTGGTGGCAAATTTTTAAAGGATTTTCTTATTTTGATCGATTTACCACCCAGTCACCATTTACACATATTTGGTCTCTTGCAGTTGAAGCACAGAATTATTTGATTTGGCCGTTGTTATTTATTGTACTAAAAAAGTATGTGAAACATAGTGGTAAAATTTTTGGTTTGATCATGGCAGCGGCTGTTGGATCTGGTATTTTGATGGCAGTTTTGTATACTCCTGGTGCCGACCCGACAAGAGTTTATTATGGAACAGACACAAGATTATTTTCGATTTTAATGGGAAGTGGGCTGGCCTTTGTTTGGCCAAGTTTCCGTCTGAAAGAAGAAATACCGATAAAGGCTAAAAATTTACTGAATGGCGTTGGAATTACCTCCTTGGTTGTCTTACTGCTTTCCTTCCTATTTTTAGCAGACCATCTGGCTTTTGTCTATTATGGTGGAATGTTTATTGTCAGTATTTTTGCAACGATTCTAGTGGCAGTTACAGCTCATCCAGGCGCCGATTTAAATCGTTGGCTGACAAATCCTGTTTTCACCTGGTTTGGAAAAAGAAGTTACGGAATTTATTTGTATCAGTTCCCAGTCATGATTTTTTATGAAGCTAAAATCAAAAATTTAAGTGATCATGTGTTGTTGCATTCTTTGATCGAGATTGCTTTGATTTTAGGTATTAGTGAATTATCCTATCGATTTATCGAGAAACCATTGGGCAAATTTTATTATCAGTATACGTGGTTTGCTATCAAAGATTTTTTCCGCAAACCATGGTTTACAGTGGCTAAAGTGACGGCTTTGATCAGTGTTGTTTTATCTTGTTTTGCACTCTTTGCTCTAGCTGTTGCGCCTTCCAATGAAGTTACTGCAGAACAGCAACAACTACAAAAAAATATTGAAGCAAACAAAAAGAAAGCAGAACAGAGAAAAGCAGAAGAAAAAGCCAAAAACGAAGGCAGAACGACCGATTCGACAAAAGCGGCAACGCCAGAGTCAGAGGCGAATTTTGATTTAACTGCTGAAGAAGCGAAGAAAGCCAAAGAGATGGACGTTACAGCTTTCGGTGATTCTGTTATCTTAGATGCAGCTGCAGGATTACAAGAGATTTTTCCTAAGATGATCGTAGATGGTGAAGTAGGGAGACAATTATATACCAGTACACCAGTCATTGAAAAACTAGAGAAAGAACAATTATTGAAAGATAATGTTTTAGTTGGTCTTGGGACTAATGGATCATTTACCGAAGCGCAATTTGATGAATTCATGACAGCAATCGGTTCAAAACGCAAGGTCTTTTGGATCAACGTTCGCGTTCCTACTCGTAGATGGCAAAATGAAGTCAATGGAATGCTCGAAACAATGAAGAAGAAGTACAAAAATCTAGTCGTTATTGACTGGTACGGCTACAGTAATGAGCATGAGGAATGGTTTTATGATGACCGAGTTCATCCGAATGTAGACGGACAAGTAAAATACTCAAGTTTTATTGCAAAACAGTTAGTGAAATAGCGTCAGGTAAAGCTGCAACGTCCTAACTAACAATACATCTGCTGAGATAACTTTTACTAGAGAGAAAAGAAGAAAGTAAGAGACGAATTAAGCCTAAAACAAACGATTGAATTGTTTGTTTTAGGCTTTTTATAGTTAAGTCAATACCAATTGATAAGCTAATCGTTCGCCATCAGCTACTGGCAGTAAAATGTCACCGCAATAAGTGAAACCAGCTTTTTGAATCAATTGTTGCATTGTTTTATTTTCTGGATGGGTATCGATGCGAATATCAAGGTATCCATTCAATCTAGATGTCGTAATCAATAGATTCATTAAAAGCAATGCTAATCCTTTCCCTTGGTAGGTAGGATCAAGAGCGACTCTGTGAATCGCTGAATAGCTTCCAGGAGTCTGTTGCCATTGCCCATTTTTTATTTGTTCATATGGCGGTTCAGGACTTGTTGAAAGGATGCCCAGACCTGCAATTTGTTGATCGACGATCAAGACATAACACTGGTGTAAAACGATATCTTGTTTCAACTGTTCTTCATTAGGTCCTTCACCATTTTGCCATTGAGGAATATTTTTGTCATGGAGCATTTGTCTCGCAGCAGCAATAATTTCCATGATGTTAACTAGATCAGTTGCTTCAGCTTTTCTTAAATAAACGACCATTTCATCCGCCTTTCTTCACCGTAACTATGTGAGGAGATATTATTTTTTAACAGAGTTTTCAGGTTTTAGCTGATAAATTTTTGAAGGGCGACCAATACCTACCGGACGTTCTCCAATTTCTTCAAAATGATGAAGCATGGCTTTTTTAAAGTTTGAGTGGTCGATTGTTTTATAATCAATACCAGAAAACTTTGCAAATACTTTGCGAGCTTCTGTGATCGTAAAATCTTTCCCTAAAACTTGCAATACCTGAGGATCATGTTCCATTTTATTCGCCACTCGATTGAAAGCTTTCAGAATAATTTCACTGTGGTCGAAAGCTAAAGTATCTTTCCCAGTTGAAGCACCTGTCTGTAAATCCAAAATGATTTCTACATCGCCATTGGTAAGAGCCAGTGTGTTTTCTTTCCGCTCCATTGTAAACCAGCGGACTTCTTTAGCATCATCTCCTGCAATCAATGGTTCTTCACCAATAAAAGCGAGATAACTAACGGTTACGACCCAGCCGCGAGGATCTCGATCCGGCCGACTGAAACTATGAAGTTGTTCGATATTTTCTTTAGAAATAACCACGCCAGTTTCTTCTTTTGTCTCCCGTAAAACACTTTCTCCAGTTGATTCATTTCTATTGACGAATCCACCAGGTAAGGCCCAAGAATTTCTATAAGGATGTCCTTTTCTGTTAATCAGCAGTATTTTAAGTTGATCTTCTTCTTTGTTATAGCACATTAAAACAATATCTACAGTCAGAGAAGGCTTTTCATATTCAGGAAGTTCTTGTTGGTGATACCATTTTAAAAACTCAGTTTCGCTAGCTTCTTGTTCATAATATTGCTTTTCCGCTTCCTTTGACCTAAAGTGTGTCAAGTTGCTCATCCTCTCTACATCCGATAAAAGTACTTTGTACTTTATTGTATCATTATCAACAGGAAAAACAACTAAAGACTGATAACACTTAAAATAAAGTTTTGTGGTTAACTTTTTTTATATAGAGGTTGACAATTGTGCTCTTAAATAGTATTTTATAGAGACAAAATATTATTTTACGTTTGGAGAGAACAAATGAAAACAAAAGATATCACGAGAATTGCTATTATGATCAGCATTATTATTGTTTTAGGCTTTTTCCCACCGATACCGCTTGGTTTATTACCAGTACCGATCGTGATCCAAAATGCTGGCTTTATGTTAAGTGGATTGCTACTCGGTAAGAAAAATGGAACGATTGCAACCTTACTGTTTTTACTACTTGTTGCGATTGGTTTTCCTATTTTAGCTGGAGGAAGAGGGGGAATCGCTGTTTTTCTCGGTATCACAGCAGGCTACCTTTTTGCTTATCCATTTGCGACTTTTTTGATAGGCTGGGCTAGTGAAAGGGTCAATCCTTATAATCAAAATATTTTCTGGGGATTTGGAATTACCCTCCTTTTTGGTGCATTGTTTATTGATTTTTGTGGAGCAGTCGGGATGAGTATTTTATCTGATATGAGTTTGTCTAAAAGTTTGATGGCAAATCTAGCGTTTATTCCTGGAGATACGATCAAAGCATTTTTGACTGCTTTTATAGCACAAAGAATATCAAAATCGTTCGATCAAAGGAGAAACTAATATGGTGAAACTATATGGAGCGACGATCGATCATGAAGGACGGTGTGTTCACTATAGTTCATCAGTCGATATAGTGGCAAATAAATGTTACTCTTGTAAAAAGTATTACGCTTGTTTTCAGTGCCATGATGAGCAGGAAGATCATCTTTTCTCTGCTTGGCCAGTTTCAAATGAAAAAATCGTTCTTTGTGGTTCTTGCCGTACGGAACTAAGTGCAATGGAATATAAAACACATGCTAAATGTGTAAATTGTGGGCACTTATTTAACCCCAACTGCGCATTGCATAGTCAAATTTATTTTAGTTAACAGGAATAGAGCATTGAAAAGATAATTCGGATTTAAAGAGTCAATCAAAACGGATGTTTCGTTTTGGTCGACTTTTTTGTTGTCTTTAAAAAGTTTAAACTCATTCAATTCATGAGCAAGATATCTTGTTCAAGTTTTGTCCAACGCCTTTGGACAAAACCGAATTTTCATCTTCTTGAATCATCTTTAGTGAGCGTTTACAATGTAAAAGACAACGAAGGGTTGTCTGAGAAGATCTGCGCAGATCGATGACTCAACATTTTTCTTGTTATAAGAAGAAGGAGGAAAAAAATGGAACAAACACAAGGTAATTTAAAAGTGAAAGTTCAACAATTCGGCAGTTTTCTTAGTGGAATGATCATGCCCAATATCGGGGCATTTATTGCTTGGGGAATCTTGACCGCTTTATTTATTCCAACAGGTTGGTTTCCAAATGAACAATTAAATGAAATAACAGGGCCGACGATCACCTATTTATTGCCGATCTTGATAGGTTTTACAGGTGGGCGCTTGGTTTATGATATTCGCGGTGGAGTCGTTGGTGCAATGGTTACAATGGGCGTGATTACAGGTGCAGAGATTCCTATGTTCTTAGGAGCGATGATCGTAGGGCCTGCTGGTGCATATTGTATTAAAAAATTTGATGAACTTGTCGATGGGAAAATCAAACCAGGTTTTGAAATGCTGGTCAATAACTTTTCATCAGGGATTTTGTCCTCTATTTTAGCCATTATTGCATTTTTGATTGTAGGTCCTGCAGTTGAAGCATTGAATAATTTCTTGGCAACTGGAGTGGGTTTCTTAGTTGAAAACTCATTGTTGCCATTAGCAAGTATTTTCGTTGAGCCAGCTAAAGTGCTCTTTTTAAATAATGCCATCAATCATGGTGTAATCAGTCCAATTGCTATTGAACAAGCAGCCGAAACAGGGCGCTCAGTGTTATTTTTATTAGAATCAAATCCTGGACCAGGATTAGGTATTTTGTTGGCCTATACGATCTTTGGTCGAGGTAGCGCTAAACAAACGGCACCTGGCGCGATTATTATCCATTTTTTAGGTGGTATTCATGAAATTTATTTTCCATATATTTTGATGAAACCTGTTTTGATTCTTTCAGCAATCGGTGGTGGAATGGCAGGTGTAATGACGTTTTTATTATTTAATGCTGGATTAGTAGCTCCAGCTTCACCTGGTAGCATCTTTGCAATTTTAGCAATGACACCTCGTGATAGTTATATAGGTGTATTGGCAGGAATTATAGTGGCGACGAGCGTCTCATTTGCGATTTCTTCCGTTGTCTTGAAAACATCAAAAGCAACGGATACTACGATTGAAGATGCTTCTGAAAAGGCAAGTGCTTTAAAAGGTCGTAAGACATTAGTACCAGAAGTTCAAAGTAGCTTTTCGTCTGCTGAAAAAATCAGTGATACTGCTGAAACGCTTGCGCATACGAAAAAAATTATTTTTGCTTGTGATGCAGGAATGGGGTCAAGTGCGATGGGCGCGTCTGTTTTACGAATCAAAGTGAAAAAAGCTGGGTTATCAATCGAGGTGATCAACTCTGCTATCGCACAATTACCTGAAGATGCGGATATTGTTGTAACCCATAAGGACTTAACTTCGCGAGCAAAGGAAAAATTACCTAAGGCGTATCATGTGTCTGTTGATAATTTCTTAAGCAGTGATCGCTATGATGAATTAGTTGAAAAAATATTAGTTGTTAAAACATCTGTTTAACAACTAAAAGAGTTAGAGAGGAGAATTCCATGTATCTTTCAGCACGAGCTCGACTAATCATGGAACAGCTGTTAACAAGTAATCGTTCTGTTTCAATCAACGAACTAGCAGAAGATCTAAGTGTTAGTCATCGAACCATTCGACGTGATTTAAAGGAAGTCGAAAGTACACTGACTTCTTATCAACTTACGTTAGCAAAAGAGCATGGAATTTTATCCTTAGTAGGTCTTGATTCTGATAAGCAACGCTTCCGTTGGCAATTGATGGATTTATCTTATAACGATTATAGTCCAGAAGAACGCCAACAGAAAATTCTTAAAGTTCTTTTAAAAGAAGAGTCAGTAAAATTAGTCGGACTAGCTAATGATTTAAGTGTTACGATTTCAACAATTAGTAATGATCTAACTAAAATTGAAGAACGATTACCAAATACAGTCAAAATTGAAAGAAGAAGAGGATTTGGTGTCTCTCTAAAAGCGAATGAAGTGCAAAAAAGACAGTTGATGAGCGAGCTTTTTGGGCAGCAATTTCCAGATTATCGTTTACTAAAATTTTTCCAAGAAAAATCTCGAGATCATACCACGAACGAATGGGTGGAAGATCGTTTACTCGATTTAGTTAGTGAAACGTTATTAAAAAAAGTGGAGTGCAGTGTTAAAAGCTGGCGCAATAACAATATAGAGGGAATCAATGATGAAGCTTATGCGAATTTGATCGTGCATATTTCGATTTCAGTTGAACGAATGATCGCAGGTAATTTTATCCAACCCAATGGCACTGGTGAAAAAATGACACAATACCCCGAGTTTACAGTAGCCAAAAATATGTTAGCTGATATTTTGGATATGGAAGCAGAATTCGTACCAGATGGTGAAGCGGCCTATGTTACGACGCATCTGAGAGGGGTTAAAAGCACTGAAAGTACAGTATATAACTTGGAAAATGAAGAACTGGAAATCATGATGTTCGTCAAAAAATTAATTGCAAACGTTGAAGCAGAATTAGGTCAAAAATTACCAAAAGAGCTTTTAACAAAAGGATTGATCGCTCATTTACGCCCAACGTTAAGACGATTAAAACAAGGTATGCGTATTTACAATCCCTTGATTCAATCAATCAAGCAAGACTATGAAGCTTTGTTTAAAGTAGTCAGACGAGCATTTGATCAAGTCTATCAAGACAAGACGGTACCAGATGAAGAAATCGGGTATTTAGTATTACATTTTGGGGCAGTGTTGTTGCAATTAGAAAGTGAAAACAGTTTTTCTGGGTTGGTTGTGTGCGCTAGTGGCATTGGCACCTCTAGGATGCTTGTTACTCGATTACGGCAACGAATTCCTCAATTAAAAAAATTAGAAACAGTCTCTTTATTTGAGTTAGGGAAAAGGAAAGCTGAAGGTAAATACACTGTCATTATTTCTACGATCGATCTAGGTCAGGTAGATTTTGATTATTTTTTAGTTTCACCTATTTTGACGGAAAGAGAACTTTCACAAATCAGTGTTTTTTTGAAAAGTTTACACAGTGGGTATCATAAAAAAATTGCCCAAGAAGAGCAAGCAGTGCAGCTAACCTTGCTGGAAGCCACTCATTTTTTAGAACAGCAGAAAATGTTCACATCAATCGTTTTAGCAATTTTAAAGAACTTTAACTATTCTAAGTTAAATGAAAATGTAGGAACGATGGAAGATACGGTTCGAGTTATTTGTACGCAATTGTTAGAAAAAGCGCCAGGATTAAATGTAGAGTCATTAGTCAGTACTTTTTTACATGATGGGAATTGGAAAGCTTTTGGCATTCCAGATACAAAAATTGGACTGTTCCACGCTCGCAATGAATCAATCAAAGAACCCTTTTTTCAATTGTTTTCATTAGAGCAGTCTATTCTCATTGAAACAATGGATCATACAAGAATGCCTGTTGATCGAATTATTTTACTTTTAGTTCCTGAGAAATTTTCACAAGAAGGCTTAGAAATGATCAGCTATATCAGCACCTTATTTGTAGACGATCAACAAATGATCCAACTTTTGGAACATGGAGCGAACGAAGAAATCACATCCTATTTTGTTCAAAAATTATTATCTTATTTAGAAATGAGGAAAAAATAATATGATGACATTAAAAAAAGACGATATATTATTACAACAACATTTTTCAAATAAAAACGAAGCTATCCAAGCAGCAGGAAAACAATTATCGAATCAGGGATATGTATCGGTTGATTATGTTGAAAAGATGATTGAACGCGATCGTCTAACAACTACTTATATCGGCAATATGGTAGCAATCCCTCATGGAACCGACGATTCAAAATCGTTGATCAAGCAATCTGGGATCGTTGTTTTACAAGTACCGGAAGGTGTGGATTTTGACGGAAATCAAGTGCGATTGATTATTGGAATCGCAGGCTTAGGGGATGAACACTTAGCGCTTTTATCTAGTATTGCATTAGTTTGTGCCGAGATGGAGAACGTACATCAATTGATTGCTGCTGGGACCAAAGCAGAAATTATCGATCTGTTTAAAGAAGAGGTGATCGCATGACAAAATTAGCTGTTCATTTTGGTGCTGGTAATATTGGGCGAGGATTTATTGGGTGGTTGTTGGTTCAAGCAGGTTATAAACTGGTATTTGCTGATGTGAATGAAGCAATCGTAGCTCAGATCAATGAACAAGGAGAATATGAGGTTATTTTGGCAAATGAGGAACAAGAACAATTTACTGTTCAAGGAATCAAGGCCGTTAATAGTATAACTGAAACTGAAGAGTTAGCGACTTATATTAGCAAAGCCGAGATAATAACAACTGCGGTCGGGCCAACAATTTTACCAAAATTGGCAGAAATCATTGCCAAAGGGATCGAGCTAAGAAAAAATGAGCAAGACTATTTGACTGTGATTGCTTGTGAAAATATGATTGGGGGCTCTGAAATTATTCGATCAGCCGTGTTGCCACTTTTATCTACTGAGGCTAAAGAATATGCGAATGAATTTGTTGCGTTTCCTAATTCTGCGGTAGATCGGATCGTACCAAACCAGCATCATAAAAATCCTTTAACTGTAACGGTAGAGCCATTTTATGAATGGGTAGTAGAAGCGCCTATGAATAAAAGTAATGCACCAAAAATCGCCGGATTAAACTATGTGCCAGATCTAACGCCTTATATTGAGCGGAAACTATTTACCGTTAATACAGGTCATGCTGTGACAGCCTACTTTGGGCATATGCGAGATATAGAATCAATTGAAGATGCGATCCATAATGAAAAAGTGCTCTTTATCGTACGTAGTGCTTTGGAGGAGACGGGGGCGTTATTAGAAAAAAAATTTCAATTTTCCCACCAAGAGCACCAAGCGTATATCGATAAAATTATTGAACGTTTTAAAAATCCCTATGTTTCAGATTATGTAACTCGCGTCGGCCGCTCGCCAATTAGGAAAATTGGCGAAAATGATCGGTTTATTCAACCGGCGAGACAATTTGTGGAAGCTTTTAATGAAACACCAAAAGCGTTGGCGATTGCGATTGCGGCAGCAATGAAATTTGAAGAGCCAACAGATGCCGAAGCATGCGCATTGCAAGAGGCGATTAAAGAGCAGGGATTGGATCAAGCGATTGAACAGTACACTGGATTAAAACCATATACAAAATTATTTGAAAAAATTCGCACATCTTATCATGAATTAGTCTAAAGATATAAGCGTGAGACAAAACTTATCTTTAGTTTTGCCTCACGCTTATATTTATCGTTATTGAGTTAATTCTAATAATTTACTCTTCAAATCTTCTTCCATATGTCCTAATTCAATTTCAGCTGCACGACGTTTTTCTTTACCTTCTTGCTGAATTCTTAGGGTTTCTTGAATTGTTTCAACTAAATCATTTTGTGTTTTTTGTAATGTATCAATGTCAACGATACCACGCTCATTTTCTTTAGCAGTTTCGATGGCAGAGATTTTAAGCATTTCAGAATTTTTCTTCAATAGGTCATTGGTTGTTTCAGAAACTTGGCGTTGTGCTGTAACAGCATCTTTTTGACGTAAGAGTGTTAAAGCAATGACCACTTGGTTTTTCCACAGTGGGATGGCAGTATTGATTGACGCTTGGATTTTTTCTGCCAATGCTTGGTTTGTATTTTGGATCAAACGAATTTGTGGTGCTTGTTGGATCGTGATTTGACGTGCCAAACGTAAGTCGTGTGTTCGTTTATCTAAACGATCTAAAAATTGGGTGTAGTCATTTGCAATTTGAACATCCATCTGATCGCCTGAGACTTCAGCTTTTTTCATGGCTTCGGGAATAATGGTGGTTTGTAATTCTTCCATCTTCAATTCTCCAGCAGCAATATAAATATTCAACGCATCAAAATAGTCTTTGTTTTTATTATATAATTGATCCAACATTAAGTTGTCTTTTAAAAGACCATTTTTTTCATGATCTAACTTGATTGAAATTTTATCGATTTGAGCACCGATTTTTTGGTATTTTGCAGTGATTTCAAAAACAGATTGTTTAACTTTTCCAAGCATTTTTGAAAAGAAATTTCCTTCACCAGCTTTAAGCTGATCAGGGTTTGCTTCGCTTAAACGATACATCAAATCAGTCAATGAATCACCGACAGGTCCGATATCTTGTGCTTGTACATGATTTAACATTGATTGTGAAAATTCACTTAGCTTTGTTTGTGCGGCTGATCCATACGTGATAACTGCTTGCGAATCTTGAACATCGATTTTTGAAGCAAGCTCTCTTGCTTGAGCTTGTCTATCAGCAGGTAGTTTATCAACTAAACGTTCAGCAACTTGTTGATCTTGTAATGCAGAAATTTCACTCTGTTGAGTCGTAGTCAATGAGTCAACAGGGGTTGAAAAGGGATTATTTAATAAATCATCCAGTGTATCATTCACTGGTGTTACATTTTTTGGGTCATTTTCCATTCTGAATCCTCCTAAATTTAAAAGCGTAGCGGGCTCGTTCAACTCTGACAGGAAAATAGGAAAAATCGATTGTGGTGCTTTTTGCCACAAACTATTTTTATCTTTTTCCCGAAGAGTTAGCCCGTGAAGCTAGGTAACATCTGGCAACAACGTTCTTTTCAGTCATCTTGACCTTGTACCAAGTCTTTTCGTACGGCGAGTAATCGCAGGAGCAATCAATATCAGCTCATAACGTTATTGTATTTCTTGGCATGTTTCAAAGCAAAAGTGAAACAAAACGATTATTCTTGATGATTGTTACCTTCATTATCTCTTTTTAAGCTATTTTTAGCAACAGAAATCTCAACATCTAAGTCTTCTAAATCCTCTGCTACAAACTGTTCATAGTCTTTTTTGATCAATTTAGAGACTTGATCGATGATTTGTGCACTTTCCTCTAACTTTTCATAAGTTTGTTTATTTTTGATCTCATGATCATCGATTTCCAAGTATTTGCTTGTTAAATCAACTAAGTTAGGTAGGTGAGTGTAAAGAAAGTGATTCGCTAAATGCAATTTTTTTGGTTCTTTCACTAATTCTTTAAACAATGCTTTTGAAACTCTTATTGTATCATTGCGTAAGTCGATCGCTCTTAATTTAGTAGAGGCATTCATATTCTCTTGTAGCTGAACGATTTGTTTCTTGGTAATGTTCATTGTATCACGGAAAAAATCGATTTCCTGATCGGTCATTCCTAAACTGGCATAATGCTCTTCTTTAGTTTTCGTAAGGTTAGGCAGTGGATCTTCTGTTTTTCCAGGCTTTTTCTTTGATCCGACAAAAAATAAAATCAATAGGATCAAAAGAGCCACAGCAATAACTGGTGTATGGATACCAGTGACAAGGCGCAAAATTAAACCTACTAAAAATAAACCTGCAATTATTATGAACATGTTTCTATTTCTCATTTAAATTCCCTCCAATCATTCATTCCATCGAAAGTAGTTAACCTTCGCTACATAAGTTATTTTAGCACATTCTGATATAGAAAGAATATCAGTCCAAAGGTTGATTTTGATATTTAGAGAAAATGTAAGAAATGACAAGGCAAAATCGTGTTTTTTCCTACTTTAGATGTAGAATGAACTAAATTGTTCACAAAAAAGTCAAAAGAAAAAAGAGAAAAAATTAAAAACGTGAGGTATAATGAAAGGTAACGATCTGGATAAAAGGAGAAACATTGTGAAGAAAATAAAAATCATGACACTACTGTTGGTTGGCTTGTTGGTCACAGGCTGTTCTGGACGTAAAGTTGAAGAAGAAGAAGATTTCGATGCTTATCGGGATCAAACTAGTTCTAGCGTTGAGGAATCAAGCTCATATAGTGACGATGAAGTATTCTATGAACCACGCGATAAAACAAAAACAAGCGCTACTGTTGATGAGAATAAAACAGCTACTGAAACAACCCAAGATTCATCAAAAGAGGCTAAGGGCAAGATAGAGGTAGTCAAGACTAAAAATGGTAATTTTAAAATAGAATTGACGGATGGCTGGCAAACTGTTGAGGCAAAAGAGTTAAGTGATAATGCCGATGTTAGTTTGAAAAATGCGGTGAATGAAGAATACTATATGGTATTGAGTGAAGCTAAAAAGGATTTTGCCAACTTTGATGCTTTCAAAAGTTCTGTTGATCTATCTGATTTAGGTGAGATCAAAGATGAAAAAAAAGAAGAGATTAAATACCATGAACTAAAAGGTGAACGTCGTAAGTTTACTGCGAGTAAAGATGGTGTCGAGGTTTATTATATCTATGATTTAATGGAAGGGAAAGATCATTATTTACAATGTATCAGTTGGACATTAGATAGTAAGAAAAGTGATAATGAATCTGATTTAATTAAAATCATGAACTCTCTAGCCGAATTAGAAAAATAATAAAATGATTGAAGATCAAGATCTTTAGAGAGCGATAAAACTAGATTCTTAGTTTTATTCCTCTCTATTTTTCTTAAATTGATTAAATAAACTCAAAAAATACCTCGATAGAATCTATAAAGGATTCACAAAAAGACCGATAAGTGATAAAATTTCAAAATTAGGGTATGATATATCCGTAGAAAGATTGGTGAACTGCATGATGAACTTTGAAGAGTTTGAAGAAAAGACGATTTCTAGAAAAGAAATATTTAAAGGTAAGATCATTGACGTTGTTTTAGACGAAGTCCGCTTACCAAATGGAGAAACTGGTACTCGTGAATTGGTTTTCCATCCAGGAGCGGTTGCAGTCATTCCGATTACAGCCGATCATAAAATGATCATGGTCAAACAATTTAGAAAACCGATGGAAAAAATTCTTTTAGAGATTCCTGCTGGAAAAATCGATCCTGGTGAACAACATCACCCAAAAGTAACAGCAGAACGGGAATTAGAAGAAGAAACTGGTTATCGGGCTAATAAATTTACCTTTGTAACGTCGATGTACGTTTCGCCTGGGTTCGCTGATGAACTCCTTCATATTTATTATGCAGAAGACTTAGAAAAAGTGCCTAATCCTCGTCCTCAAGATGATGATGAAGTTTTAGAATTATATACACTAACATTGGATGAAGCAAAAGCAGAAATCGCCAGTGGCTTGATTTGCGATGCAAAAACGATATTTGCTGTACAGTATTGGGAACTGCAACAATTAAAAGAGCTGCTGAAGGAGGATAAACGATGAGTAAAGGTCCGCTGGTCACTCGGACAGAATTACGGAGACGAAAAGAAGAAGAAGAAAAGGCCGCAAAACGAATATTTGAGCAGGAACAAAAAGAAGCGGATAAAGAGTACCGTAAAAAGGAAAAAGAAATCTCGAATTTCTACCGAAAAGAACACAAGAAGCAAAAAGAAATAACCAAATCACGCTCAAATGAGCAAACAAAAATTCGCGAACGCAGTAATACGCTGACCAAAGCGATTATTGTTGTGGCAATTTTGTTGGCTATTGTACTATTTATAGTATTGAATTTATAGAAAAGAGGATGTCTCTATGAAAATTGGAATTATCGGCGCTATGGATCAAGAAGTAAAAATTTTAAAAGAGAGCTTATCTGATATGCGTTCTTGGGAAAGAGCTGGTGCAGTATTCGTTTCAGGTTCTTTAGGTCGTCATGAAGTGATCGTTGTCCGTTCAGGTATTGGAAAAGTGTTATCAGCTGTGACAACAACATTATTGATTCATCAGTATGGTGTGAACATGGTGATCAACACAGGGTCTGCTGGCGGTATCGGTCAAGGCTTAGCTGTAGGCGATGTCGTGATTGCCGATAAATTAGCTTATTTTGATGTAGATGTCACAGGATTTGGCTATAAACCAGGTCAATTACCAGGTATGCCGTTATATTATGAATCAAGCGATTATTTAAAATTAGAAATGAAAAAAGCGGCTGAAAAGACAGGTATGTCGATCCGTCATGGATTGATCGTAACTGGGGATTCATTTGTGAATGACAAAGAAAAGGTCAAAGAGATCATCAACGAATTTCCTGAAGCATTAGCTTGTGAAATGGAAGGTGCAGCGATCGCTCAAGCAGCGGCACAATTCAATATTCCATTTTTAGTTGTTAGAGCAATCAGTGACACAGCTGACCATGAAGCGTCACAAACATTTGATGAATTTATTGAAGAAGCAGGAGAAAAGTCAGCTCAAATGGTGATTAATTTTGTAGAACATCTTGTTTAGTCGAGTCTATTAATTGGAGGTCTTAGAATGAAGGCATTGATTTCGATTGATTATACGAATGATTTTGTTGCGACAAAAGGCGCTTTGACCACGGGAGTTGCTGGACAAGCGATTGAAGAAGCAATCGTAACGGTGACAAAAGCGTTTACTCAAAATAAAGATTTCGTTGTTTATGCGATTGATAGGCACGACCAAAATGACCCGTATCATCCAGAAAATGCTTTGTTTCCACCTCATAATCTTGCGAATAGTTCTGGTCGAAATCTGTATGGGAAACTTGCAGAAGTCTATGAAAAAAGTTGTAAAAATGCTAATGTTTATTGGATCGATAAACGCCACTATTCAGCTTTCAGTGGAACTGATCTAGATATTCGTTTACGAGAAAGAGGCATTTCAGAAGTTCATTTAGTGGGTGTTTGTACAGATATTTGTGTATTGCACACCGCTGTGGATGCGTACAATTTAGGGTATAAAATCGTGATTCATAAACATTCGGTTGCAAGTTTTGATCCAGTAGGTCACGAATGGGCTTTGAACCATTTTAGACAAACCTTAGGTGCAGAAATAATAGAATAGCAATGTCGTTTTTTCTCCCCTTTTTCGGATTTAGAGCCCTGAAACAAAGCTGATGATAAGTTTTGTTTCAGGGCTCTTTTTTTGACGACAAAAAGTCACTATTTTTGTATTAACTAGACCAACGCGATTATAATAAAAATAAACGATGATAACTATCAATCAGAATGGACGTGATCGAATGCAGGTATTAAAAAAAGAGGTTTCCGAATTCGAACTGTTTTATGATTTGATTTTTGCTTATGCCATTAGTCGTATTGCATCAATCTTGTTTGTTGATGCAAATCAAGTGTTATCTTTCCAAAGCCTAGGTGAATTTTTAATGTTGACGCTGGTATTTTGGACAATTTGGACCTATCAAACCGTTTTTGCTAATCGCTTTTCTATCAAAAATAAGACCAGTGCATTGTTTTTATTTTTTGATATGTTCTGGGTAATGGTTTTGGCTCAATCAATCAATGTGGATTTTGAAAAGACCCATTTTACTTTTGCCGGAGCTACATCGATCTTATTTTTTAGCATTGCATTACAGTATTATTTAAAAATGAGAAGTACAGAAGATCTTGTGGTCAAAAAATTATGTTATCAGCTGGCAATTATTTTATGTGCAAGTGGGTTGATCGGTTTTATTACATTTTACCTTGGGGGACCTATGCAATTCGCTTTACCGTATATGCTTTTTCAATTTTTATTACAGCCTTTTTCCCAATTGTAATGAAAAAAGCGTTAGAAGATTTTCCCACGAATTTTAGTCATTTGACGGAACGTTATAGTTTATTTACGTTATTATTATTTGGTGAAGCAGTGATTGCTGTAGCGAGTACGTTTGCCTTTAATAAGATAAGCATTGGTAGTGTTTTGTTCTTTCTGTTAGTTGTGGTGATGTTTCTCTTTTATAATGCTGTATACAAATCAGGGATTGACCGGAAAAAGTCGACAGCTGGCTTAGTATTGATCCATTCTCATTATTTTGTTTTTGTTGGTTTGGGGCTGTCGATCGTTTTATATGAAAATTATGTAAATGGCGAAATTCAACCGCTATTCTTTATTTTATGTTTGGCAGCAAGTTTGGTATGTTTCTTAGGTGGAAGCATTGTGAATATGGTTGTTTATAGTAAACGAGAGCATAACTATCTTCCGTTTAATAGTAAAAGTGTCTTGTATTTTGTAGCTTGGATCGTGGCAAGTTTACTACTACAAGATTTTATGGTACCATTTTTATTTGTTAATATTGTATTTCTGCTATTCTTACTTTATAAAGTTAAACAAGAGCTTAGATAGATGCGCTATAAAATCCTCCGTTGAATGAATGACGGAGGGTTTTTTAACGTCGCTTTTCCATCCGAATATAGCCGTTCTCATCTTCAATGCCTTCAGCATGTTTTAGCTGATACCCTAAATGTAGATAAAATTCTTTGGCAGTTCTAGATGCAGGAACTTCGATGCGATGCGCTCTAAGATAAAATTCATCTTGTTCAAGGTACTTCATAATAGCTGAACCAATCCCTTGTCCATGGAATTCTAGTTGAACAAACAGACTCAAAATAATACTTTCCGTTTGACTATTCCAAAATGGACAAATCGTTCCTGTACCGACTAGAGTACCATTTATTTCAGCTACATAAGTATGACCAAATATTGCTTGAGTAGAAATTTTTTCTGGCGTGTATTCAGCAGCTAATTTGTGCATCTGGACAAGTGGATAGTCGTTGCTGTTTATTTCTAAGAAGTTTCTTTTTAAGAGTAGGGCAATTTTAGTCGCATCATTATTGTTGAATGGTCGAATGATTAAGGCCATTTTTTTACTCCTTTCTCTATTAAATAAGCAATTTTATGCTTTCTTGTTAATTTTTTAAAAGCATATTCTGCTTTAGTCGCATCACTACGGCTAGTGAATTTTTCGACATGGATCATTTTAGCAGGTAAGCGGGAGGAAAGTCGTGTGTATTTTGCCCCTGTACCACTATTATGTTCTTGCAATCGTCGCGCGGGATCAGTTGTGTAGCCACCATAAAAAGTATCATCTTTGCAGTGCAGTACATAAAAATAATGATCAGTTTCCATACAACATCGCCTTCATTTCTGGTGAGTAGTTATTTTGTTCATCATACGTGAACAAGGGTGGTAAAACCCGAAAGCCGTCTTTTTTCCCTTGTTTGATTCCTTCAATCAATAAGGTATTTGCTTCTTTACCGACTTTAGGATAGACAAAACGAACTCGTTTGGGTGCAATATGGGCAGATTCCATTGCGTGTAAAATGTCTAAAAAGCGATCAGGACGATGAACCATTGCTAAACGGCCATTTGTTTTTAGCAGTTTTGCAGAGACTTCAACGACTTCGGTTAATGTAGTATGAATCTCATGACGAGCGATTGCTAAATGAGGATTCGGATTTTTTTGACTAATAGGCAGCTCTTTGAAATATGGTGGATTACACAAAACTAAATCAACTGAGTCTGGTTTAATTAAGGTAGTTGCTTGTTTTAAATCCAGTTCAACCATCGACAGTTGCTCTTCCAATTGATTTAGTTGAATACTTCTTTGACCCATATCCGCTAGACGCTCTTGCAACTCGATTTGCGTAATTTTTGCATTGGTTTTGCGACTAGCAAATAAACCAACGGCTCCATTTCCAGCACAGAGATCTACAATATTGCCATTTTTAGGATATGCTGGGAAATTTGCTAGTAAGACAGCATCAATGGAAAAAGAGAAAACTTCTTTGCTTTGAATGATTTGAATATCATCTGCAAATAGTTGATCGATTCGTTCGCCTGGTAATAACATGTATGATTCATTCCTTTAATTTTTCTTGTGTTAAATTTGCTTAACTATATAATATTTTGTGGTTCCAACAAAAGGCGTATCAGCTAGTTGTCCAAAAACGTGATAGCCCTGTTTTTCATAGAATGTTTTTGCTTGATAATCTTGAGTATTGATTGTGATAAGCGCTGCGCCTTCTTGTTTAGCAAAAGTTTCGGCTTTTTTTAGTAACTGTGTACCATAGCCTTGATGACGGTATGATTTGCTGAGTGCTAGTAGTGAGATATGGGTAGCATTCATCCATTTATTCGCTGTAATGCCACCGATATATTGATTACCATCATAAAGTGCTAGGGAAAATACTCTATTTTCTTCGACAGGAACTTTTTTGACTTCTACTTGATTTTCAGAAAGTAAATCAAACAGGCAAGCTTCGTTTTCCGTAATAGCGAGTGGTTTAAATTCGATCATAGGTGGCACCTCCAGTTTTTCATAACACTCTTTAATGGAACATAAGATATCCTTATATTATACTACGATTAAGATACAGAAGAAACCTATGAAAAAGACTTGTCAAAAGCAACAGTTTTCGGCATACTTATAGCTAGTGAAAAGAAAGGAAGAAGACTATGTTTTTTACGTTTATGCGTGGCGTTGTCCGGGTTGTTTTATTGATTATCAACGGCAATGCACACTATGAAAAGAAAGACCGTATTCCTCAAAATGAAAATTTTATTTTAGTTGCTCCTCATAGAACATGGTGGGAGCCGTTATATTTAGCGGTTGGCGGATCACCAAAAAAGTTTAGTTTTATGGCGAAAAAAGAATTATTTAAGAATCCATTTTTAAGTTTTATTTTAAAACATGCGAATGCTTTCCCAGTAGATCGGGAAAAACCAGGTCCAAGTGCCATCAAAACACCTGTGAAAAGCTTAAAAAATACTGATTTAAGTTTAGTGATGTTTCCAAGTGGAACACGTCATTCGTCTGAGTTAAAAGGCGGCGTTGCCTTGATTGCCAAAATGGCGAAGGTGCCAATTGTTCCTGCAGTATATCAAGGACCATTAAAATTGAAAGATTTATTTAAACGTCGTCGTGTGACCGTTCGTTTTGGTGAGCCGATCGATGTAAGTGATATTGCTAAGATGGATAAAGAGGGGATTGCAGAAGTTGAACGTAGAATGCAGGCTTCTTTTGATACTCTAGACAAAGAAATCGATCCTGATTTTAAATACGAAGTACAAGAATAGAACATAACGAATCAAAACAAGCATAGTTTTGGTTCGTTTTTTTGATTAGCTCGATCGTTAATCAAGTTTCAAATTAATCATATCTAGACCCGTTAAGACCTAATTTTTTTACAGTAATTAAAATAGGATACATTTGAACAATAAATTTCTCCATAAATTTGGTATAATAGTAAGAAGGACTTTTTTAGGTGGTGGGAAAATGCGTTTTTTACATACAGCAGATTGGCATATTGGTAAAAAATTACATGGCTATGATTTATTAGAAGAGCAGACCGATGCATTCAAGCAAATTTTAATGATTGCTAAAAAGGAAAAAGTGGAGGCAATCGTTGTTGCGGGC
The DNA here is from genome assembly GCF_002148425.2 of Enterococcus sp. 12C11_DIV0727. Classification (NCBI taxonomy): domain Bacteria; kingdom Bacillati; phylum Bacillota; class Bacilli; order Lactobacillales; family Enterococcaceae; genus Enterococcus; species Candidatus Enterococcus lemimoniae. Next base: position 1,160,045 of record NZ_CP147248.1, on the reverse strand, counting down.
GATTTGTATGATCGTTCAGTTCCTTCAGTAGAAGCAATCGAGGTCTTTAATCGGATGATCGTAGAAATGAACTTGCAGGAAAAATTTCCTGTGTTGGCAATTTCTGGAAATCATGATAGTAGTACTCGTTTAGAGACGGGAGGACCATGGTTTATTCAATCGGATTTTCACTTGAATACGCGTCTAGACCAAGCGTTTCAGCCAGTGGAACTGGCGAATACACAATTTTTCTTATTGCCATATTTTGAACCAATTTCAGCTCGTTTGTACTTTGATAATGAAGAGATTCGGACGATTGAACAAGCAATGAAGGAAGTCATTGCAGCAATGGAAAAACAATTCAAGCCTAATATGGCCCATGTTCTAGTTAGTCATTTTTTTGTCGCTGGCAGTGAAAAGTCTGACTCAGAAACCAAACTGATGGTTGGTGGTTTAGATACAGTCCCATTGTCATTATTAGAATCATTTGATTATGTCGCATTAGGCCATTTGCATGGGAAAAATGCGTTGCAAGCTGAAAATGCTCGTTATAGTGGATCCCCACTAAAATTTTCTTTGTCAGAAATGAACCAGAAAAAAGGGGTTTGGATCGTTGATACTCAAGTAAATGAAACAACATTTGAGTTTCAAGAGATTGCACCACTGAGAGATGTGTTGCAAATAGAAGGTAGTTTTAAAGAGCTGACGACACCAGAAATTTATGAAGCGATCAATCGTGAAAATTATTTACATATTCAATTAACAGATCGAGCTGTGATTCCAAATATGATGAATCAGCTACGGCAAATTTATCCGCGAGTGATCGGTGTTGAGCGTCTATTTGGAAGAGAAGAGCAACAAAAAAGCAATCAAGCCAAAAAAGAGATCAAAACCTTGGCGCCAACAGAGTTAGTTGACCAATTCTTTTCAGAAGTAACGGGAGAGGAATTGACGGCACAACAACACGTATGGATCAAAGAAAATCTAGCAGATATTCATCAAGCAGAAAGAGGGAAATAAGTTGAAACCATCAGCACTAACATTGAAAAACTTTGGACCTTATATTGATGAAACAATCGATTTTACTAAATTTGAAGATTCATCTTTATTTTTAATCAGTGGAAAAACAGGTTCTGGTAAAACTACGATCTTTGATGGAATGAGCTATGCTTTATTTGGCGAAAGCTCAGGGAAATTACGGCAAGGAAAAGAAATGCGTTCAACGTTTGCTGATCCATCGGAGCCGACAGAAGTGCATTTGGCTTTTTCTCATGGAGATTATTTTTATGATATCACGAGAAAGCCAGAACAAGAGCTATATAAAAAACGTGGTGACGGTACTAGGACTCAAAGTGCAAAGATTTCATTGATCGTTAAAGATCATGCTGGCAAAGAGCTGAGAGAGTATACGAAAAGACGAGAAGTTGATAATTTTATCCAAGAGCTTCTACATTTAGATGCGACTCAATTTGCGCAGATCGTTCTTTTACCACAAGGAGAATTCCGCACCTTTTTGATTGCCAATAGTAATGATAAAGAAAAAGTTTTGCGTAACTTGTTTGGCACGCAATTGTATCAGACCTTAAATGAACAGCTAAAGCTACAACTGAAGGCAGTTAATAAAGACATTGAGGGAACACAGCAGACGATCCAAGCAAAATTGGATCAATTATATTGGCAAGAGCCATTGTCGGAAGAATTGACGGTAGAGCAACAATTAACCGCATTAGCTCAGCAACAAGCGACACTAACCAAGCTACAGGAAACTGAAAAAGCTGCGTTATCCAGTTTGCAAAAACAAAAACAGCAAAAAGAACAAGAAAAGTTTGCTTTAGAAGAACTAGCTAATGAATTTACAAAGCAAAGCCAACTAAAAAAACAAAAAAAAGAGCTGGATCAAGCGGCCATTATGATCGAAAAGCTACGTTCAGAAGAGCAACAACTTCAATGGGTGCAAAAGCATCAAAGCATGATTGAAAAAATCGATGAAAAAGCCAAGCTGATTTCAAACTATGATCAAGAGCTGAAAACGAATCAGATCGAGCAAGCAACACAGTTGCAATTGATCCGGCAATGGGAACAAAGACAAGAAGAAAATCTTAATCAAGCTACTGAAATGAATGCTTTAAAAGAACAAGTAACCAAGCTGAAATTCCAACTTCCTTTATATGAAGAAAAGGAAAAAGTAGCAAGTAATATTGAAAAAGTTCGTTCTGAGTTAGACATATTAGCAACTCAGCTTACAGCAATCAAGAAAATCCAAGAGAGCGCTGAGCAAACCTATCAAAAGGAACTTGCAGTTATCGAAGGAAAAGCACAAATTGAAAAAAATCAATTGGAACTGGAGCGACAACAGGATCAGTGGTTGATTTTTTTGGAGAGTTGGGAAAAACAGCAACAACTTGAAGCAAAAACGAGCACCACTATAGAGCAATTAACCGCAAAGGAAGCAGAACTAAAAGAAGCGGTGCTTGAAAAAGAGGCGATCTACCATCAAGTTGCGCAACAAAAAAGTCAGTGGGCTAAGATGCAAATTAGCCGTTTAAGTTTATTTTTAGTAGATGGAGAGCCTTGCCCAGTCTGTGGCTCCATGGAACATCCAAGTCAAAAAGAACATCAAGAGTTTACATTAGAGGAAATTCAATCGATTGAACATCAACTCGATGTAATTGAACAGACTGCTCAAAAACAAGCAGCGACTGTTGCTAAATTAGAAACTCAAGCGACTCAACTGAAGCTTGCTGAACAAGAATTACAAAAGGAATTAACTCAACAAAAGAGCAAGGTTAGTTCATTATTTGAACAACTACAAGAAAAACAAGTCATTACGTTACAGGCACCGTTAAATTCAGAAGAAATCGACCAAGTGACCACTGATTTAAACAGTAGAGCTGACCAACTCAAATTTGAATTAGAACAAATCAAAACTGCTGAAGCTAGCATTATTGAGATAGAAAAAACAGTTAAAGAGCAAGAACAAAAAGTTCATGAACAAGAAAAAATCGTTATTGAAAAACAGCAAGAGCAAGCAACCAATCAAACAAAACTAAAAACAATCTCAGAACAATTGAACGATGAAACACTTTCCTTAGCTGAAATAACAGAAAAACAAGAGCAACTTGAACAACAAGTTGCACAGTGGGAACAACAAAAACAAGAAATTGAAGCTCAACTAGCAAACGCAAAAGAGCGTCGATTATTACTAAAATATAGTGAAGAACACCTAGAAAAAGAGCAAGCGACAAACCTAGCTGAAAAAATATCATTAGAGCAACAGTTGACTAAAGCGTTAAAAGAGTCAAGCTTTGATTTAGACGAGAAAGTTGTACGAGTTTTATTGAGAGAAGTCCCTAAATTAGAAGCTATCAAAGAAGAACTAACTGCATTTGATAAAAAAAAGGATCAGCTGACATTTCAATTGATAGAACTAGAAAATAAATTGGCAAATAAAGCGAAACCAGAGCTAACAAGTTTGCTAGAGGAAATTGAAGCATTAACAATCTCGCTTCAAACGAAAGAAGCTAATTATTATCAACAACAAGAAAAAATCCAAGCAAACGAAAAAATTCAAAAACAAGTTAAAGAATTGATCGTTTCAATCGAACAGCAATGGGAATCAGTGACAGCTTTGCATCAATTGGCAACCACTGTCAATGGGGATAATCCCAGAAAAACTAGTCTTGAAAGATACGTGCTACAGACCTATTTGGAAGAAGTTTTAAAAGTTGCAAATCAGCGTTTAGGCTTATTGACGAAAAATCGTTATCAATTTGAATTGAATCAGGATTCTGGGAGTTTTAAAAATCAAACGGGGCTTGAAATCAATGTGTATGACGATAATGCAGGGAATGCACGTAGCGCTCATACTTTGTCAGGTGGGGAAAGCTTTATTGCAGCCCTAGCATTAGCCTTATCTCTTGCAGAAGTAATTCAAGAGCAAGCTGGTGGTGTTTTAATCGAAGCGCTCTTCATTGATGAAGGGTTTGGCTCTTTAGATGAAGAAGCCTTGGAAATGGCGATGGAGGCATTGGAAACAATCGAAAACGAAGGAAGAATGATCGGTATTATTAGTCATGTAAGTGAATTAAAAGCGAGAATTCCACAACAGTTACAAATCAGAACAAATGGAAACGGTCAAAGTCAAGTGACCTATCAAACGGCTTAAACAGCCTAGGAGGTGAGAACATGAAGTGGAGTATTCCAGAGCGAATTGTTGAACGAGGTCGAGAATATATGAAAGAAGGCAGAGTCCTGTCAGTTGTTCAAGACTCTGAACGTAAAATATGGCATGCAGAAGTCTTAGGCAATGAACTATATCGAGTGCAATTAGACGGTACAGCCAAAGAAAATGATATTTGTGAATGTCCTTATTGGAAAGATCATGGTTATTGCAAACATACAGTTGCCGTCGAATTATATTTACGTCAAAAAGGAACTGCTCGAATCATAAAGGCAGATCAACCTGTTACATTTGAAAAACGGACTTTATCAATCTCAGAAATGTTTACGAAAGGTTTCGCTAAACTAAATCAGTTAGAGGAAAAAACGACTATTACACCGTTGACTGTTGAGTATATCGTTGATGTAATTGAAACGAATAGTTATTATCCTGAATTGGCCGTTTTAGGGATTTCATTACGACTTGGTTACCAAGGCGTTAAACCGAAAACCTATATCATTAAAAATATCGGTGAATTTTTCCAAACTTTTCAAAAAGAAGGCACTTTTTTGATCAATAAACAACATCATTTTGATTTAAAGAAAGAAGCTTTTCCAATTGAAAATCAGGAGTTGTTAGAGCAATTAGCAGCGATTTATCAAACAAGTCAATTATTAGGTGCCAATGGACTTCAAGTTAAAGGGAAGATCGATAAGCGATATCTCGTTTTACCAATCGATCAAGGTCAAACACTACTTGAAAAAATGAGTAAAACCCCTCATTTTCAATTAAATGATGAAGGTAAAAAATATCGACATTTGTCCTTTGTAAAAGGAGCTTTACCGATTTACTTTAGTCTGAATAAGCTAGAAGATAACCATTATCGACTAACGATCGATGACCAGTTGACTACCTTTTTAGCCCATTATCAATGGGGCTTTAGTCAAGAGCAAGTTTTTATTTTTACGCAAGAGCAAGAAGCAATTTATACGACATTACTGCAATTATTAAAGCGTGTGGAAAAACCAGAGATTCTTTATGAAAAAAATGAATTATCTGATTTATTTGGTTCAGTCATTCCTTTGCTGAAGAAAATTGGAACAGTTTCTGTTAGTGATGTGGTGGCAGAAGAAGTGGTTTATCATCCTTTAGAAACGATTTTCATTTTCCGTAAAATCAAAGGAATGATCAAAGTACGTGTAGATTTTACCTATGGAGCAGTCGTCTTTTCAACTGATAAAGAACATTCAGTTGCATCAGATGATAATCAGGAGGTCGTGCGCGACAGTAAGAAAGAACAAGAAATTTTAGAGCAATTAGCAGCTTTTAGTTATCAAAAAACAGTAGATGGCTATGAAAAAGCATTACCAGCTGGTGAACGATTATACTACTTTTTCAAAGCAGAAGTACCGACTTTTCGACGTTTGGGAGAAGTTCGAATGGGCAAAAAACTACGAGAACTGTATTTAGATGCCGCCCATCATCAACCATTGATTGAAGTGTCTGATTCAGATTCTTGGCTAGATGTTCGTTTTGATGTCACAGGTATCGCTGAACAAGAAATCGATGCGGTACTGGCTAGCTTATTACGTAATGATCGTTTTTATACGTTGGAAACCGGAGAAGTCTTATCATTAGATTCGGAAGAATTTCAACAAACTAGTGAAGTCTTAACCATGTTGAGGCAGAATATGAAAAACGTTCAAGGAACGATCCAAGTACCACGAAACCAAGGACTGATGATCGAAAATATGTTGGAAAACAATAGTCGTGCGCATTTTTCAGATTCTTTTAAAGAAATGGTTTCAAATTTGACTCATCCCGAAGAGTTTGCAGCAACATTGCCTGAAAATATTCAAGCGACGCTTAGAACTTATCAAATAGATGGATTCAAATGGTTAAAAATGCTTAGCTATTATCAATTTGGCGGTATTTTAGCGGATGAAATGGGGCTGGGGAAGACTTTACAAACGATCACCTATCTATTGTCTGAAAAAGAGGAACAAAAACAAAAAGGGGCCGCGCTGATTGTGGCACCTGCTAGTTTGATTTATAACTGGGCAGCGGAAATCAAAAAATTTGCGCCAGAATTACAAGCCGAAGTTGTTGCTGGAAATAAATCAGAACGTGAGCGGCTAGCCAACCAAACGGACTTAGACATTGTGATCACTTCGTACGCTAGTTTAAGACAAGATATCGAGATGTATCAAGCTTTAAATTTGGGTTACTTGATTTTAGATGAAGCTCAAATGGTAAAAAACAGTGCGACAAAAACAGCACAAGCACTAAAAAGCTTGACGGTTCCTCAACGCTTTGCCTTAAGTGGGACACCAATCGAAAATAATATCGATGAATTATGGTCGATTTTCCAAATGATCTTGCCAGGATTATTTCCATCTAAAACCTTGTTTAGATCGATGAAACCAGAAGAAATCGCCAAAATGATCCAACCGTTTATTTTAAGAAGAGATAAGAAAACGGTACTGGCCGACTTGCCTGATAAGATTGAAAGTAATTTGTACAGTGTTCTGACAGAAGAACAAAAGACAGTTTACCTGGCTTATCTGAAACAAATGCAAGAAGATGTCAGTCAAATGGACCAAGATTCCTTCAAGAAAAATCGTTTGAGTATTTTAGCTGGTTTGACTCGTCTGCGCCAAATTTGTTGTGATCCTAGTTTATTCATTGATGATTATACAGGTGGCTCTGGAAAACTAGAGCAAGTTAAAGACTTACTAGTAGCGGCTAAAGAAAATAATCGACGAGTATTACTTTTTTCACAGTTTACAAGTATGTTGTCGATTATCGAAGAAGAATTAACTGAAATAGGTTTAACGACCTTTTATCTACGAGGCAGTACAAAACCAAAAGAACGGATGGCAATGGCGGACGCATTCAATGCAGGTGAAAAAGATGTCTTCTTGATTTCATTGAAAGCTGGGGGCACAGGATTAAACTTAACGGGTGCTGATACCGTGATTCTTTACGATTTATGGTGGAATCCAGCAGTAGAAGAACAAGCGGCTGGACGCGCCCATCGAATCGGGCAAAAGAATGTTGTTGAAGTCTGGCGCATGATTGCTGAAGGAACTGTTGAAGAAAAAATGGATTCCTTACAACAAGAAAAGCGTGAGCTATTCCAAAAAGTAATTCAAGGAAATGAGGAGCAATTAGCCAAAATGACGGAAGACGATATTCGAACGATTTTGAGTATTGGTGAATAAAAAGAGCTTGGAGCATACCACTGGTATGCTCCAAGCTCTTTTAGATTTATTATGAGAATAATGATTGGATCGTTGGGAAAAGGTCTTCAAATGAAGTGACTTCTTTCAGATGATGTGCTTTTTCACCAACAGGCATTTCTCGTAAGCGGTGGTTGAACCATAAAGATTTCCAACCGCCGTTGGTTGCACCGGCAATATCGTTTTCAAAACTATCACCAACATATAATGTATGAGCGCATTCCATGTTAAATTCTTTAGCAGCAAGGTCGAAAATTTCTCTCTCTGGTTTTTGGAAACCAGTGCTTTGGGAAATAATGATATTATCAGTAGGAACCCAATTTTCCAATTGAAGCTGCTTCACTTTTTTGAATTGATGATCTGTTGGACCATTTGTGATGATCCCCATCGGAATGTTGTTTTCCTTTAAGAAATCGAACACTTTTTTTACTTCTGGATGCATCACGATATTATCCAGCTCTTCTTCATATGTTTTTTGAAAAATCAGCCCGTTATCTTGTGAAACACTTGGATAATTTAGGTCTTTTAATGACTCGTTAATTCGATAAAAGCGCATAAACTCTAGTGTCCAGTCATCAGACATGACTTTGGGAAAGGTTTCATCACTATGAAAGCGAAAGCGAATATATAACGCATGCATGTCCTCAGGTTTTACATCTGGAAATACTGAGTTTATTGCATTTCTAAATGGTTGTTGCTGGTCATAAATCGTATCATCTACATCAAAAACAATGGTTTTCATTAAAAAAATTGCACCCCTTATTAATTTTCACGAAAAATTTCTGAATCCTTTTTCATTGTAGCGAAGTTCTTCACAAAAGAACAGAAAGAAATTTTTAATATAGATTAGAATGCTGTCAGGAAGGGGCTATTAAAAAGTATGTTTGGGTAAATAAACTCATAAAAAAAATATACGCTAAAAAATTCACTTTCATGATCAGAAAGCGAATAAAAAAACATATTTTGACAATTTGTTCTTCAAAAAAGTACTATCGATAGTTTTTTTTTGAAGTGGTGAAAAAACCCTACATTTAGTATAATAAAAACAGAAACACCGATCAGGCCTATCTTCCCCAAGACATAAGCAACTCATCGGTGTTTTTTATGATGTACATGTATATGTTTAATTTAACAAATTGCTTGCTGCTTTTCAAGTTATTGACATAACAGCAATCGGAGTTTTTCAAAATGTCTAAAAAACTGGAGAGAATGTCTCCTCTCCAGTTTGGAAACTCATTATTTACGATATAATTATCTTAGCTATTTTCTTTTTTTCGTATCCCCAATCACGAAAGTTGCTCCAAAAATAATCGACAATACGGACCAAATATATAAATCTCCGTAGCCGCCAGCAAGTAAGAAGGCAATAATCCCTCCAGCAATATAAAATCCAGCTGCGACAAAACCGCCATTACCAGACGAATTTCTAGTTGCAATCGCGACAATCCCAGCAACTAATAAACAGATAGCTAACAACATACCAGCGCTTCCGCCAGCTTCCCCATTATTGTTTATACTGTTTGATAGCCCGGCGACGCAGGATTGGAATAAAACTAATAATGATAAAATAATACTGATAATGCCAATCACTAATTTTGTTGTTTTCACTTAAACACTCCTTATAATAATCAATATTGACTGTATATCTAACTATACAACCCTATATATAATATAGTTAAAAGAACTTTTTTTCAATATGAATTTTGGTTATTATTATTCTATTTTGGGTTGCTTTTACCTTAAAATGAATAGAAATATGTTTTGAGCGGTTTTACTACCAAATTTAGCGTTATTTTCTTACAATTTTACGTCTTTCAAGCTTTGCATCCAATCATTCTTTGCGTATAATGGTGGTAGTGTCGAAAGAAAGAGGGAGATTATGTTAGAACGATTTTTTAGTTATTATCGACCATATAAGCACTTATTTATTTTAGATTTTGGTTGTGCTGTTTTAGCTGGTTTGCTGGAATTATCATTTCCAGTTGTAGTAAATCAAGTCATTGATAAAATCATGCCTAAAGGAAATTTCCGATTGATCGCATTAGCGTGTCTAGGTTTGCTTTTATTTTATATACTTAACACTATTTTACAGTATATTGTGGTCTTTTTCGGTCATAAATTGGGGGTCAATATTGAAACAGATATGCGTCGCGAATTATATGGACACTTACAGACGCAACCGTTTGAGTATTATGATAATCAAAAGACTGGGAAATTGATGAGTCGGTTGACAACAGATTTATTTGAAATCTCAGAAGTTGCTCATCATGGTCCAGAGGATATATTTATTACAATCATGACGCTAGTAGGCTCTTTTTATTTAATGCTGAGAATTCATGTACAACTAGCTTTGGTAACGTTTATCGTCTTGCCGTTCATCACGATCGCATTAGTCTTTTTCAATAAAAAGATGACAAAAGTCAATACCAAAATTTATGATAATCTAGGTGACTTTAATGCAGGTGTCGAAGCCTCCGTTAGTGGGATTCGTGTTACACAATCTTTTGCTAACGAACCATTTGAACGTCAGCGCTTTGAGGGGTTGAATCAAGCGTATCGCCAATCAAAAATTACGTTCTATAAAGTGATGGGGATCAGTTCGGCATATAATTACTTTTTGATTCGTTTGATCAATTTGTTTACACTGATTTTTGGGGCTTATTATACAATCAAAGGTGAGATCACTGATGGGCAATTTGTTGGATTTATTCTATTATCCAATGTTTTTGTTCGTCCAATCGAGAAGGTCAATAATATGATTGAAAGTTACCCGAAAGGGATTGCAGGCTTTAAACGTTTCACGGAAGAAATCGATAAGAAACCGACTATTGAAGACAAACCTAATGCGGTTTCTGTTGACCATTTACATGGAGATATTATTTATGACGATGTTTCATTTTCGTATGCGGACTCAACGAAAGTTTTAAACTATATCAATTTGCAGATTGTTCCCGGTGAAACAGTTGCTTTTGTAGGACAAAGCGGTTCAGGAAAAACGACACTATGTAACTTGTTGCCGCGTTTTTATGAAGTGACAGAAGGAAAAATCACAATAGATGGTATTGATGTTCAAGATATGACATTGGCTTCTTTAAGAAGTCAAATTGGGATCGTGCAACAAGACGTATTTCTATTTCCAGGAACGATTCGAGAAAATATTGCTTATGGTAAACTTGATGCCACTGAAGAAGAGATCCAAAGAGCTGTTCAGTTAGCTCATTTGGAAAAAGTAGTTGATCAAATGTCTGAAGGTTTAGATACAATGATCGGTGAACGTGGAGTCAAACTTTCCGGAGGTCAAAAACAACGTGTAGCAATTGCGCGGATGTTCCTAAAAAATCCGCCAATCTTAATTTTAGATGAAGCAACTTCTGCTTTAGATACTGAAACAGAACAAGTGATTCAAGAATCTCTGAATTCATTGGCGCAAGGGCGAACAACATTGATTATTGCCCATCGTTTGGCAACGATCAAACATGCGACTAGAATCATCGTTGTTAGTGATAAAGGCATCTTAGAAGAAGGAACTCACGAAGAATTATTAGCAAAAGGTGGTCATTATCGCCGATTGCACGATGCTCAATTTAGAGATTAATAAAAAGCCAAGCTGATTCGTTCAGCTTGGCTTTTTATTAATTTAATTTCTTTTTCGTGGTTTTCTGCCTAAACCAATTGCATTTTTCATACGTTGTAAGGTTTTATTGGCAACCAGACGAGCTTGTTCAGCTCCAGTATCAAGAATATCATCTAATTCGTCAGAGGCTAATAATTCATGATAGCGCTCTTGAATCGGAGCAAGTAGTTCGACGACAGCTTCTGCTAATTCTGTTTTAAATTCGCCATAGCCTTTTCCAGCATACGCTGTTGCCAGTTCTTCAATTGGGCGACCTGTTGCAGCAGAGAAAATACTTAGTAGGTTAGAAATACCGGGTTTGTTCTCTGGATCATATTCAATGATTCCCGTTGAATCAGTGACGGCCGATTTGATTTTTTTACGAATCACATTTGGTTCATCCAACATAGAGATGAAACCTTTAGCATTTGTATCTGACTTACTCATTTTTTTAGTTGGATCTTGTAAGCTCATTACACGTCCGCCTTGTTCAGCGATTTTAACTTCTGGAAGCACTAGAATTTCTTGATTCGCTTGACCGTATCGTTTATTGAAGCGTTCAACAAAATCACGTGTTAATTCCAAATGTTGTTTTTGATCGTCACCAACAGGAACTAAATTGGCATTGTACAAAACAATATCTCCAACCATCAATGGTGGATAAGTTAAAAGTCCGGCACTAACACCTGTCCGGCCATTTTTTTGAGATTTATCTTTAAATTGAGTCATCCGTTCTAACTCACCAATCGTTGTGTTACATTGAATGATCCATGCAGCTTCAGCATGAGCTGAAACTTCTGATTGAATGAAGATTGTTGCTTTTTCAGGATCAAGTCCTACAGCTAAATACAAAGCAGCTAAACCACGCGTCTGTTGTCGTAATTTCAAAGGATCTTGAGGGACTGTTATAGCATGTTCATCAACAATACAAAAATAACAGTCATAGTGATTTTGTAAATCAATAAATTGTTTCATTGCACCAATATAATTTCCAATAGTTGGTGTACCACTTGGCTGAATGCCAGAAAATATCGTTTCCATAAAGTAACCACCTTAATCAATTAATAAAAAGTCATTGATATCATTATACAGCTAAAAGAAAAAAAAAACAGGATTACAAGAAAAAAATAAAATGTCAGAATTTTTAGACTAGTACAGTTATAGTAGTTTGTGAAAGCTGTATCATTTTTCTTAGTTTTGAAAACGTTATAATTTTATGTTGAAAAAAGGTTCGCTTTATTTCAATATTTAAAAAAAACTTGTAAAATAACGAAAAACTATGTTTTTTTTGGAAAAAGAGCTAGTATTTTTAGTAGAAGTTGGGTATACTAGCATTAAATAGGAAAACAGTTTGATTTCCTGTTTCAAAACAGTGATGAGAATCACAAAAAGGAGTGATGCACATGTTGATACTTTATACTTCCCCAAGTTGTACGTCTTGCCGTAAGGCTCGTGCATGGTTGCAAGAACACGAGATTCCATTCAAGGAAAGAAATATTTTTTCAGAACCATTGAATATTTCTGAATTGAAAGCAATTTTGCGAATGACAGAAGATGGAACAGAGGAGATTATTTCCACTCGTTCTAAGGTTTTCCAAAAACTTAATATGGATTTGGATGAACTTCCGTTGCAGGACTTGCTAGAGTTAGTAAAAGAGAATCCTGGATTGTTGCGTCGACCAATAATGATTGATGAAAAAAGATTACAAGTTGGTTTTAATGAGGATGAAATTCGACGTTTCTTGCCAAGAGGAGTTCGGCAGTTGGAATTACGTCAAGCGCAATTGATGGCAGGTTTATAAAAGGTACTGGAGAACCTTTGTCCTTGTGGCAGAGGTTTTCTTTTTCTATTTTTCTCTACATAGTAAATGATTTATTGATTTTTTATAAATATTTATAAAAAAAGTGCACATATGTTTGTAGAACAAGTTTTAAGGAATATACTAAGACAACAGTTTATTTAGGAATATTGTTACTTTTCCCTTTACATTTGGCGTGATTCCGCTACAATGTACGTAAGAATAAGTTTCCTGATTAGCAAAAGTGAGGTGTAGCGACATGGAAATGGAACATATCAATGAAAATACCATACGTGTGTTGATCGGCAATGAAGATCTAGCAGATAGAGGCATTACCTTCTTAGATCTACTTGGCAACCACAAAGAAGTGGAAAATTTTTTCTACAGTATTTTAGAAGAAGTTGATGTGGAAGATGAATTTCAAGGCAGTGAAGCTGTTACCTTTCAGGTTCTGCCAAAAAGTGATGGGTTAGAACTATTTATTAGTAAGAATGCATCAATCGATGAAGTATCTAATTTTGAAGGCTTTAGTGATTTAAATTCAGAAGAAGTTAGTAATATAATTCGCAAACAAATCGAAGAAGATTTTGCTGATGAGACGCAAGAATTTGCTGATAATACAGTTAAAAGTTTAGTATTTGAACTTAACGATTTTGATACAATGGTTCAATTGGCAAATGAAGTTTTCTTACAGTCTGTGATAGCAAATCTATATACATTTAAAGGGACGTATTATCTCCAAACTATTTTCTTATTAGAAGAATTAGGAAAAAATGATGTAGAAAATGAATTGGCTCAATTATTGGAATATGCTAATTTATCTGCTGTTACATCTGAAACATTGAATGAATACGGTACATGCATCATGGAACGCAATGCTTTAGAACTAACAAGATATTACTTTGAATAATTTAAAAACTGAGACAAACGATTATCGTTTTGTTTCAGTTTTTTTGATGAAAAAGCACTTTTCTTACGTATCTTCATTATGAGGTGAGTGATATGTTAAGTGCTTATTCAAATAACAAAGAAATGATAACACTATTGAATTTATCTAGAGAAGAAATCGAACAGTTAAAAACGGAAAACTATTTTTGTCCTGCTTGTGATCATCCAGTCAGGATAAAAAATGGCAAGGTAAAAGTCCCACATTTCTCACATTATAATCAAAGTACTTGCAGTGTTTATTCAGAAGGTGAGACGATTGAACATCTGACGTTAAAGAAGATGTTTGTTAGATGGTGTGAGCAAGAGGACCTCTCATATGAATTAGAAAAGTATCTACCTGCTTTACATCAGCGGCCCGATATTTTAATAGGAAATATTGCTGTAGAAATTCAATGCAGTTCTCTAAGTACTTCAAGATTAGTAGAACGAACTCGTAGCTATCAGGAACACGGGTATATCCCACTTTGGATCTGTGGTAATAAGTTATTCTCAAAGCATCATAGTTTAAATGAATTAGCCAAAAATTTATGTTGTTATTCTGAAAAATTAGGCTTTTACTTATGGAGTGCCGACTGGGAGCAAGCAGAATTAACGGTACATTTTCACATTGAAGAGGATTGGAAAAAAATGCTATTCGCTTCAAAGAAAACTTGGTCTTTTTACAGTGAGTCATTGATAAATATCTTTCATTTTCCCACTAAAGGCAATATTCATAGTCAGCGTAAATATAAAATAGGTGAGCTATTACATAGTTATTACTCTGACTTGAATAAAAAATTATATCGACGAGATGAGAAAATTCGAGTGATTCAAGCTGAATTATATAACAATCGTTTTCATCTGATTCAATTACCAAATTGGTTTTATTATCCAGGTCTACACATTTTCTGCTGTAGGGGATCAGACCTCCTGCTAAAAGTCCGAATTTGGAAATTGGTACAGTTTTTTGATCAGGATGTTATTAGCCATTTTGAGCTGATCCATGCGTTAGAAAAAGAATTAGCCAAAGGAAGTGAGTTATTTTACGAGCTACCTAATATCCCTCATAAAGTCCTCCAGGCTTATTGTCTGAACCAAGTATTCAATTATCTGATCGATTGTCATCATTTAATCAGAGTTCCAACAGGTTGGAAGGTCAGTCTTGAGCAACAGGATCAAAGCACCTCCACTATTTTAGAATGGTTGAAAAGAATTGAAAATAACTATCTAATCACTGCTACTCCATTAAAAAATGTGATAAGATAAGTTTGTTGTAAGAATAATTGAAAAGGGGTAGATCGAATGAGTGAAGCGAAACAATTACCAGAACGTTCAAGTTTACCAGTAGAAAAAACGTGGGACTTAACGAAAATTTTTAAGGATGATCAAGCTTTTGATGAGGCGTTTCAAGCATTATCTGATGAGTTGAAAGAAGTTGAACAGTTTAAGGGGACTTTAGATAAAGGCAGTGATGCATTTCTAGGCAGCATTGAAATGTTATTAGCGATTTATCGTAAAGTTGAAGTCATTTATGTTTATGCTCATTTGAAAAATGACCAAGATACGACGAATACAACGTATCAAGCCCTTTATGCTAGAGCAAGCTCTTTATTAGCTCAGGCTAGTGAATCAGTTGCTTGGTTTGAACCAGAAGTATTATCGTTGGATGACGAGAAAATTTGGGGTTATTTTGATGAAAATCCTAAATTGGCAACCTATCGTCATTTTATTGAAACTATTTTAAGTGAACGTCCGCATATCTTGTCTGCTGATCAAGAAGCTTTATTGGCTGGTGCAGGGGAAATTTTCGAAGCGTCTAGTAATACGTTCTCAATCTTAAATAATGCCGATTTAAAATTTCCAGTTATCGAAAATGAAAATGGTGAGAAGATCCAATTGACTCATGGTGTCTATGGACAATTGATGGAAAATATCCATAGAAGCGTCCGCGAAGAAGCATTTAAAGGACTATATAGCGTTTATGAACAGTTTAAGAATACATTTGCTCAAACGTTAAGTTCGCATGTTAAAGCGCATAACTATAAAGCAAAAGTTCGCAACTATTCCTCAGCGAGAGCAGCAGCACTAAGTAACAACCACATTCCTGAAAGTGTTTATGATACATTGGTGGACGTAGTAAATCACAATTTACCATTGTTGCATCGTTACGTGTCCTTACGTAAACGTCTATTGAAAGTGGACGAACTGCACATGTATGATATGTATACGCCTATTTTAGGAGAAGCATCGATCAAGTATTCTTATGATGAAGCCAAAGCGAAAGCCCTCACTGCATTGAAACCTATGGGAGAGGAATACCTAACGGTTGTTGAATCTGCTTTTAATGATCGATGGATCGATGTTGTTGAAAACCAAGGGAAACGTAGTGGGGCATATTCATCAGGGGCATATGACACAGCGCCATATATCTTAATGAATTGGCATGATAGTTTGGATCAACTATATACCTTAGTTCATGAAATGGGACATAGTGTTCATAGCTATTTTACTAGAAGCAATCAGCCATATGTTTATGGAGATTATTCAATTTTTCTAGCTGAGATAGCATCTACGACAAATGAAAATCTATTGACCGAATATCTATTGGAGACTGAGACAGATCCCCGAATTCGTGCGTATGTCTTGAATCATTATTTGGATGGTTTCAAAGGAACAATTTTCCGTCAAACACAATTTGCTGAATTCGAGCACTTTATTCATACGGAAGATGCTAAAGGAACACCTCTAACGAGTGAATATTTAGGTGAGTATTACGGAGATCTGAATCAGAAATATTATGGACCTGATGTTAAGAAAGATCCAGAAATTTCATTAGAGTGGTCTCGTATCCCTCATTTTTATTACAATTATTATGTCTATCAATATGCTACAGGTTTTTCAGCAGCATCAGCGCTAGCAAATAAAATATTAGCAAATGAGCCCTCAGCTTTAGAAAATTATTTAACCTATCTGAAGTCTGGAAG
This sequence comes from Enterococcus sp. 12C11_DIV0727, assembly GCF_002148425.2. Taxonomy (NCBI): domain Bacteria; kingdom Bacillati; phylum Bacillota; class Bacilli; order Lactobacillales; family Enterococcaceae; genus Enterococcus; species Candidatus Enterococcus lemimoniae. The sequence continues at coordinate 1,143,342 of NZ_CP147248.1, read as the reverse complement.
TAGTGATTATCCAATCGAGGTAATGAAAAAAGCTGGAGTAGATATGACAAAACCAGAGTATATCGAAGATGCGATGACGGTTTTTGAAGCGAGATTAAATGAATTAGAACAACTTATAGAATCTTTAGAGCAATAAAAAAGAACGATCAGATTTCCTCTTATTCAGAAGAAATCTGATCGTTCTTTTTTTCCTCAAAGTAAATGTAAATGACCATGAGGAACACGAGATTCCTCAAAGTGATTTAATTCAAATTTTTCGTGAAAATACTGTAGATTATCTTCTGACGTTTCACAAAGTCTTTTGATTTCATCCATTGAATCACAGTCTTCTACGAGTACGCCAAAATCACGATCACATGTATAATTATAAACTACTGCAGAAGGGTGTTTCACGATCCCCATTTCACGAGCAATTTGTTGATCTGTTTGAAAAGATTCCTTTACAAAGTCAGATTGACGATCTGCTTTAAACATATCTAGGTCACCGCCAGCTTCTACTACTAATTTTTCAGCTAACTCTAACGAGTAAGGTGTGTTTTCTTCGGCTACTGCTTGTTGTAAACCGAGTAGTAAATGGCGTCCTTTTTTCTTTCCTTGTAATTGTGCTGCTTTGTAATCAAGTGCAGCTGAGTAAACATCCTCAAACAATTGATTTCGTTGTTCGATATCATGTGCTGGTATCTCGAATAACTTTATAAGATGGTTTATGGTCCGCATATTAACCAGCGGAATGAAACGAAATTGAATTTTTTTATTCTCAGTTTCAACCAATTTTAAAATATCCTTTTCTACGTTGAGACAAATGCCCCCCAAAGGATTAACGAACAGATAGATTTCAATCATTCATACTTCCTCCAATTTGACTCTTTTGCGACTAGACATCATTTCTCAACTAAGTGACCCTAATTTATCAGAAAAACTAGGAAAAATGAAATGATATGTTTTTACTATTATAACTTCTTAATCTTTCTCTTTTGAGCTTAGCATCATGCGTTGGATTTTGTTAGGAGACGGGGATTCTTTGATAGTCAAAGTATTCAATAAGGAAAGAAAATCTTTCTTACCGTTGGTTGCGTCACTTACTTCTAACTCCAGCTCAAAATCATGTTGCTTATTATACCAACTTTCATCTAGCGCAAGTAAACCTTGGGGAAGTTTTATTTCTGCTCGTTTAGTTGTTAAGCTGCCGATTAAACGTAAATCACTTTGGTCAATTCCTAATTGATTCAATTTGGTGTAAACATTTCCAATAGTTGGAAGTGTGGCCGATTCAATAATAGCATTTGCTTCTTTAACAGAAAGCGCATCATTGATTTCCAACAAACCGACTTTTTCAGGAACTTTTAAAGTGATTTCTGCATTATCTGATAGGACACGAACTCTCAGACCGATCCGCCTTTTTCTAAGTTGAAAATCGGCTGAGTCAAAATAATAATTGATTTGGGTAAAAAATTGTTCTTCTTTAAGTTGAAAGTAGTCAATCACACGTGAAAATTCTTCTATAGATAATAATGTCTTAAATTCTATTTCTAAATTTTCACTCATGTTTTTAGACCCACCTTTTTTAATTTAATTCAATTTTTGCATACTTCCCCTATTTACGTCAAGAAAAGTGAACTAGAAGTTAAAAAATTTCCTATTGTTGAAAAAATTTATACAATTTCTCAATTTACCCTATTTTTCTCAGCTCTATGGTAAAATAAGCAGTGAATCAAATTCAAGGAAATAGAGGGATTAGGATGGAGAAAGAGTGGGAGCTTTTTCTGGCACCTTATGAACAGGCTGTTGGAGAAATGAAAGTTAAACTGCGCGGTATTCGTAAGCAGTTTCGAGAGCAAAATAAACATACACCTATTGAGTTTGTAACAGGCAGAGTGAAACCTGTAGATAGTATTTTAACGAAAGCGGCATTGCGTAATATTTCTGTTGATCGTTTAGAAGAAGAGATGCAGGATATTGCAGGTTTGAGGATCATGTGTCAATTTGTTGAGGACATTCGGCAAGTGGTAGCGATTATTCGTAATCGAAAAGACTTGAAAATCATTCAAGAACGAGATTATATTACCAATAAAAAAGAGAGTGGCTATCGTTCGTATCATTTAGTGATCGAATATCCAGTTCAATTGATTACAGGCGAAAAAATGATTTTAGCTGAAATTCAAATCCGGACATTGGCGATGAACTTTTGGGCTACGATCGAACATTCATTAAATTATAAATATCAAGGTGCTTTTCCAGAAGAGATGAAAGAACGGCTACAGCGTGCGGCTGAAGCTGCCTATCAATTAGATGAAGAAATGTCCACAATCCGTGAAGAAATTCAAGAAGCTCAACATTTATTTTCACATGGACGAGGAAAATCAAAAGCTAACTATTATCAAAATTTCAATGATCATAAAAAGCAGTTAGGGAAAGAATAGGAGGAGCAAAATGAAAGTAGCCATTGTTCATAATCATGAATATAAATCAAGTGAAGTTACCCGCCATTTGCTCTTGCTTCTGAAAAAAAATAAAATTGAAATCGATGATCATCAACCCGATCTTGTGATCTCTGTAGGTGGTGATGGAACGCTATTATCTGCTTTTCACCGTTTTAGTCATCGATTAGATGAAGTCAGTTTTTTAGGTGTTCACACTGGTCATTTAGGGTTCTATACGGACTGGCGGGATTATGAGCTAGAAGAATTAGTTCAAAGTTTGTTAGTTCATCAAGAAAAAAGTATTAGTTATCCCTTGTTAGATGTGAAAATCAGTTTTCATGGAAATAAACCGGATAAACATTTTCTAGCATTAAATGAGTCAACGATCAAGCGAGCCAATCGGACGATGGTTGCGGATGTATTGATCAAGGACGAACTTTTTGAACGCTTCCGTGGTGATGGGTTGTCCGTTTCTACGCCGACAGGTTCAACGGCGTATAACAAGAGTATTGGCGGAGCCGTACTGCATCCAAGTATTAATGCATTTCAATTAGCTGAAATTGCTTCATTGAATAATCGCGTGTTTCGAACATTAGGGTCTCCGATCGTGATAGCTCATACAGAATGGTTGGAAATTAAATTGCAGGAAAGCAATGATTATTTGATTACCGTCGACCAGCTAGATATTTATCAAGATGATATCAAGTCGATTTATTATCGTATTGCGGATGAGCGTATCCACTTTGCCTCATATCGACATATGCACTTTTGGCATCGTGTAAAAGATGCCTTTATTAGCGAGGATTAATAACTTAATGGAATTTTATTGGACAGTAGAAAAAGAAGAATCACAACAAGTAAAAGTTTTTTTAAAAGAGCAAGGCATTTCAAAAGGTCTGTTAGCGAAAATTAAGTTTCAAGGCGGTAAAATCGAAGTCAATCACTCAGTTGAAAATGCCTTGTTCAAATTATCTTTCGGAGATCAAGTTAAAGTCACGATTCCAGATGAAAAAGAGCATGAGACATTACTTGTAGAGGATGTGCCAATTGATATCGTATTTGAGGACGATCATTATCTAGTTGTGAATAAGCCAGCAGGAGTTGCCTCGATCCCTGCTCAATATCATCCTAATGGAACTATGGCCAATCGTGTAAAAGCCTATTATAAAAATCAAGAATATAAAAATCAGGTGATACATGTCGTCACTCGCTTGGATCGAGATACGACAGGTTTAATGCTGTTTGCTAAGCATGGTTTTGCTCATGCGATGCTGGATCGAGAATTGCGTAAAAAAGCAGTAATCAAAATTTATCAAGCACTAGTAGGCGGTTCGACTTCTGAATTAAAAGAGCATACAACCATTCAACTTCCAATCGGTCGAGATTTATCTTCTATTTTGAAACGAACAATTGTTGAAACTGGACAACAAGCTGAAACGGAATATTGGCTGACAAAACGCAAAGGCGATGAAGCTTTGGTTAATATTCAACTTCATACAGGTAGAACCCATCAAATCAGAGTGCATTTTGAGGCGATTGGGTGCCCTTTGTTGGGTGATGAGATGTATGGTGGTAAAATGGATAGTGGTATTGAGCGTCAGGCGCTACATTGCTGTAAATTGAGTTTTATTCATCCGTTTACCAAACAGCGCTTAGAATTAACTTCTCCTTTGGCAGAAGATATGAGGAAAATTGTAGATCGATTATAGATTGAAAGGAGCGGTTTGAGTGAATGAAGGGCAAGAAATGGACGATCATTTTTCGTTACTGTTAGAAAAATTGAAAGACCAACAAATGGCTGAATTCAGAGAATTGTTTTTAGAGCTCCACATATACGAACAAGGACAATTCTACCAATCGATTGACGAAACAGATCGAAAGCAAATTTATAGTTATCTGTCACCAAAAGAATTGGCGGATATGTTTGATGTTATTGAAGAAGATAACGAAAATATGAAGGATTATATTGCTGAAATGCGTCCTAGCTATGCTGCAGAAATGTTATCAGAGATGTATACGGATAACGCAGTTGATTTATTAAATATGCTGGATAAAGGTCAAAAAGCAAAATATTTAAGTCTGATGAGCACAGAAGATGCCGGTGAGATTAAAGAACTATTGCATTATGAAGATGACACCGCAGGCTCGATCATGACAACTGAGTTTGTCTCTATCGTGGCTAACCAAACGGTGCGTTCTGCAATGTACGTCTTGAAAAATCAGGCAGATGTTGCCGAAACGATTTACTATGTCTATGTGGTCGATCAGGAAAACCATTTAGTCGGTGTTATTTCTTTGCGTGATTTGATCGTAAATGATGATGACACGATGATTTCTGATGTTTTAAGTGAGCGGGTCATTTCTGTTCATGTTGGAGATGACCAAGAAGATGTTGCTCAAACGATTCGGGATTATGATTTCTTAGCATTACCAGTTACAGATTATGATGATCATCTTTTAGGGATCGTAACGGTTGATGATATCATCGATGTTATCGATGATGAAGCGGCCAGCGATTACTCTGGTTTGGCTGGGGTCAACGTCGAAGAAGTCAGTGAAAATCCATTCAAAGCAGCTTCAAAGCGTTTGCCTTGGTTGATTACGTTATTATTTTTAGGGATGTCTACAGCAACATTGATTAGCCATTATGAAGAATTAGTAAGTGAAGCAAGTATTTTGGCTGTATTCATTTCATTGATCACAGGGACTGCGGGAAATGCGGGAACACAATCATTAGCGGTGGCAGTTAGAAGACTAGCTGTATCAGATGAAAAAGATAATAACTTTGGTCGCTTGATTGTCAGTGAAGTATTGACTGGTTTAGTAACAGGAGCAATTACAGGAGTAGCAATTTTTCTGGTTGTTGGTGTTTGGCAGCATAATTTTCCATTAGGGTTTGTCATTGGAATGGCGATGTTATGTGCGATTACTGTGGCGAACCTAGCAGGAAGTTTGATTCCGATGCTGATGGATAAATTAGGTTTTGACCCAGCAGTAGCTAGTGGTCCATTTATTACAACTTTAAGTGATTTAACCAGTGTTTTGATCTATTTCAACATTGCTAGTCTTTTTATGCAGTATTTTGTTTGAAAGCAATGCGCTGCGGTGGTGCAGAAGGTATTACTTCTGTACCACCGTTTATTTGGATCCTCAGACAACTTTTAGTTGGCTAAATTGAAGTCGAAATAAAAGGTCATTTGACAAATCTATTTTTGTCATATATTATACATACTAACGGTATGTAAAGAGGAGTTTTTTTATGGCACGCAATAAGTATCCAGAGGAAACAGTAAAAAAAATATTACAAGTATCAGAGCAGCTTTTTCTGGAAAAAGGCTATGATCAGACTACGATCCAAGATATTATTGATCATTTAGGTGGATTAACTAAAGGAGTTATTTATCATCATTTTAAGTCAAAAGAAGAAATCTTTAATACCATTTTAAAAAAGAAATATACGCTTGGTATTACGAATCAAATTGAGTTGATGAAGAATTTAACTGGTTTTGAGAAGATTAGAAAGATCAATTCAATGAGTTTGCAAGCATTAGAACATCAAAAATTAGCATTTTCAGCCAAATCCTTAATTACAAATCCTAGAATTATTGGTGAGTTATATACAGACGCATTTGCCAATATTATTCCCTATATCAAAACAATAGTAGAACAAGGGGTTGCTGATGGTTCAATCAAAACAGATTATCCTCAGGAAATCGCAGAACTGATTGTTTTTTCAACTAATTTTTGGTTAGCTCCCTCACTTTATAAAATGACAGAAGAACAGCTTTTGACTAAACTTAATTTTTTTAAGTTATTATATGAAGGGGTTAATTTTCCTTTAATCGATGATGACTATATCAATGACCTCATCGGAATGTTTAGAGCAATCAAAGAATAATCAATGCTTAACTGCATTTTTTATTTCCACAGATACATACCGTTAGTATGTATCTGTGGAATGAATAGATCAATGTACAGTAAAGTTAAAGTATGAAAAGGAGGGAAAATGAATGATTCAACATTTAAACAAAAAAATTAGCAAGCTTAATAAGAAATTAGGCGTAACAGTTCAAGTACCAGAATTTACCAGCAACAGATTGAACCAAAGCGCAGTAATGAATTTAATTATTGGTGGAGGCTTTGCAACTGCCGGAGTATTGTTTGAAAGAGAAGAGTTATTCTATTTAGGGGGATTGGGTCTTTTGAGCAGTATTGTGATGAGTTTTGAAGCGAAGAAATTGAAATAACAATAATGGGTTAGTTATAAATCAAGGGTGTGGGACAAAAGTAAAAAACACTTTTGTTTCACACCCTAAATACGAATAAACGGCGGGAGCAAATGTTCCTCCACGCTTCGAGGATCGGAGTGAAACGAGAACCGTAGATGCAGAAGCAATCCCTTCGGAAATAAGCCGAAATTGCTGTAAAACACAATGAGGAACGAGTCGATGTTGCACAGTACCTACTTGGTTCTCGGGATTAAACGCTTCTGTCCCAGCCTCTTGGTTTCGTAATTAACCTACAATTTTTGTTCCATGAACTTCGCTGACTTTTAGCGCAGCTACTACAGTTTCAACGTTCTTATCAGAGATGCCGCCGCCAGGTAAAATAATGATTCGATCCTGAGCATAGTCGATTAATTCCTTCAGGTGGTCTAAATTGTCTTCGATTGCTGTGCCAGAAGGTCCACCGTGCGTTAAAATGCGATGCACATCGTGTTCAGCAAGCCAGTCAATAGCTTTAAATTGATTTTCTTTACTTAGCACATCAAAAGCCATATGGAAAGTGATCTGAAGACCTTCCGCAGTCTCAATCAGTAACTCTAATGCTTCTTCATCTAGCCAGCTATCTGCTGTTAGACATCCTAAAACAACGCCGTCTGTCCCAATTTTTTTCGCTTCGATCAGGTCTGTGTGCATGATTTTAAGTTCAATATCATTGTAAACGAAGTCGCCACCACGAGGTCTGATTATTGTCATGACTGGAATCGATTTTTCTCCAGCGTATGAAACGACTTCTTCGATCACACCAGTACTGGGTGTTGTACCGCCCACAGCCAGATTATCGCATAATTCGATTCTTCCAGCTCCGTTTCTGATAGCAGTTGGAATATCTGTGAAATTTTCAGCGCAAAATTCTTTGATCATTCGATCCACTCCTCATTTTTTCTTCACAGGCATTGTACCATAATTCTGGCGGTTGCCAAAGTCTGGTTCTCGTTGTAAGATAAATAGCGATAGTTTATCAGCAAGTTTCAGAATTTATAATGAATAGGAAGTAGCATTATGTTAAAAAAGATTGATTTTGCTCGTAATTTTTTAGAAACACATCAAGAACAGTTTCTTTGTCCAGTTTGCAAACAGGCATTTCAATTACAAGAATATAGTTTGATTTGTGCACAAAATCATCGATTTGATTTATCAAAGAAGGGAACGCTTTATTTTCTTTCTCACAGTATTCAGACGGAATATAATAAAAAAATGCTACTTCACAGAGGTCGTTTGATTCAAAGTGGCATGTATCAGCCTTTGTTGGAAAAAATCATTGCTGCAATGGATTTAACTGGATCAACCTTAGATGTTGGCTGTGGTGAAGGAAGCTTTTTAGCTGAATTGTCTCAATTAGGATTAGCAGGTTCAAAATATGGATTTGATATTTCAAAAGAGGGAATTTACTTAGCTAGTAATCAGCCGATCGAGGCTTTTTGGTCAGTGGCAGATCTGACCAATCTACCATTTGCAAATCAATCAATGAATACCATTTTGAATATTTTTTCTCCCTCTCATTATCAAGAATTTCAGCGTGTTTTGAAACAAGATGGAACTGTGATCAAAGTGATTCCAGAAGCTGATTATTTGAAAGAGTTAAGAGCAGCATTTTACCCAGAAGATAAAACAAAACAAACCTATTCAAATGAAAAAGTTTTAGCCAAGTTTTCTAAAGAAATGGCTATTTTGAGCGATGAACGCGTGACCTTCACGTATGCTATTCCGAAAGAGTATCGTTTAGATTTATTAGAAATGTCTCCGCTTGAATGGGGAGTGGCTGATCAAGTAAAAGAAGCGCTTCAAGAAAATCCATTATCTGAAATTACAATTGACGTTCGGATGTTAAAAGGAAAGTTTAAATAACGCTTACATTCAGTTAATTTGCTAAAAGGTATTGCAAAGCTCTGGTAATGGTGTTATATTACATACAAGTTGTTTTTTCGTTGGTTTTTATCAGGTTCCTGTTCTGATAAAAGTTAGTGAAAAGAGCTTCACTAACGTAGCGACTCGCAGTGATTGACACCGAGGCGATACGTTTTTTTTATGTTGATTTTAATAAATAAAATAGATAATGCGTCATATAATTGAAAGGAAACTGTAATCATGACAAATCATATCGTTCTATTTGAACCACAAATCCCAGCAAATACAGGCAATATTGCCCGAACTTGTGCAGCAACAAATTCTCCACTACATCTCATCGAGCCGTTAGGTTTTTCAACAGATGACAAACACCTGAAAAGGGCTGGTTTGGATTATTGGAATGACGTTAATATTATGTACCATAAAGATTTAGCAACCTTTTTAGACTATTTGGAGGATCGACCATTGCATTTGATCACAAAGTTTGCAAATCAAACGTATAGCCAAATGGATTATACGGATGGAAAAGATCATTATTTTATGTTTGGAAAAGAAACAACAGGACTACCAGAAGAATTTATGCGGGAAAATGAAGAAAAATGTTTACGGATACCAATGAATGATGAGCATGTCCGTTCATTGAATTTGTCAAATACAGTGGCTTTAGTGGTCTATGAAGCATTACGCCAACAGGATTTTCCAGCTTTAGAATTGAAGCATCATTATGAAAATGATAAATTAGATTAAGAGTCTAAAAAACTGTTCCTTTGATTGCAAAGAGAACAGTTTTTTTGCTATCAAAGAGTAAGTGAATGCTCTATTCATGTAATTCTAAAGGCAGACCATCTGGATCAAAGAAAAAAGTCATTTTTTCTCCTGTAAATGTATCTGTCCGGATTACTTCACATTCGATTCCTTTAGTATTTAAAAAGGCAATAACTTCTTCAATGTCTTCGACTTTAAAAGCGAGATGACGCAACCCTAAAGCTTCAGGATAAGATGGCCGTTTAGGCGCATTAGGTGTTATAAAAATCTCTAATTCCTGTTGCCCTAATTTTAAATCCAATTTAGTATCATTTTTATCTGTTCTTTGATTTTCACGGATAATCTCAAAACCTAGTTTTTCAACATAGAATTCTTTTGTCTTATGATAATCAGAACAATTAATGGCAATGTGATGGATGTGGTTAAAAAACAAATCAGGTTCCTCCTAGATCTAAATACTAGTAAAGTTAGTGAGTTAAAACTACTTAGTCTAATTTACTTTTTTTTAGGCAGATAATCAAGTAGTCTGTTTAGAGAAACATTTTGGTTAAATGGAATTTTCACAGTGAAAATGATACACTAGATAAGATAACTTAGCGATAAATGGGAAGCAACGAATGAATAAATCAGAATTAAGGGAGCAAAAGCAAATGAAATTATATTTTACTCGTCACGGAAAAACAGAATGGAATCAAGAGCTTAGATTTCAGGGAATGAGCGGTGATTCACCACTGCTTCCAACGAGTTATGATGAAATAAAGCAATTGGGTCAAACGATTAAAGATGTGCCTTTTGAAAAAATATTTTCAAGTACCTCAATGCGTGCGAGAAAAACCGCTGAAGGCATCAATCAGGAACTTGAACGACCAGTAAAAATCGTTTACACAGATGAGCTGAAAGAACTAGGTTTAGGAAAATTAGAAGGACAATCGATTGCTGAAATGAGAAAAACATACGAAAAAGAATTAGAGCATATGCGCTATCGATTAGACCGTTACAATCCAGAGGTCTTTCAAGGAGAACCGATCGAACAGGCAATTTCCCGTATTGCAACAGTAGTTGAAGCGGCGGTAGAATCAGGTGATGGACCTTATCTTTTTGTAGGGCATGGGGCATCGCTAACAGCTGCAATCCAGGCGCTTACTGGCAAAGACTTGGCCGATTTACGTAGCATGGGTGGTCTTAAAAACAATAGTTTGTCGATTCTAGAAACAACAGAAGCTGAGGCTGATTCAGCTTACACGTTAAAATTATGGAATGACGATTCTTTTTTACAATAAAAAATTATGTTTGATGGAACGAGGTGAAAATGATGGAAACATTGTTTGGTGATGAGGAAAAAGAGTATGTGGTAGGGCAAGTTCAAGCAATCTTTTTTCAGAACCCTAGCAATTTTTATAAAGTTTTATTAGTAAAAATCACGGATACGAATACAGATTATTTAGAAAAAGAAATCGTAACAACGGGCAGCTTCGGTCAAATACAAGAAGAAGAGATTTACCGTTTTTTTGGTCATTTCGTCGATCACCCTCGTTATGGTAAACAATTTCAAGTCGATAGCTACCAGCAAGAACGACCAACTTCTGCAAGTGGTGTGGTAAATTATCTTTCAAGTGAAAAATTTCCAGGAATCGGAAAACGAACAGCTGAGAAAATCGTGGAAATCTTAGGGGAAGATGCAATTGACCGAATCATTGCTACACCTGATGTATTAGCAGAAGTTCCTCAATTAAATGAAAAAAAACAGCAAACAATTATTGAAACGATCCGCTTGAATCACGGAATGGAACAAGTGATTGTTGGCCTAAATCGTTATGGTTTTGGTAGTCAGCTTTCCTTTGCGATTTATCAAACATACAAAGAAGAGACCTTAGATATTATTCATGAAAACCCCTACCAATTAGTAGAGGACATTGAGGGTATTGGCTTTAAACGAGCAGATAATATTGCGGAACAACTTGGCATTGGAGCAGATTCTGATAAACGAGTCAGAGCTGCGATCACACATGAGATTTTTCAACATTCTGTTCGGTCAGGAAATACCTATGTGGAAGCGGAAATACTCCTTCGTGAAACGATCAATACCTTGGAAGCCAGTCGTCCTGTTGAAATATCCTTAGATCAAGTAGCAGAACAAATCATTCATTTGGTGGAGGAAGGTAAAATCCAGCAAGAAGGCACTAAACTGTTTGAAAACAGCTTATATTTTTCTGAGTGGGGAATTGGGACCTCGATCCAGCGTTTACTTTCGCGAAAAAAAGAAATTAAATACGATAAAAAAGAGATTGAAAAAAATATACGAGGTGTGGAAAAACGTTTAGGTATTCTATATGGCGATTCTCAACAAGCAGCAATCGAAGAAGCGATCAAGTCGCCATTATTTATCTTAACTGGCGGACCAGGAACGGGGAAAACTACTGTTATCAATGGGATTGTTTCAGTTTTTGCTGAACTAAACGGCCTTTCTCTCGATGTAAAAGATTACTCTCAGGAAATGTTTCCAATTTTGCTAGCGGCTCCAACTGGTCGTGCAGCCAAACGAATGAATGAAACAACAGGCTTGCCTGCCAGTACGATCCATCGTTTATTAGGGTTAACTGGAAGGGAAAAAAATCCCAGTATGACAGCCAAAGAACTAGAGGGTGGTCTCTTGATCGTCGATGAAATGTCGATGGTTGATACTTGGTTAGCAAATACCTTGTTTAAAGCTATTCCAACTAATATGCAAGTGATTTTCGTTGGAGATAAGGATCAATTACCTTCTGTTGGTCCGGGACAAATATTGCACGATTTGATGCAAATCAACGAAATTCCCCAAAAAGAGTTAACCGAAATCTATCGACAAGGGGATGGGTCAAGCATTATTCCATTGGCGCACGAAATCAAGCAAGGCAAATTACCTCAGAATTTTACTGTAAATCAAAAAGACCGTTCATTTTTCCCTAGTGATGTCCATCATATTGAGACCTATGTTCGTCAAATCGTGACCAAAGCAAAGGCGAAAGGTTTTTCACCGCAAGATATTCAATTATTGGCTCCGATGTATCGTGGAGCTGCTGGGATCGATGCGCTGAATAAAATGATGCAAGAAATTTTCAATCCAAATGATGGTACAAAAAAAGAAGTAAAGTGGAATGAGTCGGTTTACCGTATTGGAGATAAGGTCCTACATTTGGTCAATACGCCGGAATTGAATGTTTTTAATGGCGATATGGGAGAAATTGTCGGGATCATTTTAGCTAAGGAATCAGAAGATAAAGTCGATGAATTGGTGATTCAATTTGATAACAATGAAGTTAGCTATAAGCGTAATGAGTGGAATAAAATCACACTTTCATACTGTTGTTCGATTCATAAAGCCCAAGGTAGTGAATTTAAAATGGTTATTTTGCCAATGGTTCACCAGTATCATCGGATGCTACAACGAAACTTGCTTTATACGGCAGTAACTCGAAGTAAAGATATTCTAATTTTACTGGGAGAAGTTCAAGCGTTTAATACTTGTGTTGCTCATGAATCTGCGAGTCGCTTAACAATGTTGAAAGAACGGATTACTAGTGCTGATGATATGTCACTGACTACTAGAATGCAGCTGGAAGCCTATGAAGAAGGCTTAAATAAAGAGGCACCATTTTCTGAAACAGTGGCAGCAGAAAAGTCGATCGTTTATGAGGCAGCCAATGAGAATAAAGTAGCGGTAATCGAAGAAACAACAGAGCCGATCATTACACCTGCCAAACCTAAAATAGAAGAAATTTCATTATTTAATGAACCGGTACAGGAAAGTGCGGAGCAAGTCAACGAAGTCTTAGATCGATTACTAACGCCAGACCTAGTAAAAACGCAGACAATTGATCCAATGATCGGCATGGGGCAAACAACACCTTATGATTTTATGAAATAATCGCTAAACTGGAAGGAACGGATCGCCGTTATTCCAGTTTTTTTCTTGCTTTAAGCGAAGACTGGTGTATATAATGAAATGCAAAGGCTGGGACAGAAGTGTTTAAAATCGAGAACCAAGTAGGTACTGTGCAACATCAGCTCGTACCTCGCTGTGTTTTACAGCAATAAGAAGGGGTTGCTTCTATATCTACGGTTTTCGTTTCACTCCGATCCTCGAAGCGTGGAGGACCGTTTGCTCTCGCCGTTTATTCACATGAAGGTAGTTTAATTTTGGTAGAAATGAGGGAAGTTAATGGAACAGCAAGAACAATCGGGGCAAATTCAAACCGACACATTTTTGGCACAAATCGGTAATCATCAAAACCCAGTAACTGGATCGATCAATACGCCTATTTATTTTTCAACAACGTATGAACATCCAACACTAGGAGAGTCGACGGGCTATGATTACACAAGAACTAAAAATCCAACTAGAGAAGTTGTAGAATCCGCTTTAGCTGTATTAGAAAATGGTGCAGTTGGTTTAGCAACAAGTTCTGGCATGAGTGCGATTCAATTAGTCTTCAGTCAGTTTCCTGTAGGCAGTCAAATCGTAGCATCAAGAGATTTATATGGTGGTAGTTACCGCTATTTTAAAGAATTAGAGTATCAAGGGGTATATCAATTTATTTATGTTGATGATGAAGCAGGCTTTGAAAAAGCCATTACAGACGAAACAGCAGCAGTATTCATTGAAACCCCGACCAATCCTTTGATGACTGAAGTTTCACTTGAAAAAATTGCGTTTTTTACTAAGCAACATCAAGCGCAATTGATCGTGGATAATACCTTTTACACACCATTGATCCAGCGCCCCTTGGACTTAGGAGCGGATATTGTGTTGCATAGCGCAACTAAATATTTAGGTGGGCATAATGATTTATTGGCAGGTGCTGTGATTGCACGCTCTCAAGAAGTTGGCGAAAAACTAGCATATAGTTTGAATACAACAGGAGCTGTCCTGTCGCCTTTTGATAGTTGGTTGTTGATCAGAGGGCTCAAGACGTTAGCTTTGCGTATGGAAAGACATGAAAAAAACGCGCAGGCGGTGGTAGCCTATCTAAAATCGAGTCCCTATGTTAACGAAGTAATGTATCCAGGACGTGGCGGTATGCTGAGTTTTAAAATCAAAAATCAAGAAATAATCAAAGAATTTCTACGGAATTTAACGATTTTTACCTATGCAGAAAGTTTAGGTGGTGTTGAAAGTTTGATCACCTATCCCACAACACAAACCCATGCGGACATTCCAAAAGAATTAAGACAATCATATGGTCTAACACCAGATTTATTAAGAATATCTACTGGAATTGAAGCAAGTGAAGATTTGATCGCTGACTTGAAGCAGGCCTTTGAATCATTAGCATAAAAAATAAGGTTGAAAAAACAGCGAATGTTTTTTCAACCTTATTTTTATGCTTAAAACCAAAATAATCTAGTTTCTGTTCCAAAAGAAATATCAGCACTTCTTTTTCCTAGAATTTCTCCATCTGCGTGAATATATTGTGGAACGGTAGAAACGATTCTAAATTTACTGGATTGAAAATGATGAAAGTATTTCGATTTCATATGTTTTTTTTGAATCAATAAACTAATCAGCCAAAAAATTTTAAACATATTCACTCGTTCTACTAAAACAAAATCCAGAACATGTTTACGTGGATCAGCAACTGGAGCAATCGGTACCCCGCCACCAAAATAAGGATGCTTTGTCACCGTACATAAAAAAGCCCGGCCAAATTCATGATTCTTTCCATTTACTTCAACAAGAATTGGAAAGCCTTTTTGCGTGAATAATACCTTTAGAATAGAAAAAATATAAGATAATGACCCCATGTTGAATTTATTTAGTGCATTTTTTGATGCAGAAGTATTGGCTGCATTGACAATCGCAGCATCTAGACCAATCCCGATATTATTGACCGCAAGTCCAGTTTCTTCTTGAATCGATTCATTATAAGTAATCACTTGGATTTCTTGTGGTATTTCCGCTTTGAGCAGTTGAAAGAAAGCTTTTTCGGCTTGTCTATTGATTCCAACACCACGGGCAAAATCATTTCCTGAACCGCATGGAATATAACCAATCGGAATCTTAGGGTCAAAAGGTTGTAAGGCGTTAAGAACACTATGCAAGGTACCATCTCCGCCAAGAACAACTAAAAGTGGGAAAGTATCGATCTCTAAATCAGCGCTCCATGGAATCAGAGTATCTTGTGCTAAATTTTGGACAATCTCAATTTCATGTCCAGCATGATCTGTATAAAAAGTCGTATAATCAATAGTAGCCGTTTGTAATTGTTTAATAATTTTATCTGCAGCTTTACGCCCAGTACCGCTGCCGGCATTCTCATTGATGACGAGATAAAAATGTTTCTTCATTTGTTTCCTCCTTGTACAAAGTCTTATTATAACAGACATGCGAAAAATTAAGAATAATGGATGCTTAAAAACGATAAATAAACCTGTACAAAAATGAATTTGTTTAGACTTTTTATTGTGAAACCACTAATAATGCGATATAATGCCTACGTATCAATTTTTGAGGAAACTGATCCTCAACAAGGTTCATCAACCATCCCTTGTAAAAAAACTCGGAGAAAGTGGGGAAACTATGCAAAAAACTGTTACAACAAACAGTAAAGGAAAAGCAATCACCATGAATGGTATTGTGATGGCGTTATATCTTGGCTTAACGATTTTAGTTGCACCTGTTTCGTCAGGACCTGTCCAATTTAGAATTTCTGAAAGTTTGAATCACTTAGTTGTTTTCAATCGGAAATTGATGTGGGGCGTTTTAGGTGGTGTTGTGGTCTATAATTTTTTCTTTGGCTTTGGTGCAATTGATGCATTATATGGCGGACTACAATCCTTTATTTCGTTAGGACTGACAGCATTATTACACAAAAGAGTACCGAATGTTATTGCACGCTTAGCGCTAAATACGGTATTCTTCACTGCGACAATGTGTATTATTGCCTTTATGCTAGCACCAAATGGCGGTGCAGCTTTCTGGGGGAACTACGCAACACTTGCTCTTAGTGAATTTGCAACTATGGCAGTTGCGGCACCTGTGATGTACTGGATCAATAAATCCGTTCATTTTGAAAAACGACTTTGATCAATAGAAAATAATAAGAGGTGCTTTCTAGACTAAAAAATAGTCTAGAAAACACCTCTTATTATTTTTTAACCAATTTCATGAAAAACTTTACTGTTCCTGTACAATAAATTATGATATGGTAATACAGAAGCTAAAATGTAGAGGAGTTTTTTTATAATGTTTGAATTTAAAATTGGCGTTGATGCCAAAGAACACGATAAATTTGTGAAAAACCATCCCTTATGCAATTTATTACAGTCATCTGCATGGGCAAAAGTAAAAGATAATTGGGGCTCAGAAATTGTCGGAGTTTACGAAAATGATACCCTGGTTGCCTCTAGCTTGGTATTGATCAGACCACTACCAATGAAATTTTCGATGCTTTATACACCACGTGGACCAATCATGGATTATACAAATTCAGAACTAGTTGCATTCTTTTTAAAAGAGCTAAAGCAGTTCGGTAAGCAAAAACGCGCTTTATTCGTAAAAATGGATCCAACGGTTCATTATAAAGATTTTCATCTTGGGGAAGAACAAACAATTGATCCAATGGCACAATCAGTCATTGATAATATCGTCGCAAGTGGAGCGAAACACCAAGGCTTGACGATGGCGATGGATGCGACGATCCAACCCCGTTTTCAAGCAAATATATACAAAGAAGATTTCAGCGAAGAACAACTATCAAAAAGCACAAAAAAAATGATGAAACAAGCCCTGAAAAAAGGTGTTACGGTTAAAAAGGGGCATACTGAATTAGTGGATGATTTTGCTAAAGTGATTGAATTGACGACGGAGCGTCAAAATATTTCATTGAGAAATAGTGACTATTTTGAAAAACTATTAACGATCTATCCAGAGAATTCATTTATCATGTTAGCAGAAGTAAATTTAAAAGAACGTTTTGAAGAAACTAAGAAACGCTTTGATAAAAACAAAGAGGATCTAGCGAATTTAAAAGAAAATCAAGTCAAGAAACGTCATAATTTAGAAGAACTTGATTTTTCTCTAACGCGTGAAATGACAGAATTGGAAGAAAATATCGCCCATTCCGGTGATGTTGCAGTGGTTGCTGGAGCCTTAGCGATTACCTTTGGGTCAACTAGTGAGATTTTGTATGCAGGGATGGACGATCGCTACAAGCGCTATATGCCTGCATATCTAACCTGGTTTGACGCAATCAGTGAATGTTTTGAAAGAGGCTGTACGTCTTGCAATATGGGTGGCTTAGAAGGTAGCTTGAGTGATGGCTTGATCAAGTTTAAAGCGAACTTTAACCCAACCGTAAATGAATTTATAGGTGAATTTGATTTGCCAGTTAATGGCTTGCTATTTAAAGCGAGTGAATATGCTTATAAATTGAAAAAACAAAAAAAATAAAGATTGGGGCAGGATTAGCTGCCTCAATCTTTTTATAATTTCTGCGTAGCATTCCTTTTCACTAAACGTAATAATACTGAAGCGACCCCAACAGTCGCAACTGCTGCAACGATTGCTTCAACAACACCACTAGTAAAGATAACGGTCAAAATACCAGTATAAATGGCCGCGCCACTAACGCCGATACTTTGTGCATAAGAATCTTTAAATAGAAAATAAATCAAGTTCATTACAAGAATCGTATTAGTAGCTGATCCTAGGAAGCCTGCGATGAATAAACTGACTGGTTGAGAGCTCGGTTTATTTTTTGTTAGTTTTTTAAGACCGATAAAGACAAAATAAGGTACGATACCGATTAAAATTCTTGGGACCATCGCTACAATAATCGCTTTCCAGCTTCCTTGATCTGTTCCGATCACAGGAATAAATGGTGAGAAAATAAACGACAACGGAGATAGTACAATCGTACTGCGAATCATACTGATGATGCCGAAGACACCGCCTAAAAACGCACCAATTTTTGGACCTAAAACAATAGAAGCTATAATCACAGGAATGTGCATAGTGGTTGCATTGATAGGTCCAATTGGGATAAACCCTAAAAAAGGAACGGCGGATAACAAAATCAAGATTGCTAAAAACATAGCGGTTAAGGTAAATGTTTTTGTATTTTTCATAAATGACTCCTCAAAATTATTTCGCTAAAACTTCATTGATCGTCGCAACAATCTCCTCAACGGTTGCCAGAGCGCCACGCCCAAAATCACCACAAGCTAATAATGCTTCACGGGGATCAATTTCATGATACCCAACTTCTTTCAGCATCGTCAAATTCCGTTGTGTGATTGGGTTTTGGTACATATACGTATTCATCGCAGGGGCGATAAACTTCGGAATTTCTTCTTTTAAAGCTAAGGCAACAGTTGAAAGCATGTCATCTGCAATTCCGTTTGCCAATTTGGCTAGAATATTAGCAGAAGCTGGAGCGAGTAAAAAAAGATCTGCTTTTTTGGCTAATTCAATATGATTGATCTTATCTGGTGCAATTTCTTCCATAACATCGGTATGGACCGGATTTTTAGATAGTGATTGCAACGTCAATGGTGTGATGAATTTGGTACTATTCGTTGTCATAATGACGTCAACGTTATACCCTAATTTCGTGAGTTGACTAGTTATATCTGCAGCTTTATAAGCAGAGATACTGCCGGAAATTCCTAACAGTATGTTTTTCATCATTAGTTCCTCCATTTTTCTTCAACTTTGTTTACGATCAGTTGAGCGATCTCATTTTTAGTCTGAGCTGTTTCGGTTCGACCTTGTGCGTCAATCAAGATCCCTTTATGTTGGTCTCCATGAATCTCTTCAAGATCATTTGCTAATACGAAGTCACAATTATTTTTTGCTAAAATTGATTGTCCCACATGTATCAGTTCTTCTTTGGAAACGCCGACCAACAACTTAAATCCAACAAGAATTGCCTGTGGCTGTTGTTCCTTCAGCATTGCAATTATTTTAGGGTTTTTCTTCAAAAAAAGCAAGAGGCGATCAGTTCCGGAAGGGATTTTTTTTTCTTGTTGGCTAGTTTTACCAATTTCATCCAGACTAAGGTAAAGAGCTTCAGTTAATTTAGTTAAATCGGATAAAGTAGGCTGTTTTGCTAGTGTAGTAGCCAGTTTTTCAATAAAGGTCTCTTCTGACATAGTTGTTTCAGTTGTAAAATCACTGACAGCCATGCTATGAATGATTCCGTCGAACGACTGCTGCTTAAATTGTTCAAGCAAAGCTGATTCTAAGTCTTTTGTTGTTTCGATTTCAATAAGGGTCAAATTTTCTTCTGCTTTTGGTCTGACAGCTTGAGGAGTTGTTACATAAGTTAAGTGATGACCGTTAGCTAAAAAGTGTTCACTGATTTCTTTTCCCAAACGTCCTGTCGAATGATTCGTGATGGAACGGACATTATCAATCTTTTCTGAAGTTCCACCTGCTGTAATTAAAATATTCATTTATGTGATGCTCCTTTACTTCATTTTGACGATAGTACGACCATGATGAGTACCAGATTGTAATTGGTCAAAAATCGTTGAAAGTTCTTCTAAAGAAATCTCATTCGTTAGCGCCTGTTGACTTACATTTAAATCAGTTGCTAGACGTTGCCAAATAGCTACTCGTTGATTCATTGGCACGTTGACTGAGTCAATCCCTAATAAATTTGTTCCTCTTAGAATAAAGGGTAACACAGTTGTGTTTAACTTAATTCCTGCTGCATTTCCGCAAATCGCAATACTACCACCATAACTAAGTTGGGATAAAAGGGCACAAGTAACCTCGCCGCCAACAGTATCGATAGCAAAATCAATCGCTTGTTTTGCTAAGGGTTTAATTTTTTCAGGAATAAATTCATCTAGTAAAAGAACTTTAGTTGCTCCGATTTTTTTCAAGGAATCAGTAACTGTTTTTTTTCGACTTAAGGCAATGATATTCCCATAACCTAATTTTTTCAACATTGCAATTGCTAAAGATCCTACACCGCCAGAAGCCCCAGTAACTAAAATTGTGGCTTCTTTATTTTGAGGTAATCCATGTTGTTCAAGAGCTTGAATTGATAAGGCTGCCGTAAATCCGGCAGTACCGAAAAGCATAGCTTCTTTTAAACTCAGATTATCTGGTAAAGGAATGACCCATTCTGCTGGGACTCGAGCGATTTGGGCAAAACCTCCTGTGTGTGTAACGCCTAATCCATAACCTGTTACGAGAACCTTATCAGATTTTTTAAAGCGATCGTCTTGAGAGGACAAAACAGTCCCACTTAAATCGATTCCGGGAATCATCGGATACGTACGAATGACACCACCATTTTGTTTTACGGCAAGTGAATCCTTATAATTGACGGAAGAATAAGCAACTTGAATGACCACTTCACCTTGAGATAGTGCATCAATCGTTGTTTCTTCTATGTTTAGAGCAATATTTTCCTCGTGTTTATTAATTTTTAGTGCTGAAAATTTCACTGTAGCTAACCTCCTTTATTTAGATGTTTATTTGATTGTTACTATCATACCATATTCTGTTTTTTTTCTTTGGTAAAATCGACTTAAACTTTTTTTTGGGTGAAAAGAATGAAGGGAGAAACAAAAAGTTCTTGCCAAATATAATTTTTTTTGGTTTACTATTGTTAACCTTGTTTTAAAATAGGTTTACAATTGGAGGGGGACTTCAAATGAAGACAAAAGTACTGACTAAGATAGCGCTATTTCTAGCATTGATTATTGTTTCAGGGTTTATAGCAATTCCGATTCCTGGAATCGGCGTACCAATTGTTTTGCAAAATATGATGATTATGTTAGCAGGAGGATTTTTAGGTAAACGTTGGGGAACCTTGACTGTTGGGAGCTTTCTACTGTTAGTTTTAGTAGGATTCCCCCTTTTATCAGGAGGACGAGGCGGCCCAGCAGTTTTTTACGGTCCAAGTACAGGATTTTTAATTGGCTATCTTTTTTCTGCATTTACGATTGGTTTTATGTTTGAAAAAGTTAAAAAATTAAATTTCTGGACTGTTTTTCTGATTTACTTGATTGGAGGAGCATTTATCATTGATTTTTGTGGCAGTTTCTCATTAGCTTATTTTAGTCAGACCTCTTGGTTTTCAGGGCTTAAAATAGCTGCTTTCTTTCTACCGGTCGATACGCTTAAAGCAATTGTAGCAACTTGGATCACTTTGCGTTTAAGGGATTATACTTTTCGGGAGGATAAAAAATGAGGATCGATATATGGCAAGGGTCAAAAGAGCAAATAGCCCTGATGATCGACGATAGGTCAATATGTTATGGAGAACTAGAACAAGCAATAGTTAAAAAGACAAAAGAGCTTCGATTGATCCAAGAGCACATCGTCTTACTACCTTTAAAACGTGACCTTGAGACGGTAGCCACACTTTTTGCCTGTCTAAGATCCCAAAAAATCTTTGTTCCCTTAGAAGAAACGCCTTCTGCAATAAAAATAGCGACGATTGCTGATCAATTTAAAGCAGCAGTCTATTTTGGTGGAACAACAAAAAGATTCACGAATCCAACTATTACGACTGAACTTCCTGACGACACTCTTTTTGTTGGTTTTACTTCTGGAACAACAGGAGCACCCAAAGGTTTTGTTAGAAACCATGAAAGTTGGATAAAAAGCTTTCAAGGGTTAGACAAGGAACAATGGATGGAAGCAGGAGCTTATGTGGCTTGTTTGTCTCCGCTAAATTACACATTGGGTTTATTTGCATTGTTGAACGCTCTGTATTTAGGAAAAACCTTTTTACTTAAGCCAAAAAATCTAGCTGAGTTATTTAAGAGAATTGATAGATATTCCAACTTACAAATTTTTGGTGTTCCGACATTTTTCCGAGATTTTTTTAAGAAAGAAAAAGGCACGAATTCCAGTTACTTTCATGTGATCTTATCAGGCGAATATATTGATCATACTCTTAGAAGTGATTTTTTTACCTTTTTTCCTAATGCTAAGTTGTCAGATTTCTATGGAAGTTCTGAAACTAGCTTTATTGCAATCAATCAAAAAAAGAACCCAGATATAAATGAATTAGGCAAGTTGTTTACAGGTGTGAAGGTTAAAATCTTAAATCCTGATGATTATGGCATTGGTGAAATTACTGTGGAAAGTCCACTAAACTTTCAAGGGTATTATGGTAAAGAAAGGATCCAGCAACCTGATTCATTTATAAAAACAGGAGATCTCGGGAGGATTCAAGAAAGATTATACTATTTTGGACGAGTCGATGAACGAATCAATCGAGGTGGGGAAAAAATTATTCCCTTTATATTAGAAACGACTTTAAGAAAACGAGCTGAAATTGAGGACATAAAGATTGTCAGTGCACCCGATGAAATACTTGGGCAAAAAGTCATTGCAATGATTAGTTGGCGGTCGCAAAAATTGAATGTAGAGCGGCTTAATGCATACTTAGACAAAGAACTCATTTTTAAAGGGAAAATTGATGAAATCGTTGACCGTCAAACGTTTAAGGTAAACCCTAGCGGCAAACGAGCGACCTTTTCACTAAATAAGATCACAGAGGAGCGGCCAAATGCAAACTGAAAAAATCTATATCATTGATAGTGCTCGTTTGCCAATAGGAAAGTATGGTGGAGCCTTGGCACAAGCAACTGCAGAAGAATTAGGCGCAGTATTATTGGAAAAATTAATGGACCGTAATGTTGAAATAAAACCGTTTGTTGATGAAGTTATCATTGGGAATATCATAGCAGGAGGTGGAAATGTTGCACGTAAAATAGCTTTATTAGGCGGATTGAACGAGGAAACTCCGGCTTTCACCATTGATAGGCAATGTGCCTCAGGTTTAGAAGCTTTTATTGTTGCCAGAGCTAAATTGATCAGCCAGGATTGTCAGCTTATTGTGTGTGGCGGGGCTGAAAGTACTAGTCGAGCGCCATGGCAAATTGAACGTCCCAAAAGATTATACGGTGTGCCGCCAAGAATGTTGAAACGTCAAAGCCTATCAGCAGGTTCTTTTGGTGATCCAGATCTTGGTATTGCTTGTGAAATTCTAGCTGAAAAATACACTATTTCCAGAGAAATGCAGGACCAATACGCTCTTCTCAGCCAAAAAAGATATCAGTCAGCTAA
The DNA here is from genome assembly GCF_002148425.2 of Enterococcus sp. 12C11_DIV0727. Classification (NCBI taxonomy): domain Bacteria; kingdom Bacillati; phylum Bacillota; class Bacilli; order Lactobacillales; family Enterococcaceae; genus Enterococcus; species Candidatus Enterococcus lemimoniae. The sequence goes on along the minus strand of NZ_CP147248.1, from coordinate 1,119,949 downwards.
AGTGGAGGCTATTTTTACAGAGGAAATAATACCATATGAAGATATAACAGAAGATGAGTGTCCACGAAAAGAGACATCAATTGAAAAATTAAAGAAGCTTGCTCCAGAGTTCTCAGCTGACGGATCGATTACAGCAGGTAATTGCTGTCCATTAAATGATGGTGCGGCGCTGAGTCTATTGGCAAGTGGCCTTTTTTGCCAACAACATGATATAAAACCAGAATTTGAATTAGTTGGAGGTGTATCAATTGGGATAGCACCAATTGATTTTGGGTTAGGACCAGTCGTTGCAATTCAGAAGTTAATGGCCCGTTTTGGCATCACTATGGCGCAAATTGATCGCTTGGAAGTCAATGAAGCCTTTGCAGCTCAAATGTTGACTTGTTTAGCTGAAACGAATTGGCCTAAGGAAAAACTCAACGTTTCAGGTGGGGCAATTAGTTATGGACATCCCTTTGGTGCGACAGGTGCAATCTTAGTTAGAAGGTTGATGACGGAATTAAAACAGCATGAGTCTTTTCGCTATGGTATTGCTGCGATGTGTGTTGGTGGTGGGCAAGGAACGGCGGTTTTGATTAAGAAGGTGATCGCATGACAAAAATCTTTATCGAAGAAAAGGCAATTGAACAGTATAAAAAAGTTGTTGGTTATATAGGCACAGATTGGCCTAAAGCGTATCTATTAGTTTTTTGGCAAGCTTTTTCAACACCTGAACTACATGACAAAGAGTATCTATTAGTGAGGCAAAACATCCAAATAGACAAAAAGTTAACAGTAAACCAAGAGTATGAGTGTGCGTTACAACGAACAGAAATCAAACAGAAACCGTATGGTGAATGCTGGACGTACACTCTACTATTTTTTTATGAAAAGCAAGTCATGGCAATTTGTGAAAGCGATCTTTATGTGAGGTGATTATTATTGAAAGAAATTCGATTTACAAAGGATGATTTAGTTGCTTATCAAGGTATTTCTCAAGATAAAAATCCAGTTCATGAGACAGGTGTTGTGTATGGTATCCAACTAATGGCACGCATTGAAGGATACTTAAAAGAATGGTTGAACCTTAATGAGGTAACTAGCTTTGAATATCACTTACTCCAACCGTTGATAATCAACCAAACGGCTAGCTTAGTGATTGCTACAGATGGTAACTTTGAACTTTTTTATGGTGTGAAATGTCTTGGAAAGGGGAAAATTAATGGTAAATAAAGTTGTCTTGATTACAGGAGGTACACGCGGAATCGGTCGATCTCTGGTTGATAAATTTCTGCAGAAGCAGTTCATCGTTGCTTCATTTTCAAGTAATGCTAAAAATGTGTCACTTTTGCGACAAGCATATCCTGAAGAAAACCGTCTTTTTTTGCGAACCGTCGATATCAATAATAAACAAGATTCACTAGCTTTTGTTACCGATACGATAAAAAAATTTGGTCGAATTGATTATCTTTTTTTGAATAGTGGTATTTGTGAAGATATCACGTTTAGTAAAATGACAGATAATCAGTGGGAAAAAGTACTTAGCACCAATATAAGTTCCTTATTCACTTTGTCGCAGGCTGTTTTTAAGCAGATGATGCAACAATCTGGTTCTAAAAAAATTTACATGATGACTTCAACGGCAGGAATTTACGGTGTTTTTGGTCAAACCAATTACAGTGCAAGTAAAGCTGCGATCATTGGTTTTTCAAAGTCTTTAGCACTTGAAGGAAAGAAGTACGGCATTCAAGTGAATGCCATTGCGCCAGCAGCTTTGACCGACATGACAATGCCAGTAATGAATAAAATAGCGAAAAAATATAATAAGAAAAATCAGCCTCTTCCAGATTATTGGCAAATAGGAACAAGTGAAGCTTTAGCTGATACAGCATATAAATTAAGCCAAATGCATGGAGCACTAACAGGGAAGGTTTTTGGCATTAATGGTAACCAAATTGTTTTATATGAAGAGCCGTCTAGCAGTTTATTTGATCTTACACCATAACTAGTTGTGACTACTGTTCTGACCTCAATTGATTTATTTAGACAAAAAGTAGTTGCAGATTCACTACTTAATGGGAAAGATCAAGCCGAGTCATCCTGTATACTTAGTAAAATAACATAATAAAAAAACAAAAGAACAGTAAGAGAATTTTTTTTACATAAATGAATCCTTTAAACCTTGTAAAAATAAATCACTAAAAATAGAAAAGGAAGGACAAACATAGTATGAAGGAATACATTTATAAAAAATATTCAGCCGTGATCGAGCAAGAAAGTGACGCTGCAAAAGTGATAGAAGTCATTAAAAAGCGGGACGTATCGATTAAATATCCAACGAATACTAGCATGACTAAAATCAATTTATGTCATGCTAAAGAAAAGCTGACAAGTATGAGTTCACCAATATCATATCTAATAACCCGATATTAAATCTCACAATCGAAAAAAATGAAAAAGAAGCGGTCGATCAACTTTGGCAGGATTATATACACTACGTAATGAATAAATAATTATCAGTAAACAGAAAAGAGGCACAATCTGTGATGGATCATAAGAAAAAACAAGAGCAACGCATGGTGCGATTAAGAATTATTGCATTGATCGATACATATCCAGACTGGGAACAAAGAAAAATATTACGCAACAAATTGAAAGCTTGAGAGAAGTCTTGATTGAACCAGATATTAAAAAGAATTTTCCAAAACCAACTATTACGCGAAAAGAATATTTATATTATAAGACAAAAGGCTACAATCAAAAGAAAATTGCAGCTCTTTTTAATACATCGCCAACAACGTTAAGAATGTGGCGAAAAATGAACGACTTGTAAAACCAACTAATAGGAGAGTTATGATATGGAAAAAAATATCTGTACAGAATGCGGAATGGTTTTATGGGGACTAGCTCTGAAAAACTGACAAAACAAGAAGTCGAAGAGTCTGAAGCCTTGTTTTTAGGTGTTTTTTATACGTCTGAGGAATAAGAACAGGTGATTAATACGTTTATTGCTACACATCCGGGTATACCTGTTATGAATAAGGTTGATTACACTAAATAAAAAATGATTCCTAGTAGAACTTGTTTATCTGATCGTAATGATTTAAACAGATAGTTCATAAAATAATGTGAGAACTCTTTTGGATTTTAGGATGATACTTAAGCCGAAATAGGGTAAAATGAGAAAGAGTAGTCTTTACTTAGTTGAATTGGTCAACTAAAGTAAGGCATTGAGAGCCCTCATTCTATGATCAAGTTTGAAAGGAATTTAGTTTGTTGAAATTTAAGATCGGTATGCGAACATTTAAAACAGGGTTAAGTGTCTTTTTTTGTATTTTAGTCAGTATTTTGTTAAAACGAGAAACCTATGTAGTTGCTGCAATCACAACCGTCTTCACTTTGAGAGAAGATATGGAAAATACCTTGAGATACGGCAAGCATCGTATTATTGGGAATGTAATGGGTGCAATCATGTCTATAGCAGTGATTGCAATATTTAATTGGCTGGGGAGGACAGAATTAGTACAGCTGATTTTTATTCCAGTAATTATTACACTGATGATTGCATTATTGGCTAGCTTAGGGTATCACGAAGGAACAGTTGGAGCGTGTGCAACACTGTTGACGATCGTTTTTATGATCCCAGCTAATCAATCATATGGTTATGCATTTGCAAGAGTTGTTGATAGCTTCATCGGTATGGGGATTGCGTTGTTGGTGAATTACGTAATTCCATGCAAAGTTGGTAAAAAAAGATTTATAAGAACTAGTAAGAGTGAAGAAGTGTCTGATTAACAGACACTTTTTATTTTGTTAAAATAATCCAATCAGTGTTAGCATAAAAGAATAAGATGATGCTAAAAAATGAAAATTTTTTATTAAAATTAGTTGCTATTTTTTGAAAAATTCGTATACTAGAAAAAGTAAAATTAAACTTGTAGTTTAGTATTAGCAAACTTATAGAGAGTTAAAAAATAGAAAAGAGTTGGGACAATGGAGATTGGTGAGAAGCTCCGTAATTTACGAGTGCAGAAAAACTTAACACAAGAAGAATTAGGTGAGCGAACTGATTTAACGAAAGGCTATATTTCTCAGTTAGAACGTGATTTAAGTTCGCCCTCGATGGAAACGTTCTTTAATATTCTCGAAGTTTTAGGGATCACACCAGAACAATTTTTTAGTGAACGAACCTTGGCACAAAAAATTCTTTATAGAAATGAAGATAGTACACTTTATTACGATGAAGAAAATGGTTATGAGTTGAAGTGGCTGATTCCCGAATCGAATGAAAAAGAAATGGAGCCAGTTTTACTGACTTTTGATAAGAATGGTGAATATAAAACATTTGAACCTTCTTTATCTGAGACATTTATCTATGTGATTGACGGTTCTGTTTCTTTAATCTTAGGTGAAACAACTTATTCTGCTAAAAAAGGGGAAGCCATGTATTATCAAGCGACAGAACCACATCAGTTAATCAATCATTCAAAAGGAAAAAGTTGCGTATTGATTGTGGCTACGGAATCTTATTTATAGTATCTGGCTTTAAGGGCTAGCTTTTCGGGAAAAAGATAAAATCTGATTGTGGCATAAAGTGCACCCTCCCATTTTCCTATTTTTCTGTCGGAGCTAAACGTTTTTACCATGCATTATCTAGCTTCAAGAGCTAGCCTTTCGGGAAAAAGATAAAAAATAAATGAGGTAAAAAGCACCTCAGTTATTTATTCCTATTTTCCTGTCAAGGCTAAACGAGCTCTTTCAGCTTTTAAATTTATCTAGGTACGTGGACTAGTCTCTCGGAAAAAAGATAAATTATAAATGAGGCAAAGAACACCTCAGTTATAAGTTCCTATTTTTCAGTCGAGACTAAACGAGCCCGCTTCACTTTTATTAATAGGAGGCATTAACGAGTGAAAAAAAATATTATTACGTTTGAAAATGTTGTGAAAGAATATGATGATGAAAAAGTATTAAAAAATGTTAGTTTTGAGATTGAACAAGGGAAATTTTATACTCTTTTAGGGCCTTCTGGTTGTGGGAAAACCACGATTTTACGTATTTTAGCAGGTTTTGTCGATGCTACTGAGGGGGATATTTATTTTGATGGGCAACGAATCAATGATATTCCAGCAAATAAGCGTCAGGTCAATACGGTTTTTCAAGATTATGCTTTGTTTCCCCATATGAATGTCTTTGATAATGTAGCATTCGGTTTGAAAATCAAAAAGATACCCAAGAAAGAAATTGAAAAAAAAGTCAAAGATGCGTTACGGATGGTGCAATTGCCTGGTTATGAGGTCCGTGAAATCAGTGAAATGTCAGGTGGTCAGCGTCAACGCGTAGCCATCGCACGTGCCATCGTCAATGAGCCAAAGGTTTTATTATTAGATGAACCATTGTCGGCTTTAGATTTAAAATTACGGACAGATATGCAATATGAACTTCGTGATTTACAACAACGTTTAGGTATTACCTTTATTTTTGTGACTCACGATCAAGAAGAAGCTTTGGCTATGAGTGATGAGATCTTTGTGATGAACAAAGGGCATATTGTGCAAAGTGGAACGCCTGTCGATATTTATGATGAGCCGATCAATCATTTTGTGGCTGATTTTGTAGGAGAAAGTAATATTGTTAACGGTACGATGATTGAAGATAATCTCGTTGAATTTGTCGGCAAACGCTTTGAATGTGTAGATGGCGGTATGCGTCAAAATGAAGCTGTTGAAATCGTGTTACGTCCAGAAGACTTAACGATTACTACAGCGGATAAAGGTAAACTAGTTGTAACAGTTGATACACAGTTGTTTCGTGGCGTTCATTATGAGATTATTTGTCACGATGAAGACCATAATGAGTGGATGGTTCATTCAACTAGGAAAGCCACAGAAGGTGCCAAGGTTGGACTCTTTTTTGAACCAGAAGATATTCACGTAATGCGCTTCAATGAATCTGAGGAAGAATTTGATGCTCGTTTAGAAAGCTACGAAGAATAGGGGGGGAAGAATAATGAAAACAATGCGTCGGATTTATTCAATTCCTTATATGATGTGGCTATTATTATTTGTGATTGCTCCGGTTTTGATGATCATTTACCAATCTTTTTTTGATATGAATGGACACTTCACTTTGGGAAATTATCAAACTTACTTTACTTCTGGAACCTACTTGAGTATGACACTAAATTCTGTTTGGTATGCTTTTTTGATTACATTATTTACGTTGTTGATCAGCTATCCTACAGCCTATTTTTTGACTAAGTTAAAACATAAACAATTATGGTTGATGTTAGTAATTTTACCAACTTGGGTCAATTTGTTACTAAAAGCCTATGCGTTTATCGGGATTTTTAGCATTCATGGGAATATTAATCAGTTTCTAAGCTTTATTGGAATTGGAGCGCATCAGATTTTATTTACCGATTTTAGTTTTTTGTTTGTCGCGACATATATTGAAATACCCTTTATGATTTTGCCGATTTTCAATGCTTTGGAAGAGCTGAATCCTTCCTTGATCAGTGCTAGTCGTGATTTAGGAGCGAATAGTATTGAGACGTTTCAGCGGGTGATTTTTCCTCTATCTTTGAATGGCGTGAAAAGTGGGGTTCAAGCTGTTTTTATTCCGTCACTTTCATTATTCATGCTAACTCGTTTGATTGGCGGAAATCGAGTGATCACACTTGGAACAGCGATTGAAGAGCACTTTATGGTCACACAAAATTGGGGCATGGGATCAACAATTGGTGTGATTTTGATCGTAGCTATGTTCGTCGTAATGCTATTAACGGGTGAGAAGAAGAAAAAGGGGCGAGTGAAATGACAAAGAAAAAATTTAAATGGTCCTATCTTTATCTGATCATCGTTTTTGCTTTATTGTATGCACCAATTTTTTACCTGATTTTCTATTCATTCAATGATACAGATACGATGAATACCTTTACTGGATTTACACTGGATAACTATACAGCCGTTTTTGAAGATACTCGTTTGTTGATCATTGTGCTGAATACATTCTTATTGGCCTTCTTATCAGCTCTGCTAGCAACGATGATCGGTACGTTTGGTGCAATGGCTATCTATTATACGAAGAAAAGAAAAACGAGAACAACACTAATGAGCTTTAATAATATTTTACTTGTTTCACCAGATGTTATTATTGGTGCTAGTTTTTTGATTTTTTTCACAGCAGTTGGATTTATTAGCTTAGGCTTTACTAGTGTTTTATTATCTCATATCGCTTTTAGTATCCCAATCGTTGTGTTGATGGTTTTGCCGAAACTTCAAGAGATGAACGATTCTATGGTCGACGCAGCTCGCGATTTAGGTGCAAATAACTTTCAGGTGATCAAAAATATTATCTTACCATTTTTAGCGCCAGGTATCATCGCTGGCTATTTTATGGCGTTTACCTACTCACTTGATGATTTTGCCGTGACCTTTTTCGTTACAGGAAATGGCTTCTCCACATTATCAGTTGAAATTTATTCTAGAGCAAGACAAGGAATTAGTTTGGAAATCAATGCTTTGAGTGCATTGGTATTTATCTTCTCGATGATTTTAGTGATTGGTTATTATTTTATCAGCCAAGATAATACATCAAAACGAATCAAAAAACTGCGTCGAGAACAAAGTGAGGTGGCAAACCTTAAATGAAAAAACTACAATCTTTGTTTATTGGTATTTTAGTGATTATATTGATTTTATTTTTAGGTGTACAGCAACTTGAAAAAGCAAGTGGCATGGCTGGTGCTGATACATTGACGATTTATAATTGGGGCGATTATATTGATCCTGATTTGTTGCGTAAATTTGAAAAAGAGTCAGGATACAAGGTCAATTATGAAACATTCGATTCAAATGAAGCCATGTTCACCAAGATCCAGCAAGGTGGGACCGCTTATGATATTACGATTCCTTCAGAATATATGATTCAAAAAATGATGAAAGAAAAAATGTTATTACCAATTGATCATAAGAAGCTGGAAGGCTTAGGAAATATCGACGAACGCTTTTTGAATTTAGATTTTGATCCGCAAAATAAATACTCGATTCCTTATTTCTGGGGGACGTTAGGCATCATCTATAATGACAAATTCATTGGTAAAGATGAGATCAAGCACTGGGATGATTTATGGAAACCAGAATTAAAAGATAATGTGATGCTGATTGATGGTGCACGAGAAGTATTAGGATTATCATTGAATAGCTTGGGCTATTCTTTGAACAGCAAGAACAATCAAGAGTTAAGAGCTGCAACGGATAAACTAAATAAATTGACCACAAATGTAAAAGCGATCGTAGCGGATGAAATCAAAATGTATATGATCAATGAAGAAAGCGCAGTAGCTGTGACGTTTTCAGGTGAAGCTGCTGAAATGCTTGTGAGCAATGAACATCTGCATTATGTCATTCCAGCAGAAGGATCAAATTTGTGGTTTGACAATATTGTGATTCCTAAAACTGCTAAAAACATTAAAGGCTCATATGATTTTATCAACTTTATGCTACGACCTGAAAATGCAGCTCAAAATGCTGAGTACATTGGTTATTCTACACCTAATAAAATAGCTGAAAAACTATTGCCAGAAGAAATCTCTAGCGATGAACAATTTTATCCTAATGATGAAGTTATCAAACATCTGGAGGTTTATGAGGACCTAGGGGCAAAATATTTGGGGATTTATAATGACTTGTTTTTGGAGTTTAAGATGTATCGGAAATAGCAAACCAAATGGAAATATAATAAAACTATTTTAGACCAAACTAAATAACTGAGCCGTAACTTATATAGCTACGGCTCAGTTATTTTATTTTATTTATCTGTACGATAATAACGAATATGATTCTCCGCTTTTTCAATCGAATAAGGGACAGAATCTGCAAAAGAGACAGATTGGCCGTCATTCGGTAAACTTACGCTAAAGACGTTTTCATAGTCTTCTATAGAAAGCTGCTTGCGATTATCAAGAAGCTCTTGATGTTCTACGCTGTGTAACTGATTTTGATACCCTTCTACTAAATAACCAGAGAAAAATTCACTGACAGCACCAGATCCATAACTGAATAAACCAATTTTTGAACCTGCTTCTAAGGAAGAACTATTTTCTAATAAAGAAATCAACCCTAAATATAATGAACCAGTATATAAGTTACCAACTCGTCGACTATAAGTAATACTTTCTTCATATTGAGCCATAAGTCGTTCGAGTGTTTTTTCATCAGTTTCTTCAGCAATGCTCAATAGAGCTTTTTTTCCTATTTTTGTATAAGGAATATGGAAGCAAAGAGCAGCATAATCTTCTAAAGCCAACCCAGTTTGCTGTTTATGCTGCGCCCAAACGGTAGCAAAAGATTGAAGATAGGTTTCATTAGATAAAGGACCATCTACCAAAGGAAACTCTTCATAAACAGGTCGCCAGAAATCATAAATATCATTTGTAAAAAATACACTATCATTTTCTAAGACTAACACACGAGGATCTTTACTGATTAAAAGTGCAACAGCACCAGCTCCTTGTGTTGGTTCACCATCTGAATGTAAACCATAACGAGATAAATCAGAGGCAACCACTAATACTTTACGCTCTGGATGACTTCGTACATAATCTGTTGCCATTTTTATTGCTGCTGTAGCCCCGTAGCAAGCTTCTTTTATCTCAAATGAGCGAGCAAAAGGCTGGATATCTAATAAATGGTGAATGATTACAGCCGCAGCTTTTGAAGAATCATAACCAGATTCTGTTCCAACAATCACCATGTCGATTTGTTCTTTATCAGCTTGGCTTAAAATTGCGGCCGCTGCATTTGCTCCAAAGGTAATAATATCTTGACTAACAGGATTAACCGCCATTTGGTCTTGCCCAATACCAACATGAAACTTCATAGGATCTGTGTCTCTGGCATTTGCAAGGTCAGTCATATCAAGATATAAATTCGGAACATAAAAAGATAACTTATCAATACCAATATTCATAAAAATCTACTTCCCTTCAAATTTAAAAAAGCTCCAATTATAAGGTACCATATTTCCGCAGAAAAGTAGTCAAAAAAAAGCCATAGTTTAAGAATGGTTAAAGAATTTTTAATTTTCTACTATTTAATAAAAGTAATTGCTTTTGATAGAATAAAAATGCTATATTCTCATGAGGGGGTGCTTTTTTGAAAGAAGTTGTTATTATTGACGCTGCACGTACACCGATTGGAAAGTATAAAGGCAGTTTAAGTTCTGTTTCGGCAGTAGAGTTAGGCAAAACAGTAGTCAAACAAATTATAGATAGAAATGAAATCAATACCAAAGATATTAAACAAGTTATTTTTGGAAATGTACTGCAAGCAGGTTTAGGACAAAATCCAGCTAGGCAAATCGCTTTAGGTGCAGGATTATCAGAAACAATACCAGCCATGACAATCAATGAAGTGTGTGGTTCAGGTATGAAAGCCGTTATTTTAGCGGAACAATTGATCCAATTAGGAAAAGCTGAGGTTGTTGTTGCAGGCGGAGTAGAAAGTATGACGCAAGCACCGAAAATAAAAAAATATCTTGCTGAAACAAATACATATGACACATCAACTTCTAGTATGTGGAACGATGGTCTTAAGGATGCATTTACACAAGAACCAATGGGTGTTACCGCTGAAAAGGTCGCAAAACAATTTAAGATTAGTCGAGTGGTGCAAGATGAATTTGCATTGAAATCACATCTTAAAGCAGCAAAAGCTCAAAAAGAAGGTTTATTCGCTCAAGAAATACTACCTATAAGATTGGAATCAGGTGAGGTCATTGATGAGGACGAAGGAATTTCTTCAGAGATAACATTGGATCATTTAGAGAAATTAAAACCAGCATTTGAAGAAAATGGTACGGTAACCGCAGGTAATTCTTCAACAATCAACGATGGTGCAGCTGTCTTGATTTTAGCTTCAAAAAGCTATGCTATTGAGCAGGGCTTGCCTTATTTAGCGACGATCAAAGATTGCACCGAGATTGGGATTGACCCGTCTATCATGGGTGTTTCTCCAGTAAAAGCCGTTGGTCAATTATTAGAGAATAATCAATTGAAAGTCAGTGATATTGATCTATTCGAAATCAATGAGGCTTTTGCAGCTACATCGATCGCTGTGACCAACGAGCTGGGGTTACCAGAGGATAAAGTCAATACTAAAGGTGGGGGGATCGCTTTGGGGCATCCTATCGGCGCTTCTGGTGCACGGGTCATTACGACACTAGCTCATAGTTTAAAAGCTGAAGGCAAGCAATATGGGATCGCTTCACTTTGTGTAGGTGGAGGGCTTGGCTTAGCCCTATTGATTGAATGTCAAACAGAGAAAGATACACAGCGGAAATTTTATCAGTTATCTCGTGAGGAAAGACTACAAAAACTAGAAGATGGTGGAACAATTGATCGAGAGAGCAAAAATGAGCTATTATATGAAGTTTCGCTACCAGCGGATATCGCTAATAACTTGATTGAAAATCAAATTAGCGAAATCAGTATACCGCTTGGAGTAGCTCAAAACTTCGTGGTCAATGATGCTGAATTCGTTATTCCGATGGCAACTGAAGAACCTTCTGTGATTGCAGCGGCTAGCAATGGCGCGAGGATAGTAAAAATGGCAGGTGGTTTTAGAGCATCGGTCAGCCAACGTTTAATGCGAGGACAGATCGTTTTTTATGATGTTGAGGATGAAAATGAGTTGCGTCGGCTGATTGAAAGCAGAGAATCTGAGATTTTTGAAGCGGCACGTCAAAGTTATCCTTCGATCATTAAGCGAGGAGGAGGCTTGGAAAAAATGTCGATCCGCTGCTTACCAGCATCTCAATTCCTATCACTTGATTTATTCATTGATGTCAAGGATGCTATGGGGGCCAATATTGTCAATACGATTCTAGAAGCGGTGGCGAATCGTTTGCAACAAGCGCTTCCTAACGAGAAAGTTTTATTCAGTATTTTAAGTAACTATTCAACAGAGTCATTGGTAACGGCAACTTGTGAGATTCCTTTTTCTCTTTTGAACAAAGGCGAAATCAGCGGGAAATTGGTAGCAGAGAAAATCGTTCAGGCTTCTGAACTAGCAAAAGTTGATCCTTATCGAGCTGCAACGCACAATAAGGGCATTATGAATGGTATTGATGCAGTTGTTTTAGCAACAGGAAACGATACTAGAGCAATTGCAGCTGCTTGTCATGCGTATGCGGTGAAAGAGGGCCAATATCGTGGATTGAGCTGTTGGAGCATGAAAGAAGAGACGCTGGTTGGGACTCTGACTGTTCCGTTAGCCATTGCAACCGTGGGTGGGGCAACGAATGTGTTGCCTAAAGCTAAAATTGCTTTAGAAATATTGAAAGTTGATTCGGCAATTTTGTTAATGGAAGTTATAGCCGCCTTGGGGCTTGCCCAAAATTTAGCTGCTCTCAAAGCATTAGTAACAGAAGGGATTCAAAAAGGACATATGTCAATGCAAAGCCGTTCACTTGCTTTAACTGTTGGAGCTATTGGGGATGAAGTAGGGAAAGTAACAGCTTTATTAGAAAATCAAAAGCCGTTAAATCAGGAAATAGCTAGAGCGATTTTAAAAAAAGTTAGATTGGCTGAAAAGTAATAAAATAAGCGTTATGTTACTATTGCTACTTATTTTTAACAAAATCGCTCTCTTTTTGACTGAAACGTGAATTTTTTTCGAAACTTTCCAATCTTTTGAGTCAAGTGCAAGATTTTCCAACATACTTATGGTAAAATAAACTCAACTTATAGAAGGTTAAATGCGGTTTTTAGAGGAAAAGGTTAGGTGAAGCTATGGAGAAACATCATAAGAAGTGCAAGAACAATTGGAAGTTCATGATATTCTCACACTCAGAATGCTTTACTATCTTAAAAAGCTACAGTCAGATTTAGCACTTTAAAATCACGACAAGGTCGCCTGACTTCTTTAAAATCAGGCAGTTCTATGGAGAAAACCTAAAAAATGAGTGATGGATTCTAAAATAATTGAATCTTTAATACATGTGAGAGGAACTAAAATGAATGAAAAGAAAACTATTATCACTCCAGATGATTTGTGTATTGCTCAGTGTTAATTTAATCCCTGTGATTAGCCATGCAGATGAATTAACTCAGTCGGAATCGGAGTCAAACGTTATTGAAGAAAGTCCAACCGAAACAACTGATACTTCTTCAACAGAAGTAACGCCGCCCACAACCGATTCATCAACTTCAGAAACGGAAACTGGGACGACTGAAACAACAACGGATATGACAACAGAATCTTCAGAAACGGTCCAACCTCCTGCAAACAGTCATGATGAAGTACCTGTAACACCGCAGCCAGGTGTACCGGTTGAAACAGCACCTGCAGAAACGGCACCGGTAGAAGTACCACAACCAGCGCCTGTTTATGATGCAGCTGCACAATTGGATCAAGACATCAAAGTCTTGAAAAACGAACCAACTGAAACATTTATTCGCCGTATCGGTGAAAAAGCGCGTGCTGTTGGACAAAAAAATGATCTCTACGCATCTGTCATGATTGCCCAAGCTATTTTGGAGACAGGTTCTGGTAACAGTGATTTAAGTCAACAACCATATCATAATCTTTTCGGAATCAAAGGGGAGTACAAAGGAGAAAAAGTTGTCTTTTCTACACAGGAAGATGACGGATCTGGTAATTGGTACTCAATCGATGCATCTTTTAAAAAATACCCTAGCTATAAAGAGTCTTTTGAAGACTATGCTAAGTTGATGAAAGAAGGCATTGATTCAAATAAAGAAATCTATTCAGGAACATGGAAAGCCAATGCAGTTAGTTATCGTGAAGCAACGAAATCTTTAACAGGTGTTTATGCTACTGATACTAGCTACGATCAAAAGTTGAATGCCTTTATCGAAGAATATGATTTGACTGAATACGATAAGGAAAAACCATCTACATCAACTAGTGGTATTATCGTAACGGATAGTCATCCAGATAGTGATTTTAAAGAATACACTGGAGAAACTTATTCTGGTTCAGAAGCGTATGCAGCAGGTAATTGTACGCAATATGTTTATAATCGTATCATTCAATTAGATGGTTATGTTGAAACAACTATGGGTAATGGGATGGACTGGGGTGCAACAGGAAAAGCCAATGGTTATGAAGTAACAAACAAACCAAAAGCTGGTACCGCAGTTAGCTTCCAACCTACAGTTGCTGGAGCAGATGGAACATATGGACATGTGGCATTTGTAGAGCATGTCTATGAAGATGGTTCAATCCTAATTTCAGAAATGAATGTAGCTGGTTTAGGAATGGTTTCATTTAGAGTGATTGACAAAGACACTGCCATTACACTAGCATATGTAACACCTAAATAAAAAATAGACCAATGATCCTGCCTAACGTAATACGTTTGATAGGATCATTGGTTTTTATTATAAGAAAATAGTTTTTAGGTTTTCTTAAGTATTCTATAGAAAACCTAAATGATTTAGACATAGTTTCTTCAAATATTCCGGTTATTATAAATACATACCCAATAACAAACCCAAACAAAACACTTTTTCATTTTTACTCCTCAAGTAAAAAAGAACTCCTTTCCGCTCGGTCACCCAGCCGAGCGGTATTTGCTGTGAATCACTACGACTGGCTTCGCCAGAGTAGATGATGAACAGTACTTGTCGGCCAAAGGGAGAGAAGTTCCCATACTAGGAATCACTACGACAGGCTTCGACAGAGTAGATGATGAACAGTACTTGTCGACCAAAGGGAGAGAAGTTCCCAAAATAAAAAAAGAACTGACCACAATTATCATGGTCAGTTCTTTTTTTTATTTTTTCCACTCAGCTACTTCTTTTGCATGACTGTCGATCCAGTCTCTGGCAGCTTGAGTTGGTTCAGTTCCGTTATTGATTTCCAACATGACAGATTCCATATCTTCTTTTGTCCAGTGGAAATTTTTCAATACATTATAAGCTTCAGGATTTTCTTTCTCTAATCCTTTTCGGGCCATTGTGTGAATGGCTTCTTCTTTACCCATAGTCCCTTTTGGATCCTCTAAATATTTAAGGTCATATTTAGCAAACATCCAATGAGGAGACCAACCAGTGATGACAATTTCTTCTTTATTTTTGATTGCTTGACCAAGAGCAACTGTCATCGCACCAGAAGAAGAGGTTTCAACTGACCAATCAGATAAGTTACTATAAGCTTTTTGTGTTTTTTCAGCGGCAGCAACAACACCTGCACCAGGTTCGATCCCAGTTATTTTTTTACCTGCTTGATCTTTTAGGTCTTCGATCGAATTAACATCCATATATTGTGGAACAACGATACCAAGCTTCGCACCTTTTAGATTTTCACCTAAGTCATCCACTTTATCTTTATACTGCTTGTATTGCTCACCATGTGTGCCAGGAAGCCATGCGGCAACCATCGCATCTGTTTCACCTTTTGAAATTGATTCCCACATAATTGCATTGTCTAGCGGTGTTAAAGACACGTTATAGCCAATATCTTTTAACACTTCACCAACCACATGCGTGGAGGCAACTTCTGTATCCCATTCAACATAAGAAAGGGATATATTTTTTTCTTCGTTTTTAGCAGAAGAGAAAAGAGTTGAGCCGCCAATCAAAGCGATAACGGCTACAGCAGCAATCGCAACGCCACTGATTTTTTGTTTTTTAGAAAGTTTTGATTTTGTTGGAGCTGATTTTTTCTTATTTAAATTTTGTGTAAAACGATCAATGATGATGGCTAGAATGACTAAGGCAACACCATTCACAAAACCATTACCGACTTGAGCACGTTGTAAGGCTGATAAAACGCCACGACCAAGACCAGGGGCCCCGATCATTGATGCGATAACTACCATGGAAAGAGCTAGCATGGTGGTTTGATTGACACCGGCCATGATGGTATTTTTAGCTAGAGGTAATTCAAGCTTGAATAATTTTTGCCAACCAGTACTCCCAAATGAATCAGAAGCTTCTACTAACTCTTTTGGCACTTGGCGAATACCGAGATTAGTAAAACGAACGGTAGGTGGTAAAGCAAAAATCACTGAGGCAAATACCCCAGGAACCATACCGATTCCGAAAAAGGCTACGGCAGGGATCAAATAAACAAATCCAGGCATCGTCTGCATAAAATCTAAAATAGGGGTAATAATGCTTTGTGCTTTATTACTTTTGGCCATTAAAATTCCTAATGGCACGCCGATAACGATTGAAACCACGCTAGATAGTAAAACTAATGTCACGGTACTCATTAAATCATTCCATAAATTTTGGTTATAAATGAAAAGTAACCCAATCAATGTAAATAGACTTAACCCAATTTTTTTATTTGAAATAAAGAATGCAATAGCAGTCAAAATAATGATAAATAGTAATGGTGGAATCGCGACTAATAGGGATGTGATGCCATCCATTAGGCTTTGACCCGTTGTTTGGAAGAAACTGAAAACACCAGAAAAAGTATTCGTCATCCATTCTGTGATCGTTTCGACCCAATCTGCTACTGGTAATTGATAATTATTCATTAATGTTCACCTCTGTTTCTGCTAGTGCTTCAAGAACACTGCCTCGAATGACAACACCAAGCAATTTATTGTTGTCTGTAACGGCAACTGGCGTAGGTGAATCATAGATAATCGGGAAAATATCGTTGACAAGCATATCTTTATCAATAGAAGTGATATCTGTATCCACATAGTCCGTTAGTGGTTTACCGGTTTTGCGAGCTTCTAAAGCGTGCTCTGCACGAACAACTCCTTTTAACTGACGTTTCTTATCAACAGCTAAAAGCATACTGACTTCTTCTTGTCGCATACGAGTCAATGCAACCGTTGGACCATCGATTTCAATATTTGTTGTTAATGCTGGAACCATAATATTTTGTGCGGTTAAGACTTTCGAACGATCCACATCTTCAACGAAGGTACGAACGTAATCATTGGCAGGATTAGTTAGGATTTCTTCACCAGTTCCAATTTGCATGATTTGACCGTCTTTCATTAGAGCAATTCGATCACCAATACGCAAAGCTTCATTTAGATCGTGTGTGATAAAGATAATGGTCTTCTTCACGTTTTCTTGTAGATCAACTAATTCGTCTTGCATTTCTCGACGAATCAACGGATCAAGGGCAGAAAAGGCCTCGTCCATTAGCAGGATCTCAGGATCGTTGGCTAAAGCTCTAGCTAAACCAACCCGTTGTTGCATACCACCAGATAATTGATTTGGGAATTGATCTTTAAAGGCTAATAGACTTGAGTTTTCTAACGCTTGATCAGCTTTAGCAGTTCGTTCCTCTTTAGGGACACCACGAACTTCTAATCCATATTCGGTGTTTTCTAAAATCGTACGATGAGGAAAAAGACCAAAGTTTTGGAATACCATACTCATTTTATTACGACGAACTTCTCGTAAGCCTTCTTTATCCAATTTTGAGATATCTTGATTATCAATAAAAATATTCCCAGAAGTTGGCTCTATCAGACGGTTCAAAAGACGAATCAACGTAGACTTCCCACTACCTGAAAGTCCCATGATTACGAAGATTTCCCCTTCTTCTACTTCAAAATTTACATCGTAAACCCCGACAGTAGCACCAGTCTTCTTCAAAATCTCGGTCTTATCCTTGTTTTCTTTGATCATATCCAGTGCTTGCTTTGATCTTTTACCGAATATTTTTGTTAAATGCGATACTTTTACTTTGAGCAAAACAAAATTCCTCCTTATTTTAAAAGCTGAGCAGGCTCGTCCAGCTCTGACAGAAAAATAGGAAAATCAGAATGTGGCGTTATTTGCTACAATCGGATTTTATCTTTTTCCCGAAGAGCTAGCCTGCGAAGCTAGGTAACACTAAAAGTGCAATACACTCTTTCTTTTTGCTTTTACAGAATAATGTAAAGAAAATCAATTTCTTTTCTGTAAAAAAGTGACCATTCTAGGTTAACATCGGCTAGTCACTTTGTCAAATTGCTTGTTTTAGAAATAAGAAGAAAGAAAAAAGAGCTGTCAATCCACAAATGGGGTTGATAACTCTTTAAATTATGAATTTGGATAGAAAAAATTCTGCACCCGTTGCAACGTTGATTCATGACCGACAAAATAAATTGTATCACCAGAAGCAAGCTTGGCATAGGGGCCAGGGGAGACTAGCAGTTCGTCTCCGTGCTTGATTGCAATCAGAGTAGCAGAGGTACTTTGCCATAAATTCAATTCGCTGATCGTCATTTCAAGATGCACTGCATCATCCGTTAGTGTAAAGGTGACTGGATTCAACGGGTTGAATGAGTCAAAACGTTTCGTTTGACCAACAAGTTTATCCAATATTTCTGAAAAGTAGCTTAATTCTTCTTTTTGTTTTTTGACACTGCTGATCAGGTCTTCTTTTAAGTCATGGATCGATTGGACATCCTGGTATTGATCGACGAAAAGCTTGGCTTTTTCAATTGAATGAACATAAAAGCCGCTGCCATGCTTGGCTTGGACAATTTCTAAATCAACCAACACACTGATTGCCTTTCGTGCTGTTTCAGGAGACACGCTATATTTATTTGCTAAAGTAGAGCGTGCATGGATTTTATCACCAACTGAAAAAGTTTGATCTGCAATTTTTGAGGCTACATCAACAGCAATTTGTTGATACTTAGGTTGTGTTACATTCATACGTTTTGACGTCATGATTGTCCACCTTTCGTCAATTATTTTCTTCTAACTCTTCAAGCTCTAAACTAAGATTTTCCCACTCCGTCAACAATTGTTCTTGTTGAGTGCGCTGGGCTTCTAATGACTCGTTTAAAGCCATAAGTTGCATGTGGTCATCGACGAGCTTTGGATCACTCATCGTTTGTTCGATTTCTGCAATCGTCGTATCCAAAGTAGCTAAATTTTCTTCGATTTGCGTGATTTTGCGACTTAAATTACGTACTATTTTTTGTTGTTCTTTATTTTGATAGAAATCATTTTTTGGTTTTACGATTTCAGTTTGTTTTACGGAAGATTGTTCAGCTAGTAGGGCAGCCAATTCTTCTTCTTCCTTTTTCTTTTCTAAATAGTAATCGTAATCACCTAAATAAAGCTTACTGCCAGTTTCAGAAAGTTCAATTACTTTGGTGGCAATTCGATTAATAAAATAGCGGTCATGGGAGACAAATAAAAGCGTGCCTTCATAATCAATCAAGGCATTTTCTAAGACTTCTTTATTATCAATGTCTAAATGGTTGGTTGGTTCATCAAGAATTAAAAAGTTTTCTTTATCCATCGAAAGTTTAGCTAATGCAACACGGGCTTTTTCACCGCCGCTTAGCAGAGGAATTGTTTTTTCAACATCATTTCCACTAAATAAAAAGCTACCTAAAATATTACGAATGTCTTTCTCTGGAGTAGTAGGATGTTCATCCCACAGCTCTGCTAAAACTGTTTTAGTGCCATGCAAGTTGGCTTGTTCTTGGTCATAATAGCCAATTTGTACATTGGTTCCAAGCATTGCGTTACCTTTAATGAAGGGAATTTTTCCGATTATCGATTTAAGCAATGTTGATTTTCCAATTCCGTTAGGACCGACCAGAGCAATGGCTTCTTGTCGCCGGATATCTAATGAAACAGGTTCAGATAAGATACGAGCGTCATACCCAATAGCAGCATCTTCTACTTGTAAAACGACATTTCCAGAAACTTTCTCAATTCCAAAAAGAAAATTTGCTGATTTTTCATCTCCTTGAGGGCGGTCTAGGCGTTCCATTTTCTCTAGCGTCTTGCGACGGCTTTGTGCTCGTTTGGTCGTGGAAGCTCTAACTAAATTACGGGCGACAAAATCCTCGAGCTTATTGATTTCAGTTTGTTGTTTTTCGTATGCTTTCCATTCACTGGTCAGCTGCTCAGCTTTTAATTCTAAATATTTTGAATAATTTCCTTTGTAATAACGCATTTTATGGCGACTGATCTCATAGACCTCGTTAACAACTTTATCCAAAAAGTAGCGGTCATGTGAAACAATCAAAAGAGCACCAGAATAATTCGGTAAATAGTTCTCCAACCAAGAAAGAGTGTCGATATCTAAATGGTTGGTTGGTTCATCGAGGATCAAGATATCAGGTTTTTGCAATAACATTCGAGCTAAAGCCAAACGAGTTTTTTGTCCCCCAGATAACGTACTGATATTTTTTGAATAAAATTCTTCTTTAAAGCCAAAGCCATGCAAGACCGAACGAATCTCGTTCTCATAACCATAGCCATTTTTTTCTGAAAACTCGTGCTGTAAGCGATCATATTCTTTCATAACCGATTCATAATTTGATGCATCCGGTAACAGTTCACTAATGATCAATTCAAGTTCACGCATTCGTTTTTCCATTGTGATGACTTCAGCAAAAGCTTCAAGCATTTCATCCCACACGGTTTTATTAGAATCAAGTCCTGTATCTTGGGCCAAATAGCCTAAACTAGCTGTTTTATTTTTAGCAATCGTGCCGGCATCAGGTGCATCGATTCCAGCGATGATTTTTAAAAGAGTAGATTTACCAGCACCATTGCGGCCAACTAAGGCAATCCGGCTGTTTGTACTGATCTCCATTTGTATGTTATCAAACAAAGTATCCGCACCGAAATAACGGGCGATTTGATTTGCTTGGAGTAAAATCATAGGGTAACCTCATTTCTATTTCAATGCCTTTAGTGTAGCATAAATTGATTCAAAATAGCACCCATCCAACAGCTTGAGAAAAAAATTATCAGAACAATTTTAAGAAAGTTTGAAAAATGTTTCTTTTTCTGAGCTGTAAGATTGCTTTTTATCTGGAACAACTGCTATTATGAGAGGTGGATATTTGTCTATATTTAGAGTATTGGAGGTACGATTGTGAAAGACCAAATTATTCCAAAAGCAACGGCAAGACGCCTTCCCCTATATTATCGTTATTTGAGAATTCTGCATGATGCAGGAAAAAATAAAGTATCATCTACTGAGTTAAGCGAAGCGGTTCAAGTAGATAGCGCAACGATTCGACGTGATTTTTCTTATTTCGGCGAATTAGGTAAGCGCGGCTATGGTTATGATGTAGAGAATTTGATGAATTTCTTTGCAAAGACACTGAATGATGATGAATTAACGAATGTCGCTTTGATTGGTGTAGGTAACTTAGGTAGTGCCTTACTAAAATATAAATTCCATCAAAGCAACAGTATTCGTGTAAGTTGTGCCTTTGATGTCAACGATGAGATTGTAGGAAGAATTGTTGATGGTATTCCGGTTTATCCAATGACGGATATGATGGAACAAATTCGAGTACAGCAAATCGAAGTGGCTATTTTAACTTTACCTGCTAGAAAAGCGCAAGAAGTTGTTAGCCAATTAGCAGATGCTGGAGTAAAAGGGATCTTGAATTTTACGGCAGCTCGATTAGTAGCACCTCCAGACGTGTTGATCCAAAATGTGGATTTGACGAATGAATTACAAACGTTGATTTATTTCTTGCATCACGACAGTGAATTAGTCGACACAGAAATCGAAAACGAAAAAGAGTAATAAAAATCCCATATGATTGCACTTCTTAAAATGCAATCATATGGGATTTATTTGTTTAGAGTATTCTCTATTTTGGTAATTCGATATTGGCATAATGCATCACTAGTTGGGCAATCACAACGAGTGTGTTCATTCCACAATGCGCAATGATCGAGGTCCAAATTTTTCCGGTCATTTTATAAAGTAGTGCGAAAAAGAAGCCCATGAAAAAATAAACAAAAAAATGACCGTCTTGATGAATTACTGAAAATAATGAGGAGCTTATAATAGCTGAAATCCAAAAACCGGTATAACTTTCTGTCAAACCAATCAAAGAGCGGCGGAAAACAAATTCTTCCATAATCGGTCCGCCAATCGTAGTTGCTAAGATAAATAGTGGATTAGCTAAAATAACAGCAATGATATTTTGGGTATTTTGGGAGCTAGGTTGAACGCCAGTAATTGCTGTTTCAATACCAAAAACAATGGCTTGAATGATCATAGCCATAAAGATTCCACTAAAGCCAAGCAACAGAACAAAAACAGGTGATGTGAGTTTAGCATTTTGCTCAACTTGAGTGATAGCAGTTTTTTTATTGTTGAAATAAAGCCAGATCATCAAAACAGCACCGAGGATATAAGTAAATGTTGTACCTCCAATGACGATGTCAGGTGAAAATGGTCTAAAAATAAATGGAGAGAAAAAGACAAGTCCATAGAGTAGGATCGTTGTAATGCTTAATTTTTTTATAGACATAGTTGTTGACATAAAAGCAGAGAACTCCTTTCAAAATTGTTAGCATAAAGAAAAGTATAGTATAAACAGTTTGGGTTACTTCTTATGCTTATTACGATAGCCTAATAATAGAAAGATAAATACGAAGAAGAATGCTGCTTCCCACAAAGTCGTTGTCCAATCAAATCGTCTGGTCACACCAAAAAAGAAATTGCCGACATTTGCAATGACCAAATAAAGTCCTGTAGCTATCAAAGCACCTGTGATTCGTTGTTTCATTTCCATCGCCTCTCTTTCTATAAGTATTTTACCATGAAATGATTCAGAGGAAAGAAATAATCGAACCCAAATGGAAAAATACTTTGTCGTCTATTAAATTTAGAAATAGAAATAAGGAAAGAATTATTTTATAAAATTAGTCAAAAGACTTGCAAAGTGAAGGGGAAATGAGTATTATAAATAGTGTGAGTTAGCACTCGATAACTAAGAGTGCTAACATAGAAAAAATTTTTTATGGAGGGATTTATTGTGTTAAAACCATTAAGCGATCGCGTCGTTATTGAAGTCGCGAAAGAAGAAGAAAAAACAGTAGGCGGTATCGTATTAGCATCAGCAGCTCAAGAAAAGCCGCAAACAGGAAAAGTTATCGCAGTAGGTGAAGGCCGTGTACTAGAAAACGGAACAAAAGTTCCTGCTGCTGTTGAAGAAGGCGACACAGTAATGTTTGAAAAATACTCTGGTACAGAAGTTAAATATGAAGGTAATGAATACTTGATCGTTTCTGGAAAAGATATTATTGCGATCGTTGAATAGATCGTTTAGAACAGAGACAAAACCATTTAAATAAAAAATACTATTTTGAGGTGAAGGAATTATGGCAAAAGAAATTAAATTCGCAGAAGATGCACGCGCAGCAATGCTTCGTGGTGTAGATATTTTAGCTGATACAGTAAAAGTAACATTAGGCCCTAAAGGCCGCAACGTTGTTTTAGAAAAATCTTTTGGTTCACCACTGATTACAAATGATGGTGTGACAATTGCCAAAGAAATCGAATTAGAAGATCACTTTGAAAACATGGGTGCTAAACTAGTTTCTGAAGTTGCTTCTAAAACCAATGATATCGCTGGAGATGGAACAACAACGGCTACTGTTTTGACACAAGCAATTGTACGCGAAGGCTTGAAAAACGTTACTGCAGGGGCTAATCCATTAGGCATTCGCCGTGGGATCGAATTAGCAACAAAAACTGCGGTTGAAGAATTACACAATATTTCAACTGTTGTTGATTCAAAAGAGGCTATCGCTCAAGTAGCGGCTGTTTCTTCTGGTGATGAACGTGTTGGCCAATTGATTGCGGATGCAATGGAAAAAGTTGGTAATGACGGTGTGATTACGATCGAAGAATCAAAAGGGATCGAAACTGAATTAGACGTAGTTGAAGGAATGCAATTTGACCGTGGTTACTTATCGCAATATATGGTAACAGATAATGATAAAATGGAAGCAGTTTTAGAAAATCCATATATCTTGATTACGGACAAAAAAATCTCGAATATTCAAGATATTTTACCTTTGTTAGAACAAATTTTACAACAAAGCCGTCCATTATTGATCATCGCTGATGACGTAGATGGTGAAGCATTACCAACATTAGTATTAAACAAAATCCGTGGAACATTCAATGTTGTAGCTGTAAAAGCTCCTGGATTTGGAGATCGTCGTAAAGCAATGCTTGAAGATATTGCAATGTTAACAGGTGCTACAGTTATCACAGACGATTTAGGTCTTGAATTAAAAGACACAACTATTGATAACCTTGGGAATGCAAGCAAAGTGGTTGTAGATAAAGACAATACAACAATCGTTGAAGGTGCTGGCGAAAAAGCTGGTATTGATGCTCGTATCCAATTAATCAAAAACCAAATTGCAGAAACAACTTCTGATTTTGACCGTGAAAAACTACAAGAACGTTTAGCTAAATTAGCAGGCGGTGTAGCAGTAGTCAAAGTTGGTGCTGCAACAGAAACAGAATTAAAAGAATTGAAATTACGAATTGAAGATGCGTTGAATGCAACACGTGCAGCCGTTGAAGAAGGTATGGTTTCCGGTGGTGGAACAGCCTTAGTCAATGTTATTGGTAAAGTAACTGCATTAGATGTTGAAGGCGATGTAGCAACTGGTGTGAAAATCGTAGTTCGTGCACTAGAGGAACCAATTCGTCAAATCGCTGAAAATGCTGGCTATGAAGGCTCAGTAATTGTTGATAAATTGAAAAATATCGATTTAGGTATTGGCTTCAATGCTGCAACAGGCGAGTGGGTAAACATGGTAGAAGCAGGAATCGTTGACCCAACCAAAGTAACTCGTTCAGCATTGCAAAACGCTGCATCTGTTTCAGCTTTACTGTTAACTACAGAAGCGGTAGTTGCAGATAAACCTGAACCAGCAGGGGCAAGCATGCCTCCAATGGATCCATCAATGGGTATGGGCGGCATGATGTAATACGAATAAAAAAACAAGCTGACATTTTTAGATGTCGGCTTGCTTTTTTACAATGATTTTCTGTTAAATCAGGTAAGGTACGACCAAAAATTGTTGAATTGCAAAAAGAACGAGTAAATGAACGGGATAAAACCAATAAAAAAAATATTTCCATTGTTTACCACGTTGCCCATTGTAAAAATAAATTGGTATAAAAGCAAACAACCCAAACCAACTATTTTGTAAAAGAACCAATCCGCCTAAAATACACTTCAACAATGAAGAACGCCTAAATAGATACAAAATAGTGATGAGTAAAATACCGATCCAGCCACCATAATCCGTTTGTAACCATTCTGCTAAAAAAATTCCACTGGTGATAATTATCAGAGAGAAAAAACTATTTTTGACGGAAGTGAAAGAAAACTTGTCTAAACCCATGATCACCACTAAACCAATCACCAATGTAAAAAACACATTTTGGCTTTCCAAATTAACAAACTGATGCGAAAAAGCTAAGTCATAAGGAATCTCTGAAATCACTGCAAAAAGAAACAAGCGCATCAAGTAGTTTTTAGGATTTGAGGTATGAACAAATCCTTCAATTAATAAAAAGCAAAACAGTGGAAAAGCAAGTCGTCCAATCAAGATGAATAGCGGGAAAATAGTTTGACTCATTGCAAACAGTTGGTTCGATTCAGTCATATAAGGAAGTGCTCCGTTTATAAGGGGCTGAAAACGAATGATTTTTGCGGTATGATCAAGAAACATGGCAATGATCGCAATCCACTTTAACTGACTCCCTGAAAAAAACGGTTTTGGATTCAATAACTCACTCCTCTTAAATAGAATAGTTGATTCCATTATTTTACCATAGATAGCCTCGCTCTATTAGAAAAAATTAGTTCTACTGTTATTTATAATAGATGAATTTAAGTGGGATAAGATTTTTTTGTTGTAAAAGAAGACGCTAGAATACCCACAATAATAGCCATAAAATCTTCATTTTATGCTTTTGAACAAATAGACCATACAAAAAACAGTTGAGATAGATTGTCCTTAATCTATCTCAACTGTTTTTATTCGAATATATATAAATTTGATATAAAAAAAAGTTTATTTTGATAAAAAGGTGAAATATAGAAGATATATTGTTATAATGAGATTGTGTTCTGGAAGTTGAATTTCTTTCTTGAATGTAACAGGTATAAGAAAATAATGAATCTAATTAATAGACAAATGTATTTCAATTTCAACTACTAATTCATTCTATCTCAAAAGTGAAGAGCAGTCTATAAAGAAAAGATCGTTTTTTTATCATAATTTTAAGATTTTTAATAAAAAAATGAGAATTGTTATTTTTTGTTTTTGGTTACAAATAGAAAATAAATGAATTTGCTATTGAATTTTCATATTAATATTGTTTTCTGTTCAATCAATACTAGTTATTTGTACATTAAAAAATAGATTTATATTTTTAAGCCGTCAAATAAGCCGTCAATTTTTTTGTGAAAGGGTGTCAAGTTTTGAGTAGAAAAGGTGAGAATATTTATAAAAGAAAGGATGGTCGCTGGGAAGGGCGTTATATGAAGGCAAGAAATGAACATGGCAAAATCATTTATGGCTACATTTACGGAAAACGCTATGCGCATGTGAAAAAAAAGCTCGCCGAATTGAAAGTTCAATACTCTTTTTCGCATAATAATCTTAACTTATATCAAGGAACGGTTCAAGAGTGGTTGAATTATTGGTTGGATGGATTAATGCGAAAAAAGATCAAACTTTCTACATATTCCAGCTATCGCTTACGTATTGATAAATACATTAATCCATTTTTAGGCAGAAAACAGCTGATTCAAGTAAAAAGCCGAGAAATAGAGGAATTTGTCAATTATCTGACAAATTTGAATTTATCCTCTGCCACAGTGCATTCTATTGTAACTGTACTTAAAAGTGCAATGAATAAAGCATTTTTAGAAAATTATATTCTTTCAAATCCATGTAATAACTTATCGCTATCAACAGTGGCAATGTCTGAAATATCAGCACTTAGTTTAAAAGATCAAGAAAAAATCGAACAGATTGCACTAAACGAAAAAGCCTGTTCTGCGGTTATTTTAGCACTGTATACTGGGTTAAGAATTGGTGAAATCAGTGGATTGAAGTGGTCTGATATTGATTTCGAAAAAGATATTATTCATATCAAAAGAACACTCTATAGAATATCTAATACCGTGAATAATAGAAAAACAGAAATCATTATGGCAGAGCCAAAAACAAAAAGTTCTAAACGGTCGATTCCCTTGGCAAAAAATTTAAAAAACTATTTGTTAGATAAACGAAAAATCGATACTTCTGAATATGTGATTTCTTGTAAAGGAAGTTATGCAGAACCGCGAGTAATCAGTTATAGATTTAAAAAAAGCATGAAACAAGCAGGGATTCGCTCTATTCATTTTCATGTGTTACGTCATACTTTCGCTACTCGATGTGTAGAGCAGGGGATTGATATTGCTACACTGAGTAAATTATTGGGGCATGCTTCAATAAAATTAACTTTAGACACCTACACGGATTCACTGTGGGAAAATAGAAAAGCAGCAGTTTCTGTCATAGATCATAAACTTGGCAGTAGAATAATCGTCTCCTAAAAAAGAGGTTGGGTTAGAAGCGTTTACTCGGACAAAATAGCCTGAGATATAACTTTTCAAGTTATATCTCAGGCTATTTTTTTTATTTTAAAATGGCGCGGAAATTTTATCCAATTGATTTTTAAAGCCGTCAAAAAATGGTCAACCTCACTAGCAAACGCCGTTATACAGAGGAAAAATGACCTTTTTCTTATACCTGTTACATTCAAGAAAAAGCCAAATAAATTATCTTTCTTCAAAGATAAACCGTAATCGGCTATTCATTAAGCTCATAATAAATAGCCATGTAACCATTATAAGGGCAAAACCATAATTTCTAAACTCTAAAGCACTGAAATGAGTGAAAGCTTAGACTAACCAAACAAAATAAACCAAACTCTTAGAAAATGATGATAAGGAGGGCATCAATATGTATCGGATCGGTTGCATCTCACACAACAGTGAAATTAGCAAAGAATGTAATGAAATGTTCAAATCACTTCAATGTACTATTCAAATGATCAAGAAAGAAAAAGTAGAACATTTACTTGAAAGTGACAATAACACGTTGAATTTAATGGACACTTTAATTATTGACGACTCTGAGACGAGTAATATTAACTGGACGTGTGAATTAATCATGAATGTACGAGAACACACAACCTTACCACTTTGGATTTTATCCTCCTCAGAAACCATCAATAGAACAAATCGAATTGTTTATTTACAATTGGGGGCCGATGGAATCATTGAACAAAATCACGGACTAGATGAATCTATATTAATGATGAGAAATTTACTGAAACGTGTCAAACAACGAGAGCACCAATTAGTAGTACCTAAAATAGGAGTACAGGAACAAAACGTTGACTTTAAGTTAATACCACAAAATCTAAGTGTTTGCTTAGAAGAAGGGAAAGAAGTCAATTTAACAAAATTGGAGTTTCTTACAATCGAATATTTACTTAAACACGCACGTAAAACGATGACATATGAAGAAATCTATAAAAACGTCTGGAACGATACTTATAGAAATCGAAAATATCGGGTTTCTAACTTAGTTTTTCATTTGAGAAAAAAAATTGAGTTGGACATTGAAAAACCACAGTATATTAAGACGATTCGCTCAAAAGGCTACATGCTAAATATCTAATAACGAAAGAGAGAAAAGACTGAGAATCGGCTGATGGAAAACATGCTCAGTAAAAATAAAAACCACTTAATTTTTAAAAAATGGGAGGAAAAGACATGCTTGAACATTTGATTTCAGTCAAAAAGATAATTTGCGAAACTGGTTAGAAATAACGAGTGAAGAAAATAATTGCTCGTTTTTCTGGAAAGGAGGGGGAGTAAAAAAAAGTTTCGACAATAACACACATTTTAGGAGGGAAAAGAATTGAAAAAAACACAAATGTTAAAAAGAAGTATGCTAACACTAGCTGCAACTGTTGCACTAGGAGCAGTAGTATTGTCAGCACCAACACTATTTACAGGAGAATCAGTTGTTGCTTATGCAGCGGAAGAAACAGCTGAAGTATCAACGATCGAAGAATTTGATGCAGCGTTGAAAAATCCAGTAATTACTGTAATCAATGTTAATCAAAGTATACAATTCAAGAAAAACATTACAAACATTCCAAACCGTGATTTAACGATCAATGGTAATGCAGATAAAGGTGTAGTGATCAACTCAGCACACAACTCTATCTATGGTAAACAAAATACTAAAGGTAAAAATACGATTTCAATCAAAAATGTCAATATCGTAGGTGCTGATGGCGATGGACGTTTCTTCACTGGTGGTTCTGGTAATGGCCCTTCAAGTTATGGTTGGGATGTCTTTGCAGAGAATGTAACATATCAAGGTGCACGTTTTGTACATTTAAGTGAAGGTAAATTAACATTTGCTGGCACAAATAACATCAATACTCGTGCTGAAAATGCTTGGGTGCATGATTTAGAATTTATGCCTGGAACAGTTTATAACGGAATTGCAGCAAATAAAGATCATGGTCAATTCTCAGCATTTTACTTTAATGGTGCCTTGATCAAAGGGAAAGCAACTGGTGAAGCAATTATCGGTGATAATGCAAAAATCAATGTAAAAATTGGCCCACAAAGTGATGTTAACTATTACTATCCAGTATTTTACGATAAAGTACAAAAAGTTGATGTAGGTGAAAATGCTTCACTTGATGTTGACGCAGCAGGAGTTGCTTTCCAATTTATCCCACGTGCGGATTATGTAAATAAAGTACCGACATTTAATCTGGCAACTGGCAGCTCAGTTCATTTGAACGGCCGCGGTGGCGGTAACTATGCAACTATGAAACTTCAATATTATGGATCAGAAATAAATGTTGCAAACGATGCTGAGTTAGTTGTCACTGGTAACAGTACAAAAGCTGTTGTTGAAAGTGAATATAAAGGCGCTGTAATTAATTTGGATGCACCACGTAATTTTGAACTTACAAACAAAAAACCAAATTCAAAATTATTCTATGCTACCAATACAACGATTAATGCTACTGATGTAAGTGAAATTTCAACATGGTCTCAAACTGGCGGTAACTATGAGCATGCCCCTATCTATTTAGATGGTGGAAACTTCTCAGTCAACTTCGGTAAAATCTGTAACAGCAAAACATTATCAACAACTGGAGATATTTCACCGAATTTCAAACTTGAAAATTATGGAAAACTTTCTCTAGTAGGAGGAATTTTATAATCAATTGTAATTACGTTGTTATAAAATAAACACTTTGAATGGTTTGAGTTTCAGAATGAATTTCTGGAACTCAAACTAAAAATGATGAATTTGATGATGAACTGAGTCAGTAATCTTTTATATAAGGGAGGTGAAACAATGAAAAAAATTAGATTATCCATATTTATGTCTATATTGTTCTGCGTTGGTTATTTCATATTTTATGGTCATCAAAACAAGATCCAAGCGGCACCTCCTTCAGGTTACTCAGATATTCTGACAGCACCAGGGGTAAATATTGTTCCAGGGGCAAATTCAGCTATTTCTGAAATCGATGGAGATTATGGTTCGATGTTTAAATTAACACAATATACATCTTATGAACCATTCGGAGAGGCTGAAACAATCGAATATGATTCTCATCTATCGAAGTCTTATCGCTTTCATAATGATACTGTGGCAAGCGAAAAGGGAGTTTGGATCAGAAATGCTGGGATGTACAATGGGCGAAGCGTAGATTTGAAATTAGTTATTGATCAGATGGATTTTGCAGATAAGGGTAGCGGGAATAGTCCATACTTCAATTTTGTTGCGGTTGACTTTTCTGATATTAACTCCACAGTAAATACGATCATTCCAAACACTAAAACTTGGGGTGAGGCATTTTTATTCTTAGGAAGTACTACAAGAAGTGCATCGAAAATCAATGATACGTATACGTTTGAGGACAATGCTTCCTATCACTACGAGTTTTATGATAGTGAAACAAAAAAACAGCTGAATTATAAAGGAACATGGAATTTTAACAATATCAATATAGCTAAGGCCGTAACCACGCCTTTCAATAATGATTTTGATAAAATGTTTGTTTTGGATTCTACATGGATCGGTTATAAGGATGCTAGCAAACCAAATTATCTTGAACTTTTTGGTAACGGAACTACAGTTAATGCACCAGCCAGTAGATTAACGCAACTTTTTGAAAGCCAGTCTTTTGCTACATCCATGGAGAAAAGATACAGTAACGGAAATGGTGGTACTGCTCTAGGTGCGATGGGGATTATGTATAGTACAGAGTCTCTTGCCAGAATAGCACCAGCTAAACCAATTATTTTTGCTGAAAAAAATAGTGCTGTTCATACAGAAGCTGACTATGGCAGAATCAAATATTCAATTTTACAAACGGTTGCTGATAACAAGCTTGAAAATAGAAATACGACTTTTTCAATCGAAACAATGGTTCCAAGTCAATATGATATTGATTTAAGTAAAGTAAGAGTGTATGAGTTTGGAACGGGAGAAACTGTCGAAAAGACAGGTCAATTTACTATCGCCATAGATCCAATGAATTCCAGCAGAGTTATTCTGACTGCAAAAGATCCGACAACGAATGAATTTAACGGCTCTGTTTTAGAGATAAAAGTAGAAGCCAAACAGAACGCTACATTCAAATTTAATAAAGTTGATCACAATTACCAGGTTGGCGGAAAAGATGATGCTCATATGATTTATGAGTTGGGTGGAACGACAACGACCACTCATTATACTTATCTGAATCGTTTTTCTGGTGATCTAAATGCTGAAGTCGTTGTACAAGATGATCAAACGAAGGCAAAAGTTCTCTACGAAGGTGTTCCTTATGGCGTTGCCAAAACGGATGTGAAAATCCCGATGGGGGGAAGTATTGCTACAGCATATCCAAATGCTAAAGACTTACTTACTTCATATGATGTTGATACAGGAAACGAAATCGATCGTCCGGTTACAGTTTCATACGTTGGAACGCCACCAGATATTAGTGCTAAACAACCTGGGGATATTGTAGATGTACCATTGATCATGACTTCTGCCAAAGGTGTTGAAACACCAATTACAGTAAAGATTGAGATAACTCAAACTATATTTGATTTAGACATCGAACATTTAGATGCAGAAACAGGCGCGGTAATCGCAACAACGAGTCCGTTGCCAAGTGGTGAAGCAGATGAGGAATATCTGGCTACATCAAAAGCAATTTCAGGTTATATTCCTACGGCTGTATTAGTAGATGGAGTGGATAAGACACCAGCGCAGTTAACCGATCCGTTAACAGTGACGGCTAAATTCGTAACGAATAAAAAAGTCACATTTAAATATACCAAGCTAAGAACACCCGTGGTCAATGCAAAGTTTGCTGTTAATCCAACCACTGTCCCCTTAGGTGGACAAACTGAGTATACAGCAACGATTCAAAATACTGCTCAAGCACCTACGAAATGGCGTAACGTTTTTTATCAAGTTGACACACCTTTTCCTGATAAAATCGTACCTGATCCAACAAGTGTGACAGTTAATGGTATGCCAATAGCAGCAGATAAAGTTGAATTTAATCCTATAACAAGAGCGTTTAAAATCAATCTTGGTGATTTGGATCAAAATCAGGTAATCATCAAATATAAAGTTGAAATTGCTGCAGATGCAACTTTGCAAACGTTAAAACAAACCTATACAGTATCCGGAGATGAGGCAGCGAAAACATCAAATGAAACTTCGCTAGCTATTATCGCTGGTGAAGGCCAGTTAAATGTTCTTTATAGGAAAAAAGATGAAACTAATAATGATGTGAAAATGGATCCAGATCGTGATGCAATCACTACTCAAAAAGATGGTACAGCATTTGATATCACACCTGAAACGTTTGATGGGTATGTCTTAGATAAAATCATTGTTGATGGTCAAGCATTACCAGAACCATTACCAACATCTGTCAAAGGGAAATACGGAGAAATTTCAACGATTGAATTCCATTACAAGGGAACATTATTAATCACATCGGCACCGTCTTTACTTGATTTTGAGATGAATGAAGCCAGTGCAAAAGAACTTCGAGTTGAAAGTGCTAAAACCGATAAGGATTTAGTTGTTACAGATACACGCGCAACAAAACAAAGATGGTATTTATATGCCAAAGTAACGGAAGATTTTAAAACAACTGACGGCTCGAATAAAACACTCTCAGGAATTTTACGCTATAACGATGGTGGAACAACTGAAAAAAGTTTTCCAGTAGATCAGAATCAATTATTGACGTCACCTGATAACTATTCAGATACGAAATATAACATTAGCCAAACTTGGACAGCTAAAGGAAAAGGCTTCAAAGTTGAAGTTCCAGGAGACTATGTCAAACAGTTAGGCGAATATCGAGCAAAAATTGTTTATACATTAAGTGAAGTGCCAAATCTTCCTTAAAGCGAAGGAGAGAGTGTCAATGATAAAGAAAGCAAAAAATTTGTATATTGGCCTAATGTTACTCGCTTTAACGGGAGGAATCTTGGGTATATTCGCTACTTCTGTATACGGAGAAGAAGCTGCAGTGCAAACAAATGGTGAGATTGTTTTTTCTGCTGAAAGTAGTGATTCAAGTTCTAGCACAACTCCTTCAGAATCAACAATTTCTAGCAGTGAACTGATTAAAAAGCCAACTGGCAAATATCCTTCAACAGGCGAACTTGTTATGAAGAGTTTGACGATTAGTGGAATAGCTTTAGCTGCTTTAGTAGTCATCTTTTATCTTGTTAAAAGAAAAAAAGATGCGAGTGAAAAGGAGGGATAAGCAATTGAAGAAAAAAACATTTCTTGCCGCTATTCTTCTTGGATCCCTTCTGTTTACACTTAGCAATACGAAGACTTCTTATGCTAAAGACGCTTCATTATCTGGAGATGCAGAAGTTGAGCTAAAAGGGTATAAAGAAGAAAATTCAATTATCCGAGATCCAGAAAATCCAAAAGTAGAAGTTGATCCTGGTGAAACACCACAAACTGAAGGAGACTTAAGGATTGATTTTGCTCCAAAACTGAATTTTAGTACAGTAATGATATCAGATGAAAATACTGTTTTTCCTGTAAATGCACAACTATTTCATGGTGATACTTCTGCTCGTGGAAATTTTGTGCAAGTATCAGACTATCGAGACGATTCAGATGGCTGGACGTTGCAAGTCAGACAGGAGAATCAATTTAAGCATACCACTAAATTGGGGGCAGAATTGAAAGGTGCAGTGATATCATTTGATCAAACGTGGGTCAATTCTTCAAGAGAGCTGACCAAAGCACCGACTGTATCAAAAGAAGTTATTCGTATGAGCAATGTAGGTGAAACGTATAACCTAGCTGTTGCACAAGCGGGCAAAGGGGCAGGAACTTGGAGTATTGTGTTTGGAGCATCACAAGAAAATCATAATGAACGTCCAAATACATTGGAAATAAGAAAAGACGGTTCAGGTAAAGAAATAATAGATCCGATCTTTAAAAAACCTGTGTACACAAACCGAGCAGTTACGCTCTCTGTGCCAGGGGCGACTGAGAAAGAAGCAGGCGCTTATTCAACGGTGCTAACTTGGGTATTAGCTGAGTTACCATAAATAGAACAAAAAAATTAGGAGGAAACACAAATGAAATTAACACACAAATTATGTGGTGCAGCGTTATTAGCTGTACTAGGTGTAGCAGTAGCAGCACCAGGCGCAACAAAAGCAGCACCAGATCATTCAAAAGCAGGCGAAGGTGAAATCCAATTCACTAAAGCTACTTATGGTTCATATGATTCTACAGGTGGGGTAGTACCACCAGATACAAGTTCTCAATCAACAACTGATACTGACCCTACTAAATTATTAGATGGTGAATTCGTTGTTCAAGGGATGTCAAAATTAGTCTTTAACGAACAACAAGCAACAACAGGTGCTATCAAGTCTTGGGCAAAACCAACAACTGCCAATAAAGTAGGAGCTGATGACCACGTTGCAAGACGAGCAAACTGGGTTCAATTTAAAGATGATCGTCTTGTAGATGATCGTACGTATGAATTGTCAGCTACACTTGTTGATTCAGATGGCAAAGGCGCATTTAAATTTGAAGATACTGCAAATAGCAAAACAAGAAGTATTAAGGGAGCAACAATTGACTACAAAAATACAAGATTAGAAGCTCATAAAGATAACCTTGCACTTGCACCAAGTACAAGTGGTCTACAACCAACACTTCATTTAGCTGAAAATACGAAAGCTAAATTGCTTACAGTTAACGAAAACAACACTGGTAAAGGTCGTGGAAAATACGCTGTTTACTTTGGTGATGTAATCAATCCAGCAAATTCTGATAAAGAATCAATCGAATTGAGCATTCCAGCGAACCAAGCTGATGATATCCGTGATGGTAAATACGTAGCAACAATTCTTTGGACACTTTCAGAAACACCAATGTAATACGAAGGCTACTATAATTTAACAAGTAGTAGATTAAAAGATTCACCGGTGGTTTGCCGGTGAATTCTTTCATGATGGAAGAGAGAGGACAACGAAGTACATGAAAAAACGAATTTTATTAAGTCTCTTTTTATGTTTATACATAGTTTCACTTTTTGGTTTTTCAAGAGATGCATATGCTGAATTGCAATTTGCATATGAAACTGTGCTACCTGAAAATCAAAAAGGGGAAGGGCGTTATTTTGACTTACGTATGACACCTGGGCAGGAACAAACGGTCCAAGTAATGTTAACGAATCGTGCAGATCAAGAACAAACGATTCAAGTTTCCTTAAATGGGGTAAAAACTAATTCAAATGGTGTTTTAGAATATGGACCAAGTGCATTGAAAAATGACCCATCTTTAAAACATGACTTTAAAGACATTGTTAAAGGGCCGTCAGAAGTAACCTTGGCTCCAAATGAAACAAAGCCCTTAGAGCTAACCATCACGATGCCAGCAACAAGCTATGATGGAAAAATCGTTGGTGGAATTTATTTGAAATCCAAACCAACAAAAGAAGAGGAAGAAGCAAATAAAAAAGCAAAAGGTGTAGTCAATGAGTATGCATTTTTAGTTGCAATGGTTTTGCAGGAAACAGATGAGAAAGTAACAAATGATTTAAAATTAAACAAAGTTTATGCAGGATTGTCAAACTATCGAAACAGTGTATTTGTCAATTTTTCAAATATAAAACCAGAATTTTTAAATAACATGACAGTAGAAATGGAAGTAATGGCAAAAGATTCAGATGCTGTTTTATATGATACAAAAAAAGCTGATATGAAGATGGCCCCAAATTCTATGATTGAATTTCCTTTAGAAATGAATGGAGATAAGATGGTCGCAGGGGATTATAAGGCCCATATATTGGTTACAAGTGGTGACCAAAAATGGGAATGGACAGAAAACTTTAAAATTACCAATGAAGAAGCTGATAAATATAATGCTCAAGATGTCTCTTTAATTCAGGAACCAGG
Source organism: Enterococcus sp. 12C11_DIV0727 (assembly GCF_002148425.2). Taxonomy (NCBI): domain Bacteria; kingdom Bacillati; phylum Bacillota; class Bacilli; order Lactobacillales; family Enterococcaceae; genus Enterococcus; species Candidatus Enterococcus lemimoniae. The sequence goes on along the minus strand of NZ_CP147248.1, from coordinate 1,083,661 downwards.
AATTAATTGGAAACTAGTGGCTTTGATTGGTGCGGGTATTTTTCTGGCATTCTTAGCAATCTTCTTTATCGTTCGAGCGGTAAATAAGAATAAGAAGAAAAAGAAAGGAAATAAGAAGAGAAAGAAAAAATAAGCTTAAGGAGGTTATCGTAATATGAGTCTATTAGACTGGTTTTTCATTGGACAACTTTCCTTTGCGACGCTTAGTTTTTTGTTTATCTTTTTTTTCTTTTTCTATTCTTTATCGATTCGAAAAGAACTGAAGAAAGCAAAGTGGCAAAAACGACCTAAAAACAAAGCGAAACGAAAACGTTGGATAAAAGAGCGAAAGCAATTGGAAAAACGTCGGAAACAATTTGATCGAAATATTTTTATTTTTTTACTGTTCGTGATTATAGCGTCTGGAAGTGCTTTTTATTCTCGATATTATCAGATGACCCATTTAACAGCTGAAGATGCAAAAGGAGTTGTTCAAGGTTATTTTATGTCGGAAGATATCGAAAAAAAGTTGGAGACAATGAGAGATGGCGGAAGTATTGAAAAGGAATATCAAGCATATCTGGAAATTAGTTCTTTAATAGTAACCTATAGCAATCGATCTGTTTCTGACGGACTATCGGAAGAAGGAAAGCGATTATTGACCCGTTATAACGTGAGTATGAAAAACTTAGGGATGAATCTCCATAGTCTATCAGAACAACAATTAGAAAATAAAGAAACGATTGATGGCTATTTAAAAGATATTCAAAAAATGAAGCAGCAGCAAAAAGAAGTCTTCAAGTATTTTAGAGTGAATGAATCAGCATTAAAAAGAAAAGGGTAAGGGAACTGATTGCTGAGGGAAACAACATGAAACAGACAAAAAAAACTAAAGTTAGACGACAGTCGCTAAAAGCAACTCCTAACAGGGAATTAAGTCAACCAAAAAAAAGCAAAAAGAATGTAGTCGATCAAAAGAAAAGAAAAAGTAAAAAGTCGAATGAACCTACGAAGAAGTCTTCTTCTAGAAAGAAAAGACCCACAAAAAAATATATTGATCGTAAAAGAGAAGAGCAAAAGCAACTAGTAAAAGAATTAGTTGTGAGTTTATCCCTTTTATTAGGATTGATAGTTGTAGTACAGTCATTGCTTTTTTCTTTTCCATCGGTTGAGGGCTATGGAATGACCCCGTTGTTAAACGATGGTGAACGGGTGATTGTCAGAAAAACGAAGGAAATTAAACGGTTTGATTTAGTTTATATCAGGGAACCAGGAACCAAAAGAACGATGATCCGTAGAGTGATTGGTTTACCTGAAGAAGAAATAGCCTATCAAAACGATCAACTATTGGTTGATCAAAAGCCAATTGTAGAACGCTTTTTGAAGAAAGAACTAAATGAAGCAAAGGTGGAGCAACGATTATTGACGGATAACTTCAGTTTGAGAACTGTTACAGATGAAAGCCGTTTGCCCAAAGATAGCTACTTTGTTTTGGGAGATAATCGTCATTATGCTGCAGATAGCCGTAATTATGGCTGGGTTGAGAAGAAAGATATTTTAGGGGTTGTAAAAGTAAGAATATCACCGATGCATCAAATAACATCATTTTAAGGAAGAGATAGGAGGAATGGATATGGTAAAAGGACCTCATTTCTCAAAGAAAAGAAAACAACGGCAAACGACTTTAAGTCCAAATAAGCGAAGAGAACAACGACTAAATTTACCAAAAAAACAAAGTGAAAATAATACGCTGGAGCATAGAAGAAGTTGGCTAAAAGAAGGCTTTTGGTTTTTTGCACTTATACTAGTTATTGTTTTTTTAGTTGTATTTAAAACCCATCGTGTTTCAGGGAAATCAATGGCACCAACTTTTGAAAATAATGATCGAATTATTGTACAAAAGAACACATCCCCAAAAAGATATGAGATCGTGACATTTGATCCTGAGATTCCAAATGACCCAAGCTATGTCAAACGAATAATAGGACTTCCAGGGGACCAAATTTGGACAGAATCAAATGCGGTTTATATTCGTCCATCTAATGCTGCACCGTGGCAACAAGATGAAGTTCCCAAATTTATTATCAGCATGTTGCCGGATAGCACGCTTAAAGTATTGGTTCATGAGGAGGTAGCTTTAAAGCTAGCGGGGCTTTCCACAATCCCAAAAGGGAACTATTTTGTATTAGGAGACAATCGCGCTGAGTCCAAAGATAGTAGAGCCCTTGGATTAATTGAAGAAAAACAGATTGAAGGCGTAGTAGTATTTCGCTACTTTCCATTCAACAAAATGGGATTAGTGCACTGATAAAGTATGAAAAATAATAGCCACAAAGCGATACCGCACCACAGTTAATTTGTACATAGGAGGAAGAAATGGTATGAAACTAAAAATATGGCTTAAAAGAAAAGGTTGGGCATTTCTTTTAAGTGTACTCATTCCCATCGTAATAATGGCAGTAGTCTACTTAATGATGGGCATTTATCCTACTAGTCAAAGAACAGTCTTAGCGAGTGATGCGTTATCTCAAACTTCTAATTTTTTTGCAAGTTTTAATAATACATTACATGGGAAACAAAGTTTTTTTTATACATGGTATGGTTCTTTAGGATTGAATTACTGGTCATTTATGGCCTATTACATAAACGGCATTTTTAGTTTTGTTGTTGCGTTTTTTGATAATCAACATATTCCTGATGCACTGTATTTGATTTTGCTACTCAAATTCGGAGTCATTGGCGGTACATTTTGGATCATGAGTGATCGTTTATTTAAATTGCCGCAAATTGCAAAAATAATGTTAAGTGTTAGTTTTGCTTTGTGCGGATTTAGTATTGCCTATTCGCCGCAACAAATGTGGTTGGATGGATTAATCTATTTACCTTTAGTTATTTTAGGGATTCATTATTTAATGGATGACCGAAAACCGGCGCTATTATTTATTAGTTACTTATTACTATTTTTATCCAACTTTTATATGGCATTTATGGTTGGCGTATTTTCATTTTTATATGTGTTTTGTCGATTTTTAACAGAGCCTAAGCGATTTAAAGCAAGCTTGGTTCCTTACTTGATAACGTCGCTACTTGCAGGTGGTGCGTCGATGGTCACGATTTTGCCAACATTATTAGACTTGAAAAACAATGGTGAGGGATTAACACCTATCTATAGCTTTCTAACAAGAGGGATGGATATCTGGGATATTCCAGCAAAAACCATGGTAGGGTCCTACGATACTAGTAAATATGGGAGTGCACCTTTTATTTATTTTGGGATGCTAGGGTTGATTTTTTGTCTTTTCTATTTTACAAGTCGAAAAATCGCGCTTAAAAATAAGCTGATCTATGGAAGTTTGTTTCTTCTATTGATTGCAAGTGTTTATATTGAGCCGATGAATCTTTTTTGGCATGGAATGCATTCTCCTTATATGTTTTTATTTCGTTTTAGTTTCTTGTTTTCTTTTTTAGGGCTTTTATTGGCCGGCTTTGGATTAGAACAGGTAACCAAGGATGACTTCAATCGTTTGGTTAATGTTGTGTTGGGCTTGATTTTTCTATATGTTTTGATCAGTTTTGTAGCAAATCGTAAAAGATATGAGTATTTGGATCAGAAAACGTTACTTGCTACATTGACTGTTGCCTTGCTCTATGTGCTATTAGGCGTTCTGATTCAAAAGTGGCCGAAACGTTTGGTATTGATCGGATGTCTATTTTCTTTTGTTTTTATTGGAGAACAGTTGATTAATGCACAAAGAATTGTAAAAGGAATTGCAGGAGAATGGAATTATCCAGATCGTAGAGCTTATGATGATCATTTTTCTGATATCAATACATTGATCGAGACAACCAAAAATGAGAACACTAGTCTATACCGGGTAGGAAATGTTGATGCAACATCTCGAAATGAAAGTTTTATTCATGGATATAGCGGTGTTACAATGTTTTCTTCTATTCGAAATCGTCACTCTTCTCAGTATCTAGATCAGTTAGGCTTTCGTTCAGCGGGAACTAATTTGACGATTCAATATGAAAATAATACGTTGATTATGGATGCTTTATTAGGAATAAAATACAATTTAGCAAAAGAAGATTTAAGAAAATATGGCTATAAAGCGATAAAAACAGCAGGAGATTATACCTTGTATGAAAATCAGTTTGCAATGCCTCTAGGTATATTAACAGACAAGGGGATTTATAAGAAAAATGCTGTAAAAAATCAAACAGAACTAATGCAATACCTATCTGGGGACGAATCAAATATTTTTTCTTTTGCTGAAGTTGAGACAGTGAAAGAAAACAATGTCAAAGTAGAAGAACAAGAAGGTGGCGTTTATTATTCAAGAACCGCAAATACCAATCGTGAGTTGACCTATTCAATTGATGTTCCGGAGCGTTCCCAAGCCTATTTAAGTCTATATGGTAAAGGAACAGAAGTGGATATTATTACGAAAGTGAATGGGATACAGCGTCATGGGAGTCTGGATTCCAGCGGTCAGTATTATGATTTAGGCTATTATAAAGAAGCCAAAACGGTTGAAGTCCAGGTTGTATTCACTGGTGAAAATGTTGTACAACTGGTTAAACCCAAAGCGATGTTTTTAAATAGTGATCGTTTTGAGAATATGATGAAAACAATCAAAAAAAATGGTGTTTCGTTCGAAACTAGCGGTCGAACTTCAGAAGCAGAAGTAGAGTTGTCCAAAGATCAGGTTGTTTTGACAACTATCCCATTCGACAAAGGCTGGAGAGCTTATATTGATGGTAAAAGAGTTGAGATTCCCACATTTAAAGATGCTTTCTTAGCGCTGCCAGTTCCCAAAGGAAAACATACCGTAAAATTAGTATTTTTACCTGAAGGCTTTAGAATCGGTCTTTCATTATTTATTAGTTGTATTCTACTTTTTATAGTGTACAACTGGTGGCTAAGGAAGAAAATGAAACAACAGATTTATATACAGAAGGAGAAAGAGGAATGAAAAAAGCAATCAGGTATTTCCCAATTTTCGTTTTTAGTTTATTCATAATCAGTGGTTGTTCGGCAAAATTATCGGATAAAAAACAATACTTTGAAGCAGATGGAATTCAATATCAATTTCAATTGCCGAGTACTTGGGAAGTTACCAAAGATTATAAAGCAACTTATAATAAGTCCGCTGTTTTTGGAGCGAAGGATAAAAAGAGTAATTCTACTTTATTTGTTTTAGCTTCCCGTAAAGAGAATGTTGATTTAGCTGATTTTGGTGAACGAACGCGTAAAGAACTGGCAAAGCTATATAACTATAAAGCGAAAGATATATATATGAAAGAAACCAAAGTTGGCAAGTATAAAGCCTATAAATATACACTAAATACTACGTTTGACAAACGTTCTACTTGGTTACATCTCTATTATATTGAGACAGAACATGGCTTGGTTCATTTTGATTTTTATTCTGCTGATGATGGTCAACATGAGAAACGTGTTGATATCATTGATTCTTCCGCATACTCCATCAAAGAAAAAGAAGATCAAGGTCCTGTTGAAGATGAAGATGAAATTTTATTTGATTCAAGTGCATTAAACGTAAAAGTGACAGGTGTAATGGATTTATCTGGAGAGAATGATACTTTAGTTTATGCGATTCGTTATATGGTTACGAACAAAGGGAAACAAGATGATATCACACCAAAGAAATGGCAAGAGTTGATTAAAGTAACTCAAAATGATCAAGAGCTACAAGAAGGAACCGTTAAAAAAGATGATCAAGTAGTGGATATCACGAAGCTATTAGAACAACAAAATCAAACGATTCCCAGTGGGAAAAGTCTTGAGGCGGTTGTCATATATACGTTGAAAGAGAAGACAAAGGATATAGTACTTACACCTTCTAAAGAGGTCTTTACAGATGCTGAACCTGTCCATTTAACGCTTGCAAATGTTAGTGGAAAGGAAGGCGGGAAATAATGCAAAAAAAGCGTACTTTATTTTTGTGTGCAACAATGATTTTATTACTTATAATAAGTGCCTGCTCAGCAAATAAAAAGACAACTTCGATAGAACATGAACAACTACTTTGGCACGATACTAGAGAAAAGCCTTTTGGTCGATTTGATTATCCCAACATCAGCAAAGAAGAAGGACTCTCTTTGTTGAAAGACAAGTTTAAAGTAAAAGTACCAGATATGATAGCCCAAGCAGAGGCATTGATGGAAAAAGAAGTGGCAACAGATGGAGTGAAACCTGGTGATTCCGAATATACTCTTTATGCTGAAGGGGATGAATTAAGAATTCAAGGCTATTATCCATTTTCTAAAGAGAGTCAGCTAGAAACAGTTGCTGCAGTAGAATTTACGTATTTGTTTAGGCGGGAAGAAAAAGATGTTCGACTAAGAACTCAGAGTTTTTCTATTGTGAATGTTGGAGAAAAAGAAGCATTTACCAAAGAAAAATTTCATACTCTGTTAGAAGAAACGGCTAAAATAATTGATTTGCCTAAAACGATATCAGATCGTTCAATTGAAAATTTTGGCAAAACATATCAAGAATTAGATAGTCGCCCAGCAGCACAACGAGTAAAAGTTTATAGTAATGATGAGGAAATGACAGAAAAAAAACGAATCACACAGTCTATAGTGGCTGAATTCAGTCAAAAGAAAGAATTGAAAGGACTTCAAGTTGCGATTGTGGATCGTACGGAATAAACGAATAAAAGGGAGAAACTAAATGGCGGTCATTGTATTATATTCAGTTATGATAGGGTTTATTGGAGTTGGAGCTGATTTTCTTCGGCGCGTATGGATACTAGGGGAACAAAATAAAAAGAACAAGCAGTTTGTACAAATGCTTTTCTTTTTATTCGTTATAGGAGTAATTACCCGTTTTATTAATATCAATCAATTGCCTGGCCTCCAAATCGATGAAGCGATGTCAGGATATGATACCTGGGCTTTAGCCAATTATGGGACAGACAGTGCCTTGAATTCGTGGCCAATTTACTTGATGGGGTACGGGACAGGACCGTCTGCATTTTATACTTATTTATCTTTACCATTTGTAAAACTATTAGGATTATCTCTTGTTAGTACTCGTTTAGCAATGGCTTGTCTTTCTTCTTTTACGATTTTGACAGTATTATGGACCCTATTAAGACTGAAACTATCAGAAACGTTAACTGTATCGATTTTCTTTATGCTGATCATTAACCCATGGCATATGTTGATTAGTCGGTTTGGTTTGGATGCAAATGTAGCGCCACATTTATTATTAATTGCTGTTTGTCTAGTTTTAGTTGGTATGAATGAAGTAGAAAACAAGCAGATGATTTTTTATAGTCTAGGGATTTGGTTGATTGGTTTAACTTCATATGCCTATTTAGCAACGTGGTTTTTCTTACCTGTATTTTTACTTTTTCTTTTAGGCTATTTCCTAAAAAAAAATCTATTAAATAGATGGCAAGTGATGGTATTAATGACCATTTTAATCGTTACGATCATCCCTATCGTGATTTTTGCATATGTCCAGTATGTGCGGCATGAAACCCTGACTATTTACGGTATAACATTTGCAAAAATGATCGGTAGTCAGAGTGAAGGGCAGACCATTTTATTTCAAAAAGATATTTGGAGCGCATTTTTAGGTAATCTTCAACGAATTTTGGGTTTTCTTTTAAGTGGTAGAGATGGCTTGATCTTTAGTTCAATACATGGGTTTGGTTTTATGTACAACTTGGCGGGGTTACTGTTGGCTAGTTTAGGTTGGATCCACATGCGGCAGGAGAAAAGTCCGTTGAGTCAATTAACGATGGGCTGGTTTGTATGTAGCATTCCTTTATTGCTAATTATCGTTCCTGTTGTCCATCATTGGAATGTCATTATGTTTCCTTTAATTATTATGATGGGATATGGACTTGCCAGTTTAGGGGTATTAGAAAATAAGACAGTTTTCAAAAGTACATTTGTCTTTTTCTCAATATTATTTGTTGCCTATGTTTACACCTATAATGTTGTCTATAAAGAAGAACAGCAAGATAGCACGTATATGGCACCGATCACATTAGAAGAGATACTTGTGGTTGGAAATGAAAAAAATTTAGAAAAAATATATATTGAGCGAACTAGCTTGAAACAGTTGCAAGACTTAACCTTTATCTTCATCCGCTTTTATGATCCTATCTCACCAGAGAGTTATCAGGCTAGCCGTGATACGCCATATGATAAAAATAGTAATCTGACCTATCGTTATTATGGAAAGTATATTTTTTTAGATGAAAATGAGGCTACAAAAAAGGATGAAACAAGCGTTGGTTATCTGTATCACAAAGGAACTGATTTATCGAAAAAAACATTTTTAAAGGATTTTTCAGTGAATGAAAATGCTGATTTCATCCTTTTTTATAAAGAATAGTTAACAAGTCAGGAGGAAATCTAAATGAAGCGAATTACTGTGATCATTCCATTTTTGAATGAAGAATCTGTTTTAGAAAAACTGTACGAACGACTCATTTTATTAGCGGATGATTGTTCTACGTATCGTTTTGATTTCCTCTTTGTAAATGATGGCAGTAATGATCAAAGCTTAGCAATTGTATTAGGGCTAAGAAAAAAGGATGACAGAGTCACCCTGCTTGATCTTTCAAGAAATTATGGGAAAGAAATTGCGATGTTGGCTGGTTTCGATCATGCTAAAGGAGACGCAGTGGTTGTAATTGATTCTGATTTACAGCAGCCACCAGAATTAATTAAAGAAATGATTATTTGGTGGGAAAAAGGCTACGAAGATGTATATGCGGTCAGAAAAGAACGAAAAGGGGAACATTTTTTTAAAAAATGGACTTCTGCTTGTTACTATAAAATTTTACAAAAAGCGAGTAAGACAAACATTTATCCGAATGCAGGTGATTTTCGTTTGCTAGATCGAAAAGCTGTAGAGGCGCTAAAAACGATTCGGGAACATGAACGCTATACTAAAGGGTTGTATGGCTGGATCGGATTTAAGAAAAAGGAACTCTATTATGATGCTGATGAACGAGCTGGAGGAACGACAAAATGGCGTTTTTCAGCTTTGTTTAATCTTGCGATGAATGGAGTCACCTCTTACACAACATTGCCATTGAAAATCACAACGGTTATCGGAGGGATCGTTTCATTCGCAGCATTTATATATATGCTGATCGTTTTAGTTCAAACACTTCTTTTAGGAGCAGATGTTTCAGGGTATCCTTCATTAATGATCGGTATTTTATTTCTTGGAGGACTTCAATTGATTTCGCTTGGCATTATTGGAGAATATTTAGGTCGAGTGTTTAATGAAACGAAAAAACGACCATTGTATTTTATTGACACGTATTATGATACCCAAAGTTCGGAGACATCTAAACTAAGTGAACAAAAACTAGAGGGAAACCCTATTTTTTCATTGATAGAAGAAAATAAGAGAATCAGAAAGGAGCATCGTCATTAGTGAAAAGGCATTTAGGCATTGAATTATTACGAATGGTATCTATGTTTATGATTTTGATTCTACATATTTTAGGAAATGGCGGAATTTTGAATAATGTACAGATTGGTAGTTTCAACTATTATCTTTTTTGGGCAGTAGAGATTATATGCTTTGTCGCTGTAAACTGTTTTGCTTTAGTAACGGGTTACTTTATGAGTAAAGGAAAGTGGCGAATTGGACGATTTATTCAGTTGTGGGTTGAAGTACTTTTTTATTCAGTTATGATAAGTCTCGTTACTTATTTTATTTTAGGCGAGATTGTTCCACTATCGATGTATACTGATTCATTATTTCCTTTATTCAAAAAAAACTATTGGTTTTTCTCGGCATATGCAGGTTTATTTTTGTTCATGCCGTTACTAAATAAAGCCATAAATAAACTTACAAAAAAAGAAATGCTTTACGGTGTATCCGTCATCGTGCTTTTTGGTTCAGCATCTATTCTATTTAAAGCGGATCCGTTTAATTTGGCTGAAGGGTATAGTATGATTTGGCTGATTTTTATGTATTTTATTGGTGCATTTATTCGTTTACATGTGGATATTGACTCTATTAACAAGAAGAAAATCCTTTACTATTACTTAGGCATAAATAGTGTATCGTTAGGGCTGATTGCGATTAAAACAATGGTAGGAAGTTTGGAAGAGTCCAGAGATACTGTTTGGTTTATCCATTACGTGTCGCCGCTTATTATAGCAAGTTCTATTTTATTCTTTATTTTATTTTTAAAAGCGCCAATCAAAAATAAACAACGTTCTTTTGTGATTGAAAAAGTCGTACCTTATTCTTTTGCTGTTTATCTTATTCATACGCATCCAATCATTTTTTATTTTATCTTAAAAGATCGTTTCATTTTTTTAGTAAATGAGCCGACTATTATGGCAATGATTCAAGTGTTGATATTCGCAAGTTTGATTTATTTGAGTTGTCTTTTGATTGATTTTATTCGATCGCTGTTATTTCAATTATTACGAGTTTCAAATTTAACAGATAAAATTGGAGAAAAGTTGCATCAGTTGATTGGGTTATAACTCTAGGAGTTATATTCCAATCATTTTTTGTTTATAGTTGGCAGATAAATTGAATAGGAGCAGTAACATCGAGAAGTTTATTATGCTATACTCAAATGTACGAATTGAATTTTTCCGATTACACCAATTCTTGAATAAAGGGCGAGTGAATAAGCGGAAATGAAGCGTTCAAAATAATAATAGAATGGCATTAAAGCTAAAAAGGAGTTTAACAACCAATGAACATAGTATTTTGTGATATAGACGGAACATTTCAAGATCTTGGTGGCGAGGTACCTCAAGTCAATTATGATGCAATTTATGCCCTGCAAAAGCAAGGGGATCATTTTGTGTTTATCAGTGGACGAGGGTATGCACAGTTGACTGAATTGATGGATCAGTTAGATAGTGAATGTGATGTTATCTTTAGCAATGGCGGCGGCTACAAATTAGTTGGCGAACCAGTGCAGTATAATCACTGTTTATCAATGGCTGAGTGTGAAAGAGTGATAGCTACTTTAGAAGAGCGCAATATTTTTTATCATATTCACACGAACGAAGGAATCATTTTAAAAGCAGTTGAAAAATACGAGACAAATATTTTGGCTTTAAGAAAAAAACTTGAACCAATTGGCGCTATGGGAAAACAAATCATGGACTTCAAAGAAAGCTTTTTCAAAGAGCAGTGTCAGCACGTTGACGATCCATACCGTTATCTGACTGAACATCCTGAATTAAAAGTGATGAAAATTGAATTGATGGAAGCCAGTGATCAAGAACACGAACTTTTACGTGACGTGTTAAGTAGTGATAGCGCAGAAGTCTTCTCTTCATTTATTCAGTGTCTGGAAATCGTTGATCCAAAAAGTAGCAAAGGCAATGCAATCAATGAGTTTATGAAAAAATATCCAGGAGCTCGCAGTTATGGTATTGGCGATGGTGAAAATGACTTGGCTATGTTAGACGTTGTCGATGTTCCAGTTGCAGTGGGCAATGCAAAACCAATCGTCAAAGAAAAGTGTCAAAAAATTATTGGAGACTGTTTAGACGGCGGTGTTGGGCAATTTATATTTGAAGAAATTATTGAATAAGGTAGTTTCATATAAAAAAATTCGATAGTTAGTAGAACTGTGGAATAGGCATACAAATACGTGGTCATTGACGTAAAAGAATTATTTTATCGTTTTGGGGGAGTATAAATGAAAGAAAATAAAGAAAACATCGAACACGATTTAGAGTATTATCAATCAGGTATCCGACAATTGTATCTAAAAACCTATCAAAAATATCTGTTGATTCTGCTGGCGGTCATGTTGGGAACCGCTATTGGAATTGGAGCCACTGAATCAATCGTTAGATGGTTGTTAATTGCAGTCTTTTTAATTGAAGCGGGGATTGTGGTCTATTTGTTCCGTTATTTGCGAGCTGAAACATTTGAAGCGTATTTTCAGCAAATAAAAGAACAGTTACCAAATGAGTTTCAGAAAACGACGTCGATTGAAATCCAAGAAGATGACCAAGCGTATTATTTTTCAGATGATCAGGCGTTATTTGTTAAATTGAAAAAGAAAAACACTCGAAATTTTCCGTCAAAGATCAGACAATATACCTTGTTGGTCGGTTTTACAGGCGAAATAAATAAAAATGGACTAGAACAGCCACTACAATTTTTTTACTATGATATCACTCAAATCAAACATTCGGCGAATTATAAAAAAGAAATACTAAAAAATACTAATTTTATTGCAAAGCGTAGAAAAAGGAGAATCAAAACTACTGTTTTAACGCTTATTTTACTAGCCGTACTAGGTATGTTAGTTTATTTTGGTGCAAAAACATACTTACAAGACGATGGTCGAACCTTATATGAAAAAGGGGTTGAGGGTGAAGATGAGGATAATATTGGTCAAGAGACGCAGGTAAGGATTAGTGAGCTTGCTATCACCAATGAAAATGAAACGTTGAAAATTCAGTTGCCAAAGCGTTTTCATGAAGAAAAAGGTGAATTGTCATCAGCAGATGAAGTAAAAGGACTGGCAAGTAAAGCCTTCAGTAGTCCCACACTCTATGTTTCAATCCTCATGAGTCAAGTATCAAATGCAACTAGCTTATCAGAATTTGTAGGTCAAGTGCTAGAAGACGACGGTAAAATAAACGATAAAAAAACTAACGAAACGTTACATCCTGATTTGTTCAAAAACGAATATATCATCACCACTAAAACTAGTAAAAATGGTCAGCCAGATTCTAGCAATTATACGACTTATTTCTTTGAAACAGGTCATAATTATGGCTGGATCATGTGTGAAATAACAGCAACTTCTCAAACGGATGACCTTGACTTAGCGCAACAAGTACAAGAAATCCTGGGTTCAATCGAACTTGATACAAAAGGGACAGTTATTTAAAAAAGAACCTTCTATTCAAAGATGTCGTAATCTTCGAAGTTAGACGATAATATCTAACTTCAAAAGGGTTCGTACATTTAGGTAGAAGGTTTTTTTTTTAGTAGATAGTATTCAGTAATCTTAATGATTATCTAGTTAGCAAACTGTTGAATGATTTCATTTAAGGCTTGTGCAGCATTGGCGCCGGCCCGATTATTATAGTAAGCAGCAAATCGTTCATCGGCTACATACATCTGACCAAGGCCTCGGTGCATTTCAGCTGAATAGGTAGGTGAAGTATAGCTTAACCATTCTTTGTGTTTTGAAAAGACTGTTTCTGCTTCTTGCGAGTGATAGTCTTTGGTTTCCATCACAACTTTTAATGCGTCGATCAGTTCTTTTTCTGCAGTTTCCATTTGATTAAAATCTGCTTCACTTAGATTTAGCCACTTTTGATTGGATGCTTCCACTGTTTCCTCCCCATACTTTTCTCGAATTTCTTGTCCGTAGCTTGCTTCATTTTTCTGTAGTTTTTCTTGTTTAAAGCCAATAAATTTTTCTTTGTCGGTCATGATTAGCTCTCCCTTTTGATAACGTAATGTTTTTTCTACAGTCAGGATTAGATGATCCATTTGTCGCCGCTTTTCCAATAATTTTTGATAATGGTCCTGTAACGCGTGTTGGGGGTCATAGTTTGGTGTGCCAAGTAACGTTTGGATGTCCTCTAATTTCATATCCAACGAACGATAAAAAAGGATTTGCTGCAGCTTATCGATTTCCTTTGTTCCATAGATACGATAACCAGAAGAATTAATACGTGCCGGTTTTAATAAGTTGATTTCATCATAATAACGCAACGTTCGCGTACTGATTCCAGATAATTCGGCAATTTTTTTGATTGTGTATTCCATCTCTTTCCCTCCTGTATGAATCTAGCATAAACCTTTACTTAACGTGAAGGTCAAGTTTTTTATAGCATAACATAACTATAAATTTTTGATTTACAAAACGGAGCTGAAAGAGTAAAATTTTTATGTAAAGTTATTATGGAAAAAGGAGCTGAGTAAATGAAACTAATTGAAACCCCGATCAATAGAAATTTAGATTTAGAGTATTTTTATCCAAATATTACTAAATTCGTTTTTGGGACAAAGGCAATTAAATTTTTTAAATTATACGCATTGGATCGAACACAAATCGTGTATGCTGATGCCTTTGATAAAATTGATATCATCATGATCAATACCAAAAAGAAGATCAACAAAAAAGAAGTTGATTATGTGATCAAGAAACTTTTAAATACGACGAGAGAAGAAGTCACTGTGCATATTGGGATTAAAAATGAAATGCAGAAAAATGGTTATTCTTTTAGTGCTCCGAGAAAAGATATTATTGTGATTCAGAAAAATGTGGAGCCATCATAAAAAAGTAAAACTCTTGAGAAAGTGGAAATAGCGCTTTTTCTGGAGTTTTATTTTTTTGCAAATCCTGTTAAAATGATTCGATTTCGTCAGCATAGTGAACTGAATTTATCAAGTGTTTCATCTTCCCGCAAATAGGAGAAAAAATGAAAAATGTAGTAAAGCAGTATGATTTCTATGTTAACTTTGATAAAATGTTAAGTAGAGTGAAAGGATGCGTAGCTGTTGAAAGAATTGTTTCATAAATATAAAGAAGTAATCTCGTATTTAGTTTTTGGAGTAGCGACAACTATTGTGAATATCCTTGTCTTCTTTCTTTGCAAAGATGTTTTAGGGATCGATTATAAAATTAGTAATACGATTGGCTGGTTTTTATCTGTATTATTTGCATTTTTCACAAACAAATATTTTGTTTTTGCCAGTAATCATGAAGATTTTGGTTCTTTTGTGAAAGAAATGCTACTGTTTTATTGGTATCGCATATTGTCTTTTGTAGTGGATATGGCATTGATGATTTTGATGATCGAAGTCCTGCATATCTCAGATTTTTGGGCAAAAATGGTGACCCAAGTAGCAGTTGTCGTATTGAACTACTTCTTCAGCAAGTTTCTCATTTTTAAAAAAAAAACACCTTAAAAGCAGATTTTAGTTAAAAAAAATGTTTTTTTGTTACAATGGAAGTTACAATTCTAGAAAAAATAAAGGATGGCACAGTGAGATGAAGAAAGTTTACGATGATGATAGCTTAACCTTACATACGGATTTATATCAAATCAATATGATGCAGACTTATTGGAAATTAGGGAGAGCAGATTTACATTCGGTTTTTGAATGTTATTTTCGAGAAATGCCTTTTAACCATGGCTATGCAATTTTTGCCGGGTTGGAACGTTTAGTCGATTATTTAGAAAATTTGACGTTTACAGAAACGGATATTGCTTATCTTAGAGAAGTTGAAGATTATCCAGAAGATTTTTTGACCTATCTAAAAGAGTTCGAATTTAAATGTACTGTTCGTTCCGCGTTAGAAGGAGACCTAGTTTTCAATAACGAACCATTGATTCAGGTAGAAGGTCCATTAGCCCAATGTCAATTGATCGAGACGGCTCTTTTAAACATGGTCAATTTCCAAACGCTGATTGCAACAAAAGCTGCACGGATCAAATCCGTGATCGGTGAAGATCCATTAATGGAATTCGGCACACGTCGTGCACAAGAGTTAGATGCGGCTGTTTGGGGAACTCGTGCAGCTTACATTGGTGGAGCTGATGCGACGAGTAATGTTCGAGCTGGAAAGATTTTTGGCATACCAGTTAGTGGAACGCATGCTCATTCATTAGTACAATCTTATGGAAACGACTATGATGCTTTTATGGCTTATGCACAAACGCATCAAGACTGTGTCTTTTTAGTAGATACCTATGATACGTTGAAATCAGGTGTTCCAAGTGCGATTCGTGTAGCCAAGGAAATGGGCGATAAAATCAATTTCCTAGGCGTTCGTCTTGATAGCGGGGATATGGCCTATATTTCCAAACGCGTACGTGAACAATTGGATGAAGCAGGCTATACAGAAGCGAAAATCTTTGCTTCTAATGATTTAGATGAAAATACTATTTTAAGTTTAAAAATGCAAAAAGCGAAGATCGATGTTTGGGGTGTGGGTACAAAATTGATCACAGCTTATGATCAACCTGCTTTAGGTGCAGTATTCAAATTAGTTTCGATTGAAGATAAAGACGGTCAGATGAAAGATACGATCAAACTTTCTAGTAATGCAGAAAAAGTTACGACGCCAGGTAAAAAGCAAGTTTGGCGGATCACACGTAAATCAGATAAAAAATCTGAAGGTGATTATGTAACATTATGGGATGAAGATCCTCGTAAGCAAGAAGAAATCTATATGTTCCATCCAGTGCATACCTTCATTAACAAAACCGTTAGAGATTTTGAAGCTCGAGCTGTTTTACAAGACATTTTTGTCGAAGGCAAACGAGTGTATACAATGCCGACCTTGAAAGAAATCAAAAGTTATGCGAAAGAAAATCTTGATTCTTTGTGGGAAGAGTACAAGCGTGATCTTAATCCACAAAAATACCCAGTCGATTTATCTACCGAATGTTGGAATCATAAAATGCGTTTACTGGAAAAAGTTCGTGTAGATGTAAAAGCATTAAGTGAAGGGAAATAACGATTATTTAACTATGCGTGCTAGTCTCTAGGAAAAAAGATGAAATCTGCCTGTGACAAAAAGCGTCACAAACATGTTTCCCTATTTTCCTGTCAGAGCTGAACGAGCTCGTTCAGCTCTTAAATTTAGGAGGAATTTTCTATGGAATCGTTGCAAAAAGCCATTATCGAAGAATTAGGTGTCAAACCACAAATAGATCCAAAGGAAGAAATTCGTAAAAGTATTGAGTTTATGAAAAGCTATTTATATAAATATCCTTTTTTAAAAACGTTTGTTTTAGGAATTAGCGGTGGCCAAGATTCGACACTAGCAGGTCGACTTGCTCAATTAACGATGGAAGAGATGCGTAACGAAACCAAAGATGAAGACTATCGGTTTATTGCGGTTCGTTTGCCATATGGTGAACAGGCAGATGAAGCTGATGCTAAAAAAGCCTTAGATTTTATTCAACCTGATGTCTCATTATCAGTTAATATCAAACCAGCGATTTCAGCCTGTGTTCTGTCTCTTGAAGAGTCAGGTGTTCCAATCAATGATTTCAATAAAGGAAATATGAAAGCACGACAACGCATGATCGTCCAATATGCGATTGCAGGCGAAAAATCAGGGGCTGTGATTGGAACGGATCATGCTGCTGAGAATATTACTGGTTTTTACACAAAATTTGGTGATGGGGGAGCGGACATTTTACCATTATTCCGTTTAAATAAACGTCAAGGCAAGGCTTTATTAAAAGAGTTAGGTTCTCCTGCTGAGTTATATACGAAAATCCCGACTGCTGATTTAGAAGACGACAAACCTTTAGTAGCGGACGAGGTAGCACTTGGGGTAACCTATGATGATATCGATGATTATGTTGAAGGAAAAACAGTATCAGAGAAAGCCAAAGAAACAATTGAAGGTTGGTATAAAAAAACACAGCATAAACGTCACATGCCAATTTCTATTTTCGATGATTTCTGGAAATAAGAAATCACCAGCTCATTTTGGTGCGAACCCTAAGTGCCCATAAAATTACTGGGAGATTCGCACCAAAAAAAGTACAGATATAAGTGCTATTTAGAGCTTTTTATCATTTTATTTTAATGTTTAAATAGTTTTATGTGGAAATTTAGTGATTGTCACTGATTTTTCGTAGATAATCGCTTGTTTTCACAGTCTCACTCTGTTGTGAGTGAGTGGATTGAAATAACAATGGGTCGAGGAATCGATGAAAACATACGAGTCTCACTCTGTTATGAGTGAGACATTCATAATTTCAACCAACTCCCAGTAAAAATAGACTAAAAAAGAAAGACTAAAAAAGAAAGACTAAAAAAGAAAGACTAAAAATTTAGCCTTTCTTTTTTTCACGAATTTTTGATCAGAGTACCTTCATTTTGTGCAAATGGTTAAAAAAAGTGTAAACTTAAACTAGTTATCTGAAATAATCCATGAATTCCTCTACAATAGATTTAATTACAGCAAGAAAAAGGTGAATGAAAATATGAAAAAATGGTTTAGGAAAAAAAGAGATATAGATAATGAAGCGTTTCTTTCATCTGAAAAAAACACGCAATCAGTCAACACTAATGATATTCGGATTCCAACCACTATTAAAGGGTTGTCCGATCAAGAAGTCGAACAGCTTTATACCGAAGGAAAATATAATAAGGAAGTCGAAGATCTATCTAGAACGACAAAACAAATTATTTTAGATAATTCATTGACGTTATTCAACTTTATCAACTTATTTTTGGCAGTAGCAGTTTTTGCTGTGGGATATCCTAAAAATGCTTTATTTTTCTGGATCATTATCATAAATACAGCAATTGGTGTGATTCAAGAAATCCATGCCAAAAAAACGATCGACAAATTATCGATCGTCAATAAAACAGAAGTTACAGCTTTAAGGGATAACCGATTACTAAAGATTTTTCAAGATGAAATTGTATTAGGGGATGTTTTGGTTCTATCCTTAGGAAACCAAGTCCCTTCAGACGGAATCGTCTTACACGCAGAGGGAATGGAAGTAGATGAATCCTTATTAACAGGGGAATCGGACAAAATCACAAAACAAAATGGCGATAAAATCATGAGTGGTAGTTTTATTACTGCTGGATTGGGCTTTGTTAAAATCAATGCCGTGGGAGAAGACAACTTTGTTTCCAAACTATCTAAAGAGGCTAAGACAGAAAAACCATCAACTTCTGAACTAATGAATTCGTTGAATCTTTTGATCAAAGGATTAACATTTGCCATTGTTCCTATTGGTTTATTGCTCTTTTGGTCACAGTATCAGTCGACACAGTCATTTCCTAAAACTGTTTTAGGGGTTTCAGGTGCGTTGATCAGTATGATTCCAGAAGGCTTGATGCTTTTAACGAGTGTTGCATTTGCCGTCGGTGCTGCTAACTTAGCTAGAAAACAAACGTTGATCCAGCGACTATCATGTATAGAAACGCTTGCTCGTGTTGATACGATTTGCTTGGATAAGACCGGTACAATTACTGATGGGACGTTGACCTTTAAAAAACTGATTCCTCAAGCAGGCTTTCCAGCTAGTGAAATTGAACGTGCAATGAGTGAAATGATGGCTGGTTTATCCGATCAAAATGCTACGGCTAAAGTTCTGAGAACGAGATTTCCTTCAGCTAAAACTGAATGGCAAGTCAAAGAAGTGATTCCATTTTCTTCCGATCGAAAATGGAGTGGTGTGACGTTTAAAGAAAAAGGATCTTTTGTTATGGGGGCACCAGAATTTATTTATTCAGAAGTCCCTGCGGATTTAAGAGAAAAGTTAGCTCCTTATAATGAGCAAGGAGATCGTGTGTTGATCTTAGTTCATTTTTCTGAAGAATTAACTAGACCGGAGTTACCACAAACAAAAGAGACTGTTGCGATTTTTATTATTGCGGATACGATTCGTGCGAATGCAGTGGATACTTTTTCTTATTTTGCCAAACAAGATGTTACCCTAAAAGTTATATCAGGAGATAACCCAATTACTGTAGCACAAATAGCGAAGCAAGCAGGAATCGCCGGTGCAGAAAATTTTGTCGATATGAGTACGATTTCCGATTCAGCAGATTTTAATGAATTGGTTGAAAATACAACTGTTTTTGGCCGGGTAACCCCTTATCAAAAAAGAGAGTTGATTCAAGCCTTAAAACAAAATGGACATACAACGTGTATGACGGGTGATGGCGTCAATGATATCCTGTCACTAAGAGAAGCGGATGTTAGTGTTGCAATGGCTAGTGGAAGTGATGCAGCTCGGACAGTATCCGATGTCGTGTTGTTGAATTCTGATTTTAGTTCAATGATTCAAGTCTTGAATGAAGGGCGCAGAGTAATCAATAACATCGAACGAGTGGCATCGATGTATATGGTTAAAACGATCTATTCAGCGATTCTGGCTGTAACATTTATCTTTTTATTCTTACCTTATCCATTTGCGCCGTTACAATTAACACCGATCAATACCTTAACAGTAGGGATTCCCTCCTTTATTTTGGCGTTAGAACCTAATTATCAACGGATTAAAGGACATTTTTTAACGAATATATTGCGAATCTCAGTTCCAGGCGCTTTAACAGTTGTTTTTAATATTTTAGTCTTGCAACTAGCTGGTATTTGGTTTGATTTATCCCATCAAGATGTTTCCACGATGTGCGTCTTGCTAACTGGCTGTGTTGGTTTTCAAGTGTTATTAAAAGCAGCTCGACCACTTGATTTGAAAAAACAAATCATGATTGGTTTGCTATTGGTTGCATTCATTGCTTGTTTCCTATTCTTTGGCGATTTCTTTATGTTGACCTCACTGTTCACAAGAAATGTACTCTTCTACTTGCCGTTGATTTTAGGTAGTCGATCAATTTTCAACTACATTTCTTTATTTATGACTAGAGCAGTACATGAAGTTGAAAAAAGAAGTGAAAATAGAAAAATCAAAAAGAAGAAACGTGTGATTTAACCTATAAAAATAAAAAGTGTGCAACATTTCCAAGAAGAGGAAGTGTTGCACACTTTTTTTATGTTGACTTAGTAAGAATGACAATCATTTTCATTTAAGGCTTTTACCTTTGTTATTTGTTTAACTGAGCGTAATCTTAGTAATAGAGGCCGAGAAGAGTAAAAAAGGGGGAGTAAAAATGAAACATTTAACGAAATTGATCATAACAATCGTTACAGGTATTTTAGCGCTATTATTTGAACTTGTTTTTCACCAAGCTTCTTTAGCATTTGGCATCATTGTGATCACAGGTTCGATAATGGCTTTATCTATGTTGGTTGAAATGATTCAAACCTTAAAATCAGGGAGATATGGAGTAGATATATTAGCGATTACAGCGATTGTAGCGACACTAGCGGTAGGTGAGTATTGGGCAAGCTTGATGATCTTGATCATGCTGACTGGTGGTGATTCTTTAGAAGACTACGCTGCTAAACGAGCCAATAAAGAATTAAAGTCATTACTTGATAACTCACCTCAAAAGGCTCATCAGTTGGTTGACGGGACTCTACTGGATATCAGTGCTGAGAAAGTCAAAGTTGATGATGAGCTAGTCGTAAAGCCAGGAGAAATAGTTCCAGTAGATGGGGTTGTCATAAAAGGATCATCAACTGTTGATGAATCTTCATTAACTGGAGAATCTCGCCCAGAAAATAAAAATCAAGGGGATCCATTGATGTCTGGATCAATAAATGGGGATAGCTCTATTACAATGAAGGCGGAAAAAAGTGCAGCAGACAGCCAATATCAAACGATTGTTAAACTAGTCAGAGAATCTGAGTCACAACCAGCTCACTTTGTTAGGATGGCGGATCGTTACGCTATTCCATTTACGATAAATGCGTATGTAATTGCAGGTGTTGCTTGGTTTGTATCAAAAGACCCAACTAGATTTGCTGAAGTGTTGGTTGTGGCATCACCATGTCCGTTGATTTTGGCAGCGCCAATCGCACTTGTTGCTGGAATGAGCCGTTCAAGTAGAAACGGAATCATTGTAAAAACAGGAACGACCTTGGAGAAAATGGCGGAAACACAATCAGTTGCCTTTGATAAGACTGGAACGATTACAAAAGGTGCCTTATCAGTAACTGAAATTGTACCAGAATCCGGTATTTCCAAAGAAGAATTGTTGGCGTTAACAGCAAGTGCTGAACAAGAGTCAAGCCATATCTTGGCGCGCTCACTCCTTGCCTATAAAGATACGCCAAAAAAATTAAAAGAAGTATCTGATTTAGCAGAAGTAACAGGTTCAGGGGTAAAAGCTATAATTGAAGGAAAAGAGATTCGTGTGGGAAAACCTGCGTTTGTCTCACCTCAAAAAATAGAAAAAATTGTAGATCAGACAACGATTTACATTTCTCAGGATGAAGTATTTTTAGGATATATTACTTTTACAGATACTATTCGTCCAGAGGCGAAAAAAACAATGGAAGAACTTCGTAAACTCAACGTGAACCATTTGCTGATGGTGACAGGAGATCATCAAAAAGTTGCAGATACGATTGCTAAAGATGTTGGGATTACAGAAGTTTACGCAGAATGCTTACCCCAAGATAAAATTGATGTGATAAAGAAAATTCCAGCTTCCAACCGTCCAGTAATCATGATTGGAGATGGTGTAAATGATGCGCCTTCTTTGGCTATTGCAGATGTGGGCATTGCAATGGGGGCTCATGGTGCTACAGCTGCGAGTGAAACAGCAGATGCCGTTATTTTAAAAGATGACCTAGAAAAAGTAAGTACTGCTGTAAAGATTTCAAAAGATACAATGAAAATCGCCAAACAATCTGTCTTGATCGGGATCTTGATTTGTACAATCTTGATGTTGATTGCAAGTACGGGAATTATACCAGCGTTATTTGGTGCAGTTTTACAAGAAGTAGTGGATACTGTTTCTATTCTGTCCTCTCTGCGTGCCAAGAATGACTGAGTACAATAAAGAAAGTGAGTGTTGTCAGCGAGAAAAGATAGTTGCACCAAATGACTTAAGTTGTTAGAATCAGTATAAGAAATTGATAAAAAACAGACGTAATGTTATTGTTAGCTAAAGTTTATAGGTTAGCTTATACATTGGGAGGAAAACAAGATGGATGGAAGTAAAATAAACGATAAAGCAGTTGCAGAACAGATGCTTTTAGAGGAAGGGTTTCGTAAATATTCGGGTGAAGATCTGGACATTTTTTACAGCAAAGATATTTGTGCCCATATTGGAAACTGTGTTCGTGGAAATCCAGCTGTTTTTGAAGTCGGCCGTCGTCCATGGATTATAGCTGATAATGGTGGTATCGAGGATGATATCCGTGTAATCAATACCTGCCCAAGTGGAGCTCTAAAATACATTCGAAAGGATGGCAAATAGCTATGGAAATTAAAGAAGAAGAAAATCGTTTTGTATTATTTAATGATGAAAATCAAGAAATTGGTGAGATGACTTGGTCGAATGCTGGTGATAAAATGATGATCATCGATCATACTTTTGTTGACCCTACATACAGAGGTCAAAAACTAGCGGAAAAGTTGGTCTTAAATGGTGTAGAAAAAGCACGCCGTGAAGGAAAGAAAATCATTCCGCTTTGTCCTTTTGCTAAAAAAGAGTTTGATACAAAACCTGAATATGGGGACGTTTTAAGAAAATAGAAAAAAGATCTGTGTTGGATTAGACCAGCACAGATCTTTTTTAAACTAGTAACGAAAGTTGAACTGGTATTTGTCTGAAAAATATGCTAAAGTATAATAGATGTATTTTGTGAATAAGGGAGAATTAGACTATGTATAATTTTATTTTAACACTCGTAATCATCCTTTCAGTAGTGATGGTTATTGCCGTTATGATGCAACCAAGTAAACAAAACAGTGCAGCAAGTGCATTTACAGGTGGCGCAGATAAACTTTTCGGTAAGCAAAAAGCACGTGGATTTGAAGCTGTTATGCAACGCGCAACAGCAATTATTGGTGCAGTTTGGATGTTACTATTATTTATTTTAGTATTATTATCATCAAAGTAAGACCTTTGAAGTCCTTCATTTACTGAGGGGCTTTTTTTCTTTTAAAAAATTGAATAGGCACTTATGAAAAGTTACAGGAAAACCTTTCTTTTCATAAGGTTTTCAAAGGATAATGTGCTAAAATGAGGATGAGGTGAATTGAGAAGTGAAAACAATAAGTCTACCTAAACCATTATTTACGCAAAATGGTTCTCGTGCAGTATTACTCTTACACGCTTATTCAGGAAGCAGCAACGATGTACGTATGCTGAGTCGTTATTTAGAAAAAGAAAATTATACTGTTTATTCCCCAAATTTTTCGGGTCATGCAACCGTTGCGCCAGAAGATATTTTAGAAAAGACAACAAGTGATTGGCAGCGGGATACAATTGAGGCTGTTCAGTTTTTAAAAGAAAAAGGGTATCAGGAAATTGCCGTTTTTGGTCTTTCGATGGGTGGAATTTTTACAATGGAGGCATTGACAAGTCAGGTGGCAGGAATTATAGGTGGCGGTTTTTTCTGCTCACCGATTTTCCCAGTAAAAAACACAGTTCCGGAAAATTTTGTTTTATATGCAGATAAAGTGTTAAAAACGGCTGGTGTGCCAAATGAAGAAAGAGCACAGCGGATGGTCAAAATCAAAGAAGCCTCTTTCGCGCAATTAAAAGATATTGAAAATTTTTCAGAACAGACGGCCAATAAACTTGATCAAATCAAGGTTCCTGTTTTTATGGGACAAGCAGGTAAGGATCAAATGATCGATCCGCTAGGTGTTTATAAAACGGCTGAAGCGCTGACCCAAACACGATTTACATTAAACTGGTATCCAGATAGTGGTCATGTACTAACGATTGGACCAGATCATAAACAATTAGAACAAGACGTAGTCACATTTTTGAATACATTGTCTTGGAATGAGGAGAAAGAATGACAAAACAAACAATCAAGGAGAAAATCCTGTTTTTCATGGAAAATCATCCGAAAAAAAGTGTCTCCATGGAAGAAATCGCAGAAGGGTTGCAACTACAAAAAAGCTCAGACTTTAAATTGTTAGTTCAAACCATTGCAACCATGGAACGTGAAAAATTAGTTGAATTTAACAAAAAAGGCAAGATCCGTTTGCCGCAAAAAAATGGTGACATCGAAGGAACTTTCCGTGCTAATGAACGAGGCTTTGGGTTTGTAACAATCGACCCTGAAGAAGCAGACGTTTATATTCCAAAAGAAGCAGTTAACTTTGCTATGGATGGCGATATTGTTGTAATTGATATCGTACAACCAGCAGATGCTTTTTCAGACCGAGGTGCTGAAGGGAAAGTTGTAGCAATTAAAACACGTGCAATTACTCAGGTAGTCGGTGAATTTATCGCCTATGATGAAAAAGAAGTCAACGAAACCGATTTATATGGCTATGCAGTTCCAAAAGACAAAAAAATGACTGGGCTGACGTTTAACATCGCAGCTCAAGGAATCAAACCAGTTGACGGTAGTATTGTGATCGTAGAAGTGACCCACTATCCAGAAAAAGAATATCCAAAAAGTTTAGAAGGAATCGTCAAAAAAGTAGTGGGGCATAAAAACGATCCTGGTATGGATATCTTGTCGATCGTTGTGGCTCACGGTATTCCAACTAGTTTTCCTGATGAAGTGATCGCTGAAGCGGACAAAGTGCCAGAGACTATTTCAGAGACCGATATACAAGGTCGTCGAGATTTACGGGATCAACTGATCGTCACGATCGACGGGGAAGATGCCAAAGATTTAGATGATGCAGTAACAGTACAAAAATTGACGAACGGCAACTATTTTTTAGGCGTGCACATTGCAGATGTCTCTTACTATCTAACAGAAGGCAGTGAGTTAGACCAAGAAGCTTATGAACGCGGGACTAGCGTGTACTTGACTGACCGAGTTGTGCCGATGATTCCGCAACGTTTATCTAATGGCATTTGTTCGTTGAATCCTAATGTGCCGAGACTTACAATGAGTTGCGAGATGGAAATAACACCAGAAGGTCATGTCGTGAAGCATGATATTTTCCAAAGTGTGATCCAAACGACTGAACGAATGACCTATACGGCAGTCAATGAAATTTTAGAAGAAGAAAAACCAGAAACGATGAGACGTTATAAAAAATTACTAACCATGTTTAAAGAAATGGGAGAACTTCACCATATTCTCGAACAAATGCGGGAAAACCGTGGCGCAATTTCATTTGAAGATCGTGAAGCAAAAGTTTTAGTGGATGCAGAAGGTCACCCACATGATATCTTACTTCGGACACGAGGCGTTGGTGAACGTTTGATTGAATCATTTATGCTTGTAGCCAATGAAACGGTAGCGAAGCATTTCAATGATTTGAAACTACCGTTTATTTATCGAATCCATGAACAACCTAAAGAAGAAAAAATGCAGCGATTCTTCGATTTTGCCGCTATGTTAGGTATTTTAGTTAAAGGCACGAAGGCAGATATTACACCTAAAGATTTGCAAAGAGTTTTAGAACAAGTTGCAGATAAGCCAGAAGAAGCTGTGATCAATACAATGTTATTGCGTAGTATGCAACAAGCTCGTTATTCAGAAGATAACTATGGACACTATGGCTTGGCTGCTGAGTACTATACTCACTTTACCTCACCGATCCGTCGTTACCCAGACTTGATCGTGCATCGATTGATTCGCAGTTATGCAGGGAATGTCTCCGAAAAGCTAAAAGAAAAATGGGAACAGGACTTACCTGATATTGCAGATCATAGCTCAAGAATGGAGCGTCGAGCGGTTGAGACAGAACGTGAAGTTGACTCAATGAAGAAAGCTGAATTTATGGCAGAGAAAATTGGTGAAGAATATGATGGGATCATTAGCTCAGTTACTCGATTCGGATTATTTGTAGAACTTCCGAATACAATTGAAGGGTTGATCCATGTCAATAACTTGAAACAAGATTATTTCCATTTTATTGAAAATCATATGGCTCTTGTTGGTGAACGAACAGGAATGACGTTGAAAATCGGTCAAAAAGTTAAGGTAAAAGTGGATAAAGCTGATCCTGAAACAAGAGAAATCGATTTTGAGTTTCTTGAAGCGGAAGAAGTAGAAAGAATCGAAGCACCGAAACAAAAGAAACGTCAGGATAATCGCCGAAAACGCAGTTTAGATCATAAAAATAGTGATAAAAAACCATTTACACAAAAGAAGAATAAGAAAAAAGGCAAAAAACCTTTCTATAAAGAAGTAGCGAAAAAGAAAAAAAGTAAGAAACAAAAGAATAAATAGAAATTGGAGGAATGGGTATGCCAAAAGGGGAAGGTAAGCTGATTGCCCAAAATCGTAAAGCACGGCATGACTATACTGTTGTTGATACAATGGAAGCAGGAATTGTTTTACAAGGAACAGAGATCAAATCAATTCGCAATGGACGAATCAATTTGAAAGACGGCTTTGCTAGAATCAGAAATGGTGAAGCCTACCTGCTCAATGTTCACATCAGTCCCTATGAGCAAGGGAATATTTTTAATCATGATCCTTTAAGAACAAGAAAATTATTGTTACACAAAAAACAAATTGCAAAATTGATTGCTGAAACAAAAAATACGGGAATTACGATCATCCCGTTAAAAGTATATATCCGTAACGGCTATGCTAAAGTGTTGATTGGTCTTGCAAAAGGGAAGAAACAATATGACAAGCGTGAAGATTTAAAACGCAAAGAGATCAATCGAGAAATCAGTCGTACCTTAAAAGAAAGTTTACGTTAATGGAATAAAATTCAAGTGTTTAAGAATAAAATGAACTCTTTTAATTAGGTGATTTTATTCTTTTTCGCATATTTGTTTTCTTTGCTTTATCTTATGTGAAAAATTTGGTAGAGTGTAAGGAAACTGATGAGTTTTCATCGTTTTTTCAGTAACCGACCTTCGTACTATCGAATACCAGTTGGACTCTATTCTTTTAATATTTTGTCACATTAAAAGAAGTGTCAAATTTTCATGAAATTCTTTTGAAATTATTCATCGTTGGTGGTATGATACGTGTGGTTAAGAAATAGAAGCCTTTTTAAGCTTCTCGCAAGTTTGTTGGAAAAGAGGTGAAATAATTTGGAAGAGAAGACACTACTCTTCAAGATTGGGCCAATTTGGTTTGACGGAACGATTTGCTTAATGGTTCTGTTAACATGTGTCATTGTCTTTGGGATAGTATATTTCTGCACAAGGAATATTCAAATGAAACCTAAAGGCAAACAAAATGTCATTGAGTATCTCATTGATTTTGTTCGAAGTATCATTACCGACAATATGCCGAGTAAAGAAGTAACAAATTTTCACCTGCTAGCATTCACGATGTTTATGTTCGTTTTAGTTGCTAACATTATTGGGTTAGTAACAAAAGTGGCTATCGGGGATTACACATATTGGAAGAGCCCAACAGCCGATCCAATGGTTACCTTAACACTAGCATTGA
Organism: Enterococcus sp. 12C11_DIV0727; assembly: GCF_002148425.2. Classification (NCBI taxonomy): domain Bacteria; kingdom Bacillati; phylum Bacillota; class Bacilli; order Lactobacillales; family Enterococcaceae; genus Enterococcus; species Candidatus Enterococcus lemimoniae. The sequence goes on along the minus strand of NZ_CP147248.1, from coordinate 1,055,756 downwards.
TTATGATTGCTTTAACACATTTCTTCAGTGTTAGTCGTTTTGGCTTAAAAGGATATTTCAAAAACAGCTTTTTAAGTCCGGTATCTTTTTTAATGCCAATCAAGTTGATGGAAGAATTTACGAACTTGCTTACGTTGGCACTACGTTTGTACGGAAATATTTTTGCCGGTGAAGTATTACTTGGACTAATTGCCGGACTTGTATCCAGCGTTGGACTTTGGACAATTCCACTCGCAATACCGCTAGAAATGATTTGGTTAGCCTTCTCATTATTTATCGGCGGAATTCAAGCATTTATTTTTGTAACATTATCAATGGTTTACATGGCTCATAAAGTTGAAGTCGAAGAATAAACAATAAATGAAAACAACTATTTCTTAGGAGGAAAACAAAAATGGACGGATTAAATTATATAGCAGCAGCAATCGCAGTTTTCGGAGCAGCAGTCGGAGCAGCTTATGGTAACGGAAAAGTTATCTCAAAAACAATCGAATCAATGACACGCCAACCAGAAATGGCTGGACAACTAAGAACAACAATGTTTATCGGGGTTGCCTTGATCGAAGCGGTTCCTATTCTAGGTGTAGTTATTGCATTGTTATTAGTGCTTAAATAATTTCTTTAGAAGGCAGGACGCTGAGTTTTTAAAACGCCACGCGTTACTGCTTTCTTTGCTGCGAATCACTGCGACTGCCTCCGGCAGAGCAGATGATGAGCAGTACTTGGCGAACGAAGAGAGAGAAGTAACCGATTAAAAGAACCATCAAACTTCTCCAAAATAAAGTAGACCGTCAAAAACATCAAGTACACTTCAAAAGTTCTAATCAAAGGCAGAGAAGATGATGAGCAGTACTTGGCGAACGAAGAGAGAGAAGTAACCGATTAAAAGAACCATCAAACTTCTCCAAAATAAAGTAGACCGTCAAAAACGTCAAGTACACTTCAAAAATTCTAACCAAAGGCAGAGCAGATGATGAGCAGTCACTTATAAAAAAACATCAAGCTTATCCAAAAAAAGTAATAAACCACAATCACCATAAAGTATTGCAGAGAAAGGAAGTTGAAACTTCATGCTAGATTATTTAGTAATCGGTGAAGCAGGACCCAGTACAACAATTGGTACAATGATTGTTGTAAGTGGCGCTTTTCTAATTTTGATGCTTCTAATCAAGAAATTCGCTTGGGAAGCTATCACTGATATGTTAAAAAAACGTGAAGATAAAATTGCCAACGATTTAGATTCTGCAGAACAATCTCGAATCGCAGCTGCTAAATTGCAAGAAGAACGCCAACAAAAATTGCTTTCTTCTAAATCAGAAGCAGCAGAAATCCTTAAACATGCGAAAGAGAGCGGAGACCAAAACCGTCAAAAAATCTTATCAGAAACCAATGATGAAGTTTCACGTTTACGAGAAAAAGCACGTCTTGATATTTCTCAAGAGCATGAAGAAGCGTTGGCGTCTGTTAAAGATGAAGTGGCAACCTTGTCTTTACAAATTGCAGAGAAAATTTTAAATAAAGAATTGACCCCCGATGCACATGACTCGCTGATCAATTCTTATATCGAAGGCTTAGGTAAGTCAAATGAAGCTAGATAAATATACAGTCGGTAAACGCTATGGCAAAGCTTTGTTTGAGTTGGCGATTGAAAAGCAAGAAGCTGACAGCATTTATCAAGACTTATTAAAACTTAGAGAAATTTTTAATGAAGTGCCAGATTTAGGTGATATCTTAAGTGATGTTCGTCTTGAACCTTACGAAAAAGACGAGATCATGAAACAAATGTTAAATGGCTTTGAAGGCACGACAGAGAACTTTTTAAAAGTCGTTTATAACTATTCCCGTATGAATGATCTTCTATTGATGATCGATGAATACGAAAGACGTTATGATGAACACAAGAGCTTACTTTTAGGAACAGCTTTGACTGCCGTTCCATTAACGAAAGAACAGCATCAATTGATGGAAGAAAAAGCAGCCAAACTTTTAGGCTATGAACAAGCAAATTTAATCAATTTAATCGATCCAACCATTGTTGGCGGCGTAATCATCGAAGCCAATTACAAAGTGATTGATGGTAGTATCCACAAACAGTTAGAACGAATCCAAGAATTGTTATTAAAATAACGTTCAGCACAATAAAGAGGTGAATTGAATGGCTATCAAAGCAGAAGAAATCAGTGCCTTGATTAAGGAACAAATCAAAAATTATCAACAAGAATTGGCAGTCGAAGAGATTGGAACTGTCACATACGTTGGGGATGGAATTGCTCGTGCCCATGGTTTAGAAAATGCGATGAGTGGAGAATTACTTGAATTTTCTAATGGCTCATACGGAATGGCGCAAAACTTAGAAACCAATGATGTCGGTATTATCATCTTGGGTGATTTTGAAACCATTCGAGAAGGCGACAAAGTAAAACGGACTGGTAAAATCATGGAAGTTCCAGTTGGTGAAGCAATGATCGGACGTGTTGTTAATCCGTTAGGCCAACCAATCGACGGCTTAGGTGAAATTAAAACGGATAAGACTCGTCCTGTTGAAGCGGCAGCGCCAGGTGTTATGCAAAGAAAATCAGTTGACCAACCAATGCAAACAGGTCTCAAAGCGATCGACGCACTTGTACCAATCGGTCGTGGGCAACGTGAATTAGTGATCGGTGACCGTAAAACAGGTAAAACATCGATTGCTATTGATACAATCATCAACCAGAAAGGTCAAGATGTGATTTGTATCTATGTTGCAATCGGACAAAAGGAATCAACGGTTCGTAACCAAGTTGAAACACTAAGAGCATATGGTGCCCTTGATTATACAATTATTGTAAATGCTGGAGCATCTCAACCAGCGCCATTACTTTATATTGCCCCTTATGCAGGAGCTGCGATGGGTGAAGAATTCATGTATAACGGCAAACATGTTTTGATCATCTTTGATGACTTATCAAAACAAGCTGTTGCTTATCGTGAACTTTCATTATTACTACGCCGTCCTCCAGGTCGGGAAGCTTATCCAGGTGATGTTTTCTATCTGCATTCACGTCTATTAGAACGTGCAGCAAAATTAAGCGATGAATTAGGCGGTGGTTCAATGACTGCCTTGCCATTTGTTGAAACCCAAGCCGGAGATATTTCAGCTTATATCCCAACAAATGTTATTTCAATCACAGATGGACAAATCTTCCTAGAAAGCGACTTATTCTATGCAGGAACTCGTCCAGCCGTTGATGCCGGTCTTTCAGTATCGCGTGTTGGTGGTTCAGCACAAATCAAAGCAATGAAAAAAGTAGCAGGTACGCTTCGTTTAGATTTAGCTAGTTACCGTGAATTAGAAGCCTTCACTCAATTTGGTTCTGATTTAGATGCGGCAACACAAGCAAAATTAAATCGTGGTCGTCGTACTGTCGAAATTTTAAAACAAAAACTACATGCGCCATTAGCGGTAGAAAAACAAGTTGTGATCTTATATGCATTGACACATGGCTTCTTAGACAGTATCAGTGTTGCAAAAATTCTAGATTTTGAATCTGAATTATTTGACTTTTTAGATGGCAAACATCCTGAGTTATTTGAAACGATCCGCACAACGAAAGATTTACCAAAATCAGAAGATCTAGATGCAGCAATCAGCGAATTTAAAGAAATTTTCGGTGCAGCCAACTTAGAAGTTTCTACTGCAAAAGATACACTTGAATCAATTCAAAATGCGTAAGAGAGGTGACAAGAATTGGGTGCTTCATTAAATGAAATCAAACAACGCATTGCTTCAACTAAAAAAACCAGTCAAATCACCAATGCTATGCAGATGGTTTCAGGTGCTAAACTGACAAAATCAGAAGCGGCTTCTAGAAGTTTTCAAGAATATGCGTCAAAAATCCGTTCTATCGTGACTCATCTTGTGGCAGCACAATTAAGTGATCTGGAAGAATTGGATTCATATGACAATGAAGAAGCGTCAGAAAGTGGAAACTACCATATGATGCTAACATCTCGTCCTGTGAAAAAAACAGGTTATATCGTCATTACTTCTGATAAAGGATTAGTTGGTGGGTATAACAGTTCAATTTTGAAACAAACGATGAAAATGATGGCAGATGATCATAAATCTCAAGATGAATATGTCTTGATTGCTATTGGCGGAACGGCGGCAGATTTTTTCAAAGCTCGTGGAATAAATGTTGCCTATGAGCTTCGTGGCTTAAGTGATCAACCTAGTTTTGATGAAGTTAGGAAAATCGTTTCGACGGCTACTACGATGTATGAAAGTGAAGTCTTTGATGAGTTGTATGTTTGCTATAACCACCATATTAATTCATTGACTAGCCAATTTCGTGTAGAAAAAATGCTGCCGATTTCAGATTTAGATCCAGATGAAGCGACAACGTATGAGCAAGAATATATTTTAGAGCCTTCAGAAGAAGCCATCTTAGATAATTTATTACCGCAATATGCTGAAAGTTTGATCTATGGCGCTATTATCGATGCCAAAACAGCGGAACATGCTGCTGGAATGACAGCGATGAAAACAGCCACTGATAATGCGCAAAATATTATTAGTGATTTGACGATTTCTTATAACCGTGCTCGCCAAGGCGCAATCACACAAGAAATCACCGAAATTGTAGCAGGTGCTGCAGCGTTAGAATAAAAAAGTAGAATTTGAGTCAGATTGACTCAAACTTCGTATAGAGTAATAGAGAAGATAGGTTTTATCACGACCTCGTTAGGTGTAAATCTGTCGAGCCTTCGATATTTTTATAACCTCTTTAACGGTATAAAAATACCAAGAGCTCAGCAGTTTCACACAATCTGAATATCCAAAAAGCGGATAGTCAGATTGTGCTCCAACTGCTCGCTCTTGAACAATATTTTTATAACCTCTTCAACGGTATAAAAATACCAAGAGCTCAGCAGTTTCACGCAGTCAGAATATCCAAAAAATGGACAGTCTGACTGTGCTCTAACTGCTCGCTCTTTAACACTATTTTTATAACCTTTTTAAACGAAATGGAGGAAAGACACATGAGTTCAGGAAAGATTGTTGAAGTAATCGGTCCCGTTGTTGACGTGGAGTTTTCACTAGATCAATCCTTACCAGATATAAACAATGCATTAGTCGTTTATAAAAACGGCGAAGAAAAACAAAAAGTCGTGCTAGAAGTAGCTTTAGAACTAGGTGACGGTGTTATTCGTTCGATCGCCATGGAATCCACAGATGGATTACAACGTGGCATGGAAGTCATCGATACAGGTAAACCCATTTCTGTTCCTGTTGGAAAAGAAACCTTGGGTCGTGTTTTCAACGTTCTAGGCGATACGATCGACTTGGAAGAACCATTTCCAGAAGATGCTATCCGCAGTGGCATTCACAAAAAAGCCCTTGATTTTGCCGATTTAAGCACAAGTAATGAAATTTTAGAAACTGGGATCAAAGTAATCGATTTATTAGCACCTTACCTAAAAGGTGGTAAAGTTGGACTATTTGGTGGTGCCGGTGTTGGTAAAACCGTTTTGATTCAAGAACTAATTCATAATATTGCACAAGAACATGGCGGTATTTCCGTATTTACTGGTGTTGGCGAGCGGACACGTGAAGGGAATGACCTTTATTTTGAAATGAAGGACTCTGGAGTTATCGAAAAAACAGCCATGGTTTTCGGTCAAATGAATGAGCCTCCTGGTGCCCGTATGCGTGTGGCGTTAACGGGTTTGACGATTGCGGAATATTTCCGTGATGTTGAAGGTCAAGATGTACTCTTGTTCATCGATAATATTTTCCGTTTCACTCAAGCAGGTTCTGAAGTGTCTGCCCTCTTAGGTCGGATGCCGTCAGCTGTTGGGTACCAACCAACACTTGCGACTGAAATGGGACAATTGCAAGAACGCATTACTTCTACCAAAAAAGGCTCTATCACATCGATTCAAGCAATCTATGTGCCAGCCGATGACTATACTGATCCGGCACCGGCAACAGCCTTTGCCCATTTAGATGCTACAACTAACTTAGAGCGTCGTTTAACTGAAATGGGTATCTACCCAGCAGTTGATCCGTTAGCTTCATCTTCAAGTGCTTTAGCACCAGAAGTCGTAGGTGACGAGCATTATGTTGTAGCCACAGAAGTACAACATGTATTGCAACGTTACCGTGAGTTACAAGATATCATTGCCATCTTAGGGATGGATGAATTATCAGATCAAGAAAAAATCTTGGTTGGCCGCGCTCGCCGTATCCAATTTTTCTTATCTCAAAACTTTAATGTAGCAGAACAATTTACCGGACAACCTGGTTCATATGTTCCAGTTGCTGATACTGTTCGTGGCTTTAGAGCGATTCTTGATGGAAAATACGATGACTTACCGGAAGAAGCTTTCCGTAGTGTCGGTAGAATCGAAGATGTTATAGAAAAAGCGAAGACGTTGAACTACTAAAAGGAGGAGACACAGATATGGATTGTTTAACTGTCAATGTGGTGACTCCTGATGGATTGGTTTATGATCATCGTGCAACGATTGTTGTTGCCAAAACAACAGATGGTGAAATTGGGATCTTACCTAAACATGCACCAATCATTGTTCCTTTAGCGATTGATGAAGTTCGTGTAAAAAGAACAGATTCTGATACACACGTGGATTGGATCGCTGTTAATGGCGGTATCATGGAAGTTCGTGATAACGTTGTTTCAATTATTGCCGATAGTGCAGAACGTGAAAGAGATATTGATGTAAGCCGTGCAGAGCGTGCAAAACAACGAGCTGAGCGTATGATTGAAAAAGCGAAGGAAAATGCAAATACGGATGAATTACGCCGTGCAACAGTTGCGCTTCATCGCGCAATCAATCGAATCAATGTGTCAAAACATACGTAAAAAAAAGAAGTGACTGAGATAAGTTAATTGTCTCAGTTCACTTTTTAAAAAAAAGTGATATATACATAAATTCTTTTAGAAAAGTTAAGAATCTTTATTTTTTGTTTCAGCTTATTTGTGATAAACTGTTTCTATATTACTTAGTGAAGCTATGTAAGTTAGACATTTGGAAAAAGATAAAATATGATTGAGGCAAAAAGCACCTCAGTCCTATTTCCCTATTTTGCAGTCGAGACTGAACGACCTCGTTCAGCTTTTAATGGTATCTAGCTTCGCAGGCTAGTCTTTCGGGAAAAAGATAAAAATGGAGTGAGACAAAAAGCGTCTCACTCAATTTTTCCTATTTTCCTGTCAAAACTGAACGAGCCTACTACGCTTTTAAATTAAGGAGAGTCCTATGCAATTTTTTGGTATTGATGCAGTGATTCGGATCATTTGTCATATGATGTTTATTTATGTTACTTTTTGGTCGATGCAATCGATCAGGATAGAGCAGTTTTTTAAAGCTCATCAAACCTCTCAGGTGCGGTTGTTGATCGTACTATTATCAATCGTTATTGGCTATACGGTAAGCTCATTTTTCTTAGAGTTTCTGGCATTATGCCGTAATTTATTTATTGTTTTTTTTCCATAAAGGTTGATGAATAAAAAGAAAAGATACTAATTGTTGGTAAATAGTGGTATAATAGAAAAGATTTTGGATCGAAGAGTCCAATTCTAACTTTTTTGGGGGGAACAAAATGGAACAGATCATTGTTCATGGTGGTAACCAATTAAAAGGAACTGTGAAAATCGAAGGGGCTAAAAATGCAGTATTGCCAATTTTAGCAGCAACCCTTTTAGCTGAAGAAGGAACAACAACTTTAAATAATGTACCGATTCTTTCTGATGTTTTTACAATGAACCAAGTTATCAAACACTTAAATGTCGATATTGATTTTAATGAAGAAGAAAACCAAGTCACAATAGATGCAACTAAGCCTTTGGGCATCGAAGCAAATTATGAGTATGTTAGTCAAATGAGAGCGTCAATCGTTGTTATGGGGCCTCTATTGGCTCGTAATGGTCATGCCAAGGTTGCAATGCCTGGTGGCTGTGCCATTGGTAAACGACCAATTGATTTGCATTTGAAAGGCTTCCAAGCTCTAGGTGCAAAAATCATTCAAAAAAATGGCTATATTGAAGCTATTGCGGATGAATTGATCGGTAATACGATTTATTTAGATTTCCCAAGTGTAGGTGCTACTCAAAATATTATGATGGCAGCTGTCAAAGCTAAAGGAATGACAGTTATCGAAAACGTTGCAAGAGAACCTGAAATCGTTGATTTAGCGAATGTTCTTAATAAAATGGGTGCTAAAATTGTCGGTGCTGGTACTGAAACGATGCGTATCGAGGGTGTGACTAAACTTCACGCTGTTGAACATTCCATCGTTCAAGATCGTATTGAAGCTGGAACATTCATGGTTGCAGCTGCGATGACTGAAGGCGATGTGTTGATTGAAGAAGCAATTCCTGAACATAATCGTCCACTTATTTCAAAATTAACTGAAATGGGTGCTGTTATTCGCGAAGAACGAGGCGGGTTACGTGTCATTGGACCTAAAGTGATTAAACCAACTGACATTAAAACATTGCCTCATCCGGGCTTCCCTACAGATATGCAAGCGCAAATGACTGCGATGCAAATGGTAGCAGAAGGATCAAGTGTTGTAACTGAAACTGTATTTGAGAATCGTTTCCAACATTTAGAAGAGATGCAACGTATGAATGCCGATGTTAAGATAGACGGAAATATTGCTATCATCAACGGCACTCAAGCATTACAAGGTGCGTCGGTAGAAGCGACTGATTTACGTGCAGCAGCAGCGTTGATCTTAGTTGGACTACGAGCTAGTGGGATTACACGTGTGTCCCATTTAGAATATTTAGATCGTGGTTATTATAAATTCCATGAAAAACTTCAAAAATTAGGAGCAAAAGTGGAACGTATCAACGACGAAAAAGTTGTAGAAAAGAAAATGTCTACAGTTAATTAAAAGGGGAAAGAGATATGAGTTCGACACGCTATATTATAGTGACTTTGTTGAAAGTTTTAGTAGTGATTTCTTTAGTGATCATCTTATTTGTGGCTGGTACAATGATCGGCTATGGGGTGATTGGTGGAGGGAATCCAAAAGATGTGTTCAAAGAAGAAATTTGGGCTCATATTCTAGACTTTTTTAAATAGGTAATCATTTAGGAGACAGTTCAAACTGCTTTGTCAGTTTAGGCTGTCTTTTTGTTTTAGTTAAGCGAAATTATTTGTAATTTCACTGTAATATAAAGGGAGTTTCTATTGTTTTTGAACTGTTTACTAGCTTAATACCCTGTAAATATAACAATAGCTTAGGGTAGATGTTTTTTTTTGCTATTTTAATGAGAAACAAATAATGCTTGCTAAAACAGGATTTTTTTCTGTGAACGTGCTTATTTATCCTGAAAAAAATGAAAATATTTCCAATGTAACAAACAATAAAACGTTCTCTTTCATGCTGTAACCTAGCTTTAATAAAATGGTAACCATTAAGAGCTTGTCGCATGTTATGATTGCTCCCGTACGAAATTTAGGGAGGAAACAATTTAATGAAGCGAAAATGGTTAGCGATTTTATTTATCATTACCTGCTTTATTACGGGATCAGTTATTCCTGTATACGCAGCTGAAAATAAGAGCAGTGACATCAAGAGTTTGACAGATTATACAATTGTACCAGAATATAAAACCAAAAAATTATCAAGCTCAATGATCTATTCAATAACGGATGGAAAAGCATTTCAATTAGTAAAGTCTGATATTTTAAATAAAGAAAAGATAGCAAAAGAACAAGCTGAGAAAGCCAAAGCGGAAGCTGACAAAAAAGAGCAACTTGCAAAACAAAAGGCTGAATCTGAACAAAAACAAGCCGAATTGGCAAAACAAACAGCCGAAAGTAGCAAACCCAGTGGTCAAAAGCTGATCATGGAAGCAACAGCCTATTCTTGTAATGAAGGGTTTATCGGTGGGGGCAATCTAACCGCAATGGGGCAAGACCTACGTGTAGACCCAATGGCAATTGCAGTAGATCCTAGCGTGATCCCTTTAGGTACAAAGCTACATGTTGAAGGTTATGGCGAAGCGATTGCTAGTGATACGGGTGGTGCTATCAAAGGGAATATTATTGACCTCCACTTTTCTGATGTAGCTCAATGTATCAATTGGGGCCGCAGACAAGTAGAAGTAACGATTTTATCGTAATAATTGAACGTGATAGGTATCGTGTCTAAATAGACAAACAGGATGAGTGAAATCTTGTTTGTTTTTTTTTATAAATTTATGAAGACCAAAATAACAAATAAGAAAAAAGGTTCTATGCTATAATGAAAGTGATTAATAGGATAAGGAGCGATAATTAGATGAAAGCTACAGTGACAGAAATCGGTGCTAGTGCATTAGATGAAAAAGAACCGATGATTATACTTTTTGGTGAAAGTGCTACAGAAGGCTTAAAAGAATATTCAGTGATTCAACAATTTCAAGAAATACCCTCATTGAACATGAAAAAAGGGGATTTATTAAAGATCGACAAACAAGACTATACAATTCAATATGTAGGACCGTTTGCTAACGATAACTTGAATAGCATTGCTCATGTAACGCTAGTTTTTGCTGATGTACCTGAAGAGGATGCTATTGTGAATGGCTTATACCTTGATCCTAGCGCATTTCCAACAATCAAAGTTGGATCAATCATTGAGTATGCATCGCTTGGAGTGTGATTGAATGGGACAAGAGAAAGAAAAAGAAAGACGTTTTTCATGGTTTTGGCGTTGGTTTTTAAATAATCAAGTAGTGACTTCACTATTGATCGTATTACTCATTTTACTAATTTTACTTGTATTTACAAAGGTGTCCTATTTATTTAAGCCAGTGTGGCAATTTGTAGGAGTCGTGGGTTTACCATTGATCATGGCAGGTATTTTATATTATTTGATGAATCCAGTCGTTGATTATCTAGAAAAGAAACAAGTTCCACGAATTTGGAGTATCGTTGGGCTATTTATTATAGTGGTGGCATTGATTATTTGGGGATTGGTCGTGATTGTTCCCAAAATACAAGAGCAGACGATAAGTTTTGGCAACCATTTTCCACAATATATTGATACGATCGATCAAAAGATGCAAGAAATTTTAAGTGACCCGTTTTTTGCTCAATTTCGTAGTCAGTTAGAAGACATGGGCGACAAAATGATTAGTTCATTGGGAGATATTATTCGTAATATTTCTACGTTTACAGTTCAAGGTATAGGTAGCTTTTTTGGAGCAGTTGCAACGATCGTTGTTGCAATTATAACGATGCCATTTATTTTATTTTATCTTTTAAAAGATGGTAAACAATTAGCGCCATATCTGATGAAATTTTTACCCAATAAAATGCGTAAACCTACATTGAAGGTTCTGGGGGAAGTTAATTCTCAAGTTTCTTCTTATATTCGTGGTCAGCTGACTGTAGCATTTGCTGTAGCAGTAATGTTTATTCTAGGCTTTTCTTTTATTGGACTTGATTATGCAATCACGTTAGGCATTACGGCAGGTTTTCTTAATTTGATTCCTTATCTAGGATCATTTTTAGCAATGGTACCAGCTGTGTTTTTAGGAATCGTAGGCGGTCCAATTTTACTTGTAAAAGTGTTGGTTGTATTTGTTATCGAACAAACAATTGAAGGTCGTGTGATTTCACCATTGGTGTTGGGGAGTCAACTTGATATCCATCCAGTGACGATTTTAGTCGTGCTGCTGACTTCCGGGAAGCTATTCGGTGTAGTTGGCGTTATTTTAGGAATACCTATTTATGCGGCAGCTAAGGTCATTATAACGCATGTCTTTGAATGGTATAAAGATGTTTCCAGTTTGTATCATGAAGAAGAAGAATTAAAAAAATTAGAATAAAAGAAGACCGAAATAGACTAGCATGTCTGTTTCGGTCTTTTTATTTTTAGAATGTTTTACCTAAAGTTGTTGCTTGATCCATTGCCGCACCTAATAATTCCTCAGCTTTTTCAGGATGATGGTCGATTCCTTCAATAAATAATTGATCGACTTCAGCAACGCCGATGAAGTTTAAAATTCCTTTTACATATTGGGAAGCAAAATCTTGTCCCTCGTAGAAGCCACCATTTGATTGAATGTGTAGGGCCTTTTTACCGTTAGTTAAAGGTTTTGGTCCTTCTTCAGTGTATTTAAATGTTTTGCCAGCAACATTGATTGTATCAACCCAAGCTTTTAAACGAGTTGGAACATTTAAATTCCATAACGCATTGGCAATGACTACTTTATCAGCACCTAAGAACTGGTCTGTCAGCTCGTTGAAACGGGCAACTTTAGTTTGTTGGCTTTCATTTAAAGCTGTAAATTCAGTACCAGTGCGCAATGCACCCCAACCAGAAAGTAATTCTTCATCAATCTCTGGTACAAAATCAGCATAGACATCAAGAATGTCGATTTCATCTGTAGGATTTTGTGTTTGATAACTTTCTAAAAACGTTTCTAACGCACAAACCGAACGAGATTCTTCTTTAGTGAGCGGGTGTGCTTTAACAACAAGTAATTTTGACATGTAAAATCTCCTTTGAATACCTCAGTATCATTTTTTATAGACAAAAACTATTTTACTAATAAAAAGTAAGAAAATCAATATATTTGCATAAATTTTATAAAAAAGGTTGGGACAGAAGCGTCTAATCCCTCCATTTATTCGGATTCTATGAGACTGGTCTGTAACTCACAGAGTTATAGACCAGTCTCGTTTTTAATGTTAAAATGCTTGTGAAAAATGCTGTATTCCACCAATTACATAGACAGCATGGAAACCTTTAGAAGCCATAAATGAGGCAATGATTTCAGAACGCCGCCCACTATAACTAATGATATGATAGGTTTTCTCTTTATTCAGTTTTTTTAACATATTTGGCAAAAGAGTGGCAGGTAGTGATATTGAGTAGGCTAAGTGTCCTTTTAGATAATTACTGGTTTCACGGATGTCGATAACGTTAAGTTCAGTTTCAGTATAAAGTGTTTCAAAATCTGGAATAGAAATCGATTCAAACATACAACTCATCCTTACGAATATTTTTTTTAAAACTCTGGCACTTCTTAAGAGATGTCTAAAAACTATTTACCAGTTGTTTTTTGAAAAGGGTTGCAAATAAACTGAAATCATGTTATGCTATGCATGTAATAAGGATTGTTACTGTTTGGCAGGCAAAACCTGAATCTTCCATAATTGTTTATTTGGGTGGATTCTAGGTTTTTTTCATTTGTATTTGTAAAAGGTGAGGTTCATCATGAATATTGAAAAAATTTTAAACAACAATGTCGTCATGACAAAAAATGAATCAGGTGAAGAAATTGTCTGTATGGGCCGCGGTCTTGCATTTCAGAAGAAGATTGGGGATGTAATTGATCCAGCTTTTATTGAAAAAGAATTTATTCTTAAAGATTCCATCACTTCAGGACAGTTTCAGCAATTATTTGCAGACATTCCAGTAGAAGAAGTAGAGATCGTCAAAAAAATTGTCGATATAGCAGAAGAAGATTTAGGCATCGAGCTTTCATCTAATATATACTTAACGTTAACGGATCATGTGCATTATGCCATTATGAGAGCTAAAGAAGGTCTCGAAATGCCAAATCCACTAATGTTTGAAACAAAAAAGTTTTATCCGAAAGAGTTTGCTATTGCTAGAAAAGGCGTAGCGTTGATTAAGGAAAGACTGGACATAGATTTCTCAGAAAGCGAAGCTGGTTTTATTGCCTTTCACATTGTAAACAGTGAACAAGCCAATGGCAACATGGAAGTAACTATGTCGGCAACTGAAATGGTTCGAGATATCTTAACGATCATCAGTCGTTATTTCGGTAAACCATTTGATGAGGATTCACTGAATTACCAAAGAATCGTGACGCATTTACAATATTTTGCACAACGTTATTTGCAAAATGAAGCCCACGATGAAGAGGATGATTTTCTGTACGAATTGATTCAAAGTAAATATCCAAAGGCATTTCAATCAGTCCACAGAATCAATGATTATCTGGTTAAGAAGTATCAGAAACCAATTGATAAAGCGGAACAGATTTATTTGACCATTCACATCCAGCGAGTTGTTGGTGAGAAAAAAGCGTAATGTTTATCTATTGTTATTAAAAATTTAGCATTCAATCGAAGCGGATTGTTACTGTTTAGCAGGCAAAACCTAGATTGAAAAAACAAGTGATTCACCTATATTTAGTTTTTTTAGGTATAGTAGAGTATTGTTTTTTCAGTTTAGGTTTTTTTATATAAAAAATTAAGGAAAAGGGGCATATAAAATGAGTAAAAATCAAGAAATCGCTGAACGCGTCCTAACGTTAGTTGGCGGAGAAGAAAATGTGAACAGCGTAGTTCATTGCGCAACACGTCTACGTTTTAAATTGAAAGACGAAGGTAAAGCAGATACCGAAAAATTAAATCAAGATTCAGATGTGATTCAAGTCGTTCAAAGCGGCGGTCAGTATCAAGTCGTGATTGGTAGTCATGTTAGTGATGTTTATAAAGAGTTGATGGCTCATAGTAATTTAGGCGATGATGATTCAGAGAAAGATGAAGGTCCTAAAGGGAATATATTTAATCAATTAATTGATATTATTTCATCTATCTTTACACCATTCTTAGGAGCTATGGCTGGAGCTGGGGTTTTAAAAGGGTTTTTAACACTAGCCTTGACGCTAAATTGGTTGACTGTTGAATCAGGTGTTTACGTAGTTCTCTTTGCAATAGCAGATGGAATCTTCACATTCTTACCAATTCTTTTAGCATTTACAGCTGCGAAAAAATTCAAAACAAATCAGTTTTTAGCAGTCTGTTTAGCGATGGCATTGGTTCATCCAAGTATTAGTGCTTTAGCAGGTCAAACATTAAGCTTTGCGGGTATTCCAGTTATTATTGGTGCTAGTGCATATACGTCTTCTGTTATTCCAATTATTTTAGCAGTGTATGTTCAAAGTTATGTAGAACGTTTCTTTAAAAAAATCATTCCTTCGTTCTTACAAATTATCTGTGTTCCCTTGGCAGTATTCTTAGTAATGGCGCCAGTAACATTTATTGCAATTGGTCCAATCGGCACGATTTTGGGAGATTTATTAGGTAAAGGCTACAATGGAATCTATGGGCTTAGTCCAATTATTGCAGGAGCTGTGATGGGTGGTTTATGGCAAGTATTCGTTATGTTTGGTATGCATTGGGGTTTTGTACCAATCATGATGCTGAATCTTTCTCAAGCAGGTGGTGGCGTTGATACAATGGCACCAATGTTATTACCAGCTGTTTTAGCACAAGGTGGAGCAGCGCTAGCAGTCTTCTTTATGACAAAAAATGTAAAATTGAAAGGGTTAGCTCTTTCTTCTACAATGACTTCAGTATTTGGGATTACTGAGCCGACTGTTTATGGTGTCACATTACCACTTAAAAGACCATTTATTGCGGCTTGTATCGGTGGAGCTGTTGGTGGAGCATTTATCGGGTTCAGTCATGTTCAAAACTATGTATTTGGTTTGATTAGTTTACTAAGCTTGCCAGGCTTTATTCCACAAGATACAAAAGATACATCTGGTTTGATCGCAGCAGTTATTGGAACAGTAATTGCATTTGTGATTGCATTCGTCTTAACGTTTATTTTAAAATTTGAAGATAAACCGGAAGCAGGCAGTGAAACAGCTACAAAAGGCAACAGTTCTAATTCAGAAACGCAACATGGCAATAAAAATGATAAAATCGTCTTAAAAAGTCCAATTACTGGAACAATCGTTCCTTTAGACAAAGTAGAAGATCAAGTATTTTCATCTGGTGCATTAGGTAAAGGAATTGCAGTTGAACCAGCTTTGGGTGAACTTTATGCTCCTGCAAATGGAGAAATCACAACACTATTTCCAACAGGCCATGCAGTTGGAATCACAACTGAAGATGGTGCGGAAGTGTTGATGCACATCGGAATGGATACCGTTGAGATGGATGGTGACGGATTCGAGATTCTAGTGAAACAAGGTGATAAAGTCAAACAAGGGGAGCTCCTAGTTAAATTTGACATTGAAAAAATCAAAGCAGCAGGTCATCCCGTTGTAACACCTGTTGTAGTTACAAATAGTGGTGACTATCTAGATGTATTAGATATGGATCAAACAGATGTTTTACATGGTGAAGATTTCTTAGCGATTGTACGTTAATTTATAGTTAAGGTTTACCGCTTTAAATTTACTTAGCTAAGGGGGCTGAAAAAGTTAGCCCTCTATGGTTTTAGAATAAGGAGGAATAATAATGTCAAACAAAACAACAGCATTTCCAGAGGGATTTTTATGGGGTGGTGCAACTGCAGCGAATCAATTAGAAGGCGCTTATCGTTCAGACGGTAAAGGCTTATCAGTAGCAGATGCAATGCCTGGTGGTAAACAACGCTTTCAAATTTTAGGAAGTGATACATTTAATTGGGAAATTGATGAAGATAAATTTATTTACCCTAACCATCGTGGAATTGATCACTATCATCGTTTTAAAGAAGATATTGCACTGTTTGCACAAATGGGCTTCAAATGTTATCGTTTCTCAATTGCTTGGGCAAGAATTTTCCCTAAAGGGGACGAAGCAACACCAAATGAAGCAGGATTGAAATTTTATGATCAAGTGATCGATGAATGTTTGAAACATGGAATTGAACCTGTTATTACAATTTCACACTATGAAATGCCTTTACACCTTGCAAAAGAATATGGTGGCTGGAAAAATCGTAAAATGATCGATTTTTTTGAAAAATATGCAACGGTCGTTTTAACACGCTACGGTAAAAAAGTAAACTATTGGATGACGTTTAACGAAATCAACTCAGCATTCCATTTCCCAGCATTAAGCCAAGGAATGGTCAAAGCAACTGGTGCTGGTGATTATCAAAATATTTTCCAAGCATGGCATAACCAATTTGTGGCAAGTGCTAAAGCAGTTAAAATCGGTCATGAGATCAATCCAGATATGCAAATCGGTTGTATGATCATCTACGCGACAACCTATAGTATTGATGCAAATCCAATCAACCAAATGGCTACACTAGCTCAAAATCAAGAATTCAATTTTTATTGTACAGATGCTCAAGTTCGTGGTGAGTATCCAGCTTACCAACAACGGATGTTTGATAAATATGGTGTATCTGACTTGGAAATTGGTGCGGATGATTTAGAATTAATGAAACAATATTCTGTTGATTATATTGGTTTTAGTTACTACATGTCTTCAGCAGTTAATGAAACAGCGGAAGAAGAAGATACGGTGATCGGAAATTTATTAGGCGGTGTGCGTAATCCATTTTTGGAAGCAAGTGAATGGGGCTGGCAGATCGATCCAGAGGGATTAAGAATTGCTCTAAACGAATTATACGATCGGTATCAAAAACCTTTGTTTATCGTCGAAAATGGTTTAGGTGCGATTGATAAAGTAGATGAAAACTTTTATGTAGAAGACGACTATCGCATTGATTATTTACGTCGTCACATTGAAGCGATGTCTGACGCGATCAATGACGGCGTTGATTTAATGGGCTATACACCATGGGGTTGTATTGATTTAGTTAGTGCTTCAACAGGTGAAATGAGTAAACGTTATGGCTTTATCTATGTTGATTTAGATGATAATGGTGAAGGTACAATGAATCGCTATGAGAAAAAATCATTTAATTGGTATAAACAAGTGATTGAAACAAATGGATCGGATTTAAACTAGCATGAAAAAGAGCCCTAACTCAGTGATAAACTCTGAGTTAGGGCTCTTTTGTTAAACAATGGTTAATATCTGAATAAGCCATTTGGAAAGCTTGTTTTATCGGTTACGGTGAAATTACTGTGAGTCAAATAGGTAACCTCTTTTTTTAAAGTTTCCGCTTGCTGAAGGTCACCAATATTTTCAATTAATTTGATAAAGTCATATAGATACTCCATGTAATGGTGCTCTCCCGTTACTAAATACTCTAGCAAGTTATTTAAATATTGGAGATTCATACGAAAATTATAATTTTTACCTTTTTTATCTTGTTTTTTTGCAATTGATAGATACTTCGCTGCACCTTCATAATCTCTTTCATGAATTCTAGAGGAAATAACATTTGTAAGCATATTATAAGCAAAATTCAAAGTTGTAGAATCTCTTAAATCTTCATCAGAAATTGGAATTGCTCTTGAAAGAACTAGGTCTTGTTGTTTGGTACTAAAAAATCTAATAGTATTTGATATAATTAGATAATCGAATTGTTGATAATAATCTTTTTTTAATAAGTAATTGACTATCTCTTGAATCTCTTTATCAGTAATAGGATCAATCTCACTCCAAAATTGAGAAAAGTAAACTTTGATAACAATATAATTTGAAAGTTCTTTTAAATTGTGTTGAAATTTTGCTAGTTTAAGATAGTAATCAACTAATTTTTGTTTCATAGATTGATTATCTAAATGTTCAGCACAATAGTAAAATAGTGCCTTAAATTTTTTTTGGTCTTCATCCAAAGAGATTCGTGCAAAAAATTCTTCAGGTGAGAGGGATAATTTTTTTAAAACTTCAGCTAAAGTATCAATTCTGATAATTTGTTTCCCGTGCTCGATACGGGAATAAGAGGAAGGATCTAAATGATTATCCAACATTTCTTTTTGTGTTAGATGTAATTTCTTTCTGAAAAATCTTAAAGTTTCGCCTATTTTCATATGATTCACTCCTAAAAATTGCACGTATGATAAGAAAATAAGTGTTTTTGTGTAAAAAACATATATTATAAAAAAAAAGCATTTATTTTAGTGTTTTATGCAAATTTATCTAATTGTTGTTTATTTAAGTCTTGTTGTTTGTTAAAATAATCTTATGAAAGATATTTTTATATAGAATAGCTTTTATAAATAATCATAGATTGGAGGGAGAAAAAATGACTTTAGGTGTTGCTGTTGTATTGTTTAGTTTATTTGCTTTCACTGTAGGAACTTAAATCTATAAGCATCTTCTAACATTTCAAAGCTTGGGGAAGTTTAGTGCTGTTAGAAGATGCATCGACAGTATTTTTAATAAAATACTATTTATGTAATTATAACATTGCTATAAATAAATTGGTAGTTATTTTTTACTATTATGGAAGATTAATTTACAAAATAGAGATAGGCAATCATGACTAAGAATTACGTTCATGTTTGTCTTTTTCTTTGAAGCAGTTTTCTAATTGTTGTATAGTAAATTTACAAGGAGGAGTGACTATGGGAGAAGCAAAATTAAAACATCCTTTTTTTGTTATTATTGGTCCAAGTGGTTCGGGTAAAACCAGAATAGCAGAAGCAGTTTTTCAGAAAGAGTACAAGGTGGTTTCTCATACAACACGTCCAATTAGAACTGGAGAGCAAGATGGTACGGATTATTATTTTGAAACAAAAGAGCGATTTGACTATTTGGTGAATACTAAGTCATTAGCTGAGTATGATACTTATCATGGCTATCATTATGGGGTAGGAATTGCGGAGTTAATGAACAAAACAAAGAATCATTCTGCTTATGATGTATTAACAATCAATGGTTTTCAGAAAATTCAAAATCAATTTGGAAGTATGGTTATTCCGATTTTTTTAGAAGTATCCAAAAAAAATGTTTTATCAAGGTTAAAAATTAGAGAAGTAAGCGAAGAAGTCATAAATGCACGTGGGGCACTTTATGATCAGGAATCTACAAATAAAAATACAGTGATGAACTATCCGCATCACTATATTATCGATGCAAACCAGCCATTCGAAGAAGTTGTTAAGGCTGTAAAGCAGGCAGTAACTGAAGTAATGCAACTTGATCTAGGATGAAATGCGCTATTCATCTAGCTTTTTTGTGCTTAATTATTTATATAAAGAATGTTCCCATGAAAAACTCACACCTTTTCTATTTTTTTTCATTTTAAGGTGCTATGATGAAGTCACGTTATGTGACATCGTGTCATGTTGTAGAGAGGGAGGAACAAAATGCCAAAAAGTACTTTTTTCCATTTATCAGAAGAAAAACAACGTAGATTGTTGGAGGCGGCTTCGATCGAATTTTCTAGAGTTGCACTGAAAGAAGCATCGATTGCTAATATTATAAAGCTAGCTGAGATACCCAGAGGCAGTTTTTATCAATATTTCGAAGATAAAGAAGATCTCTACTATTATTATTTTGATTTATTAAGTCAGGATAGAAAAAGTGAAATCACAAAATGTGTGCAAGAATCAGACGGAGATTTATTTGACGGAATGAGAAAATATTTCTCAAAAATAGTTTTAGAAGCATTAAGTGGGCCACATGCGGGCTTTTATAAACATTTTTATATGGATAGTGATTATCGCTCAATGGTGCGGATTTTGCCTGAATTGCAAACGATTAAAAAGAAGGGAGAAAAATCACAAAAAATGCGTCACGGGCATCAACTCTATACCTTGATTGATCGATCTAAACTAAAGATTGCGGATGAAAAAGAATTTAAAATGGTGATGCAAATACTGATAAATATTGTTTTTACTTCGATCATAGAGGGGTATCAAAAAGGAGATAATCCTCTTGAAAAGGATTTAACCGGGATTATAAACGATTTTAAAATCAAACTAAATTGGGTGAAAAACGGACTCTCTAAATAAGTTGTGTAGCATCTAAATAAAAAGATTAGAATAGGATGAAGAATCCATTTATATTCTAGTCTTATTTAGTCTCAGCAAGAAAAGTAAAAATGAAAATAGAGAACCTTAACAAGTTTCAATATTCACAAAATTACAAAAATGTAACTTGTATGATAGAGCCAATAATGGTTAAATGAAAGAGTAGGATAACTAAAGTTGTCGAATAAGATAACTTGATTAAAAGGAGATGAGGAGAAGGGTTATGAAAAAGAAAAAAATAATGATTATTGTTGGAATAGTTGCTGTGGTACTTATCGGTCTATTTATACTTCCTAATTTATTCGGTGGCAAACCATCTGCTAGTTCAGATCAGAAAGCGGTTACGGAGGATTTAGGCATCGAATACTTTGAAGTTCCAGATATTGAACAAGTCTACATCAATGGTGTAGTACAACCGGAACAGGCAGAAGCTTTTTCAAAAGATGCAAAAATGACAAGTACACCAGAAATCAAAGTAAATAATGGGGACGTTGTCGAACCAGAGACAATATTATTTACCTATGAAGACAAGGAAATCACAAAAGAAATCGAAGCGCAAAATAATACCCTAAGTAAACTAGCGACAAAAAAACAGAATATTTATAAGAAATGGAATCGAGCAATCGATACTTATAATAAAACAAAAGAAGAAGAGCGAACAACAAACGGAGCCGCGATTGATGAACAACATCAAGCTGAGGTTGATGGTGTTGATGAAGAAATTTTGTTTTCAAATGAAACGGTAGCTGACCTGTCTACCAAGCAATTTATCTCAACCAAAGCAAAATTTAAAGGACGCGTTTCTATCCCAGAAGTTAAGGATGAAAATGCTCCTGTTCTTCGTTTAACATCAGATGGTCTATACGTTGCTGGAAAAGTAAATGAAAAAGATTTAATGAAGATTGCTGTTGATCAAAAAGCAAATCTTTCAGTTGTTTCAAGTGGTACTACCGTGACTGGAAAAATTTCGTATATTGATGACAATCCGCCGGAAGTCAAAGCAGCTCAAGGTGAAAGCAGTAATGCTGAAGGATCGATGTCCAATTATAATGTAAAATTATCGCTTGATAGTTTAGAAGGAATAAAAAATGGCTATCATATGCAAGCGACGATCAATTTAGGAGATAGTAAACCAATCGAGGTCCCTAAAAAGGCAGTTCATGATCAAGATGGTAAAAAATATGTATTGGTCAATGACTTTGGTTCTGTAATTCGCCGTGATGTACAAATTGGTGAAGAAAAAGGAGAAAATACTGTTATAAATTCAGGATTAGAATCTGCAGATCGAATCATTGTTTCTTCTAAGAAAGAAGTCAAGGAAGGCGATTTAATTGGAGAAGGCACGGATGAATCGGGAGAAGCAGCGCCAGCAGCAAAAGAATAGGAGGAGCAGACATGATACAACAAGAGCAAAGCCCGCGACCTCTTATTCAGATGCAAGCAATCAATAAGTATTTTCCTGTTGGGAAAGAAAAATTGCAGGTTTTAAAATCATTGGATTTGACGATCAATGAAGGTGAATTTATTATGATCATGGGAAAATCTGGAAGTGGTAAAACCACCTTGATGAATATCATTGGATTTTTAGATCGAGTGTCTGATGGAAATTATCTTTTCAAAGGGGAAGATGTTTCAACTCTTTCAGAAAACAAGAAATCAGAATTCCGTAATGAATATTTGGGTTTTATTTTCCAACAGTTCTTTTTGATCAATTCACTGAATGTTAGTCAGAATGTGCAATTACCTTGTGTTTATGAAGGTAAAAAAAGCAATGATGAAAAGCGCAAGATTGCTGAAAAATATCTAGAGTTGGTTGGTTTAGGAGCAAAAACAAAAGCTAAAGTGAATGAATTATCTGGTGGACAACAACAACGTGTAGCGATTGCGCGTTCTTTAGTCAATGATCCACTTTTGATCATGGCTGATGAACCTACAGGAGCATTAGATAGTGAGACGGGAACAGAAATCATGGAGTTGTTGACTGAGCTGAATCGTCAAGGAAAGACGATTGTAATGGTTACTCATGATGCAGATATGAAGAAATATGCCACTCGAGTGATTCATATGAAAGATGGCCGCTTTCTTGAAGAAGAGGTGATTCGATGATTTCAAACTTATTGATTAGTACACTTTTAAGTTTACGTGCGCATAAATTACGAGTGTTTCTAACGATGATCGGTATTATCATTGGAATTGCTTCCGTTGTGACCATTTCTACTCTTGGTGAAGGGATGAAAAAACAAGTAATGTCGGCAACGAGTGCAATGAACACGGATGTCGTTAAGCTCCATTATACCATGCAAGATGAAAGTGCTTCGGGAATGATGAGCTTTGAAGAACCTGATTATAGTTTTTCAAGAGTTGATATGAAAAAAGTCAGAGATATCGATGGTATCGAAACGATTTATCCTCAATATGGCGATGGTGTGATGGGGGATAATTTAACGACTCAGTTGGATTATTTTGGTGCCAAGGCAAACTTGATGGTCACTTCAAACAGGGGCAACAACAAACTAAAATATGGTCGTGATTTCGATGATCGAGATATCAATAAAGATGTGATCATCTTAAATCATGATACGTTTGATATGAGTTTAAAAATGGATGATCCAAGTGAATTGATTGGTAAAGCAGTTGCAATCAATGGTTATATGTACAAAGTAATCGGTATTTTGGAACCATTTGATTATGATTCATTAGATAATACTGAGGCAATGTCTTTGGATTGGAATACTGTTTCAAGCAGTTTTGTTTCAAGAAGTTCTTATAATAAATTGGCTAGCTCAAAGTCAATTAGTGGAATCAATTTTAAATTAAAAGAAGGTACTGATAAACAAACTGTGATTGCTCAAGCGGTTACGATTTTAAGTGAAAATCATCCAGATGTTAAAGGTGTGTTCAAAGAAAATGATCTGGAACAAAAGAATCAAAAACAAATGGAAGACGCTATCGGAGGAATGACGATGTTTCTGATGGCTGTGACAGCAATTTCTCTATTAGTTGGAGGAATTGGTGTAATGAATATCATGTATGTCTCTGTAACGGAAAGGAAACGAGAAATCGGGATTCGTAGAGCAATTGGAGCAAAACCGCGAATGATTTTAATGCAATTTTTATTGGAAGCGGCATTTATTACGTTGTTAGGTGGATTGATCGGTGTGGGAATAGGTTACCTGCTTTCTACGCTCGTCGGTGGATTTGTAGATATCATACCTGTCATGACCCCAGCAATATTTGCGATTTCCACAGTAGTTTCGATTTTTACAGGCGTTATTTTTGGGATTATCCCTGCGATTAGTGCGTCAAGAATGGATCCAATCAAGGCCATTTATAATTAAGTAACTTAGTTAATAGCTAAAAAGAAAGATGTTTGAACAGCAGATTCAGCATCTTTTTTTATTTACAAATATTATTTAAACAATAATGTGGATATTATATTCATTTTATCCGATAATTGGTATAGAATAAGTGGTAATCAAGTGATTGTATTTTACTTCTTAATTGGTCTAGGTAAATAGAATTTACTTCTATTCAGTTTCATCTATAAGAGTGATGAACGAAAAAAGTACATTTGCTTGCTGAAATCAGTCGAGATGTTTAGAATAAATATAGGGAGACATTCGGAGGGGGAAGACGAATGGAAAAGTTTCAATTATCGGAAGATGTATATGTAAGAACGGTTGCGTTGCGTGTGAAAGATGTAGAAAAAATGGTTCGTTTCTACAAAAATGTGTTGGGGTTTATTTTGAAATTGGAAGAAAATAATTTGTCTATCTTTGGTTCACAAGAAAAGGATAGCAGATTGCTGATATTAGAGGAAGCAGATCTAGCTGAAGAGCAGTTAGTCTCTTTGAACAAAGCTGTTTGTTTATCATTACGAATTCCGACTAAGGAAGAATTTGGTAGTCTTTTGAGAAGAATTACAGCACATAATTATCCTATCGGTAAATCAGTACAGCAAGGAAATCGTAAAAGTGTCTTCTTAGAAGATCCCGAGGGGAATGAGCTGGAAATTAATTATCAAAAATCAGTTAACCAAGCTGTAGAGACAGCTGAATCACTAGATATTCAAACATTAATACAAGAAAGCAATGTATTATATTCAAGCCTTTCAGCAGACGTGGTATTTGATCGGATCAAACTGCATGTAGAAAACAAGTCAGAGCATTTAGCTTTTTATCAAGATGTTTTAGGAATGTTTTCTGAAGATGTTTCAATGGGGAAGCTGTCGATGAAAAATGGTAATTTTGAGATTTACTTGGCAGATTCTGTCACACAAAATGAGAATAAACTAGAGAGTGAAGAATGTTTGGGAGTAGATTTTTTCGTTTTAGGATTAGAAACTGAAACTGAAATGAAATTACTTAAGCAGCATTTAGAAAATAAGCAGCAAAAATTTTTTGTTGATAAAAAATTAACCATTTTAACCATTTATGATCCAAGTGACATTGAATGGTGGTTTGTACGAAACTAGTTGAGAAATAAGAATAAAAGCAATGAGGAAAATGAATGATGTATAAAGAAACAAGCAAAAAAATTAAGACTTTGATGAATGAGGGTGTTTTTCCTGGTGTTAGTTTTTCATTTATGACTGACACAGCATCCGAAGATCATACCTGGGGAAATGCTCGACTTATACCTACAGTCGAAGAGCTAAAGCCTTCGCTGCTTTTTGATGTTGCTTCTTTGACAAAAGTTATTTGTACAACAACAGTGGTCTTACAATTGCTGGAAGAGAAAATTATCGAAATTGATGCACCTTTCAAAAATTATTATCCAGTATTTGAAGATGAAAAAATAACGATTCGACATCTATTGACTCATACATCTGATATTCAAAGTTATATTGAAAATCGAGATGCTTTATCGAAAAGTGAATTGCAGCAGGCATATAATCTGGTTCGCTCAGGGGAATCTTTAGGAAAAAAAGTAGCATATACAGATACTGGGACGATTTTATTGGGATTTATGTTAGAAGAATTGCTAGAGAAAGACGTCATTGAAATTTTTAAGGAACGTGTTTTAGACACCTTGGATATGACAGATAGTTGCTTTTTACCATCAGATCCATCCAAAACCGTACCAACAGAAAACCATCCCGTAAGAGGTGTGATTCGCGGACAAACTCATGATCCAAAAGCGTTTGTTTTAGCTGAACATGCTGGCAATGCTGGTTTATTCACTAACTTAGCTGATCTTAAAAAATTCACCTCAATGTATTTGAATGAAGGCCTGTATCAGAAAACGAGAGTATTAAGAAAGCAGACAGTTTGTTTGTTGTTGGCGGATCAAACACCAGATAAGTGCGGACATCGTTCTTTAGGATGGGATTTGAAAGCTGATTTAACAGGAAGGCCGTTTTTATTTCATACTGGGTATACAGGAACTTTTTTGCTAATTGATCTAAAAGAAAAAGAAGCGTTTATTTTTCTATCTAATCGAGTTCATCCCGTAGATGAGAGAGCAACGTACATTGAAAAAAGAGATGAATTGATTGACATTTATTTGAAAGAAAAAAATAGCAAACAAAGATGAATCGCTTTCTTTTTAGTGGTATAATTGACGAGTATAAATGGAAGGGAGTCTCTAAACTATGCAGCAACCTTTATTTCTAAAACCAGTATTCCAAGAAAAAATTTGGGGTGGCGATCGTTTACACACTGTATTCGGTTTTGACTTACCAAGTAATAAAATCGGAGAAGACTGGGCGATCAGTGCGCATCCTCATGGTGTTAGCACTGTGGAGAATGGTGTCTTTTCTGGGCAAAAGCTCGACGAACTTTGGGCAAATCACCGTGAACTATTTGGTCATGCCAAGGGCGATGTTTTTCCTTTATTAACAAAAATTTTGGACGCGGAAGATGATTTATCTGTGCAAGTGCATCCAGATGATACTTATGGATTGGCTCATGAAGGCGAACTTGGAAAAACCGAGTGTTGGTATATTATTGATGCTGAACCAGGATCTACGATCATTTATGGACATAATGCCAAGAGCCGTGAAGAACTAGAAGCAATGATCAAAGATGCACGTTGGGATGATTTACTGAAAAAAGTTCCAGTTAAAAAAGGTGACTTTTTCTATGTGCCAAGTGGAACGATCCATGCAATCGGTAAAGGGATCATGATTTTAGAAACACAACAAAGTAGTGATACAACGTATCGTGTATATGACTACGATAGAAAAGATGATCAAGGCCAAACGAGAGAACTGCACATTCAACAATCTGTGGATGTTACGACAGTTCCAGCTAAAGAGGCACAATTATCGATCCAGCAACAAAACCAAGGGCAATCAAGTATTATTACCTACTTGAAAACACCTTTTTTCAATGTATATGAATGGCAAGTCAAAGGTGTATTGAATCTTAAAAAAAATGCGCCGTATACATTAGCAACAGTCATTGATGGTGTCGGTCAGTTGATCATTGAAGAGGTTGAGACGGTTAAAACTGAAAGCTATGAATTGAGTAAAGGAACAAGCTTTATTTTACCGAATGATATCACAAAATGGCGTGTCGAAGGAGACTTGACGATTATTGCTTCAGAGCCTGGTGTAGATGCCTAAAAATAAACAAGAAAAGTGTTAGGATTTTTTTCCTAACACTTTTTTGTTTATTTAACAGTCAATACCTCTTGTGGGACCTCAAAGGGTTCACTGTATTTTTTTTCTAAGGCAGTTTTGATCAAGCGAACGCCTAGGTTCTCATTACGAGCAAGAATCGGTCCGTGGAAATAAGAACCAAAAACATTCTTGTAGATTACACCTTCAGAACCGTCTTCACTATTATTGCCTTTTCCCTTGATTACATTCCCTAAAGGACGCTCACCTTTTCCGAGAAAAGTTCGGCCATTATGATTTTCAAAACCGTAATACGTTTCATTGAATTCTTCATTATGAATGACAATATCACCAATGTAGCGGTTATTATCTTGGCTTAACGTATAGTGATCCAAAGCACCGATTCCATGGATTTTTTCACCTTTAGCTCCCATATAATAGTGGCCTAACAATTGAAATCCACCACAAATTGCCAACATTACGCCATCATTTTCAATATATTCGGTCAGTTCTTCTTTTTTAGTTTGGATATCTTCAGAAATGATCAGTTGCTCAAAATCTTGACCACCACCAACGAAAACTAAATCATATTTATTCGGGTCAAAAGGTTCATAAATACTGATGATCTCAGAACGAAAGGTGACATTCATTTTTTCAGCAAGGTATTTTAACATTAGTAAATTACCATTGTCACCATAAGTATTTAGTAGATTTCCATATAAATGGCATACAACTAATTCTTTAGTCATTGTTTTTACCTCATTCGTATTTTATTTTTTCAGAAGATCATAAGACAAAAGTGTTTCACACCGATACACAACTATTTAATATAACCTTGAGCAGTTAGTTGTTTTCGTAACTGTAAAACTGCCGTGTACGTAGCTAAAATATAAACACGTTCTGTCGGCAATTTTTTGATTGCCGTGATTACATCCTCAAGATTAGGGATTTCTTTTAAATTATCTTCAGGAATTCCAGCAACTTTTAGTCGTAAAGCCATATCTGTATGGCGGTCACCACCAGCAATCACTTCGGGAATGTCCATTTGGGCAAACGACTCATGGTCACCGTCCCAGATCCAGCTAACATCGATACCGTCTGCATAATTCGCATTTAATAATGAGACAAGTGAGAAAGAATAAGGAGAAAGGCCCATCATATCGATCACTTGATTTAAACCAACTGGGTTTTTAACTAAAATCAACGTGCATAATTTACCATCAATATTGATGGTTTCTTGGCGACCAAATACTTTTTCATCATAGCTTAGTCCTGCTTTGATTTTTTCCGGCGCAACACCGTAATGCTCTGCAACAGCCGTAGCAGCCAAGGCATTGTAGACATTGTACATTCCCCCAACAGCAATGCTATATTCAGAACCATCAATGACAAAATCAGCAGAAGTATTATCCATTGCAACCATCTCGGTAAGTTGAACATCTAGTTCAGGACGATGAAAACCACAGTTTGGACAATAATATTTTCCAAGATTAGCATAAGTGATCATTTTATAATGTAAAATATGGTGACATTTTGGGCAAAGTAGTCCATCTGTATTGTAATGAGCCACTTGCTCTTTATCTGGCTCATGATTAAACCCATAGTATTTTCTCGGATTGATCGTTTCAACTGAGTTGAAGATCGGTGAATCACCGTTACATAGGATTGGAGCATTAGGAGCAGCCGCTGCACCATCTACAATCAATTTGTAAGTAGTGTAAATTTCACCGTAGCGATCCATTTGATCTCGAAAAATATTTGTAAATAAGAATAGTTTTGGTTCGATATATTTTGTAACACGACTTAAACTAGCCTCGTCGATTTCTAAAACGGCAAATTTCTTTTTTGCTTTTTTATTTTTGGCAGATAAGAACGTTGAAACGATTCCTTGTTCCATATTCGCACCTGTTGGATTCGTCAGTACGTGATCAAATTCTTGTCTTAAAATATTTACCGTTAAAGCAGTAGTCAATGTTTTTCCATTCGTACCAGTAACAACGACGATTTCATAATCTTTTGCCAAGGTATCCAAAATTTTTGGATCGATTTTTAGTGCTAGTTTTCCAGGATAGCTGCTGCCGCCTTTGAAAAAAGTTTGTAAAACCCATTGAGAAGTTTTTCCAGCGGCTATCGCTACATGACTTCTAATTCCCATAAAGTAGTGCCCTCCAATTTATATCAACAATCAAAAATTAAATTCAATAATAAACTCAATCTATAATACCACAATTAAAAAAAAAAATTAATTGCTTTTACTCTTTCTTACTATATTAGGGAAAATAAAAATTAGGCAGTTAGGTTCAAAAAGAACACAACTGCCTAATAATAAATCCCGAATAGTTACTTAGCATCGATATAGCTATATAATGTATATTTTGAAATATTGAAAAATCCAGCTACTTTGTCGCCTGATTTTGTTACTAAAAAGGCTCCTTTGCTATTTAAAAACTGGATGCATTTGATTTTATCATCTTTTGTCATCAATGGAACAGGTTTGCCAACTAATTTCACTGATTCATCAATCAAATCATCTAAAAGTTCGTTGATATCTTGAGGAATATAATCAGGTTCTTTCTCATCCTCTTGTTCATCGATGGAAACAAGTGATTTTAACGTTGATTCGGCCGCAATCAAAGCGGTGATGTCATAATTGATGGCAAAAATTCCATCTAAGCTACCAGATTTATCTTTGAAATAAACGGTGCTTGATTTTAAAATACGACCATCATGTGTTCGCGTCAAATAATTGACGTGATCGATCAAATCAGCTGGATCTTTTTTTAATGCCTCTAAAACAACTTGAGAGGGTCCATCCCCAAGCTGACGCGAAGAAACATGGCCATTTTCAATAGAGACGATGGTATTGTTAACATTGTTTTCATTGATTTTATGAATAACGATTTCACAATTTTCACCAAACTGACCAGCCAAAGCTTTAGCAACTTGAGTCAGAAAATTTAATTTTTCATCGGAAAGCATAATTTCACTCCTTTCTATCTTACAGAGTTTATTTTTAAGTAAATTGAATGATACTTTAGGTTTGATTTCGCTTGTCTTACAATTTTAAGAAAATAATAGATATATATATAGACATTTTTAGAGAAAAATGGTTATCTATAATTCGCTTCGTGTGTAATAATATCATGCAGTAAATCATAATACAAGACAATGGGCGTTTTGCACTAAAAAATATTTTTTAGGCAGCATTGTTTTTTTTTTTAGGTATGGTGGTATAATTTAATCGAGTTAGAGGAAATAGTTCATCATGAGTATGATTGCAAGCGCTTTTTTAGTGTGAGATTAGAATATATAAATTGTTATTCAGATAACCATTCATTCGTGAATGTTTGAACTATACTTTATGAAAGCGATTTCTATTTTCGGCAAAAAAATAAAAGAAATATAGGAGGGCAATGATGTTATTAATAGGAAATGGACGACTGATCACAAGAGACAAGGAAGGGACATTTTTTGAGAACGGTTGTGTGGCAATTGAGGGTCAGAAAATCAAAGCAGCAGGAGCAACAACGGATTTACGCAAAGAGTTTCCCAAAGCTGAATTTATTGATGCCAAAGGCGGCGTGATTATGCCAGGATTTATCAATATGCACAATCATATCTATAGTACATTCGCGAGAGGATTAAGTATCAATAACTATCATCCTAAAAATTTTATGGATATTTTAGAGGGACAATGGTGGCGTATCGATCGAACATTGAATTTAGAAGACTCTTATCATAGCGCTAAAATTGCCTACTTGGACAGTATTAAAAATGGAGTGACGACAGTTTTCGATCATCACGCTAGTTATGGTGCGATTGAAGGTAGTTTGACCCAGCTTTCTAATGCAGCAGATGAACTGGGGGTTCGTACTTGTTTATGTTATGAAGTATCCGATCGAGATGGTGAAGCGAAAATGAAAGCAGCAGTTAAAGAAAATGCTGACTTTATCAAGATAAGCGGTGAACGCAGTGATGATATGCAAAAAGCGATGATGGGAATACATGCAGCCTTTACGTTATCCGACAAATCGTTAGAACATTGCGCTGCTTATACGCCAGAAGGGGTTGGTTATCATATCCATATTGCAGAAGACATCGCTGATGTATATGATTCACTTGCAAAATATGGAAAGCCAATCGTAAATCGTTTATATGACTTGGGTATTTTAGGGAAGCAAACAATGGCAGGCCACTGTATTCATATCAATCCCCATGAAATGGAACTATTACGAGATACTAATACAATGGTTGTAACAAATCCAGAATCTAATATGGGAAATGCTGTAGGCTGTCCGCCAGCAATGCGGATGCTTAATGAGTATGGCATTTTAATGGGACTGGGAACAGATGGTTACACGAATGATCTTACAGAATCATACAAGGTGGGAAATATCATTCACAAACATCATTTAGCAGATCCAAATGCTGCTTGGGCAGAAATCCCGCAGATGTTATTCAATAATAATCCACAAATGGCAAATCGTTATTTTGAAAAAAAACTTGGCGTTTTAGAAGCAGATGCAGCAGCAGATGTGATTGTGTTGGATTATAAAGGACCAACACCAATGACAAAAGACAATTATAATTCTCATATTCTATTTGGCATGAATGGTGGCGCTGTTACCGATACAATTATCAATGGTGAGATTCGTATGAAAAATAGAGAAGTACAAGGCGTTGATGAAGAAAAAATCTGGCATGATGCTCAAGTACAAGCACAATCGCTTTGGACAAGAATCAATAGCTAGTATTACTAGCTTAGAAAAATAAAAAGGAGTGACAAACATGAGTGACATCATGCACCCGATTTCGATCGATGGGTTATTGAACTGGATCTTAAACGAATATAAAAATGAATCAACAATTTTTGGTGTAAGAAAGTTTTATAAAGCTGATTCCAGTAAGACAATGCCTTTATTTGGTGAAAAAATGGAGACACCTTGTGGCCCTGCTGCAGGACCACATACCCAGTTATCTCAAAATATTATTGCCTCTTATTTGACCGGTTCACGTTTTTTTGAAGTTAAAACAGTTCAAATTATTGATGGAGAAGATTTACCTGTAAGTAAGCCGTGTATTACAGCAGCTGATGAGTGCTACAACGTAGAATGGTCAACTGAATTGCGTGTTCCCCAAGCTTATGACGAATATGTCAAAGGGTGGTTTGTTTTAAAACTACTTAGTAAAGAACTTGGTTTAGGAGACCCAGATGGATTTATTTTCAATATGAGTGTTGGGTATGATTTAGCTGGTATTCAGTCGCCAAAAGTTGATAAATATATTACAGATATGCAAGATGCTGAAAATACACCGATTTGGCAAGAATGTAAAGCAGCTGCCTATAAATACTTACCACAATTCAACTTTATCGACAAAGAATTTATCGAAGGAATCAGTCCAAATGTGTGCCGTTCAATCACACTTTCTACACTACATGGCTGTCCATCAGACGAAATCGAGCGAATCACAACTTATTTATTAGAAGAAAAAGGGTTAAATTCATTTATTAAGTGTAATCCAACTATGCTTGGTTATGAGTACACACGTCAAACAATGGATGAACTAGGTTTTGATTATATGGTTTTTGATGATCATCATTTTGTAGCAGATTTACAATTTGAAGATGCGGTTCCGATGCTAAAACGACTACAGACTTTAGCAGACAAGAAAGGGTTAAACTTTGGCGTGAAAATCACGAATACTTTTCCTGTTGGGATTGCTGAAGATGAATTACCTGGGGATGAAATGTATATGTCAGGACGTTCATTATTCCCATTGAGTATTTCCTTAGCTAAAAAATTGTCGGATGCATTCGATGGAAAACTGCAAATTTCTTATTCTGGCGGTGCAGATATTTTCAATATTAAAGATATTTTTGATGCGGGGATTTGGCCGATTACGATGGCTACAACATTATTGAAACCAGGTGGCTATCAACGCATGAACCAAGTAGCGAATCTGTTAAGTGAATCAGATTATCCAACACAAGTACGTGTTGATCTAGATAAACTGATAGCAATCGTTGAAAAAGCAAAAACACAAGGTCGCTACAAAAAATCAATCAAATTATCTGAAAGTCCTAAACTACGTACAACCGTTCCATTAACTAATTGTTATACAGCTCCTTGTCGTAGTGACGGAGGTTGTCCAATCGATCAAGATATTCCAGCTTATCTTCGTTACGTTAGCGAAGGCAACTATTTGGAGGCCTTAAAAGTGATCGTGGATAAAAATCCGTTGCCTTTCATAACGGGAACAATTTGTGCGCATCCTTGTATGACAAAATGTACCCGTCAGTTCTATGAAGGATCGATCAAAATTCGTGAGGCAAAACTGGAAGCGGCTGAACATGCTTATGACGAATTAATGGCGACGATGGAAAAACCAGTTCGAAAAGAAAATGCGCCTAAAACAGCGGTTGTAGGTGGTGGACCAGCTGGAATCTCTGCTGGATTCTTACTTGCTCGTGAAGG
The DNA here is from genome assembly GCF_002148425.2 of Enterococcus sp. 12C11_DIV0727. Lineage (NCBI taxonomy): Bacteria > Bacillati > Bacillota > Bacilli > Lactobacillales > Enterococcaceae > Enterococcus > Candidatus Enterococcus lemimoniae. The sequence continues at coordinate 1,022,115 of NZ_CP147248.1, read as the reverse complement.
AATGCCAGTCACTGTATTTGAAAAAGCAGATACGATCGGCGGAGTTTGTAGTCAAATCGTACCAGAATTTAGAATTTCAATGAAATCTGTTCAAAACGATGTTGAAATGGCTAAATTTATGGGAGCGGAATTTAAGACTGGAAAAGCTGCACCGAGTATTGAAGCATTACGTGAACAAGGCTATACCAATGTTATTTATGCAATCGGTGCATGGAAACATGGGAAGTTAAGATTAGAAGCAGGTGAAACGCTAAACTCGCTAGAATTCTTAAAAGCCAATCGCGAAAATCCTCAAGTCAATCCATATGGTGAACAAATCGTAGTGGTTGGCGGTGGAAATACTGCAATGGATTGTGCTAGAGCTGCAACTACTTTACCGGGAGTGAAGAAGGTTTCTGTTGTTTACCGTCGAGACAAACGTAACATGCCAGCTGATGAGGAAGAGTTGTACTTCGCGTTAGAAGATGGTGTGGAATTCTTAGAGCTATTGTCACCAATTAAATTGGACAATGGGTTATTAACTTGTGAAAAAATGCGCTTAGGTGAACGTGACGGCTCTGGTCGTCGTAAACCTGTTGGAACAGGCGAATATACGGAAGTTCCAGCTGATACAGTTGTAGCTGCTGTTGGTGAAAAAGTTGATACAGACTTTTATCAATCAATTGGGATTACAACTGATCAATATGGGAAAGTCGTGTCAAATCAAGCAACGTTAGAAACAAATTTAAAAGATGTTTATGTGATTGGAGATGCTAATCTAGGACCGGCAACAATTGTGGAAGCCATTGCTGACGCAACGAAAGCTGCAGGAAATATTTGTCAAATCCATAATCATCATTATGAACAAACAAATCTAAACGATGATTCTGCAGCTGTGCGTAATAAACGAGGCCTACTAGAAACAAATGAAGCTTTGTGCGGCCAAGCAAGCAATTGTTTAGAATGTTCAACGATCTGCGAATCTTGTATGGATGTTTGTCCAAATAGAGCCAATATTGTTGTAACAGTCAAAGGGCAACCACAAATTGTTCATGTTGATCGTATGTGTAATGAATGCGGCAACTGTGAAACGTTTTGTCCTTATGCAAGTGCACCATACAAAGATAAATTTACGCTATTCAATACGGAAGCTGATTTTCAAAATAGTACGAATTCAGGTTTTTACGTTATTGACCCAAGAGAAAAAATTTGTCTGGTTCGTTTATGGAGCAATACATCAACCGTCCATTTAACAGCACAAGGAGTTGATATTCCAGCAGATATCATCGAATTGATGGATACGATGATCGAAGAATATGAATACTGTATGCAAATGTAAAAAGACATGAGTTGCGCAAAAACAACTTCTGAAAAATGGAGGTTAAAAAATGTCTATTCTTTTAAAGGGCGGAATCGTAGTTTCCGCTAATGGTCGCCGTCAATTAGATGTAAGAATCGATGGTGAAAAAATTGTTGAAATGGGTACTCATTTAAAAACAGAAAATTCTACAGTCGAAGACGTGACAGAATGTTTTTTACTGCCGGGATTTATCGACGCCCATACTCATTTAGAATTAAACAATGGGAAAGGCTCAATGGGGACTGCAGATAATTTTTATACGGGAAGCAAGGCAGCTGTTGCTAAAGGAACCACTGCAGTGATTGATATGGCGACACCAAGTAAAGGCAGTTCATTAAAAGACTGCCTAGCTGCTTGGGATCAGTTGGCACAGGGGAATAGTTCTTGTGATTATACCTATCATATGTCGATCATTGAGTGGAATCCCGCTATCAAGGCAGAAGTTAAAGCAATGATTGATGTTGGGATTACTTCATTTAAAATGTATATGGCCTATGACAATTTAAGGACAACAGATGCTGAAATATTTGAAGCAATGAATGAGATTCATAAGTACCAAGGAATGCTAGGTATTCATTGTGAAAATGGTGATATGGTCAATGAAATGATTGCTCAATTTGTAGCGGAAGGGAAATTATCACCTCATTATCACCCTTTAACAAGACCTGATTCAGTTGAAGCAGAAGCTGTAGAACGATACTTAATGATTGCAGATTTAGCTGGTTTACCCGTTAATATTGTTCATTTAAGCACAAAACGATCTTTAGAAGCTATAAAACGAGCGAGAGCACGAAATCAAAAAGTCTTTGTGGAAACATGTCCGCAATATTTAGTATTGGACGAACATTTATATGATGGTCCTGACTTTGAAGGAGCGAAGTATGTCTGTTCACCACCGTTACGTAGTATTGGTGATCAGCAGGCTTTATGGGATGGTGTGATCGATGGTCAAGTCAATACGATTTCAACGGATCATTGCAGTTTTAATTTTGAGGGACAAAAGACGATTGGCAAAGAAGATTTTAGTAAAATTCCTAACGGGATGCCGGGTGTCGAAACTCGTCCTGAGTTGATCTATACCTATGGCGTAACGACTGGAAAAATCAGTTTAGAGCGGATGGTTGGTCTGATTTCAGAAGACATTGCCAAACAGTTTGCCTTATATCCACAAAAAGGCATTATCCAAGCTGGCAGCGATGCAGATATCGTCATTTGGGATCCCAAAACTACAGGCGTCATTTCAGCAAAAACTCAGCTACAAAATGTAGATTACACTCCTTATGACGGGATGCAAACAAAAGGCAGCGCGCGAGCCGTTTATCTAAGAGGGCAAAAAGTGGCTGAAAATGGTCAAGTGATCGCAGAAAAACAAGGAAAATTTATTTTCCGGAACATCACCAAAAATGACTAAGGGAATCAATCAACTTGTGTTGATTTAAATAAATAGATGGAGGGGAAAACTTTTTGGAAAAAATAAAATGGACGGCAAATGAAATGCCCAAAACAGATGATCAGTATTTATCACTGATGTCAAAGGAAGCAATCGAAAAAGCCTTAGCTTTTCATCGTAGTTTCCCTCAATACAATCAGACGCCATTGGCTGAATTAAAACAGATGGCTCAACATTTAGGATTAAAGGATTTTTTTGTTAAGGATGAATCCTATCGTTTTGGATTAAATGCCTTCAAAGTGCTCGGCGGCTCGTTCGCTATGGTAAACTATATTGCAGAAAAACTGGGGAAAGACGTAGCAGATTTGACGTATGATGTTTTAACGTCCAATAAACTAAGGGAAGAATTTGGGCAAGCAACTTTCTTCACTGCGACTGATGGAAATCATGGACGCGGCGTTGCTTGGGCGGCAAATAAATTGGCACAGAAATCAGTTGTTTTGATGCCTAAAGGCTCAACGCAAACCCGAAAAGAAAATATTGAAAAAGAAGGCGCTAAGGTGACCATTGAAGAAGTCAATTACGACGAATGTGTGCGGATGGCTAACAAGATGGCAGAAGAAACTGAAAACGGTATCATGGTACAAGATACTGCTTGGGATGGTTATGAAAAAATTCCAACTTGGATCATGCAAGGATATGGCACGATGGCATTAGAAGCTTCTAAGCAATTAGCAGAAGCTGGAAACAAGCGGCCAACACATGTGTTTGTACAAGCGGGTGTGGGTAGTTTAGCCGGAGCAGTTGTTGGCTATTTTGCTAATCTTTATCCTGATAATCCACCTAAAATGATCGTAGTCGAAGCGCAAGTAGCAGATTGTTTATATAAATCAGCAATCGAAAAAGACGGCAAGATTCATTTTGTTGAGGGCGATTTGCAAACCATCATGGCAGGACTTGCTTGTGGTGAACCAAATACGATTTCATTCGATATTTTAGAAAATCATACATCAGTCTTTGTTTCAGCGCCTGACTGGGTTTCAGAAAAAGGTATGAGAATGCTTGGAGCGCCATTAAAAGGTGATCCTCAAGTTATTTCAGGAGAATCAGGTGCTGTCGCAATGGGCTTAGTAGCAACCGCGATGCAAGATCCCGAATATAAAGAATTACGTGATACGTTAGAACTAGACGAAAATTCAAGGGTTCTAATGTTCTCAACAGAAGGCGACACAGATCCAGATAACTATAAAAAAATCTTATGGAGGTAATATAAATGGATTTCAATGAAATTAACAAAGCAGCAGAAGGTTACAGAAAGGACATGATCAAGTTTTTACGTGATTTAGTTAAAATTCCAGGAGAAAGTGCTGAAGAAGGCGCTAAAATGGATCGTGCGAAAGCCGAAATGACAAATTTAGGTTTTGATAAAATCGAAGTAGATCCTCAAGGTAATTTACTAGGTTATATGGGAACAGGGAAAAAATTGATCGCATTTGACGGTCATATGGATACTGTTGGTATCGGTGAAATGAGTAACTGGAAATTTAATCCATATGATGGGTATGAAACAGATACTGAAATTGGCGGACGTGGTACTTCTGACCAAGAAGGCGGAATTGTTTCAGCTATTTATGGTGCCAAAATTATGAAAGATTTGGGACTATTAACCGAAAAATATACAGCATTAGTAACAGTTACTGTTCAAGAAGAAGATTGTGATGGGTTATGCTGGCAATACATCATCAAAGAAGACGGCATCCGTCCTGAATTCGTTGTGTCAACTGAACCAACAGATGGCGGAATTTATCGTGGTCAACGTGGCCGGATGGAAATCAAAGTAGAAGTCAAAGGTGTTTCATGTCACGGATCAGCTCCAGAACGTGGCGATAATGCGATTTACAAAATGGCCGACATTTTACAAGATGTTCGTGCCTTAAACAATAATGGGGATACCGAAAGTACTGTTATTAGAGGCTTAGTACGTATGCTTGATGAAAAATACAATCCTGAATGGAAAGAAGCACGTTTCTTAGGCAAAGGAACTGTTACAGCTTCACAAATCTTCCATTCATCACCAAGTCGTTGTGCGGTAGCGGATGGTTGTACAGTGTCATTAGACCGCCGAATGACAGCTGGCGAAACTTGGGAAAGCTGTTTAGAAGAAATCCGTCAATTACCTGCTGTTAAAAAATATGGCGAAGATGTAGTTGTTTCAATGTATGATTATGATCGTCCTTCATACACTGGATTGACTTATCCAATCGAATGTTATTTCCCAACTTGGGTAATTCCAGAAGAACATGGCGTAACAAAAGCCTTGATGGAAACACACAGAAATCTTTATGGTGAAGAACGTAAGGGATCAAAAGAAACGATCGACATGCGTAAAGCTCGTCCGTTGTTAGACAAATGGACATTCTCAACAAACGGAGTATCGATCATGGGTCGCAACGGCATTCCTTGTATTGGCTTTGGACCAGGTGCTGAAGCACAAGCACATGCACCAAATGAAAAAACTTGGAAAGATGATTTAGTTCGCTGTGCAGCTGTTTATGCCGCATTACCAACTGTCTATTGCGAAAATAACTAATCATTATTTTGACTAGTTATAGTGAATGATCAAAGGGAAAACGAACCGCGATGCGAATGAGTAAAGGTCATTTGTATCGTAGGTATCGTATTAATAAACTTTAAGGGAGAAATGACATGGAAACTTTTAACGATTATATTGCAAAATTGGACAAATTAGAATTTGATAAAATGTATGAAAACGACTTTTTCTTAACATGGGAAAAAACCCGTGATGAATTAGAAGCTGTTTTTACAGTAGCTGATACTTTACGTTATTTACGTGAAAATAATATTTCAACAAAAATCTTCGATAGCGGTTTAGGTATTTCATTATTCCGTGATAATTCAACAAGAACTCGTTTTAGTTTTGCTTCAGCTTGTAACCTTTTAGGGCTAGAAGTTCAAGATTTAGATGAAGGAAAAAGCCAAATTTCTCACGGAGAAACGGTTCGTGAAACAGCGAACATGATTTCATTTATGGCTGATATTATCGGGATTCGTGATGATATGTATATCGGTAAAGGAAATACGTATATGCGTGAGGTTTCTGAATCCGTACAAGAAGGGCACAAAGATGGCGTATTAGAACAACGTCCAACATTAGTCAACTTGCAATGCGATATCGATCATCCAACTCAAGCGATGGCAGATGCTTTGCATTTGATCCATGAATTCGGCGGTGTCGAAAACTTGAAAGGTAAAAAAATTGCGATGACTTGGGCTTATTCACCTTCATATGGTAAACCATTATCTGTTCCTCAAGGAATCGTAGGTTTGATGACACGTCTTGGTATGGATGTTGTTTTAGCTCATCCAGAAGGCTATGAAATCATGCCAGAAGTTGAAGAAGTTGCGAAGAAAAATGCAGCGGAAGCTGGCGGTTCATTTACTAAAACAAACAGTATGGCAGAAGCATTTAAAGATGCCGATGTTGTGTATCCTAAGAGCTGGGCTCCCTTTGCTGCTATGGAAAAACGGACACAATTATATGGTGAAGGCGATCAAGCTGGTATCGATAAATTAGAAAAAGAACTACTTGCTCAAAACACCAATCATAAAGATTGGGAATGTACAGAAGAACTAATGAAGACAACAAAAGATGGTAAAGCATTATACATGCACTGCTTACCTGCCGATATCACTGGTGTCAGCTGTGAGGAAGGTGAAGTTGAGGCTTCTGTCTTTGATCGTTATCGTGTGGAACTGTACAAAGAAGCAAGCTACAAACCATATATAATTGCGGCTATGATTTTCTTAAGCAAAGTAAAAAGCCCGCAAGCAACATTAAAAGAACTTGAGAAAAAAGCAACTCCAAGAGAAGTCAAATAACGCTTTATTGAACTAGGCATGAAGTGAGATGCTTTCTTTATTGATGATGATAGTCGTAAGTATAATAATTTGTTCTCTTTTCAAAAAAAAATGAACTGATTTTAAGACCTTTCCAAGTCCATTTATGAATACTATCAGTTAAGGATAAAACTGTCTTAAAACGAATCTGCTGTCCACAGATTCTGACAACTTCATGCAAAATTCAGTTTTTACTTAACAATCATTGATGTGATTTATTAAGAGAAAGCATCTTACTTTTAAAATAATCAATTAAACGAATCATTATAAAACAGAACACGAGGTGAATGGCTGAATGGTAAAAAGAGTTGTGGTTGCACTTGGCGGAAACGCATTAGGTGATAACTTAACAGAACAAATGACGGCAGTACAAGAAACATCTAAAGCCATTGCAGATTTGATCGAGGCAGGATACGAAGTGATTTTGTCTCATGGTAATGGTCCTCAAGTTGGGATGATCCAGTTAGCGATGGAAGAACTTTCATTAAGTGATCCAAGCAAATATCCGACGATTCCACTATCCGTTTGTGTGGCGATGAGCCAAAGCTATATCGGCTATGATTTGCAAAATGCTTTACGGGAAGAATTATTGAGCCGTAACTTAGAGCAACCGGTTGGAACTGTGATCACACAAGTAGCTGTCGATCCGAAAGATCCAGCATTTGCTCATCCTGCTAAACCGATTGGTCGCTTTATGTCAAAAGAAGAAGCAGATACGCTTGTGAAAGAAAAACAAGTGACAGTCGTTGAAGATTCAGGGCGAGGCTATCGTCAAGTTGTGGCATCACCAAAACCAAAAGAAATCGTTGAAATCAAAACGATTACGTCTCTGATTGATTCAGGTCAAACCGTGATTGCTTGTGGTGGTGGTGGTATTCCAGTTGTGAAGTCCGGCAATCATTTAAGTGGAGCTGCAGCTGTAATCGATAAAGATTTCTGTAGCGAACTATTAGCTGAAATGGTGGATGCTGATCTACTGATCATTTTGACAGCCGTAGAAAAAGTCTGTATCGATTTTGGAAAACCAACGCAAAAGGAATTGAGTCAAGTATCTACAAGCGAAATGAAAAAACATGCAGCAGACGGACAGTTTGCACCAGGTTCAATGTTGCCAAAAGTGGAAGCGGCAATTCAATTTGCTGAATCAAAACCGGGTCGTAAAACATTGATTACCTTATTAGAAAAAGCCAAAGACGGAATTGTTGGGAAAACAGGCACGATCATTGAGCAATAAATGAAGCAAAATACGTAGGAGAAGGAGTGAGTTGATGACAAACAAAATGGTAAATTCAACAAATGCACCGGCAGCTGTAGGACCTTATTCCCACTCAGTTTTAGCGGGCCAGACACAGTATATCTCTGGCCAATTGGGATTAGATCCTGTTAGTGGTGAAATGAAGGAAACTGTTGAGCAACAAGCAGAACAAGCATTAATCAATTTAGGTGCCATCTTAAAAGAAACAGATATGACTTATGATAATGTTGTAAAAACAACTGTATTTCTAAAAAACATGTCAGATTTTGAAAAAATCAATGACATTTATGGTAAATATTTCTCGAAGACACTTCCCGCTCGTTCTTGTGTAGAAGTATGTGAATTACCAAAGAATGGACTTTTTGAAGTTGAAGCAATTGCAGTTAAAAATTAATTTCTGAGAAGTTTCTGATTCAAGAAAAAGGGTTGCGGATTTCAATACTCGGATAAGTGCAGTCCTTTTTAAAATAAAAAGTAAAGAAGGAAACTTGCCTATGAGTGAAAAAGAAGAAAAGGCATTGTTTGATTATGATGCCAAGTTATCAATCAAAGAAGCTGTTCCAATGGGCTTACAGCACGTAGTAGCAGCAGTAGTTGGGATCGTCACACCTGGAATTATGATTGCTAAAGTCTGCAATCTAAGTTCTGGAGATACGACGATCATGATTCAAACGTCACTGATTTTCTCTGCCGTAGCAACTCTGATTCAGCTTTTTCCGATTTTTGGAAAAGTCGGCTCTAGGTTACCTGTTATGATGGGTGCGAGTTTTGCTTATGTACCGATTTTAATGGCCATTGGCGGAGACTTTGGGATTGCCGCAATTTTTGGTGCTCAGCTGGTTGGCAGTATTTTAGTTATTTTAGTTGGACTCTCTATCAAAAAAATCCGAATATTGTTTCCGCCGCTCGTTACTGGTACGGTCATCTTAAGTATTGGATTATCGCTATTTCCTGTCGCAATCAAATACATGGCTGGGGGAGCTGGCAGCCCAGATTTTGGCTCAGCTCAAAATTGGCTAGTGGCATTACTAACTTTTGCAGTGGTTTTTTATTTTAACTATTTTTCAAAAGGGTTTCTTAAGCTATCCTCTATTCTAAATGGGATGATTATCGGGTATGTTGTTTCATTGATTTTAGGAATGGTCAATTTTGCTCCAGTCAAGGAAGCTTCTGTTTTTCAAATGATCACACCGCTATACTTTGGTTTAGATTTTCAAATCGTACCGATTTTAACTTTAGTAGTAATGTTTATCGTTGATGCAGTTCAAGCAATCGGGCAGTTCACTGCCACAACAGTTGGAGCAATGGATCGGGAACCAACGGATCAGGAGCTTTCTGGCGGGATTATAGGAAGCGGTTTCTCCAATTTTATTGGCAGCTTCTTTGGTTCTGTACCCGTTGCAACATTTGGTCAAAACGTAGGATTAGTTACGGTGACTAGAGTAATTAATAAATATGTAATGGTTTTTGCCTCTGTTATTCTACTGGTGGCAGGCTTTGTTCCAAAAGTCGCATCGATTTTGACGACAATTCCTTATGCTGTGATTGGTGGTGCAACGGTATCTGTGTTTGCGTCAATTTCAATGACTGGCGTTCGGATGATCGCAACGCAAGAATTAACTCCTAGAAATACGGGGGTTGTGGGAATTGCGTTAGCTTTTGGTATCGGAGTAACGTTATCAGTTGGTTGTTTAAGTGGATTTCCACCTTGGGTAACGACTATTTTTGGTAACTCAGAAGTTATTTTGACAACGATCGTTGCAGTTGTTTTAAATGTTTTACTTAAAGAGGAGAAGCAACTAGCGATCGAATAACTATGAAGATTTTCTCCTTAAAAAAGATGCAAAAGATAAATGAATAAGCTGATTTGTCTTTTGCATTGTTTTTATGAAGACAGCGATTTAGTAAAGGAAAATGCAGAATGAAGAATTTTTTTCTAGAAGGAGACAAATTCGTCGGAAAGTCCACATTATTACAAGAGGTAATCAGAGCTACTGGGAAATCTATCAGTGGTTTTTATGTGAAACGCAGAATTGGTGAACAAGGTCAGATTGTTGGTTTTGAACTGAGAGCTGCAAAAGAATTACTTCAAAAAGAAGCCAATTTAGAGCCGATTGACGAACATTGTTTTATTCAAACTGAAAACGGCAAACGAACGAGAAACCTGCAAGTGTTTGAAACATGGGGCAAGTTTTTATTAGAAGAAGCGAAAACCTATTCAGCTGATCTTATTTTATTAGATGAAATCGGTGGGATCGAATTACTATCACAAAGCTTCACAAACGAGCTTTTAACAATGATTCAACAACCGCAAAAAATAGTTGGGGTGTTTAAGTCAGATGTAAATTATCAAAGACAAAAGAAGCATACAATTGAAAAGTTAGAGATAGGAAGACAACGAGCACAGCTAAAACAAACTATTCTCAAAAATGAAGGACAGATTTTAGCATTAAATGAACATAATTTTGCTGAAATCAAAATGCAACTGTCTGAATTTTTAAAGAGATAATTTTTTTGATGGTCGTTATCTTTTTAGAGTATAACGAAAGGAGGTTTTGTAATGACGGAGCAAGAAGCCTTTAATTATACGCTCAATTTGAAATTGCGGACAAATCGCATTTTTTTTGGGCCTGGCGTTGTTGAACTACTCCAACGGATTTCTCAAACAGGCTCACTAAATACTGCTGCTAAACAGATGCGCATGTCTTATAACAAAGCTTGGCGGATGATCCAAAAAGCTGAGGAAGAACTAGGTTATCCTCTAGTCAATAAAAGTGTAGGTGGGAATAATGGCGGTGGTTCCACCGTAACGAGCCAAGGAAAAAAATTAACAGCAAAGTTTTTGCTTTTTCAAAAGAAAACGTATCAAATCACCAATCAGTATTTTGCAGAGATTTTTAGTGATGAATTAGATTTAGAATCAGTAGAGTTGGAGGAAAGAGAATGAAAGAACTTTTTCTACGAATAAATGAAGCAATCAAACAAAGAGAAGATACGGTTTTAGTTACGGTTACTGAAAGTTCAGGATCGACACCTAGAGCTGCTGGTGCTCGTATGCTAGTTGATAAATCTGGTCGGATAAATGGCACGATTGGTGGTGGCGCAGTAGAGTTTCGCGCAGAAAAAATTGCGAAAGAGGTTCTGAAAGCACAACGATCTCGAGCAGAGACCTTTATTTTAGCACCCAATGATGTTGTCGATCTGGGTATGATTTGTGGGGGGAATGTGGCGCTGTTTTTTCAATATCTTAGTTGGCAAGATGCTTCTGTTCAAGCCATTTGCGAAGAGGTTATCCAGCATTTTAACCGTAATCAGCAATGTTGGCTGATCACTGAAATCAATGCTGAAAGAGAAAATGGTTTTGGAGTGTATAGCGTAGAAACAGGATTAATCGGAAATATACCAGCTAAATTAAAAGAGGAGAAGTTTAAAGTTGGTTTATCAGAAGTAAAACTGAATGAACGGATTTATTCAGTGGAAGCATTGTTGCAACTTGGAAAAGTTTACGTTTTTGGTGCTGGTCATGTTGCTCAGGCGTTAGTTCCTATTTTAAAAACAGTAGAATTTTATTGTGTTGTTTTAGATGATCGGGAACAATTTTTAACCGAAGCAGTTTTTCCAGATGCCGATCAGAGAATGGTCGTTGATTTGGGTAATCTTGCCGCATCGATCCAAATTACAGAGGCAGATTATGCCATCGTGATGACACGAGGCCATCAATTTGATTTTCTAATAGCTAAGCAGTTATTAGAAACTCCAGCACATTACATCGGTGTCATGGGCAGTAAGCAAAAAATTGCTGTCCAAGTCAAAAAATTAAAAGAAAGCGGATTTTCAATGAAAGACATTGAACGAATCAATATGCCGATCGGCCTAAAAATAAAATCAGAAACACCAGCTGAACTGGCAATTAGTGTTGCCGGTGAGTTGATTGAAAAAAGGGCGGAAAGACCAAAGGGATAGCGGTCAACAATAGGGGTGAATTTAGTGGAAAACAAACAGTCGACAACGAAACAGAAAAAAATCATTCTTTTAGCTTCCGTCTTGCTTTTTCTACTCGTCTTTATAATTTCCTTTTTTTTAGGGAAGTTTCCGATTGCGATGGACGATTTTTTTAAGGTTGTTTTGAATAAAATAATCCCTTTAGAGCAAACCTGGAGCAGTCAAGTTGAGACGATTTTGTTTAAGATTCGTTTTCCTAGAATTATTATGGCAGTGGTGATAGGTGGCGGTATTTCTGTAGCTGGGGCAACTTATCAAGCTTTGTTTCAAAATCCAATGATCTCACAAGATATTTTAGGTGCTTCACAAGGTGCAGCTTTTGGTGCGGCTATGGGATTGTTTTTTTCATTGGCCTATGAACAGGTGATTTCGTTGTCTTTTATTTTTGGATTATTAGGTGTAGGTGCGGTTCTTTTAATGAGTCGTTTTTTGCGCACTGATTCGGTTTTAAACATGGTTTTGATTGGTATGATGATTGGCTCACTTTTTTCTTCAGCTGTTTCCTTTTTGAAATTGGTAGGGGATCCGACCAATACTTTGCCGGCAATCACCTATTGGTTAATGGGCAGCTTATCTTCGATCAATAAGCAAAATGTTGTATTTGCGGCCCCTTTGATTTTAGTAGGGATGATGCCCATTTTTTTATTACGTTGGCGCTTAAATGTGATTTCTCTAGGAGAAGAAGAAGCGTTGAGTTTAGGAGTAAACAGTCGTGTTTTACGCGTGATTTTGATTCTGGCTGCGACCTTGATTACAGCAAGTGCAGTATCGGTTAGCGGACTGATTGGTTGGGTAGGGTTGGTTGTACCGCATTTTTCAAGGATGTTAGTTGGCAATGATTATCGCTATAGTATTCCGATGACTGCTATATTAGGCGGTACTTTTCTGTTATTTGTAGATGATTTTTCACGCTTGATTACAACTAGTGAGATACCGATCGGGATTTTAACTTCATTTATTGGTGCGCCGATTTTTCTTTTATTGATTGCTAAAAATAATCGTTCAGTTAGACAGTGAGGAGGAATTTCAATGCTTGAAGTTATTGATTTAGCATTTGCCTATAAACAGCAAAAAATATTGAATGACATTTCATTTACATTAGATTATGGACAATCGGTTTGTTTATTAGGAAAAAATGGTGTGGGGAAAAGTACGTTGTTTAAATGTTTGCTAAGAGTGTTGGAGCCAAGTTTGGGAAGTGTTAAAATCAATGATCGTTCGATTCAACAGTGCTCAAGAAACGAGCTTTCTAAGTTGATTTCATATATTCCGCAAAAACAACGAGGTATTTTTCATTTTACTGTGTTTGAAATGGTCTTAATGGGTACAACTGCTAGATTAAAAAATTATCAGCAACCTGGAACAGTTGAAAATGAGTTGGCGGAAGCGGCCTTAGTCGCACTCAATATCACGCATTTAAAGAATCGTATTTTTTCAGAAATAAGTGGAGGAGAGCAACAACTTGTGATCATTGCTCGTTCAGTGGCTCAGCAAAGTAAAATCATTATTATGGATGAGCCTTGTGCTAATCTTGATTACGGCAATCAGATAATGGTTTTAGAAATGATTCAAACACTAGCAGCGCAAGGTTATTTGATTATTCAATCGACCCATGATCCTAATCACGCACTTCAATATGCTGACTATGTCTTAGTTTTACAAGAGGGTCAACTATTACAAGGAATACCCAAAACGATTTTAACGAGCCAACAGTTAGAGGCCATTTATCGTGTACCGATCACTGTACATACAATAGCTTCAACTGGAAAAAGAATCTGTTTGCCAACAAAAAAATAAATCGATTGAAACAGAAAGGATAGAATTTTAATGAAAAGAAAGATAAATTTGCTTTTAGTATTAGGATTAGCACTAGTTACAATTATTGGTTGCACTACTAACGAAAAAAAAACCAATGAAACTGAAAAAACGCAAACAGCTATTAGTTCCGAAAACAAACAGTCAGATGGGACACGCATTTTTCTTGATTCTGCTGGGCGTGAGGTAATCATCCCAACACAGATCAATAAAATAGCCCCTTCTGGACCACTGGCTCAAATCGTATTGTATACTAGCTCCCCTGATCTACTTGTTGGTTTAGCCAGCCCTTTTTCGTCAGAGGCTAAAGAGTTTATTGATATAAAATATCAGAAATTACCGGAATTTGGACAATTTTACGGAAAAAACGCTAGCTTAAATATGGAAGCCTTGAGTGCTGCTGAACCAGATGTCATTATCGATATCGGTGAGGCTAAAAAAACAGTGAAAGAAGATATGGACAAATTGCAAGAGCAAATCAATATTCCCACGCTTTTCATTGAAGCAAATTTAAAAAATATGCCAGAAACCTACCAGAAATTAGGTGAATTATTAGGAAACACACAAACAACAGAAAAACTTGGTTCCTATTGTCAACAGGTCATAGAAAAAGCTGATAGTGTTCGATCTTCACTAAAAGAATCAGAGCAAAAAAGTATCTATTATGCAGCCGGAAATGCTGGACTAAACACAAATGCTGAAGGCTCATTTCATGCTCAAGTGATTGATGAGATTGGCGCAAAAAATGCGGCAACAGGTGTTGATGTTGTGTCAAAAGGTGGCGGAACCGTTATTTCGATGGAACAGCTAGTTCAATGGCAGCCAGATTATATTTTAGCTGAGACAAAAGCTGTCTATGATCAAATCAAAACTGATGAGTCATGGCAAGAATTAACAGCGGTCAAAGCTGGCAAGGTTTATCAAGTGCCAACTGCACCCTATAACTTCATTAGTTCACCGCCGTCTGTCAATCGGATCATTGGCATTCAGTGGTTAGGGGCGTTAGTTTACCCTGAACAATACAAACTAAATATGGAAGAGACAGTTAACGAGTTTTACAAGCTATTCTACCATGTTGAACCGACAGCAGAACAAGTCAAAATGATTCTGACAAATGCACAATAAAGAGACAAAATAACGGGAGGGATTTTATGCAAATCAAAACAGAATTACCAGAAATAGTTGCGGAGTTCGATGATGCTAGACGTCAAGGTTTTATTCAAGTAAAAGAACTAAAAGAACAAGGAGTACCGGTTGTTGGTGTGTATTGTACTTTCATGCCAGAAGAAATCGTCTTAGCAGCTGATGCTGTCCAAATTAGCCTCTGTTCGACGTCAGATGAAACGATTTCAGCTGCAGAAGAGGATCTACCTAGAAATCTTTGTCCGTTGATCAAATCCAGTTATGGTTTTGGGAAAACTGATAAATGCCCATTTTTCTATTTTTCCGATTTAGTTGTAGGGGAAACAACTTGTGATGGAAAGAAAAAGATGTATGAATACATGGAAGAATTCAAACCACTGTATTTAATGAACTTACCAAACGCACGAAATTCAGAGGCAGCGTTTGGCTTATGGAAAGATGAAATCATTCGTTTTAAAGAAAAATTAGAGTCATTTCTTGATGTGGAGATTACAGAAGAACGCATTCAAAAAGCGGTTCGTCTAAAAAATAGAGAGCGAGCAGCTAGAAAAAAGTTTTATGGACTTGGGAAACTAAATCCGCCTGCAATTGAAGGCTCAGAAATTTTTAAAGTGATGTATGGCGCAAATTATACTTTTGAAAAGGAAAGTCTGATCCAAAAATTAGAGGATACAACTGCAAAAATCATCGTACAATATTCCGAAAACCATCAGCCTAATGGAAAACCTAGAATTTTAATCACTGGTTCACCAATGGGGGGTGTAACGGAAAAAGTGATTCGTGCAGTCGAAGAAAATGGTGGAACCATCGTAGGATTTGAAAATTGTACAGTAGCCAAGGCTGTTGAACGGCTAGTCGATGAAGAGAATGAAGACGTTTATGAAGCCTTAGCAGAGAAATATATCGATATTGGTTGTGCCTGTATGTCTAATAATACCAGTCGTTTTGATTTATTAAGCCAAATGATCGATGACTATCAAGCTGATGGGGTTTTAGATATGGTGCTACAATCCTGCCATCCATATTCGATCGAAGCATTGAAGGTTCGGCGTTTTTGCCAATCTGAAAAAAATGTACCGTATTTATATTTAGAAACAGACTATTCTACGGCAGATATCGAGCAAATCAATACTCGAGTGACAGCCTTTATCGAAATGTTAGAGGCGCGCTCATCATGAAAGTAATTGGTCTTGATAGTGGATCGACGACAACGAAAGGTGTTCTCTTTGAACAAAACAATCTGGTGAAAAAATACTTGGTACTAACTTCAGGTGATCCCAAACAAGCAGCTGCAGAAGTTGTGACAAAACTAAGTGGAAATGAACCCTGTAAATTGATTACGACTGGCTATGGTCGCAAACTGTTAAAAGCCGATAAAGCAGTTACGGAAATCACTTGTCATGCTAAAGGAGCATCATATCTAAGTCCTGGAATTCAAAATGTGATCGATATCGGTGGGCAAGATAGTAAGGTGATCAGGATGGACACTGATGGGCATGTCTTAGATTTTAACATGAATGACAAATGTGCCGCTGGAACAGGACGCTTTGTAGAAGTATTAATGCGGACCTTAGGGGAAAGGATCGATCTGATTGATCCCTTTGTGGCCTTAGCTGAGCCAGTAAAAATCAATAGCATGTGCACCGTATTCGCAGAATCAGAAGTCATTAGCTTGATTGGAAAAGGCGAAAAAAGAGAAAATATCGCTTTAGGAGTCTTGCATTCGATCGCGGCTCGTATTAGTAATCAACATCGACAGATTAATCCTGATCAAGGTCCGATTTTTTTTTCTGGCGGTTTGTCTCATAGTAAGAAAGTTGTAGATTTAGTTGCTGAATATACTCAAAAAGAAGTATACTATGATCAAGAACTATCTCAATACGCAGGCTCGATTGGGGCTGCATTGATCGGTATTCAACAAAAGTGAATAAAAAATATTTTTTTTGCTAAATAATAATTTTTAGACTAAAATTTTATGGTATAATCATAGTGATAAAAAGCTATAATTATAACAGAAATTGAGGTGTAAAGAAAAAATGTATTCATTAGTTGTAAATGGTAAGACAGAAACCTGTGACACGAATAAAAAGTTAATGGACTTTCTTCGTGAAGATTTAAGGTTGACTGGGACAAAAGATGGTTGTAATCAAGGTTCTTGTGGCGCTTGTTCAGTATTATTAAATGGAAGGGTTTCCAAAGCGTGTTTATTTAGCTTAGAAAAGGTAGATGGAAAAGAAATTGTCACGATCGAAGGCTTGGACCAACATCAAAAAGATGTTTATGCCTATGCTTTTGCTAAGACTGGCGCTGTTCAATGCGGTTATTGTATTCCAGGGATTGTTATTTCAGCTCACGGATTATTGAACAAAAAAGCCGAACCTAGTGATGAAGACGTTCGCAAAGCAATTCGTGGGAATATCTGCCGCTGTACAGGTTATGTCAAAATTGTTGAAGCAATTCAATTAGCAGCTAAAATGTTTCGTGAAAAATTGAGCATTCCAGAAGAGCAGTCAAATGGAAAATTAGGAGAAGACTTCAAACGAGTAGATGCTGTTGAAAAAACCTTAGGAACAGGACAATATGTAGATGACATCACAATTGAAGGAATGCTTCATGCATCAGCTGTCCGCAGTGCCTATCCAAGAGCGAAGGTTTTAAAAATCGATATAAGTAAAGCTGTTGAGCATCCAGAATGTGTTACAGTGCTGACAGCAAAAGATGTTCCTGGAAACAATAAAATCGGTCATTTGGAATTTATCTCTGATTGGGACGTTATGATATCAGTTGGGGATACCACACGTTATGTTGGTGATGCGATTGCCTTGGTTGTTTCTACAACAAGAGAAGCTTTAGAGGAAATCAAAGAATTAGTAGAAATCACTTATGAAGAACTGACACCAATAACTTCATGTGAGGCCGCATTAGTAGAAGATGCACCATTGATTCATGAAAAAGGCAATATTTTATCTCATGAACATCTTATTCGTGGTAATGCGGATGAGCAGTTGGCTTCATCTGAATATGTTGTAACCCAACATTATTCAGTTCCGATCAATGAACATGCATTTATGGAACCTGAATGTGCCATTGCAATGCCTGAAGGTGAGGATGGTATTTTACTATATAGTGCAGGTCAAAGTATCTATGATGAACAACGAGAAGTTGCTCGTATGTTAGGGGTGGAAAAGGAAAATATTCATGTTCAAGCGAAATTAGTCGGCGGCGGTTTTGGCGGAAAAGAAGATATGAGCGTGCAACATCATGCTGCTCTTGCGGCTTGGTGTTTACAAAAACCAGTCAAAGTTTTACTTAGCCGACAAGAAAGCCTAATGATTCATCCAAAACGTCATGGCATGGAAATGGACTTCACCACAGGTTGTGATGCACAAGGAAATCTAACGGCTATGAAAGCTGTCATTTATGCAGATACGGGAGCCTATGCTTCTTTAGGCGGGCCTGTTCTTCAACGAGCATGCACACATGCGGCTGGTCCCTATAAATACCAAGATATTGATGTCGAAGGTTATGCTGTGTATACAAATAATCCACCAGCTGGTGCTTTCAGAGGTTTTGGGGTTTGCCAAACAGCTTTTGCAATTGAAAGTAATCTTAATCTATTAGCGGAAAAAGTCGGTATTTCTCAATGGGATATTCGCTATAAAAATGCAGCAGAACCTGGAGATTCTTTGCCAAATGGTCAATTAGTTTCAAAAAATGCCGCATTGAAAGAAACGTTACTGGCTGTTAAAGATGCCTATGAAAACGCTGAAATTGCTGGAATTTCTTGTTTCTTTAAAAATAGCGGGATCGGCGTTGGATTATCAGATGTTGGTCGTTGTATTGTTTCTGTTGAAGACGGTAAGGTTCATGTTAGAACTAGTGCGGCTTGTATTGGACAAGGGATGGCAACGGTGACAACTCAAGTCGCATGTGAAACCTTGGATCTACCGCCAGAAATGATTATTGCTGAAGCGCCAGATACGCGCCGAACACCAGATTCCGGTACGACAACAGCCTCTCGCCAATCTTTGTTTACAGGTGAAGCGACCAGAAGAGCAGCGATGCAATTACGTTATGAGCTTGATATGGGGCGTGCGTTGTCTGATTTAGAAGGACAAGAGTTTTACGGAGAATATTCAGCTAAAACAGATCCTTTGATCAACGATAAGAAGAGTCCTGTTAGTCATGCAGGCTATGGTTATGCAGCAGAAGTTGCGATTTTAGATGAAAAAGGCAAAGTCGAAAAATTTGTGGCAGCATATGACATGGGGCAAGTCGTCAATCCTAAGGCAGCAGAAGGGCAAATCGAAGGTGGGATCGTAATGGGGATGGGTTACGCATTGACCGAGAAATTTGTCATGGAAGATGGTTATGTCAAAGCAAAATACGCTACGCTAGGCTTGCTAAATGCTGCTCAAGTGCCACCAATCGAAACAATTTTAGTTCAAGCGGACAATATTCATGATGGCTTGGCTTATGGAATCAAAGGTGTGGGAGAATTAGCAACGATCCCGACCGCACCAGCTTTGGCTGGTGCTTACTATGCACTTGATGGAAAACTAAGATCCACATTACCTATGGAAGATACTTTTTATCAAAAGAAATAACTGAATGATTCTGTGAGGTGCTGAAAAAACGATACACAAAAGCGCAAAAAACGCATCCGATAAAGACAATTGGGTGCGTTTTTATTTTTAACGATCGATGAAATCAAAAGGAGTAAACCAATGCTGAAAGTAAGTGCAATCATTATGGCTTCAGGATGTTCTGTACGAATGGGAACAAATAAACTCTTTCTTGATTATCAAGGGGAGACTTTTTTGGAGCGGACGTTAAACCTCACTAAAAAAATGCCATTTTTTGAACGGATTTTAGTTATTTCACCTGAAAACTTGCAGGGATTAAAGTTACCTACTGATCTAAAGGTCGTTCAAAATATAGAAGCACAGAAAGGGCAAAGTGCAAGCGTTCGTTTAGGAACAAAAGCGGCTACTGGAGAAGGCTATCTTTATTTAACTGTCGATCAACCACGATTAACGCAAGCGTTGCTTGAATCCCTTTTTTCAGCTTACTCTAAAGAAACCATCGTTTTTCCAATTGATCAAAGGGAAGCACCATGTAGTCCTATGTTTTTTGGTGAAGCGTTTCGTTCTGAATTACTAAAGGTTACAGGAGCTTCTGGTGGTCGAGTTGTTCGGGATAATCATCCAGAAGCTTGGCGTAAAATTCGTGTAGACAGGCCTGAATGTTTGATTGATATCGATACGCCAGCAGAATATCAGAATTTAACCAATCAAAGCATTTGTCACAGTAGGAAGGGATAAAAAGATGAAACAGTCTGTGTATCTAAACCATGCAGCTACTTCAAATCACAAATTTGAAGCGACTATTCAATCATTATGTCAATACTTAGAAAGAAATAATAATTTAAATACGAATCGTGGTTCACAAAATATCGATGAACTTGAAGTGGTTTTTGAGGCTCGCCAATTGTTGGCGGAATTTTTTCATGCACCTGATCCGGCACATATTATTTTTACGGCAAATGCAACGACTTCACTAAATATGGTGCTAAATGGTCTATTAAAACCAGGGGATCATGTCTTAACAACTGAAGTAGAACATAACGCCGTGGCTAGACCTTTACACCTGCTAGAAAAGCGACAGAATATTTCAGTGACACGTATTCCTTGCAAATTAGATGGCAGGCTTGATCCAGAAATAATTGAATCACTGATTCGTCCAGAAACAAGAGTCATAGTGATGACACACGCATCCAATGTATTAGGGACGATTTTACCTGTGAAAGAATGCTTTGAAATTGCAAAAGCACACGGTATCATCACAGTTTTGGATAGCGCACAAACTGCGGGTTTTTTAGCAATTGATATAGAAGAGATGTTGATCGATGTTTTGGCATTTACAGGACACAAGAGTCTAATGGGGCTTTCTGGAATCGGAGGATTTGCTCTAGCACAAAATATGGAGCACAAAATCAAGCCCTGGATGAGTGGTGGTACAGGCAGTGCCTCGTTATCACTTGCGCAGCCTGATTTTTTACCAGATAAATTTGAACCGGGCACACAAAATATGTTAGGAATTTTAAGTTTGAAGAGTTCACTTGAATCTATAAAAGAACTTGGGCTCAACAAAATCGCAGATCATGAGCGCGCCCTGACCTCGCGATTTTTGACGGGATTAAAAAAATTGCCTGTAACAATTCTAGGATGTACAGAAGCAATTCAAAGGGTACCCGTTGTTTCAATCAAGTCAGCAAGGGTTGATTCTGGAGAACTTTCTCAGCAATTATTTGATCGCTATCAGATTGTCACACGATCGGGATTACATTGTTCTCCGTTGGCACACCAAACTGCTGGAACGCTAAAAATCGGTGCAGTTCGTTTTAGTTTTGGTTGGAATACGACCTTAGATGAAATTGAGTACACTTTAAAAGCCTTAAAGGAAATTTTGTCAGAATAAAGATGAAGGAGAAAAAGGATGGATTTTTTATCACAATGTACGTCAGGTGGGTGTGGTGCCAAAATTGGACCAAATGAATTAGTTGGTTTTTTAGGTGGTTTGCCCAAATTCTCTGATGAAAAGTTATTAGTCGATTTTAATGCATCTGATGATGCAGCAGTCTATCAAGTATCAGAAAATCTTGCGCTGATCTCAACAGTGGATTTTT
The DNA here is from genome assembly GCF_002148425.2 of Enterococcus sp. 12C11_DIV0727. Taxonomy (NCBI): domain Bacteria; kingdom Bacillati; phylum Bacillota; class Bacilli; order Lactobacillales; family Enterococcaceae; genus Enterococcus; species Candidatus Enterococcus lemimoniae. Next base: position 1,000,565 of record NZ_CP147248.1, on the reverse strand, counting down.
TTTCACCGATGGTCGAAGATCCCCGCACTTTTGGCAGGATTGCCGCAGCAAATGCACTGAGCGATGTTTATGCAATGGGAGGAGAAGTGTTGTTTGCATTGAACTTAGTTTGTTTTCCAGAGAAAATGGCAAAACAAAAGCTTTCAGAAATCCTGATTGGCGGTGCTGAGAAATTAAAAGAAGCACAGGCTTCATTAGCTGGTGGGCATTCGATCTATGATCATGAACCTAAATATGGATTAGCCGTTACAGGACAAGTGGACCCAAAAAAAATCATTCATAATAATACTCCAAAAGTCGGCGATATTTTGATTCTTACTAAAGCCTTGGGGGTGGGACTAGTTCAATCTGCTGTTAGAGGAGGAGTAGCGTGTAAAACATCAGAAAAGGCAGCAATCGCCTCGATGGAACGACTAAATAAATATGCGGCTGAAAAGATGCGTGATTTTCCTGTTCATGCGTGTACAGATGTGACCGGTTTTGGCTTATTAGTGCATGCATCTGAAATGGCGGGGGCAGATGTGACGCTTGTGATTGATCCAGAACAATTACCACTTTTACCGCACGCCTATCATTATGCAGAAGAGTTTTTAGCAACAGCGGCCGGACAAAGAAATCGCCAATTCTTGGAAACTAAAATTGACTTGACCAACACTACGCCAGCATTTCAGGAGATTTTATTTGATCCTCAGACCTCGGGCGGATTACTGATTAGTGTCGCTGTACAGAAGGCTGTAGAATGTCTTGCGGCAATCCAAAAAGATGATCCAGTAGCGGCGATTATAGGGGAAGTTTGCCAGAAAGAATCAGATCAGTCGATTATTATTGTATGAGAAAGAAGGAGCAGCAATGAAAAAAATTAATGCTTTAGGTAAACCCTGTCCAATTCCAGTGATTGAAGCAAAAAAAGCGATTCGGGAAATCAAGAATGATGGTGGGCTTATTGAAATCATCGTAGATAATGAAGTTTCTGTGAAAAATATCGAGAAAATGGCTAAGGGATTGGGGCTTAAAACAACCAGTCAAACACTAAAAAACGATGAATTTACGGTTGAAATCGTCGTTCCCAAAAATCAAGATCAGTTAAACCAAACAGTATCAGATAGTGAATTAGTCGTTGCTTTTGGACGTAAAACTATGGGGGACGGTGATCCAGATTTAGGGGCAATGCTATTAAAAAGTTATATTTATTCTTTGACTGAACTAGATACACCACCAGAGCATCTCTTGTTCTTTAATAGTGGGGCATTTTTGACGAATCAAGGCTCCAATACATTGAATGACTTGAAAGTGTTAGTAGATAAAGGGACACAGATCAGTACGTGTGGTGCCTGTTTAGATTTTTACCAAATCAAAGAAACATTAGCAATCGGTGAAATCACAAATATGTATGGGATTTCAGAAGTAATGGCGCAGGCGAAAAAAGTCATCAATTTCTAAAACGAGGTGGAAAAATGGAGTATCTTTTAACGTTTCAAAATACCCATTATGCGGTTCATAGTGAGAAAATTTTACTCAATAAAAAAATACCTGTTTCAGTTATGGCACTACCGACAAGCTTAGGCGATTTTTGTGGTATTTGTTTAAGACTGGCGAGAGAAGATTTTGAACAAGGGCGAATGCATTTAGCGGATGCTAAGATACCGATTAAAGGAGTATTTACAATTGAAGGAAGTAACAGTGAAAGGAAGTATGTCCCATGGAAACCTTGAGCGGCTGTTTTGATTTTCAAGGTCAACAAGTCGTTTCATTGATCGGCAGTGGTGGAAAAACAAGCTTGATGTGGTATCTTGCTGAGTATTATCGTGATCAAACTATTTTAGTCAGCACAACGACGAAAATTGGTTATCCAGTGGAACAATCATATGATTATTTTTATAGTGAAGACTTTTCAACACTAGGTAAAGATGGATGTGGGATCACATTGGCAGGTTGTTTGACTGCTGATGGCTATAAATTGGGTGCACTGCCTCTTGCTGTCTTCCGACAATCACTTCAGTATTTTGACAAGGCATTTTTAGAGGCCGATGGTTCCAAGCAATTACCTTTAAAAGGCTGGGAAACCTTTGAGCCTGTTGTGTTGCCGGAAACAACTGTTACGATTGGTTTGATTCCCATCTCTGCTGTAGGAAAAGCTATTGATGATAGAACGATCCATCGTTTGCCGCTTTTTCTGCGTGCAACCGGGGCTACTCAAGGAGCAAAAATCCATGAAGAAACATTAGCTGAAATCATTACTAGTCCCACAGGTTTATGGGAGAAAAGTCAGGGACAACGGATTCTTTGTATCAATCAGGTGGAAACACCAGCGCAATTGAATCAGGCAAAAAAAGTCTTATCCTTATTACCACAAATGTTGTTAAAACGCTTGAGTAAAGTGATTGCCTGCAATATTCAATCGAAAGAAGGCATTGTATTATGGGAAAAATAAAACAATCGATTTCTGAAGCAATCATAGCTGTAAGAGGTGGTGGCGATTTGGCAACAGGCGTGATTCAAAAATTAGTTCATGCCGGTTTTAAAGTCGTCATTTTAGAAACAGCCAAACCTTTAGCAATTCGCCGTACTGTGGCCTTGTGTACGGCTATTTTTCAAGGAAAACAGCAGGTAGAAGATCTAGAAGCTATTTTAGTAGCTGATGTCTCGGAATGTTCCGCAATCTGGGCTGACGGGCAAATCCCCATGCTGGTTGATCCCACAGCAAGTTCATTATCTGAGTTACAACCAACCGTTTTGGTAGATGCAATTTTAGCTAAAAAAAATTTAGGAACGAACAGAAAAATGGCACCCATAACAATTGCTTTAGGACCAGGTTTTTCAGCACCAGAAGATGTTGATGTTGTAGTTGAAACGATGAGAGGGCATTATTTAGGACGCTTGTATTTTGAAGGGCGTGCTATCCCGAATACTGGGACACCTGGTGAAGTTGGTGGAAAGAGTGCGGAACGCGTTATCCATTCGCCAGCCTCAGGAGCTGTCAAACACATAAAAAAACTCGGTGATGTCGTAAAAAAAGGCGAAGTACTTTTTTATGTTGGAAAAGTAGCTGTACAATCACCATTAGATGGTGTTCTAAGAGGGATGATTTCAGATCAAGTATCCTGTCAAACGGGACTAAAATGTGGCGATGTCGATCCTCGTCCTATTGACCAAGTAGATTGCTTTACGATATCAGATAAAGCACGAGCATTAGGTGGTGCTGTTTTGGAAGCGGTTCTTTGGTTAGGGCGAGAAAAAAACTTGTTTTAACACGGATGAAACAGATTTGCTAAAAATTATTTTTTTTACCTAAAAAATATTGTTTTAAAGTAGCTGTTTATGTTATAGTATAAGTGAAGTTTTTACATGATTTTGATCTAAAAAAAGAAAGCGTTTTAGCGCATTTGTTTATATGTGAAAAAGGTAATTTGGAATAAGAGATCCTTAACAGGTACGACAGACATGTAGTTTTGTTGATATTAAGTATGAAAAGAATGAAAAGGGTTACAACTCAATCTTTTTATACTTTAAAATATTATGTAAAAAAGTTGAGAGGATGAGTAAATATGGCATTGGTTAAAATCATTTATGCAAGCATGACAGGAAACACCGAGGAGATTTCAGAAATCATAGAAAGTACCGTACAAGAAGCGGGATTTGATGTAGAAAGAGAAGAGTGTTCAGAAGTAGATGTTGACTTTTTTGATGATGCAGATGCTTGTGTGCTTGCTACTTATACTTATGGCGATGGTGAATTGCCATTTGAATTTGAGGATTTCTATGATGAGTTGGAGGAAAAGGATTTAGCTGGAAAAATTTTTGGCGTTGTTGGTTCTGGAGATCGTGAGTATGGCGATTTGTTCTGCAAATCAGCCCATGATTTTGTAGCGGCTTTAGAAAAATCTGGTGCAAAAAAAGTTGCCGAAACAGTTGAAATTGAAAATAATGCAGAAGATGAAGATGTTGAAGCATTAAAAAAATTCGTTCAGGAACTAACGGCTGGGTTATAGAGATAAGCAGATATCATATGAAAGAAGGAAAAATGAATGAGGCTATTCATTAACGGTAATCCATATGTATAAGATAACCAAAAAGGTTCATCTTTCCAAAAATGAATATGATTTTTGGATCGAAGCTCCTCGAATCGCAGCAAAAGCACAACCAGGGCAATTTGTAATTCTCCGTATCAATGAAGTTGGAGAACGGATTCCTTTGACGATTGCAGATGCGGAACCTTCCAGCGGTAGCATTCGTTTGGTATTTCAAGTAATCGGTAAAACAACTGCTGAACTTGGTACTCTAAAGGTTGGCGATGCTATTTTAGATTTAACAGGACCACTTGGCATGCCGACCGAAATAAAAAATTACGGGACCGTAATGATCGTAGGCGGTGGGGTTGGTATCGCTGCAATTTTTCCAATTGTTAAAGGATTAAAAAAAGTGGGAAATCGAGTCATTACGATTCTTGGTGCCAAAACCGCAGAATTAGTGATTCTTCAAGATGAGTGTCGTGAATATTCCGATGAGTTGATCATTACAACAGATGACGGCACTCTTGGTATGAAAGGACTTGTAACTGAAGCAATGGAACAAGTGATTGCCAGAGAAACAGTTAATTGCAGCTGGGCGATTGGTCCCAGCGTAATGATGAAATTTTGTACGATGACTGCAACAAATCATAAATTACCGATTTACGTTTCATTAAACCCAATCATGATCGATGGAACAGGTATGTGTGGTGGTTGCCGGGTAACGATCGATGGAAGTATTAAATTTGCTTGTGTTGACGGTCCGGAATTTAAAGGAACTGAGGTCAATTGGGAAGAGTTTATCAGTCGGATGAAACAATATAAGACTGAGGAAGAAAATAGTTTAACAAATTACCAAAAAGCGCAGGTGGGGAATCATGGCTAGAAGAAGCAGAACAAAAACACCCATTACTGAACAAGATCCTGCTCTTCGCAAAACAAATTTTTCTGAAGTTTGTTTAGGCTATACAATCGAAGAAGGACAAGCAGAAGCAATTAGATGCTTACAATGTAAAGATGCTCCTTGTATCTCCAGTTGCCCTGTGATGATCGATATTCCTGGATTTATCCTTGCAATCAAAGAAGGCCATATGCAAGAAGCCGCTAATGTATTAGGAAAATATACAAATCTTCCAGCTATTTGCGGTCGAGTTTGCCCTCAGGAAAAACAATGTGAACAAGTTTGTAAATTAGGGATGGCGAAAAATTTTGAACCAGTCGCAATTGGCAAACTTGAGTGTTTGGTGGCTGACTGGGCTTTGGAAAATCAAGACTTTTCTAGACATATTCAGAATGATCAACCAAAAATCGGGCGAATCGCTGTGATCGGCTCCGGTCCATCGGGCTTAACGGTTGCAGGGGATTTAGCCAAAATGAACTATGAGGTCATCGTTTATGAAGCTCTACATGATTCTGGCGGTGTCTTGACGTATGGTATTCCGGAATTTAGATTACCTAAAAGGATCGTAAAAAAAGAGATTGAAAGTATTGAAGCGTTAGGTGTAACGATCGAAACCAATATTGTCGTTGGAAAAACGATCACTATGGATGAGATCATGAACGATTTTGATGCTTGCTATATTTCTGTTGGTGCAGGAGCACCTAATTTTATGGGGATTCCTGGTACAGCACTAAATGGCGTTTATTCTTCTAGCGAATATTTAACACGGATCAATTTGATGCATAGTTATGAATTCCCAAAATATGATACACCGATGAAACAATCGGATAATGTCGTCGTGATCGGTGGTGGGAATGTAGCGATGGATGCCGCACGCTCAGCTAAACGTTTAGGTGCTGAACATGTCAGCATTGTCTACCGTAGATCACTGGAGGAGCTGCCAGCACGTATTGAAGAATATCATCACTCTGTTGAGGAGGATATCATGTATCATTGGCTGACTAACCCTATCGAATATATAGATAATGGTACTGGTGATTTAACTGGTGTGAAATGCGTCAAAATGGAACTTGGTGAACCAGATGAGTCTGGAAGACGTCGCCCTGTTCCAATCAAAAATAGTGAGTTTATTATCGAAGCTGACACAGTGATCGAAGCAATCGGTCAAGGGTCCAATAAAGTCTTATTATCTACTTTCCCAGAACTTACATTAACAAAATGGGGTTACATTGAGGCGGATCCAAAAACGGGAGCAACATCGATTCCCGGCATCTTTGCCGGCGGAGATATTGTTACAGGTGCAGCAACAGTGATTTTAGCCATGGGTGCTGGAAAAGTTGCTGCTGTAGAAATCGACAAGTATGTACGAGAAAAAAAGAAAACGCCCGTAACAACAAAAGTTTGAGGGAAGATAAAAGGTGAGAAAAATGAAAAAAACGAAGACAATGGACGGAAATACAGCCGCAGCGTATATTTCCTATGCCTTTACTGAAGTAGCAGCGATTTATCCGATCACACCAAGTTCTACGATGGCAGAATTAGTCGATGAATGGGCAGAAACTGGCTTGAAAAATGTCTACGGACAAAAAGTCCAAGTAATTGAAATGCAATCAGAAGCTGGAGCCGCAGGTGTTGTTCATGGTTCATTAAAAACAGGTGCTCTAACAACAACCTATACAGCTTCACAAGGTTTGCTGTTGATGATCCCTAATATGTATAAAATAGCTGGTGAACTTTTACCAGGTGTTTTTCATGTAGCAGCAAGAGCGATCACGACAAGTGCTTTGAGTATTTTCGGGGACCATGGAGATGTTATGGCAACTCGCCAAACTGGTTTTTGTATGTTGGCCGAATCCAGTGTACAAGAAGTGATGGATCTTTCAGCAGTAGCACATTTAGCTAGTATCGAAGGTAGCTTACCTTTCGTTAATTTCTTTGATGGCTTTAGAACGAGTCACGAATTACAAAAAATCGAAGTATTGGATTATGCTGATTTAAAAGGGATGCTGGATCAAGATGCAGTGGACCGCTTTAGAAAAAGGGGGATGAACCCAAATCATCCAACAGTTTCAGGAACAGCTCAAAATCCAGACATTCATTTTCAACAAAGAGAAACAGTTAATGCCAATTACGAAGCAATGCCGAGAATCGTTCAAAAGTATATGAATCAAATCAATGAATTACGTGGTACGAATTATGATCTTACAGACTATTATGGTGCGGATGATGCAACAGAAGTCATTATTTCCATGGGATCAGCTTCACCAGTTATTCAACAAACGGTAGATTATTTAAATGAGCAAGGTCGCAGAGTTGGTCTGATCAATATCCATTTATACCGTCCATTTCCAACAGAAAACCTATTAGAAAAATTACCAAAAACAGTGGAAAAAGTTGCGGTTCTAGATAGAACAAAAGAAGCTGGAGCTGACGGAGAACCATTGCTTTTAGATGTTCAAAGCGCGTTATATCAACATGAAAATCGTCCGATCGTAATTGGTGGGCGTTATGGATTAGGCTCAAAAGATGTAACACCTAATCAAATCAAAGCGGTCTATGATCATCTATTATTACCATTTGCTGAATTGAAACAACGTTTTACAATCGGAATCGTAGATGATGTGACCTATCGCTCATTACCGCATGGCGAGGTGTTGGATTTAACCCCTAATTCAACATTCCAAGCAAAATTCTGGGGCTTTGGATCAGACGGAACAGTTGGTGCCAATAAACAGGCAATCAAGATTATCGGTGATAACACTGATTTATATGCTCAAGCTTATTTTAGTTATGATTCTAAGAAATCAGGCGGCTTGACTCTTTCTCATTTACGTTTTGGAGAAGAACCGATCACTTCAACTTATTTAGTAGAACAAGCAGATTTTATTGCCTGTCATAATGCTTCTTATATTCACAATTATGATTTATTAAAAGGCTTGAAAGACGGCGGGACGTTTTTATTGAATACTATTTGGGACAAGGAAAAAGTCTATCGATTACTTCCAGCGAAGCTAAAACAATACATTGCGCAACATAATATTCAATTTTATATTATCAATGCTGTTGAATTAGCTCGAGAAGTTGGGTTGGGTCGCAGAATCAATACGGTAATGTCCACTGCGTTTTTTGAAGTAACGGATATTATGACGCGAGAAGAATACATGCCTTTACTAAAAGCAGAGGTTCAAAAAACATATGGCAAAAAATCAAAAGAGATTGTCAATAAAAACTACCAAGCAATTGATAGAACCTTTGATTCACTTCAAAAAATCGAAGTACCATCAGAATGGGCAACGATCGTCATTGAACCTGAGAAAAAAGATCTAACCTTGCCTAAGTATGTTACGAATATTCTACAGCCAATCAATCGCCAAGAAGGGAACGACTTAACGGTTGGTGATTTAATCGACAATGGCATGAAAACAGGTGAAATGCCAATGGGCACAGCGGCCTATGAAAAACGTGGGATTGCTTTAGAAGTGCCAGAATGGCAGATGGATAAATGTACCATGTGTAATGAATGTGCTTTTGTTTGTCCACATGCAGCGATTCGCCCATTTTTAGCAGATGAAGCTGAGATGGAAGAAGCACCAGAAGGATTTGTTGCTAGAGAAATGCGCGGTGCTGACGGTTTGATGTATCGGATTCAAGTCTCTTTAGAAGATTGTACAGGTTGTGGTTTGTGTGTTCAAGCCTGCCCTGTCAAAGAAAAAGCCATTCTTATGAAACCTTATGAAGAACAAAAAGAGCAAGCAATCAACTGGGCCTTTGCAATGACCTTGCAGCAAAAAGAAAACCCAGTTAGAAAATTATCAGTCAAAGGCTCTCAATTTAATCAGCCATTGATGGAATTTTCAGGAGCGTGTGAAGGGTGTGGCGAAACACCGTATATCAAACTATTAACACAGCTATTTGGGGATCGTATGATGATGGCAAATGCAACAGGTTGTTCTTCTATTTGGGGTGGCTCCTCTCCTGTAACACCTTATACGACCAATGAATGCGGTCAAGGTCCTGCTTGGAGTAATTCACTGTTTGAAGATAATGCTGAATACGGCTACGGCATGTATGTAGCCAATAAAACAAAACGGCAATATTTAGCGGATCAAGTGCAAGAAGCAGTCGATAAAAAACTAGGAACAGAGGAGCTTCATGCTTTAATGGAAGATTGGTTAGAGCATTATTTGGAAGGTGAAGGAACACAGCAACGAGCAACGAAACTAGCTGCTGCTTTGAGTGAGGAATATCAAACAGATCCACTTTTGGAACAAATCTATCAACAAAGTGATTTACTTGTAAAAACCAGTCAATGGATTGTTGGTGGTGATGGTTGGGCTTATGATATTGGTTTTAGTGGAATCGATCATGTTTTAGCGAGTGGAGCCGACGTCAATATTTTTGTCATGGATAATGAAGTTTATGCAAATACAGGTGGTCAAACATCTAAAGCAACACCAGCTGCTGCTATCGCAAAATTCTCTGCTGGGGGAAAACAAACATCTAAAAAAGATCTAGGCATGATGGCGATGACTTACGGAAATGTTTATGTTGCTCAAATTGCATTGGGTGCTAATTCAATGCAGACAATCAAAGCCATTGATGAAGCGGAACGCTATCCAGGACCATCATTGATTATTGGCTACACACCTTGTATCAACCATGGTGTTAAAGGTGGAATGATCGAAACATTGGCATTAGCAAAAGAAGCTGTTGAGTCAGGTTATTGGCAATTGTATCGTTATAATCCACAACTTATTGAAAAAGGTAAAGATCCTATGGTCATTGACTACAAAAAAGCTGATTTCTCTAAAATACGTGATTTCCTTGAAAAACAAACTCGTTTCTCTGCACTTCATACAATCAAAGACAATCAAGAAGTTGTAGAAGATCTTTTAACGAAAACAAAAGATGATGCAGAAGACCGTTCTGAAAATTATGTTAAATTAGTGAGTCAGATAAAGAAATAAAAATAGGGTCGGACAAATGACCTTAGCAGGTAAAATGTCAGAGTTTCAAAAAGCTAATGGAATCGAAATACAGTCTGTTTTTTAGGCGCTTATTAAAATCAGGAGTATGAAACAAAACTAATTTTTAGTTTTGTTTCATACTCCTTTTTATATAATACTAAAAATAGATAGGATGATAGAAACCAGCTAACTACATAGGATTGATAAAGTAATCAGGTAGTAGAAGATAAATAAATCATTTAACCAAAAAACTAAATTTAGTTCAATTTACTGATTGATAACGCTATCATTTCTGATATTATAATAAGTAAAGAGGTCTGACTTGTTGGTGAGGAGGACAGAGAATTATGGAAGAAAAAGTATATTTGCCAAATATCAAAGTACACGCTGGAGAAATAGCCAGCAAAGTGATTGTTTGTGGTGATCCAGGGCGTGCTAAACAGATTGCAGAGCTATTGGATGACGCACAAGAGCTATCATTTGCAAGAGAATATCGGATTTTTAATGGGGTTTATCATGGAACTAACGTGACAATTGCCAGTCATGGAGCAGGTTGCCCAGATGCAGTAGTTTCTTTTGAAGAGTTGATTAAAGCGGAAGCAAAAGAAATCATTCGTGTCGGAACAGCTAGTTCATATGTAGAGGAATTACCACCAGGTAGTTTGATTGTTGCAGATTCGGCAGTTCACGAAGACGGTTTAACTTACCAATTGGTTCCTAGAGGAATGCCGGCTGTTGGGGATCTTTCTTTAGTACAGAAAGTAGAAAAAAATGCTGCAACGAAAGATATTCGCTTTAAAAGAGGTACGATTTTTACCTTAGATGTTTTTTATTCAGGAGCAGTGGCATTTCCTCATATGGAATACAAAGCAGCAGGAGCATTGGGAGCTGAAATGGAGCTTGCATCATTGTATATCATTGCACGGATGCGTGGAGTAGCAGCGGCAGGGATCTTTGCTTTAGATGGTTATGCGTTTTCTGATATGATTGACTATAATCCTCATACCGAAGTTGTTGGAAAAGTAGTAGAGGCTGAAATTACGATTGCCTTAGAAGCTTTATGTGATGAATAATTGATTTCAACTCATTATTATTTCTGAATATGCTATAATTTATAGACAATTATTCAGGAGGATCTAATGACAAATTTTAAAATTAAAAAACAAACATTAGCGCAAGCGACGTATCAAAAATTAAAAACATTAATAGAAAGTAAAGAGTTATCGGAAGGGAAAAAGCTTTCCTCAGAGTTAAATCTGTCTAAAATGCTAGATGTAAGCAGACCTATTTTAAGAGAAGCTTTATTACGATTAGAGACGGAAGGTTACATTGTGAGAAAACATGGTGTTGGTACTTTCGTATTAGACAGTAAACCAAATTTACGCTCAGGATTAGAAAAACTTGATAGTATTACTGAATTTGTGACAGAACGCGATTATCAAATTGGTACAAAAATTACAGAAACGTTGCGTGCAGTTCAAGATCAAAAGATTGCTTCTGATTTATTATTGGAAACTGATCAAAAATTGGTTTATTTTCAGCGAGTCCGCACAGCAGACGGTGTTGCCTTTTCAATTGATGATGTGTATATTCCGGAAAAATATTTAGATGAACAATTATTAGAAGTTCAATCAAAAGAATCGATGTTGGAATATTTTGATCATGTTTTACAGCATAAAATCAAGAAGTCTGATTGTTTGTTTTATGCTGAAAATGCTAACCAAAAAACCGCAAAACAGCTGGAAATTGAAGAAAATCAAGCAGTTCAAATAATGGAACAAACCTTCTTTAATACCTTGAATCAGCCGGTTTTTTATTGTAAAACGACCGTTTCAAATACTATCTTACAGTTTTATTTTGTTCGTAACCGATAATTTAAAGAGGATTATCAATGAAAACACCACTTAAAAAAGTTGTATTAGAAACAGCTTTAACGGCTTATGAAAATGGGTTAATGGCAGGAACCAGCGGCAACTTCAGTGCGATTGATCGAGAAGCTGGAGTGATGGTGATCACGCCAAGCAGTATTCCTTATAGAGAACTTCAGGAAGATGTTATGAGTGTCATTGATCTGGAAGGATTACTGATTTCAGGAATGAAACCGTCTTCAGAATGGCAAATGCATATAGAAATCTATCGAACTTCACAACAAACAGGGGCAATTGCCCACACCCATTCTCCTTTTGCAACGGCATTCGCTGTATTGAATGAAGTCATTCCAACGGTTTTGATTGAAATGGCTCTGTTGGGAGGCGCAATTCCTGTGGCACCCTTTGCAATGCCTGGTTCAATTGAATTAGGGGTTCCGTAGCGGAAACATTGAATAAATATGAAGTAAATGCTTGTCTGTTGGAAAGTCATGGTGAATTAGCCATTGGAACAACGATGGCACAGGCCTATTCAAATGCTGTCTATTTAGAAGATGTTGCTAAGATTTATCATTATGCGCGGACTGTGGGTCAGCCGAAAATTGTGAAAGAAACAGCCATTAATCAAATGTTGGCTAGTATGAAGGGGTAGATAGCATGTTACAAGTAGAATCAGTCCGTTATTTAAAAGAAGAGAACCAAATTATTATTTTAGATCAAACCTTATTACCAATAAAACAAGAATATCTAACTATCTCAACAATCTTGTTAGCGATCATTCGCACCAAAGTGTAGCGCAATTAAAAGTGCAATTGATAGAAGAAGCTGATTTAATTAAAAAAGAAGATGCTCAAATGTGTAAACAAATTGGGGAACATGCGCTAACTTTATTGGAGGATGGCCAAACGGTTCTAACGCATTGTAATGCTGGGGCCATTGCAACGGCGCAATATGGAACCGCTTTAGCTCCGATTTATTTAGCGAAAGAACGTGGTATGACACTGCGAGTCTATGCTGACGAAACACGGCCACTGCTACAAGGAGCAAGATTGACTACTTGGGAATTGATGAAAGCCGGGATCGATGTCACATTGATTACCGATAATATGGCGGCGATGGTCATGCAGCAAGGAAAAATCGATGCAGTTATTGTTGGGTGTGATCGGATTGCGGCTAACGGGGATGCGGCGAATAAAATTGGAACGTACGGTGTTGCTGTTTTAGCTGAAAAACATGGGATTCCATTTTACGTTGCAGGTCCAACTTCAACAATTGATATGGACACTAAAACAGGTTCAGAGATTCCAATCGAAGAGCGTGAAGCAATAGAAATTACCAACAGTTTTGGCAAACAAACGGCGCCAGATGGTGTAAAAGTCTACAATCCAGCATTTGACGTTACGCCACATGAATTAATTACAGCGATCATTACTGAAAAAGGGGTTATTGAGCGGCCTGATGAAGCTAAAATGCGGGCTATGTTTGGTGAATAAAAGGAGTTAGAGAAGATGACAATATATTTATTGATCAATATACTTGGTGTATTACTATTTATGGGGCTTGCTTGGTTATTTTCAAAAGATCGCAAAACAATTCATTGGCGGTCTATTATTGTGTTAGTGTTGCTAAATATTTTTCTAGCCTGGTTTTTAACCTCATTTTCGGCTGGACGTTTTGCCATTGAAAAAGTCGCTGATGGTTTTAATTGGTTGATCGAAACCTCATTTTCTGGTATCGGTTTTGCTTTCTCTAGTATGGTGAATGTCAAAAATATGGATGTTGTTGTTAGCGCCTTGATGCCGATTTTATTAGTGGTGCCCCTATTTGATATTTTAACGTATATTGGGGTCCTGCCATTTATCATTAAATGGCTAGGAAAAGGATTGTCTAAACTGACAGGACAACCAAAATTTGAATCTTTCTTTGCAGTTGAGATGATGTTTTTAGGAAACACAGAAGCTTTAGCCGTTTCTAGTGGTCAATTAAAACGGTTGAAAAGTGCGCGAATTCTGACAATCTCAATGATGTCGATGAGCTGTGTCTCTGCAGCGGTGATTGTTGTCTATCTTCAAATGTTGCCAGCCCAATTTGTGTTGACCGCTATTCCGCTAAATATTATCAATGCAATGATCGTAACAAGTGTCTTAAATCCAGTCACGATTACAGAAGAAGAAGATACGATTTATAAAATCGAAAAAACAGATCGTGAACCATTTTTCTCATTTTTAGGAATTCTATTTTGGAAGCAGGGAAACTGATTTTGATCATTACAGCGATGATTATTTCATTCGTGGCTTTAGCAGCGTTGATTGATAAAGTTTTAGCTCTATTTCCAGGAGGTCTATCTTTAAGCAAAATTTTAGGAGTGTTTATGACGCCCTTTGCATTTATTTTAGGTTTACCTTTGGACGAAGCCTTTGAAGCAGCTCAATTTATGGGGACAAAATTAGTTACAAATGAGTTTGTAGCAATGGGGGAATTGAATCCGCAGTTAGCATCTTTAAGCAAACATATGGCTGCTGTATTAAGCACATTTTTAGTGTCATTTGCGAATTTTTCTACGATAGGTATGATTTTAGGGTGTCTAAATGGTATCTTAAAGAAAGAGGTTTCAGATGAAGTATCAAAAAATGTTCCTTATATGTTATTATCAGGAGTGTTAGTGTCATTATTAAGTGCAGGTATGGTCGGTTTGTTTAGTTGGTAACAGTGTTTTGTTGATTAGAAATAGTATGATAAAAAAGTAAAAATCGTACTTGCATGTGAATCTGAATAATAAGGAGAGTTTATATGTTTCAATGGAAAAAACTTAGCAAAGCAGACCTAAAACGTGAAATTTTGGCTGGAACAACGTCATTTTTCGCCATTTCTTACATCATAATGGTAAATACAATGATATTAGCAGAGGCAGGTATGCCAAAAGAATTGACAGTCTTTGGGACGATCTTTATTTCGATTATCGGATCGATTTTGATGGGATTCATTGCAGATGCACCAATCGTTTTAACAACGGGAATGGGTGTGAATTCTTTCTTTACCTACACCTTGGTTCTGTCTTTAGGCTTGACTTGGCAACAAGCTCTAGCCGTTAGTTTTTGTGCTGGTATCGTCTATCTACTGGTGGCTTTCACGAAGTTAAGCAAGCTGTTTGCAGAAGTTGTTCCTGAAACGTTAAAAACTGGGATTACTGTGGGGATTGGTTTTTTTCTGGTGCTGATTGGGTTAGAAAAAGGGCATCTTATTGTTCGAGGTGAACATACATTTACTCAATTAGCGTCATTAAGTGATAGTTTGACATTACTAACCTTGTTTTCGTTGGTTTTAACTGTTTGTCTTTTTTTAAAAGGGATTCAAGGTAGTTTTTTCATTGGGATTGTTGTGGTGACGATCATTGCCAATCTCATGGGTTTAGTGAATTCAACCGAGCATTTTTCATTGAGTTGTTTAAAGAGTTATACTCAAATTTTTTCAAAGTTAGATTTTAGCACATTCTTTTCTAAAAGCTTTTTACTAGGCGTGTTTGCTTTATCAATGATTTTGATCTTTGAATCGATGGGATTACTGAAAGGCTTGATGCCTGAAGCCGACGAAAAAAAATATTTACGAGCGTATCGTGTGACAGGATTTATTACACTGTTATCTGGTATCTTTGGCACAAGTCCAACTGTAGCGGCGGCGGAAAGTGCTACTGGGATCGAAGAAGGTGGTAAAACTGGAATCACGTCAATTACCAGTGGTGTTTGTTTCTTCTTAGCATTATTAGCGTTACCATTTCTTTCTTATATTCCTGACTCAGCACTGGCGCCGGCAATCATTATAACGGGGTTCTTGATGATTCAACAAATCAAAACACTGCATTTTGACGATTTTAGTGATTATTTTCCAGCGATGTTGATGATTGTCTTGATTCCCTTTACGATGAACATTTCTGACGGAATGGCCTTTGGGTTTGTTGCGTATCCTTTAACAAAATGGGTTGCTGGTAAAAAATCAGAACTTTCATTGCCAATGTGGCTGATTTCAGGTTTATTCTTGATGTATTTGATTGTTAATCTATTAATCTAAACTAGAAACTTGAGGCTGTGACAGAAGTGTTTAACCCCGAGAAATAGGAGGGAATTCACGAAAATTGCTCTTCAAATTTTTGTGAATTTCAGCTTATTTCCAAAGGGGTTGCTTCTGCTCCCACCGTTTATTCGCATTTAGGGTGTGAAATAAAAGTGCTTTTTACTTTTGTCCCACACCCAAGTTTTTTATCCAATAATAATTTTTTCAGAAGGATACTCATACCCAATATCCCGAGTTTCTTTTGGTACAAACAACATTAAAGTATACAACATACCAATACGCCCAATAAACATCAATAGTGCAATCATTAGCTTACCAACAGTTGTTAAATCCGAAGTGATACCTAAAGACAAACCAGTTGTACCAAAAGCTGAAGCCACTTCCACAATAATGGCGATCAGTGGATGGTCTTCGGTTGCTGTTAAAAATAAAACAGCAAAGAAACACATGATCAAGGAAAGCATAAAAACAACGATTGATTTTTTTACATCATCATCATCGATCCGCCGACCAAAAACATTGATCTTATCTTCGCTCTTTAAAAAGGCATATAAATATAAGCCAATGATAGCAACGGTTGTTGTTCGGATACCCCCACCGACAGAACTAGGACTACAGCCAATGAACATCAATAGAGAAAAAACAATTAAGGTTGTTACCTGAAAGTCGCCTAAATCATTGATCTGCAAGCCTGCATTTCGTGTAGTCATAGAATAGAACATCGAAGTAATCCATCGCTGAATCTCACCCATTCCGACAAATAAATGATCTTTCTCCAATAAATAAATCAAAATCGTTCCACCGACAAATAAAATCACAAAGGCTAAAACGGCAATTTTGCTAAATAACGAGAAGCGGAAAGGGAGACCGCGTTTTTTCTTTTTAAAGAAAAGCCATTCACGAAATTCCATCAATACTGGAAACCCAATCCCACCGACAAAAATCAAGAACATGATCACGAGTAAAAAAAGATAATCGTGGGCAAACGGAATAATCGAATCACCAGTCACATCAAATCCAGAGTTGGTCACAGCTGAGATCGACTGATAAAATCCAAAGAAAATTGCTTTTGACCAGGTTTTATAATAGCCTGAAAAATAGAAATAAATTGAGAAAAATGTTCCAAAAATCACCTGAAACCATAAAATGATTGTAAATGTGATCCGAATCAAACGAACGATTCCACTCAGTTTTGGCTGATTCATATCGGTCATGATCAATTGTCGCTGTTTTAAAGAAATCCTCCGTTTAGATAGAATGATAAAGGCTGTAGAAATCATCATGATCCCTAAACCACCGATCTGAAAGAGGACTTCGAGTAAGATCACGCCACGATCATTAAAAACAGAATTAATATCGAAGGTAGACAAACCAGTAACACTAACGGTACTGATCGCCATAAAAAGCATATCAATAAAACGAACATGAGAATTTGGTTCTCTAAAAAACGGTAAACAAAATAATAAATAAGAAACGACTGTCATAATAATATAATAAGAAACAATTATCTGAATAGATGAAAAATGAGTAGAAATAAAACGCCTTCCCTTGCGTTGAGCCAGCCATAAAAGCCGAAATCGATTCATAATGGACCTCCTGAACATCGTTAAAACAAGTATATCAGAAAATAAATGATGGGCAAACAAAGAATAAATACTTAGAAGAAATAAGAAATTGATTAAAAAAAGCCAGAATATCGCACAAATTAATCAGAACATGTTATTTTAATTGTGAGAGAAGTAACATTCATATGTTGATTCTTTTTAAAAAGGAGTGAAATCAATTTTTTTTCTGGTATTTACGCTTTTATCGAATGTGAATAGAATCACATTTGTGTGAAGGAGTTTAAAAAATTGTGTAATCAGGATTGTATGGATAAAAATTACTGAGGTGGGGAAAAAATGAAAAAAGTTATCATGAGTTTAGTATCATTAAGCTTATTTGCAGGAATCGCTGTAGGGTGTACGAGTGATCAAGACAAAACAGCTAAGAAAAGTAAAGAATCAAAAGAAAGCACAGAAGTAACTTCTGGTGCTTCAGCCAATGGCTATACAGATTTAAGTGAATTAGAAGACCAATACGATATCGTGATCATCGGCGCAGGTGGTGCTGGAATGACGGCAGCACTGCAAGCAAAAGAAGCAGGAATGAATCCGGCTATACTAGAAAAAATGCCTGTTGCTGGTGGAAACACGATCAAATCATCATCAGGTATGAACGCTTCTGAGACAAAATACCAAAAAGAAGAAGGCATCACAGACAGTAACGATAAATTCTTTGAAGAAACCTTAAAAGGCGGAAAAGGCACGAATGATAAAGAACTATTACGCTTTTTCGTAGACCATTCAGCAGATGCGATCGATTGGTTAGATACAAAAGGGATCGAGCTAAGCAACTTGACGATCACAGGCGGTATGAGCGAAAAACGTACTCATCGTCCAGCTGACGGATCAGCAATTGGCGGTTATCTGGTAGACGGACTAGTTCGCAATGTTAAAGAAGAAAAAATTCCACTTTTTGTGAATGCCAACGTAACTGAAATCACCGAAAAAGACGGACAAGTCAATGGTGTCAAAGTTAAACTGAACGATAAAGAAACCAAAGAAATCAAATCAAATGCTGTAATCGTAACAACTGGTGGGTTTGGTGCTAACAAAGAAATGCTAGAAAAATATGATCCAAAATTAAAAGATTACGTAACAACAAATCAAGAAGGAACAACAGGTGACGGGATCAAGATGATTGAAAAACTTGGTGGTGCCACAGTTGATATGAAAGAAATCCAAATTCATCCAACTGTTCAGCAAGATAAATCATTCTTGATCGGCGAAGTTGTTCGTGGTGAAGGAGCTATTTTAGCTTCGCAAGAGGGAACACGTTTTGTTAATGAGATGGATACTCGTGATAAAGTTTCCGCTGCAATCACTGCATTACCAGAAAAATCAGCATACTTAGTGTTCGATCAAGGTGTTCGTGAGCGTGCCAAAGCGATTGATTTTTATGATGAACAAGGCTTTGTTGTAGAAGGTGAAACGATTGAAGAACTAGCGAAAAAAATCGATATGCCTGAAGCAAAATTAAAAGAAACAATTGAGCAATGGAACAAAGAGGTCCAAGCAAAATCTGATACTCAATATAATCGTGCAACAGGTATGGATCATGATTTATCAACTGGACCTTATTACGCAATCAAAATCGCACCAGGAATCCATCATACAATGGGTGGTGTGAAAATCAATACGAAAACAGAAGTATTGAAAGAAGATGGCGCACCAATCAAAGGTTTGTATGCTGCTGGTGAAGTAACTGGTGGACTACATGGTGCAAACCGTATCGGCGGAAACGCTGTAGCGGATATTATCATCTTTGGTCGTCAATCAGGAACAGAAGCAGCGAGCTTTGCTTCAGCACAAAAATAAATAGTTTGATTAAGCTGACAGATATAACACTTATGTGTATCTGTCAGTTTTTTTATTAGTTATTGTGAGAGTGTATAAATAACGCTATACTATAAATAAAATCAGAATTCGGAGAAAAAATGAAAGAATTTACAATAGTAAAAATAAAAGAGCATCCTAAGTTTCTACCAGAAGCGGCTGAATGGTTTCATCAAAAATGGAAGATACCAATTGAAGCTTACATTCAAAGCATGGAAGAATGCATAAATTCAAATACTTCTGTTCCCCAATGGTATATTGTTTGTGATGACAAAAAAATTGTAGCAGGTATCGGAGTCATAGAAAATGATTTTCATGATCGAAAAGATTTAACACCTAACATATGTGCTGTCTACGTTGAAGATTCTTATAGAAATCAAGGGCTAGCAGGAAACATGCTTCAATTCGTTTGCGATGATTTCAAAAACAAAGGCAACGATTATCTTTACCTTATAACGGATCATTCTACATTTTACGAAAGGTATAGTTGGGAATTTATATGTATGGTTCAAGGTGATGGAGAACTCACAAAGACTAGGATGTATAGGCGCAAATTATAAGTAAATAGTAGATGATTCTATAGGCATAACCTATTTCTTAAATGTTGATAGTGAAAATTAACGATAGCGGTTAAGTAAAGAAGCAGTTTTTCTTTGCTATTTTCGTTTACAGATATGGTTTCTTTTCAAAAACTAAGAAAGCAATTTTTCAAAAATACTGCTTTTTTATCAAAAATATAGTAAAATACGAGAGGAACTACACGAGAGGTGACGACAAAGGAATGGCACAATTATTTTTTAAATATGGCGCAATGAACAGTGGGAAAACCATTGAGATCTTAAAAGTAGCACATAACTATGAAGAACAGGACAAACCTGTTGTGATTATGACAAGCGGACTGGATACTAGAGATGGCGTTGGTGTCGTTTCAAGTCGTATCGGACTTAGAAGAGAAGCAATCCCGATTTTTAAAGAAACAAACGTTTATCAAGTGATCCAAGAGCTAGATTATAAACCCTATTGTATTTTGGTTGATGAATCTCAATTTTTAGGAAAACAACATGTGATCGAATTTGCTCGCGTGGTGGATGAATTGAATATTCCAGTCATGGCGTTTGGCTTGAAAAATGATTTTCGGAATGAACTATTTGAAGGTTCAAAATATTTGATGCTGTATGCAGACAAACTAGAAGAGCTAAAAACGATTTGCTGGTTCTGCCACAAGAAAGCAACAATGAATTTACACTATATTGATGGTCAACCAGTATATGAAGGGACTCAAGTGCAAATCGGCGGTAATGAAGCCTATTATCCTGTATGCCGTAATCACTATTTCCATCCACCAATCGATGGTGAACAAGTAACAAACAATGAATAAAGTAAAAAATGAAAAATAAAATAGACTTATTACTTAACTATAAAAGGAGCAACTAACTATGTACGATCAGTTACAATCAATTGAAGATCGCTATGAAGAGCTGGGCGAATTATTAAGCGATCCTGCAGTCATCAGTGATACGAAACGCTTTATGCAATTATCAAAAGAAGAAGCAAACACTCGTGAAACTGTCGATGTTTATCGCCGTTATAAACAAGTCGTCGAAGGGATCAGCGATACAGAAGAATTATTAGGTGAAAAACTAGATGCTGAGATGGCTGAAATGGCGAAAGAAGAACTTTCAGAACTAAAAAAAGAAAAAGAAGTGCTGGAAGAACGTATTAAAATACTACTATTGCCGACAGATCCAAATGATGACAAAAATATCATCATGGAAATCCGTGGTGCCGCAGGTGGCGATGAAGCAGCTTTATTTGCTGGTGACTTATTCGGTATGTATCAAAAGTATGCAGAATCCCAAGGGTGGAAGACAGATGTTATGGAGGCCAATATTACGGGGATCGGTGGCTATAAAGAAGTAATCATGATGATTTCTGGAGACAATGTCTTCTCTAAATTAAAATACGAAAGTGGTGCACATCGTGTTCAACGTGTCCCTTCAACAGAATCTCAAGGTCGGATCCATACCTCAACTGCAACAGTTGTTGTTTTACCGGAAGCGGAAGAAGTAGAATTAGATTTAGCCGATAAAGATATCCGTACAGATATTTACCATGCGAGTGGTGCTGGTGGTCAGCATGTCAATAAAACCGCTTCTGCTGTACGTTTGACTCACATTCCAACAGGGATTGCGGTTGCAATGCAAGATGAACGTTCTCAAATCAAAAACCGTGAGAAAGCTATGAAAATTTTACGTGCCAGAGTCTATGACCAAATGCAACAAGAAGCGCAAAGCGAATATGATGCAAATCGTAAATCTGCTGTAGGAACTGGAGACCGTTCAGAACGAATCCG
This sequence comes from Enterococcus sp. 12C11_DIV0727, assembly GCF_002148425.2. Lineage (NCBI taxonomy): Bacteria > Bacillati > Bacillota > Bacilli > Lactobacillales > Enterococcaceae > Enterococcus > Candidatus Enterococcus lemimoniae. The sequence goes on along the minus strand of NZ_CP147248.1, from coordinate 978,964 downwards.
TACCTATAACTTCCCACAAAATCGTGTGACGGATCACCGTATTGGGTTAACAATCCAAAAATTAGATCAAATTTTAGCTGGGAAATTAGATGAAATCGTTGATGCTTTAGTTTTATACGATCAAACATCAAAATTAGAAGAAATGCAAAATGGGTAACCGTTATTTTGAAGTCCTTGAACGGGCTTTTTCTTTTTTAGAAAAACAAGGGATAGAAGGATACAGTATTCTCTTTGTCTTTCTTGAAAGAAAAGGTTGGACTAAAACGGATTGGTTACTTCATTTAAAAGAAGAAATCTCACCAGAAGAGGAACAGCAAATTGCGGAAGATTTAAAGCAACTTGGGGAGAATTATCCGCCACAATATTTGTTAGGCTATAGTGATTTTTTCGAGCACCGTTTTTTAGTGAATGAGCATACCTTGATTCCTAGACCTGAAACAGAAGAACTAGTTGATCGTTGTCTAAAGGAAAATCTAAATCAGCCGTTAATTGTTGTGGATGTTGGAACTGGAACGGGCGCAATTGGAATCAGTTTAAAATTGGCTCGACCTGATTGGCAGGTAACAGCAATCGATATTTCTAAGGAAGCACTAAAAATAGCAGAACAAAATGCAGCACGTTTGGGAGCTACAGTTGATTTTATTCATGGTGATGGACTAAAACCAATCAAAGGGACCAAAATCGATATCTTGATTTCAAACCCTCCCTATATCAGTAATGCCGAATGGGATTTGATGGATAAAAGTGTTCGGACCTTTGAACCAAAAACGGCATTGTTTGCGGAAAACGACGGTTTAGCGATTTATCAACAGTTAGCTGAGGAAGCAAAAGATTGGCTAAATCCAAATGGTAAAATCTATTTAGAAATCGGTTTTCAGCAAGGGCAAGCTGTTAAACAGTTATTTCAGCAAGCCTTTGCGCACAAGCAAGTAGATATTGCTCAAGACTTATCTGGAAATGATCGAATGATCATCGTTTCATAAAAAGAGGAGGGATCAGCAAGTGAAAACAAAACAATTTACAGCAGATGAACTTGAGCAAGCGGCAACACTCATTCGCCAAGGTGAATTGATCGCTTTTCCCACTGAAACAGTCTATGGACTGGGTGCAAATGCATTGAATGAAGCTGCGGTAAAGCAAGTATATGCTGTTAAAGGACGTCCTAGTGATAACCCACTAATCGTTCACGTAAGTGATTTTGAAATGGTCAAACAATATGTAGCAGATTTTCCAGTGCAGACTAAAGCGTTAGTTGATACTTTTTGGCCGGGGCCATTGACGTTGATTTTTAATGTAAAACCAAATGCTTTTTCTACTACTGTAACTGGTGGGTTGAAGACCGTTGCTTTTCGGATGCCCAATAATGCTGAAACATTGAAGTTGATCAAAAGCGCAGGAGTGCCGTTAGTTGGACCCAGTGCCAATACTTCTGGTAAACCTAGTCCGACGACAGCTCAGCATGTTTATCATGATCTTCAAGGGAAAATAGCTGGTATAGTCGATGATGGCCCAACACAAATCGGTGTGGAGTCAACGGTATTAGATTTAACTGCGAAAAATGGTGTTCCAGTAATATTAAGGCCTGGTGCAATCACGAAAGAACGTTTAGAACAAATTATTGGTCAGGTAATGATCGATCAGCACTTAATTAGCGAAAAAGAAGCACCTAAAGCGCCGGGAATGAAGTATAAGCATTATTCTCCAGATGTACCTGTGTGGATCGTAGACGGTGATCAGAAGGTGTTTAAAAAGGTCATCACTTGGGCCAAAAATAACAATCAGCGGATCGGGTTATTTGCAGATGAGCAAATAACGGCAACATTTTCAGCTGAAGTTGAGGCAGTCTTTTCTTTTGGCGAGCATTCAGTTGAACAGGCGACTAAATTGTTGTTTGCTGGACTTAGAAGTTTAGACGAACAAGCGATAGATGTGATTTTTGCTCAAGCTTTTCCTGAATCAGAGTTGGGAATTGCCTATATGAACCGATTAAAAAAGGCAGCAAATCAAAATATTTTAAAAAAAGATTCGATTTTCAAGTAGAGAGCATTTAATTATGATACAATCGATACAAACAAATGAAATGGAGGCTTGTTTAATGGATTATAAAACATTTGATTCTGATTTATGGGATGCAATTGCCAAAGAGAACGACCGTCAAGAAAATAACTTAGAGCTGATTGCATCGGAAAACGTTGTTTCTAAAGGGGTTATGGCAGCACAGGGAAGTATTCTTACTAATAAGTATGCTGAAGGCTATCCAGGCAAACGTTACTATGGTGGTTGCGAGTTTATCGATATCATTGAAAATTTAGCAATCGATCGTGCCAAATTATTATTCGGGGCAAAATTTGCTAATGTTCAGCCGCACTCAGGTTCACAAGCCAATTCGGCTGCTTATCTTTCGTTGATCGAACCAGGAGATACCGTTTTAGGGATGGATTTGTCTGCGGGAGGACATTTAACTCATGGTTCACCAGTTAATTTTAGTGGTAAAACATATAATTTTGTTAGTTATGGTGTTGATCCAACCACTGAAGTGATTGATTATAATGTTGTGCGTATTTTAGCGCGCGAACATCAACCAAAGCTGATCGTTGCTGGGGCTAGTGCATATTCTCGGACAATCGATTTTGCCAAATTCCGTGAAATCGCAGATGAGGTTGGCGCTAAATTAATGGTAGATATGGCACATATTGCAGGTCTTGTAGCTGCTGGTTTACATCCTAATCCAGTACCATATGCTGATATCACGACATCTACGACACATAAAACATTACGCGGACCACGTGGCGGCCTTATTTTAACAAATGACGAAGAGCTAGCGAAAAAAATCAATAGCAATATATTCCCTGGTATTCAGGGCGGACCATTAGAACATGTAATTGCTGGTAAAGCAGTTGCGTTTAAAGAAGCATTAGATATTACGTTTAAAGAATACAGTGAACAAGTTATTGAAAATGCTAAAGCGATGACAAAGGTTTTCAATCAAACACCAGAGGCTCGTTTAGTGAGTGGCTCTACTGATAATCATTTATTATTGATCGATGTGAGTGGTTTTGGGTTAAATGGTAAAGAAGCAGAAGCGATTTTAGACAGTGTCAATATCACGGCTAATAAAAATTCAATTCCATTTGAACAACTTAGTCCATTCAAAACAAGTGGGATTCGTCTTGGAACACCTGCAATCACTACACGAGGATTTAAAGAAGATGATTGTGTAGAAGTAGCGAAATTGATCGTGAAAGTCTTAAATGACCACGAAAATGAAGCAATTTTAACAGAAGTCCGGACAGCTGTTAGCGAGCTAACAAAAAAATATCCACTTTATAAGTAAAAGTTTCGAGTGATTGACTAGTCAATCGCTCGATTTTGTTTTACAATAGGAAGGAATAAATTATTGAAGGAGAATGAGCATGGGAAAATTCCAAGTTATTGATCATCCACTGATCCAACACAAATTAACAATCATTAGAGATAAGGATTGTGGAACAAAGGTTTTTCGTGAAGTTGTGAATGAGATTGCAATGCTTATGGCTTATGAAGTTTCAAGAGATATGCCTTTAGAAGATGTTGTTATCGAGACACCGATCTGTAAAACAACACAAAAAACATTATCTGGTAAAAAGGTTGCAATCGTACCGATTTTACGCGCAGGTATTGGAATGGTAGATGGTATTTTGGAATTGATTCCAGCCGCAAAAGTTGGACATATCGGTTTATACCGTGATCATGATACATTAGAGCCAGTAGAGTATTTTGTAAAAATGCCTGAAGATATTGATGCACGTCAATTATTCGTGGTTGATCCAATGTTAGCAACTGGAGGATCAGCAATCATGGCGATTGATGCATTGAAAGCGCGCGGCGGCAGCAATATTAAATTCGTTTGTCTAGTAGCTGCTCCTGAAGGGATCAAAGCTTTACAAGAAGCTCATCCAGATATTGATATCTATACTGCAGCGTTAGATGAAAAATTAGACGAAAATGGTTATATTGTTCCTGGTTTGGGCGATGCTGGGGACCGTTTATTTGGAACGAAGTAATAGTAAAAGAACGGGTAAAAACAGGAAGATGTTTTTACCCGTTCTTTCTTCTAAAATAAAAAATCCATCCAGTAATTATGGATGGAAAAATCTATACTTTTTTAAGTTTTTTGTAATTGATGACGATCACACCATTACTTTTAACTATTAAATCGGTGTTATCAGAATTCTCATCAATTTCCACTACAGCAGAATTATTTAACTGTTTTGTGATAATTCCCGTTTGTAGCTGACCATGCATCAAGAAAGTGACCTGAGTATCAACAGTGAATAAATCCCCTTCTGAAGAAGGCTCAACAGGACGATTAAAGTTACCGAAATTAGACATTCAACAAAACTTCCTTTCTTAACTTATTTTATTATACCATAAATGAAGAAAAATTTCAGAAAACTACTTTTATTTAAAAAAAGGCACCGTTTTTCCTTTACAAAAGGTAGGTTTAGTCTTATAATTTTGAATGTATTGCCAGCTTAGCTCAGTTGGTAGAGCAATGCACTCGTAACGCATAGGTCACAGGTTCGATCCCTGCAGCTGGCATAATGATAAAGCTTGACTCCTCAATGTTTTAGCCGTTGATGGGACGGGCTTTTTTATTTTAAATATAGTTAAAAAATAAGTCGTTTTTGAGAATGCTTTAATTTTTTCAACGAGAATAAAAACGCCTTAGACCGTAATGCTAAGTTACGTCAAGAAAATCTTGGGAACTCGATCAATTATATTGAAAATGAGTTGCAACTCCAACGTTTATACGCACAAGTTGAAGCATATGAAAAAGTATTAGATGTTGTAAAATAATCCTATTCTTATGATGATGTAGGCCGCAACTATGGGGTCAAGACCAATAAACTAAACAAAACGATTTAAGTTTTGTTATTGAGACTCAATACTATTTGGTGTTTTATTAACTCAATATTCTCAATCATTAACGTCATCATAAAGAATAAATTTTCGTCGGTTGATCAAATCAGTAGCACCTAAAATTTCATCCGTTTTTTCATAACGAAATGTGATGTAAGGAATTTGTTCTTTATTTGGATACAACGTACTGGCAGTTTTGTCTTGAACTAGAAAACCAATCGTATCCATATATTTTTTCTTCACATTATTACGTTCATACTTTATATCTAAGGGAACTGTCACTAGTAAACTTCTGTAACTATAATATTTTCTCTCAATATTGATAATCATATCTTCAGACGATGCAACGATTTCTTCTAAAAGTGTTGGCATTACACTGTTGATTTCTTCTTCTGCTAACTTATCTTCTTCCTGTTTCGCAACAAATTTACTATAATCAACTTTAATCTGATATTGAATCTTTTCTTTTTCTTTGTAGGATGAAAAAGATACATCAGTTGTAGGTTCTTTACCATCTATAAAAATATTTCTCCAAATAAATGTCCCATCTTTATCTATTTTGAGAACACCTCGTGTTCCTTGGGTACGAACACCATTTCTATTTTGCAAGACATTAGCAGAAAAACTGCTATATTTGGCTTTTCCCGTAATCTGAAATTGGCCATTTTCATCAGATTCAATTGTATCTGTATCAAGTGTAATCCATGGTTCGTCTAAGTCTTGCGCTTTGTTTTCTGTAATGGTCTGTTTTCCACAGCCACTAAGCGATAATAAAAATAAACTAATTACTAACAAATAAATATTTTTCAATCCTATTTACCTCCCTTTAAATTTTAGTATATAGTTTTGTAGTGTATCAAAGCAATATGTAATTAAATGAACATAGAAAAGTTTGTTGAAAGGGTAAACCTAAATTTGTACTTTAAAGTTTTTCCAAAATCATTAAGACTATACTTTCTTTTCTGCCTATAGAAAGTTATAATAAAAAGCGTATGATTTAAGGAAAAGGGATGACGAATGAATAAAAATAAACTAATGCGTAATTTAGATAATAGAATTGATTATGGTGTGATTTTACCTGTATTCCTTCTATCGATCATCGGCATATTGTCACTTTATGTGGCGCTAAGCAATGATCCTAACCGACCAGAGATTGGTAATATGCTTATGAAACAAGGCTTATGGTATTTAGTCGGTGGTGTCAGTATTGTAATTGTTATGAATTTTAGTTCCAAACTTCTATGGCGATTGACCCCTATCTTCTATGCGATTGGTTTAGTCATGATGGGACTGCTTTTAAAATTTTACGATCCTTATTTAGAATCACAAACCGGTTCTAAAAACTGGATCAGTATTGGCGGAACGACATTCCAACCTTCAGAATTAATGAAAGTCGCTTTTATCTTGATGTTGGCTTACGTAGTGACGATGCATAATGTGAAAAATGTCAATCGAACGTTAAAATCGGACTTTTGGCTGATTGGTAAAATGATGTTAGTCACGATGCCAGTCATTATTCTAATTTTACTACAAGACGATTTTGGGACGATGTTGGTTTTCTTAGCCATTTTTGGCGGAGTATTTTTAATGTCAGGGATTACTTGGAAAATTATTTTACCAACATTTTTGGCTGCGTTACTAATAGGTGCAGGAACAATTTATTTAGTGACAACGACTACGGGACGTGAATTTTTGTATTCTGTTGGCTTTAAACCTTATCAATTTGACCGAATCGATTTATGGATGAATCCTTTTCATCATGATCCAGATCGTTCTTTCCAACCAGCATTAGCAATAACTGCGATTGGTTCAGGTGGTTTACTTGGTAAAGGCTACAATGTCAGTGATGTTTATGTGCCAGTTAGAGAGTCAGATATGATTTTCACTGTTGTCGGTGAGAACTTTGGTTTCATTGGCGGCTGTTTTATTATTTTGCTATACTTTATCTTGATTTACCGCATGATTCGTGTTTGTTTTGAGACAAATAATGAATTTTATGCCTACATTGCAACAGGGATTATCATGATGATTCTGTTCCATGTATTTGAAAATATTGGTGCAAATATTGGGCTATTGCCTTTAACAGGAATTCCATTACCATTTATTAGTCAAGGTGGTTCCTCGATTTTGGGCAATATGTTAGGCGTAGGATTGATTATGTCAATGAAATATCAAAAAGAAGCAACGATCGAAGACTATTAAATGAAAGAAGGCGTTAAAATGTACACATTTTTCTGGTATCCAAAATGTTCAACTTGTAAGAAAGCAAAGGCTTGGTTAGATGAGCATCAGGTAAAATACGAAACAATCGATATGATCGAAAATCCACCCACTGCAAAACAATTAGCAAGTTGGATGGAGCAAAGTGATTTACCAGTCCGCCGTTTCTTTAATACAAGCGGCATCCGCTATAGAGAACAAGGTTTGAAAGATAAAGTCAACGACTTTTCAATCAAGGAAGCAAGTGAATTATTAGCAACTGATGGTATGTTGATCAAACGTCCGATTTTTGTTAAAGGAGAGCAATTTTTAGCAAACGGATTTAAAGAATCTGATTACAAAGGAGCTACTCAATAATGGCGGAAGAATTGAAAATAATCGATAGCTTGTGGCTCTTAAAAACAGATGCTGGCTATAAAATCGGTTTGACCAATGAAGCGCAAGAAGATCTAGGCAATATTACGTTTGCAACCATGCCGAAAGTAGGGCAAACGTTGAAAAAAGGAGATTCATTGATCGAATTGGAAGCTGAAAAAGCAGTCAGTGAATTTAGTACACCTCTTAGCGGGACGATTTCAGCGATCAATGAAGCGGCTGAACAAGATCCGAGTACATTGGATGATCCTGATCAAAAGAACGCTTGGATCGCCATTCTAACCGATATCGATGAAGCAGAATTAAATCAAGCGTGAAAATGATTGACAAGCGATTTGGATATTGCTATAATTTCATCAATATAAAGTGAAAGCTTTGAAAAGAAGAGTACATGTCAAACGTGTTTGAAGAGAGCCTTGTTCGCTGAAAATGGGCAGCATAGTTGAGATGGAAGATGGTCTTTGAGCAGAATAAGTGAGCGCATGTGAACTTATTACGGGAGTGCCCGTTATAGCACAACAGTATGCGAATTCAAGTACTGTATAAGGCTATTATTGTGAAATAATGGTAAATCAAGGTGGTAACACGAAAGGCAAGCTTTCGTCCTTTTGTCAGATCGATGACATGGGGCGGAAGCTTTTTGCATGTTCAACACAGTTTAAAAAGTAAACTGATGTTGAACAGTACTTGGCGAACGAAGTGAGAGAAGTTTCCTTACTAGTGAATTACATTCCAGGCAGTAGATTAATCACACTGTATTATAAAAAATAATCTACCAGCTATTTCACAACGTAAAGCAAATCATGTAGTATAATAAAAAAGAAGCAAAACCAAAGAAAGTGGAGGGAAAGAAATGCCTCTAATCGAATTACAAAACGTACAAAAACAATTTTCCGGTAAAAGCGGGCAAGTAACAGCGGTGAATGATGTTTCACTAACGGTCGATCAAGGAGATATTTATGGAATCGTTGGTTATTCAGGCGCTGGTAAAAGTACCTTGGTTCGTTTATTAAATGGTCTAGAATTACCAACACAAGGTGAAGTCATTATTCAAGGTCAAAATGTTGCCCAAATGGCCAACCGAGAATTACGCCAATTTCGTAAAAAGATTGGGATGATTTTTCAGCACTTTAATCTATTATGGTCAAGAACGATTTTAGAGAATATTATGTTACCTTTAGAGCTAGCAAATGTTCCAAAGAAAGTCAGAAAAGAACGAGCACAAGAACTTTTAAGCTTAGTTGGATTAGAAGGTCGTGGAGATGCTTATCCAAGTCAATTATCGGGTGGACAAAAACAACGTGTAGGGATTGCTCGAGCATTAGCTAATAACCCTGAAATTTTACTTTGTGATGAAGCAACAAGTGCATTAGATCCACAGACTACAGATGAAGTATTGGATCTGCTTTTGGAAATCAATCAAACGTTGAACTTAACCATTGTATTGATTACCCACGAAATGCATGTGATCCGCAAAATCTGCAACAAAGTTGCGGTAATGGAACAGGGCCAAATCGTTGAAGAAGGGGATGTTTTAGAGGTCTTTAGACATCCTAAACAAGCTGTTACGAAACGTTTTGTTCAACAGGAATTAGAACCAAAAGAAGATACAGAAGAGCTGTTACAAGAGCTGATCAAAGAAAATCCAGCAGGACTTGTCGCAACACTACAATTTAGCGGTGATAATGCCAACGAGCCTGTGATCTCACAAGCAATTCGTCAGTTTGCTGTAGATATCAATGTGGTTCAAGGTCAAGTTCAACAAGCAAAAGAAGGAGCCTTTGGGACCTTGACTGTCATGATTACAGGAACAACGAGTGAAATAGATAAGGCATTGGCATTTTTCAATGAAAAAGAAGTTGTGATGGAGGTGATTCACCGTGGCGAATGAAACATTTGCAGAGAAATATTTAAACTTTAGCCGAGTGAATCCAGAATCAATGCAGCAGGCGGCGATTGATACATTATTTATGACGGTCGTTGCGATGATTTTTGTTATTATTATTGGTTTTTTATTAGGTTTGTTATTATACAGTTTAAGCCGTAACAAATCACCTTTTGCAAAAATTTGCTATAGTATTTTATCAGTCGTTAGCAATATTTTCCGCTCGATTCCTTATATCGTGTTGATTATCTTGTTGATGGACTTTTCAAGAAAATTAGTTGGCACAGGAATTGGCGCAAAGGCAGCAATTCCATCATTGATCGTATCAGCTGCGCCATTTTATGCCCGCTTAGTCGAAATTGCTTTTCGTGAAGTAGACAGTGGTGTGCTAGAAGCAGCAGATGCAATGGGGGCTTCTAAAATTCAAAAAATCTTTAAAGTCTTGATCCCTGAAAGCACACCAGCGTTATTATCGGGTGTAACGCTAACAACGATCACAATGATTGGCTTTACAGCAATGGCTGGGATCATCGGTGGCGGCGGTCTTGGTGGTTTAGCATATCAAGAAGGATTTAGTCGTAACAATAATACAGTCACGTTGGTTGCAACAGTTTTAATCTTGGTTATTGTGTTTATTATTCAGTTTGTCGGCGATCAATTAGTGAAACGCTCTGACAAACGATAAACAATCAAAATAGAACATAATTGGAGGAAATATATGATGAAAAAGAAATTATTCGGTTTAGCAGCATTGGCAGTTGTAACATTTGGTTTAGTTGCTTGTGGAGGCGCAAAGGACAAAACAACTGATAGTAAATCAGCAGGATCTGCAAAAGAATCTTCAGTTTTAAAAGTCGGTGCATCAGCTTCACCTCATGCAGAAATCCTTGAACAAGTTAAACCAATTTTGAAAAAAGAAGGTGTTGATTTAGAAATCGTTCAATTCGATGACTACATCTTACCAAATAAAAACTTAGCTGAAGGTGATATTGATGCCAATTACTTCCAGCATATTCCGTACTTTAATTTACAAGTCAAAGAAAACAAATATGATTTTGCCAATGCTGGCGGTATTCATATTGAGCCGATGGGTCTATACTCAAAACGAATCAAAGATATTAAAGACTTAAAAGACGGTGCAACGATCATTACGTCAAATTCAGAATCTGACTGGGGTCGAATTATTACGATTTTACAAGATGCAGATTTAGTTACGGTTAAAGATGGTGTTGACTTAGAAACAGCGACATTTGAAGATATTGATAAAAATCCTAAAAACTTGAAATTTATCCATAATATCAATCCAGAGGTACTAACTACAACGTACAATAACGATGAAGCAGATCTTGTAGCAATCAACGCTAACTTTGCTTATAGCGCAGGGTTGAACCCGTTGAAAGATTCAGTTTTACTTGAAAAAGACAACTCACCATATGTAAATATTGTGGCTGTTCGTTCTGAAGATAAAGATAGTGATAAGATCAAAAAATTAGTTGATGCATTGCATAGTAAAGAAATCCAAGATTGGATTCTTGAAAAATGGGATGGATCTGTAAAACCAGTAGATAAATAATAAAAAAGACAGAAAAAATTTTAATCGATTTTTTCTGTCTCTTTTTATTATTTTTGTATCATTTTTTCTAAAATATCAATGAAAATAGGATCAGCATTAAATGGATGAATATAGTGGAAATGTTCACCGCCATTTTCCATAAAATAGCCATAATTTTCTTTTTCAATTTCTTCTATCGTTTCTAAACAGTCAGAAACAAAACCAGGTGTCAGAATCAAAATATTTTTAGCTCCCTGCTTAGGTAACTCTTTTAACGTTTGATCAGTAGCTGGTGTCAGCCATTCAGCAGGTCCAAATTTCGATTGAAAGGTGCTAATGTGCGAAACATCACCGACCTGTTCCATAACAGCTTGGGTCGTTTGTTGACAATGCTCTAAATAATGATCGCCTTTTTCTACATAAGAAACTGGAATACCGTGATAAGAGAACACAATTTTATCTATTTTTCTTTCTGTTAAAGCTTGTTTGATTTGATTCGCTAAGGCTTTGATATATAATGGCTCATCATAAAATGATTGAATAAAATGTAAGCTAGGAATCGCCTCAGCTTTCAAATAAAATTTTGCTACTTCGTCGAATATTGGCGCTGTAGTCGTTGTTGAATATTGGGGATACAATGGAATGATCGTCAAATCAGTTACCCCTAAATCATGCATCTCTTGTAACACTTCTGGAATCAAAGGGCTGCTGTATGACATGGCATAACGCACAACTTGATCTGGAAAGCGTGCTTGCAGTTGCTTCGTTTGTGATTGAGTATAAATAAGTAAAGGTGAACCAGCTTCTTGCCAGATTTGTTGGTACAAAGCAGCAGATTTTTTTGGTCTGGTTCGTAGAATGATCCCATGTAAAACAGGAAGCCAAATCAAACGATTAGTATCGATCACTCGTTTATCTCCTAAAAAGCGTTTAAGATAAGCTCGAACTTCCTTGGTTTCAGGTTTATCTGGTGTACCAAGATTAACAAGAATGATGCCTTTTTTAGACATTAAAAACCCTCTTTTCGATTGGCTGGACAAAATGATTTTTGCTCTAGTCAAAATTATTCTGAAATCGTTGTAAATTATCTCACAATATGTGGGGAAAATCAAAGTAATTAGGAATGTATAAAAGCAAGTAACAGAGTAAAATCCAAATAAAAGAACAATAGTTAATTTAGAAAGATTCTAATTAAGTCCACTTTTTCACAAACAAAAGCTAGCTTAATTAAGAATTATTCTAGTAAAGAGATTGCTTATCATTCTCAATTAGGATAAAATGAATGAGAACGATAAAATAATTATTTTTAAGTTGGAGGGAATTATACATGTCCGTTTTAGAGATTAAAAATTTACACGTATCAATCGAAGATAAAAAGATTTTAAAAGGTGTGAACCTGACCATGAAAACAGGAGAAATCCACGCGATCATGGGACCAAACGGAACAGGTAAATCAACGTTATCTGCTGCGATCATGGGAAATCCAAACTACGAAGTCACAGAAGGTGAAATTCTTTTTGACGGTGAAAATGTCTTAGAACTTGAAGTAGATGAACGTGCCCGCTTAGGTCTATTTTTAGCGATGCAATACCCAAGTGAAATTCCTGGTATCACAAATGCTGAATTCATGCGTGCGGCGATCAATGCCAAACGTGACGAAGATGACAAAATTTCTGTGATGCAGTTCATCAAAAAATTAGATAAAAAAATGGAACTACTAAATATGCCTGAGGAAATGGCTGAACGTTATTTGAATGAAGGCTTCTCAGGCGGAGAAAAGAAACGTAACGAAATCTTACAATTATTGATGCTGGAACCAACTTTTGCTATTTTAGATGAAATCGACTCTGGTTTAGATATCGATGCTTTAAAAGTTGTCTCAAAAGGCGTGAATGAAATGCGCGGCGAAAACTTTGGCGCATTGATCATCACTCACTACCAACGTCTATTGAACTACATCACACCTGATGTTGTGCATATCATGATGGAAGGCCGTGTCGTAAAAACAGGCGGCGCTGATCTTGCAAAACGTTTAGAAGCAGAAGGCTATGCTGGAATCAGTGAAGAATTAGGTATCGAATACAAAGAAGAAGCGTAAGGAGGACAAGATAAATGAAAGATATCACAACAGCAAATTATCTTGACGACATCAAAGCTTTTTCAGCACGTAACGAAGAACCCTCATGGATGACGGACTTGCGCGCAGCGGCTTTAGAAAAAGCTGAACACTTAGAATTACCAAAGATCGAACGGGTGAAATTTCACCGTTGGCCTTTGTTTAATGTAAATACAGACGAATATACACCACAAGCGATGAATATCCCTAGCTTTGATGCAATGAAAGACAATCCAGTCATCGTGCAGCAAGGATCGATCACAGCATTTGAACAACTTTCAGCAAAATTAGCTGACCAAGGCGTGATCTTCACTGATCTGTTCACTGCGATGCAGGAACATGGTGATCTAGTCAAAGAATACTATATGACAAAAGCTGTGGAGATGGACGAAGACAAGCTAACGGCTTTCCATACAGCGTTCATGAACAGTGGTGTATTTTTATATGTACCTAAAAATGTAGTGATCGAAGAACCGATCGAATCGATCTTTATCCAAGATTCAGATAGTGAACAGCCCTTCTTCAAACATGTTTTGATCATTGCAGATGAGCATAGTGAATTCAGTTATTTAGAACGATTCCAAACGATCGGCGAACGTAAAGCAAAAGTTTCGGCAAACATCGTTGTTGAAGTCATCGCTAAAGCAGGCTCAAAAGTGAAGTATTCAGCAGTCGATCAATTAGGTGAAAACCTTACGACTTATATGAACCGCCGTGGTCATATCATGCGCGATGCCTCAGTTGACTGGGCGATCGGTGTTATGAATGATGGCGATGTGGTTGCTGATTTTGATTCTGACTTAGTTGGCGAAGGCTCTCATTCAGAAGTCAAAGTTGTTGCAATCAGTGCTGGTAAACAAACACAAGGTATCGATACGCGTGTAACCAATAAAGCGTCTCACTCTGTAGGACACATTTTACAACACGGGGTTATCCGTGAACGCGGAACATTAACCTTCAACGGAATTGGTCATATCTTAAAAGGGGCTAAAGGGGCAGATGCGCAACAAGAAAGCCGTGTCTTGATGCTTTCTGATAAAGCGCGCGGTGATGCGAACCCAATCTTATTGATCGATGAAAATGAAGTAACTGCAGGACATGCAGCCAGTGTTGGTCGTGTCGATCCAGAAGAAATGTACTATTTGATGAGTCGTGGTCTGCGCAAAGAAGAAGCAGAACGATTGGTCATTCGTGGTTTCTTAGGCTCAGTGATCACAGCGATCCCGGTCAAAGAAGTCCAAAAAGAATTTGTAGATGTTATTGAAGGGAAGTTGAATGCATGATAAACGCAGATAAGATTCGGCAACAGTTTCCCATCTTGTTTCAAGAAGTAAATGACGAGCCGCTTGTTTATCTGGATAATGCAGCAACAACTCAAAAACCCAAAGCAGTTTTAGATAGACTGACTTATTATTACGAACATGATAATGCTAATGTCCATCGTGGTGTTCATACTTTAGCTGAACGGGCAACAAAAGATTACGAAGCGGCTCGTGAAAAAGTTAGAGCTTTTATCAATGCCAAAGAAACAGCTGAAGCATTATTCACGCGAGGCACAACGACTAGCTTGAACTGGGTCGCAAAAAGCTATGGTGATCTAGCAGTACAAGCTGGTGATGAAATCGTGATCTCTTATATGGAACACCATTCAAACATCATTCCGTGGCAGCAATTAGCCGAACGTAAAGGGGCAACGTTGAAATACATTGATATTACAGCAGATGGCTTTTTAGATATGGAAAGCGCGAAACAACAAATCACGGACAAAACCAAGATTGTTTCTATCGCTCATGTCTCTAACGTCTTAGGTGTGATCAATCCAGTCAAAGAACTAGCTGAATTGGCGCATAGTCATGGTGCTGTCTTAGTTGTCGATGGTGCGCAAGCTGTTCCTCATATGTCGGTGGATGTTCAAGCCATCAATGCGGACTTTTATGCTTTTAGCGGACATAAAATGTGCGCCCCAACTGGAATTGGTGTATTATATGGAAAACGCGAATTGCTGGAGAAAATGGAGCCCATCGAATTCGGCGGAGAAATGATCGATTTTGTGAATTTGTATGATAGTACATGGAAAGAATTGCCATGGAAGTTCGAAGCAGGAACGCCAAATATTGGCGGTGCGATCGCTTTGGGTGCCGCAATCGATTTTCTCAATGAGATCGGTTTAGACAATATCCATCAACATGAAGCAGAATTAGTAGAGTATGTATTGCCAAAATTGTTAGCGATCGATGGTCTAACAGTTTATGGCCCACAAGATCCTGCTCATCATACGGGTGTGATTGCGTTTAATTTAGATGGACTGCATCCTCATGATACAGCGACGGCTTTAGATATGGAGGGTGTGGCAGTTCGGGCAGGACATCATTGTGCCCAGCCATTACTGAAATATTTAGACGTAGCAGCAACAGCTAGAGCAAGCTTTTATCTCTATAATACAAAAGCAGATGCGGATCGATTGATCGAAGCAATTTTAGCGACAAAGGAGTTTTTCCAACATGGCTCTCTCTAAATTAGATAATTTATACCGTCAAGTGATCTTAGACCATTCTAGCCATCCGCATCATCATGGAAGCTTGGATGCGTCAAGTCAGACAATCGAAATGAACAATCCGACGTGCGGTGATGTGATCGAATTGCAGCTGGATATCCAAGATGATATCATCAAAGATATCGCCTTTAACGGCAGCGGCTGTTCGATCAGTACCGCAAGTGCCAGCATGATGACCGATGCAGTCATCGGAAAAAGTTTAACTGAAGCAGAGCAGCTTGCGGAAGATTTCTCCCAATTGGTGCAAGGCAATGAGGTATCCGATGAAGAGAAACTTGGTGATGCAGCGATGCTTGGCGGCGTAGCAAAATTCCCGGCACGCATCAAATGCGCCACATTAGCGTGGAAAGCATTAGAACAAGCAGTGGAAAATGACGGACAAGGAACTGCAGGACAATTACACTGTGAATAATAAAAATACAAATCAAGAGAGGATGGGACAGAAGTGCTTAACCCTGAGAAATAAGAAGGAATTAACGAAAATTACTTTTCAAATTTTTGTTAATTTCAGCTTATTTCCGAAAGGGTTGCTTCTGCTCCCACCGTTTATTCGTATTTAGAGTTCGAACTTATATTTAAGGGAAGGTGAAATAATGAGCAACGTACCAGAGTTAGAAGAATATAAATTTGGTTTCCACGATGATGTGAAACCGATCTTCAGTACAGGGGATGGACTAACAGAGGAAGTCGTTAGAGAAATTTCACGTAAAAAAGAAGAACCAGAATGGATGCTAGAATTCCGTTTGAAATCATTAGAACAATTCAATAAAATGAAAATGCAGGAATGGGGACCGGATTTATCAGATATCGATTTTGATAAGATCAAATATTTCCAAAGAGCTAGCGACAAACCTGCTCGCGACTGGGACGATGTACCAGATAAAATCAAAGAAACCTTTGAAAAAATCGGGATCCCAGAAGCTGAACGTGCTTACCTAGCTGGTGCTTCAGCGCAATATGAATCAGAAGTGGTTTACCACAATATGAAAGAAGAATTCCAAAAGTTAGGGATCATCTTTACCGATACAGATTCAGCGTTGAAAGAATACCCTGATTTATTCAAGAAATACTTCTCAAAATTAGTGCCACCAACAGATAACAAATTAGCAGCCTTAAACTCTGCTGTTTGGTCTGGTGGAACCTTTATCTATGTACCGAAAGGCGTTCGCGTAGATGTTCCATTACAAACCTACTTCCGGATCAACGCGGAAAACACCGGACAATTTGAACGTACGTTGATCATCGTGGATGAAGGCGCAAGTGTTCACTACGTAGAAGGCTGTACCGCACCTACGTACACAAGCAATAGCTTACACGCAGCGATCGTTGAGATCTTTACCCATAAAGATGCCTATACACGTTACACAACGATCCAAAACTGGTCAGATAATGTATATAACCTAGTAACCAAACGTGCCAAAGCTTACGAAGGAGCAACCGTTGAGTGGATCGATGGAAACCTAGGAGCAAAAGCAACGATGAAATACCCAAGTGTCTATCTAGATGGAAAAGGCGCACGCGGTACGATGCTGTCAATCGCATTCGCCGGCGAAAACCAAATCCAAGACACAGGGGCAAAAATGATTCATAATGCACCAAACACATCAAGCTCGATCGTTTCAAAATCGATTGCTAAAGATGGCGGAGAAGTGAACTATCGTGGACAAGTAACCTTTGCCAAAGATAGTGCTGGTTCGATTTCACATATTGAGTGTGACACGATCATCATGGATGATAAATCGAAATCAGATACGATTCCGTTTAATGAGATCCATAACAGCCAAGTGGCGTTGGAGCATGAAGCGAAGGTTTCGAAAATTTCGGAAGAACAGCTTTATTACTTGATGAGTCGTGGCTTGTCAGAGCAAGAAGCGACGGAAATGATCGTTATGGGATTTGTGGAGCCGTTTACGAAGGAATTGCCGATGGAGTATGCGGTGGAACTTAATAGACTGATTAGTTATGAGATGGAAGGGTCTGTTGGGTAGACCTATTATAGAAGCTCCGAATGTTGATATAACAGCATTCGGAGTTTTTTATTTTGCCTGAAAATCTATTTAACTACGTTGTTAGCTACGAATTAAAAATTTGCGTACTTAGCGAACTGGTTATGAGCATCATTTATATCATCGTCTGTAATGTGAGCTTAAATATTCATTTGAGACTAGATCAAACTTGGGAAGCGATAGAAAAGATTTTGGGTGTAACAATTGACTTCTATCATACAGAGTATGATAGAGCACGAAGTATTTTGAAGATAAAAATACTAAATGTACAAAAGATAACTACAACTATTTCACAAGGATGTTCATCAGATGAATTGTTTAAAATGCTATATCTCTTACCCGCCCATAATTCACTTAGGAAAAATGTTTATGTTAGTGTTGAAGGATACTTGCATCAATATATTCCAGCACTACTATCTGCTGACCCAAGGCTAATGGAGGAATATGTAATGAATGATCCTGTACTGTTAAAAAAGATTAAGAATATTGTTCCAGAAAAAAATCCCGAATTTCAAGCAGAACAAATAATTCAAGCTAGTATTTTACCTTTATCAGCTCAGAAAAAAGCATAGCGATTCTTAGACCAAGTATATAGAAATAGAAAAATGTGGAAATTTAGTGTGAGTAATGTTTCGGGGCAAGAGAAATTCCTTCAATTAAATTGCCGACTTATAGAAAATCAGACGGTTCAAAACATTGAAAAATTGAAGCCAGATATTGAAGCTCTATTTAGGTGCCGAGTGATTATTAAAGAACATGCCGACAGAGGTATTTTTACTTTAGTAGTTTTATTAAATGAAGAGCTATCTTCTTATGAAATGAGTATTGATGCACTGAATAAGTATAATGCAGTTGGGGAGTTTTTTATTGGGGAAAGTTTAATGGGAGCACTGTCTGCTAAATGGAATTTTCAAACGAATTTCTTTTGGGTAGCAGGGATGAGTGGAGCAGGGAAAAGTGTTAAAATTAAGAATATTTTAGCTCAGTTAGCTCAAATTTCGCAATACGATTTGGGTTTTGACTATACAACTATGTTTTTGACGTCTAGTTCTAAAATTGCTGATTTTATAGAATTTGAGAAAGCAGGAGCTTTTATTGCTTCTGGAATTAACTCTCAGTTGAAGGTCTTTGAATACGTCTTAAAAGAGCTTGAAAGACGTGAAAGGTTGTTTTATGAGCTTCAAGTTGAAAACATTAAAGAATATAACGAGAAGCATTTACATGCTCCACTAAAACAAATAGTTTTATTAGCGGATGAATATGAAAATACTCGAAATGGGTTAGATAAAAAGCAAAGTGATTATGCAGAAAGATTGCTTTTGAACATTTTAAATATAGGGAGATCTTCTGGTTGTGTGGTAATTATTGGTACACAAAGTGCTTTAAAAGGAGCCGTTGGAATTGTTGCAGATAAGTTGACGGTTAAGTTTAGTGGTTATAATGAAAGTAACGTTCTTAGAAAACTTTCACCTGCAATTGCTTCTTACTACCAGACACTTAAAAAAGAGCCGCAAGGAGTTTTTTCTATAATTCACTTAATTTGAGGCCGGAACAAGAAGTTTTAACTTACGATATGTCTTATGTGTTGATACAAACACCGTATGTTTTAGGAATCAATCAAGAAAATTTGCCTAAACTTTTAGGTAGAGAAATGAAGGAGGAAATTTTTAAATCCATTTCATTAGAAGATGATTTATAAATTTTTTAGTTGGTCAGAAACATAATAGTTTCTGACCAACTGTTTGTTTGTTGATATGTCAATCTTGATAGATGGTCATTAACTTAGGTCAGAAAATAATTAAGAATAAGAGGGGATATTTTATGATTTATGGATACGCGAGAGTAAGTACGACAGCTCAGTCATTAGGAGAACAGCTGGAACAATTGAAACAAGCTGGTGTGAGTAAAAAAAATGTGTATAAAGAAAAATTTACAGGAACGAAAATAAATCGTCCGGAATTTACCAAGTTATTATCAATTCTGGAGGATAACGATACAGTTGTAGTAACGAAATTGGATCGTTTTGCAAGGAATACTAAAGAAGCTCTGGACGTAATTGAACCGCTGTTAGAACGTAATATTACAATTAAGGTTCTTAATCTCGGTACTATTGAAAATACAACTATTGGTCGGATGATAATGCATACAATTTTGTCAGTAGCTGAAATGGAGCGTGATATGATTGTAGAGCGTACACAGGAGGGTAAAGCATTTGCTAAGAGAAATAATCCAAACTTCAGAGAAGGACGTCCTAAAGCGAAAATAACAGATGATAAGTTGCATGCTTATGAATTGTTGAAATCTGGATTGAGTTATAAGGAGATTTCTAAAAGGACAAGGTTGAGTGTGAGTACGATACAGAGGGTAAAGAGAAGTATTGAGTTCGATTTAGAAAAAGAAAAATAGATTTTTTGCTGAACTTTACTTATTAGATAAAATCAGCAGGTTGACAAAAATGATAATAATCTCCTTTTTTAATCGATATTTGAAAACAATCCCCTTTTGTGTTAAAGTAGTTATATCTTATATTGAAGGAGTGTTATTGATTGGAAGAGAATTTGAAGGTTGCTATTGTTGAACAAATTTATCCTGGCTATGAAAACGAGTTAAAGGAGATTGTTAATAAATATAATATAGAATATAAGAGCCGAAACTTAAATTTCGGTAAGTTAAAGAGAGCAGATAATTTGAAAAAAATTATTGACACTCAATTAGCTGAAAGATTTCAATTCATTGATAAACGTTCGGTTATTTTCATTGATAAGATGGAAAAGGTTATGTATGCATTTATGTCTGAAGATAACAAAAATCAGATAATGAGAAAGTTTCATAAGGAAAGAGGATTGACATATCTCACAAGTGTAATATTGTTAAAGAATCCATCACCAGAAGAAGAGCATGATAAATATGGACAACTCTTTGATCCGACTGAATATACTATCGATCGATTTGGTTCAGATCTTTATGGGGAAGCTTCAGAAAAAGCAAATAAAATATTAGAGCAGTTTGGTGAATATATAGAGAAAGCTTGTATAATTACAAGAGATAACTCTATTGGAGATACTCCCAAAATTACTATGTATGAATTATCTGACGGGTGTGAAATATTATATAGTGAAGATTGGAGTAAATTTATTCCATCAGATTACATTATAGCTGCTAGTGATTCAGAAATAGAAGGTAACGGAAGAGCTGAATTAAAAAATAGAAAAAACAAGCATGTTAAACTTAAAGGTAGAAAAAGAAAAGCTGAATAGAGGTAATGACAGTGTCAGTACAACACCAATTTAATGGTCAAAGATTGAAAGAAGCAAGAATGTATAGAGGGATGACTCTAGAGGAACTTAAAGAGAAAATTGGTGTATCAAAACAGATGATTTCAAAATATGAACAGAACATTTCTGCACCAACTCCTGAAATATTATTTTCTTTACTGCAAGCATTGAGATTCCCAAAAGAATTTTTTTATTCTTCGAATAAACAGAACTTTGCATATGGAAATTCGTATTTCCGATCACTTTTAAGTACTTCAAAAAAGGATAAACAATATCAATTGTCGAGAGTTGAAAATATTGTTAGTCTTAGGAGCTTTTTAGAGGAAACAGTAGAATTTCCAGAATTTGAGTTACCTGATTTGAGTGATATAGAGAGTTTGGAAGAAAAAGCTGGCTTGTTGAGAAATCTATGGAATTTAGGAGAAGCTCCTATTGAAAATGCCGTAGAACTTTTGGAAAGTAAAGGATTTGTAATTTCAGATTTAACGTTTTCGAGTGAAAAGATAGATGCTTTTAGCCAAAGAGTCACAATGGAATTTCAAAATGGAGTAAAGAATTATTATGTTATTGTTTTAGGTAGTAATAAAAAGTCTTTTTACAGAAGGCAATTTGATGTCATACACGAATTGGCGCATTTCATTCAACATGAAGACATTGATAATATTGAAGATGAAAACAATGATGTATATAAAAAAATAGAAAGAGAAGCGGACTCGTTAGCAGGGTACTTTCTACTTCCTAAAAAAGCGTTTAGTATTGACGTCTCTAAGGATCCTTTAAACTTAAACCATTATAGAGAATTGAAGGTGAAATGGAAAGTATCTATTGCATCAATGATTTATAGGGCAAAGCAGCTAGAAATAATAACACAAGATGAGTTTGTGAGACTTTATAAGAATTTGAGTAAAAGAGGATGGAGAAAAGTAGAACCTTTGGATGAAATTATGCCGATAGCCATGCCAGAGGCTTTTGAAGAGGCGTTAGAGTTATTGTTTGAAGAAAAAATATATACTCCCAAATCATTTGTTGAAGAATATTCGAATATTTCCGGTAAATATTTAACATATCAAGAAATTGAAGAACTGCTTTGCTTGGATGATGGATTCTTTTCAAAGTATCAGCAAAGTAACACAAAAATTGTAACCCTTAAAAGAAGCTATGTAGATCCTATTTAATATTCAAAATTGTCTAATCCTACTCTCTTTTTCGAGAGACTAGTTAGTAGTGCGGTAATCTTGTTATTTTAAGAACGAAAAATATTATATTTTATTAGAAATTAATTATTCTGTGAAATTGATTCTTGCTTTTAGGTTAGCGGAGATATGTGAGTGAGTAATGAAAATTTTATAATGATATATTATTTATTAGATCGAAATATTAAAAATGTTTATATGGTGGTGAATGCTAGATGGCAAATTCAGTTATACCTGTAAAAAATGGCTTCGTGTATCAAGCTTTATATTTTTGGAAGAAAGCTTTAGAAATGTTTGATGAAGTTTCGGAAATAAAGTCTGTTAGCTTTGAATTAGATGAGGCAAAAGGGTTTGATGATATTGTTGTTGAGTTCAAATCTGAAAAATATACATCAAGTGGCACAATCAAAAAAAGATTTTATCAAGTTAAATTTCATGAAAAGAGTGGTGAGGTAATTAAGTGTTCTGACTTAATCCTCCCCTCTTTTATTAATGCAACTAAAAAATCATTTTTGGAAAAGGCAAAAGAAGCCATAGATAACTCTAAAGATAATGCAGAAGTAATATTGATCAATTCTTGGAAGTTAGATCAAACAGATGCTTTAAGTCAATTAATTAGTAATGATGACGGAAGCTTTGACCTATCAAAATTAAAAGAAGGAAAAACAGCAAAATCTAAGATGGGAAAGATTAGAAGTGAGTGGGCCAATCATCTAGGAATTAATGAAACCGAACTATTTTCTCTTTTAAGTCGAATAAAAATTCAAGAAGGAAAAGCTATAGCTGCATTAATAGATTACTTAAATGTAGATTTAAAAAAGAATAAACTCAAAAAAATAGATGAAGATTTTTATAGGGATGCTCCATATATTTCGTTGATAGATGATCTACATGCCAAAATAAAAGACGGAGTAGTTTTAGACAAAAAGGCAATGATGGAACATTTTTCTAGGGCAAAAATATTTACTCGATTTACAGAAAATAATTTTTTTAGTATAGGGATTAGAAGTTTTTCTGATGGTGCTGAAGAACTTAAGGAAAATGTTAATAAATTCTTGGATCTATCTCCTTATTTTATAGAAACGAGATTTTGTGACTATGAAGTTTGGAATAACCAGATTAAAAATGAAATTCAAAAATTTGTAAAGGAACAAATAGAACCAACTGTTGAATACAGCATTTATCTAGAAGCACACCAATCAATAGCATTTACTTTAGGATACTATGCTCATCAAAAAACACAAAAATATCTGTATCCTATTCAGAAAGGTTTTAATTCTGAGATCTGGGAATACTCTGAGGGAAATATGCATTTTGAAAACGAATTGCATTTTAATACAGACATTGATAAAAATAGTAAAGTTGTAATAATTAATATAGATTTGATGAACAGAAATTTAAAAAATGATGTTAGAGAATATGTAGAAACTGAATTTTTAGATGAAAAAATAGACATCATAGATATATTTCCTAAAGTTCCAGAGCAAAGATTTGTTAAAGATGGAAATCATTGTATGAAACTTGCTGTAGAAGCAAGTGAAATACTACAAAGACTACCTATGAGAGTAAAGCGGAAACAGTGGAGACTCATATTTACAGTTCCAAATAGTTTTATAGTTTTTTTTGGTCAACATGCAACTCAATTTGGAGAGATTCAACTTCTAGAGTATGACAGTAAAAACTTCACATATAGAGAATCAATATTATTATAAAATTGGAGGGGAATAAAATGGCAACAGTTAATTCATATTTTTCAGATTTTTTAAAGAACATAAGACTAACTCAAAATCAAATTAAGGATTTAGCTAGAGGACATAATACTTTAAGAAGTAGGCTTTTAGCTGATGATGATCTTTCAGAGATTATTGAGACTACTTTTCTTCAGGGAAGCTATAAACGAAACACAGCAGTCAAGCCTAAAGGTGAGAATCGCTCAGATGTAGATATCATTGTCGTAACTAATATTGATGCTGACCAAGTGACACCTGATGAAGCCTTAGAAAGATTCAAGCCATTCTTAGAAAAGTATTATGCAGATAAATATACAATCAATCAAAGATCAATTGGAATTGAGTTGTCTTATGTAGATCTTGATCTAGTGATTACAGCGAAGGTACAAGATGCTGAAACTCTTAACTTGATGAAAAATGAAGGTAGAAAAATGACTAGAGGCTTACAAACGATGATAAGTAATGAAGAATATTATGATTCAGCTTTGGGAGAATTAGTCATTAAAATGGATACTGAAACAAAAAATGCAGCACCTATCTTGATACCAGACACTAGCGAAAATACATGGTCTTTGACAAATCCATTAGCTCAAATACATTGGACAGTTGAAAAAAACAAGACCTGCAATGGAAACTATATAAATGTTGTTAAAGCTCTTAAATGGTGGAAAAAACATCATGAGATTCCAAAATATCCAAAAGGGTATCCGTTAGAACATATCATTGGTCAAAGTTGCCCGGATAATATTGATACAGTCGCTCAAGGTGTTACAGTAACATTGGAAGAAATAGTGAGAAAATATCCTACAAAACCTGTACTAATTGATCACGGTGTGGAAGAACATGATGTTTTTGGAAGAATAACAGAAGAGGAGTATGAAGAATTTTATAATTTAATTAAAGAGGCTGCATTTACAGCTCGCAAAGCTATAGATGAAACTGAGTTTTCAACAAGTGCAAATTATTGGAGAAATCTTTTAGGAACAGAATTTCCAGAACCTAAAACACCGCCTACTGATAGCAATAATAAGTTCACCTCTAGAAACTCTCCAACAGAAGATATAGGAAGTGCTAGATTTGGTTAATTTAGAACCAAGTGAATCATTACTCGAAGGAAGACGATATCTGGAGTGGTTGGCGGATGATTGTGAGATAATAAAAGATTATAGTTTTGAAGCAGAAGGTAGATGGCTACTTAAGATAAGGTTAAAGAATAAGGGGCAACAGTCAAGCTACATCCCCAAATATAGTGATTGGCATGTATTTATTGATGATAACTATCCAAACGGTAAAATTCAATTTTATCCATCTAAAATAAATGGTATAGGGTGTGTCTTTCCGCATCAATCTCCACATTTAAAAAATATTTCGGACCATGATTACTATGATAGTAATATTTGTTTAGAGCAATTTTCTCCTAGCCTAGAGGTTAAAATGGAGGAAGGGAATTCTAGATTATATAACTATACTAAAAAAGCGTTAGAATGGATTAAACAAGCTGCTAATGGAGTATTGCTAGCAGAAGGGGATTATTTTGAAAAAGTTGCTTACCCTACCACAAATTTTCGTAAAAAAGTTCTATTTTCAGAAGATGAGGCAAGCTTTAGTCAATGGAATAAGTATGATGAATATCGGGTAGGATTCTTAAATATGAAATCAGGTAAGCCTGGAACCGTATATCAAGATTTTATGTATGTTACTGATTACTATAAAGGGATTTCGGGATATAAGAAGAAAGGTGCTGAAATCACTTCTTATTCTTGGGGAAAATATGTGATGAACGAAAAATCAAGAGATGAGAAGGGAGTTTGGATAAAACTTTTATCTATGCCATATATCGAGCCATGGCAGGCTCCTGAAAATTGGTCTCAATTGATAAAAATATTCGAAGAAAACAATGTAAATTTCACTAAAGATGTTATGCCTTTTTTAAACAATTTAAGAGATCGAAATTCACACATCATGATGCTTGGGTTTCCTATATCAGAAAGAGTAAACGGACAAATAAGTGAAATGCACTGGCAATCATTAGAACTCCCTATTTTGTCAGATTCTAGTACTCCAGAACACTTTTTCAAAGGATTTAGAAAAGATATAAAAGGCTATGAAATGGCTGATATGAGAAGGATATTTCTTCGAGAAAGTGTTTCTTTAGAATGGATTAGTAGTGAAAATTGGTCTCCAGATAATCTTGTAAGTAGGGGGAATTTATCAAAGAACATAAAAAAATTAAAGTTTCTCTTTGTTGGTGTCGGAGCACTTGGGTCGGTGTTGTCTGAAACGTTAGTTCGGTCAGGAGTTGAACAATTGGATATTGTGGATTCTGATATTTTAGAGATTGGTAATCTAACAAGGCATACTTTAGCTGCGACGGACATTGGAAAATATAAAGCAATTAGTATAGAAAAAAGATTAACAAAATCTTTTATTCATTACAAAGGCAATGGATTTAGTATGTCAATTGAAGAGTTCCTAAAAAAACAAGAAGTGAATATAGATGAATATGATGTAATTATTGAAACAACAGGCAATGACAAAGTATTAGATTTAATCGTCAGTAAAAAATTAAATGGTTTAGTTATTTCAACATCATTAGGCCTACATGCTAAAAGAATGTATATTAACATACAACGAGGAAATAAAGTTGTGCTGAAAAAATTCAAAGAAAATATTCAAGAGTGGTTAGAGCGAGACAGGGCAGATTTTTCAAATATAGATTACCCAAGAGATGGTTTAGGTTGCTGGCATCCATTGTTTCCAGCAAGGATGGATCATTTGTCATTGTTAGCAAGCTCTGCTGTTTCAATTATTGAGTCAGATATTTTACATTTAAAAGAAAGCTTGACTATTATTGAACGCGGAGAGCTTGGAACGGTTTCAATCTTGAAAAGAAAAGAGTTTGCAGATGAAAATTGAAATAGAACCAAAAATAGTTTTTTTGTTAAAAAAACTTTACGAAGACTCGTTACCTCAAGAAACAGGGGGAATTCTTTTTGGATATTATTCAGAAGATTTGACTTTAGCCTACCTTACAGATATATACTACGATATTGCAGATTCTAAAAAATTTTATCGAAGTTTTATCAGAGGAAAAAAAGGATTTAAACAATATTCAAAAAAAATGTGGCAGGAAAAGAAGTATTATTTAGGAGAGTGGCACACTCATCCTAGTTCATTACCATATATGAGTATGCAAGATAAGAAGCAAATGTTAGAAATTCAAAAGCAAAAAAAAATAAATTGTCCTGAGCCTATACTCATTATCGTTGGAGAAAAGAATAAGAAAACTTTAATATCTACACAAATTTTTCTCCATAACAAAATTATATTCGATGAAATCTTTATTTGAAACTAATAAGTTAAGTACTTATTTGACAGATAAATAGCAAGTAAGAGGATGTACTTTGAAAGAAATTAGGTGGTTGCTTTATCATAAAAATAGTTAAATGAAAACAGGAGAGTTATAAAACTTTCCTGTTTTCATTTAATTATGCTTCGATAACACATATAAATAGTGAAAAGGAACTAATTAAAGTATTTTTAGCTGATTTAGTTACTTCATAAGCTTTATTTATCTTGGTAAGATATATGTACAGAATAAAAAGGGGGAAATCATATGCTTCTTAATAAGCAACTAGAGATTGAGAGGAAAAATAGAGGCATTTCTAAAAAAAGATTAGTACAAATTATAGAGCAAGGAACAGGTCTTACTTTTCAGGTAGATACTATTCGACGTTGGGAATCAGGAATTTCAACCATTGATCCAAGAGGGTTAGCATTCTTAAGTGTATTATATGATATCACAATGGAAGATTTAGTTTCTGAGGATGTAGAGCCAGTTATTGACAATAAAGAAAAATACTACAAATTTGGGAAAGAAATAAGCGAATATTGCTTGGTAGAAAACATTACAGAATTTACTATGAGGTATGAAGTTGTTGATAGTAGAGATTGGATTGTGACACCAAAATATGATTTGATTATGCGTTGTTATGAAGATTATTTAAAACGTGAGCAAGCTGATTATTTTGCTTGCAAAGCTGCATACGAGGTGTGTAGAGATTGGATGGTTAATATAAAGGAACTGGACTATACTGATGACAGATTATATAACCGAATATATGATGATAGTGCAGGATATTTAGGAATTAGAGAAAAAAGAGACCCTGTAGACTATTTAGATTTACTAGAGGAATTAGAAGCGGTTGTAGATGATATTTCTGGTTATTTAGAATTATTTGAGACTGGAGGGTTTGATAAATGGGAGTATATTTAAAAATAAAAGAAGAAAGAAAAAAGAAGCAAATGACACAAGAACAATTGGCTGAAAAAGTTGGGGTTTCAATAAAGACAATAGCAAAATGGGAAAATGATGCTGCTATGCCTACCTTAGAAAACTGTAAGAAATTAAGATCAGTCTTTGAGGTTACGCTAGATTATCTCTTAGAAGATAGTTTTGAATTACAGGATACGTACGATGAGTATGTCAGATTAGGAGAAAAGGTTCTTGAATTAGCGGATGAAGAATATCCTTTAGATTTTATTCAAAATTATTATATTTGTGCTAGAGAGCCTAGCCTGGTAATACCTAAAAAAGTAGCAGATAGTTTTATCAAGAATATAGGTGAGAAAATAAATAATACCGATTACTTTGACAGTGAAAAAATAAAAATGATACATCAGGAAATAAAGGACTTTTTATACTTTTGGTATAAATACAATAAAGGAAAGTATTTGCTTTCAAAGAATTTGAAAGCGAAGACTTTATTTATGAATAGTATTTCTTTTACCAGTGAAGAAATAACAAATCAGCTAAAAAATCCAGAGACTCAAACAAAACCCATTTTATTACTACGAAATTTGATGATAAATAGGCTAATAGAAGAATGTAACCTCCTTCAGTACAATATTGATGAGGAAATAGAAGAAGAGTTAGATTATAGTGGGGAAATTATGTGGCCTCTATCTACGTATAACTAGAATAGACTATATGAAAGGAATTATTTTTATGAACATAACAATTGATGGAATTATTGGTGGTGCTTTAGGTTTGATAGGCGTTTTTATCTCTTTGGCATATTCGTCGAAGCTTGATAAACAGAATAAGGAATTTCAGAGGCAGATGGAAGAATCGCGAAGAGAACATGATTTATGGAGTAAAAAGTATAGCACTCTAGTTCAAATGATTAGTTATAGGTATGATGTTAAAAGTGATGAATACTCGGCTGCGATGAATGGTATTACAGCAACTTTTTACGATTCAAAAGAAGTTATGGATGCTGTGAAGAAATTCTATGCTTATTTAGAGAGTGGAACAGTTGACAGTTTACAAGCAAATGAACGAATGGTAAATATATATTCATCAATGTTTAAGGATTTAAAAATAGATCAAAATGTAGATGAAATTTTTCTGAGCAAAGTGTTCAATGGTAAGTAAATTATACTAAGTATTTGCATGCCCATGCTATTTGATTTAACTCCGTAGTTAACTACGATTGAATTTTCTTTGTCTAGTTATTAGTGATTAAGAGTAACGATTTACTCATTGTTGATTCGCATATTTACTAACTTTTCCCAATTCTTTCTAATGAAATCTATATTGCTAACTCTCTAATATGCGCTAGGAACACTGTTAAATCAATATTCCTAGCCTTTTTAATTTAGGTGAATCATTAAAAGGTCTTTATTTTAACTCATTTAATAATTTATGTGTATGATTATTTATAATTTCTTTATGGATATATATAAGTATTCATTTATAGTTCCTTTTTAATCCATTTTCCATATTTATAGTTTGTCTATTATATGATAAACTAAATTATACAATATGATAATTAAGAAGGAACAAAATGACTGTTAATAGTAATTCAAGTATTGCTGGTGGTATTTCGGCTTCTTTTAGTCAGTCTGACAGTGCTTTAAATAGTATAAGTGTTTCTGTATCAGCTTCTAGCACCAATGTTTCAGGCAATGCACCAGCTGTACAATCAATTAATAACTATCAACAAGGATTAGCAGCATTATCTACTAGTGTTGTTTCTGCGGGCGATAATATTCATTCCGTTGCGAAGAGTTTGAACGAATCGATCAAACTATTGCTCAATTGACAAAATTTAATTTTCCAGGAGGTTTGTCATGAGTGAAGTCCAGAGACAACAAGTATTTGATCAAAAAAATTATAAGTTCAGAATTTGTTTAGAACAACTTCAAGAGGATCAGTTAGCGATTAGAAAAGAGCAACGCTACATAGAAGAGCAACAGGAAGAATTTTTTCAGCTACAACAACAAGAACAGGCTGCTTATGATTTTGTCTTAGGAAATTGTGAAGCAGAGGAGCGAGCTTTCTTTGAAGAAAGAGGAGAGGAAAGTCTTCATCTCGCTAAAAAAGCTCAACGAGAATTTGATAAACAACTTCTTCAGCTAAAGAAAGATGAACGTACATTGTTTGATCAAGAAGAAAATCTAAAGGCAGATCAACAAGCTTTTTGGAAGAAGTCGGAGGCAAAAGAAAATGGGGCTTAAATTTTACGTGAGTGAAGCACAAGCACGATCATCACAAGCCTCTCAATTGACCAATCAAGCAAATCAGGCTATTACATCATTACAAGCAAGCATTCAACTGTTTTTATCTGCACCACTTTCTAGTAAGGCCTACGATTCAGCGAAAAGTTATTTTATGGTTGCTTATACACCGTTATGTCAATCTGCTATAATGACAGGTGAAGCGTTGGAAAGTGCGCATAAAAAGTTTCTTAGTGAATATCAAGGAACTGTTAGTGGGATTGATACGGATGAGGACCTGATTTTGGAAGAAATCAATCAATTTGAGCAGTTGAAACAGCGTTTAGACCACCAAATGAGTACCGCTAAAACCCCGCGACCAGATTTAGAGCGTAGATATATCAATGCCTGTGAAAGTATTGATAAACGTCGGGAAAAATTAGAAAAGTTTCATGCATATGATGGTCAATCAGCAGGTTTCTTTTCAGATTATGAAGCGAGTCAACAAGAATTTAATACAGGTTTAGCACAAGTAGCAAATTCTAAAGCATGGAATCCAGCAACAGGTACTTTTGATATGAAGAGTTTAGACATGACATGGGCAAAACCAATCCATACACGTTGGAAGCAACGTAAAAAAATGAAACAACAAGTGAAAGATGCACAAGTAAAACAAGCAATCGGTAAATTAGATGGGTATGAAATCGTTAAAAACGAATTAGGTCATTGGTATCTAATGAAAAATGGTAAAATTGTTTCGCCAGATAAATATCCAGAACTATATGCGCAATTGGATATATGTAAGGATTCCTTAAATGAAGACCAGTACAAAGTTGAAGAACTGAAAGTAATGAGAAACGAAATGCCTCTTGCTCCTGGATTTGTTGGTATATTAGGGAATCTAGGAAAAGTTGGAAAAATAGCAGAGGCTATTAAAAAAGGTACTGGAGTAATAAAAGTAGGACAATCTATTTTAGATCAAATAAATAATGCACCTACTATCAATGCAGTAGACGAAACATTGGAATTAGATAAGAGTCGTGAAAAAGGGAAACCTGCTAAGAAATATAAAGTCTTTGATTCAGAGAAAAGAAATCTGGATAAAGAAGGTGAGCCAAACTCATCTGCTGACTTATTAAATGATGATGGTTCAGTTAAACAAAGGAGATACTATGGACCAGATGGTCTGCCAATTGAAGATATAGACTACAATCACCCTGATGACGGAACACATGAATTTCCACATAGGCATCAGTGGGATTGGAATAAAAGACCACCTAGACAAAAAGGAGAATGGTAAAAATGAATATGGTACACGACTATGAAATAAAAAGCTATTTTGTAAATTTTGAAAATAAGGATATAGTTATTAATATTTCTGACGACGACAAAGAAAAACAAATTGTATTCCATAACTTTTTATGTTACAAATTTTATGATGAAATGCCTTACAGTATTATTTTAGATTTAGAAGAAAGAGTTTTAGATAAATTTTTTACTGAAAATAAAGAGCTATTGATTCAAGGTAAAAAAAATGTATGGCCAATGCGGTATAATTCACTGGAAGAGCTGGAAGAAGAAATAAGAAAAGAGAACTTGACCTACCAAGTTTTATATTCTTCGTATGGAATGAATGGATGGGTTTTAGCAGAGCGAGTGGAAATAATTGATGTTAAGTAACTTTTAATAACAGTTTGCTACTAAAAATAGAACAGAATTTAAATAGAAAAACCAGAAATCTTATATTAACAAGATTTTTGGTTTTTACATAAATAGTGCTAAATATTCATAGTTTTATAGATAAGATGATTAGAGTGCAAAAGTGCGCCGCCAACTAGCGGAGATTTTTGCTTGCTGAGTATAAATGTTTTAGAGAGAAAGAGCTGAGAATTTGTTTTCAGCTCCTCTTATGATTATTGTTAAATTTTCCCTCTCTGCATCATCCTCGCTACAACTTCCTCACTCTCCTTCAAAACCTCCTCAAAATCCCCAGAAAACACCTGATACAACTGCTGACAAGAATAGTACCGCATCCGCATATCCTTCTTATTCCTCGTAACTTTTCCATCAAAAAACTCATCCAAATAGACCAATGACTTCTGCCAAGACCGAGGCTTGATCAACTCACTCTGCACATCCAAAATACCCTGATAAGGTACCGCCTTTAAATTCTGTTCTTTACTCATCATTACACATCCATTCCTTTTTTTGTAAAACCAACAGGAAAATAAAAAACGATCAGACCTACCTGTGCCTCATCGTGTGCAATAGTTCGTCAAAGAACGCATGAAATCGTCAGAAAATGAAAGAATCCACTAATACCCCTAGTCAAATCAATCAAAATTAAGTACAATAAAACATGCGAGTACTTCGGTACGCGCTATCGGCAACTCGATTATGCAGTTCCTGCTGCTTATTCGGGGCCTTGCAACGTGATGCCAGTCAGGTTGTAAGGTGCCGTTTTTTATTTTTCTATTTTTAACTCCATGCATTGTAACTTTAGAAAAAATCAACCATAGAATAGAAACAAAAAAGGCATTGGCGCAATGTCCAATACCTGAATAAGTCAATAGTACCTTAAAGAAACCTAGCATTCTTTTCAAGTTGTCGCTCAAAAAGAGACATGACAAAAAAGCTAGTGATTCATTTACTATTGGCATACTTGCGCGGACAGTTCCTGCTGTTTTCAAGACCATTTTCGTTCGGTGCCAGCCAAACAAAAAGGTGCCAAGGATTAAATTGTCATAAAGTTGAGTGATGTTCTGAATCAGGACTTACTCAGCTTTTTTATTTCCATTCTATACACTAAGTATAAATAAATCGACAGCGAGAATCAAGGCGAACAGAGAAAAAAACGAATGAAAATTCGGAATTTAAAAACATACTAAAACTATCATCTTGAAATCAGGGAAAAAGAAGTCTATCTACCAATTATAGCAGGACAATAAACTCGATAGTTAAGGTGGATTGTTTGGAAGAAAACTTTAAAAATTGGTGTTACAAAAGTAAGGGAGTTGAGTGAGTTTCTATATCAAAAGACTGCTTAATTTTTTTTATATTGGAAACGTTGGAGAGAATGAAGAAACACTGTGAGTAAAATTGGTTTCAAATGGATAATAAATACAAAAAGTAAAAGATAATATGGTACAATTAGTTTTAAAAATAAAACGAAAAGTGGTTTTTTTGAAATGGAAAATACTAAATTAGTGACGGATATTATCGAATATTGGAGAATGGTTGAGTTTCTTGATCAGAATAAGTTTCCATACCCTTCTAAATTACAAGTAAAACAGATAAAAGATGTTTTATCAAAACGAAAAGTGTATTCAAATTCTTTAACTATTTTTGAAAATATCCCTTTAAATACAACTGTGAAAGAAACAATAAGCAAAAGAGAAGAAGTAATAAAGGTGTTTCCTTTTGAGGGGGCGGCAATTCATATTATGGTTGGGAAAGTTGCTCGAAATAGTATAATTGAAGCACTGTTCTCGCTAATAAAAGAAAAAGAAATCGTAGAGAAAAATCGTGAAAAAATTTGTATGTACGCCTTGAAAGTAACAAAAGAAGGAACATATATTAAAGGATCGCTTAAAGTTTCTCCTTTACTTTGGGGAACGGCTATTTGTTTCCATTATCCAGACAATATCAAAAACAAGATGTCTCTTGCGGAATATGACCAAACCATGGATAATATCGAGAAGTATTTTATGAAAGAACAGGATGAATTATTTGTTGATGATACATTATTAAAATCAATGTATGATTATATTTATGAGATATTTGTTAAACGTTGGGTGAAAAATAGTCAAGCGACTTTTGAGGGCTCATTGATTTATACTAGATTCAAAACGAAAGATGAATTGGAACGATTAAACGATTCTCTTGAAGATTATAGCGATCTAATGACAGGTTTTTTTCAGAAAGACTTTGAGATGGTAATTGATCAATTAAAGCAGGAGGTATTACCATCAAAAGACTTTACGAATTATGTGACAAGTTTAATGGCTCATTCTTTTGATAAGGAAAAATCTAGAAAAATAAACATTCGTACTGAAGATAATTTCTTGAAAGAATTATTAGATCCTGCGAATGCACCCATAGGTAAATGGCCATCAGATCATCAGCCAGCATTGATGCAGCAAGTGGCGATTAATGCTTATTTGACGAATAAAGATGATTATTTTTCAGTCAATGGTCCTCCGGGTACTGGAAAAACAACACTACTAAAAGAGATTGTTGCACATAATGTGGTAAAAGTAGCTTCTTTATTATCTGAATATGACCAAGCAGATGATGCATTTGTAAAAAGAACATTTAGTGATGGGACAAAAAAAGAAAATGGTTATGATAAGAAGTTTGGAAATTATTATGCATTTAAAAATGACGAAATTTCAAAATATGGTATGCTAGTTGCTTCATCGAATAATGCAGCTGTTGAAAACATAACCAAAGATTTACCAGAGTACGAAAGTTTACATGACTCACTTGAATCAGAACAGTGCAAAGAAATTAAACAATTATTTGATTTAACTAAAGAGCAAAAGACACTTGAATTTTCATTTTCAAGTTTTACGAAAGACAATAAACGAAAAACAGTTGATTTAGTGCAAAAAGATATCTATTTTTCAGCTTTGGCACATGACTTGAAAAATAACGAAGAAATGGAAACTGTAGACTTATTTTCTGAATGGGGATTAATATCTGCTCCACTTGGAAAAAGAAAAAATTTAAAAGACTATTACTATAGTGTTATTCAACCAATAATAAAAAATATTGCGACTCATTCTTTTAAAAACGAAGCAGAATTTACCGAAGCAAGAAATGTGTTTAAACTTCAGTTAGAAAAAGTATTAAGACTTCAACAAAAGTTATCTGATACTAGTAAAATAATGAACGTCAAAGATTTAGAAATACACAAAATGACAGAAGAACAATCTGATTTAAACAAACAAATTTTTCAAAAGGAAAAGCAAATCCATATAGGACAAAAAGAGATCCTTCAACGGAAATCAGAAATGAATGAAATACAAGAGATGCTTCTAAAAATAGAAGTTGAAAAGGAATTATCAGAAACAAAGCTCCATGAAATGAATAGAGATATAGAAAGTGTAGAAAACGATCTAAAGGAGAGCAAAACAAGAATTATAGAACTACAGGATACTAGAAAATTCATTGAGATAATTCTAGGTAAATGGATTACGACACAGCGACTTACAGAAATTGAGGAGGAGAAAGATAGTTTAGATAAGATTACAGAGAGTAAAAAACTGATTTTGGAAAAAATCAAATTACTAGAGGATGAAATCAAGCCAATCATTAACAAAAAAATTAAGACAGAAAAAGAATATCAAAAAATAAAGGATAAAATTCAGAATGTGCAAAGTAAAAATCATTCATTTGCTGAATCAATTCAAACTGATAAGAAAAAAATTCTTCTTCTAGATACTAAGAAAGAAGAAAGTATCAATCGATATAGTAACAAGGTACGTGATTTAAAAGCTTCTGGCGTTACTGTAATTGATGACCAATTCTTTAAACATCTACATTCTAATAATGAAAAAGTTCAATTATCAAACCCTTGGATGACAGATGAATACAATCGTGAGAGAGAAAAACTATTTTATTTGGCACTACAAGTCAATAAATATTTTGTTTTATCGTCGAAATATGTTAGACACAATTTAATTAATTTAGGGTGTTTGTGGAAGTTTAGAAAAAATAGTGAGCAAGAAATGTGTCACTTTTCTACTAAAGATAAACGAGCAGCATATGAGCATTTATTGAATACAGTCTTTCTGATTACTCCTGTTATTTCCACAACATTTGCCTCAGTAGCTAGATTTTTAGATGGAATTGAAACACCGAAAAGTTTAGGACAATTAATTATTGATGAAGCTGGGCAAGCAACCCCACAAATGGCTGTTGGAGCATTGTGGCGATTTAAGAAGTCAATTATTGTAGGGGATCCAAAACAAGTAGAACCAATTGTTACAGACGACGTTGACGCTTTAATGCGCTTGTTTGTCACAAAAGAACTTTCCGATTATCAAGATAAAAAGATCTCTGTCCAAAGTTTTGCTGATAGTATCAATGTTATTGGAACTACATTGCTTAATAGCGAAAAAGAAGAAGAATGGATTGGAAGTCCGTTGATTGTTCATAGAAGATGTTTAGAGCCGATGTTTACGATTTCTAATGCCTTATCTTACAATAACACAATGATAAGCTGTACGAACAAACCAAAAGATGGGGTAAGTCAGTCCTTTATTAAGCCTGAATCAAAATGGGAGGATGTTTCTGGAAAAGAAATAGGAGATAAAGATCACCATGTTCTAGAACAAGCTAAAGTCGCATTGTCTTATGTAGAAGAAGCATTTAGGCGAGTACCTGACTTGCCTAGTCTATATGTTATTTCACCATTTACGAGTGTAATCAATGGCTTTAAAAAGACAGCAGGACAATCGGAAGTTCTAAAAAGAATTGCAGGAGATTATTTAGACTATTGGTTAGAAGAAAATTGTGGAACAGTCCATCGTTTTCAAGGAAAAGAAGCAAACGAAGTGATATTTTTACTTGGCTGTGATTCGACTGCTAATGGAGCTGTTCGCTGGGTAAATGATAATATTGTAAACGTTGCTGTGACAAGAGCCAAGTATCGTTTATATGTGATTGGTGACCGAGCGCTTTGGCAAGAAAATGAATCAGTTAAGTTAATTCAAGGTGAGCTTTAGTTTGTACTAAAATAACATGTTTATAGGAGAGAACATGAATACAAGTGATTGGTTATCATTATTGAAACCCTTATTAGAAAATAAAGCGATTTGCTTAGTAGTAGAAATCATGTTCCTAAACTATCTATACAAAATCAGTTCATTTGGTTTGGTGTAACTGATCTTTATCTAATTAAAAGAAGATTGGTTATTATGAACAACATCAATAGAACTCCAGCTCATAATTAATAGGTCTAAATAAAACAGAGTATACTCAAGTAGTTTTTGATTTAACATAATTTACGCAGACTATTAAGGTTGAAATGCATCTTTACTATGATGTAAACAAATATATACACTAGTTTAAAGGGTAATGTAACTCATAACAAGCAGACAATTAGCTGATTTTGAGATATTCTAAATTTACTAGGAGGTGCAGAATGAACTTTAGCAAGCAATTAAAAAAAAATCGTGAACTCAATGGATTAAGTCAAGAAGAATTAGCAGAAAAAATATATGTTACGCGTCAAACTATTTCGAAATGGGAGAACGATAAAAATTATCCCGACATTCATAATTTAATTGCTTTAAGTATTCTTTTTGATATCTCGCTAGATGAACTAGTTAAAGGAGATGTAGACAAAATGAAAAATATAGTAAATGATGATGCAATGGATAAAAGCACAAAGGGAATGATCATTTTTTTAGGTTTGACACTTGTTATAGGTGTGCCAAGTCTTATCATTTGGAAGGTAATGGGATTTATTCCCTTTTTACTTCTTTCGGCCATAACAATGTATTACGCTGTTAAGATAGAAAAATTGAAAAAGAAAAATAATATTAAGACGTACAAAGAGATTATTGCTTTTTCTGAAGGGAAGTCTAACTTAGATGAATTGAGAGAGCAACGAGATCAAAAAAATATTTTGGAGAAAGAATACTAATAGTATTAGTATTTACCCTGTTTTTTGGTGCATTAGCTTGGATTATTAAATTAGCAACTGTTTTCTTGATGAATCATTTATAAAAAGAACATGTAACATTTTAGTTATTTTCTAGTATTAAACTCAAATATCATTATGGGACAGATGCTAAACAGTAACTGTAGAGAATTTGACGTGTAACATTTTAAACTAAGCGATTCTAGAAGATAAAGGGACTGAACGAGTCAAAAGTAACTTAAATAAAATGTAAATTATCATAAAGTTGAGTAATGTTCAGAATCAGGACTTGCTCAGCTTTTTTTGTTTCCGCTATATAAACTAAATGTAAAAAAATACATAAAATTAAAAAGTACTAAAGTAAGGAGTGATGTTCAATTGAAACTTTTTTCATAGATTATCGATCGTTAAAAATCTTTATATTATATAGTAATATTGATTAATTCTTCCCTAACTACTACCGATATCAAAAAATATATTGAGACCTAAATAAACAACAATTTCCCACCCACCACCAAAATCCTACTTGACAATAATTTCTTCTTCTGTTAACTTGTTAGTGAATATAAAATATGATTTGTTAGGTGAGGCTCCTATACAAACATAGGCTACTGCCCAAAAATGTCGAGAGACGCCAATGGGTAGAACAGGAATTGTCGAATACAAGGCTTTTCATAAGGTAGCTAAGATGTTTGTCTTTACGTTGTATAGTGCCAAAACTCAACGACTAGATCAATGTCTTAATTTGTCATGCTTTTTTTTGGTGAATGTAGAGTGACTTTTCGCGGAGTTTTTGTGCGAAAAGTCACTTTTTTTGCGTCTAAGAAAATCGGATTTTATGTTCAATAATCGTCAAGGGGGAATGTATATGAATTTTTATTGATGTTATCAATGAGCTTGTTAGCAGGTAGTTTAATTGGTATTGAACGGCAATGGCGAAAAAAATTAGCCGGCGTACGTACAATGAGCTTGGTTTCACTTGGCGCTATGCTTTTTGTGTCCATATCTACCATGATCACAACGGAAACAAGTCCAACAAGGATTGCTGCACAAGTTGTTAGTGGCATTGGCTTTTTGGCAGGAGGAATTATTTTGCGAGATGGGTTTAGTGTGACCGGGCTAAATACGGCTGCGACTCTCTGGTGTACGGCAGCAGTGGGTGCAATGATCGGCGCCGGTTTTATTAAAGAAGGTTTTTTAGCCGCCATCGTTATCATGCTGGTGAATAGTGTGATTCGTTTTGCTTCGCAACGATTTGATCAAATGACGGAGAGTTATCGACCAGAAGAGCAAGTGAAAATGAAAAATTCATTTTTGATCGTCACTGGAAAATCAACTGCGGAACTCGCATTACGAACAGAAATGATGACACAGCTAGACCGCTACTATTTATCCTTTTGTCATTTTTTGTGTCTGGATCTTGCAGGAAATAATGTCCAGTTACAGGTAGAAATCGAACCAAATTCGAATCGTGAATTGGCCATGAAAGAGATCATTACACAGTTATCAAAAAACAAAGAGGTATTGGAAGTGTATCAATTATCAAAGGAGGAAGAATCATGGTAAAACAGTGTTCACTTTAATCAGATGGGATAGTCCTATTTATCGGGAAACATTAGCCTTACGCAATCAAGTATTAAAAGCAAGCGCAGGCAAACCCTTTCTAACGAAATCTGTTGTAGAAGAAAAACACGATATTCACTTAGTCATCAAAAAAGAGGATCGTGTGGTTGGCACTCTTCTTTTGCATCCTTGTGATTCAAACTGTATACAAATAAAACAAGTTGCACTAAGTCCAGACGTTCAAGGTCAAGGGTTGGGAAAGAAATTAATCGTTTATGCTGAGCAAGTTGCTCGAAATTTAAACTATGCCACTATTTTTTTGACGGGTCGAAAGCAGGCCTGGGGATTTTATGAAAAATTAGGCTATGTTAGTTTGATGGATGCCTATCAAGAAGACGAGTTACTCTTAAAAGTATTTAAAAAACGCATGGTAGACATAAGACATTTTACAAATCAGAGGGAGTTGAAAACAAATGGATGACAGTAGTTCGAGGCAACAGGGGTCACAGGAAAGAGTTGTACTAAAAAGGAGTCGATTATTATTATCTATTTGTTTTTAGTGCCCTTTTTTCTCCGAGCCCCTGCAAATAGGGAGCAATGTAAAAACACTAGGAAAA
Organism: Enterococcus sp. 12C11_DIV0727; assembly: GCF_002148425.2. Taxonomy (NCBI): domain Bacteria; kingdom Bacillati; phylum Bacillota; class Bacilli; order Lactobacillales; family Enterococcaceae; genus Enterococcus; species Candidatus Enterococcus lemimoniae. The sequence continues at coordinate 938,824 of NZ_CP147248.1, read as the reverse complement.
ATGGTTATGCGTTTAGGTATTGGCGCAGGATCATGGTGGATTTTTTTGGAGAGAAGGAAACAAAATGGAAAGAAAAAAAAGAGCAATTCAAGAGATAGATTATGGCTTAATGGCTAGAAAAACAGTTGAAAGTATTTTTGAAACATTTCAAACATCAAAAAAAGGACTATCTGAAGTTCAAGCAGTTATGGCTCGAGATGAATATGGAGACAATACTATTTCCTACGGGAAAAAAACACCTTTATTCATAGAAGTCTTAAAAGCGTATATTACACCGTTTACCCTTGTTTTAATTGGTTTAGGAATTATGTCTTTTATTACAGATGTGGTTATCGCTGCACCGGAAGATCGTGACTATTTCGGTAGTGGTATTATCTTCACTATGGTCTTGATCAGTGGGACGATGACACTCATTCAATCTGTGCGCTCAAATCAAGCAGCCGAAAAATTGAAATCATTGGTTAAAGTCACCGCAGCGGTAAAACGGAAAAATAAATATGATGAAATTCCTATGGAAGATATTGTGTGTGGAGATATTGTCAGATTGTCAGCAGGAGATATGATTCCAGCGGATATTCGTTTGATTGCAACTAAAGATTTATTTATTTCTCAGTCTGCACTGACGGGGGAAAGTTATCCTGTTGAAAAACGGGCAGAGGCAATCATTACTAAAGATAGCAATGAAACGAGTTATGAGAATCTTGTGTTTATGGGCAGCAACGTTATAAGCGGAAGTGCTGAAGGCGTGGTCATTGCCACTGGAAATCGTACACTGTTTGGAGATGTGGCCAAATCATTGTCTACTAAACCGGTACAAACAAGTTTTGAATTAGGCATTCGCAAAACGTCATTCTTGTTTATTAAATTTATGGCATTGATGGCGCCAACTGTTATTGTAATCAACGGTTTTACAAAAGGGGATTGGATGGAAGCCTTCTTGTTCGGCCTATCCGTAGCCGTTGGGTTGACACCAGAAATGTTACCGATGATCGTTACGACCAACTTAGTCAAAGGTGCAACAGGTATGGCTAAAAAAGGAACGGTGATTAAAAACTTAAATGCGATTCAAAATTTTGGTGCAATCGATGTCCTATGTACGGATAAAACAGGCACGCTAACACAAGATAAAATTATACTGGAATATCATTTGGATCTGGCTGGTGAAGAAGATGACCGTGTCTTACGTCATGCCTATTTAAACAGTTACTATCAAACCGGCTTAAAAAATTTATTAGATGTCGCAATTATTGATGCTGCCAAAACGGAATTGAATACAACAGGAATTCCGTATAAAAAGGTGGATGAAATTCCCTTTGATTTTGATCGTAGACGAATGAGCGTTGTCGTAGAAGATCCTAGCGGAAAAACGCAAATGATCACTAAGGGTGCCATTGAAGAAATGCTGAGTATTTCGAGTTTTGTCGATTTCAAAGGCAAGGTTAGTGTGCTAACGGATGAGGTTAAACAAGAAGTATTGCAAAAAGTGAATGAGTTAAACGAGGATGGTTTACGCGTGATCGGCGTTGCCCAAAAAACAAATCCAAGTGTTGTTGGTGAATTCTCAGTAGCGGATGAATCTGAGATGGTGCTGATTGGCTATTTAGCATTCTTAGATCCGCCAAAAGAAACGACAAAACAAGCACTAGAAACGTTAAAAGCACATGGCGTTGAAGTGAAAGTCCTAACAGGAGATAACGCTTTGGTAACGCGATCCGTATGTAAACAAGTTGGTTTGGGTGCTGAAAAATTGATCAATGGCGAAGATATTATGAATATATCCAATGATAAATTAAGTCAATTAGTTGAAAAGCACAATGTATTTGTAAAATTAAACCCACAACAAAAACAACAAATTACGAGCATTTTGAGAGAAAATGGACATACTGTTGGTTTCCTTGGGGATGGGATCAATGATGCACCAGCAATGAAAGCAGCAGATGTTGGTATTTCAGTTGATACAGCGGTGGACATTGCCAAAGAATCCGCTGATGTCATTTTATTAGAAAAAGATTTGATGGTTTTAGAAAGAGGGATTATTTCAGGTAGAGAAACATTTGGAAATATCATGAAATATATAAAAGCAACAGCAAGTTCAAATTTTGGGAATATGTTTTCAGTATTAGTTGCCAGTACCTTTTTACCATTTCTGCCAATGTTACCCTTGCAAATTTTATTCTTAAACTTGATTTACGACATTTCGTGCGTATCTATTCCTTGGGATCATATGGACAAAGAATATTTGGAAAAACCTAAGCGTTGGCAAGCATCCAGCATCGGAAAATTTATGGTTTGGTTAGGACCTACAAGTTCGGTATTTGATATTACCACCTATTTATTGATGTACTTTATTATTTGCCCAGCAGTTGTAGGAGGAGATTTCCATACACTGAATGCTTCTCAGCAAGTTGCCTTTATTGCCGTGTTCCATGCAGGTTGGTTTGTGGAATCGTTATGGTCACAAACGTTGGTTTTACACGCCTTACGTACGCCTAAAATTCCATTTATTCAAAGTAGTGGCTCATTCATTATGACGACCATTACGTCGCTAGGGATTGTGATAGGAACAGTCTTGCCTTTTACAGCCTTTGGACAAAGTTTAGGAATGGCTGTTTTACCGTCTAATTATTGGTTATGGTTAGTTGGTACAATTGTGGCATACTTAACATTAGTAACAGTTGTAAAACGATTCTATATTCAACGGTACAAAGAATTATTATAGAGAGAAGGAAACTAATGTTTTAACGGTAAGATAAATGAAAAAGGTTAAAAGTTAAATTACACTAAAAAAGCATCCTTCATAATCTAAGTTTGTTTGTATTACCATTGATAAACCCTAAATAGTACTTAGCAATTGTAGTTTTTAAATAATTGGAAAAAAGTAGCAGTATAATTGATACAAAAAAGAAAGCGGGTATAGTGGAAAATAAAGGTGCTATACTCTTGCTCAAAGTGGCTAATTAATCTTTTGAATGGCTATGATTTGGCTATTTACATTAAAAAAGGTAAAAAAGTAATTATTATATAGCTCCCCAGATATTAATTAAAAGGATTAGTATCTAGGGGAGCTATATATTTTAGAACTGCCCATATCGTAATCTCCAGGTACATTCATTTATTCTCACTTGCAATTCAAAAAAGTATGACGATTGATGAATTGAACCTACTTGATGTATTCCTCTTTCCTTATTTTATCAGCCATACCATTACATTACGATGGCAGCATTAAATGCAAAATAACTATCAAAAATTCAATACTGTTTATAACTATCATTTTGTAATTTTAGTCTAAAAAAATCTGGTAGCGTTGAAACGAACGTTACTGGATTTTTTTGGTTTTAAAATGTTCTAATTTAAAAAGAAAAGCTCTATTACAATCGGTTAACTATTGTTCAATTAATAAATCTTCAATATAAAGTCTGAAACGAATCGCTAAAAAATCGATCAACAAATGACAAAATCCGGAAGAAAAGCCCATCATTAGTTCAGCATCTTTTTTTAAAATCGAAAAATTTAGATCAGAATGTTCCTGTAACCAATTCTTTTGTGTCACAGTGATCGACACAATAGGTGTTTTTTTCAAAAGTGGTATTGAGAGCAATTCATTGATTTGTACATTATTTCCTGAACCAGAAAAAACAAGAATAAGATCATTTTTATTGATATTATCCAAAACAATACTAGCAAGTTCTATATTACTATTTCCAGGAATCAAGGTGCAGACAATATTCATCTTTAAAAAAGCACGAGCAAAATTTTGAGCTTGAATTTGTTGATCTGTTCCAGTCGCTAAAAGATAGATTCTAGGAGTATTTCTTAATAACTCAAAAAAATTGCTTAAACTCTGTTCTTCAATAGTAGAAAAGACACTGTTTAAATGTTCTGACACATCCTCAATTGAAAGGGGCTTTTTTAAATTATCTTGCACACCATACCAATCAATCAAATATTTAAACTCACTAAACCCTTTAAACCCTAATTTTTGCACAAATCTTAAGACGGAGGATTTAGATGTATAACTGGCTTCAGCTAATCTTGTAATACTGATTTCAGGAATCAGCTCTTGGTGGTTGTATACATAAGCGCAAATCGTCTTATCCGTCTCGCTAAAATGGTTGATTTTGTTTTGTAAAAGCTGCTGGAATCTCATATTTTATCCTTTCCCAATAACTTGGGAACCTTCCCCAAGGTTGTATGAAGTATTTCTTTTTTATCTTACCATAGTTATGATAAATACGGAAAGCGCTTTCTAACGGAGGGTTTTAAATTTTATGAGCATTTAGAGTTGTCTAGCTTCAAGAGCTAGTCTTTTGGGAAAAAGATAAAAAATAAGTGAGGTAAAGAGCACCTCAAGTATTTTTTCCTATTTTCCTGTCAAGACTAAACGAGCTCTTTTAGCTTTTAGATTGGGAGGGAATCAAAATGAGTTATGAACCATTAGCTAAAACGATTGTTGAACTTATTGGTCAAAAGGAAAATGTTAAAAGTGTCACGCATTGTGCAACTCGGTTGCGTTTCAAATTGAAAGATGAAGAGAAAGCTGATACTGAAGCAATCAATCAGTTGGATGGTGTGGTGACGGTCATGCAAAGTGGGGGACAGTATCAGGTTGTTATTGGTACTCATGTCAGTCAGGTTTATGAGTATGTTTTATCAGAGTTAGCTCTAATGCAAGCGGATCCGCACTTGGTTACAGAAACAGAAGCGGATGATCAAGGGCAGGAAAGTTTATTTAATCGGTTGATTGATATTATTTCTAGTGTATTTACTCCTATTTTGGGAATTTTAGCAGCTTCTGGAATGATCAAAGGACTTGTTGCCATTTTACTCGTAACAGGTGTTGTTACACCAGACTCAGGGACTTATCAAATATTATGGGCCGTAGGCGATGCATTATTTTATTTTTTTCCAGTAGCTTTAGGTTATACGTCTGCAAAAAAATTCAATTTGAACCCACTTATAGGGATTGTGATTGGCTCTGCTTTATTGTATCCAAATTTAGCCAATTTGATTGGAACTCCCGCACCTTCTGTTATGTTTCAAGGAACACTATTTGAAGCGCCAGTCTACTTTAAGTTTCTAGGTATCCCAGTACTTATGATGAGTTATGGCCAATCAGTTATTCCAATCATTTTGGCGACATTTTGTGCGGCGAAGTTAGAAAGTTGGCTACAAAAAGTTTGTCCCGATGTGGTTAAAATGTTTTTTGTGCCATTTTTCACGTTGATCATTGTGATTCCGCTGACCTTTATCATGATTGGACCAATTGCAACTTGGGCTAGTTCGTTACTGAGTTCAGCAGTTCTTTGGATCTATAATGTAAGTCCACCTTTAGCAGGTGCGGTCATTGGTGGTTTGTGGCAAGTTTTAGTAATGTTTGGCTTGCATTGGGGTTTTATTCCAATCGGGTTATTGAACATTCAATCGTTTGGTTATGATCCTGTTATGGCGTTAATGTTTGCTGTACCATTCGCCACGATGGGAGCAGTATTGGGAGTTATGCTGAAAACCAAGGATAAGAAGGTAAAGTCATTGTGTGCTCCGTGTTTTATTACGGGTATTTTCGGTATCTCAGAACCCGCGATCTACGGTATTACGCTACCTAGAAAAATACCATTTTATTGTACTTTGATTGCTGGAGCAGTGGGGGGGACGATCATGGGATTTGCTGGATCTAAAACCTATACTCAAGGTGGAATGGGGATTTTTGCTTTGCCAAATCGTATTTCAGAAAATGGTTTAGATATGGGCTTTTATGGGAGTCTGATTGGGATTATTGCAGCCTTCATCGTAGCATTTATTTTAACTTTTGTTTTTTGGAAAGAACGTCAGACTAACTAAAGGAGTTGATAGAAATGAAAGCTATTATGCTTATGTTTGATACATTATCTAAAGCCTATTTACCAAACTATGGAAATAATTGGGTTCAGGCGCCTAATTTCGATCGACTTAGAGAAAAATGTATAACGTTTGACAATTTTTATGGCGGAAGTATGCCCTGTATGCCAGCAAGAAGGGAATTGCATACAGGAAAGTATAATTTTTTACATCGCTGTTGGGGACCATTAGAAGCGTTTGATTATTCTGTTTTTGAAAAATTAAATCAGGAAAATATCTATACCCATCTAATTACAGATCATTCTCATTATTTCGAAGATGGCGGCGCTACGTATCATAATCGTTATTCATCTTGGGAAGGATTTCGAGGTCAAGAAGGAGATCGTTGGATTCCCAGATTGGGTGATTGGGCAGATCATAATACCCAACCATTGAATAAACCAGCAGATTCTATTTCAAGAATTCAACATCTTGCCAATCGTAGCCAAATAAAGCAGGAATCTGATATGTCTAGCGTTCAAGTGATCGATCGAGGGTTAGATTTTTTACAGAAAAATCACGAGAAGGATGACTGGTTTTTACAACTAGAGTGTTTTGATCCTCATGAACCATTTTTCGTGCCAGAAAAATATCGAGATCTTTATCGCCTGACAGAAACACAAGATATTCTGTATTGGCCAGTCTACCAGCATTTATCAGCTGAAGATAAGGCTCATTATCAAGGGGATATTGCTGAAATGCAGAAAGAATATGCCGCGTTAATCAGTATGTGTGATTATCATTTAGGGCGTGTTTTAGATTTTATGGATGAGCAAGAAATGTGGGAGGATACGTTACTGATCGTTAACACAGATCATGGTTTCTTATTAGGGGAGCATAACTGGTTAGGTAAAAATGTTGCACCTATGTATGAAGAAATTGTTCACATCCCATTTTTTATGCATGTACCTCATCATGAATTAAATGGTCAAAGAGTTGATGGATTATGTCAAACGATTGATTTACCGCCCACCTTAGCAGAATATTTTGGAATTGAAGCCTTTGAAAATATGGATGGTCGCTCATTATTCGGTCTCATCAATCAGCAAAAGATTCCCCATCAAAGTATTTTATTCGGCACAAATGGTGGACATGTTAATTTGTTTGATGGACGATATACCTATATGAAAGCCTCCGCAAATAAAGAAAACCAGCCTTTAGTCAATTATACATTGATGCCAACAGTGATTAGAGGTTTTTATCCAGAAAATTCATTAAAAAATCTAGTGTTGTATGAAGGGGATTCGTTCACTAATGGTTTCCCCTGCTTAAAAGTTCCCTTGAACACTTCGTTTAGCAATTCTTACGAAATCGGCTCATTGATTTTTGATCATCAAACAGATCCAGAGCAAGATTCGCCGATAAAAGATCAAGAACTGCAAAAACAATTAGATCAAAAATTAGTTCAAAAAATGAAAGATGTCGATGCACCGCTAGAAGAATTTATTAGATTAGGCTACGAGGACACTATTTAAAAAAAGAATTTGGGACAAAAGTCGGTTCTCTTTTTATTAAACACGCTGATCCCGAATGAACGCTTCTGTCCCAAGCTCTTAGAATTTGGAGGAAATAAGAATGAAACGGATTCCAAGCGGTAGCTTTATCATGGGTAATACGAGCTTAGAAAATGGTTTTTTTGAAGATGCTGAAACGCCGGTACAGCTAATGACAGTCGCTTGTTTTGATATGGATGAAACAAGTGTGACAAATAAATGCTTTCAAACTTTTATTAACGAAACGGGATATCAGACTGATGCCGAACGATTTGGAAACTCAAGTGTTTTTTATCTACTGATTCCAGAGGTAAACAGAAAAGATTACCAAAGCGTCGGAAAAATGTTTTGGTGGTTGACCGTACCCGGAGCGTCTTGGAAGCATCCAGAAGGACCGACAAGTGATATTAAAGAAAGAATGGATCATCCTGTTGTTCATGTCTCTTATGATGATGCCAGTGCATATTGTAAGTGGGCAAATAAACGATTACCAACAGAAGTAGAATGGGAATATGTTGCTAGAAATAAACAAGATTCGCTGTATCCGTGGGGAGAGGAGCTGCTAAAAGGAAATCAACATCATTGCAATATTTGGCAAGGAAATTTTCCGTTTGAAAATACGCAAGAAGATGGTTTTCTTGGGACGGCACCTGTCAAATCTTTTGAAGTAAATCAATACGGAATATATCAAATGATCGGCAATATCTGGGAATGGTGTGCGAATCCAAGTAAAATTCCATTGTCAGAATTAGCAACTGAGCAGTCTAAAACTGGACCAATCAAAGATGAGTTCGCCATTCGAGGAGGCTCATTTTTATGTCACCAAAGTTATTGTAAACGATATCGAGTGTTTTCCAGAAATGGATCTTATCGAGAAAATACAACAAGCAATATGGGGTTTCGCTGTGCCAAAGATTGCTGAGATAAAGCCGACTGAAAGGAGCAAAGACAATGCGAAAAATAGCTGTTATGATCAAACCTGCTTCTGCCTTGTGTAATATACGCTGTAAGTACTGTTTCTATGCAGATGTAGCCGACAGTCGAGCGGTTAACTCTTATGGGAAGATGACGCCTGAAATCATGAGAAAAATGATTGATCATTTACTATTGGATTTAACTAATCAAGACCAATTAACAATTACGTTTCAAGGCGGAGAACCAACTCTGGCTGGTTTCACTTATTTTCAGTCTTTTGTTACCTATATGACGGAAAAAAATACGAAAAAAGTAACGATTCAATATGCGATTCAAACCAATGGTCTTTTAATCAATGAAAAGTGGTGTCGTTTTTTTTATGAGCATCATTTCTTAGTTGGACTGTCTATCGACGGCTATCAGTCGATTCATGATCGAAATCGTATTGATCCTAAAAGTAAAGGAACCTTTCATCGGGTGATCAAAACAAAGCAGCTATTTGAAAAATATCAGGTTCAGTATAATGTATTATGTGTATTGACAAATGAACTGGCTCGTCATCCACAAAAAATGTATCAATTTATGAAACAAGAAAAAATTCAATATATCCAATTCATACCTTGTTTAGGCGATTTAAACGGTGTAAAGTCCGTTTATGCGTTAACCCCACAACGCTTTTATCACTTCTACCACGTACTCTGGGATTTATGGATAAAAGAATATGCAACGGGTAACTATCGTAGCATTAAGTTTTTTGATGATTTAGTCCATTTATTTAAAGCACAACGAGTGACAGCTTGTGGCTTGATCGGACAATGTCAGCCACAATACGTGATAGAGTCTAATGGAAATGTTTATCCCTGTGATTTTTACGTTTTAGATCAATACTTGATGGGCAATATCACGGAATACTCGTTGATAGAATTGTATAAAAGTTACGTAATGAAGCATTTTTTATTTGAACCAAAACAGTTTCCGCAAAAGTGCCAAGACTGTCCTTTTCGCTCAATGTGTATGGGTGGATGTAAACGAATGAAACATTCAATGTATCTTGATAAAAAAGAGACTTATTGTGGCTTCCAAACTTTTTTGAGTCAACATGGTCAAGAACTTATTCATTTTTGTCATAATCATCCTGTTTAAGTATGGCGAGTTTGTATCGGTTCGTTTATTTTTAGAAGACATTCATACTTAAATGATTATTTAGAAAGTCTTTTTAATTAAAATAGTTTCGGAGCAAAAAAATGTTCATTAAAACAACAGGCCAATGATTGTTGTGATGCTAATTAACAGGTATAATTTAGCTATGATTATTATGGAGGTTAGAAATGAAAAAGTTTGTATTAGTAATACTCGGTAGTATCTTCGCTATTATTATTATTTGCCTAGGTACTTTATATTTTACTCCTAAGCCATTATTTAAGTTGATCCAAGGCTTGCCAATCGAAGCTAAGCTTACCAAACCGAATGATTATCAACAAATTGAAGATCGTGTAAAAACGATTAATGACCTTTCATACTCAAAGGAATATCCTGAAAGTACTTTAGATCTCTATCTTCCTAAAAAAATGAACTCAAAAATACCAGTGATCGTTTTTGTTCATGGGGGTGGCTTTTTTAAAGGAGATAAAAAGATGGCTAAGTACTTCGGACCAACTGTAACTAATGGTAACTATGCTTTTATCAGCATTAACTATCATCTAGTGCCTAATGCAACTATTTTTGATCAAGTAAGGCAAGTCAATCAAGCCCTAACATTTGTAACCAAAAATGCTGAAAAGTATCAGTTTGATCCAACACAAATCAACCTATCTGGATCATCAGCAGGTGGATTCTTAGCATTACAATTATTGTCAGCCTATCATAATAAAGAGTATGCTAAACAAATCGCAATTCAACCTGTAGAAAACCTTAAAATCAATAGTTTATTACTATATAGTGCAGTATTCGATCTATCCGAATTTCAAACATACCAAGGGAATCTAGCAACGAATTATCTACTAAGTAAAATGGGTTGGGGACTGACAGGAGAAAAGAATTGGAAAGAGGATCACAGATTAGGTCAGTTACTTGATCTTAGAAAGCTGATCAGTAAAGATTTCCCACCCATATTCATTACGGATGGGAATACTAAAACATTTACAAAACAAGCCAAGCAATATGTTGGTGAGTTGAAAAAAGCAGAGGTACCTGTTGCTTCGTTATTTTTTGATGGTCAAGAAACAGTTGGACATGGCTATCAATTAAACATGGAAACAAAGGCTTCAAGTCAAGCTGTCGAAAAAACAATTTGGTTTTTAGAGAATTATCATTCTAAATAGCAGTAGCGTTGAGCTAAAAAACTATTGCAAAGAAGAAGGTATATAGGTCAAATCAGTTTAAAAAGATTTTTAAATAAACGTGATTCTTCCCATGACAAAAGTATGTTATAAGTAATCAGACAACCAGTAATTTCAAGTACCATTCGGTTTAGAAGCTGAGGTTCGACTGGGGTAGACAAAAGTTTCGCTTGAAACCGAGTAAGTATGTCCCGCAAAGGTCGTTTATTGTCATCAATTAATTAGTCTAAAAGATGCTGAATGATAAATGCTACTTGTTTATGTTGTTCAGGAGTGTTCTGGTAATTAGTCTTCATTTTTTAGCACCTCGTTTTTATTTGCTAAATTTATTATAATCAGTCTAAGAACCTAGTGACATAATCTGGTGAAAGAATACGTGCAAAATTATTTTCAAGCTGAAAGGAAAAATCAGATGGATGAATTAGATCAACAGATTTTGTATTTACTAAATGAAAATTCAAAACTATCAAATAAAAAATTTGGAGAAAAAATTCATTTAACAGGACAAGCAGTAGGAAAACGAATCGCCTATTTAAAAGACCAAGACATTATCGAGAACTACACGATTACAATCAAACAGGATGAGAAACAATTTATCCGTATCTTTATGGAGACGAATCAATTTGCTACTATTGAGAGAGTCATCAATGAATTTAAAGAGATTGATGAGTTTTACAAAGTGAGTGGTCACGCTTGTTATCTAGTAGTAGCGTATTTTAACCAACCTCGATTAAAAGTATTTATTGAAAAAATATCCAAATGGGCTCGTTGTAGCGTAGATTCAGTCGTGGGAAGTCGCAAAAAAATATAGTTTAGTAATGTTACTCTTTGACATTACTAAACTATATTTTTTTGCGAAAACTTAAGTCGTGGTTTCATTTTCAGAACACTTTTTTAAGATTTAGCAATAAAACCGTATTCATTATTTTTTTTGAACCAAGACTATTGACATCGAAAGCTATTTGCGTTAATATCAAACAGCATTAGTTACTAACGCTGTTAGCTATTAATGGTAGAAGTAATTATTTTGAAAAAAGGAGGAGTCACATGTCATACGCAGAAGAAGCCGAACAAGAGCTGATGCGTCTAATGGTTCAAAATCGACATAGCGCATTTAGCAGACTAGAAAAGAGTAATCAAGGTGAAAGTATTGTCATCAAATTTCTCGCACGTTACGGCGAACCAACTAGTCCCAAACATCTAGCTGAGTCATTGAACTTGTCCAGCGCTCGGATTGCTGTTGTTTTAGGGAGTTTAGAAAAAAAGGGACAAATCGAACGTAAGATGGATCCAGACGACCGTCGACGCATTCATGTTACCTTGACCGAGTGCGGCAAGAAAGTTGCTAAGCTGCAAAAGAAAGAAATGCGTGATAAAATCGTGCAGATTTTTAAACTAATGGGAGAAGCTGATACAAAAGTCTTTATCGAGCTAACTGCGAAATTCGTGGACTACTCTCAACAAATTTCCCAGAAAGAGGAAGGTGACCAATAGTGAAGATTTTTAAATATCTTGGCAAATACTGGTATGCGGTCATCGCAGTTCTTGTGCTTTTAGTTGTACAGGCAAATAGTGATTTAAGCTTACCAAAATTAACATCGGGTATCGTCGATGTCGGTATTCAACAAGGAGGGCTTGAATACTCCACACCTGAAAAAATCAGGAAAACAACTCTTCAGGGAATCGAAATGTTCATGACAGATGATGAGAAAAAAACAATTGAAGACAACTATAAACTAACAACTGAAAAAATCGATGGTAAAGAAGTTGAAGTGTATAAGTTAAATCTTCAAGACGGGATGACAGAAGCAAAACTAGCAGATATTTTTAATCTGCCAATGATGATGCTAGCGTCTTCTCAATCAAAAGATTCATCAAGTGGAAGTGAAGCCAAAGCAATTATCGAAGACTATAAAAAAGTTGGAGAAGATGCTACAAAAGCCAAACAACTTGGAGAAGAGGCTACGACTTTAGGGGAGCAAGCCCAAGCGGCTGGAAGTGCAGCTGCCTCTGCAACAGATGCGGCGACAGCAATGGAACAAGGGCAAAAAGCGCAGGATCTGGCTGCTCAAGCACAAGCCAAAGGTGCTGAAGCCAAAGCCTTAGCTGCCTCAATTCAAACAACGACTGACGCTATGCCGGAAAGAGTCGAATCAGCTCGTAAAGAGACGAAGAAAAGCTTAGGGGATCTTGGCGAAGATTCAATGAAAACGGTAGGGATTCAATTAACACTGGCTGAATATAAAGCACTGGACATGAATACCCAGCAAATTCAAACAGATTATATGGTTAAAACAGGAACCAAAATGGTTCTGTTAACACTTGTTTCAGCCGTAGCTGCAATCATTGTCGGATTGATTGCTTCATTAGTAGCAGCATCGGTTGGTCGAAATCTACGCGTTGGACAGTATGAACGTACGTTACAATTTTCAAATACCGAAATGGAAAAATTCTCACCTGCTTCGTTGATCACACGTAATACTAATGATATCCAACAAATGCAAATGGGGATCGTTATGATCATGCGTATTGTGTTATATGCGCCGATCTTAGGTATTGGCGGGATCTATAATGTTTACCAAACAGGAACAGGTATGGGCTGGATCGTAGGCGTTGCTGTAGCGGCTGTTTTGGTTTTAGTCTTAAGCCTACTATTAACAACGATGCCTAAGTTTAAAGCCTTACAAAACCTAGTGGATAGAGTGAACTTGGTTTCTCGTGAAATCATCACAGGTTTGCCAGTTATTCGAGCTTTTTCTCGTGAAAAATTTGAAGAAAAACGCTTTGATCGTGCCAATACTGATTTAATGAAAACACAATTATTTGTTAACCGAGCAATGTCGATTATGATGCCAGTAATGATGTTATTGATGAATGGTATTTCTGTTTTGATCGTTTGGGTCGGCGGACATAATATGAACAACGGGCAATTGCAAGTCGGTGATATGATGGCCTTCATCACATACACAATGCAAATTGTAATGGCCTTTATGATGTTATCAATGGTTTCAATTATTTTACCTCGTGCCAATGTCGCAGCAGGTCGAGTTGAAGAAGTGCTTGAAACAGAACCAACGATCAAAGACCCAGAACATCCAAAAGATGATCATGACTTTAAAGGTGAAGTGAAATTTGAAGCAGTTGAATTCCGTTATGGGGATGCTGATGAAGATGTCTTACACCATATCAATTTCACAGCCAAACCAGGTCAAACGACCGCTTTGATCGGCTCAACCGGTTCAGGTAAATCAACGATCGTTAACTTGATTCCTCGACTGTTTGATGTAACAGGTGGTAGAATCACGATCGATGGGATCGATGTACGTGAAATGAGCTTACACAAATTACATGAAATCATTGGATTTGTCCCGCAAAAAGGTGTTCTATTCTCAGGGGATATTGCCTCAAATATTAAATTTGGCGATGCAGATATAACTGATGAACGTATGAGAAAAGCAGCTGAAATTGCCCAAGCAGAAGAATTTATCGATTCTAATGAAAAGGGGTATGAACGAGAAATTTCTCAAGGTGGAACCAATGTTTCCGGCGGACAAAAACAACGTTTGTCCATTGCTCGTGCCTTAGCGAAAAATCCTAAAATCTTGATCTTCGATGATTCATTTTCAGCACTGGATAATAAGACTGATGTGGCATTACGTAAAGCTTTATCTGAAAATATCAAAGGTGCAACTCAAATCATCGTCGCTCAAAAAATCTCAACGATCCTTCATGCGGATAACATCATTGTATTAAATGAAGGACGTGTAGTCGATCATGGAACGCACGACGAGTTAATGAAATCATCCACTGTCTATCAAGAAATTGCTCAGTCACAATTGAGCAATGCTGAATTAGGCATAGAAGAAGCTGAGTAGGGAGGAGCGAAAATAATGGCAGAACAAACACAAAATCGCCCTCGTGGCGGACGCGGACCTGGACAAGGCGCTCCAGTAGAGAAAGCCAAAGATTTTAAAGGAACACTAAAAAAATTAATCTCCTATATTGGTGCTTATAAAATACCTGTTTTCTTTGTAATGATCTTTGCGATTGCTTCAACCGTCTTCAACATTTGGGGACCAAAAATCTTATCTAGTGCTATTACAGAATTATTTGATGGCTTGATCAAAAAATATCAAGGAACTGGTGGGATCGATTTTAATAAAATCGGCGGGATTTTACTATTCATGCTAGGACTGTACTTGGTGGCATCTGCTTTTGGGATCATCCAAGGCTGGATCATGTCAACGATTTCGCAAAAAATCACGTATCGGATGCGGAAAGAAATTTCAGAAAAAATCAATCGCATGCCAATGAATTATTTTGAAAGTCGGACAACCGGTGAAGTATTGTCACGAATCACCAATGACGTAGATACCTTAGGCCAATCACTAAACCAATCGATCACACAACTGATCACTTCCGTATTCACGATCATTGGGGTTATTGTCATGATGTTATCGATCTCGGTACAAATGACAGGTATCGCTATTTTGATCGTACCTATTTCAATGATTTTGATTATGATCGTTGTAAAAAATTCACAAAAATATTTTAAAACACAACAAGAATACCTTGGTGTAATTAACGGTAAAGTGGAAGAAACAATTGGTGGTTACAATATCGTTCGTCTATTCAATGATGAAGAAAATTCTTTAAAAGAATTTAAAACGCAAAATGATGTTTTATTCAAATCAGCTTGGAAGTCTCAATTTCTTTCTGGTTTGATGCAGCCAATCATGAACTTTGTTGGAAATCTAGGCTATGTTGCTGTTGCGATCTTCGGTGGGATTTTAGCCTACAATGGTACGATCACAGTAGGGGATATTCAAGCCTTTATCCAATATGTACGTAACTTGACACAACCAATTGCACAATTAGCACAAGTATCTAACTTGCTGCAATCAATGGCTGCGGCTGCAGAACGCGTCTTTGAATTTCTTGAAGAAGATGAAGAAGCACAAACTGTACCAAATCCAGTTAAAATCGATAAAGCCAAAGGTATGGTTGATTTTGAACACGTACGTTTTGGTTACACACCAGATAAAATCATTATCAATGATTTCAGTTCACATGTTGATCCAGGCCAAACGGTGGCGATTGTTGGACCAACGGGAGCCGGTAAAACGACGATGGTCAAACTATTGATGCGCTTTTATGATGTAACGTCTGGCGCGATTAAAATCGACGGACACAATATCAAAGACTTTAATCGTGCAGATTTACGTAAAAATATCGGAATGGTTTTACAGGATACATGGTTATTTAAAGGAACCATTATGGAAAACCTTCGTTATGGTCGTTTAGATGCAACAGACGAAGAAGTTTACGAAGCAGCAAAAGCGGCTCACGTACATCACTTTATTCAAACCTTGCCTGGCGGCTACAACATGGAATTAAATGAAGAATCTTCCAATATTTCGCAAGGTCAAAAACAACTATTAACAATTGCTCGTGCAATTTTAGCAGATAAACCAATTTTGATCCTTGATGAAGCAACCTCATCTGTTGATACAAGAACGGAAGGATTGATCCAAGGAGCAATGAATAACTTAATGGCAGGTCGTACGTCATTCGTTATCGCTCACCGTTTATCAACCATCAAAGATGCAGATAAGATTCTTTACATGCAAGATGGAGATATTAAAGAACAAGGAACACATGAAGAATTACTCGCTGAAGGTGGCTATTATGCCTCACTTTACAACTCACAATTTGAAGAGTTGGATGAGTAAGCAACGCAGTTTAGTCATTTAAGTTAAGCGAAATTCGATTATCTTATAAAAAAGTTAGAAAAGGCGTAGTTAGTCTTTTCTAGCTTTTTTTCGTTGCTGGAAGTGTTTAAATAGTTAAAGTCTAACGATAGTTATCTCTTGTAGTTGAAGAAAGATGATAACTGTTTGTCAGTTTAAAATAATTGACTTTAAATTAAGAAAAGTTAAAGAGTCATAAAACAACTTGAAAAAGATTTATGCTAGCGTTATTATTTAGAAAAATAAATAGAAAAATAACCTTGTTAGGTGAGGCTCCTATACAAACACAGGCTATTGCGCAGAAACGTCGAAAGACGCCAATGTGTAAAACAGGAATTGTCGAATTAAGGCTTTTCATAAAATAGCTAAGAGATTTTCTTTACGTTGTATAGTGCTAAAACTCAGACGATGAGATTGATTAAAAGTCAAACGTCTAGGAAAAAAATGTTTGGCTTTTTTTAGTTGAGTAGATGGCTTGCCTGTTTACTTCATTTTTACCGTCGTAGTACCTGCCTGTGTATTTTAGGAGTGTAGTTTGACGGAAATGACCGCTAGATGTTTCGCTGCTATTTTACTTAGGAGCGTGAGTTTAGTGGTTTTTTCTTTGCTCTAAGGATCAAAGGAATAACTTTGAGCCAACGACCGGCTTGAATATGAAAATGAAGGGATTTATTACATGAATACGTTGAAAGAAAAGAAATTCACTCCAGCTGTTTTAAGTATCGTACTGTTTACTGCGCTAACTTTTTTAATTGTCAGTAATGTTCAGTGGTTTAGCGATTTAGATTCAGCAATCTACCGATTTGATTGGAAACCTAATGGGTTTATCACGAATGTTGTGGCGTTGATTGCTAAAACTGCTACGATCATTCCAGTTTTTATCATAAGTTTACTGGTTTCATTTGGGTTATGGCGAAATAAGCATAAATTGTTGGCAGTCTGGATGAGTAGTAATGTTTTAGTCGTTAGTGTATTGGGGTTTGTGCTGAAGCATTTCGTTGCACGGACGAGACCTGATGTTGCACAATTAGTGGAAAAAACGTCCTATAGCTTTCCGAGTGGACATTCACTTTTAGCAATGTGTTTGGCTTGTTCGCTTATTTTGAGTGTCAAAACCATTTACTCTGAGCAAACCCTAAATTATAACAGATTAAAAAAAATCCTAATTATCTATGTTCTTTTGATTGGTTTAGGACGGATCTACCTAAGAGTGCATTATCCAAGTGATGTGATTGGTGGTTTTCTTTTGAGCTTTGCTTGGGTAAATCTTTCGTATGTTTGTCTTCAACGATTTTTTCTAAATAGAACATTTGCAACGCCGGACTCCAAAAAACGCTTTATCCAAAAAACAGTTTTAAGTTCTTTAACATTACTTTTACTTGTTGTTGCAGGTGCTTCGGTTTATGGTGCTACGGTTTTTAATAATGTTCAAAAAACAGCTGATAAGATCTATCAACCATTAAATCGAGAAAATAAATCTGTAGAGTTGGACAAGAGTGAGCCAGTGAGCTTTTTACTTTTAGGAATAGCGAATGATTCAAAGCGTAAAACTGATTTTCGGGCAAATACGATAATGGTTGTCACAGTTAATAATCAATTGAAGAAAACAACCATTACGAGTATTCCCAGAGATGCTTATGTAGAAATAATTGGAAAAGAGGGTGTGTATGACAAAATCAATCATGCTCATTCATTTGGCGGGGATGAAATGATGATCGAGACTGTTGAGCATTACTTAGATATCCCAATCAATCATTATTTTGTGATCAATATGGATGGTTTAGCTGCGTTGAGTGATGCTGTTGGCGGTGTTACAGTCAATAATGATTTTGAGTTTGATGCAGAAGGAATTCATTATCCAAAAGGGGAGCAGCATTTAGGCGGTTGGGAAACATTACAATACGCAAGAATGCGCTATGAAGATCCGTTAGGTGATTACGGCAGACAAAAAAGACAGCGAGAGGTCACGATTCAGCTGACGAAAGAATTAACTTCAATGAAGAGTGTTCTTCGATACCAAGAATTATTAGATGTCATTGGCGAAAACGGACAAACGGATATGACACTCGATCAAATGATTTTATTGATGAAAAATTATCAGAAAGCCTTAAACAACATTGAAAGTTATCAGATGCAGGGCGAAGGTTTTACTGGAGATGGTTATACAGGTGAAGAAGGTATCTCTTATCAAAGTATTTCAGATGAAGAAAAAGAGAAAGTGACAACAGAATTAAAACAACAATTGAATTTACCATAAAGATAGTAGGTTAAATTCTATTTCTAAGCTTCCGATTGTCAGACTATTTTCTCCTTTGGTATAATCTGATTTATAGAAGTGGAGGAATGTAAGTATGATCAAAGTAGCGATTATCGGGTACGGGAACCTGGGACGTGGGGTTGAACGATCACTAAAACAACAGAAAGATATGGAACTAGTAGGTGTTTATACAAGAAGAGCGCCAGAGACGGTTCAAACAGAAGGTGCACAAGCCTTCACTATGGATCAACTCAAGGAGAAAAAAGAGGAGATCGATGTTTGTATTCTATGTGGTGGTTCAGCAACTGATTTACCAGTACAAACACCAGAATGGACGCATTTATTTAATACGATCGATAGTTTTGACACGCACGCGAAGATTCCAGAACACTTTGCTAAAGTAGATCGCGTAGCAAAAGAAAATCAGACGACGTCAATTATTTCAACGGGGTGGGATCCAGGCTTATTTAGTTTAAATCGGTTATACGCACAAAGTATTTTACCAGTGGGAGAGACGAATACTTTTTGGGGAAAAGGCGTTAGCCAAGGGCATTCTGATGCATTAAGACGGATTGAAGGCGTAACAGACGCCGTGCAATATACAATTCCCAATAGTGAAGTGATCGAGAAACTTAAAGCGGGGGAACAATTAACTTTAACCACTCGGGATAAACACTTCAGAGAATGTTTCGTGGTATTAGCGGATGAGATTGATCCAGAAAAAATTCGAGAAGAAATTGTTTCAATGCCGAATTACTTTGTTGAGTATGACACAGAAGTTCATTTTGTTACCCAAGCAGAATTGGACCAAAATCATAAGGCAATGCCTCATGGAGGGACTGTTTTGCATACTGGAACGACTCATAAGAATACGAAGCAAGTCATTGAATATAACTTACAACTGGAAAGCAATCCAGAATTTACAGCAAGTGTCTTAGTTGCATATGCTAGAGCTTGTGTTCGGTTAGCAAAAGAGAAACAATTTGGGGCCTATACTGTTTTAGATATTGCCCCTAAATATTTGTCTGATCGAACAGATGAAGAATTAAGAAAAGAGTTATTGTAATTTTTTACAGTGAATTTAAAGAGAATGTTGATCAGAACATTCTCTTTTTTGCACTTGCTTAACGTGAAGATTGGATGTGTAAACGTAAATCAAAGTAAAAGATCGATTACAAACATAACAACGACAATGCTGCTCTTTTTTTGTGGTGGCATTTTAGATTATATCGATCTTGGTGAAGTAAGTGGTTAAAATCAAACAAAACAGCAGTTTCAATAATAATTAAAAAATCCGCCAATCTCATAAATCAGAGACTGGTGGATTTTTAATGGTTTCGGCCATTACAGTATAAACACGCTCTAAATCTTCTTGCGTTCCACGTAATTCATAGTCTGCTAAAAAAGGAAAGCCGAATTTTTGAGCGTATTGTTTTGCTGTCAAACAGTATTGATGATTAAAATTTTTATTTCCACTACCAACAACACCAAGACAATACCGATAGTTACCATGATACTCTAAATACTCCCGCATTGTTTCAGTCAGTATTTCTGTGTCACCATTATCGACCCCGTTACCGCCGTCTAAATAAGTTGGGACAAAAGTGAAAAAAGGAGCATGTTCGTCTTCAAAAACTGAATTTTCATGGATTTCTTTGATGTTGATCTGTGTATTATATTTATCAGCAGCATAGATCGCTAAACGCTGGACAAATGAACGAGTGTTACCCGAAATTGAAATATAAAAAATGTTCATTTTAAAACCTCCTTAAAATAAGAACCGTATTAGATTATCTAGAGTTATAGTAGATGAATTGAAACTATTAAGTTCTTGGTTATCATTTTACACCCTAATCATAGTGAATGGAAAGTAAATTCCCACATTTTTGTGAAGAATATCATTTAATCTTTATTGTTTGTCACTAATTCCTTCATCTCCTATAATAGGCCTATACAAGAAGAAAAGAGGAGCCAAAATGACTTATAAAGTAGAGTTTAAAGAGGTATCAACCGTTGGTCTTGAAATATCTCCAGTGGCCGTTGCACTAGCCGTATTACGTGCGAATGAAGCTCGCTATTATTGGAATAAATACAAACATGAATTTGTAACTGTCCCCGCAAGTGATGATCCTAAAACCTTAGCTTGGGTCGAGAGGATTTTAGCAGAACGTGAGATGAAATTTCCGTATAAACCATTAGAGGTTTCTAGCTTTGAAGTGGACGGCATCAAAATGGCTTAGCAGTCAACGTGATGTATACCCTTGAAAATGGTGGGAAACGTGCAGTTGGCTTTAAATTATCGGATGGTATGGACATTCCAGCTGAGTTTGAAGGGAAATTCAAATTTGCTCGTCAAAAATCAAAATTAGCTGGTACGATTCGTGGGTCATTCTATGTAATCAAAGGAGAATATTAATCGTTCTTTGGCATCTAAATAAAGGACAAGTTTGGATGTGCTCTTAATAAAAAAAGTGATTAGAGGTTGGGGCAGAAGCGTTTAATCCCGAGAAATAAGAAGGAATTCACGAAAATTGCTCTTCAAATTTTTTGTGAATTTCGGCTTATTTCCGAAGGGATTGCTTCTGCTCCACCGTTTATTCGGGATCAGTGTGTTTAACAAAAAGAGAATCGACTCCTGTCCTAGCCTCTAATCACTTTTTTTGATCAAATTGTTTATTATTATTAGCTAAAATTTCCTTGTAAAGCCAATCATTTAACGTCAGCTCGGCTTTGGCATCCCCAAGATTTGGTGCTTTATTAACGAAAGATTTCCCTTTTTTTAAGCAATCTAAAGCTGTTTTAACATCATTTTCTACAAAATAGTAATAGGTAGCTTCGATACGCTTATTCCCCATCAAAGGTTGTTTCAAGCTTAGTTGGACTTTTTTATCAGACCATAATTGAGGAAGGCGTTGATCTTCTGGATTATTAATCGCCAATGAAAAGATCATTTCTTTTTTCGCTTCAATTTGATAGATAGAAATTAACTCATCTAGTCGAAGCCATAACGATTCCATCTCTTTATTTAAGCTTTTCCAATCCAGTTCTTCTGAAAATCGAGCAATTTTTAAAAATTGTTGGTAGTCATTAGAATAGGTTTGCTTCGGGATAGCTGGAACTAATTCAAAATAGGCCTTTGGTAGTTCAATGTAACTAAAGCCTTGATTTAAAAGAGAATTCACTTCAAATTGCAAGTATAATAAATATTGCTGTTCTTCACTAGAGGTAGCTGTTTTTAAGCTCATACCATCATTAAATCCCATTGGAACAGCATTTGTAAGAGCTGTTAACAGCCCAGTAACGATAAATGCCACAGCAATCAGCGAGTGAAATCCAAATAAAATCCAAACGATACCAGAAGCGATCACGTTTGCTAAAACACCACCTAATAAATATAGGTGAAAAGGAAACTTCCCCTTTTCATAGGTTGGAGGTGCCATCAAGCATTGTCCAAGGGTACCGGGAACGTTGAAGC
Source organism: Enterococcus sp. 12C11_DIV0727 (assembly GCF_002148425.2). Classification (NCBI taxonomy): domain Bacteria; kingdom Bacillati; phylum Bacillota; class Bacilli; order Lactobacillales; family Enterococcaceae; genus Enterococcus; species Candidatus Enterococcus lemimoniae. The sequence continues at coordinate 916,721 of NZ_CP147248.1, read as the reverse complement.
GTCTATACGCAACTCCACCATTCGTTTGCCAAACCCACATAAAAGAGAAAATTCGGTAACTCACCATTTTATAACCAGTTAATTTCCCAAAAATGCCATGACCTGCTTCGTGGATAATGATATGAAGGATATAAGAAAGAATCAGCGCAAAGACAAAAATAAGTATGTCTAAAACAGATAAATCAAGATTATTTTTTGCAATTAGATATCCCCCAAAATAGCCACCTATGCCTCCTAACCCTAATGAAATCAAAATAGAACCAACATTTTTTACCTTTTTTTTCATACGAGACCTCCTTAGTTTAATTCTATTTTACCGTATTGATATAGAGAAAGCTCACCCTTTTTTATCAAAGTCGCTTCTTTACTTTTTTTGAACAACATGTTACTCTTTTAGTGTTGTCAGAAAATGATGACCACTAAAAATTAAATAGAACCCATCACAAAGGGGAGCCATGGCTGAGAATGAGTAATAACTCTAAACCCTTCGAACCTGTTCGTTAGTACGAGCGTAGGAATTGTGATGGAGTAAATAGCAACTTTTACTCCTCCTTTGTGAATCGGTCGTTCTAGAGGGAGGATTTTTTTATGCAAAGAACATCAGAGTTACGAGTTTGGATCGAAGGAACGATCGTGGCAGCTATTGCAATGGTGTTGTCCTTTATTCCAACGAATATTGGTAGTAGTTTTTCAATATCATTAGGGATGATCCCTATCACGCTTTATGCTTTACGGAGAGGAACCAAAGCTGGCTTCTTTTCAGCATTTATTTGGGGCTTGTTACATTTTCCTTTAGCTCAAGTCTATTATTTGATGCCAGCCCAAGTGATCATTGAGTATATTTTAGCTTTTGGTTTTGCAGGTTTTGCAGGCGTTTATAGTGACAAATTGCAACAAGCAATTCGAAATGAAGAATATAAGAAGAGTAGCCGCATCATTATCTATGCTTCATTTTTTGGCACACTTATGCGTTATATTTGGCACTTTATTGCAGGCGTGATTTTCTGGGGGAGCTTTGCACTCTGGGGAATGAATCCATGGTTGTTTTCGTTTGTAATGAATGGGTTAAGTGGGGTAGCAACTGCAATTGTAACATCAGTTGTGCTGCTATTGCTTCTTAGAATCGATCCTAAGCTATTTACCCCTACAACGATGACAGGAATTCGTCATCATCATAAAGAAATTGAATAAAGGGGTATCATTTAATGTAATTCTAGTATCTGGGCTAAAACGTAGAAAGTTTTAGCTCTTTTTTTATTTTGATTGAAACCTAAATACAATTTTTTTACACTATTAGGGTGAAGAGGTGAGGAAATGGGGAAGTTTAGTTATTCAGAACGTTTATTGGTCAAAAAAGCGATCAAAGGAGATGTCCAAGCATTAGGTAAACTATTACAGAAAAATCATGAATATCTATATAAAATGGCGTACATCTATATTGGGAATAAGGAAGATGCGTTAGATATTATGCAAGAGGCCGCAATCCAGTCGATAAAATCGATTCACTCATTAAAAGAACCAAGCTATTTTTTAACTTGGTTTTGTACGATTATGGCAAGACTGGCAAGTAAAGTGATCGATCAAAAGGTTAAAATCCGAGCATTACAGAACAATTCCGCGTATACGGAGCCAAAAGATCCATCGTTCAATAAGAACCAAAGCATTGACGTATTAGAAGCGGTAATAAGCTTAGATGACAACTATCGTTTGGTTTTACAGTTATTTTACTATCAGGATCTGTCAGTCAAAGAAATCAGCGAAGTTTTAGCGATGCCACAAGGAACAGTCAAAACAAATTTAAAACGGGGACGTGAAGCACTTAGACAAACATTGGGGGAGGATTATTATGTCTGATAACGAGAAGAAAATTTTAGAAAAAGCGATGAAGCAAATAAAAGTACCATATGAAGACGCACTCACGGTTTTAGAGACACATTCAAACCAAAGGAAAACGAAGTTCAGTAAACTGAAATATAAATGGGGGGAGCTGATTCTATCAGGTATCATCATTGTCTGTTTAGTTTTTGTAGGAGCATTAATGTGGCCAAAGAATAATGAAATAACTAAACCAAGTGCTTCCATTTCTACTTCTTCTACATCGGAAAATACAAATGAAATACCAGCGACTATTTTACAATCCGTAAAATATTGGAAAATCAAGAACGAAGAGAAGTATTACAGTTTTAGTGAAAGTAAGATTCGGATGATTGTCCAGTATTTCACGCGAATGGAGCCTGAATATACATTTAAGGAAGATCAGTTAATTATATTTGACAAAGTCATCAATGATCAGGGGGAGATCGTTGCTGATACCTATTCATATCAAGTGAAAAGAGATGGTGCAAATTTAGTATTAGAACCAAATTCAGCTGAAATAGAACGTCTCATTTTAGAGCCACATAACGAAGAAATTTTTCCCTATACTGAAGAAAGTATCAAAAAACTTCAGCCAGCTGTTGAACCAGATTTCACTAAATATGCTTCATGGACATCAATTATAAAAGGAAATCATGGCTTAAATAGTACGGTTACGTTTGACGGATTTCTTAGAAAAGAAAAAATTGATGGTGAAGAAAGATGGATGACAACTACTTATGAAGTAAAGGATAATCAAATACTGGTGAACTATGGTGGTTATACAATTGGCAGTGATATGTATTGGGATGGAGAGAATATTGTTTTATGGCCAGCCTCAAGTACACTTCCAAAATCAGAAGACAGAGAAGAATACAATGAGGAAATCGTTACGCTCCTTAAGCCAAATAAAGAATAGGATTTATTTTAGATCATATAGTTGAAAGGATGAAAAAATGAAAAATGAAAGAGTTATTCGTTGGGGAAATGCACTTGCAGTCTTGATTGGTTGTACAGCAATAGGTTTTTTCGCATGTGAAATGGTCAAACTAACGCAAGAAGTTCAAGCGGATGAGTCATACGGAGCAAAAATGACTAAAACATCCGATAAACCAAATGAATTACCCAAAGAAGCGAAACAAACGATACAAGTCCATAACGTTAAAGAAAATAGCATCGTTAGACCGATTAAGGTAGAACATGGTGGGGAAGTAACAAAAGAAGAATTGATGAAATATAGTTGGGTTGTCTTAGATCAGGGAATGGATGAAGAATTCTTTCAAAATAAAGAATTTGAATCAGTGCATATTTTTACAGAACAAAAACGGAAAATCATCACCTTCGATAAAAAGTCAGGTAAGGCATTAAACAGTTTAGATAAGGAAACTGGGAAAGAATTACCACCAGGCGAAGATCTAAGCATTATTGGTTACACAATGACGGGTAATGAATTTCGAGAAGAGGTCAAAATGCATGGTAAAACGCTAAGCTCAACGTGTAAAGTGTATTGGGTTGACGATAAAATCGTCTTTACGCCATTTGATGAATACGATCATAAGAAAGAACGGCAAACTATTTATCAACCAGTGGAATTTATTGAAAAAAATGAATTTGTGGAAAAGAAGTAGCTTAACAATTAGTTAAGAAATTCTGTATTTGGCTGCCGTATATTTGTATTCTAAGTGTCTTGGATATGACTCGTAGAGTTATGTCCAAGACACTTTTATATCCTTTTTAGCTGGATTAATTAGTTGTAGGAAAAGAATCCCTAAAGTAGAATCAATGTAGATGAAGTTGTAAATCAAGGAACCCATTAAATGATGTACATAAAAAAGAGAATACCAGAAAATAAATCATCATTCGAGGAGTGAACATATGTCTGAGCATTCTACTACATCTGACATGATTCATTGGAAAAAGAACTTCTATTTATTCCTAACAGGGCAATTTTTATCAGGAATTACAAGTATGACCGTCCAATACTCAATAATTTGGTATTTGACTAAAACAACGGGTTCAGCAACCGTCTTAAGTTTTGCTTTGCTGCTGGGCATGTTGCCAATGGTTCTATTAAGTCCATTTGCCGGACCATTGATTGATCGTTGGAATAAAAAAGTGTTGTTGATGGTGACAGATATTATTGTCGCAATCTTTGCTTTGATTTTATCGATCGTTGGAGCGATTTCAGCAGATTTTCCTTTATGGTTAGTGTTCGTCTCATTATTGGTTCGTTCTGTTGCACAAACTTTTCATATGCCAACGATTCAATCCATATACCAACAATGGTACCTGAAGATGAGCTAACAAAAGTCAATGGACAATTTAGCATGGTTCAATCAGCAAATTTTATTATTGCTCCAGCATTAGGTGCAGTGCTGTATTCTATTGTTCCAATGAATTTTTTGATTTTATTAGATGTACTTGGAGCTGTCTTTGGTGTAGGTTTATTGATTTTTTTTACCATTCCCAAAGTTACCTTGAAAGGGGAGGCCATCCATCTTTTGGCAGATACTAAGTTTGGCTTTAAAAAATTATTTGAAAATAAAGGCTTATGGTATATTATGATCGTTGGATCGATTTTCATGTTACTATTCATGCCAGCTGCAAGCTTATATCCATTGATGACGATGAATTATTTTAATGAATCGGTTGGGCAAGCTGGATTGGTCGAAGTGGTTTATTTTGTAGGAATGCTGATTGGTGGGGCTGAGATCGGAATCCTTGGGAAATGGAAAAATCGAATGACGCTGATATTTTGGGCTTATGCAGTGATTGGTGCTTCAATTGGATTAAGTGGATTGTTACCTGCTACAAGTAAGGGATTTATCTATTTTGTTTTGTTAAATTCGATTGCAGGCTTTGCAACGCCATATTTCATTACTTTATTGATGGCGATGAGTCAACAAAGTTATGATCCAAATGTGTTAAGAGTGCTAAATTCCTTGATGAGCATCACAGGACCAGTTGGACTAATCTTTGTAGGAACATTAGCAGATAGAATTGGGGTAGAGAAAATGTTTGTGATCGCAGGTATCGGTACGTTGGTGTGTGGTGTGATCAATTTTATGATACCAGTATCACGTAATTATGATAAAGAATTACAGAAACGATTAGCGAAAGCGAGAGTAGAAGAGGATAAAGAAGTGAGGCATGTAGAAGGTTAGCAAAATAGCTGGAGAGACAGACGAATGAATTGTTTGTCTTTCTTTATTTTTAGTTCAAATAGACTGTGGTACAATTATTAGAAAAAGGAAAAAGGAAAAAGTTAAAATGAAAAAAATGGGGTATTCGTTGTTTTTAATTTGTTTTGCAGGTATATTTTTTTCACAAAGTAGCTACGCACAGCCATATATTGAAGACCAAACGGGAAAAGTCAATCAAGAAACCAAGGATTATGTTTCTACGTTGAATAAAGAAAAGTTTTCAATTTTAGAGGAAGAGCCTGAGTATGGTGTGGCGATCACACAAGATGTGGAACCAAAGGGTAATCGGATAGATTTGCATATAGAAAATAAATTTAGAAATTTTGATTTTAAGACTAGAGAAGGACCAGTGAACATAGTTGTCGTCTTTGTTTTGGCGCAAAATGAAATAAGGTTTGCGCATGGAGAAAAGCTCACATCTATATTTGATCCGTTAAATAAAAACCTTGAATTAAAAGCACGATTGCTAAACCTAGTTAAGTCTGATAACTATAATGAAGCAATCATAGAAGTATCTGACATTGTTTATCAAGAGGTCAAACAGGCATATTTGGGAAAAGGTCTAGCAACTATTGCTAAAGAAAGTGATAAATTAAGAGAAGAATATGTTAAACAACAAGAGTATAGCAAGATACGTTATTTATTATTGTTTACATTTATTCTTGTTATCGTCTTCCTTGTTTATACTTTTTATTACCGCTACCAGAATAGTCGTGTTAAGCAGGACTTTTACACGCATAATATTCTTCCAGATAAGTTACTAAAAGATGGGCTATTCGATCAAAAGGATTTAGATCATTGGTTACAAAATAATCGGAAATTTTACCACGATTACACTAACAGAAACGAAGCAATTAGGGCGTTAAAATATTATTGCCTTTATCATTATTTTCCTAAAAAGATCAATCAATATAGAGCAATAACCGATCACCAAAAAAGTCTATTGAAAAAATCATTGATGAATCGAAAAATTGGGGATTATTTTTTTACTAACTATTTCTCAGATGAAGAATATACATTTCTGATGTTTAACACAATGATGATAGATGCTCAAAAAGTGTCAGCAGCATATGCTGAAAATCTTCTTAGTAGTTTAAGTAAGGCTATTTCTGAGAAGTCCATTGAGGATGAGATTCTGGAATCAAAATGGCCATTATTACCACAATACAAAATGAGTATGTATGAAGAAGCCAAATCAGTGATAGAAGCTAAACACGAAAACGGAGACTACTTGGCTGAAAATATGATTGCAAACCTTAGTTATGAGCAGTTACTTGATGATTTGTCTGATGAACTTGAAAACGTTTGTTTAAATTCCTTTAAAACAGCTATTTTCAAAGTAGATTTAGAAGAAGTTTATAAATTAAAACCAATTTATAAAGACATTATTGAAAATGATTTCTCAGATGAAGATTTGTCAGAAGTTATGTCTAGTATAAGAATCGGTTATAGAGCGGATCTTACCTCCATAGCTAAGTTGAAAGAAGTAGTGAGAGCGGCCATTATTAACATCCAAGAGACTATTAGAGATAGAAAGAAGCGTCAGACAACTGTAGTTCGTTTCGATTTTGTTGAAAGAGAAGTTAAAACAATTTTACGGCCGAAAAGTAAAAATAAATTTTGAATCAGTAAAAAACAAGCAGGTAATTGCCCGCTTGTTTTTTTAACCTATTTCTCTTTTCTTTAGGCTCTTTCTCTATTCCTACATTTTCATCCAAGTTGGTTCCAAAGAGTTTCCATCTGGATCTTGTACTTCTAACCCAAACATCATATCTTCCGGAATCCCCATATCTACTTTATAAAAATCGCCACCATTAGCTTTAGCAGTTTCAGCAAATTTTTTGACAGCATCTGCACTTTCCATACTGAAAGCGACTAAAACACCACTTTCTGTTTTTGCGTCTGCAATTTTTTTGTCTTTGATAAATTGACTATAAAACGAATGATCCAATAACATGATCCAAAAGTTATCATCCCAAACCATGGAGCTTGTTTGTTCATTTGAAAATTCTTGATTCTTTTTAAACCCTAATTTTTCATAAAATTCTGTAGAACGTACCACATCAGTGACTGGAAAATTTACAAATACCTTTGTTGCCATAAAAATCCAACCTTCTCTCTTTTTGCTGTTTAATACGAGTAAAGCATCTCATGTGGCTATTTTTTTGTCAAAAATAAAGAATTAAATTGAAAATGTTATTTAAATAGCAAATCATTCTTCCTATTTACGTGTAAATACTAAAATATATTTCGTTTTAATCTAAAAATAGTTGACTTTTTGTGCATAAAATAGAATGATAAGAGAGGGGATAAAAATGAATAAAAATAGGAGAGAAAAATGAAACTTTGTCGATCATGTCATCATGAAAATCAAGAAGAGGCAGTATTTTGTGAAAATTGCGGAGAAAAATTTGAGCAAGAGTCAATTCAATCAGAAACACTTGGAGAAGCAAAAGGAGCTAAAACAACCTGTTCCTGTGGTGCACAATTAGAAGCAGATGATAAATTCTGTCCTGCTTGTGGAAAAGCGGTTGCTAACGAGAGTAGGTACCAAGCGCAGACTGTTGCAAAAACACCAATGAGTAAAAAGCAAAAGCTCATACTTGGTCTAGTTGCTGTCCTTTTGTGCATCGCTTTCGGTAGTTATTTTGCTACGAAGAATTATTATAGTCAGGAAAATCAGCTCAAAAGAATGGTAGAGACAGTTCAAAACAAAGATGTAAATCAAATGGAAAAATTGACGTTTTCAGCCGATCCAAACTATACTGTAACCAAGAAAGAATTAAAAAAGTATTTTGACTATTATAGTCAGAACGAACACAAAGCAGCCTTTTCCCAGCTAATCACTCAATTGAAAACGAAAGACAATCAAAACAGCGAGTTAGTATTCGTAAAAAAAGGAAAAAAACTTTTGTTATTCGATGATTTTCGCTGGGAGCTAAAGCCTAGATATATCACCATTACAGCAAATCAAAAAGATATGAAGCTATTTTTGGATGATCAAGAAAAAGAGACAACTGACAAAAATCAGTTTCAAACTGTGTGGGGCCCCTTAACACCGGCTGAGTATTGGATCAAAGGGGAGTTAGCAGGAGAAAAAAGTGAAACAACAATTGATTTAGTTCAATCTTCTGATTCAGATCTGCAACAGATGAGTCAAGTTAGCTTAGATTTTAGGAAAATCTCATTTAAGTTGAAGTCGAATATCTCAGATGCAGAAGTATTTCTTGACGATCAAAAAGTCGGCCAACTTGCATCAGAAGAATATGAAGTGAAAAATCAGATATGGCATCAAGGAATGACTGTTCAATTGAAAAAAACGTTGGATGATAAAAGTATCATTGAAACAAAGCAGCAAGTAATCACAGATTCTTCCTTTGCGGCTGATAATTATGATCCAGAATCGTATTCTTCGATGATTGAATTAAATTTCGCAGATATTCAAGGGAAATCAGAAGTTGACTATTTTTTAAATGGATTTTACGCAGCAGTTTCAAGCTATACAGGAACATACACAACTTATGATGCAATCAATAAGCAAAAATTTTCTACTTATTTTACGGATGGAGAAAATAATGCTGAGTATCAGGATTTTAATACATTTATTCAATCTATCCGAGATAGTAAGGTTAAAAGCGCAGTCAATGGCTCGCCAACCGTGGAAACTGTTAAAATGAATGGGAAGAATAGCTATGTGGTTCGCTATTTAATCAAATATGAGACCAGTTATCAAGATTACAAAACTAAGGATATAACTCAAATTTTCCGCTATCAAAAAGCAACACTTATCTATGACGAAGAAGCAAAGAAATTTACTATTCAAAGTCTAGGTGGTAAAGAGAATTTTGAAATAGTTGATAATGGCGGAATTGAATGATACAACAAATGAGCTTGTGATGTTTGACAATTGATTTGGTGGTAAAATCTAGTCTTTCAGAAAAAACGAAGTAATAACGTTGGAAAACCTTGTTTAGATCTTGTTGTGATAAAGCAATTCTCCTGAATTTTTAGTTTAAAATAGAGTGAAACCGATAAGTCTATGTTATATTGAAAAGGAAAAACCAACCAAACAATGTAATCCATATGAGGAGGTAATACCATCAATAACAAAAAGATGATTGTCAGTGCAATACTAGTTTTACTAACGATTTTGGGTATTAGTTTAGCGATAATTTTATTTCTTAATCAAGATAAAAATACAGAGACTGCTAAAAGTAATGATAATGAAGCGACATCAACTAGCAAAGAGACAAAGGATTCAACGAAAGAAACAGGGGGGAATAACATAAAAGATCCAGAGAAAATAATCAATGAAATGATCGCTAATATGAGTGTGGAAGAAAAAGTTGGACAATTATTCTTGGCACGAGTACCAATTGATCAGCAGTTAGAAAGTATCAAAAATTATCATTTAGGCGGCTATCTTCTTTTTGGGCGTGATGTTGAATCTGAGACACCAGACTCACTGAAGGATAAAATAAAATCCTATCAATCTGCAAGTAAAGTACCATTGTTTATTGCCTCAGATGAAGAAGGTGGTGATGTTTCTCGTTTAAGCAGAGGAACAGGCTTGGTTTCGGAAGTTTTTAAATCACCACAAGAAGTCTATCAGGAATCAGGGTGGCCGGGGATTCGTTCGGATATTCAAAAAAAAGCAGCAATACTCCATTCGTATGGGATCCAAGGGGGCTTATTTCCTGATGCAGATGTTGCGACTGATCCACAAGCCTTTATTTATGATCGAACCTTAGGTCTTGATGCACAAAAAACAAGTGAGTTTATTAAAATCAGTGTTGAAGAATTAAAAAAACAAAAGATAACGTCTACGTTAAAACATTTTCCCGGCTACGGCAATAATCGTGACTCTCATGTGGAAATCGTTTATGACACGCGCAGTATCGATGAACTAAGAAGCAACGACTTTTTACCTTTTAAAGCAGGGATCGATGCTGGTGCAGATAGTGTTTTAGTTTCTCACAATATTATTACAAGTATTGATGGAACGATGCCAGCTTCAATTTCTCGCCCCGTCCATGATGTTTTAAGGAATGAATTAGGTTTTGAAAAAGTTATTATGACAGATGATATGGATATGGCGGGTCTTGCCGATTTCATTTCTCAAGAAGAAGCAGGGCTAGCCGCATTAAAAGCAGGGAATGATTTGATTTTATCTTCCTCTTTTCAAGAACAGATTCCTTATGTTCTACAGGGGATCGAAGCAGGAACATATACAGAGGAAGCTTTGAATCAATCAGTTTATCGAGTATTAAAAATGAAAAATGATGTAGGGTTAATAAATTGGTAGAGGTGTAAAAATGAAGTATTGTATTCAATGTGGTAAAGAACTGAAGACTGGGGCAAAATTTTGCTCTGCTTGTGGTAAAAGGCAAAATCAAGAGCAAACAGAAGCGACCACAGTAGAGACTGTTTTAGAAAAAGGAGCACAAATCCAATCCACAATAAATGAGCAACTGAAAAGCAATCAAACGGTTCAGCAGCTAACGAAAGAAAGCAAAAATTATTTTAGTTGGCTTAATAGTCAAATTAAAGGAAACAATACTAATACAGAACAAGCGAGTTCCATTTTTGGTGTTATCAACTTTTTAATTTTAATCGTTGTGAACAGCCTAGCAATTAGTCGGAGTATGTTAAGGATGGATGGTTACGGGGCTGAAACGGCACTATCATTATTTATTGAAAATTTATTAGTGATCGGCATTTACTTTGCACTTTTTGGCTCGGTCTATTTTGTGGCAATTACCAAAATATCAAAGAAAAAGAGCTCATTCATGGTTGATTTTTCAGAATTGTTTCGTTCAACAAGCTTAGCGGTTTATATTAGTCTAGGTGCTTTCGTCTGTTCTTTTTTGACAAGAGATTTTTATATGATCGTGATGGGCTTGCTGTGTCTAGTAGCTTTGATGGTTAGTTTCTCATTTACGGATCATTTGTGGAAAAGAGAAGACATCTTAAGTCGTTTTGGGCTAACCTTACTGGTATTGTTAGTATCATTTGTAGTTATATTCTTACTATTTAATCTTGTAGGCGGTTCGAAATTACTTGACCTCTTTTTGGTAAACCTTAAGTAATGCAGATAAAAACAGCTCATACTTTATTGGATGAGCTGTTTTTTTAATTAACTAAATCAAATTTGGATTCATCTTTTGATAGTTTTCTAGTTTATAAGCTAGATTTTTTTCATAATCTTGATTAAAGAAACTAAGATATAAACGATCGAAGAGATACATCAAGGACATCCGTGTTGAGAAAGATGAAATCTTGTTATAGTGGTTTTCCATTGAGGAAAATAGTAAAATACCAGCGACTTTTTCTTTTAGAAGTGGGCTGTTTTGTGAGGTAATCAATAGAATCTGACTGTTATTTTTCTGTAAAATGTCTAAGATTTTTTTTACGCTGGAGCCGCGTCCTTCGTAAGAGACAACAATCGCAAGATGATCAGGCGTGCTATTGGCAGCGGATAAATTTTGTGTGTAGTCATCAATCGGAACGTTGATTCTTTTTCCGATTTCTAGCATTTGAAATTGAAAGTTTTGGGCAAAATAAATGTTCGCAGATGAAGCGTAAACATCGATAAACTTTGCCTTTTTAAGGAGTAAGTTAGTAGAAGCAATCATTTCAACATTATTGATATCAATCGTTGACTGGAGCGTTTGTTCATAGACTGTCTTTAGTTTCTTAGTCATGGCATAATGATTATCTTCTGCTGAAATGGGGTAATCAATATCAATAATTTGATCTGTCATGTGCTCATTTAGATCATTGACTAAAGCTAGTTTAAGATCGTTCAGTCCATCAAGATCAAGTTTATTGATCAGGCGGTATATCGTTGAAATAGAGACAAAAGAATGTTCTGCCAATTCCTTTGGTGAAAAATGAATCACTTTGCCTGGATAATCGAGAATGTAGTCAACAAGTGCTTGTTCACTTGTGGTAAGTCGCTCTAGTTTTTTCAATTTTACGATTAAATTCATTAGATAAACACCTTTCAGTTAGGTTTGTATATATGCATTATAACTGATTATTGTTCAGGTGTGGGAAATAAAAAAGATCAGGATGATTGTCTCCTGATCTTTTTTATTTATAATAAGTCAGCTAAGGCTTTCGCGATGCCATCTTCATTATTAGATAATGTGATTTTATCTGCAGCATTCTTCAACTCATCAACCGCATTCCCCATGGCTATCCCCATTCCAGCATATTGGATCAAGGACAAATCATTATGTCCGTCACCAAATGAAATGATATGTTCTTTATGGATGCCTAAAGGTTTTAATGTTTGCTCTAAAGCATTGGCCTTATCAATACCCTGATCCGTAAATTCAAAATACATTGGTGCTGAAAACATCCCGCTAACGGTTTGATTAAACGGTGCAAGAATTTTTTGCCAGTGTTCTTGTAAATACTCAGGTTGAGCAGCAACCAAAATTTTGTGTAAAGGAAAATCAACAAAAGCTGCTAAATCATCTTTTTCACATAATTGAAAATTACCGCCACGCGATTCGTATTCGATAATGTTAAACAGCCCATCCGCCGAGCCTAGATCCAACATCCCATCAAAGACATTATTGACATACATATAGTCATCTTTAGCGATCATTGGTTTTACATCAAATTGTTTAAGATGCTCTAATATATTTTTACTACTTTCAATCGAAAGGGGTTGGCTGAATAGTTCTTTTTGAGTGCTCACATCCAGGACATGGGCCCCATTATAAGAAACAAGCAGGCCATTATAGCGATCCATCTCTAATTCTTCAACATATTTCAGCATACCAGGAGTTGGTCTGCCAGAGGCAAGAATGACTTTAATGCCATTTTTTTGCGCATCGATCAACGCCGTTCTAGTTTGGCTAGTTAGTTTTTTTTCATCATTCAAAAGTGTTCCATCAATATCTAAAACAATCGCTTTTACATCCATAGTATTTCCTCCGTCTATCCTTGATTTTAAACAGTTAATTCTAAGCGATTTCCTTCTGGATCCGCAATAACAGACTCGTAATAACCATCTCCAGTAGTCCGAACTGGACTTAATAGCTTATAGCCTTCCATCACTAATATGTTCGTGAGATTATCAACGTTATCTTTGGTGCCTAAAGAAATCGCTAAATGAGCAAAACCAAGCATTTCGTTCTCTAAATTACGATCTATAACATCATCTCGTTGCATGATTTCAAGTCTTGCGCCATCCGCAAACGTTAAAAAATAAGAATGGAAACTTGTTTTTGTGTTGTGATAAAGCTCAGAAGCTGTTGCATTAAAATAGGTTTCATAAAACGTACGCATATTTTCTAAGTCTTTGACCCATAAACCAATGTGTTCAATTTTCATAGTAAAATCTCCTTTTCTATCAAATACAGTAACTATTTTATTGTTCCGATTCACTATAGTATAAAGCATAATGAAGCAAGAAAGAGTGATGCCAGAGAGATTGACAGATTTTTTTCAAAAATAGTAACGATCAATAGATAAAAGTGAAAATTTTTATTCAATAACGACTAATTATAGTTAAACATTTTTGAGCTTCGTTTCTAAAGCATGTAGGCTCATAAATACGAAAGGAACAAGAATAATTAGCTGTTATTTTGAGAGGAGCGACATGAAACAGTGGGTTAAGTAATATCACTTGGGTCCGTTACTTTTTTCTTTTTACTAGTCTCCTGATGCAGTGCGCTAAATGGTTGTTGACAAGACTAAAATCAGCATGATATAGTGGATGCAATAAAAGACGAAGTGAGGGATCCGTGCGTTGAAAAATTAAGTCCATTTGTTGAAGCTGCATTCAGACTGTAACTTGAAGAATCATCAAGGGAGCAGTGTGCAGATTTTCAGGATTGGCTTTGATTTTTCAGCGTATGGTTCTTTTTGTGTACGCCTAAATAGATAGCCAGTTCTGAGAAAAACTGAAGGAAGTAGTCCTTCTGCTTTTCTTAACGAGGTGATAGTATGTCAAAAATTGAAATAAAAAATCTTACCTTTGGGTATGACACTCAAGGTACATTATTATTTGAACAAGCTAATTTAAACTTTGATACACAATGGAAATTAGGCTTGATCGGTAGAAATGGTCGCGGTAAAACAACCTTACTTAATATCTTACAGAATCGGTTAGCTTACAGTGGTCAAATCTTGCATCAATTAGAGTTTTTGTATTTCCCGCAACCAATCAAAGAAAAAAAGCAATTAACCTATTATGTATTACAGGAAATCAGTGATTTTGAGCAATGGAAAATCGAAAGAGAGCTAAATCTTCTGCAAGTCGATCCAGAGATTTTGTGGCGTGATTTTGAGACTCTTTCTGGCGGCGAACAAACAAAAGTCTTATTGGCGCTATTGTTTATTGATGATCATCATTTTCCACTGATTGACGAGCCGACTAACCATTTGGATATTGTTGGGCGCAAACAAGTAGCAGACTATTTAAAAAAGAAACGTCAAGGCTTTATCGTAGTCAGTCATGATCGTTCATTTGTGGATGAGGTTGTTGATCATGTCTTATCGATTGAAAAAAGTCAGTTAGAGCTTTATCAAGGCAATTTTTCAGTTTATGAAGAACAAAAGAAAATAAAAGATGAATTTGAACTAGCACAAAATGAAAAATTAAAAAAAGAAGTCAGTCGTCTGAAAAAAACAGCTGCTGAAAAAGCTGAATGGTCTCGTTCTAAGGAGCAAGATAAATATGGTAAAGCATCTGAAAAAGGCAGTGGTGCGATTTATGATACAGGCTTTATCGGCGCAAGAGCAGCTCGAACAATGAAGCGAGCTAAAACAATCGAACATCGGATGGATGCACAATTGTTAGAAAAAGAAAATCTCTTAAAAGATATTGAATATGTAGATCCGTTAACCATGAATTATCAACCAGCTCATCATAAACGTATACTGACAGTTGAAGATTTAGTATTAAGTTATCAAGATCAACCATTGTTTCAAAAGCTCTCTTTTGAGCTAAATCAAGGTCAAAGAATCGCCTTAGCAGGACAAAATGGTTCTGGAAAATCATCGATCATTCGTTTTTTACTCAATCAGTTTGAGGGAGAAAGCCAAGGCGAAATTCTTCGACCAACAAACTTAAAAATCAGTTATGTTCGTCAGAATTATGAAGATAACCAAGGAACGTTACTAGAGTTTTCTGAAGAACAGGGTCTAAATCATCAAGAATTTCTTAATAATCTGCACAAATTAGGAATGGAAAGAACCGTATTTCAAAATCGTATCGAGCAAATGAGTATGGGACAACGCAAAAAAATTGAACTAGCAAAATCATTAGCTCAACCAGCCGAGCTTTATATTTGGGATGAACCATTAAATTATCTGGATGTGTTTAATCAAGAACAATTAGAAAAGCTGATTATAGCAATAAAACCAACCATGTTAGTAGTAGAACATGACCAAGCTTTTTTGGGAAATATCGCGACACAAGTGATTAGTTTGGATAAGAATTGATAAATAAAACGATCAACTAATTCAGAAATTCTGAATTGTTTGATCGTTTTTTTTTCATAGATTTTAGTCACAGTGAATAAACAGTAAATGTCGATAAAGGAGAAGTAGTCGAATTATCTGGAGCACATTATCTCCACCCTCATTACTCTCTAAGTGTCAATGTCATTAAGAATTGTAGGACTGACTTTTTGAATCTAAACGCATTCTTCTCAGTCTCTCTCTTTCTTGTATTGTTATTCTTAGTTACTTTTGTCATAATAGATTAAGAATGAAGCATCAAAAAAAGTATCAGAATAAACGAGTTGGGGAAATAAGAAAGTGAGTTGGGGTTATGAATTGTTGGGAGATTTTGGAGTTGGAACCAACTTCAGATAAAAAGAGAATCAAGAAGGCCTATGACGAAAAGGTAAAACTGATTGATGTGGAAGCCGCACCAATAGCTTTCCATACATTAGAAGAAGCCTTTGACTCAGCGCTATTTCTTTCAGGAACAATTATCGAGAGTAATCGACCAATTGTGAGCGTTGAGAGTGAACAAGCCAAGGAAGACCAAGCTAAAGCAGATAGAACTGAAGTAGATAAAGACATACAAGAACAAGATATAGAAGAAGTTGAACTACAGCCATTTAATGAGAATGAAACATCAGAATCTATCTATGAAAAAAAGCCAACAAATCATGTTGAGCTTTTCGACCAGGAACTAACAGAGATTTTTGAGCAGAAAGACTTTTTTGCAACTATTGAAAAATGGACGCCGTTATTTTCTAATCAATTGGCATGGTCGAGCGATGAACATAATCAAATCAAAGATCGAATGCAAGAGTTTTTATTGGCAAACTATCGTGTATTATCGCGACAAGTGATTACCGATATAGGTGTTTTTTTTGATTTTGATTCCTTGGTTAAAGAGTATAAATCTGGTGACTACTTCTGTTATTCGTGGATAGAAATCAAGCAAGTACCGCTGTTTGCTTTTGCTATTTACCGTGATATTTCAAAAGAACAACGTATTCAGTATTTTACGAATCGTTATGAACTATTTCAAATAGTGGATAATGGAGTTGCAAATCAGAGTTCATGGCAAGAACGTTTAGAATGGTGTAGAAGTGTGACAACTAAAGATTATGATGTTGTTACCTTAGAAATCTCCTATCTATTACTCAATGATTTTAGAATGGAGCAGGAGCGAACCGTTACAACGTTTAAAAAACTGTTAAATGAAGCCAAAGCTTTAAAAGAAGGTCAAGAACTTGATTTTTTTAGAACGTACTATGAATGGGTGAAAAATGATGGGGCAACAAATGACGTACTGACTTTTGACAAAAGTGAGCTTACGTTACCCACAACAATCATTGACTTATTGATGGGCCATGTTTATTTTAGTTTGCGACGCCATTCTCGTGTGAAGGAATGTTGGGCAGATTTAGCAAAAAGGAATCCTTCTTTATTTAGAGAAAATGAATTAGCTTTGTTGCAACCAGTAGAACCAATCCAGATTCTAACAAAGAAACAAAAAGGAGCGGGCAGTTATTTATGGGCTATTTTCTTATTGATCGTGGCTTTAGTTAAAATAGGTGGCGTTATTTCAAGAAATAATGAACATAAATCGTACACCACGCCCTCTGAGATCAAAAGTCTATTTAGCGGAGAGCAAAATGTGAATAAAAGTTTTGTTACAAGTAGCGCTTCAGCGCTAAAAGAAAGCGAAAATCTGTATGACCAATTTGTTTATTATTTCTATGTTGATCGTGAAGATCCAGATCAAGCTGATTTTATTGAGACAAATTTAACGGGACATGCAAAAGAAATGGCTCAAAAATTAACTATTTCTGATCTGCCTGAGCTTGCGATCGATTCCAAATATGCTTTTCATTCTTCACCAGATAATGTGGCTGAGTATGGACCTGTAACAGCACTAACACTTTTAGAGGAAGAAGAACCGTTTATTATTTTACAAGAAGACCATGATGAAAAAATTTCAACTATTTTTGGGACGGGCTGGGAAATTTTACCTAAGGATAAATTTGATGCATTGTGGGCGGATATCCAAGTGCGTCCAATGATGTCACAAAAATTCTTTGTTGTTTATTATTTATTATCAGATGAACGGAAAGAAAATCTAAAAGACAATCCAGAGTATACAACAGAAAGTGTTAAAAAGATGTTGGAAAAGAATAGCTCAATGCCAACAGCCGTTGAATTTGAATCAGGTACTTGGCAAATCAGCCAAGATGAAGAGGACAAATTGTATACGATCATCAATGATGAAAATGACGAACATCGTTTTATCTTGTCGTATGATGATTATGGTCGCTTAGAGCACATTTATGGTGATAAATGGGAAAAAATGGAGGAAGCAAAGCAAAAATTAATTTATGCTAATGCAGAAGAGACGATAGGTGTTTATTGATTGTCAGAGTTAAGGTGAATGGACAGAAGAGAGTATTTTCAAAGGGCTGTTTCTGCATCTACGGTTCTCGCTTCACTCCGATCTGAAGCATCGAGGACCGTTTGCTCCACCGTCTATTCGGATATGAAGAGCCTGAAACATAACTCTTTAAGTTATGTTTCAGGCTAGTTTTTTTATTTTCTTCAAACGGTACCATTTTTTTGTGAATTTTATCGTAAAAATTAAAAGTAAAACAAATTTTGTGTATAATAAAGAAGTCATTATTTTTAAGATGATTAATTAAATAAACTAAAAAGAAAGAAGTGAACGCAATGGAAAATATTCTTAGCTTATTAGGTGTGTTGATCGTGATTGTCGGATTTGCTATGAAATTAGACTCGATCTTGATTGTTATGATTGCCTTAGTAGTTACTGCTTTAGTGGGCGGTATCGGTTTAGAAGGCATGCTGGATATTTTAGGGACCAGTTTTGTAAGTAATCGCGGTATGGCTATTTTTATTATTATTATGCTGGCAACAGGAACATTAGAAAGAAACGGTTTAAAAGAGTCAGCTGCATCTCTAATTCGTCGTTTTAAAAAGGTTTCAGCGGGCTTGATCATTGACATCTATGGTGTTTTTAGAATGATTTTTGCAGCATTCAATGTTAGTTTTGGTGGCGTAGCAGGCTTTGTACGTCCAATTATTTTGCCAATGTCGATTGGCGCTGTTGAATCACAAAACTTAGAATTAAATGAAGAATATGAGGAAGAACTTAAAGGAATGGCCTCAGCGATGGAAAATATTTGCTGGTTTTTCGGTCAAGTATTGTTTATCGGCGGTGCAGGTGGTCTATTAGTACAATCTACCTTAAAAGAGCTAGGCTATGAAGTAAGTTTAGTAGAGTTAGCAGCGGTTGAAATTCCTGTGGCACTTGTTGCGTTGATCACAGCAAGTATTTATTTTTATACTAAAGATCGTCGATTGATGAAAAAATACTATGGTACTATCGAGAAGAAAGGAGACCGCTCATGAGTTATTTTATGAACCCAGATGTCTTGCTTGGTGAAAAATTATTAGAAGTTTTATATATCTTGATGGGCTTGATATTGATTTATACTGGAATTAAGAATTTTCTAGATAAAAGTAATCCTCATCGCTATGGAACTGGCTATTTTTGGTGTACATTAGGAGTAGTGATCTCAGGTGGACGCTTTATTCCCTCATTGATCAGTGGAATCTTGATTTTTTCAATGACGGTTCCTGCTGTTTTGAAAAAGGTGAGTAAAGGGAAAACTAAATTGCCATCAAAAGAGTACATGCAACAAATGTCAGATAAATTGGGTATGAAAATTTTTATCCCCGCCCTAAGTATTGGCGTATTTGCGATCATTTTTGCGTTATTTACTAAACTTGGTGCCTTAGTTGGTGTAGGAGTGGGTGTTTTCGTCGCAATTTTGATCTTGATGTTCTATTCTAAAAACAATAAGCCGACGACATTTTTGGATGATGCAGCAGATATGCTTGGGACGGTTGGTCCTTTGAGTATGTTGCCGATGCTCTTAGCTTCATTAGGAGCGGTGTTCACGAGTGCAGGTGTTGGCACGGTGATTTCTTCTGCTGTCGGAAAAGTTGTACCGCAAGGAAATGTAGTAGTTGGAATTATTATTTATGCTTTCGGGATGATGCTATTTACGATCATCATGGGGAACGCTTTTGCAGCGATTACCGTGATGACAGTTGGGATCGGTGCACCATTTGTCTTTTCACAAGGAGCAAATCCTGCTTTGATCGGTATGCTGGCATTAACTTGTGGCTACTGTGGAACATTATTGACACCAATGGCAGCAAACTTTAACGTGGTTCCTGTCGCAATGTTGGAAATGAAAGACAAATATGGAGTAATCAAAAATCAATGGTTTATTGCGATTTTTATGTTTGTATTCCAAGTTGTTTATATGATTTTGTTTAGATAAGTGATTAACGCACGGTACTTGTAATACTATCTAGCTTCAAGAGCTAGCCACTACGCTTTGCTTCGATCTCATTAATTCCTAAGAGCTAAAGCTCTAAGTATTGAAGGTCTCGAGAAAAAGATAAAAACTGAATGAGGCAAAAAGCACCTCAGGCATTTTTTCCTATTTTCTTGTCGAAGCTGAACGAGCTCTTTCAGCTTTTAATGTTATCTAGCTCCGTGGGTTAACACTACGCTCTGCTACGATCTCATCAATTCCTAAGAGCTAAAGCTCCAAGGATTGAAGGTCTTCGGAAAAAAGATAAATTCTAAATGAGGTAAAAAGCACCTCAGTTAGAATTTCCTATTTTTCAGTCAGAGCTGAACGAGCCCGCTGTGCTTTTAAAATAAGGAGGTAATTTGTAATGAAAGTTTTAATCACAGGTTTTGATCCATTTGGTGGAGACAAAGTTAATCCAGCTTATGAAGCGGTAAAATTGATCCCAAATGAGGTAGCAGGAGCACAAATTATCAAAATAGAAATACCAACTGTTTTTGAAGAGAGTGCTAAAGTGTTAGAGGCTTCAATGAAAGAACATCAGCCTGATATTGTTATTTGTGTTGGCCAGGCTGGCGGACGCAGCGCTGTTTCGTTGGAACGAGTAGCAATCAACTTAGCCGAAGCGAGAATTCCAGATAATAAAGGCAATCAACCAATCGGAGTCAAACTGGAAGAGGAGGGTGAGACTGCCTATTTTACATCGCTACCAATCAAAGCGATGATGAAAAATATTCAGGATCATGGCTTACCAGCGTACATTTCATATACTGCCGGCACATTTGTCTGTAATGATATCATGTACCGTTTATTGTACATGATCAATAAAGAATTCTCAGGTGTTAAAGGTGGTTTTATCCATGTTCCGTTTGAACCAACACAGGTGATTGATCGTCCTGTAGGAACACCTTCTATGCCAATCCAAACAATTGCGGATTCATTAATTTATGCAGTTGAGGCGGCAATAACAACAGAAGTAGATATTGAAGAAAATACAGGAACGACCCATTAAAATAGTGATTATCAAAAATAGAAGGACAAAGTAGTAGGTTTATTTTGTGCTTCTATTTTTCGTTATTAAATTGAAACATTACATTTTACTGATAATGATTCTCATTATCAGTTTGTTATGCTATACTAACTCAATAAGGAAAGGAGTGGTTCAATGAATGAAATAAAAATCAATGATTTTTTTATAAAGTATGATACAGTACAAACGAAACAATGCCCGTTAAAACTTGCTGATCAAGTATATATTGAAAACATACCATTACCACGTTATCTTATTGGTGAAGCAACCATGTCTTTTTATGATTTTTATCACGCAGATTGCCCAGAGCTTAAAGAATCTGATTATCGATTATCTGAAAAATTCCAACAGATCATCGGCCGATTCCCTCATACGAATCAGCAAAAAATCATGTTAAATGAATACGGCAGTTACAGCATCATGCATGTACCTGTTTATGTTAATACGAAAGATTTTATTCTTGCTAAAAGCAATCCTGCAATTTATCCAGACTTCAGGGCGAAACAGGCAGCAATTCAATCGTTAACTCCTATAGATGAAGTCGAGCAAACAGCAATTATTGGTTACAAACGAAAACGTCTATATCTAGATGGTACATATGGCCCTAGAATCTTACTTGAAGATGGTCTGGAAACGAATGTTCAATCGATTCAAGTGAAGTTAGAATATGTAAATGAGATGTATTATTTTGCCCATTATAGTTACGCTGCTATGGTTCAGTTTTTACCAGAATATGAAATCACTACTTATGATGAGTTTCACGAAGCTTATGGGAAGTATGTTTATAGTTTTACTATGACAAAAAATGGACAAACGATTCCACTTTTATGGCCAGATTACTTGTACCATAAACCTGAAAATCATTTAGAGTTTGGCCTATTGGCAAATACTGACGAAGCAAGATATCGCTTGTTTGACCGATGGGAAGCGAATGAATCCATAAAGATCGAGATCTTGGCCGAAGGTTTTGAAGATGTCAGATTTGAAACGCACTTAAAGCAACCAATGAGTTTTCCACCAAAACTTTCAAAATCAGAATATAGTTTGGGAGACGAGATTTGTCTATCGATTGATCAAGGACTAATCAAAGAATTAGCAGAAGGAAACGCACTATTTGAATTATTCAAAACGAAAAAAACTTCTGTAAATGGCTATTCACTAGAGTATAAATTGACAGAAAATCAATTGGTGCTATCAGGTGAACAATTTGAAAAGCCTGGCCGCTATCAGTTGAAAATTAAAAGTGACACTTATGGACAGCTATTATTTTTAGTGACAATTAAACAAGAAGGGTTAGTACAAGAATGAAAAAGTTAAAAATTCAAGATTTTATTTCAATTGGTATTTATACCGCTATTTATTTTTTAGTCGTGACTATTGCGATGCTGATCTTACGTTTTACAATCCCAGCTTTTAATTCCATTTTGATTCCTAGTGCAACAGCACTCTTTGCGGGGATTGTCTATTTATTGGTGATCCATCGTATTCCTCGTTTTGGAGCAATTACAATCATGGGCAGTGTGATGGGCTTATTCTTTCTAGTTTCAGGGCATTTTCCGTTGTCATTTTTACCAAATATTCTGTGTGCGATTCTAGCAGATTGGATTCAATATCATACCAAGCTATCCCAAAAAATCCGAACGATGCTTAGTTATACTGTCTTTAGTTTTGGCTTGATGGGTCCCGTTTTGCCTTTGTGGTTTATGAAAAACGCCTATGTCGATTCATTGGTGGCTCGTGGTAAAGATGCCATATACATTGATAAAGTCTTTGCACCGATCACAACTACAACTTTTTATGTGTGTGTGTTGGCTGTAATCATTTGTAGTATTTTAGGAATAATGATTGGACAAAAGATTTATGAGAAACACTTTGATAAAGCTAAAGGAAAAAATTATGGAAAAAACATACGTAACGTTTGATCCCAGAAGTAAATTATGTACGATTTTATTTGCTAGTTTCTTATTGATGTTTCCTCTACCATTTAAAGCAGAAGTGCTGTTTGTAACGTTGTTGTATTTTTTGTTTATTTTAAATGGTAGTTTAAAAAAAGGAACAATTTTCTATGGTCTTTTTTGGTTGCTTGTTCTGGGCGATTATCTATTATTTCCTCATATTGAGAATGGTTTTGCCGCTTTTTTTGATTTTTTATTTGTCGGAAATCGTCGAATGCTACCAACGATCATGGCGGCGGCGTTTGCGATGAATCGAACCAAAATCAGTGAATGGATCGCAGCGCTAAAGAAATGTCATGTGCCTTTTGGGCTGATTATTCCACTAACGGTCTTGTTTCGTTTCTTTCCTACACTATTTCAAGATTTTAAAAGTATTCGTAATGCGATGAAATACCGTGGAATCGCAGTTTCGACTGTTGAGTTATTTCTACATCCATTTCAAACGATGGAATATATTATTGTACCAATCTTGATGTCAGCAGAGAATACATCTTTGGATCTATCAGCTGCAGCTCTGGTTCGGGGCTTAGGCAATCCTAAAGCACATACAAGTGTTTATGAAATTCGTTTAAAGAGTCAAGATTATGTATTGATGGGTATATTGATTCTGTGTGGAATCGCAGGGAGGCTGATTTAATGATCGATTTACATGATGTGACATTTGCTTATGAAGATCAGGAAAAGGTTATCCAAAATGTTGAGTTGGAAGTTAAAGCTGGCGAATTCATTGTATTGTGCGGCAAAAGTGGGTGTGGTAAATCAACATTACTAAGAATTTTAAATGGGTTGATTCCTGAATTATATCTGGGTGAACTAACGGGTTCTGGTTCTGTTTTAGAACAAGAGCTACTAACGAAAAAATTTAATGAATATGTTCGAGAAATCGGCGTGGTATTTCAAAATCCTAAAACCCAATTTTTTACGAGTGATGTCTATTCTGAATTAGCATTTGCAATGGAAAATTATGGTGTATCCAGAAAAGAAATGATTGATCGAATCGATGAGATAACGAGTTTGTTTTCTCTAGAAGAATTTTTAGAACGAAGCATGTTCCATTTATCTGGTGGACAAAAACAATTGATCGCATTTGCTTCTGCTAGTATGTTGCAGCATCGATTATTCCTATTAGATGAACCTTCAAGTAATTTGGATGAAGCAACGATCGAGCAGTTAAAAGCCTATTTACAGGTCTTGAAAAGCCAAGGTATGACAATTATTGTTTCTGAACATCGTTTATACTATTTGACAGATTTAGCAGATCGCTATTTAGTGATGGAAAAAGGTCAAATCGTTGAAAACTATACAAGTCAAGAAATGCGAGAAAAATCTGTTGCCGAAATTCAGGCGTTGGGATTAAGATCACTTAACCAAACGCATCTTACAAAAAAAGTTAAACAAGCTGAAGGGTCAGAAAAACTAGTATTAACCTGTGATGGACTGGATTTTCACTATCGCAAGCAGCCTTCCGTACTCAAAATCCCTTCGTTAACATTGACTAGTGCTGATATTATCGGAATCGTGGGACATAATGGTGCAGGGAAATCAACATTTTCTAAACTTTTGTCAGGATTGATCAAGCCAAAAGCAGGTGTCATAAAACTAAATCAAGAAGTGATGCGACCAAAAGAGTTGATCAAAGAAAGTTTTGTTGTGATGCAAGATGTCAATTTGCAATTGTTTTTTGAAACGGTAGAGAAAGAAATTAGTTTAAATACACAGAACACAGCTGAGTTTGACAAAGTTGTCGCCATGCTGAATTTAGGACCGCTTTTAATGCGTCATCCCCAAACCTTATCCGGTGGCGAAAAACAACGCGTGGCAATTGCTAGTGCTTTGCTATCAGGAAAAAAAATGATTATCTTTGATGAGCCAACCAGCGGATTAGATTTAGTGCATATGGAAGAAGTTAGTAATACCATTCGTTGGTTACACGAAGAAAATATTTTAGTTTTAGTGATTACCCACGATAAAGAATTTCTCAGCAAAACTTGTCAGCGAGTGCTTCAGTTCGACCAAGGCCAAATCATTGCAGATTATCATATCGAAACAAGAAAAATAGAATAGTGGAGGAAAAAATATGTATATTGTAACGAATACGATTCAAACAGAAACGGCTCACTCGCAAAAAATTATTCAACAATTTACAGCAGGGCATACGAAAGAAAGTATGGAAGCTGTAGATGGATTCTTGAACTTTCAATTAATGCAGCGGACATTACCAGATAATCTGGAAGTAACGGAATTGGTTGTTTTAAGTCGCTGGACTTCAAAAGAACATCAAAAAAATTGGGTGCAGAGCCAATCATTTAAAAAGATGCATCAAAGAAAAGAATCAACGGATGAAACGGTGGAAAAGAAAAAACGCCCTGGTATTATTTCAAGTACGATTGCTGAATATGAAGTGCTAACTTAATTGATTGGTGAGAACGATTATTGAAAATAGTTTCTTCATTTTTTGATTGCATATAGAAAGTAAATTAGCTGAGTGTGAGGTGTAAAGCATTTTATACTCAGCTTTTTTGTGCATTACATTGGTAATATTTTCATTATTATTAGATGTAAAAGAAAATACTTGAAAATATTACCGGATGCATTTTCTTTTTATAAAATCAGAGGTATATTAAATAAGAACAGTGATGGAAGGAGAATAGACAATGAAGAAGATACATGTCGTAGCACATACTCATTGGGATCGTGAGTGGTATTTTAGTGATAATGAAGCATTTATCCAATTTTCTTATCATATGGATGAGGTAATTTATGCCTTAGAAAATAACGAACTGGATTATTATTATTTGGATGGTCAACTTAGCATTCTAGATGATTATTTAAAAGTTTATCCAGAAAAAGAAACTAAAATCAAAGAATTAGTGGAAGCCAATAAATTATTTATTGGACCTTGGTATACTCAAATGGACGAATTCGTGGTGGCTGGTGAATCGGTCGTGAAGAATTTGCAAATCGGGATCCATATGTCAAAACGTTTGGGCGGTCATACGCCCTTAGGATATTTACCTGATTCATTTGGACAGGGGAAAGATATGCCGAAAATCTATAATGGCTTTGGAATCACAGATGCCGTCTTTTGGCGAGGAATGCCAAATGAAGTTACGAAAAGTCGAGAATTTTACTGGACAGCTGAAGATGGTTCAAAAGTATTAACAATCAATATTCGCAATGGTTATTATGCCGGGGTAACACTTGTTGAAGGTGAACTATATCAGAAAAAAGCGATGCTGGATCTTGTAGCAGAAGACAGCGCTACTGAAGTTGTAACATTGCCGGTTGGTGGAGACCAACGAGCAGTCGATCGAGATTTAAAAGCTATCATTCAAGAGGTCAACGAACAATTTGGTACCGAATACAAAATCGAAGAAAGCAATTATCCGCATATATTTAATTTATTAAAAGAAAAAGCAACTGAGCTTCCAACAGTACAAGGTGAGTTTATGAGTGGCAGTGTTTCAAAAATTCATCGCTCTATTTATTCATCAAGATATGATTTGAAAAAGTTAAATGATACTATCGAAAATCGTTTGATTTTCCAACTAGAACCATTAATGTTGATGGCAGATGATTTAGGGATTCCTTTTAAACGGGAGCTTTTGGATTATATTTGGACGTTATTATTGAAAAATCATGCTCATGACAGTATTGGTGGCTGCAATACGGATAAAACAAATGAAATGATCTTAGCGAGATATAAAGAAGCGGACCAATTATCCTATTCAACAATTGACTATTTAGTAAGAAAAATTTCAGAATCCATTAAAGGTATCCAAGAAAATGATTTGATTCTATTTAATACCGTACCTTATACCAGAACGGATCCGTATATAGTAGAGGTAAGCACAAAGCATGCAAGTATCAAACTACTTGATAAAAATAACCATGAATTAGCTAGTCAAATTCTATCAACTGAAAAAGTTTATGCTGGTGAAGTTAGACGTTCAGAAAGCGATTATGATGAAGCGAAGTATTACTATATTCACAAAGTAAGTTTTATCAAAGAAACCCCGCCACTTGCATATACGATCATAACGGTGAAAGAGTTATCAGAATCAAATAATAGCGCTAAACCATCAATGTTAGCAAGTACGCTAATTGAAAACGAAACGTACAAGATCACTTTCTCAGATGGACAATTTACTATTTTGGCGAAAGAACAAGGCGAAACCTATGAGAACTGTCTATACGTGGAAGAATCAGGTGATGAAGGCGACACCTACGATTATTCACCTGCCTATCATGATAAAGTTCATCAATTGGTTTTCGATACAACCGATGTATCTGTTCAAACAGGACCGTTTTTATCTACCATGACATTGAATGGCAATTGGACATTACCAAAAGATCTACAAGCTAGGAAATCTGAGGAATTAAATACAACAGTTAACTACACCTTGAGCTTATCATTAAGCAAAGAGTCTAAGCGAATTGATATGAAAATCAAGATCAATAACCAAGCAATGGATCATCGGATGCGTCTGGTTGTTAAAACACCAGTCAAAAACAAAGTCAGTTATGCAGATACCTTATTTGGAATCGTTGAACGACAAAATCAAGATCCTCATATTCAGGATTGGAGAAAGCTAGGCTGGAAAGAAGAACCAACGGAGATTTATCCAATGATCCACTATGCCAACATTCATGATTCTGCCGCGAGTTGGACGATTATGAGTAAAGGAATCAAAGAATATCAAGTGATTGATGACCAAATCTATATGACTTTATTTAGAGGAGTAGGCTTTTTAGGCAGACCAGAGTTATTAAGAAGACCTGGAGATGCTTCAGGGAATCAATTCCGTTATATTCCGACTCCAGATAGTCAATTATTAGGTGAATTAGAGATGGAGTTATCTTTAATCATTTCAGCTGACTTTAATCCAGTGAGGATCCAAAAGGAATATCAAACCTATTCTGTCACAAGCCCATATTATCAAGTTCAAACCTTAAATCGATTTACGAATCCAATCCAATATTTCCAAAGTAATAAAGTCGATCATTTGAATGAATTGAAAGAGTATGTTGATTTAAATAACGCCAATTTGGTGTTTAGTGCATTAGAATTAAGTCGTGACGGTCAATGGGTCAATCTGCGTCTGTATAACCCATCACTTGAAAAGAGCGTCACCAATGAGAAAATCATATTAGCAAGGGAATGCAATGTTCGTTTTGTTGATTTAAATGGTGACTTAGTTGAATCAGTTGGTAAGTTGAAGGAAGTTTCGTTGGGTACAGTGAAGCCAGGAGAAATTAAAACAGTTTCAATAGAAAGATAACACGGGAAAGGTCGAGTTAAGATGAAAATAAATATCGAGAAAATTCAAGATCCATTATTAAAAATCGCCAATAAAGTAGATAACAACAGCGTTTTACAAGCTATAAAAAATGCGTTTATCAGCAGTATTCCATTTACTGTGGTAGGATCGTTTTCCAACCTGATCAAAATGCAGATCGATGCTTTTTTTGGAGAAACAGCAATCGGTCAAACTGCATCAGCAATTTTCGGCAATGTTTATCTAGGAACATTGGGAATAGTCGCTTTATTAATTGTCTTTTCTACTTCCTATAATTATGCAAAAGAATTGATGAAAAAACATCCTGAAGCAAATATCAATCCACTACTGGCAACGTTATTAGCCTTTGCAGCCTATTTTGTAATGGTACCAAACAATGTTAATTTTGCTGATGATTCAGCGGAAGTTATTCAAGGTTATGCGAATAATTTCTTTAGCTATGAAGGAATGTTTACCGCTTTGATCGTAGGCTTACTTGCTGTTTTCCTTTATTCAGTTTTAGCAAAACATAAGATTGCTATCAAGCTACCAGGGAATGTTCCACCAAATGTTTTTGATTCCTTCTTTGCCTTGATTCCAATTTCGATCGTATTATTGATCTGTTCCGTAATGAAAGTCGTGATTGAAGCGTTTGATTTCAATTCCTTTATGGATCTGGTCAGTCAATTATTCGTTCAACCACTAACATCTGTTGGAACGGGGTTACCTGCTATTATTGTAGTGATCTTATTAGAACAAATATTATGGTTCTTAGGATTACATGGTTTTAACATCGTTTGGGGCGTTGTATCTGCTTTATGGTTGCCAATTTTCTTAGAAAATGTTGCGAAATTTGCTGAAACAAAAAGCTTTGCGGACATCTCTATTGCACCGAATACAATGACAAATGTGTACGCTATGATCGGTGGATCTGGTGCCACTTTTGGGTTGATTCTAGCAATTTTGATTTTTACACCAAAAACGTATAGTGGTCGTGAAGTAGCAAAACTATCATTTATTCCAGGACTATTCGGGATCAACGAACCAATTATCTTTGGCTTCCCGATTGTCTTAAATCCATTGATGTTTATCCCATTTGTTTTTGTACCAGTTTTCAATGCAGTAGTCGCTTATATTGTGACTAAAATTGGTTGGGTCGTTCCATTGGTCGTCTTAAATTCAGGAAATGAACCAATTTTCATCAGCACCTGGATCTTAGGCGCATTCCATCTTAGCCCAGTGATCTTAACAGCCGTTTTAGTTGTTTTGGATGTCTTCATTTATGCACCGTTTGTACGAATGAATATGAAATTTGACGAAAGCCAATTACTGAACGCACAAGACTAGTCGTGGAAACCGTAACAAGAGGCAAGAGGTTGGGACAGAACGCTTCAAGTCTTAGTGCTTTAGCACAGATAAAATAAAGGGAGCAGTGTTTGAGACATAACTCTGCGAGTTATATCCCAGACACCTGGAATCCGGACAAACGGTGGGAGCAGAAGCAATCCCATCGGAAATAAGCCAGAATTTACAAAAATTTGAAGAGCAATTTTCGTGAATTCTTTCTTATTTCTCGGGATTAAACACTTCTGTCCCAACCTCCTTGTTTTCTTTACTATAGTGAAAGGAGTGCTAATCATGGAAAGTTACATCGAACTAATCATTCAAGCAAATCAAAAAAAGTTTACGGATGTTGAACGAGTGATCGCTCAATACTTTCTTGATGGGAATAAGGAATTAGGAATTCAAGAATTGGCTAAGAAGCTTAGTGTATCCAATTCTTCAATCACGCGCTTTTGTAAAAAAATTGGTTTAGCTAATTATAAAGAACTGATTTACTTATATAAATATTCTAGTAAAAGCACTAAAAAGCAAGCAGATTCTAGTATTAGCTACGTCAATCTAAATTACTCTTTGTTGCTCAATGACATTATCGAAAAATTAGATAAAGATGAAGTTAAAAAAGCAGCTTTAATGATCGATAGCGGGCGGATCATTCATTACTGGGGAACAGGTTACAACGCTTTTTGCGGTGAAGATTTTCAATTTAAATTTTCACGGCTTGGAAAAATTGTCAACGTGATCAAGGACGAACATTCAATTGTGATGATGGCTCATGGTGTGCAACAAGGTGATCTTGTTGTTGTCTCATCGATTTCCGGCAATAATGAAGCAATCCAAGAAGCGGTAAAAATAGTTTCTGAAAAAAATGCAAAGGTAATCGTAATTACTGCCAACGAAAAAAGTCCATATAAAGAGTTCTCTGAAGCGTTTTGTTTAACAAGCTCAATGGGAAAGAAGGATATGGGGGGGATTTCACCACAAATTCCCGTATTAACAGTGATTGATATCTTATATACAGAAATTTTAGCCATGTATCATGAAGATACGATCAAGTCTTGGATTAAATCAGAAGTAATTTTAAAAGGAAAGTAAAAAGGGGAATCATCATGAGTGTAAACTATTCAAAATCAGTCATCGAAAAAATGAAAACATTGGTATCAGAACAGTCCAGTAATCCTAGATGGAGTGAAGTATTTTCAAATTGTTTTGACAATACTTTGGAAACCACAGTCAAAAGCTCAGAGGATGATGTGTTTGTAATCACTGGTGATATTCCGGCAATGTGGCTGCGAGATTCATCCGCTCAAATCAAACCCTACTTAGCAATTGCAAATGAAGATGAAAACATCAAACAATTGATACGGGGATTAGTTGACCGCCAAATAAAATGTATTTTGATCGATCCTTATGCAAATGCCTTTAACCAAACTGAGAATGGTCATTGCTACCACCAAGATCTTACAGAGATGAATGGTTGGATCTGGGAACGGAAATATGAAATAGATTCGTTATGTTATCCAATCGAATTAGCTTATTTGTTATGGAAACAAACAGGTGAGACCAAACAATTTTCAAAAGAGTTTAAACGTGCTGCAGAATCTATTATCAAGGTTTTTAAAATAGAGCAACGACATGAAAATTCTTCTTATCGTTTTGAGCGTTTTGATGAAAGACCAGAAGATACACTTTCAAATCACGGCTTAGGAGAACCTTGTGGGTACACAGGGATGACTTGGTCTGGTTTTCGTCCAAGTGATGACAGCTGTACATATAATTATTTAGTTCCTGCCAATATGTTTGCTGTTGTTATTTTAGGCTATCTTAAGGAAATTTTTACAGAGATTTTCTACGATAAATTACTGGTTGAACAAGCAAATCAATTAAAAAATGAAATCAATCAAGGCATAGAAAAATGGGGTATCGTTGAACATCAGGGGCAAAAAGTTTATGCTTATGAGGTAGACGGATTAGGAAATTATCTTTTAATGGATGATGCCAACGTACCTAGTCTATTAGCAGCTCCTTATCTAGGGTATTGTTCGATCGATGATGAAATTTATCAAAATACACGTGCCTTAATTTTATCTGATGTTAATCCATATTATTATGAAGGAATAAAGTTAAAAGGAATCGGAAGTGAGCATACGCCAAAAGAGTACGTTTGGCCGATCGCATTATCTATCCAAGGTTTAACGACGACTAGCCAAGTTGAAAAGGCTGAGTTGTTAGACATTTTAGTTAAAACCGATGCTGGCACTAATCATATGCATGAAGGTGTTAATGTGAACGACCCCAATCAATATACCCGTGAATGGTTTTCCTGGGCGAATATGATGTTTTGTACGTTACTGTTAGATTATTTAAAAATAGGAAAATAGGTGTAAAGCAAATGAAAAAATTTCCAGAATATTTTCTATGGGGCGCAGCAACATCTGCTCCCCAATCTGAAGGGCATGGTTCGCTAAATGGAAAATCTCCTTCAACTTGGGATAAATGGTATGAACTGAATCCAGAAAAATTCCAATTAAACCAAGGACCTGAAGATACGACTAAGATGTATGAGTATTTCAAGGATGATGCTAAAAGAATGAAAGAGATCAATATGAATTCCTTTAGAACATCGATTGCTTGGACTCGTTTGTTACCGGATGGAAAAACAGTTAATCCAGAAGCTGTTACGTTTTATCGTCATTATTTCGCTGAGTTAATTGCTAATGGTGTCAAACCAATTATTAATTTATTTCATTTTGATATGCCTTGGTGGTTAATGGAAAAAGGCGGCTGGGAAACTAGAGAATCGGTGGAGGCATTTGCTTTTTATGCCGATACTTGTTTTGAACTATTTGGTGATTTAGTTGAGCAATGGACAACATTTAACGAGCCGATGGTCCATGTGGAGTGCGGCTATCTATATGGGTATCATTATCCCGCAATTCATGATCTGAAAAAAGCAGTTCAAGTTGGATTTAACACGTTGATGGCTCATACAATGGCTGTTAAAAGCTTTAAAGAGAGAAAGTATCAAGGCACAATCGGAATCATTTTAAACGTTTCGCCGTGTTATCCCAAAAGTCAGGCGCAAGAAGACTTGGAAGCAGCTGAGTTTGCTGATTTATTAAATACCAAAAGCTTTTTAGACCCTACAGTTTTAGGAACGATTCCAGCAAAATTAATTGATCGTTTAGCTGAAAATGAATTATTGCCTGATGTTGCAGAGAATGATTTAGAGCTGATTAAAAAGAATACAGTTGATTTTATTGGCATGAATTATTATCAGCCACGCCGTGTTCAAGCGCCTGCCAAAGTCAATAAACCTGCAGTTTCTCCTGCTGATTTTTACGATCATTATGATTGGCCGGATAAAAAAATAAATCCGTATCGTGGTTGGGAAATTTATCCAGAGGCGTTATATGATGTTGCGCTGATGATCAAAAATGACTACAACAATATTCCCTGGTACGTTTCAGAAAATGGTATGGGTGTGGCAGATGAAGAACGGTTCTTAGATCAAACAGGTATGATTCAAGATGATTATCGGATTGAATTTATGGAAGAACATCTTAATCAGTTACATAAAGGAATTCAAGCAGGCAGTAATTGTTTTGGGTACCATTCATGGACGTTTATCGATTGTTGGTCTTGGCTGAACGGATATAAGAATCGCTATGGATTTTATCGCTTGGATTTAGAAAATGATCAACGCTCTTTAAAGAAAAGTGGTATTTGGTTTAAAGAGTTGATCGATCGAAATGGCTTGGTATAAATAGTGAAGGAAAGAATAAAGACAGAAATAGGTCTGGCTTTATTCTTTTTTGTGATGCTATAATAGTCTAAAGACTAACCGGATTAAAGAGAAAAGAAGTGATAAAAGTGAATCAGCGAGAACAACAAAGAAAATTTGCCGAAAGAAGTAATGTCAACAATAGTACGTTTGATGCAATGAATACAAATCAAACGCGTTATTCCAATGGCCAAGGAAAAAATGTTTTACCTACTGAGCGAGATCAATCTAGAGGCCTTGGGGGCTATGTTTCAACTGGGGTGCTTTATTTTACGGGTGTAGTAGTTGCCATTGTGTTATTCATTTATGTGATTCCTTATGTTGAGCTGATTGTTTCGCCAACATTTTATAAAGGCTCCCTATTTCTATTATGTGCTTTGTTGTTTTGCATGTTGATGGGGTATTTATGGGTATATATTGGCTCAACAGTAATGAAAAAAAGTAGGAGATGACTGACATGATTTTCAAGGTGATGCAACGAAGTAACAACTCGATACAGTTATAATGCTCTGATAGGGTTGTATTGAGTAAATTTAGAACTATCAGATCGACCATAACTGTATCTAACTTATAATCAGACAACAATTAAGTATAAGGGAGAGTTCGTTATGGAAAAAATAGAATTAAAAAAATATTGGCAGACTATTGAAGCATTGGAGTTTAAAGGTTGGGATTTTTCATATTTGGAAGGACGTTGGCGACAAGAAGCCTTACCGTGGCGTTATGATGAGCTTGTTCGTACCCATTTGTCTAGTGAGATGCATTTATTGGATATGGGGACTGGTGGAGGAGAGTTATTATTGACATTTGCTCATCCGTTTGGTCAGACATCCGTTACCGAAGGCTGGAAACCTAATTATGAACTGCTAAAAAAGAAGCTAAAACCACAAGGTGTAACAGTTACGTTTGTCGATCAGACGAATTATTTAAATTTTTCAAATGACTCATTTGATATAATATTGAATAGCCATGAGTCATATGATCCAAAAGAAGTTTCTAGAGTATTGAAGCTAGGCGGCCTATTCATTACACAGCAAGTTGGTGATCAAAACGGAATGCTCCTCTCAGAAAAATTAGATACAAAGCGTCGAAGAAATTCTTTTGAATGGTCAAAAGAGGTAGCACAAGAAGCTTTAGTCAAAGAAAATATGGATATCTTATTTGCTGATGAGTATTTTCCGTATCAAGACTTTTTAGATATGGAAGGGTTGATTTATTACGTTAAAAGAATTCCGTGGGAGTATCCTGATGTTTCAGTAGAAACGCATTTTACTCAATTACTTGAGATTCAAAAGGAATTGTCAAAAAAAGGTTACCTTCGGAATCAACAACATCGATTTGTGCTAATTGGAAAGTTAAGAGAGTAATTAAAAAAGAGCGGATAAACGGCGAGAAAAAAAGCAGCCCCTTCGGGAATAAGAAGGGGCTGCTTTTTTTAGTATATATCAACTAATTATTTTACGACAAGCACGTTACAAGGAGCATATTGTACGACATAACTGGTTGTGGTACCTAATTGGTTTGATTGGATCATCCCTTTACCCGTTGCACCCACGATAATCAAATCGATTGCTTGATTTGTTGGAACAATTGTAGAAATCATTTCTTTTGGATTGCCAATTTCAACAAGCGGTATAATGTCATCCAATCCTTGCTCAGTAGCATAATAAATATTTTTTAATAATTCTTTTTCGATAGCTTCCTTTTCCTCAGCAAGGACTTTTGAATAGGCATAAGAACTATGACTGATTGCATTTTCATCAACGACAGACAATAAGTACAAGGTAGCATTTTTTTCTTTTGCAATCGCAACGCCATGTTGTAAAGCCAACTCAGCATTTTTTGAACCATCGACAGCAACGAGGATATTTGAGTAGTTATTGATCATCTTAATCAACACCTTTCTTTATCTATGCTTATTATAACATGTTTGCCAGTAGAGGGTAAACGAATTGACAGGCGCAAAAAAAGATAGCAAGTCAGTAATTTTTGACTTGCTATCTTTACTAGATTTTCTATAATCCGATGAACGGTGCAGGGTTAACAAAACCGCTCCACAGACCTGTTGAAATACTAAAATGTAAATGAACCCCAGTTGAATTACCTGTAGTCCCCATACCACCTAACATCTGTCCGGCACTAACACTTTGTCCAGCTGCAACGCTTAAGCTGCTCATGTGTAAATAATAGGAGTAATAACCATTGTCGTGCTTGATCACAACGTGATTTCCAGCCATACCACTATAATTTGCGCTGACAACTTCGCCAGAGCGGGCAGCCATGATTGGTGTGCCGCTGGCTCCACCAAAGTCAATACCATCATGAAAAGATCCTGAGATACCCGTTGGATCTTCACGGACACCGAAACCACTAGTGATCGTCATACTTGCTACAGGAGCAGACCAACCTCCAGATGATGCTGGTGGAGTAGGTGTTGAGGCATTTGCAGGAACCTCGTTATTATTAGTACCTGTATTTGTATCAGGGACAGGTGTGGCTTGTTCTTTTTCTATTGTTTTTGTTGGAGCGGCAGTAGCTTGTGCTTGCTTTGTTTTCGCCACTTCTTTCGCCTGTTTTTCAGCAGCAGCTTTTGCTTCAGCTTCTTTTTTCTTTTCTTCAGCAATTGCTTTTAATTGTGCTTCTTTTCTTTTAGCTGCTTCTTCTTTTTGTTTTACAAATTTATCTTTTTCAGCTTTTTCAGTTGCAAGACTTGCAGCAATTTCGTTGATTTTTACATTCTGCTCAAGTTTAGCTTCTGCCAAAGCAGCTTCCTTTTCTTCAAGTTCCTCAGTTTTCTTCTCAAGTGCTTTTAGAGTTGCGGTTAAGTTGACTTTTAACGTATCAAGTTCTTTTTTATCCTCTTTTTGAGCGGTTAAAATATCATTATTTGCAGTAACTAATGTATTAACTGCTAAAGCTTTTGAAATAGCGTCAGAGATCGAATCTGCACTTAACAAAACAGCTAGCATGGATTCTTGTTCATGATTCGTTTGTGTAACTCGTGCTTGCGCTTGTAATTGCTCATTTCTTTTTTCAATTTTTTCTTCTAAATTAGCAATGTCAGTATTTAGCTTGTTCATTTCTTTTTCATGTTTCTGTTTCTCAGAAAGGACTGTCTGATACTCCGTTTCGATTGTCGCAATTTCTGTTTCTAGAGTTGCTAAGTAATCTTTCGCATCATTTTCATTTTTGACGATATCTTCAATTTTTTTTGTTTGAGTTTCTATTTTTTGATCGATATCATCGGCTAATACGCTCAAGGGCGCAGCATTTACTAATAAAACAAATGAAAGTGTAATGAGTAGTTTTTTCTTCAAGTGACGTTCCTCGCTTTATATTTATCATTTTAAACGGATGGCTTTTGGTTAAAAAGGCACCGTTACTATTCTTAAATAACACAAGACAAAGTATACCATAGTCTAAGAAGAATAATCATGTTTAAAGAGCAAGATTAATGGAAAATGGCGAAATTTAAAATCTGGCAATAAAGGTATCATCTAATTGTAATATATGAAACTTACTTTTAATAAGAAAATACGTTTGTAACAGGAAATAAAGAGCGGATAGACAGGGAACTATTGAAGATTATTAAACTCCGAATAAAACTCATCTAAAATATCGAGCAACTCTTTTTTTGTTTGTGAATATTTTTTTAGTACTGTTTTCTCAGATAAAGGCTTTCCTTTATTAGCCGTATATTTTTTTGTGAGATCATCATAATTCACTATTTTCGCTATTGGTTTATTGCGATAAGTAATATCATTTGTGACGATATCACTGATCATTTTAAAGAGGGGTAGAATGCTTAAATAATGTTTGTTTGATTCAGTTCGTTTCAATAAGTCGAATACTAAAAACAAGACAGAAGCATTGACTTCTTTTTGGTCAGAGTCATGCAACAAAGCTTCGATCATTGGCAAAAAGCTAGTTCTGTATCGATCATTTTGCTCAATGCTATACGTCGTTGAGTCTTCTGAAATAAGTAAAGCATGAGGTTTAGAAAGATCGAACTGATAGTTTTTTTCAAAATAAACTGGAAACAGTTTGCTTGCAGTAGTCAATATTTTTAAATCTTGAGTATAGCTGATTTTTTGTTTTTTTAAGGTGAGCATCAATTGTTGCAGTTGTTCTATGTTAAGTTCATGCTGTAAATTAGCTTCGTTTAATAATTGAGTTACATAGTCTTCAAAATCGCCATAGCGTATCCAATCAGCTGTTGTACTTCCTAGGATCGCTATTTTTTCTAACCGATCTTGTTTTGGTAAATTATTGCCTTTTTCCCAATTATTGACAGTGCTAGCACTCGAATTTCCAACTAATTTGGCAAAACGAGCCATTGAATAGTTATGCTGTTTTCTGATTTGTTTGACTCTCAGTCCAACAGCTTTTAAATTGATTTCCAAAAAATTTACCTCCTAATTTTTCAATAGATGAGCTTACGATGTTTGAGTGCTAATGGATCTCTTTATCCTTAATAGTCTAACTATCTTTCTTCTACTATATCATTTTTATTATTATTATTGTATTGTTATTTATTCTTTTTGTTATTGTATTTTCTTGATCCAAATGATATTATAGGTTTACCGAAATACATTCATTATAATATGTTCGATTTGACGTTCGTATTGTTTTGTTTAATTTTTAAATGCCGAAATTCATTCATTATTTAAGGAGGAGAAATAGTAATGAAAAGGATAATTAGAATTGAAGAGCAAAAAAATGATTTTTTATATCAATTTTTAGCAAGGTTGAACAACGAGATCCCTTATCAGGAAAATAAGCAAAAAATGGCAGAAAGCTGTGTTCATCAGTATAAGTTACTAGTAAATATGTCTTTTAGCGCAAATGTTTTACACAGAGGGGTGGATTATGCAAGCAAAGTGTACAATCATGTTGCTAAAATCGAATATACAAGACTTTGTAAAATGATTATCAAACAAAATTTCGATAAAAAGGTTACAGAAGAATTACTGAAGCGATTAAAGAAAACACAAAATGAATTATTTCTTCAGTCACCTATTACTAAGGAGTCAGGAGGTATTGATATTTTCTATGAATTTACTGGAGGCAAACGAAAAAAATACCAATCGAATCGTAAAGCAATTCAGCAGATGTATCTGGAAATAAAACGTGAGTCAAAAAAGAGCCTACACAGATATTTTAAAGATTCTTGTATAAGAAAAATGAATAGAATCAAAGAGAAAAAGAATCACGCATTATGGTTGTTAAAGAGCTATACTTGGCATTGAGTCAGCCTGCTTAGTGTTAAATACGCAAAATTTCCTTATTTCCATGAATTAAGAGACTTTATTTTTACCGAAAGATTTGTTGTGCTATGCTTGAATGAGGATAGCACTTTCTTCTGTACTTCGTTGTTTGAAAGTCAGCATATTTTTAAACATTCTATAATTCGAGAAAGAAGGAATTCAAATGAATCATAATGAAGAAAAGCATATGAATCATCAAGCTCATCAAATGGAAGGGATGGATCATAGCACAATGCACGGTGACGATCAGATGAGTGGGATGGATCATGGTATGCACATGGGAAACTTTAAACAAAAATTCTGGTTTTCACTAGTTCTCGCCATTCCAATCATTTTTCTGTCTCCGATGATGGGGGTTGATCTTCCATTTCAGTTCACATTTCCAGGTTCAGATTGGTTAGTATTGATCTTGGCTTCGATTCTCTTTTTTTATGGCGGAGAGCCTTTTTTAAATGGGGCTAAAATGGAGCTTAAGCAGAAAAGTCCAGCGATGATGACATTGATTGCGATGGGGATTTCTGTTTCATATTTCTATAGTATTTATGCTTTTATTATGAATAAACTGATGCCGCAAAATCATGTGATGGACTTTTTCTGGGAGCTTGCAACCTTGATCGTTATTATGCTGTTAGGACATTGGATCGAAATGAATGCTGTATCCAATGCTAGTGATGCGTTACAAAAAATGGCGGAATTACTACCTGATAAAGTGAAACGCTTAAATAAAGATGGAACGGAAGAAGAAGTATCCTTAAAGCAAGTCCAAGAAAATGACCATCTAGTTGTACGAGCTGGTGATAAAATTCCGGCTGATGGTGTGATTATTAAAGGAAGCACTTCTGTAGATGAATCGATGGTTACGGGAGAATCAAAAACAGTCAAAAAAAACGAAAAAGATAAGGTGATCGGTGGGGCCGTCAACGGTAGTGGAACAATTGAGATACTGGTGACAGGTACAGGAGAAACTGGGTATCTTTCCAAAGTGATGGAGATGGTTAAAAAGGCGCAGACTGAAAAATCAAATCTTGAATCACTTTCTGATCGAGTGGCCAAATGGTTATTTTATATTGCACTTGGTGCTGGGCTTTTAGCCTTTATTATTTGGTGGATGGTCGATAAAAATATCAGTATTGCATTTGAGCGTATGGTAACAGTCTTCATTATTGCGTGTCCTCATGCATTGGGGTTAGCAATCCCGCTAGTTATAGCTCGTTCTACGTCTATTGCAGCAAAACACGGTTTATTGTTAAAAAACCGAAATGCACTAGAACAAGCCAACGATATTCGCTATATAATGTTAGATAAAACTGGAACCTTAACAGAAGGGAAATTTACAGTTACTGGAGTTGAAATGATCGATCCAGATACAACTCAAGAAGAGGCCTTAAAAGTGATCGGCGCTTTAGAAAGTAATGCAAATCATCCCTTGGCAATCGGAATCATGAACTATTTGACGGAGAAAAAAATTTCACCTTATAAAGCTGAAAATCTTCAAAGTCTTGCTGGAATAGGTTTGACAGGTGTGGTCAACGGAAAAAACGTCAAAATTGTAAATGAGAAAGAAGTAGAACATCTTGCGTTTTCGTTCGATGAATCAATGAAACGACAATACCAAGAACAGGGAAATACATTAAGCTACTTAATTATTGATAAGAAGTTACTAGCAATGATAGCCCTAGGCGATATAGTGAAACCAGAAGCAAAACAATTCATAACCGATTTAAAAGCGCAGGGAATCGTGCCGGTAATGTTGACTGGTGATAATAAAGTTGCTGCAGAATCGGTCGCTCATTATTTAGGAATAGATGATTATCATGGCGAGCTATTACCAGAAGATAAAGAAAAAATCATTCAAACGTACACAGCAAAAGGTGAGAAAGTAATGATGGTCGGTGATGGAATCAATGATGCACCAAGCTTAGTCAGAGCCACAATTGGTGTTGCCATTGGAGCTGGAACCGATGTGGCCATTGATTCAGCTGATGTTGTTTTAACGGATAGTGATCCCAAAG
Organism: Enterococcus sp. 12C11_DIV0727; assembly: GCF_002148425.2. Lineage (NCBI taxonomy): Bacteria > Bacillati > Bacillota > Bacilli > Lactobacillales > Enterococcaceae > Enterococcus > Candidatus Enterococcus lemimoniae. The sequence continues at coordinate 876,132 of NZ_CP147248.1, read as the reverse complement.
ATATTCTTCGATTCCTTGATTTAGCAAAGCAAACACGACGTAAAATGATTCAAAATCTTTGGTGGGGAGCGGGCTACAATATTATTGCGATTCCACTTGCTGCAGGTATTTTAGCTCCATGGGGAATTTTGTTGAACCCAGCAGTAGGGGCGATTTTGATGTCTCTAAGCACAGTGATTGTGGCAGCTAATGCAATGACACTAAGAATTCATAATTAAAAAAATGAAAAGTAATGAATTATGCGTATATTTTCTATGCATAACTCATTACTTTTTTTGTACAGCTAATGAATAAAATACTATTTTAATCTTTATGGTGGAGGTTTGGAATGGATTATAATGAAATTTTTGATGTTGAATCAAAGAAATTACTTGGCTTGTTTAATGCGTTAAGATATACGGATAATAGCAAGTCACTAGATACACTGTCAAAAGAATTAGGAATAAATTCAAAAACAATAATAAGGGCAATAAAAAAATTGAAAAAGCTATTCAAACGCTATCAATTAGAACAGCAATTAGCCATTGGCTGTCGTGATAGAAACCAATTCTATTTGAAAAGGCAGGATGACCAATATTTGGAGTTTTTTTTAGTTCAATATTTAAATGATCTTCCCGAAATCATTTTTCTAAAAACAATTATTGAAGAGAAAAATGTTACTACAAAACAACTAATAGGTAGTATGTTAGTGAGTGAGTCTAGCCTTAGAAGGCGAGCAAAGAAAATAAATGGCTGGTTGAAAAAATTTAACTTACATTTAAAGCGAGGAACCTGGGAGCTTATAGGAGAAGAAGAACAAATTAGAGCATTGGTTTTCCATTTTATTGGTTTGCTTACCAAGAAACGAAACCACAATCTTTGTTATGTACAATAGAAAATAGTCGCGAACTTGCTATTAAATTTATTTCTTTTTTTAATATGAAAATCAATGATCTGCAAAAAGAAACGATAACTCGAATCACTCAAATAGCTTTTTGGCGTTATCAAGGTGGCAATAAAGTTTGGATCAAAAAGAGTTGGAAGCAGTATATCGAAAATAGCGCTACTTTTTCTAAATTTATGGCTGTTATGGATTCAGAAGGCAGTGCTACTAATTTAGATTTTGAAGAGTTGGTCTATTTGTATTTAATGATCCAAGCCTATTTTTTACCATATTTTGGATCAAACAACCAGATATTTCTTATTGGGGAACATTATTTAAAGAAAACAACTTGTTATTTACGGACGCTGACAGCAAATAGTAAATTGAGACACATCTCTTTCGGAGGAAAATTAAGTCACTCAAAAGAGAGCTTGGTAGCATTTTTAAGCTTTCATTTATATTATGAATTACTTTCAGGTTTTCCTTTTGAAAAAAAATATTTAAAAATGCTTTTTACAGAGAATTATCCTAATTTTACTCGTAAACTTAGTTTAGCTGTAAATGAATTGATGCAAGAAAACGACTATTATCAGCGGATTCCCAAAGATACAATATGGTATCGTTATTTTATGATTGTAAGCTCGCTCATTTCTCCAGTCTCTTTTGAAAAAAGAATTTTTATCTGTTTAATGACTGATTTACCACTTGAGATGGAAACAAAACTAGGGAAAAGAATCACTCACTTTTTTATGCATAAATTCAATTTAACTATAATCTACGCAAGAACTTCGAAATCTATTTCATATGCGGATATTATTTTAACCACAGTTGTATATCAATCTTTACATCGGAAATATCCTCAGCCTACGTTATTAATTGAAGCAGGTTTTTCAGAAAAAACACTTTACCAGGTCGAAAAACTAATAAAAAAAGTGATGAAATGAAGCCCTTTCAAGAAAATGTGTTAAACTAAATAAGTGAATACAATTTTAGGAGGGTTTCCTGTGAAAAAAATTCAATTTGGGACAAGTGATTTACAAGCGGCATCAGTGATTCTTGGTTGTATGAGAATGAATGGAGTTGAAAAACCAGCAGAAATTATTGAGACAGCGTATGAGCACGGTATCGATTTTTTTGATCATGCAGATATTTATGGCGGTGGCGAGTGCGAAACGATTTTTGGTAAAGCATTAAAAGAAACATCGATCAAAAGAGAAGAAATTATTATTCAAACAAAATGCGGGATTCGTAAAGGTATGTTTGACTTTTCAAAAGAACATATCATTTCTTCCGTTGAAGGCAGTTTAAAACGTTTAGGTGTGGATTATATCGATGCATTATTACTTCATCGACCAGATACACTTGTTGAACCAGAAGAAGTTGCGGCTGCTTTTGATCAGCTCGAAGCACAAGGCAAAGTGAAATATTTTGGTGTCAGCAATCAAAAACCAATGCAAATCGATTTATTGAAAAAAACAGTAAAACAACCATTATTAGCAAATCAGTTGCAATTTGGAATTAAACATACTGGAATGATCGATCAAGGTATCCATGTAAATATGACAGATGAAGCAAGTGTAGATCATGATGGCAGTATTTTAGATTATTCTCGTTTAAATCAAATGACCATCCAAGCTTGGTCACCTTATCAGTACGGTTTCTTCGAAGGTGTTTTTATTGGAAATGAAACATTTTCAGAGCTGAATGCCACGTTAGATAAAATCGCTGAAAAACATAATTGTACAGCTACAGGTCTTGCAACTGCGTGGATTTTACGGCATCCAGCCCAAATGCAGGTGATCGCAGGAACAATGAATAAAGGACGAATCGCAGAAATTGCTAAAGCATCAGAGATTGTTTTAAGTAGAGAAGAATGGTATGAAATTTACCGTGCGGCTGGAAATATCTTGCCTTAGAGTTAAAGATTTCGGTATAAATAGAAATATAGGCCGATTTTTCCTAAAAAAAGTTACATTTTAGAAATTTTTCGTTCATACAATGTTCACAAATTACTTGTACTATAAGGACATAGAAGAAAGACAATTGCTACAAAAACAATTTCATTTGTGTGAACTCCTAATTTGACCCGCTCTGAGTGTGCAGAGCGGGTTTTCTTTTGTATTCAATGCAGCTTTGCGAACTTTAGTTCCTTCCTACTGCAAAGTTGACAGTTTTTTGTTAGAATAGATAGGAAACCAGTTTGCTGAAGATGAGGAGAAAAAAGATGACAAAAAATAAGTTATTATTAGTTGATGGAAACAGTGTTGCCTTTCGAGCATTTTTTGCTTTGCACAATTCCCTAGAACGATTTAAAAATAAAAATGGGTTACATACCAATGCCGTTTATGCGTTTAATAATATGTTTGAAAACGTCATGGCTAAAGAAAATCCGACGCATGTTTTAGTCGCATTTGATGCTGGGAAGACAACCTTTAGAACCGAATTTTATTCAGAATACAAAGCAGGTCGTTCAAAAACGCCAGGAGAATTTAAAGAGCAAATGCCTTATATTCGCGAATTGCTGACTGGTTTAGGCGTGAAGTATTATGAGCTAGAAAATTATGAAGCAGATGATATTATCGGAACATTGGCTACTAAAGTGCCAAAAGACCAATTTGATGTTGTTGTGTTGTCTGGAGATCGAGATTTAACGCAATTGGCGACAGATTCAGTCAAAGTTGACATTACGATCAAAGGTGTTAGTGATCTCGAAACTTATACACCAGCACATGTAGCTGAAAAATATGATGGCCTAACACCTAATCAGATCATCGATATGAAAGGTCTTGCTGGAGATACATCAGATAATATTCCAGGTGTTACAAAAATTGGTGAGAAAACAGCAATCAAATTATTGAAAGAATTTGGTTCAGTTGAAGGTGTTTATGAAAACATCGACAGCATGAAACCAAGTAAAATGAAAGAAAACTTAATCAATGATAAAGAGCAAGCCTTCATGTCTAAGCGTTTAGCGACAATCAATGTTGATTCTCCAGTCAAAGTCGACATCGATGAATTGAAATATGAAGGAAAAGATCTAGAAAAACTGATTCCATTCTATAAGGAAATGGAATTCAAGCAAATGTTAAGCAAATTAAATGTTGAAGAAGAAGCTGTTGAACTTGAAGATGTTCATTTCGATGTAGTGGATACGTTCACTGAAGAAATGTTTACAGATGATATGGCCTTATATGTTGAAATGATGGAAGAAAATTACCATACCTCTCCTATCGTAGGAGTTGCTTGGGGCAATAAAGAAAAAGTATACGTGACAAATAGTTTAGAGCTATTTGAAAGTAAACCATTTGTTGATTGGGTATTATCAGATAACTATAAGAAAACTGTATATGATGCAAAACGGACCTATGTATCACTAAATCGCTATGTCGGAAAACCACAAGGGATTAAGTTTGATGTTTTATTGGCTGCTTATTTACTAGATACAAATGATAATAGTGCTGATATTGAAGGCGTGGCTCAACATTACGGCTACACAGCTATTCATTCGGATGAATCAGTCTATGGAAAAGGTGCCAAAAAAGGGCTGCCAGAAGACGATGAAGCATTTTTCAGTCACTTGGCTCGAAAAGTTAAGGCTATTCAATTTCTTTTCGCAAAATTAGATACAGAATTGGTTGAAAAAAATCAAGCTGATTTATTCTATAAAATGGAGCTACCACTGTCAAAAATTTTAGGTGACATGGAGATTACGGGAATTCGTGTAGATGCAAATCGATTAAAAGAAATGCGTATTGAGTTTTCAGATCGACTACGTGAAATCGAACAAAAAATCTATGCTGAAGCGGGCGAAGAATTTAACTTGAATTCACCGAAACAATTAGGCGTAATTCTGTTTGAAAAAAAGGGCTTGCCTGTTATTAAAAAAACAAAAACTGGCTACTCAACAGCCGTTGACGTTTTAGAACAGTTAAAAGAACAAGCACCGATCGTAGAAGATATTTTAGTTTACCGTCAGATTGCTAAAATTCAATCGACTTATGTTGAAGGTCTCTTAAAAGTAATTCAGCCAGATGATAAAATCCATACAAGGTATGTGCAAACGTTAACTCAAACGGGTCGTTTAAGCTCTGTTGATCCTAATTTACAAAATATTCCAATCCGTCTAGAAGAAGGGCGTAAAATTCGTGAAGCTTTTGTGCCAAGAGAAAAAGACTGGTTGATTTTTTCATCTGATTATTCTCAAATCGAACTACGTGTATTAGCTCATATTTCTGATGATCAGCATTTGAAAGAAGCTTTTATTGAAGGGCAAGATATTCACTCAAGTACAGCGATGCGTGTGTTTGGTATCGAAAAACCAGAAGATGTTACGCCAAATATGCGTCGCCAAGCCAAAGCGGTCAATTTTGGGATCGTTTATGGAATCAGCGATTATGGCTTATCCCAAAATTTAGGTATTACTAGGAAACAAGCACAAGAGTATATTGATACTTATTTTGAGAAATACCCAGGTGTTAAAAAATATATGGAAGATATCGTTCGCGACGCTAAAGATAAAGGATTTGTAGAAACCTTGTATAACCGTCGTCGTTATTTGCCAGATATCAATTCACGTAATTTCAATCTTCGTTCGTTTGCAGAACGAACTGCAATCAATACACCGATTCAAGGTAGTGCCGCTGATATTTTGAAAATTGCGATGATCAATATGGATCAACGATTAAAAGAAGAAAAAATGCAGGCAACGATGTTACTGCAAGTTCACGATGAGCTTGTTTTTGAAGCGCCAGAAGCTGAATTAGATCAGCTAAATGCTTTGGTTAAAGAAGTGATGGAAAATGCTGTTTCATTACATGTACCATTGCTGACAGATAGCAGCTGGGGTAAAACATGGTACGAAGCAAAATAAGCTGAAAAAGACTGACCTAACGAACAAGGTTGTAAAATCTTGATGTGTTTGTTTCGGTCTTTTTCTTCAAAGGAGAGGTGAGTTATGCCTGAATTACCAGAAGTTGAAACCGTCAGAAAAGGGTTGGAAAAGTTAGTTGTCGACAAAACAATCGAAGAAGTCACGATATTATGGCCGAGAATCATTGAATCACCTGAAACAGATATTTTTGCGCAACAGTTGATTGGTCAAACAATCGAAAAAATGGAACGACGTGGCAAATTTTTGATTTTCAAATTAACGAATTACGATATGATTTCTCATCTGCGGATGGAAGGAAAATATGAAATTCATAAGCCAGAAGAAGAGCGAACAAAACATACTCACGTGATTTTCACGTTTACCGATGGAACTGAACTCCGTTATCTTGATGTTCGGAAATTTGGTCGTATGGTTTTAGTGCCTAAAAATCAAGGTGAACATTATAAAGGTATCTTGGCTTTAGGTCCTGAACCAATTCCTACTCAATTCAAATTAAAGGAATTTCGAGTTGGGTTAAAAAAACATCATAAAGCCATCAAACCGTTATTATTAGATCAACGACTAGTTACTGGTTTAGGGAATATTTATGTAGATGAGGCTTTGTGGGAAGCGAGTATTCATCCAGAACAACCCGCTGATTCATTAAAACCTAAAGAGGTTGAAGGGCTGTATTATGCAATCATCGATGTCCTAGGCCGAGCGGTTGAAGCTGGCGGAACAACAATCCGTAGCTACTTAAATGCGCTAGGTGAAGCAGGAACCTTCCAAATTTCACTAAATGTTTATGGCCAAACGGAGAAACCATGTCCACGATGTGCTACACCAATCAAAAAAATCAAAGTTGCGCAACGAGGAACTCATTTTTGTCCGAAGTGTCAAACCTTAAAAGTGAGGAACTAAACGATGACTATGATATTAGGACTAACTGGTGGGATTGCTACAGGGAAAAGTACCGTTGTAAAGGTTTTTAAAGAACTGGGGTTTCCAGTTGTTGATGCTGATGTGATTGCTCGAGAGGTTGTTGAAGTGGGGAGGCCAGGGTTAGCTAAAATTGTGTCTACGTTTGGAACAGAAATGTTGCAGCCAGATCGTTCATTGGACCGTAAAAAATTAGGAGCGCTCGTTTTTTCAGACGAAGAAAAAAGACAAAAACTAAATGCATTACTCTCTCCTTTTTTAAGAGAAGCAATCTTATCGCAAATTGAAAAGAAAAAAGACCAAGCGTCATTAGTCGTTGTTGATATTCCCTTGCTTTATGAGGGCGGATATGAAAATGACATGGACCAAGTAGCGGTTGTCTATGTTCCAGAAACGATTCAACTGGATCGTCTGATGGAAAGAGATCATCTGACGGAACAAGAAGCGTGGCAACGAATAAATAGTCAATTATCGATCGAACAGAAAAAGCAAAAAGCAGATATCGTATTTGATAATCAAAAAACGATCCAAGAAACTAAGAAATTGGTGGAAAATTGGGTGTTAAACAATCATTTTTAGTTACTCTATCTGTAATGAGAACTATTTTTCAGATAAATGAAGACAAGAGAGGCAGCGAATGTTAAAGCCGATTTTGTTTTCATTTTTTTGTTAAAACTTGTTTAGATAAATTGATAAGAGAAATAACCAGCTCAGTGAGAGTCTGATTCATTTTATTTAAAAAACTGTTATTAAATAAACGTTAAACAAATGAAAAAAAATGGTTAAGAAGTAATCGTTAATGTCTGGTTTCTTAAGCATTTCATGTTATAATATAGGAAGTAAACTTAAAATTAACTGTTAAAATAGATATTATTAGATAAAATGAGGTGAATGCTATGCGTTGTCCAAGATGTCATCATAATAATTCTCGTGTAATTGATAGTCGTCAAGCTGACGATGGTCGTGCAATCCGTCGTCGTAGAGAGTGTGAAAATTGTAATTACCGTTTTACAACATTTGAACGGATTGAAGCGGCACCATTATTAGTCATTAAGAAAAACGGTGACCGAGAAGAATTTAATAGAGAGAAGATTTTACGCGGGTTGATTCGCTCAGCAGAAAAACGTCCAGTTGCCATGGAACAAATGGAACAAATCGTTGACAATGTTGAAAATCGTGTTCGTAGCTTAGGCGAGAATGAAGTTTCAACGACACTAGTCGGAGAATATGTAATGGAAGATTTAGTCAATCTAGATGAAATTGCCTATATTCGTTTTGCCAGCGTGTACCGTCAATTTAAAGATATGAGTGTATTCTTAAAAGAATTGCAAGGAATCGTTGATAAAGCAAAGTCTTCAAACGCTGATACAACCAATGAATAAGGAGGTCTTTCCTTGAAAGAGAAGTGGAAAGAAGTCCAGCCAAAAAGCATATTTCAAGCAACTATTGCTTATCCTTTGTCTGACCAAGAACAAACTGTTTTAACACTTTTATATCAACCGCTAATAGGGGCGAAAGCGTTTAGTTTATATTTGACTCTGTTATCAGAAGTTACAGAAACAGGTGTTAGTGAATCACTTTTTCATGCAGAGCTGATTACGATGTTGGACATGAGTATCAAAGAAATTCAAACTGCCAGAAAAAAATTAGAAGGTATTGGCTTATTAGGTACCTTTGTTAAAGAAGATAATGAACTAGGGACTTACTTTTTATATCGTTTAAATCATCCTGAAACGGCTGAACGTTTCTTTAAAGACGAAGTGTTGTCACTGACTCTTTTAAACAGTGTTGGACAAAGAAAGATGGATAAATTATTTGAACGATTCAAACCAAAATTTATTAGTTTGACGGGTTTTGAAGATATTTCAGCTAGTTTTAAAGATATCTATCTGTTCAAAGAGGAGCAAATCATTGCACAAAGTGGTCAGCTAGGTAAGATGGAGCAAGCGTTCACTGATCCAAGACCTGTGAAAAAACCAAGTGCAGTCAATGAAACCTTTGATTGGGTCTATTTTGTTCAAGGAATTGAAAATTTAGGAATCAAACTTCCTGATAATAGTGCTGGTTTTAAGGAAGAGGTATTTATCTTCCACAATTTATTTGGAATCACAGAATTAGATATGATCGAGTTTTGTTCTAAATCATTTGATTATTATACGAGTAAGATCGACGTCAAAGACTTTGAACGAGCGGTGTATCGTACTTATGATCCGGATAAAAAACAAAAGACCAGCCAATTCCAAACCAATGATTCAGTGGAACTATCTGCCGACGATCAGCAAACATATCGTTACAACTCATTAAAAATGAATGGTTTTTCAACACAAGATATTCAAATGATCATGGATAGTGAGAAGAATTTTCCGCTGAATTATTTAGAAGCCTTAAAAAACGAACGAGGTGGTTACACTACGCCACAAGAGCGTTCTTTAGTTAAATACTTAGTGAGTAAATCCGGACTGCCAAACAGTGTGATCAATGTCTTGATCAATTATGTTTATAATATTCAAAAACAACCAACACTAAAAGCGGACTATGTTAATCGAATCGCCAATGAATGGGCACAAAGTGGTATTTTTTCCCCTGAAAAGGCGATTGATCATGTGCGTGAGTTAGCCAAAAAAGGCAAAGAACAAAAACAAACGAGACAGCGCTACGGACAAAACAACCGTCCAATTCGTCAGGAAACACTACCAGATTGGGTAGAAAATCCGGTTGAAGAGCAAAAGCTATCGAAGGAAGAACAAGCACGATTAGATAAAGAAATTCAAGATTTTCTGAGTAAAGGAGGCGGCAACTAATGGAAGACGTAGGAAAAGAAATGTCAAAAATCATTCAAAACAGAGATATGAACGAACGCTATAATGAACTGGTCGATGTTGTATTAAAAGATACGGATGTCCAAGAATTTATTCAAGAACATCGTGAGCGATTGACGGATGATGACATCCGTAAAAGCTATTCGAAACTGTATGAGTTTGTACAAGAAAAACGTAAATATCAATTGAATGATCCATCAATGATCGCTCCTGGCTATGAGCCGAAATTAACCTTGAATTTTCACTATATCGATGTTACTTATGTACCAACTGAAGCGTTGATTGCCAAGCAAAAAGAAGATGAGATTCGTAAAAGAGTTCGCGCGATGGATATGCCTAAAGATGTACGAGAAGCTAGTTTAAGCCGTTTTGATACAGCCTCTCAAGGTCGAGCGCAGGCGATGGCTGAAACAATGAAATTTTTGAACGAATATACTTCTGAACCAAAAGAATTTCACAAAGGACTATATCTTCAAGGAACATTCGGCGTAGGAAAATCATTTCTATTAGGTGCCATTGCAAATAGTTTAGCGGAACGAGGATTTGTGACGACTATTGTGCATTTCCCAACCTTTACAGTTGAAATGAAACAAGCAATCGGTAAGGATATGGTTGGACCCAAGCTAGATGCTGTTAAAAAATCACCAGTGTTGATGATTGATGATCTAGGCGCAGAATCAATGACATCCTGGATTCGTGACGATGTTTTAAGTGTTATTTTACAATATCGCATGCAAGAGCAATTAGTGACTTTTTTCTCTTCTAATCTTGATTTAAAAGAGTTAGAAAAACATCTATCTGTCACGCAACGTGGGGAACAAGAACCTTTGAAGGCCCGCCGAATCATGGAACGAATTCGTTATTTAGCACAAGAAATCACGATGTCAGGAAATGATCGAAGAAATGGTTAGAATCTATCTGCTTAGGTATTGATCCTAAAAAGTTTGACCAAAAACCTAATGATTGTAGGTTGGTATTCTTGCGGTTAAATATAGTTTCGAATTCCAACTGGAAATTGTATAAGAGTATCATGAGGGGAAAGGTGGAATTTTAATGAAAAAAATGAGTATTGCTGTAGGAACAATTTGCGCATTGTTCATTTTAGGTGCTTGTACAGCTAATAATAACGGTGAAACGAAAGGAAGTACTGAAACTTCTATGATGAGTAAGAAAGAAGAATCAACTGAACAAACTTCTAATAGTTCGGACAAGGTGCAAAAACAATCCGTTTTCACTGCTATCCTAGTTGAAGATGGAAAGAAAAACGAGACAGTTGACCAATCGATTCGTTTGGTTTTAAATGAGGTGGAAGCAGTAATTGACCCTGAAGAAATCCTCAATATGATGAAAAATGATGGTGTGATCCTAAATGTATCGACCGAGCAATTAGCAGCTGGACTGACAGAAGCGGATTTAAGAGCGGGAGATAAAATTCAGTTTACCTTAGTCGGGTTACCAGCCATGACAATGTCGATTCCACCTCAAGTTGCTGGGAATTCAGTAATAAAAGTTGAAAAAATTTAATAATCTAAAGATGATCTAAAAACGTTCGGTTGAGCGTTTGGATCATCTTTTTTTGCTAATGAAACTCATATTATTTGCTAAAATAATTAGTTGGAGTATCATAAAAATAGGTAGGGGTAATTGGTCAAAAAAAAGAAGTTTTTATTTGACCTTTACTGACCAATCAAGTATAATTAATCTATAAGGTCAAAGTTAATCAGACTTCAGACCTTGGTAAAAATAGTCCAAAAGACGTAATGTTTTTTTAGGGAATAAAGGATACTATTTATATAGAAGGCAATTTTAGGTATAAGGCTGAAGAAAAGCTAAGATTAGAGTGTGGCCAGAAGTGTCACAGCTAGGTCCTTCAGCTTTTAACAGTATCTAGCTTTATGAGCCAGCCTTTCGGAAAAAAGATAAAATCTGATTGTGGTTAAAAAGCGACACTCTCAATTTTCCTATTTTTCTGTCAAGGCTAAACGAGCTCATTACGCTTTTATCTATCTAGCTCCATAAGCCAGTCTCTCGGGAAAAAGATAAAAATAGAGTGAAACAAAGAGCGTCTCAATCGATTTTTTCTATTTTCTAGTCGAGCCTAAACGGGCTTATTACGCTTTTAAATTTAGGAGGTAATGTTATGAATATCGAAAAAATGACTACAACTTTACAAGAGGCCATTGCTGAAGCACAACAGGTCGCAGTAACTCGCCACCATCAGGAAATCGATATTGCTCATCTATGGAAGATTTTTATACAGCCGAATCATTTTGGTCGTAATTTTTATACAGATGCTGGTGTTGACGTCGAGGCTTTTGAGCGAGAAATCGATCAGGCAATCGATGAGTACCCTAGTATTCAAGGGAGCAATATCCAATATGGACAAAGTATGAGTCAAAATCTATTTAACTTATTAGGTGAAGCAGATAAGTTGAGAGAATCATTTCAAGATGAATTTCTAGCGACTGAAATCGTGATTTTAGCGTTGATGAAATTGAAAAATTATCGCTTGACCAAGTATTTGACTAGTCAAGGAATCACAGAAAAAGAATTACGTAAAAATATCGAAGACATGAGAGGAGGAGATCGTGTGACTTCTCAAAATCAAGAAGAACAATACAAAGCATTAGAAAAATATGGTGTAGATTTGGTACAGCAGGTAAAAAGCGGCAATCAAGATCCGATCATTGGTCGTGATGAAGAAATCCGTGATGTTGTTCGAATTCTTTCACGAAAAACAAAAAATAACCCTGTTTTGATCGGCGAACCTGGTGTTGGTAAAACAGCTATCGTTGAAGGATTAGCCCAAAGAATCGTGCGAAAAGATGTACCGGAAAACTTAAAGGATAAGACGATCTTTTCGTTAGATATGGGAGCGTTGATCGCTGGCGCCAAATTCCGTGGCGAATTTGAAGAACGTTTAAAAGCTGTTTTAAAAGAGGTCAAAAAGAGTGAAGGGCGTATCATTTTATTCATTGATGAAATCCATAATATCGTTGGAGCAGGAAAAACAGAAGGTAGTATGGATGCGGGTAACTTATTGAAACCTATGTTGGCTCGTGGTGAATTACATTTGATCGGCGCAACAACATTAGATGAATATCGTCAATATATGGAAAAAGATAAAGCGTTAGAACGCCGTTTCCAAAAAGTTTTGGTAAAAGAGCCGACTGTTGAAGATACGATCAGTATTTTGCGTGGGTTAAAAGAACGTTTTGAAATCCATCATAGTGTCAACATCCATGACAATGCTTTAGTTGCTGCAGCAACGTTATCTGACCGTTATATCACGGATCGTTTTTTACCAGATAAAGCCATTGACTTAGTTGATGAAGCAAGTGCTACGATTCGTGTGGAAATGAATTCAATGCCAACAGAACTTGATCAAGTAACGCGTCGTTTAATGCAATTAGAAATCGAAGAAGCTGCCTTGAAAAAAGAATCTGATGATGCTAGTAAAAAACGTCTAAACGCATTGCAAGAAGAACTGGCTGATCTTCGTGAAGAAGCAAATGCCATGAAGATGCAATGGGAGACTGAAAAAGAAGAGGTCAATGCCGTTAGCAATAAACGAGGTGAAATCGATAAAGCAAAACATGAGTTAGAAGACGCTGAAAACAATTATGATTTAGAACGAGCAGCTGTCCTTCGTCATGGTACAATTCCTCAATTAGAAGAGGAATTAAAACAACTTGAAGCAAAAAATGACAAAGAAAATGTCCGTATGGTGCAAGAAGCCGTGACTGAAAATGAAATTGCTCAAGTAGTTGGTCGTTTAACCGGAATCCCTGTAACGAAACTGGTTGAAGGGGAACGAGAAAAACTAATGAAATTGAACGAGACTTTACACAAACGTGTGATTGGTCAAGATGAAGCGGTCGATGCTGTTAGTGATGCTGTGATTCGTTCTCGTGCTGGGTTACAAGATCCAGATCGTCCTTTGGGATCCTTCCTATTCTTAGGACCAACTGGTGTTGGTAAGACAGAACTTGCTAAAGCGTTAGCAGAAGATCTATTTGATTCAGAAGAGCATATGGTGCGGATCGATATGAGTGAGTATATGGAAAAACATAGTGTCTCTCGTTTAGTCGGCGCACCTCCAGGCTACATCGGTTATGAAGAAGGTGGGCAATTGACAGAGGCCGTTCGTCGTAATCCTTATACCATCGTGTTGCTAGATGAAATTGAAAAAGCGCATCCTGACGTATTTAACATTTTACTCCAAGTGTTAGATGATGGTCGTTTGACAGATTCTAAAGGGCGTGTGGTTGATTTCAAAAATACTGTATTGATCATGACTAGTAATATTGGTTCTCAACTGTTGCTTGAAGGGGTTACACCAGAAGGCACGATTCCAGAAGCAGTTGAAGAGCAAGTAATGACTATTTTACGCGGTCATTTCAAACCAGAGTTCTTAAATAGAATTGATGACACGATATTGTTCACGCCACTATGCTTGGATAATGTCAAAGGAATCATTGGCAAGATGACGGCTCAACTAGCTCGACGCTTAGAACGGCAAGAAATCGAATTAGTGGTTTCTGATGAAGCGAAAACTTGGATTGCAGAAAGTGGCTATGATCCAGCTTATGGTGCTCGTCCGCTGAAACGTTTTATTACTAAAGAAGTAGAGACTCCCTTAGCGAAAGAAATCGTGTCAGGACGTGTATTACCGAAAACAAAAGTAACAATCACGTTATTAAATGGACAATTAGTATTTAAAAATGAGACGATAACAGAGTAAGTTAAAGCAATTGAGGCTGAGACCGAAGCGTTTATTCGGATTCCGTGTGAAGGGGTTATAACTCGCAAAGTTATAACCCCTTCACACTTTTTTTATAAGTGAAAAAAATTGATTTTAAAAACGATATTGTGTAGAATCTAACTAATATAACAATAGCAAAAAGAGGGATCTAGTGGATAAAAAAAGTAGAAGACTAGAAGAACAACTATGTTTTTCTTTACAAAGTGTCTCCAAACAATTTAATAGAATGTATGCCAAAGCATTAAAACCATTTAATTTAACGTATCCCCAATATTTAGTGTTGCTTGTTCTTTGGGAATATTCAGATCAACGGATCTCGGATATCGGTGAAAAACTTGAATTAGATACAGGAACATTGACACCTATGCTGAAAAGAATGGAGAAAAATGGTTACCTCAATCGTGACAGATTACCAGATGATGAACGAATTGTGATTATTTCCCTTACAGAAAAGGCAATTCAGCTGGAAACAGAGATTTATGACCAAGTGGAAGGCTGTTTGACTCAGTTAGATTTTAGTGAAACAAACTATTTTTCCTTAATCAAACAAATCAATACTTTAAGTAAACAGGTAAGTGATATTACTCAGTTAAAATAAGATAGAACACGACTTCAAAAAGTAGGATGTACATTACTAGCTCCTGCTTTTTGAAGTTTTTTCTTTGGAAAGAACAAAAAGCTTAAGCAAACTAATGTACTTTCGAATAAATGTTGTGTACAATTTAATTGTACGATAGAGTCCCATAAAAAAGAAGCGGAGGAATGAATCATGAAAAAAATCTATTCAACAACCATTATCAATACTGGCGGAAGAGAAGGGGAAGTATTTTCACCTGATAAATCATTTAGTTATCAAGTAACCTCTCCTGGACCTCATCAAGAAAATAAAACAAATCCAGAACAATTATTTGCCGCAGCATACAGTTCTTGTTTCAATAGTGCGTTGGAACTTGTTATGGCACAAAAAAAGATTACGTCTAAAAGTACTGTAAAAGCAACTGTTTCTCTATTTAGCGATGAACAATCTGGTTTCCAAGTAGGGGTTGTCTTATCTGTGAAAATCGATGATGTCGATCGTGAAACAGCAGAAGAATTAGTCAAAGCAGCTCATGAAGTATGCCCTTATTCAAAAGCGACAAGAGGCAATATTTCAGTAGAGTTAGAAGTAGAATAGCAAAAAAACCACTTTAGGCTTTCTAAAGTGGTTCTTTTTTATTTTTTAACTTTTCTAAACGCATAAGCTTTAAAATAATCAGGTTTATGTCGTTGGGTAAAGCTATAAAAGGTTAATATCAAGGCACCAATCGTATTTGTAAATAGATCGCCCATCGTATCCATCAATGCAGCCCGACCAACTAAAGGTTTACCTGCTTCCGTCATATAACGCTGCAAATTCATGTTACCAAGCGAGTCACAGAGAAACTCCCAGAACTCCCAGAAAACACCAGCTAATCCAGCAAATGCAAAGCCCATAATAATAAACAACCAAGGACTAACTTTAGTAAAATCAGCGTCACGTAAACAATAGCCAATGATGGCATAGCCTACTGCGACCAATAAAATCGGGCTAACTGCGTGTAAAATTTTATCCCAAAATGGTACGATAATAATCAAACGTAGCCCAGTTCCAAGAAAAACTGCGATCCAAATGAAAAACCAATAATAAAGTCGGACCATTTTTGGAAAAACTAATCCGGTAAATTTTGTAAAAACAAATGGTAGAAAGATTACTGCAATCCCAGCAACCATTTCAAATGTTAACAGTACATATTGTTCAGTTGGATGAACCACAAAAGTTTTAACGATATTGACGAGTAATGTAATAAAACCAAATACGAGTAAAAAGTAAAAGGCATTTTTTTCTTGTTTATCTTCAAATTCTAACTTCATATAAAAGCCTCCAATTTTCGTATTTTATAAAGTACAACTGAATTATTTAGTGAATGGTTCTTTGATCAATTCTAAGAAATCTTGTTCATTCGTAGCAACAGTTCCATTTAATTTTAGTAAGCCGATTGTATACAAATTAAGATAATGGAATTGATTCTCAGCAGTCTCACTCAAAGCCGCTAATTTCTTTTGATTATCGGCTCCTTGTTGGCGTGTATCAGTATACAAACCAATCATCGGGATGTTTTTTGCATAAGCGACCCCAATTTCAGAAGCCACACCAGCATCGATCGTAATACCATCTAAAACAGCAACTAATAGATCACTTTCAAGGACTCGTTCAGTATCAGCTACTGCGATCATCGTGCTGTCTGCATAGGCTGTTTTATCATTGATCGCACCGTTTTCTTGCGGTAAGTAAACCTCCAGTGAATCATCCAAAGCGCGAATTTGTTTGACCAAAAATTCGTTGTAAAGTAAGTCAGCTTTCGCAAACATCGGGCCTGCAAAGTAAATTTTCATGTTTTGTTTCCTCCAGTGAACGTTATCTGTTGTAATGTTAAAGTGTTAATAATGATCAAAAATAATCGCTAAAATAAGCTTCTTGATCAGGGAAAATCCGTTCTAATGAATTTAAGGTTTCTTTATCTGTCTCTAATCGTTCGATCCGATGTAGATAGGTTGGGCGACGATAGTTCATTAGTAGACAAGTCAACGTTTGAATATCGATCTGCACAGGTTGTCCCAATGGTTCATCGGAAACAGAAACCTGATCATCTTCATCCCATAAGAGACTGAATACACCATTATTCCATTCAGCCACAGGATCACTTACGATAAAATGAAACGGTTTTGCAGTACTTGCATAGGGATAAGCTAGCAACATTTCTTTTACATCCACGATTCTGGCCATGTAATAAGGTTCGATGGTTTCTTTGATTTGACTGTCATCTAGTAAAAAGGCTAACGGTTCATTTTTATAAATATCGCCTTCAGCCCAATCAATCATAGAGAAATGAGCTGAAATGAAATTCCATAAGCCATTACGAGCTTCCTGATTGATATAAAACATTTCTTTAATATGAAAGACATCTTCCGCTACCCAGTAAAAGAGCACACCTAACGGTTCTTGATTCGCACCATAATAGACAGCTGCGGTTCGTTCATCTTCATTTTCAAAGCGCCAATATTCTTCCCAGTTAAATTCACTACGGATCAAGGCACCATGATTTTGTCGGGCAAATTTGGCATAGACAGTAAAGACATCTTCATGATCAACACTGACACGCTCCACCATACCAGGTACTTCAACTTGTTTCGGTAGTTGGGTATCACGAATTTTGAACGATAGTTTATCGGACATGATCTCCCAACCTTTCCTACGGTAATAAGGAATACTGTAAGGGTAAAGGTAAGAAATCCATTGTTGATCCTCTCGCATATTTTTAAGGGCAAGATGAATCAAATCCTGCATCAAACCGTGATTCGCATATTCTGGATAGGTCCCCACGCCCGTGATCCCACCCATTTTGAAAAGGGTTCCGTGAATATTGACCTCACAAGGATAAATGGCAATTTGAGAAATCAATTGATCTTCGTGGAACCAACCAAAAACTTTTGATTGTTCTAAAATTGGTTGTTTTGATTTGATCAATTCTTTTTTACTTTCATAGCCGCTTTCTTCTAAATCAGCTTCTGTAAACTGAAAGACATAACTCAATAACTCATTAAATTGATCTACATATTTTTCATCTACGGCTTTTAATTCTAAACTATCTCTGAACTCTTTTTGGTCCATTTTTCCATCTCCAATTATTTTTTCTACCTTCAGTATATCAAAAAAATAGGAATAAATAGAGTATTACTTCCTAAGAAATAGTAAAGAGGGGTTTTTAGACCTAGTAGAGTGTGTGCGACTATTAGTTGAAGGTGGAAAATGAAGCGTAAAATTTATTGATCAAGACACAGTGAAATCAACTATAACCAGCAAGGAATTTATTAAGGAAGATGAAATTTGCCTTTAATAGTCAAAGGAGAGTACTAGATTCTGGTAAACATAGGAAAGTTCTTTAATTCTAGGCGAAATCTTGTTATAATGAAAAGTGCTGATTGAAAATGATCTGAGCGATGAGCGACTGAGCTAGAATTAAAAATCACCTGCTCATTCAGCTGTTCATAAAAGAAATGAGGACTATTAATGAATATAAATGAAATGAAGCAAAGACAAGAGAAAATTCGTAACTTTTCCATTATTGCTCATATTGACCATGGGAAATCCACTCTAGCTGACCGGATTTTACAAAAAACAGAAACGGTTTCTGATCGTGAAATGCAAGATCAATTATTGGATGCGATGGATCTAGAACGTGAACGTGGTATTACGATTAAATTGAATGCTGTTGAACTGACTTATACAGCGAAAGATGGGGAAGATTATATCTTCCATCTAATCGACACCCCAGGGCACGTGGATTTTACCTATGAGGTATCAAGAAGTTTAGCGGCCTGCGAAGGAGCTATTTTAGTCGTTGATGCAGCACAAGGGATCGAAGCACAAACGTTAGCCAACGTTTATTTAGCCTTAGATAATGATTTAGAAATTATTCCAGTCATCAATAAAATCGATTTACCAGCAGCTGATCCAGAACGAGTTCGTACAGAAATCGAAGATGTGATTGGGATCGATGCTAGTGAGGCTGTTCTAGCAAGTGCCAAAGCTGGAATTGGGATCGAAGAGATCTTAGAACAAATCGTAGATCTAGTGCCAGCTCCAACTGGGGATCTTGAAGCACCTTTGAAAGCATTGATTTTTGATTCAGTTTATGACAGTTATCGTGGGGTTATTTTAAATGTCCGAATCATGGATGGCGTCGTAAAACCTGGTGATAAAATCATGATGATGAATAACAATAAAACCTTTGAAGTAACCGATGTCGGTATTTTCTCACCAAAACCGATCAGCCGTGATTTCTTAATGGTTGGGGATGTAGGTTACATTACAGCCGCAATCAAAACGGTTCGCGATACCCAAGTAGGGGATACTGTGACATTAGCAAATAATCCTGCCAAAGAGGCATTAGCAGGCTATCGCAAAATGAATCCGATGGTTTATTGCGGATTGTACCCAATCGATAACTCTCGCTATGTTGAATTACGTGAAGCCCTAGAAAAATTACAATTAAATGATGCGGCTTTGCAGTTTGAAGCGGAATCTTCTCAAGCTTTAGGATTTGGTTATCGTTGTGGATTTTTAGGTTTATTGCATATGGACGTGATTCAAGAACGTTTAGAACGAGAGTTTAATCTTGATTTGATTACAACAGCTCCATCAGTAATTTATCATGTAACTAAGACTGATGGAACGAAAATCGTGGTCGATAATCCAGCGGAATTTCCCGATCAAAGTACTGTTGATTTTGTAGAAGAACCTTATGTAAAAGCAACGATCATGGTACCAAATGAATACGTTGGGGCTGTAATGGAAATTTCGCAACGAAAACGTGGCGAATTCGTTACCATGGATTATTTGGATGAATACCGTGTGAATGTTGTTTACGATATGCCGTTATCAGAGATTGTGTATGACTTCTTTGACCGGTTGAAATCTGGAACGAAAGGTTATGCATCTTTAGATTATGAAATGATTGGTTACCGTAAGAGTAATTTATCTAAGATGGATATTTTATTAAATTCAGAAAAAGTCGATGCATTGAGTTTTATTGTGCATAAAGATTTTGCTTTTGAACGTGGTAAAGTAATTGTTGAGAAGTTGAAAAAATTAATTCCTCGCCAACAATTTGAAGTGCCAATCCAAGCAGCGATCGGTCAAAAAATCACCGCACGTTCAACGATCAAAGCATTGCGTAAAAATGTTTTGGCTAAGTGTTATGGTGGAGATATTTCACGTAAACGTAAGCTATTGGAGAAACAAAAAGATGGTAAGAAACGAATGAAACAAGTTGGCTCTGTTGAAGTACCGCAAGAGGCGTTCATGGCAGTTCTGAAAATGGACGAGGACGAACCCAAGAAGTAGTAAAAATTCGATCTAAAAATAAGATTTTCCCACGAGTGATTAAACTCGTGGTTTTTTTTGTCTAAAAAATCAAGCAATTCAATCTTCAACACACTAAAATTACCAAGCCAATTCACATTCATTGCTAGAACACATTTCAATAAATTTATTATCCGGCTTTTGATCAAGAACAATAGTATCAATGGCTGCGTACGTAGAAAAAGTAAAAAAGTTTTTCTTATATAATTTCGACATATCACTCAATAAGATGGCCGTTTTCGCATGTGCAATCATATTGTTTTTCAAATACCCCTGTTGAAAATCCTCTTCATAGACTCCTGACAAATCAAAACTTTTACATGAGAAAAAGGCTAAATCTGCATTAAATTCTTGAATGAAGGAAGACGTTTTTTCTCCTAATAATGAAACAGAAAATGGCTTTAACGTTCCACCAGGCACAATCACTCGATTAGCAGTATTACTTGAGAGGTCGAGAGCATTTTTCAAACTATTGGTAATAATTGTAAGATTACTAAATTCATTGATATACGGACATAATGCATTTGTTGTGGTGCTTGAGTCTAAAAAGAGTGTTTTACCGTTTTCTAAATAGTTGGAAGCAATTTTAGCAATGTAGTTTTTTTCTTGATTATGATTTTTTTCTCTTAATTCATGTGCAGGTTCATTATTTTCAAAAAGTGATACTTGCCCATGATGCTTATGAATCAAACCTAATTTTTCAAGGTGGATAAGGTCTCTTCTAATCGTTGAGAGACTAACAAATAAGGCTTCACTTAGTTCTTTTGGTTTTATGTATTTCTTCTGTTTTATAACCGCTAAAATTTCTTCTTGTCGTTCATTTTCAAGCATATAAAATTCCTCCGTATGAACTATTTTGAATAAAAAAGAACAAACTATTTTATAATCATGGATAAAATTCAAGTTTTTTCAAAGTATAGAAATCGGTATAAAACTATTGTAACATGTGTGTAAGCGATTTACTTATAAAAGTTATCATGATAAATGAAGAGGAGTGATGGATTTGTGAAGAAATATGAACATATTGTGAATGATATTAAAAAACAAATTCAAGAGAAGTCTGTTTTTCCAGGGAATCGGCTACCAACAGAAAAAACACTGATGGAAACATATAATGTTAGTAAAACAACGATTACTAAAGCTTTGTCTACATTAGAAAATCTGAATTTAATTTACAGAAAGCAAGGCTCCGGAACCTTTGTGACAAAATCGATGGTGGATAAGAAAGTTTATTTTACAGAAAATAATCGTTTCTCTACGATGGATACACAGAAAACAGAATTAGTTAATATTTATGAAAGCGATGACAAAATCAATAATCATCTTTTGACAGTGGAACGAGCTGAGAAGGTTTACGTCGTTGAACGAGTAAAGTATGTTAATGGTCACCCCTTTACCTTACAACGAAATTTCATTCCAGAACGATACTTTTCAAAATTCGATTTTATTACAGCCAAAGATGGACTTTCAGTTTCAAAAAATTTTTACAACTATTTTCAGATCAATACATTTACAACAGAATTTGAAGAAACAATTCAAATAATCGATGATGTTTCAAAAGAGGACTTGGCAAAAATGAATCTAAGTGTTGGAACACCCGTCATTAAATTCTATAAAAAAAGCTTTATTGATGGGGAAGTTTATGAAATCATCGAAACATTTTTAGATTATAAGCATTATCAGCTAACGCTGAAATCTTTTTGATAATTGGAGGAAATAACATGGTAAGAGAAATTGATTGGCCGAACAATTACGGTGATCCTGAATGGTTTGTCCATGATCGGTTTGGTTTGTTTATTCATTTTGGTTTATATTCAGTGGCCGCGCGTCATGAATGGGGGATGACTTTAGAAGAACAAAGTTTAGCTGAGTATCAAAAATACTTTGAAGTGTTTGAGCCAGATCTATTAAAGCCAGAAGAATGGGCCAAAAAGGCAAAAGATATTGGGTTTAAGTATGTTGTGATCACAGTCAAACACCACGATGGGTTTGCACTATGGGATACAGCGTTTTCCGAGTATAACATCACGAATACACCTTATGGGAAGGATCTTCTCAGCGAATTAGTTTCAGCTTTTAAAAATGAAGGCATTCGTATTGGTTTTTACTATTCGTTGCTTGATTGG
This sequence comes from Enterococcus sp. 12C11_DIV0727, assembly GCF_002148425.2. Classification (NCBI taxonomy): domain Bacteria; kingdom Bacillati; phylum Bacillota; class Bacilli; order Lactobacillales; family Enterococcaceae; genus Enterococcus; species Candidatus Enterococcus lemimoniae. Next base: position 853,810 of record NZ_CP147248.1, on the reverse strand, counting down.
CAAAGGGCAGATTTCCTAGTTGATGGGTACCATCCAGAGCGGAATAATTTGGAATATATTGAGGCTCATCCAGGCAATATGCTGACCTATCAGCAATTTATGAAAGACCAGATCACGGAATTGCTGACAAATTATGGAGAAATTGATTATCTCTGGTTTGATTTTTCCTATCCTAGCAGAGATTGGGGAAATTCAGTAGGAAAAGGAAGAGATGATTGGGATTCTGAAAACTTAGAAAAATTGATTTTAACGCTTCAGCCTCAAATTATTATCAATGACCGTTTGGATCTTCATAGAGGTGTTGGGACGCCAGAGCAATATCAAAGATCAGGGGGGATGGAAAAAAATGGCAAAGAATTAATTTGGGAATCTTGTCAAACGTTAAATGGAAGTTGGGGCTATGATCGAAACAACTTAGATTGGAAAAGTAGTGAAACAATCATCAAATTATTAGTGGATAATGTGTCAAAGAATGGCAATATGTTGCTGAATGTCGGACCAAACGGCAGAGGTGAGTGGGATAAAACAAGTTTAGATATTTTAAACGGTGTCCAAACATGGATGAACTATCATTCTCAAGCTATTTACGGATGTGGAAGCAGTCCCTACAAGGCGCCTTTAGATTGTCGTTTTACGCAAAAAGGCAATCGCTTATATCTTCATCTTTTTTCATGGCCCTATCGTACCGTTTTACTGGATGGGTTGGGCGGTAAAATTCAATTTGCCCGTTTGCTGAGTGATGGATCTGAAATTCAATTTAAAGACTCTAAAACGATTACGGGTATTCGTCCATCCTATAAAGATTTACGTAAGGAAATCACAGAGGTCAATATTAAAGAATCGCTTGATCCAGCATCTGTTGTATTAAATTTACCGATTCAAAAGCCATTCGAAAATGTTCCTGTAATTGAATTGATTCTAAAGGAGGAGTTGTAATGAACTATCTTATCGTTGCACATGGACAATATGCTGAAGCTTGCTTGTCTAGTTGTGAAATGATTACTGGAAAGCACCATACTATTTTTGCTGTCTCTTTCACAGAAGAATTGTCGCGTGATGACTTGATTGAAAAAATCACTTTCATTTTGGAGAGTCATAATGAAGAGTTTATTATTCTTACGGATATTTTTGGAGGAACGCCTTATAATGCGGCAAAAATACTTTACGAAAGCCGAGAAAAAATCGTAGGAATCTTAACGGGTATTTCATTACAATTGTTAATTCCGATTGCTTTAGGTGAACGAGTTGCCGATGTGATTACAAATACGGATCAAATCGTCAGCTTTGAAGGAAAAAAAGAGGAAAATGTAAAAACAACTCAACCGCTAGACTCAGTAAATGTCGACAAAAATGGCATCGTTCAAATTAGAATTGATGAACGACTGATTCATGGTCAAGTGGCAACATCATGGATCGGTAACTTATCTGCAACCAGAGTCATGATTATTGATGATACGATTGTTAAAAGCGATATGGAAAAATCAGCACTTCGAGCAGCTTGTCCTAAAAATAGTAAATTGAGTATTTTAACGGTTGAGAATGCTGCGAATAGAATAAATGAAGGCCTTTACAAAAATGAACGACTGTTAATAATAGTGAAAACCCCTTTTATTGTGAAACAACTATTTGAACTTGGTACGAAGATCCCCTCTGTTACGCTTGGAAATATGTCTAAGAAGGAAAATCGAGAACTGTTGAAAAAATCGGTTTATATTTCTAAGGAAGAGTTAAATGATTTGTTGTACCTTGATCAGAAAAATGTCAATGTCGTTGTTCAAATGGTACCAAATGAGGAAAAGAAGAAAATAACAGATTATCTTTAAAGGATTTTAATAAGTGCGTTACTGTTTTATCTATCTAGCTTTAGTTGTTGGCTAGGTTCTTGAGTAAATCATTAATAGGAGGAACAAGGATGAATATCGAAATATGGCAAATAATATTATTGACCCTTTTAGCCTTTATCGGGGTAGTTGAAATGCTTGGTACAAATATTTTAGCTGGACAGGCAGTCATTATTGGGATGATTGCAGGAATCATTATGGGGGATATCAAAACAGGTCTAGCTGTGGGGGCAACATTACAATTGATGGGGTTAGGAATTCAAGCGTATGGGGGAGCCTCTGTCCCTGACTATATGACAGCATCGATTATTGGAACGACATTTGCTGTACTGTCAAACAAAGGAGTTGAGTTTGGTTTAAGTTTGGCGATACCAGTTGGTTTGCTAATGGTTCAACTAGATATATTAGCTCGATTTTGTAATGTATTTTTCCAAAAAAGAATAGATAAAGCCATTGATAAAGTAGATGTTAAACAGGTCAAGTTAAATAATCGCTTAGGGATTCTATCTTGGGGGCTTTCACGATCTTTACCCGTTTTTGTCATGTTGGTTTTTGGTGAAGGGTTAGTGAATCTGATGTTGAATTATATTCCTGCGTGGTTGACAAATGGACTGGCCACGGCTGGCGGGCTTTTGCCAGCTGTAGGGATTGCTATTTTACTACGCTATCTTCCTGTCAAAAATTATATTACTTACTTAATCGTGGGATTCGTAGCAGTAGCTTATTTAAGTGTTCCAATGTTTGGTGTAGCATTGATTGGTTTAGGTTTAGCTTTGAAAGCATTTAAAGATACGATTAAGGAACAAAATCAAAACCAACAGCAAACGGTTGTCTATTCAGCAAATATGAGTGGAGGTCTTCAAGATGGAGAATACGAAGATTAATAAACAGGACTTAAAAAAAGTCAGTATCAATTGGTTATATGGAAGTCAAATGGCCTGGAATTACGAAAAAATGATGGCGCCGGGTTATTTATATGCAATGTTACCAGCTTTACAGAAACTTTATCCGGATAGAGTTGACTTGCAAGAAATGATGTTAGTGCATAATCAATTTTTTAATACAACACCTCATATGGGCGGTTTTATTTTAGGGATCGATATTGCAGCAGAAGAAATCGAAGGAATTGAATCAAAAGAAGCCGTATCAAGTATTAAAACAGGCTTGATGGGTTCCTTTGCTGGAGTTGGGGATACGATTTTTGGCGTGCTATTTCCCACAGTTTTTGGATCGGTCGCTTCCTATATGGCGTTGAACGGAAATGCTATAGGTGTTTTGATTTGGATTTTAGTGAATATTGGGATTTTGATTTTCCGTTACCACACCGTCTTTATCGGCTACAAACAAGGGGCTAAGTTAGTAGGTGCAATGTCAGGACGATTATCAGCGTTAACAGATGCGGCAACTTTGTTAGGAATTACAGTTATAGGAGCTCTGATTCCTTCAGTTGTTAAAGCACCAATCACTTGGGAATTTAAATCAGGTGAAGTGTCCTTAAAATTACAAGAAACATTAGATCAAATCATGCCGATGTTATTACCCGTTTTAGTTGTAGCGCTTGTTTATTATTTACTAGGTACCAAGTATTTTAACTCGACCAGAGCTATTTTATTTATCGTTGTGTTAGCGATTTTATTGCGAGCACTGAATATTTTAGGGTAGCAAAATGAAAAAGAACGTTGTTGCAGTTGATTTAGGTGGTTCATCTGGACGGGTCATCTTAGGTGAATTAGCAGATAAAAAACTTACTCTTAAAGAAATTCATCGTTTTAAAGAATACATGATCAATAAAAACCATCATTTGTATTGGGATATCAACAAAATTTTTAGAGAAATCGCTCAAGGGCTACAACTGGCATCGGAGGTTTCACCAGATTTTATGAGTATTGGTATCGATACATGGGGTGTGGATTTTGGTTTAGTAGCGAATGATGGCTTCATTAGAACGCCATTTTGTTATCGAGATAATTATGCGAATGAGACATACAGTGCAATTCAAAATCAATTAGGAACACAATACTTATTTGAAAGAACAGGTCTGCATGCTTTGGCAATCAATTCGTTATTTCAATTAGTAGCCCAAGACAAAGAGACCCCCTTACAGCAGATACAATTTTTCCTACTGATTCCAGATCTACTTAATTATCTGTTCACTGGAATTGCTAAAACAGAGTTAAGTATTGCCTCAACGACACAACTATTGAATCCTTATAAAAATCAATGGGATGAGGCTTTAATAGAAAAAGTAGGATTACCAAGAAACATCTTTCCTGAGATTGTCTCTACAGGAACTATTTTGGGACCAGTATTACCAAAGGTCGTTCCTGAGTTAAGTCTTGAGCATGTCAAAGTAATCAATGTTGCAGCACATGATACAGCTAGCGCAGTTTTTAGTATTCCAGCATTAGAAGATCATCTATTTATCTCCTCTGGAACCTGGTCTATACTTGGATTAGAGATAGATACACCATTGATAAAGAGCGAAATAGTAGAAGCTGGTTTTTCAAATGAAAAATCTGCTGCGGGCAGGACCTTGCTGTTGAAAAATCTCACTGGGTTGTGGCTGATCGAAGAAGCAATCAAAGACTACCAAAATATCGGAGAGAGCTACAATTATGAAAAAATAGCAGCACTTATCAATCACCAAGACCAAGCTAAAAAAAATGTCTGTTATTTCGATACCGATGATCCTAGGTTTTCGTCACCTGGAGGAATCATTCAAAAAATTCAGCAGTTTGCAGTCCAAAGTCAACAACGCCAACCAATGACAGCAGCTTCTATATTCCAAAGTATTTATACAAGTTTAGCATTTAAATACAAATATACACTCGAAAAATTAGCACAAAACCCAGAGTTAAACGTGGCGGAAAAACATCTTGTGATCGTTGGCGGTGGTTCAAAATCTGAGGTGTTATGTCAATATACAGCCAATGCTCTGAATAAAAGTGTGAAGTCAGGTCTTTCAGAAGCAACAGCCATTGGCAATTGTTTGATGCAATTAAAGGCAAATGGTATTACTTCGGAAGAGAAGTTGGAAGCAATTAAAAAGAATACAGCAATCTTCAAAGTATACGAACCTGAAGCAGCTGTAAAATGGAACGCAGAATACGGTGTTTATAAAAAAAAGATGGAGGAACAAATCAATGAATTATCCAAAAATCGGAATTCGTCCAACGATTGACGGGAGACAAGGGGGTGTTCGAGAAAATCTTGAAGAAAAAACAATGAATATGGCAAAAGCTGCCAAAAAATTGATTGAAACGAGTCTTCATTATGCTGATGGCGCGCCTGTTCAGTGTGTCATTGCAGATCGAACAATTGGTGGACAAGGTGATGCAGGTGTTGTGAGGGAACAATTCAAAGCAGAAAATATCATTGCGACACTTTCTGTAACACCATGTTGGTGCTACGGTACGGAAACAATGGATTTGGAGACAAACCATATCAAGGCGATTTGGGGCTTTAATGGTACAGAACGACCAGGAGCGGTCTATTTAGCAGCGGCTATGTCAGGCTATGCGCAGAAAGGTATTCCAGCTTTCAAAATTTATGGGCATGATGTACAAAATTTAGATGACCACACAGTCCCAGAGGATGTACAAGAGAAAATTCTTGCCTTTGCACGAGCAGCCTTGGCTGTTGGACAGATGAAAAATAAAGCGTACGTTAATATCGGCTCTTCCTCTATGGGCATCGCTGGATCACAAATTGATAGTCAGTTTTTCAATACTTACCTTGGGATGAATGTGGAATATGTCGATATGACAGAAATTTTAAGAAGAGTTCACTTAAATATTTATGATCCAGTTGAGTATGAGAAAGCATTACACTGGATCAAAGAAAATTGTCACGAAGGCGTCGATATTAATCAAGGAAAAAAATATGCTGAGATTATCACCAAATCAAAAGTAATTCCAGAAACGGAAGACTGGTCTTTTATTGCTAAACAGTCCATTATTATTCGGGATATTTTATTTGGGAATAAACAACTAAAGAAATTAGGTTGGCTTGAGGAGGCGAGAGGAAGGGATGCAATAGCTGGCGGTTTTCAGGGACAGCGTCAATGGACTGATTGGTTGCCAAATGGTGACTTTGCAGAAGCAATCATGGCGTCAACTTTTGATTGGAATGGCGCGCGTCAACCAACAGCCTTTGCAACCGAAAATGATTCGTTGAATGGAGCTTCAATGTTGCTAGCAACACTTTTAACAAATAAAGCGCCGATCTTTTCTGACGTGCGAACCTATTGGTCACCAGAAGCTGTTGAACGAATGACTGGTAAAAAACTACAGGGGAAAGCGAGTAATGGGGTTCTTCATTTATTGAATTCCGGTGCTTCAGCTCTTGACGGGACTGGGGCTGTTAAAGGTCAAGACGGTCAATCAGTGATGAAAGCATTTTGGGAAATGACAGAAGCCGATATTCAACAATGTTTAGATAAAACCAAGTGGTGTCGAGCTAATTATGAATATTTTAGAGGCGGCGGTTTTTCTTCCCAATATGTGTCAGAAGGTAATTTGCCTTTAACGATGATTAGAATCAACCTCGTTGATGGCGTAGGGCCAACCCTACAATTGATTGAAGGCTATACGTGTGAACTAGAACTAGAAATCCATGATACTTTAAATCAACGAACCGACCAAACTTGGCCGACGATTTGGTTTGCACCTTGCTTGGAAGATCAAGATACAAGTGTTTTTGATGTAATGAATTATTGGGGATCGAATCATTGTGCTTCCGTTCATGGTCATATCGGAGCAGATCTCATTACGTTAGCTAGTATGCTGAGGATTCCAGTTTCTTTCCACAATGTTTCAAAAGATCGTATTTTTAGACCCCATAGCTTTTCTGGATTTGGCACTGATAATTTAGAAGTAGCTGATTTTAAAGCTTGTACTTACTATGGTCCACTATACAAATAAAGATTGGAAGTCACAAAATGCAAATGAATGAAGAAAGAAGTAAACTAATTGCTTATGGGAAAAAATTAATTCAAGACAACTATACTCTGGGAACGGGTGGTAATCTAAGTATCTTTAATCGTGAAAAAAGACAAATGTTGATCACACCGTCTGGTATCCCTTTTCCAGAAATCACCGAATCAGATTTAGTCTTGATGACGTTAGATGGTACAGTTGTAGAAGGCACGAAAAAACCGTCTAGTGAGTGGGTTATGCATAAAATTTTTTATGAAAAAAGAGCTGATTTAAACTGCATGATCCATGCACATACGATTTACTCAACGGTTCTCGCTGAATTACGCTGGAATCTACCAGCAACACACTATATGATTGCTGTCGCAGGTCCTGATGTGCGTTGCGCTGAATATGCTAGCTATGGAACACCAGAACTAGCTGAAAATGCTTATACTGCTATGGAAGATCGGAAAGCTGTTTTATTAGCAAATCATGGTATTTTAGTTGGACACAAAGATATTGAAAATGCCTACAATGTTTTAGAGGAAGTAGAATATTGCGCCAATATTTATTACCGAGCTAAAAGTATTGGAGAACCAGTTGTGTTAGATGATGCTGAAATGTTACGGATGGCGACTAAATTTCAATCATACGGACAAATTTAAAGGAAATACGAGGGAGGATTAATGGATGAGTCTGACATTTTTTGATGAATGCCGAAAATTAACAGAGCTACTAGAAGTACAAGAACAAGAGCATATAACAAAAGCGGCAGAATTAGTTGCGGAAGGAATTATGAATGGTGGTGTTACGCAAGCATTTGGTAGTGGTCATTCATACGCAGGCGCGCTTGAGATAAGTGGACGTGCTGGAGGACTGATCCCTTCTAAAACAATTATGGATCCGGCTGGCGGAATGTATGAACAGTTTGAAGGGGTAGGAAAAATGTTGGGGCATAAAATGATGATTGCGCCCAATGATGTATTTTTTCTGATTTCCAATTCTGGTCGTAATCCAATGAGTATCGAATTAGCGGAAATAATCAAAGAACACGGGAATAAATTGATTGTGGTGACGGCACTAGATGTTTCCAAAAAATCAAGTTCACGGCACAGTAATGGAAAAATGTTATACGAATATGCTGACGTGGTTTTAGACAACCACTCGATTGAAGGAGATGCAGCTTTATCTGTAGCAGGATTGACGACCAAAGTTTGTGGAACTTCTTCATTTGCAGCGACCTTATTGCTACAGCAAACAATGTACCAAGCCTTTGAGCTGATGATCAAACGAGATTTTGTTCCGCCGGTGTATAAGAGTGCCAATATTGACGGAGGCATGGAATATAATTTGACGATTGAAAAACAATATGCGGATCGGATTTTTCATATTTAGCTAAAAAAATAGATGAAAATAAATCGAAACAGAGGAAGTTATCTATTGATTCTAAAAAATCGAAAGTACTTATTTTAGATGTTAAAATTGGTTCAAGTAAAGATATCAAATCATCTGTAAAGTCAACAACGAATGATAAAGCACCTTAATAGAAAAAGAAAAAAAGTTTCACCCAATCTATGTTAAAGATGGGTGGAGCTTTTTTATGTGTAGCTAATTTATATCTAAGTCACGTTAATCGCTATAAAATAAAAAGACGTTTGATACTTGTGAAGGGAAAATAACTCACAGAAATTAAATAGAAAGTTATATTCGACTGTGCGAAAAGTAAAAATACGATAACAGCTTTTTAGTATCACTATTGAGTCAAGGATGAGAAAATAGTGATACTAAAAAGCTACTAATAGAACACCTAGTAAATTTTTTTTAATAAAAAGCCTGTATATTCTCGAAAAAATAGGATAAGTATAAATTTAACTAGTTCAGATTTCCCTCTCAATTTAAATGTATGAAAAAATATGCATCATTTTTGCATAATGAGGTTATCTTAGTCTTTTGAATTTGAAAAACACTAAGAAGAGAACGCTATCATTTTGTTACGCTAATAACGAACCAAAAGAAGGAGGTATTTTGATGAAGAATCCAATTAATATTTTTTCTGAAATTGGAAAATTGAACACAGTAATGCTCCACAGACCAGGAAAGGAATTAGAAAATTTAATGCCAGATTATCTGGAATCACTTCTTTTTGACGATATTCCCTTTTTAGAACAAGCCCAAAAAGAACATGATTTTTTTGCAGAAACGTTAAGACTAAAAGGTGTAGAGGTTTTATATTTGGAAGACTTAGCGGCAGAATCATTAACAGAGCAAACGATCAAAGACCAGTTTATTACTGAATACCTAATTGAAGCCGATATCAAAGAAGAACGAACCAAACAGTTTTTACAAGAGTTTTTACAATCTATTCCTGACGGGAGAGAACTGATTGATAAGACAATGGCAGGAATCCAAAAGTCAGAGCTGGCTACCTTGAAACAAAATAGTTTATCTAATCTTGCTGACACGCATTATCCATTTATTATCGATCCAATGCCCAATCTATATTTTACTCGTGACCCATTTGCAACGATCGGTCATGGTGTTTCACTAAATCGGATGTACTCAGTTACTAGAAGAAGAGAAACATTGTATGGTAAATATATTTTTGGTCATCATCCAATGTTCAAAACGGCTCAAGTACCAATGGTCTACAGTCGCGATGAAAATACTCGTATTGAAGGCGGCGATGAACTGATTTTATCCAAAAAATTAATTGCCGTTGGGATTTCTCAGCGAACAGACGTGGTTTCTATTGAAAAACTAGCTAGAAATATTTTTGAACAAGAGTTAGGCTTTGAACGAGTTTTAGCCTTTGATATTGGTGAAGAGCGTAAGTTCATGCATCTGGATACCGTATTTACAATGGTCGACCATGACAAATTTACGATCCACCCCGAAATTGAAGGGAACTTAACGATTTACTCAATTTCTCAAGGAAAAGATGGTTTAGTCATTTCCGAAGAAACAGATACCTTAGAACATATTCTATGCAAATATTTAGAGCTAGATCATGTGACTTTGATCCGTTGTGGCGGAGGAAATCCTACTGCCGCAGCACGAGAACAATGGAATGATGGTTCGAATACACTTGCAATTGCACCTGGAGAAGTAGTGGTTTATGACCGCAATACGGTTACAAATCAAAAATTAGAAGAAGCAGGCGTTAAGCTAAATTATATTCCTGGCAGTGAACTGGTTCGTGGACGTGGTGGACCTCGTTGTATGAGTATGCCGTTTGATCGGACAGATATTTAATTGAGCTTATTACGCTTTTGCTTTAAAACATGCCGAGAAACATGCCAAGAAACACAACGAAGAAATGAGTTGATGTTGATTGGTACAAGTTGACTGAAAGGAACGTTGCTTCCATTAGTTGTTTTTATGTTGAAAAGTACAAGGTATAGCGAAACGGAACATTGTTACCATATCTAGCTGCACAAATTAATCCTTATGAAAATAGATAAATTGTCAGTGAAACAAAGAACGTTTCAAAGCCAATTTCCTAATTTTCTACAGGATTTACCGATTTGTTCCGCTTTTAAAACTATCTAGCTTCGCGAAACAGTTCCCTCAACAATTAAATAAATCATCTGAAAGACCAAAAACATCTTTAAGCTGATTTCCTAAATTGTTCAGGAACTTAGCGTTTTGCTACGCTTTTAAAATTAGGAGGAAACTATTATGACAGATTCAGTATTTAAAGGACGTAGTTTATTAGCAGAAAAGGATTTTACAAAGGAAGAGTTAAACTATTTGATCGATTTTTCTATTCATTTAAAAAAATTAAAAAAACAAGGAATTCCTCATCATTATCTTGAAGGGAAAAACATTGCGTTACTGTTTGAAAAAACATCTACCCGAACTCGTTCAGCCTTTACAACGGCATCAATTGATTTAGGAGCGCATCCTGAATTTTTAGGGAAAAATGACATTCAATTAGGGAAAAAAGAGTCAGTAGAAGATACTGCGAAGGTTTTAGGTAGTATGTTTGATGGGATTGAATTTAGAGGATTCAGTCAACAAGTTGTGGAAGATTTGGCTAAATATTCTTGTGTGCCCGTTTGGAATGGTTTGACAGATGAATGGCATCCAACTCAAATGATCGCAGATTATATGACCATTAAAGAAAATTTTGGGACACTTGAAGATGTTACACTGGTTTACGTTGGCGATGGGCGGAATAATATGGCCAATAGTTTACTAATAACTGGGGCTATTTTAGGGGTTAACGTTAGAATCTGTGCGCCTGAATCACTATTTCCAGAGGAATCTGTTGTGGCCTATGCGAAAAAATTTGCAGCTGGATCAGGTAGTGAGATCATGATTACTGATGATGTGGCACAAGGAGTTCAAGGAGCCAATGTTCTTTATACGGATGTCTGGGTTTCAAAGGGCGAAGAAGATAAATTTGAAGAACGGGTTCGTTTATTAAAAGATTATCAAATCAATATGGAAATGGTTAATAAAACAGGTAACGCGCAAGGAAAACTAATCGTTCTTCACTGCTTGCCAGCGTTCCATGATGCTACGACGGAATACGGTCAAATGGTCAAGGAAAAATTTGGTATCAGCGAAATGGAAATCACCGATGAAGTGTTTAGAAGTCAATACGGCAGACAATTTGAAGAAGCTTTAATAGAATGCATTCTATTAAAGCAATCATGGCAGCAACGCTAGGGAATCTTTTTATTCCTAAGGTTTAAGAAAGAAAAGACTGATTAAACAGGAAGCAGGGATTTTATGGAAAAGCCAACAATTGTTATCGCATTGGGTGGCAATGCGATTTTATCGACAGATGCAAGTTCCACAGCGCAACAAAAAGCGTTGCTTTATACAGCGAAACAGCTAGTCAAATTAATTCAAAAAGGCTATCAAATCGTGATTTCTCATGGTAATGGTCCTCAAGTGGGGAACTTATTGATTCAACAACAGGTAGCTGATTCAAAAGAAAACCCAGCAATGCCCTTAGATACCTGTGTTGCTATGACCCAAGGAAGTATTGGGTATTGGTTAAAAAATGCCTTATTAAAAGAGTTGGAAGCGGCTGTTCTAAAAAAAGAAGTAGCAACCTTGATCACACAAACTGTTGTTTCAGAAAATGATCCAGCGTTCCAAAATCTAACTAAACCAATTGGGCCATTTTTAACGGAAGCAGCAGCACAAACACTAATGAATGAAACGAATACTTTATATAAAGAAGATGCTGGTCGTGGTTGGCGCAAAGTGGTGCCTAGTCCAAAACCTTTATCCATCCAAGAACATCAGATCATCAAAACCTTGATTGCAAATAAGATTATTACGATTTGCGGGGGAGGCGGTGGAATTCCTGTTGTCGGTAAAGAATTAACGGGAGTAGAAGCAGTGATCGATAAAGATTTTTCTTCATAAAAAATAGCCGAGCTAACCGATGCAGATTTATTTGTTATTCTAACTGGGGTTGAAAATGTTGCGATTAATTTTGGCAAAAAAGACGAACAAAAACTAAAAAAAGTAACGGTTAAAGAATTAGAAAACTATATCAAACAAGGACAATTTGAACCTGGAAGTATGCTTCCTAAAGTAGAAGCGGCTATTCAATATGTTAAAGCAAAACCGCTGAATAAAGCGGTGATCACGTCGCTAGAAAAACTAAGTGAGTTTGGCGAGCAAGAGGTGGGGACAGAAATCGTTTTTGAATAATTAAAACCACACTTCATTGAAGAGCATGAGTAGAAAAAATTATTGACTAAGTTGGAGTTGAAAAAAATGACAGTAATACAAGAGAATCAAGCACTTGAAGGATGCCAATATTTTTCCCTACTAAATGAAGAGGAAGCAGCCGTCATCCAAGAAAATTCATATTGTAGAGCCTACAAAAAAGGGCAAGTTCTTTTTGATGCTGGTGATGAGCGAAACCGGATGTTTATTTTGAAAAAGGGGCTTGTGAAATTTGAAAAAATTGATCAATCAGGTACACTTTTTTACTTAAACTTTGTGAAAGACAAAGCGGTTTTCCCGTTGACTGGACTTTTTACAGATGAAAACTATCATTTCTCTGCTATTGCCATTACCGATATCGAAGTGTGTTACATCTCAAGAAAAATTTTTGAAAAAGTGATACAGGGGAATAATCAGCAGTTGCTATTTTATTTTAATCAAGTCACTTTGGCATTAAAAAAGCATGTCCTTAAAATCGAAAGCTGTGTGACTTCTAGTGCATCCCAGCGTGTTAAAAATACGCTGGCGATTTTGATGCATGATTTAGGCGAAAAAAACTATTTTAATCAGGTTGTGATCCCCTATCCGATTTTAATGAATGATATTTCTCATAGCAGTGGCACAACCAGAGAAACAGCGTGCCTTGTAATAAAGAAATTGGTTAAAAAAAAGAAAATTCAGTATCTGCATAAAGAATTGATCTTTTTTGATCCAGCTTATTTTTCTTTGGATTATGACTAGTATTTCCCTGTATTTTTCTTCTTATGTTGAAAAGAATGGAAAAAACAGGAAAGGAAAAGTATGGTTCTCATACAGAAAAAAGAATAGAAAAAACAAAAAAGCAAAGACAGAAAAAATCCTTATCCTCCTTTAGTATTTTGTTTATTATAATCATTGCTTTGACTATTGTTTCTTGGTTTATAGCGGGAGAACGTTTTACACCAACAATTCCCTCAGGAGGAACAAAAGCCGTTGATCATGTGGTGGGGGCAAAAATCTCTGATTTAGTGATGTCACCGTTTAATGGCTTTAAAGATGCGATTGAGATTTGTGTTTTTATCTTAGTTTTAGGTGGATTTCTGAATATTCTTACTAAAACGGGTGCTTTAGAAGCAGGCATCCAACATGTAGTTCGTAAATTGAAAGGCAATGAGTTGATCATTATTCCGATTTTGATGGTGTTATTTTCGATCGGTGGCTCTACTTACGGGATGGCTGAAGAAACTTTACCCTTTTATGCACTGATCACCGCTACGATGGTTGCTGCAGGATTTGATACATTGGTGGCAGTGGGAACCGTTCTGTTAGGAGCAGGTTCTGGTGTGATCGGCTCAACGGTTAATCCTTTTGCGACAGGGGTTGCAATGGATGCACTAAAAAGTATCAATATCCAGCCTAACACTGGCGTGATTTTAATAATAGGCTTGATCTTATGGTTTACAACCACCTTATTCTCTATTTTTTATATGATGAAATACGCTAAAAAAGTCAAAGCAGATAAAGGGTCTACCTTACTTTCTTTACAAGAACAAAAAGATATGGAAGTGTATTTTGGACAAGATGAAAATAAAGAGTTGCCTTTTACCCAGAAGCATAAGCTAATACTAAGTATTTTCTCTTTTGGCTTTCTTGTGATGGTGGTCTCGTTGATTCCATGGGAGTCATTTGGTGTTCATATCTTTAATGGCTGGACAGCTTTTCTGACTGGAACTAGTTTTGGTCATTGGTATTTCGGTGATCTTGCTATGTGGTTTTTCTTGATGAGTTTAGTTATTGCAGTTGTCTATGGGCTATCAGAAAAACAAACGATCACAACCTTTATTGATGGAGTCAAAGATATTTTGTCCGTTGTGTTGATTATTGTAGTGGCTAGAGGTGCATCGATCTTGATGGCGACAACACACTTGGATTTATTTATCTTAGATAAATCTGCTTCTGCACTTCAAGGGCTGTCTCCAATTTTATTTGTGATCGGTGCGTATATTTTATATCTGCTGCTTTCATTTTTAATTCCATCAACTTCTGTATTAGCCTACGTTTCGATCCCAGTTATGGGAGGACTCGCCCATAATATCGGATTGAGTCCTGATGTGATAGTAATGATTTTTACAGCTGGTTGCGATTTGATCAATTTAATTACACCCACTTCAGGTGTGGTCATGGGCGGTTTGGAAATTTCTAAAATCGATTATTCGACATGGACTAAATTTATGCTAAAACCAATTATTATCATCAGTCTTATGAATCTATTGGTATTGATTGGTGCGATGTTGATGTTATAGAGAGCAAACTAGGAAGTGAAAAATGAATAAAGAGGAACGGCAAAAAATTATTAGACAACTGATTAGCCAAAATACGATTGAAACCCAAGAAGAGTTACTGGCTTTACTTAGCCGAAATGGTGTAAATGCCACACAGTCGACGATCTCTAGAGATGCTAAGGAATTATCAATTGTAAAAACCTATCAAGAAGATGGCGAAATCAAATATACCATTGTGGATCAAGCCTCAGAAAAAGATAGTGAGAAGAAACTACGTGAAGCGTTGCAAGGTTCATTAAAAAGGATCGAGCAAGTAGCGTTTATTGTATTGATTCATACTGAGAATGGCTTGGCAGATGTCATTACGAATTATATTGATGAAGTAAAATACGAAGAGATTGCTGGAACGATTGCTGGGAGTGATACGATCATTGTTATCACACATTCAGATAAAATGGCCCAAAGTTTTGTGAAGAAAATTGAACTACTTTTTAAGAGTAGAGAGTAATAGTAGCTATTGTACTTGATAGAATCAACTTTTTTCTCAATAGTTACTCAGATTTAGAGTGCGGAGCAAGACGAAATTTCGTTTGCCCGCACTCATTTTTATTTAGTGATTCAGTGTAGATGTTCAGATATACCTAAGAAATAGGTCTACCTATATGAAGTCTTTAAATTAGTAGACACAACTACACCTGTCAATTTATCCGTCTATGATGATGAATATAATCGCTTAAATTATGCAGAGATTTCAGTAAAAAGGGAAGAGAAAAAGGGAGATTCGATATGAAATATATTATTAAACAAAAATTGGTTGCTTTGAATCCAACATATGAAGTTTTGGATGCAGCAGGTAATGCACTATATAAAGTAAAAGGAAGTTTTTTGTGAAGAGAAAAATTTGAAATTACGGACCTAGAAGACCAAACGTTAGCTAAATGTGAGACGAATGTGAACTTTTTAAGTATCACTGGCTCATTTTTACGATATAATTTAAAAAAATATCATATTTCAGTACAGGTGCAAAAGGCCATTTCAATGTCGCGCTCATTGAATATCTTTAGTTATCAAATGAACGTCGATTCACCAATTGGGGAAGTCAAGTTAGGTTATGGCATGAAGGGTAGTCATCAATTTAGATTGAATGATAAGATTCTTTGTGATATTGACAAAAAGAAGTTAACAATAGGTGGAGATGAATACCATATTGAGATCGATGATACACAAGATCAGCACGTATTTTTACTCATAACCATTGCTTTGGATCGTATTTATTATACGAAAAAATAAGTTTTATAAAATATGTTTGCATGAATAGACTTTATATAGTAGACTGAACAAGTCTGAAAAATCAATACCTTAACAAATAACTATCCTTATCCCACTTCATTCGAGGTGGGATTTTAAGTTGATCCTAACGTAATAGGTGAAACAAGTCTGTAAACGTAAAATGAGTGTTCTCTCATAAATCGATAAAAATGTATACATTCATATCATTCCGTTGTACAATAACAAATGTAGTATAATTGTAATTTAAATTAATAGGTCATTTCATTCGTAAGGGTGTTTTAATTCCTCTTTTTTTATCACAAAGGTATTGCAAAAATTAATCGTGCTAAGAGCACTAGGAGGAACACATCTATGAATACAGGTACAGTGAAATGGTTTAACGCAGATAAAGGTTTTGGTTTTATTACTCAAGATAACGGAACAGATTTATTCGCTCACTTTTCAGCAATCCAAGGTGACGGATTCAAATCTTTAGACGAAGGCCAAAGCGTATCATTTGATATCGAAGAAGGTCAACGTGGACCACAAGCAACAAATATCGTTAAAAACTAATTGAAGACTTTCAGAACGATCCAATCATATTGGATCGTTTTTTTATTGTGATCATTTCATATTGATCACAATTTAATAAAATAATAAAAATAAATTGATATTTAAAAATAATATTTTTTTGAGTTGCTTATGTGATAAATCTACTTAATTTAAATTTTGCGAGGGTTATTAGTTGAAATTTTAGTTAATTGAAGTTATCATACTGTTATACCAACAACAACCCTTTTTATTTTTTCATTTTACTCTTCTAGAGTAAAACTCCTTTTCCCACTTTCAATAGAAAGTGGGATTTTTATTATTCTAGAAGATTATTTAAATGAGATTTCATTTTTATTGTAAATAAAGGAAACGTTCTAATCATTTTTTTAAAACAATAGTGATTATCCAAGGGATATTAGTTGATAATAATTTAAAAAAATAGTATTATACACTCATACCAACAACAACCCTTTTTATTTTTTCATTTTACTCTTTTGAGTAAAACTCCTTTTCCCACCTTCAATAGAGGGTGGGATTTTTTATTTAGATAGTAAATAGGATAAAGAAAAAGAGTTTGGAGCCTAACTCAAAAAGTTAGGCTCCAAACTCTTTTTTCCATGTCTTCATTTATCCAATCATAACACTTTCATCTGGGTACTTAAATTTAGCTTGCTGCTTTTGGAATTTTGTCAGCAATGAAAAACCAATTGTATAAATTCCTACTCGACCAATATACATCAATAACATAATGATAATTTTTCCGGCGATAGACAAGTCAGGTGTTAAGCCCATAGTCAGTCCTACCGTGCCGAAAGCCGAAAATACTTCAAACGCAACGTATTCTATTCCAGAAGATTCTGGTATATTTTCTGTGATTGTTAAAAGCATGATCGACAGAACGCATAAAGTCAGGGTGATGAAAAATAGGGTCAATGCACGAAATACTGTGCTATTTCTGATTGTTCGACCTTGAAATTCTGCGCGTGTTCGACCTTTGAAAATCGATACGATTTGAATAACTAAAACTGCAAATGTAGTTGTTTTTAGACCACCAGCGGTAGAGCCAGATGTTCCACCAACATACATTAGAAAAATGGTTGTGATCAAGCCGGCATTGGTCATCTGTATATAATCAATTGAATAATACCCTGCGGTTCTTGGTGTCACGGACATGAAAAAGGTATTCGCTAGTCGTTCAAAAAAACTTGTTCCTGTTGTTAGGTTGCTTGCATTGTGCTCTGTAAGGAAAAAGATAATAAAAGCGCCAACCAATAAAGAAGCAGTCGTAATCAGAGCAATCTTTGTGTGCAAGGAAAATTTCCGTTTCTCTTTAAAACGTAGTAAATCTTGCCAAACGATAAAACCTAGGCCACCAGAAATAATTAAAGCCCCAATAACGAGTAAAACGTAAGGCTTTGTTTGATAAGGTGTTAAACTATCTCCTAATAAATCAAATCCCGCATTACAAAAACTGGAAATAGAGTGAAATAGTCCAAAGAAGAGTCCTTTTCTCCACCCAAATTCAGGGACAAATTCAATTGAAAGCAATATGGCACCAGCTAATTGAATGATTGCCGCTAATTTAACCACATACATCATTAGACGAAATGCTCCAGACATATCATCCAGATTGAGAGCTTCTCGTAATAATATCCGCGTACTCAATGTTATTTTTCATCGTAAAAAAAATACAAAATCACGGGCATCGTCATAAACCCTAAGCCGCCAATTTCAATTAGGATCATAATAACCAATTGACCATAAGCATTCCAATGTAAAGCGGTATTAAGTGTGGTCAAGCCAGTGACGCAAACGGCAGAAACAGCAGTGAATAGTGCATCAATAAAAGGTGTGGCATTACCACTACGTGAGAAAATCGGTAGTGATAGAAGCGTTCCTCCAACAAAAATCAGTACAATAAATCCTAATGCCAATACTTGAACAGCTGACAAGCGTTTTTTTAATTTACTAGCAAGTTTATTTTTTTTCATTTTTTCCTCAGTCAAAATAACTACTTTTGAGCAGCCATTTCATTTTTTATTTGATAAATCCAAGTGTACCATTTTGCGAAGTATTTTCTAATAATTTGAAAATGAGAGGCGTACTTTGTATATCCAATTTGTAACCTAGATTCTATTTGCGAATAAAAAAAATGATTTTTTAAAAAGAAAACGCTTGTAAAAAATGAAATAATAAAGTATTATACAAATACAGATTAATTGTATATACAAGTTACACGAGAGGAGCAAAGGAAATGGGTAAGTTTCAAGAAGATGCAAAAAAACTGTTAGAGGATGTAGGGGGCAAGGAAAATATTGCTGCGGTTTCACACTGTGCAACACGGATGCGTTTTGTGCTTAATGATCCTAGTAAAGCGGATACGACAGCGATCGAAAAAATTCCATCTGTAAAAGGTACGTTCACAAATGCTGGACAGTTTCAAGTTATTATTGGTAACGAAGTCCCTCAGTTTTATAATGAGTTTTCTGCTATTTCAGGACTTGAAGGCGTTTCCAAAGAGCAGGGGAAAGCGGCAGCCAAACAAAATCTTAATCCCGTCCAACGAGCGATTTCTGTTTTAGCTGAAATTTTTACACCGCTGATTCCGGCTTTGGTTATTGGTGGATTGATTCTTGGATTTAGAAATGTATTGGAAGGGATTCCATTTGGCTTTTTGGATGGTCAGAAGATTGTTGAAGTTTCACAATTTTGGAGTGGAGTGAACTCATTTTTATGGTTGATTGGTGAAGCCATTTTCCAATTCTTGCCAGTGGGTATTACTTGGAGTATTACTAAAAAAATGGGAACCACTCAAATTCTGGGGATTGTTTTAGGGATTACGTTGGTATCACCGCAATTATTAAATGCTTATTCTGTAGCAAGTACAGCCGCCGCTGATATTCCATTTTGGGATTTTGGGTTTGCTCAAGTAAATATGATTGGGTATCAAGCACAAGTTATCCCAGCGATGTTAGCTGGATTTTTACTAGCCTATTTAGAAATATTTTTCAGAAAAGTTATTCCCCAAGCCGTTTCAATGATTTTTGTCCCACTCTTTGCCTTAGTTCCAACCGTCATTGCAGCACATGTGATTTTAGGCCCAATTGGTTGGACGATCGGCAGTTGGATTTCAGATATCGTTAATGCAGGTTTAACCTCTTCGCTTAATTGGTTGTTTGGTGCAGTCTTTGGTTTCATGTATGCGCCGTTGGTTATTACAGGGTTGCATCATATGACGAATGCAATCGATTTACAATTGATTGCTGATTTTAAATCAACAAATTTGTGGCCAATGATCGCATTATCGAATATTGCCCAAGGTTCTGCCGTATTGGCTGTTGTCTTTATGCATAGAGGGAATAAGGAAGAGGAGCAAGTTTCGATTCCTGCAATGATTTCATGTTATTTAGGTGTTACTGAGCCCGCGATGTTCGGGATTAATTTGAAGTATATTTATCCATTTGTGGCTGGAATGATTGGATCTGCTTGCGCCGGGCTGTTTTCTACACTGTTTGATGTTAAAGCAATCAGCATCGGTGTTGGCGGCTTGCCGGGTATCTTATCGATTGTTCCACAATACTACGTGCCATTTTTAGGAGCCATGCTGATTGCTGTAGTTGTTCCATTCATTTTAACTTACATTTTTAGAACGAAAGGCATTTTCAACAAAATAGATCCTGTTGACGAAGCGACTGGGAAATTATTTGTTGAAGAAAACTAAATGAATAGTTTTAGATAAAATTGTTCTATGATTTGCTAAAGCAAGACAAGAAGTTGTTGTCTTGCTTTTTTTAAGATGAATCTTATTCGTGATAAAAAGAATCACAAAGAAGATTCCCTATTTTTCTGTCAGAGCTGAACAAGCTCATTCCGCTTTTCTTGATCCAGCTATACACATTAGATCCTTCAGAGATAACGAAAAAGAATTCACAAGGGAAAGCACCCTGTTAAAATTATTTCTCTTATATCACTCAGGATCTGAGCAAACGTGTTCCGCTTTTCTACTGATCCAGCTATACACGTTAAATCCTTCGGTGATAACGAAAAAGAATTCACAGGGAAAAGCACCCTGTTAAAATTTTTTTCTTATATCACTCAGGATCTGAACAAACGTGTTCCGCTTTTCTGCTGATCTAGTTGCACAAATCAGCCTTTGAGGAAAATAGATAATCCTCACATGGAACAAGAAGCGTTCCACATTCAGATTCCTAATTTTCTCCAAGGCTAAGCGATTTGTTCCGCTTTTCTGCTAATCCAGCTACACACGTTAGATCCTTCGGTGATAACGAAAAAGAATTCACAGGGAAAAGCACCCTGCTAAAATTATTTTTCTTATATCACTCAGGATCTGAGCAAACGTGTTCCGCTTTTCTAATAAAAATAGTTGGCTTTTTTGGTTCTTTCGGGTAGACTAAATAGGGCTTAAGAAAAGGGAGAATGACTATGGATATTTATTTAAAAAGTGCTATTTTACACATTATTGATCGTGAAACGGGAACTCCGGTGTTTTCAGCAAAGGAATTAGATTTAACGACTGAATACATTCGGGTTTATTTAACAAGTAAAATAACAAAACTTTCAACGGCTCAAACAAAAACTGGGATCTTGGCAGAGAAGAGCGGGTTTGTTGATAAAATGCGAGGAATTCCAAATGACTTTGTTCAAAAAAGTCAGCAATTAGCTCAGCATTGGTATGATGTTTATTCTGGTAGTGAGGATGCACCAAGTGCGGATGTCCTGTTCATTTTATATGAGTTAGATACTGTGATGCACTTAGGAATGATCAAACTAAATTATAAAGAAAGCTACACTCATTATGTGGACTACGAAGATGAAGCGGTCTACAATAAATTAATTATCAATCGAGCGATTTTACCTTCAAAATCGCAAAAACCAGATGAGGGGATGACCGTTAATCTTGATACTTTAGCCTATGAGCTACTAGAGAAACGTTATGAATTTTCTGGTGAAAAAGTTTGGTACTTCTCGGAAAAAGTTATTGAATCACAACCGGCACCTTCTATAGAAGAAAATATGAAGGAAATCAAAAAAGCAGTAAAACGAATCGGAAAAAAATTCAACGAAGATGAGTTTGAATTGATCGCTTCTGTAAAAGAAGCTGTTTATGAAAGTATTGAAGAAACAGGAACGATCGACAATGAGCAAGTAGCAGAGTTAGTTTTCAAAGAGAATATTTCTGCACGGATGGCGTATCAAGATGAAGTCAATGAATCAAAATTTGTCGACAAAACACCCCCTGTTCGTGAAGCAAGAGAAATTTCAGAGAAAAAATTTGGTAAGCAAAAACTGAAAATGAGCAATGGGATCGAACTAATTGTTCCACTTGAAGTATATCGAAATGGGGATTTAATTGAATTTGTTAATAATCCAGATGGTACAGTATCGATTGTTTTGAAAAATATTGAAAAAATCAGTAACCAATTGTAATAAAAAAGCCTTTCATCAAAATCGATGAAGGGCTTTTTAAGTTTAGTTAGTCAGTTGTTTAAGGGCTTTTTCAGGTATGGTTGATTCAGATACTTCTTCCCAGCTGAGTACTCCTTTTCTAGGATTGACTTTTAACTTTAAATACGCATTGATTCGTAATGGTTGATCTCTAATTTCTCTCATAGTTTGAACGCTTTTTTCACCTTTTTTATCAAATGCGGTTTGCGTATAATTATATTCTGTATATTTTTCACCAGTATCAAATTTCCCTGATTTTATTTCTGTTGGTGTACCAACACGAGTATAGTAATCTTTTCCACCAAAATAATAATTATAACCAAACCAGACACCAGCAGTTAAAACAATGAATGGTAGGATAAATAATAGTAATTTTTTCATTATAGTCACCTCTTCCCTAGTATGCCCTTTTTTAGAGGAGGATGCCATTGAATTGTCTTAAATTAATGTGACAGTTTTGTTAGAGATTGAATCTTAGAGTTCATAATTTCGTCAAGTTATAGTTACACTTTTTTTAGAATCTCATGATACAATATAGAAAAGAATAAGGGGGAATAAAAATGATGCCTTTTTACGCAATATTTGATCCAACATATATTTTGGTGATTGTGGGATTGTTAATTTCAATGGCTGCATCAGCTTACGTAAATAGTACGTTTAAAAAATATGATAAAGTTCAAAGTAGAAATAATATAACCGGAACTAAAGCAGCACAATTTATTTTAGAAAAGGAACAAATCAACAATGTTGGGGTTCAACAAATAGCTGGAGACTTAACCGATAATTATAATTCCAACACTAAACTGTTGAGTTTATCTGAAGCAACGGCACAATCAACATCTGTTGCAGCGATTGGGGTTGCCGCTCATGAATGTGGGCATGCGGTGCAGGATCATACAGGCTATAGTCCGTTAAAAATTCGTGCAGCAATCGTACCTGTCGCGAACTTTGGTTCTGCTTTGTCATTTCCAATTATCTTAGTTGGTGTGTTGTTTAGCTGGAATCAAACATTGATCAATATCGGAATACTGGCTTTTTCATTGGCTTTGCTTTTCCAGTTGGTTACACTACCAGTAGAATTCAATGCCTCACGTAGGGCCTTAAAAATTCTATCAGATGGAAATATTTTGACAGAAGAAGAAGTACCGATGGCTAGAAAAGTATTATTTGCTGCTGCCTTGACTTATGTCGCTGCAGCATTAGCAACATTTTTACAATTACTTCGTTTGATTATTTTATTTGGCGGAAATAATCGCCGCGATTAAAAAACAACTAGTATTTTGTTTTATTACCTCAATTTTTAAGAGTGTGTTATCATAAGAATAGATAGTAAGAAGGAGCTGAAAAGCATGAAAACATCAACAAAAATAAGTATTGGTTTAAGTATTGCTGCAGTAGCAGGCCTATCAGTAGCAGTGATTGCTTCTGAGAAAATCGTCAAAAAAGTATATCATGTAACAAATCGTTGTAAAGCGAAAAAATTTGTGAATGATAAATTTGGCGGCAATGAAAAATTGCTAGGGATTGTAGATGATTTATCTGATGATGAGCTTGATTCTATGATGAATGTTTTAGGTAAAGTCAAAGACGGCAGAAAAAAAATCTCTTCTTACGGAGAATCTCTTAAAGACAATACAGAGAATTTAAAGGATCGTTTAGTTAGTTTCGTTGAAGAAATGATATAAAAGAAAAACGTGATTTAGGTATGATGACATTAAAAAAGAGGCTGGGACAGAAGTGTTTAATCCCGAGAAATAAGAAGGGATTGCTTCTGCTCCCGCCGTTTATCCGTATTTAGGGTGTGAAACAAAAGTGTTTTTTGCTTTTGTCCCACACCCTTTTGGTTTAACTAGCTTATTTTTTTTGTTTTGTAATTAATAAATAACAGAACACAAGATCGTCCATTTTCTTTAAAGAGAGACCTGTTTGCTCATAAAACTTTTCTAAACGATAATGAAGTGTATTGCGATGCATATATAGATCTTTGGCAGTAGAGCTGATATTTCCTTGATTGCGCCAAAGTGAAAGGATAAGCTGTTGAATCTCATTGGTCAAAACCAACTGCTTGTAAAATGTTTGGATAATGTTACTTTGTTTCATTGCTTCTTGGGTAAAATAATGTAAAGCCACATCTGGTAAAGCAAAAGTCGTTTTTCCACGAAGATATTCTGTTTCTTTTTTAAAGATTTGTTGCTCTTCTTCAAATAATGTAGGGAATGGTTCATGAGCCGAGAAAAAATTTCCTATAAAGGCGGTCGTCGAAGAATCAAAATCAGCATCTAAGGTTAAAAAGATACTTTGGAGTTCTTCTAAAGTATAATGATTTTTAGCATATTTCTCAATTAAAGCGCCATCATTCTCGCTAGTGAAAAAGAAGTCTACAAGATTAGGAAAGATTTCGGTAATACTATTTTCCCACTCTGCTTGTAAGAAAGCTTTGGGCTTTTTGAGCTGGATGTGGATTACTCGGAAATTCCCTACAAGGTTAAGAGAGCCTTGATTAAAAAGATAGTCATACCAAGGATGTTTTTTTGGATCCACAAAGGAATCTTTTACTGGGAAAAGCTTTTTTAATAGGCGAATTTCTGTTTCTTGTAATGAATCTTTAGGGAGTACAAAATATTTTCCATCTACAGGAAATGAAATGTTTTCGTTGGTTGCTTTTGTTTCTTGGATTTTTCCGAAAGGATATAGTTCAATTAATTCTTTAATAGTCATAGACACACCTCACTAGTTTATTGTACCATGAATAAGATAAAAGTATAAAGGATGAAAGGTGGAAATTGCTTGAATGAAAAAACGACCACTTTGACGATAGAAGAAAAAGAAATATTTATGTTAGAAGCAATCAAAGAAGCGAAGAAAGCGGAAGCAATCAAAGAAGTTCCTATTGGGGCGATCGTTGTTTTAGATGGACAAATCATCGGTCGGGGGCATAATCTTAGGGAAGAAAGCCAAGATGCTACTGCTCATGCTGAAATGTATGCTATCAAGCAAGCTTGCGCCGCAATTGAAAACTGGCGCTTAGAAAGAGCTCAATTATTTGTTACGCTAGAACCTTGTCCAATGTGCAGTGGTGCTATGATTCTTTCTAGAGTGGCTGAAGTTTACTATGGGGCTAACGATCCCAAAGGTGGGACTGCTGGAACCTTAATGAATTTATTATCCGATGAGCGATTCAATCATGTTGCTTATGTAGAATCTGGGATTTTAGAGCAAGAATGTGGAGACTTACTCTCAAGTTTTTTTAGAAAATTGCGGGAACAAAAGAAACTTTTAAAAAATCAAAAGAAAGACTAGCCAAGAATCAAAAAATACGGTATACTAAATCTTGCCGAAAGGCTAGGACAATGGTGGGCTTACGAAGCGTGTCAGATCCGGAAGGAAGCAGCACTAAGTAGGTGCCGCCATGTGTCTGATTGAAATAGTTTTAACCAATCAAGGCTGCTAGGCCTTTTTTATTTTGCTTAAAATAGTAAACGCCAGTATTGAAAAAAACTTTAAATCAAGTATAACAAACCAGAAAAAACGTGCTATTTCAATTTCATAAACAAGAGACTGGACATTGAAAATATTTCGTGTATCATAAAGCTATGGATACTCACATAGGATTACTAACCCATATCAAGGTGTTTAAAGAAAAGCCATATGCTATTACGGGAATGCTAATTTGGGAAAATGATGTTTGTATTAATTGTGTAATCAGAAACAAACCATTTGCCAAGTATGTGCTGTCGTTACCGATGCACCAATATGAAATCGAGGTAAAAGGAAACTATAATAGTAGAGGGCAATTTGATGTAAAACATATGCGCATCGTTAACATAGATAGCTATATTGCTTTGATAGGAACACCCGAATAAAAGATCACTAGCTTATAGTGATCTTTTATTTTATCTAAAAATCATTATTCAATAAGTAGGTGGGAAAGCGAATGTTAAAATTAATTACGGAAGATTATATCAAAGTAGAGTATATTTCAAAAGTGACACCGTTATACCAAGAATTAGTAGAGAAAACGAAACAAGAACCTCAATGTATTGCTTATGATTTATTCATTGATCAAACTGATCCCGGTCATTTTATTTTCATTGAAGAATGGCCGGATGAAGCTGCTTTAAACACTCATATTGAATCTGAGCATTTCAAAAGATTAGTACCACAAATCAATCAATTCATTCGAGAAGTAAATACATTTTTGCGCATGAAACCATTTTTGAGTGATAGTTGAGTTTTGTTTTTTGGACATGAAAAGGGTGTAGGACAAAAGTAAAGAACACTTTTATCCTACACCCTAAATTTGAGTAAACGGCGAAGTCTATTTTAAGTTGATTGTTTTTTCGCCAAGTTCTTTTCCAGCCATTCCTTGATTTGCTTTCAAAATAACAGGAGTTTCTGTGTCATCTAAATCATATGAGATAATGGCTTTAGCTGTACCGCCAGGTTTGATATCGTCTAATTGATGTTCCGTATACTCCGCAAATTTTTCATCTTGAGGTGTCATGCCGACATTCAATTTATTGATGGTGTCTGATCCTTCTTGCGTCAAGCCCATACAAGCAATCCAAACGGTGGAGGCTGAAATTGGCTCCTTACTATCATTGGTTACTTCATAGGTAATGGCTAATTGTGGTTTTTCTCTAAATAAGCTTTCGTCTGCAGGCAACACTTCCGTAGAAAGAATTTTTAATGTAGCCATTTCGATTTTTAACGTATCATCTTTAAAATAAACATCTTCAGCTTTTGTTTGAGAAGCTGAGGTGCTTTCATTTTTTTTGTTATCCGCAGAATCATTAGCTCCATTACAAGCAGCTAATGTTAATCCGCATACCGTTAAAACGCCTAAACTTAGTATTTTTTTCATTTATTATTTCCTCGCTTTATAAAATAATCGTTATCGAAGACCCGATCTCAATGGAAGCTAACTTATTTTGTTCGGGTTACTTGTCTATATACTACCTTGTATCTTGCTAAATAACAAGATACCATTTGGGGTTTCGCCTTATTTAGTATAAGAAAAGGATTCGTTTGTTTCTGGGGATTCTATACGTTTGTTTTATGGTTTACGATGTTTAGAGGAGGCAGGGGAGTGAATGAACGATTTAAATACGTGGTATTTTGCTACATTCACCAGAGAATAATCTTATTTTTAATCGAAATGGATAGGGAACAGGCACCTTTATTACTGTAGGATTTAATCCACAGGCAAAAGAAGATAATAGTATGATTGAGTTTACCAAATAGTTATTAGATATTCTGAGTTGAAAAAAATCCCTTGTCAAAGAGTGTGTTAAAGCACTTTAACAAGGGATTTTTTAAAAACTACGACCGCCGCCGCCAAATGTTCCACCGCCAGTTGAATGAGTGCTGCTTCCACCGCCGCCAGAGCCGCCATTAGAATTACTTCTAGGAATCCGCCGAGTCGTAACGAAAGAATTGATCAACGTATCATTTCTGCGAGTCAGATCAAGACTGGATTTCTCTCTGAAAGGGTATTTATAGGTACCAAATTTTAATTGATATTTTGAAATACTGACAGCAAAGAAAATACCACTTAAAACAATCGCTGCAACGAAGGAAATGATCATTTCAGTTGTGGTCAAGGCTTTATAACGAGTAATTTTCCCGGTTTCAGTATCCACTCGATAATGTCCTCCTGGAACCCCTTGATCAAAATAATCACTTGTATTTTCTAGAAAGCTTTGAGCTGCTTGAAAATAATTTCCGTTTTTCATGCTTGGTTCTATATCATCCAGTGTATTCTCGATCCTTTTGTCATCCAAGTAATCGATCATATTTCCTGATGTAGAAATAATGAACTTTCGTTGGTTCATATCAATGTAAAAAGTGACCCCGTTTTGATTTTTACCAATTCGATCGAGCATGTAATAATCCGCAAATCTCGTTGAGTCAAGATCATTGTCAGTATTTGTCACAATAAAGATACGTGCTTTTGTCTTGGCCTCGATTGGTCTAATTGCTTCTTTCAATTGTAAGACTTCTTCAGATGTTAAAAGTGAAGCCTGATCGTCAATTGAGTCATCTGCTGCTTGAGCCTTCATAGTAAAGCTGAATAATAGAAAAATAGCGGCAAGCAGACTAAAACAATATTTCCTCATATAAACCAACCTCCAATTAGAAAAAGAGCTAAGATTGAAGCGAAAACACCAAAAGTAAAGAGTCCCAACCGTCTATAGCTAACAGGTAAAATGCCACTGACTTTACCAGTTTGACCATTCATAGCATAATAATAGACTTTTTTTGACTGTTCATTACTGCGATAAGTTACTACCCAAATCGGCAATAGCATATAGTGATTTTCTTCGTTTTCTAATGAAATGTCTGTCCGTAATTTTGTTAAAGTGGTATAGCCGGAAGCTGTATCCCTTAGTAGGGATTCAGAGTAATCTTTTAATTCACTTTGGATTGCGTTTTGAATCGCATCGTATTCAATATCTCGTTTCTCCACCTGAAATCCAGCTAAATATTGACTTTTAAACGCGACTGCTTTATCTAATAAAAAAGGTTGGACGGCTTCGACCATTTTTTGTTGGACATTTTTAGAGAGAGCATTTTTGATCAATTCTTTAAACGAAAGCTTTCCCTGACGTTCAACATCGAATTGCTGGGTTTCCGTGTATTCAATGTCTCCAACACGCCAAATGCGAATCGTTGTCCCCATACCATTTAATTGACCATTGACCTTGGCATCGACAACCCAATAGGGGAAATAAACACCAGTCATTTTATCGATTTGTTCTTTATTGAAAAAGTCTTTTGGGATAAACCATTTCTTCTTTGTCCAAGCTAAAAATTTTTCTACGGCTTCCTCTTTTTCAATTGAGAAAGGCAGGACTTTTTCAGGTAGAAATTTGCCGCTTAATCGTCCTGACAAGACAACTGGGTTGTGACAATAGTAACAATAAGTAGCAGCAGTTGTTGCTTCTGTAACAATCTGAGCACCGCAACTGGGACAATCAAATAATTCCATTGCACCTTCTAGCGTATCTTCATTCATATCTTGGGTCCCAGTTGCTTCTTTGAATGCTGCTTTTTCTTCAGGTGTCATGCCTTCTGCTTGAGATTCTGACGAAAATGTTAGTTCTGGTTCAGGCACTTGAGCAGTATCGGCTTCTAAATGGGCATCTCGCTGTGCAGTTTCATAGGCAGTGACTTCATCTTCTGTATAGACACTTAAACAGTATTCACAGTGGAATTTTTGATCTTTTGGGTTAAATAGCAGTGGTCCACCACAGTTTGGGCATTTGTGTGTAAATGTATCCGTCATGACTAATCCTTTCTTTGACGTGTTGAAATAACAGAATTGCTTACTAATACGCCAGATTTAGATAGAAAAAGGGCAGGTTACAGTCGCCTAGCCCTAAACTTTTTCTTATAGCGGAATTCCTTGGAATGGTTTGCCACAGTGTGGGCAGAATTTTGGAATACCATTTGATAAATCAACGATTTCACTACATTCGCTGCATTTCATTTCTAATTTTGGTTTTTCATTAGTTGGTTTTGGTGTACCACAGTTAGAACAGAATTTCCCATTGTTTTCAGTTCCACATTGCGGACAAGTCCAAGTATCTTCAGAGCCTTGGGCATTTTGTTGATTTTGTTTTTCTTGCATCTGTTGCTGATTGGTTTGAGACGCTTGGGCAAAATAATTGCCACTTGTATTCATGCCCATGCCTACACCCATAAAGCCATTCATAGCACCGCCTTCATTACTACCAGCAGCTTCCATCCCGCGAGCCATAGCGCCTTGTACATAACCTTCACGAACTTCAGCATCACTAAGCATAGCACCTTGGTTACGCATATTGATCAGTTTTGTAGAATCATCTGTATAAGAAATACTGGCAACCGCAACAGAAACGATTTCCATTCCGCGTAGTTCACGCCATTCATCATCTAGCACTTGCCCCATATACTTACTTAGCTCTAAACTTTTAGAAGGTACATAAGAAATACGTTCACCATCTGCTGACATTTTATTGATTGCTGATTGTAAGGCAGTCAAAAATTCTGCTAGATATTGTTCATTGATGTCATTGATATCAACTTGACTCTTGTTTCTAGGAATCGCGTTTGAAAAGAATAATAAAGGATCCGTGATCTTGATTGAGTAATTACCGTGTGCACGTAAAAATAGTTCTGCATTGTAAAAGTTATCAAAGTAATTGATCGGTGAAGAAGTTCCAAACTTGATTCCTTTGATTTCTTGCAAGTTAATATAAAAAACTTGTTGTTTTTGCGGTGTAACGCCACCAAATTTAAAACGATCAAATGTTTCTGAAATTGCTTCTTTTAAAGAACCATTGAATGCTGATGGGGCTGAATCATTTTTAACTGTGTAATAGCCTTCTTCAGCAGTATAATCAATGATTTTGCCGCCATCGACTAAGATCATCATCATATTCGGGTAAACATGAATCACAGAACCATCAGTTAATACATCCTCAGTTCCTTTGCGATTTGCGCCACGTTTATCATTCTTACGGACAAAAACACCTTTTGTCATAACGGTCGTGTCACTCATATTATCAGGCTCGATAACTTCAATCCATTGATCAGCTAAGCCGCCGCCAATCGTACTTGTTGCCGCTTTAAAAATTCCCATCAGAAATTCCTCCTTATTTTAAAAGCTGAATGGGCTCGCTCAGCTTTGACAGAAAAATAGGAAATGATGACTGAGGCGTTTTTTTGCCTCATTCATTATTTATCTTTTTTCCGAAAAGCTAGCTCATGAAGCTAGATAATACTAAAAGCTGAATGGGCTCACCCAGCTTTGACAGAAAAATAGGAAATGATGACTGAGGTGTTCTTTGCCTCATTCAAAATTTATCTTTTTTCCAATACCCTAAAGCCAAGCCCACGTAGCTAGCTAAAAAAATATTTAATAAAAATAGTATACCATAAGTATCCATAAGATAAATACCACTAAGGACTGACTTCAAACTGCAAATAGTAGTTAGAAATACAGTGAAATGAATTGATAATTTAAATTTTGACAAAAGCTTCATTTTTCTATCCTAGATTTTGCCAGATAAGGTATAATAGGTACAAAGAACCGAATCAAGAACATGGGGGATTGGGAAGTGGAAAGAAGAAATCAGAAAAAGTCAAACAAACCAGTACTATTAGCAATTGGTGGTATTGTAGCGGTAGGTGTTTTAGCAGGGGGCTATTTTGCCTATAGCACTTGGCAGAAAACACAAGAACTAAACAACGCAGAAAAATCTGCTAAGACATTTTTAAGTTATTTTTCGAAGCAAGAATTTGACAAGTTTCCAGAACTCTTAAATGAGGGATCAGTCAAGGAAAGTGGCTATGATAATGCCAAATTAGTAGAAAAATACCAAACAATTTTTTCTGGGATTCAAGCAGAAGGAATTAAAAGTAAAGAGGTCAAAGTAACAAAAGATAAAAAGGGTCAATTTACATTTACTTATAAATTAGATATGACGACACCTTTAGGTAATTTGAAGGATCTAACCTATAAAACAACGATTAAAAAAACAAGTGATCGTTATGAAATAGACTGGGCTCCTAATTTGATTTTCCCCGAAATGACTGGACAAGATAAAGTGACGATGGGGATTGATCCGGCGAACAGAGGGGAAATCGTTGATCGAAACGGTGAAGGGCTGGCGGTCAATCAAGCGTTTGATCAAGTGGGGATTGTTCCAGGTAAACTTGGAGAAGGTCAAGAGAAAACCAATAATATCAAAGCCTTTAGTGAGCAATTTAAAGTATCGATAGAGGACATAGAGCAAAAGCTTAAACAAGAATGGGTCAAACCAGACTCTTTCGTTCCTTTGGCGATCTCATTTGATCCGGTAACTACTTTCCCCCAAGGCGCGGCGTCTCAAGATGCAATGGTTCGTTACTATCCGCTAAAAGAAGCAGCAGCGCAATTAGTCGGTTATGTCGGTACAATCACGGCAGAAGATATTGAAAAAGACCCGTCATTGAGCAGTACTGGTGTCATTGGGAAAGTCGGATTGGAACAAGCATATGACAAACAATTACGAGGACAAGACGGCGGTAATATCACGATTATTGATGACAAAGGTGAATTCAGAAGCGTCCTGCAAAAAGTAGCTAAAAAAGATGGAGATAAAATCCAGATAGCGATTGATAAAAATGTTCAGTCGCAAGCCTACACTATTTTTAACAATCGTCCTGGTAGTGCTGTGGTCATGGATCCACAACAAGGTGATCTATTAGCTGCGGCCAGTTCACCATCGTTCGATCCAAATAAAATGGCAAATGGCATTTCTCAAGTTGATTATGATGCCTATGCGAATAATGAAAACTTACCATTTATGGCTCGTTTTGCAACAGGTTATGCACCAGGATCAACATTTAAAACAATTACTGGTGGGATTGGTCTAGATGCGGGTACCTTGAAACCAGATGAAGAAATTGAAATCAATGGGTTGAAATGGCAAAAAGATGCTTCATGGGGGGATTATTTTGTTACCCGAGTTAAAGAAGCAAGCCCTGTAAACTTGCGAACAGCATTAGTCAATTCTGATAATATTTATTTTGCGCAACAAACGTTACGGATGGGCGAAGAGACGTTTAGAAAAGGACTCGATAAATTTATTTTCGGAGAAAAATTAGATTTGGCCATCCCAATGAACCCAGCACAAATCTCAAATGAAGATAAATTCAATTCAGAGATTCTACTAGCAGATACAGGATATGGGCAAGGTCAGCTATTGGTGACCCCGATTCAACAAGCGGCTATGTATACTGTTTTCCAAAATGAAGGCAAACTCGTATATCCGAAAATCGAATTAAGTAAAGAAACCAAGACGAAAGAAAATGCCATCAGTTCAAATGCTGCAAATACGATTGTGACAGATTTGCTTGGTAGTGTAGAAGATGAAACAGGTTACGTCCACAATATGTACAATCCTGACTTTTCTCTAGCAGCTAAAACGGGAACAGCTGAAATCAAAGACAAGCAAGATACGGTTGGTAAAGAAAATAGTTTCCTATTGGCAATGGATCGAAGTCATAATAAATTTTCCGCAATGATCATGGTGGAAGATTCTAGAAAAAATGATACAGCAACAAACATTAGTAAAACCTTGATCGATTATTTAGAAGCAAATATCAAGTGATGAAAATTATGGAGATCGGAACAAAGTATAGTAGACATTGCGTTTTATAGCAATAAGTAGGAGTTGCTTGTGCCTTTACGGTTCTCGTTTCACTCCGATCCTCGAATCATAGAGGACCGTTTACTCCCACCGTTTATTCGTATGTAGGGTGTGAAACAAAAGTGAACGTTACTTTTGTCGCATACCCTAATTTATTGTTGTGGCGACTGCTTTTTTTACGAAGGAATGAAAATATGCTACAATAAACCAACTACATGATGAAAGAAAGGGATTTTTTGTGCGAATTTTAGCAATTGATACCTCGAATCAGACATTGACAGTTGCTGTTTGTGAAGAGAAGAAAATAATAGGACAATATACAATCACAGTGAAAAGAAACCATAGTTTAACGTTAATGCCTGCAATCACAAGACTGATGGAAGATGTTGGCTTAAAACCGAGTGCTATTGACCGTATTGTGGTAGCCCAAGGTCCAGGTTCTTATACGGGTTTAAGAATCGGCGTGACAACGGCAAAGACGTTAGCATATACGTTAAAAAAAGAGCTAGTCGGAATATCAAGTTTGAAAGCTTTGGCAGCCAATTGTGTCCAAAGTAAAGGACTGATTATCCCAGTTTTTGATGCTCGTAGAAAAAATGTTTATACTGGTGCATATCAGTTTATTGATGGCGTATTGACGACGATTATTGCAGATCAGCATATTGGAATGGATACGTGGTTGGATCGATTAAAAGAATTTGATCATGTTTACTTTGTTGGAGAGGATGCCGAAAATTTTCGAATACAAATTGAATCTGTTTTACCAGAAGCTGAAATTTGTACCATTTCGCAATGGCAAGTCCCTAATGCGGCTGCCCTTGCTGAACTTGGTAGATTAGCAGAACCAGAAAAAGATATTCATCACTTTTTACCTAATTATTTAAAAAGAGTGGAAGCAGAGGAAAATTGGTTAAAAGAACATACAGCAGAGGTAGAAAATTATGTTGAAAAAATTTAATCTATTTCATAGCCTTTTAGGCATCTTTTTTAAAAATCGTCCCTATGATGAAAGAACTGTAGAAATTTCAAATGAATCATATTCTGTGCGGGCAATCGTCCTTGATGATATCAAAGATTTGCTTTCAATTGAACGAGAAGTGTATGCTGGTGAGCTGCCTTGGACTAAAACAGCTTTTTTGATGGAACTTCAAGCAGCTGAACCTCATTTATATTTACTCATTCAAAAAGACGAAAAAACGATTGGATTTGTTGGTTGCCGTATTTTTGACAAAGATGCGCATATTACAAACGTAGCAGTTTTAACTCAAAATCAAGGAAAAGGAATTGGTAGTTTCTTGATTAGAGAAGTTATTCAGTTTGCAAGGGCCAATAATTGTGAGACGATTTCTTTAGAAGTTAGAATCAGTAATAAAAATGCCCAACGAGTTTATCGCCAACTTGGCTTTGCTTCAAGTACGATTAAACCAGCTTATTACACTGAAAATAAAGAAGATGCATTGGAAATGATCTTGCATTTAAAAGAAGTGTAAAACGATGTACTATTCAAAAAAAACACTACCAACAGGAAAAATTGCTGAAAAAATTTGGTCAATTAGTGAGGCTGGGTACGAACATGGCTCGCCTTGGTCAATCGAACAATTTAGCCTAGATTTAGCGCAGCAAACAAGTGATTATTTGGTGTTGAGTGAAGCAGGGCAGTGGATCGGTTTTATCAGTTATCAACTTGTTTTAGATGAAGTGGAGATCACACATGTTGTCATTCACAAAAATTTTCAGCACCTTGGGCATGGTGGTCGTTTGATTGCCCAGTTGATCCAACAATTGATCCAACAAGACGTTGCTCAAATTTTTTTGGAAGTGCGTGTATCGAATACAAATGCTCGACAACTATATGAAAAAAATGGATTCAAAATCATTAATTGCCGCAAAAATTATTATACTCATCCTAAAGAGGATGGAATTGTTATGTGTTTAAACATTAAGGAAGTGAAACAATGACTTTTTTTTACAAAAAAAGAAAATTAATTTTAGCTATTGAGAGTAGTTGCGATGAAACAAGTGTAGCGGTCGTTGAAGACGGCAGAGAAATACTATCGAATATCGTCGCTTCACAAGTGAAAAGTCATCAACGTTTCGGCGGTGTGGTACCAGAAGTTGCTAGTCGACATCATGTTGAAGAAATTACGATGTGCATTGAAGAGGCCTTGATCGAGGCTGAGGTGGAACCAGATGACTTGAGTGGTGTAGGAGTCACTTATGGACCAGGCTTAGTAGGGGCTTTATTGATCGGAATCTCAGCCGCAAAGACATTTGCTTGGGCACATGATTTACCATTGATTCCAGTGAATCATATGGCTGGGCATATTTATGCGGCGAATTTCGTAGAACCACTACAATTCCCATTAATGGCTTTATTAGTCAGCGGTGGCCACACGGAATTAGTTTATATGAAAGAAACGGGTTCTTTTGACATTGTCGGTGAAACAAGAGACGACGCAGCTGGTGAGGCCTATGATAAAGTTGGCAGAGTTTTAGGACTATGTTATCCTAGCGGAAAAGAAATCGACGAGTTGGCCCATCAGGGTCAAGATACGTATCATTTTCCTCGTGCGATGATCAAAGAAGATAATTATGATTTTAGCTTCAGCGGGTTGAAAAGTTCCTTTATCAACACAGTTCATAATGCGGAGCAACGAGAGGAACAATTGAGCACAAAAGATTTAGCTGCAAGTTTTCAGGCAAGTGTGATTGATGTTTTAACAGAAAAGACAATTCGGGCTTGTAAGGAATATCCAATCAAACAATTAGTAATGGCAGGCGGCGTTGCTGCAAATCAAGGGCTTCGTGAGCGTTTGACCAAAGAAGTGACAAAAGAACTCCCAGGTGTGACCTTCATTGTTCCACCACTTAGATTATGCGGAGATAATGCTGCAATGATCGGGGCCGCAGCATTTGTTGAAGCAGAAAAAGGACATTTAGCAGATTATCATCTAAATGCAGACCCTAGTTTAACGTTTATGACGATTTAAATCTAAAAATCAATAGACAAGACTAGGCATAAAGAAAAATATTTGCTATAATGAACCCAGTTTAATAATGATTCGTTGAAAAAGAGAGTACTTCATTACAAATTATCAAAGCGATTTCGGGATGGTGAAAGCCGAAAATAATCAAATGAAGGAAGCGCACTTTTGAGGATCTGCCTAGGCAGACGGCAATCTTCCGTTAATAGATTAAGTGGGTCCGTCTTAGAAAAGTTCGGACAATTAGAGTGGTACCGCGGGAAATCTCGTCTCTGGTGTTTTTTAACACTAGAGACTTTTTGTTGTGAATCACTACGACTGGCTCCGCCAGAGTAGATGATGAACAATACTTGGCGAACGAAGTGAGAGAAGTCACCGTACTAGTGAATCACAACGCTGCGCTTCGATCTCATTGTTGTAAATCACGAAGAACAAAGTGATTCGATGATGCACAATACAAGGTGCGTGAAGTGAGAAAAGTCACCATCAAATTAGACAATAAAATAGACCATACAAAAAAGCTTTTTTAGCTTTTTAAAATTAGGAGGATATCTATGAATAACAAAGAAATCGTAGCAAAAGCCATTTATGATGTAGTAAAAGAAGATCTATCTTTAGAAGCTGTTACACAATTATTGGAAAATCCTAAATCAGTTGATCATGGAGATGTTGCTTTTCCGGCTTTTTCACTGGCTAAAGTCTATCGCAAAGCCCCTCAACAAATTGCCGCCGATTTAGCAGAAAAAATTGCTGGAACAGACTTTGAAAAAATTGAAGTGGTAGGACCATATTTAAACTTTTTCATGAATAAAAAAATGGTCAGTCAAGCAGTCATCAGTCAAATTGCGAAAGATAAAGGACATTATGGTGATAGCTCAATCGGTGAAAAAGGAAATGTTCCAATTGATATGTCCTCGCCTAATATCGCTAAACCAATTTCTATGGGACACTTACGTTCGACTGTGATTGGAAATTCTATTGCCTTTATTCTTGAAAAAATTGGTTATACACCAATCCGTATCAATCATTTAGGGGATTGGGGAACGCAATTCGGAAAATTAATTGTTGGTTACAAAAAATGGGGTTCAGAAGAAGCGGTTAAAACGGCACCCATCACTGAATTATTACGCTTATACGTACAATTCCATGAAGAAGCTGAAACACAACCAGAGTTAGAAGAGGAAGCTCGCACTTGGTTTAAAAAACTAGAAGAAGGCGACGAAGAAGCAACCGAATTATGGCAATGGTTCCGTACGGAATCACTAAAAGAATTCGATAAAATTTATTCAATGTTAGAAGTTTCTTTTGATTCATACAATGGAGAAGCTTTCTATAATGATAAGATGGATGAAATTGTCACA
The DNA here is from genome assembly GCF_002148425.2 of Enterococcus sp. 12C11_DIV0727. NCBI lineage: Bacteria > Bacillati > Bacillota > Bacilli > Lactobacillales > Enterococcaceae > Enterococcus > Candidatus Enterococcus lemimoniae. The sequence goes on along the minus strand of NZ_CP147248.1, from coordinate 816,286 downwards.
ATGCTAGAAGAAAAACATTTATTACAAGAAAATCAAGGAGCGGAAATCGTTGATTTGTCTGCCTATGATTTAAATCCTGCTTTGATCAAAAAATCTGATGGGGCTACACTATATATCACACGTGATTTGGCAGCAGCTGTTTACCGTAAACGTAACTATGATTTTGCTAAATCGATTTATGTCGTTGGAAATGAACAAAGTAATCACTTCAAGCAATTAAAAGCTGTATTAAAAGAGCTTGGATTTGACTGGTCACAAGATATGCATCATATTCCATTCGGCTTGATCACACAAGGTGGTAAAAAACTATCGACTCGTAAAGGAAAAATTGTTTTATTGGAAGAAGTGCTAAACGAAGCAGTTGAACTTGCGAACAAACAAATTATGGAGAAAAATCCTGATTTGCCAAATCGTGAGGAAGTGGCTAGACAGGTTGGGATTGGTTCTGTTATTTTCCATGATCTAAAAAATGATCGTCTAAATAATTTTGACTTTGTTTTAGAAGAGGTTGTCCGCTTCGAAGGAGAAACGGGTCCTTATGTCCAATATACGCATGCTCGTGCTATGAGTATTCTTAGGAAAGCGGATTTCACGATCGATGAAACCAAAGCATATGCTTTAGATGATAAAGATAGTTGGGAAGTTGTTAAGTTGTTGCAAAAATTCCCAGATGTTGTGATGCAAGCAGCTGAAAAATATGAACCTTCAGTGATTGCCAAACATGCCATTCAAGTTGCTCAAGCGTTTAATAAATATTATGCTCATGTCAAAATTTTAACAGATGATGAACAAAAAGAATCACGCTTAGCATTAGTTTATGCTATGGCGACAATCATAAAAGAAGATTTACGTTTACTTGGCCTGCATGCGCCAAATGAAATGTAATAAGAAAAAGACAAAGACAAACTTTCACGGGAAAGTGTCTCGATCAATTGGAAAATAAAAAAGAATGCCCTTTAACTTTCATCATTTAATATGAGGAAGCTAAAGGGCGTTTATTTATTTATTCCAAGCTTGTTGCATTTGATCAAGTAGATCGATTACATCTTTTGTTAGAAAGAGTGAACGATTCGATTGTTCTCCATCAATCATTTTGATCATATTTGTGATTTCGTAGTTTAAAGCCTGGTTGCTGTCACCGGATATGATTGTTTCCACTGTACCGTCATTAAAAAAGATTTTGGCCTCGTCTGCTCGTGGATACTCATTTATCACAATGTAAGCCTCTTCGAAAGCGACAATTCCTTGCTTGGGCATTTTAGCTTGGAAACTTAATGAGACTGTAGCCATTTCCTGTGCTTCATTTTGAAGAATCGTTGCTGATTGTTCATCTACGCCGGTTGAGAATGGCTGCATAATAGATGAAACTACTGTGGGTTGAGCAGTAAAGAACCAACGAGCAAAAGAAACGGCATACGTACCAATATCCAAAAGCGCACCGCCAGCTAAATCAGGGTTAAAGAACCGGTTTGTTGGATCAGGCTCTTTATAGCTGCCAAAGGGAGCTTGGATCATTTTTAATTTACCAAAGCGCTTAGAATCAATTTGGCTTCTTAGCTCTTGATATAAAGGCATGTTGAAAATAGTCATGGCTTCAGCTAAAATCAACCCATTTTCTTCAGCTAATTTCATCGCCTCTGCTAACTCCGCACTATTCATCGTGATTGCCTTTTCGCAAAGAACATGTTTGCCTGCAGACAATGCTTTTAAAATATGATCGATATGCTGCCGATTAGGAACAGCGATATAGACGATATCGATCGATCTATCAGCTAATAATTCTTCAAATGAGCCATAAGCTGTAGGAATATTGTGTTCTTTAGCAAATGTTTCAGCCTTTGCCAATGTTCTAGAAGCAACTGCCGCTATCTTGCTATTTTCCTGTTGAAAATGATCAACAAAACTCGTTGCGATTTCTCCAAGGCCAATAATGCCCCAATTGTAAAAGTTCATAAATATCCTCCTTAATATAAAAGCGTAGTGGCCTCATTTAGCTCTGACAGGAAAATAGGGAAATATGAGGGTGGCGCCTTTTGCCACAATCATATTTTATCTTTTTCCCGAAGAGCTAGGCCACGCAGCTAGATAACAATAAAAGCGTAGTGGCCTCATTTAGCTTTGACAGGAAAATAGGGAAATATGAGGGTGGCGTTTTTTGCCACAATCATATTTTATCTTTTTCCCGAAGGCCTTTAATCCTTAGAGCTTTAGCTCTTAGGAATTGTTGAGATCGGAGCAGAGCGTAGTGCTAGCCACACAGCTAGATAACAATAAAAGCAGAAAGAGCTCGTTCAGCTTCGACAAGAAAATAGGGAAAAATGACTGAGGTGCTTTTTGCCTCATTCAGATTTTATCTTTTTCTCGAGGAGCTAGCTCTTGAAGCTAGATAACATATAGTAACAACGTTTCGCTGCTCTACACCTTGTACTTTTCAACATCAAAACAACTAATTGAAGGAACGTTTCCTTCCATCACATTGTACCAATCAATATCAACTCATAATTTCTTGGCATGTTTCAAAGCAAAAGCATAGACTGTCTAATTGACTAAATACAAATCCATTATACCTTAGAAGGTCAAAATGATGGTAGATTTTGGACAGAAGCCTATTATTGTCTTATTATTTATGGGAAACGACTGAATGTTTCTTAAAAATACAGAAATAAGTGATTCAAAGAGATGCATTTTTTTGATATTTTCAGTAAAATAGGAGAAGGAGGCGAAAGTCATGCACCAAATGTATATTGATATTCTTATCGATGCAATTATAGAACAGTTTGAAACAGAAGAAAACTTTTATACGGACTATCTCCAAACCTCAAAAGAAAATTGGGATAATTGGAAAAAAGGTCGCATCAATTTGACCAGTGAAGAAATGCAAAAAGTAAAAAACTTATTTTCTGATTATGAATGGATGTTGACACAAAAAATATTACGTCAGACAATCTTATTTCCAGAAAAGAGAAATATCGCTGTTTCAGAATACAAACGCTTGAAAACGTTGATCGCCAAAAAATGGTTGCAATCAGGGGCAGGTATGGCTGAATTGATTCCATCAAAAACGAACCGTGAAGAAAAGAATCAGGCATTTATTGATTTGAAAGTAACAGTATCATACGGCGAATGGGGGTTTGACGATATTGTTACGTTTCGATTGCCTGCCACATTGCAAGGTCAATTAGAAGGATCAAAAGTCGAATTACTTGATTGGGTAAATGAAAACTTGATGGGTACTTACGTTGGTGAATAAGTAAGTAAGGGAGTTTTTTTGTGAAACAAATTTTAGGAATTTTATCCGTCATCATTGTGTTAGGTGCTGTTATCTTTGTGTTTTTTGGTCATACAACACCAAAAGAAAAACCGCAAAATAGTAGTGAAGCGCCGACTGAATCGAGTGTATTAGCATCGACAACTACATCTGAAATACCAACGAAAGCATCGACAACTACGACTACAACAGCTGTTGATTGATTGTCTGGAAAAAAACTGATATAATCAGTCAGCCATTGTCCTAAACCAATCAATATTAGTATAGGAACGAATACAAAACAAAGTAGGGAATGTATGAATAGTCAAAGGTATAAGAAGAAAAAAATAAGAAAAACGAATTTACCAGCGCTTTTTGCAGGTTTGTTGATCGTTGGAGTCGCGTTTATCTTTTCAATTAATGTATTGTCGGACAACTCACACATAGAAGAAGAGACTGCACAAAAGCAAGGACAAGTATCAAAAGAACAGTTTATCGACAGAATCAGTCCGCATGCGAAAGAATTGCAAGCTTCTTACGGCGTTTTGCCAAGTATTATCATTGGACAAGGGATTTTAGAGTCAAATTGGGGGCAAAGTACACTAGCTTCTAAGTATAATAATTTATTTGGGATCAAGGCTTATGGTGATCAGAAAAAGATTAATCTTGAGACGAGAGAGTATATCAATGAAGAGTGGATCGTGATTCAAGGTGATTTTAGAGTGTATGATACTTGGGAAGAATCAATGGATGATCATACGCGCTTATTTGTTAATGGTGTAACATGGAATCCCCGTTTATATGAACATGTTCTTTTAGCTAAGAACTATAAACAAGCGGCACAAGCATTGCAAGATGCTGGTTATGCAACGGATCCAACCTATGCAGATAAGGTGATTCATGTGATCGAAAGTTATGATCTAAATCAATATGATCATTAATCACGAAGTAAAAAGGAGTAGATTAAGTGGATGAAAAGTGGGTACCAGAAATCGTAACGCCTCTAAAGCAAGATATTGTGCAAGTGCCAAAAGTCATTGCTAAAGCAAGCGGTATCCGAATTTTTGGAAAAAAAATCAAATCAATTATCTTTACAACAGATATTGCCATCATACGGAACACGGATGCGAATGCTGTGATTGCAGTATATCCATTTACCCCGCACCCTGCCATTACTAAAAGTATTATTGAGGCTGCAGATATTCCTGTTTTCTCAGGTGTAGGTGGTGGCTTGACTCAAGGACAACGTTCTGCGTACATGAGTTTATTTGCAGAAGCGCAAGGTTCGATTGGTGTAGTATTGAATGGCCCAACACCTGTTGAAACCGTTGAAATGGTTTGTGAAGTGGTTGACATTCCAGTGGTCAGTACAGTGACATCTATACATACACCAATTGACGAAAAAATTGAAGCTGGCGTAACGATGATCAATATCAGTGCTGGTAAAGATACAGCTAAGACTGTGAAATTTTTCCGTAATAAATATCCAGAATTACCGATCATTGCTACAGGCGGTCCAACTGATGAGTCTATCACTGAGACAATCGAAGCTGGGGCAAATGCTATTACGTATACGCCGCCAAGTAATGGCGAACTGTTTAGTCATAAGATGGATAAATATAGAAATTTAGAGAAAAAGAATGATAATTAAAACGAGTATTGATAAAAAGTAGTATCGTAATGATACAGATTCTGATAAGGCTCTGTAAAATTTCAATGAAAATATCTTATTTTTCATTGAAATTTTCAGAGTTTTGTACTATTGTATACTAATACAAGAAGCTTATATATGGTCATGATATGGATGGCTGTCTCTACCCAACACCGTAAAAGTTGGTCTATAAGTGAAAAAGAGTCTCAGACCCTTTTTTGCTTATGCAGAAAAGGTCTTTTTGTGCTTATAAGAAATGTTGCATAGAAAAAATTGGTGAAGGAGTCGGATGAAATGGAAGAATTAGTACAACGAATTAAAGAAGATGGGCGAGTTTTAGGGGAAGGCGTCTTAAAAGTAGATAGTTTTGTTACCCACCAAGTAGATCCTGATTTGATGGAAGCGATCGGTTACCGTTTTGCTGAAGTATTTGCACAGGCAGGGATTACAAAAGTTGTTACAATCGAAGCATCAGGGATTGCTCCAGCTCTTTTTGCAGCTAAAAAATTAGCAGTACCAATGATTTTTGCCCGCAAAGCAAAAAGTTTAACCATGGATGAAGAATTGTTGACGTCTTCTGTTTATTCGTTTACTAAACAAGTAACAAGTCAAATTTCTATTTCAAGAAAATTTCTATCAAGTGATGATAAAGTGTTGATCATTGATGATTTTTTAGCTAACGGTCAAGCGGCAAAAGGTTTGGTGGAACTGTGCCAACAAGCGGGTGCTGAGGTTGATGGGATTGGTATCGTTATTGAAAAGTCTTTCCAAGACGGACGAGATTTATTAGAAAAAATGGGCTTGCGCGTAGTGTCATTAGCTCGTATCGCATCATTGAAAAATGGAGAAGTCGAATTTCTTGAGGGGGATGCGTAAACTTGGAAAGTAACGGGAACCCAATAAAAGAACAAATCGTTCAAAATGAAACTGACAATGGTAAAGCGGCGGTTTTAGGTTTGCAGCATCTGCTGGCGATGTACGCAGGTGCTGTGGCGGTACCTTTGCTGATTGGAACAGGTTTGAATTTTAACTCAGAACAAATGACGTACTTGATTTCGATTGATATTTTTATGTGTGGGATCGCTACATTGCTCCAACTGACTGTTAATAAATTTTTTGGGATTGGGTTGCCAGTAGTACTTGGCTGCGCAATACAAGCAGTAGCGCCGTTGATTATGATCGGTAGTGATAAAGGTGTGGGTGCAATTTATGGCTCAATCATCGCTTCTGGGATTTTTGTCGTTTTAGTATCGGGAATTTTCTCGAAAATCAAAAAGCTATTTCCGCCATTAGTAACTGGAACGGTTATTACTGTAATTGGTTTAACGCTAATACCAGTGGCTGTTGAAAAAATGGGTGGTGGATCAGCTGCGGCTCCTGATTTTGGAAATACTACAAGTCTGTTACTAGCTTTTGTAACAATTGGCTTGATCATTGTTATTCAAGTATGGGGCAGAGGGTTTATCAAGTCGATTGCAGTTTTAGTCGGATTAGTTGGTGGTACGCTTCTTGCTGCTGTTTTAGGGCAGGTTGATTTAGCGCCAGTAGGTCAAGCAACATGGTTTCATTTTCCACAACCATTTTATTTTGGAACCCCAACATTTGATGTTTCTTCAATCTTGTTGATGATCATTATTTCGATCGTTAGTATGGTTGAATCAACTGGCGTTTATTTTGCTCTGGGAGATATCACAGGTAAGCATATAGGAGAAGAAGAGCTGAAAAAAGGCTATCGAGCAGAAGGTTTAGCGGTTATTTTAGGAGGAATTTTTAACACATTTCCTTATACGGGTTTTTCTCAAAATGTTGGACTCGTTCAGCTTTCTGGTATTAAAACTCGCCGACCAATTTATTATTCTGCATTTTTCTTAATTGCTTTAGGGCTGTTGCCAAAGGTTGGAGCAGTTGCTCAAATCATTCCAGAGTCAGTATTAGGCGGCGGTATGCTCGTGATGTTTGGGATGGTTGCCGTTCAAGGGATGCGAATGTTATCCAAAGTTGACTATAATAATGATAAAAATTTATTGATCATTGCTATTTCAATTGGTTTTGGTCTTGGTTTTAATATGATTCCTGCACTATTTCAACAAATGCCAGAAACGGTAAGGATGTTTACAGGAAATGGTATCGTAATGAGTAGTTTGACAGCAATCATTTTGAATTTATTATTCAATGGTTTAAAAACGGAGGAATAGATTGATACTTGAAAAACCGGACAATTTTCCGGTTTTTCTTTTTTTGATCGTACAATACGAACATTATTATTAAAAAAATCTATAATATTCGATTTTACTTTGACACGTGAGATTTCCGTTGCTAAAATAAAAAGGAATAGAGAAAGAAAGGGGAATGTTATGTCTGTCATAGTTTCAGTAGTTATGGGAAGTACATCTGATTGGCCAACAATGAAACATGCCTGTGATTGTTTAGATGAGTTCGATATTCCTTATGAAAAAAAAGTAGTCTCAGCACATCGGACACCTGATTATATGTTTGAATTCGCTGAGCAAGCACGTAATCGTGGTATTAAAATTATTATTGCTGGAGCAGGAGGAGCAGCTCATTTGCCCGGCATGATCGCAGCAAAAACAACATTGCCTGTGATCGGTGTCCCAGTTCAGTCAAAAGCACTCAACGGAATGGATTCGTTACTTTCCATTGTACAAATGCCTGGTGGTGTCCCGGTAGCAACTACTGCGATAGGAAAAGCAGGTGCTATCAATAGCGGACTGCTTGCAGTTCGGATGCTTTCCCTGTATGATATAGAGTTAGCGGGGAAATTAGAAGACAAACGTAAATTTCTCGAAGAGACTGTGATGGAAAGTAGTGATGAACTTGAATAAACCTTTATTACCGGGACAAATGATCGGTATTATTGGTGGCGGACAATTAGGCAGAATGATGGCTCTAAGTGCACGAGAAATGGGTTTCCGTGTAGGTGTGTTAGATCCAACTGTTGATTGCCCTGCTGCTCAAGTCGCTGATTGGCATTTATTAGCTGATTACGATGATATAGAAGCGTTAGAGGAATTGGCAAAACGTGCCCAGGTCTTAACCTATGAGTTTGAGAACGTAGATGTTGGAGCATTGATGCATGTTCAAGATTTAGTAAGCATTCCTCAAGGAACAGACCTTTTAGCGATCACACAAGATCGCTTGTTGGAAAAATCTTTCTTAGAAGCAAATAATATTGTGATTGCGCCGTTTGCTACGATTGTTAGTCCTACAGATATCCAAGATGCAATTGATGGAATCGGATATCCTTGTGTCTTGAAGACGACTCGTGGCGGATATGATGGTAAAGGTCAATTTGTTCTATACAGCACGTCAGATTTAGCTCCTTCAATGAATGTTCTTAGAGAAGGCACCTGTGTGTTAGAGGCTTGGATTCCATATGAAAAAGAAATATCAGTTTTAGTAAGTGGGAACGGTCAAGGAAATATCACTGTTTTCCCAGTTGTAGAAAATATTCATCGACATAATATTTTACATGAAACGATTGCTCCTGCGCGAGTTAATGAAGATGTCGTTGAAGAGGCTCAGAGAATTGCTCGTGTGATTGCCGAAGCTGTTGATTTGGCTGGAACTTTAGCAGTTGAGATGTTTTTAACAAGTGATGGTGGTATTTATGTAAACGAGTTAGCACCAAGACCTCATAACTCTGGTCATTACTCGATCGAAGCTTGTTCATTGAGCCAATTTGATGCTCATATTCGCGGTATTTGCGGTTGGCCGTTGCCGGAAGTCGAGCTTTTATCAGAAGCTGTAATGGTCAATATTTTAGGAAATGAAATCTATGAAACAATGGACGTGATTTCTGAAAAACCCGATTGGCATTTTCACTATTACGGTAAAGCAGAAGCGAAAAAAGGTCGAAAAATGGGGCATATCACCATTTTGACAGAAGATGTTTTTGAGACTTTAGAAGATATTTATCAAACCAATATTTGGGATTAAAAAGGAGCAAACAAACGAATGATCGATCGTTATACACGACCTGAAATGGGTGCAATTTGGACAGATGAAAACCGCTACAATGCTTGGCTGGAAGTTGAAATCTTGGCCGACGAAGCATGGGCTGAATTAGGAGATATCCCGAAAGAAGATGTACAAAAAATTCGTGAGAATGCATCGTTTGATGTTGCGCGTATTTTAGAAATCGAAGCGGAAACAAGACATGACGTAGTTGCCTTTACTCGTGCCGTTTCCGAAACATTAGGGGAAGAACGTAAATGGGTTCACTATGGTTTAACAAGTACCGATGTGGTGGACACGGCATATGGTTATTTACTAAAACAAGCAAACGATATTTTAAGAGCAGACTTAAAGAAATTTACTGAAATCGTTGGTGAAAAAGCAAAAGAGCATAAACAGACTGTTATGATGGGGCGGACTCATGGTGTACATGCTGAACCGACAACGTTTGGCTTGAAACTTGCCTTATGGTATTCAGAAATGAAACGAAATATTGAACGTTTTGAACATGCAGCTAAAGGTGTAGAAGCTGGTAAAATCAGTGGAGCAGTAGGGACATTTGCGAATATTTCACCTTTTGTGGAAGAATATGTTTGTGAACATTTAGGGCTTCGAGCGCAAGAAATTTCTACACAAGTTTTACCTCGTGATTTACATGCTGAGTATTTGTCGTCGATGGCGCTAATTGCAACAAGCATTGAGAAATTTGCGACTGAAATTCGTGGTTTGCAAAAATCAGAGACGAGAGAAGTCGAAGAATTTTTTGCGAAAGGCCAAAAAGGTTCTTCAGCGATGCCGCATAAACGAAATCCGATCGGTTCTGAAAATATGACTGGTCTGGCTCGTGTTATTCGTGGTCATATGGTGACTGCTTATGAGAATGTCACTTTATGGCATGAACGTGATATTTCTCATTCGTCAGCAGAGCGTATCATTATTCCTGATACAACGATTTTGCTGGATTATATGCTGAATCGATTTTCTAATATCGTAAAGAATCTAACCGTATTTCCTGAAAATATGAAACGAAATATGGATGCGACGTATGGCTTGATTTATAGCCAACGTGTTTTATTGAAGTTGATTGATCATGGCATGGCTCGCGAAGCAGCGTATGATTTAGTACAACCAAAAACGGCTTATGCTTGGGATCACCAAACGGCCTTTAGGCCATTACTAGAGGCAGATGATAAGATTACTGCGATTTTGTCTAAAGAAGAATTAGATGATGCTTTTGATTATAACTATCATTTGAAAAATGTTGATATTATTTTTGAACGGGTCGGCTTAGCGTAATAGTCAAAAATAGCAGCGAGCTCACATCTTTGTGACTTCGCTGCTATTTTTTAATCAAAGCATTTCTACATAGCTGTCAAAATATTGTTCGATAAAATAGGTTTGTTTAAGGATCTCTTTTTCGGTAATCGATGATTTCTCAGGAATTACGATCCATTTTGTTTCATTATCATCATTTCTATGGATAACTGCTGTTACAATTCCAGTAAAATACATCAGTTTCTCAGAAGGGATGTTCAAAATATAGGCATCCTGTTCTTCATCGTCGCCCCCAAATTCGCCAGCGATAAAGCCGTAGTTGACTAGATAGGTATTGCCAAATGAATCTTTATAACCAACTGGTCGATCAATCGTTACATTGACTTTTAATTTTTCCATAGCTTGTTCCTTTCTTTTGTTGATATGAGGTTGTTTCTGATCCCGACGCTTATCCGGATACGAAGAGCCTGGAACATAACTCAAAGAGTTATGTTCCAGGCTTATTTTTTAGTCTAAATGCAGTAGCATATTAAACCGTAATTTCTTGAAATGTTCGCATAGGCGCGGATACTGGAGATTTTAGTTTAGAAAGTAAACGCTCAATAAAAAGATAGTTATACTCTTGCGAATTGAAATAGACATGTATGCAGTATTTATTTTTGAAAAAATGCTGCTCATGTATTTGATGAATGATTAGTTCGTTATTGAAGCTATTCATATAACGGAACGTTCGTTTGCGTCTTTCTGAATGACGATGAGCCGCTCGTTTTAAATTTTTAAATGTGTAATAAGTACTATGTTGATTTAATTTGTGAACTACCTCCAATGCCAGTAAATCATTATACAATTTTGTTCTTTCTTCAGGTGCTAATCCTGTCAAAAAATCCTGCGCCAAACTGTCATAATCGCTAGTCATTCTTGTGTTCCCTCCTAAAAAATCATCACTTATAGTAAAAAAATAAAAGTGAATTTTCTGTCGCTATAGTTTCGATTAGCATACCACTTTTCTAGTTGCTTGTAAATGCTTACAAGCTTTTCTTAATATTTTAAATAGATAGATAGTTTAAAACACGAACGATAATTGTGTTTATTATCATAATCATTAATAAATCGTTGACGGCTTCTATGTGTCTTGTTAAACTGTAAACAAAGATATACACGAACTAAAATGATGCTTGTGATTATTAATGTACGGAAAGGGATGTGTCATGATCAGTGGGTGATAATACAATGTTGTACGAAGGAAAAGCTAAAAAACTATTTAAAACAGATGATTCTAGCGTGATAAGAGTAAAATATTTGGATCAAGCTACTGCTCTTAATGGTGCTCGAAAAGATAGTGTAGCTGGAAAAGGGAGTTTAAATAATCAGATAACAGCTTTTGTATTTGAAGAACTTAAACAAAAAGGAATTCAAAATCATTTTATTAGGCAAATATCAAAACACGAACAATTTATAGAGGCACTTGAGATGATACCCTTGGAAGTGGTGATTCGAAATGTTTCTGCAGGTAGCTTTGCTAAGCGCTTAGGAGTGACAGAGGGAGAGCCACTAGCTTTTCCAGTTTTGGAATTTTATTACAAGGATGACCAACTAGATGATCCAATCATTAACGATGATCATGTGAAGATTTTACAAATAGGAACTGAAAAAGAAATTCTCGCAATCAAACAAGAAGCGCATAAAATAAATCTTGCACTGATTGATTTGTTTGGAAAAATCGATATTCAGTTGATTGACTTCAAACTAGAATTTGGTAAACGAGCAGATGGTACAATTTTACTTGCCGATGAAATCACTCCTGATACTTGTCGTTTATGGGATAAAGAAACAAATGATCATTTAGATAAAGATGTTTACCGCAGGAATTTAGGCGAGCTTGTTCCAGTCTATCAAAAAGTTCTAGATCGTTTAGAAAAAGCATTTCACTAAAAATAAGGGAGAGTTCTGCTGTATGTATAATGTTAAAGTTTACGTTACCTATAAAGATTCTGTTTTAGATCCACAAGGTGAAGCTGTCAAAGGAGCAGTCCATCGTCTTGGCTTTGAAGAAATTTCTGAGATTCGGATCGGCAAATATTTTGAGATTAAGGTTCATCAAACAGCACAGCCAATCGAAACTGTAATTGAAGCAATCTGCGACAAACTACTTGCTAATGTAAATATGGAAACATATCGCTATGAAATCGTGGAGGAAGTATAAGATGAAGTTTGCCGTAATTGTTTTTCCAGGGTCGAATTGTGATATGGATTTACTATGGGCTGTCAAAGATATCTTGGGCGAAGAGGCTGAATATGTTCGGCATGATGCAGATAGTTTAGCAGGGTTCGATGGGGTTTTGATTCCTGGCGGTTTTTCATACGGAGACTATCTAAGATGTGGTGCGATTGCCCGTTTTTCAAAAATTATTAGTGAAGTGATTCGCTTAGCAGATGAAGGCAAGCCGGTTTTTGGGACATGCAATGGCTTCCAAATTTTAACAGAAGCTGGACTTTTGCCAGGTACTTTACTTCGGAATGAGTCACTACATTTTGTTTGTAAAACCGTTCAACTACAAGTCGTTAATAATCAAACAAACTTTACTTCAGAATATCAAGTGGATGAAGTAATTCAATTGCCAGTGGCTCACGGCGAAGGAAACTACTATTGTGATGAAGCGACTCTTGAAAAATTAAAAGAAAATCAGCAGATCGTCTTTACCTATGCCAATGACAACCCCAATGGTAGCTTAGAAAATATTGCAGGAATCGTTAATGAGAAGGGCAATGTTTTAGGAATGATGCCACATCCAGAACGGGCAGTCGAAAGCTTATTAGGGTCACAGGATGGGGTACGTTTTTTCAAATCAATCGTTAAAAACTATGGAAAGGCTAGGACAAATGTATGATGAAAGCCAAAGAACCTACAGCACAAGCGATCAAAAGTCAGCGTATCTATTCAGACTGGGGGTTGACGGACGAAGAATATCGAATGATTGAAGAAGATATTCTAGGTCGTATGCCTAATTATACGGAAACTGGATTATTTTCAGTGATGTGGAGTGAACACTGTTCCTATAAAAATTCCAAGTCGGTTTTAAGAAAGTTTCCAACAGACGGGCCACAAGTTTTGCAGGGACCTGGTGAAGGTGCGGGGATCGTTGATATTGGTGATGGTCAGGCAGTTGTATTTAAAGCAGAAAGTCATAATCACCCTTCTGCTATTGAACCTTATGAAGGCGCAGCAACAGGTGTTGGCGGAATCATCAGAGATATTTTTAGTATGGGGGCTCGACCGATTGCACTATTAGATTCATTGCGCTTTGGCGAATTGACAAATGAACGGACAAAATTCTTGTTAGAAGAAGTGGTTGCTGGTATTAGTGGTTATGGGAATTGTATCGGTATTCCAACAGTTGGTGGAGAAGTTGCTTTTGATCCATGTTACGAAGGGAATCCGCTAGTCAATGCGATGTGCGTTGGCTTGATTGATCATAAGGATATCCAAAAAGGGCAAGCTAAGGGAGTAGGCAATGCAATCATGTATGTCGGAGCAAAAACAGGACGCGACGGTATTCACGGGGCAACGTTTGCTTCTGAAGAATTTGTTGAAGGGGAAGAGCAACAACGTTCAGCAGTTCAGGTTGGTGACCCTTTTATGGAAAAACTTTTACTGGAAGCCTGTTTGGAATTGATATTGGAACATGCAGACATTTTAGTCGGAATTCAAGATATGGGCGCGGCTGGTCTGGTTTCTTCTAGTGCAGAAATGGCTTCAAAAGCGGGTTCGGGTTTGATTTTAGATTTGGATGATGTGCCGCAAAGGGAAACAGGAATGACGCCATATGAAATGATGTTGTCAGAATCACAAGAGCGGATGTTGATATGTGTTGAGAAAGGACATGAAGCCGAAGTAATCGAACTTTTTGAAAAGTACGAATTAGATGCAGTAACGATTGGTAAAGTAACGGATGATGGCTTGTATCGTTTAAATCATCGTGGTATAGAAGTCGCTAATTTACCCGTTGACGCTTTAGCAGAAGATGCTCCAGTTTATAATAAGGAGCGCGTAGAACCCGTAAGGATCAAAACTTTTGCATCCTTAGCAGATTTTCAACCGGAAATAAACGACGGAGCACAAACGTTATTACAACTACTGCAGCAACCTACAATTGCTTCTAAAAAAATGATCTACGAAACGTATGACTCACAGGTTAGAACGAATACCGTCGTTTTGCCAGGAAGTGATGCAGCGATATTACGAGTTCGTGGTACGCAAAAAGCGTTAGCTATGACAACTGATTGCAATGCACGGTATCTTTATCTAAATCCGGAAATTGGTGGACAGATCGCAGTAGCAGAAGCTGCTAGAAATATTATCGCAAGTGGTGGGCAACCTTTAGCAATCACAGATTGTCTAAATTATGGTTCACCAGATAAACCTGAAGGCTTTTGGGAGCTTTGGACTTCAGCTGATGGGATTGCAAAGGCCTGTGAGGTTTTAGCAACACCCGTGATTTCTGGAAATGTTTCTTTATACAATGAAACAAATGGTAAGGCGATTTATCCCACACCTGTCATTGGAATGGTAGGTCTGATTGAAGATTTAGCACACATTACGACGCAAGAATTTAAAGCAGTTGATGATTTAATTTATGTTTTAGGCGAAACAAAAGCTGATTTTAACGGTAGTGAACTACAAAAATTAACATTAGGTTTAATAGAAGGAAAATTAATGGATTTTGATTTGCTTCAAGAAAAAGAAATCCAGCAGTTAGTGTTAGCAGCCATCAAAGCAGGATTGATCGAAAGTGCTCACGATTGTTCGGAAGGTGGATTAGGTGTAGCTTTAGCAGAGTCCGCTTTTAAAAATAGTTTTGGACTTGAAGTTAAGTTAGAGATGCCTATATCATTTCTCTTTTCAGAATCTCAATCAAGATTTGTCCTATCGATCAAACCAGAAAAACAAGTAGCTTTTGAAGCTGTGATGGATGGAAAAGCTCGCCTTGTTGGGAAAGTGACAGATAATGGAATACTTAAAATTGAAACGCAGGAGCAATCAATCGAAGTCTTGACGCAAACAGCCAAAGAGTTGTGGGAGGAAGCAATTCCATGTCTTATGAAGTAAAAAGTTTAAATGAAGAATGTGGTATTTTTGGTATTTGGGGACACTCAGATGCGGCGCGAGTAACCTATTTTGGTTTGCATAGCTTACAACATAGAGGGCAAGAAGGAGCTGGTATCGTCTCTAATCAAGATGGCAGGTTAAACGGCTATCGAGGTCTAGGATTATTATCAGAGGTGTTTAAAGATGATCGATCTTTAGCCTCTTTAAGTGGTCATGCCGCAATCGGTCATGTTCGTTATGCTACAGCTGGAAATGGCAGTGTTGATAATATTCAACCTTTTTTATTCAAATTTTATGATGGTGCCTGTGGCTTAGCTCATAACGGTAATTTAACCAATGCAAAAAGCTTGAGAAAAGAGTTAGAGCAAAATGGTGCAATCTTTCATTCAAATTCTGATACAGAAATTTTGATGCATTTGATTCGAGGCAGTAAACAACCGACGTTTATCGATCAGCTAAAAGAAAGTTTACAGACTGTTAAAGGTGGATTCGCCTATCTTTTGATGACTGAAACTGCGATGATAGCGGCTCTAGATCCCAATGCATTTCGGCCATTGTCTATTGGCCAAATGAAAAATGGTGCTTATGTAGTCACAAGTGAAACCTGTGCCCTAGAAGTGATTGGGGCTACGTTTGTTCGAGATGTAGGACCGGGAGAATTAATCATTATTGATGATTCTGGGTATAAAATAGAACAGTATACGCAAGAAACGCAATATTCGATTTGTTCAATGGAATACATTTACTTTGCTAGACCTGATTCAAATATTGCAGGAGTAAATGTCCATACTGCACGTAAAAATATGGGAAAACGCTTAGCACAAGAAGCGCCAGTTGAAGCAGATATGGTAGTAGGAGTCCCAAATTCTTCGCTTTCAGCGGCAAGTGGTTATGCGGAAGCAAGTGGTATTCCTTATGAAATGGGCTTAGTGAAAAATCAATATATCGCACGAACCTTTATCCAACCTACTCAAGAATTGCGAGAACAAGGGGTCAGAATGAAGCTGTCAGCGGTTCGTGGTGTTGTCGAAGGAAAACGGGTGATCATGGTGGATGATTCAATCGTGCGAGGCACAACTAGTCGTCGAATTGTCCAATTACTTAAAGATGCTGGGGCAAAAGAAGTTCATGTCCGCATTGCGTCACCCCCTTTAAGATTTCCTTGTTTCTATGGAATCGATATTCAAACAAGGAAAGAATTAATTGCGGCCAACCACTCTGTTTCTGAAATAGAACAACTGATCAAAGCTGATTCATTAAGTTTTTTAAGTGAACAAGGATTGATTGATTCAATTGGGTTGAATTATGATGAGCCTTATTCTGGACTTTGTATGGCTTATTTTAATGGAGATTATCCAACGCCGCTATATGATTATGAAATGAACTATCAAGCATCATTAAAAGAGAAAATCAGTTTTGCCAGATTAAATTAAAGAGTAGAAATTGATTGTAGGAGGAACCATAAATGGGAAATGCCTATACAAAAGCAGGCGTTGATGTTGAAGCAGGCTATGAAGTCGTAGAGAGAATTAAGAAACACGTACAACGAACTGAACGTATCGGTGTGATGGGAGCGCTAGGTGGTTTTGGCGGTTGTTTTGATTTAAGTGCGGTGGAAATGAAGGAACCTGTCTTGATTTCGGGGACAGATGGTGTGGGAACCAAATTAATGGTGGCGATTCAAGAAAATAAACATGATACGATTGGGATCGATTGTGTAGCGATGTGCGTGAATGATATTGTTGCACAAGGTGCTGAGCCGCTTTATTTTCTAGATTATATTGCGACTGGAAAAAATCGGCCAGAAAGATTAGAACAGGTGGTGGCAGGTGTCGCCGAAGGATGTCTTCAAGCGGGGGCTGCTTTGATTGGCGGTGAGACGGCTGAAATGCCTGGTATGTATGGTGAAAATGATTATGACCTAGCCGGATTTGCTGTAGGGATCGCCGAAAAACGGCAATTAATTACAGGTGAAAATATTCGAGAAGGAGACGTTCTTCTTGGCTTATCTTCAAGCGGAATCCATTCAAACGGGTATTCACTCGTGCGGGAAATTTTCTTTAAAACTCATCAATTTTCTGGAGAAAGTTTAATTCCAGAGTTAAATGAAAAGCCTTTGGGGTCAGTTCTTTTAACGCCAACTAAAATTTATGTTAACTCAATACTGCCACTAATAAAACAGGAATTAGTGAATGGTATTGCTCATATTACCGGTGGTGGTTTTGTTGAAAATATCCCTAGAATGCTTCCAGAAAATCTATCAGCTGAGATACAGCTTGGCAGCTGGCCAGTGTTACCCATTTTTACAACGTTGGAAAACTATGGTCAGATCCCAACAATGGAAATGTATGAAATTTTCAATATGGGCATTGGGATGGTTTTAGCTGTTTCGCCTGAAAAAGTTAGTGCTGTTCAAACGATTTTAAATGAACTTGATGAATCATGTCATGTTATTGGAAAAGTCACTAAAAAAGTGAAACAAGCTGTTATTTTTAAAGAGGTGTAAGGATGAAGTTAGCGATATTTGCCTCAGGTAATGGAAGTAATTTTCAAGCGATCGCTGAAGCTGTAGCAGCTGGAGAAATCGAGGCAGAAATCACTTTATTATTTTGTGATAAAAAAGATGCTTATGTTGTTCAGCGAGCCAGAGCCATGTCGATTCCTGTGATTTCATTTGCGCCGAAAGATTTTGAATCAAAAGCCATGTATGAAGCAGAGATCCTTCATTTACTTGAGGAAGAGCAAATAGATTTAGTCGTTTTAGCAGGCTATATGAGAATCATTGGACCGACTTTGTTAGAAGTTTTTTCAAATCGAATGATTAATATTCATCCCTCGTTATTACCGGAATTCCCTGGTTTACATGGAATCAGGGATGCCTTTCTTGCAGAAGTGCCAGAAACGGGTGTAACAATTCATTATGTCGATGATGGTGTTGATACTGGTCCGATTATAGCGCAAGAAAAAGTCAGAATCACTTCTTTTGACACACTTGATTCTTTAGAAAAAAAAATCCATACTATAGAGCATAAGCTATTTCCCAGTGTTTTGGCCCAACTTATTAAAACCCAGCAAGGAGAGAGTCATTGATGATAAAGAAAAGAGCGTTGATCAGTGTTTCAGATAAAACAGGTGTCATTGCATTCGCTAAAGGATTAGTGGATCAAGACGTTGAAATTATTTCGACAGGCGGGACCAAAGCGGCGCTTGAGCAAGCGGGTGTTTCAACAATCGGTATTGAAGAAATAACAGATTTCCCAGAGATGATGGATGGGCGTGTAAAAACATTACATCCAAAGATTCATGGTGGTTTATTAGGTCGCCGTGATCTGAGTCATCACATGGAAGCGATGGAAGCACATGGCATTCAGCCAATCGATTTTGTTTGTGTAAATCTTTATCCATTTAAAGAAACAATATTGAAAGAAGATGTAACACAAGAACAAGCGATTGAAAACATTGATATTGGTGGACCAAGCATGTTAAGAAGTGCTGCAAAAAACCATCAATTTGTGACAGTAGTTGTAGACCCAAAAGATTATGAGCAAGTCCTGCTAGAGCTCTCTGAAAATGACGGAACAACCCTCGTAACAAGACAAAAGTTGGCAGCAAAAGTATTTCGTCACACAGCAGCCTATGATGCGTTAATTGCCGATTATTTGACGGAGGCTGTTGGAGAAACAGACACTGAAACATTGACACTTACGTATGAGTTGAAACAAGAATTGCGTTATGGCGAAAATAGTCATCAACAAGCGGCCTTTTATCAAAATACATTACCCGTTTCATTTTCAATTGCCAGTGCTAAACAACTTCACGGTAAAGAATTATCTTATAATAATATTAAAGATGCTGATGCAGCTATTCGCATCTCTAGAGAATTTGATCAACCAGCTGTTGTGGCAGTCAAACATATGAACCCTTGCGGTGTCGGTCTTGGAGAAACAATCAATGAAGCCTATCAATCAGCCTATGAAGCGGATCCAGTTTCGATTTTTGGTGGTATCATTGTATTGAATCGTGAAGTAGATGTGCAAACGGCTGAAAAAATGCATAAATTATTTCTAGAAATTATTATTGCGCCGAGTTTTTCAGACGAGGCCTTTAGTGTTTTAAGTAGCAAAAAGAACCTTCGCTTAATGACATTAGATTTTTCAGCAAAAGATCAAGCTATCGAAAACGAGTTTGTTTCGGTTTTAGGTGGACTACTGGTTCAAAATCAAGATATCATCCAAGAACAAGCAGAAAGCTGGCAAGTAGTGACTAAGCGTCAACCAACTAGTGAGGAATTAAAAGGACTGGAATTCGCTTGGAAAACAGTCAAGCATGTAAAAAGCAATGCCATTGTTGTTGCAAATAGTCAGCAAACATTAGGGATCGGAGCAGGACAAATGAATCGCGTCGGTTCGGTTCAAATTGCAATCAATCAAGCTGGAACTAAAGTTGATCAGGCAGTATTAGCGAGTGATGCTTTTTTCCCAATGAGCGATAGCGTAGAGTATGCGGGTAAACATGGGATAAAAGCAATTATTCAACCGGGTGGAAGTATCAAGGATCAAGAATCGATTGAGATGGCAGATAAATATGGTATTGCAATGGTCTTTACTGATAGTAGACACTTTAGACATTAAAAGGAGAATTTAATGGGATTAACGATTTTAGTCATTGGAAGCGGCGGCAGAGAACATACAATTGCACAAAAGCTGGTTCAAAGTCCGAAAGTCACAACTGTATTTTGTGCTAAGGGCAATGCTGGAATGAAAAATGATGGCATTCAATTAGTAGATATTGCAGAAGATGATCACGCAAGCTTAATTCAATTTGCAAAGGAAAATAATGTGGACTGGACATTTGTCGGTCCTGAAATACCATTACTAAATGGTATCGTGGATGATTTTTCAGCTAGTGGTTTGAAGGTGTTTGGTCCACTTAAAGCTGCAGCCTTTATCGAAGGTTCTAAAGATTTTGCGAAAACAATCATGAATAAATACAATATACCAACGGCAGCACATCGAACATTCTTTGATTTTGCGAAAGCTCAAGCCTATGTCATTGAACAAGGGGCACCGATTGTTATTAAAGCAGATGGTTTAGCAGCGGGTAAAGGTGTCGTAGTAGCCGAGACAGTCGAAGTAGCAATTGAAGCTTTAAAAGAGATGTTGGAAGAAAATAAGTTTGGTTCAAGTGGTGCCAAAGTTGTCATTGAAGAGTTTTTAGCTGGAGAAGAATTTTCTTTATTGGCTTTTGTTCGAAATCAAGAAATTTATCCGATGGTGATTGCTCAAGATCATAAACGAGCCTATGAAAATGATCTTGGTCCGAACACGGGCGGGATGGGCGCTTATAGCCCTGTACCACAAATTTCTGATGAGTTAGTTGCAGAAGCAATTGCAACGATTCTAAAACCGACAGCCCAAGGGATGGTAGCTGAAGACAGAGCATTTACAGGGATTCTATATGCTGGCTTGATTGCTACCCAGACGGGACCAAAGGTGATTGAATTTAACGCTCGTTTTGGTGATCCAGAAACACAGGTTGTCCTACAACGTTTAGAAAGTGATTTTGCCCAGGTTATCGATGATTTAGTAAATGGTAAGCAACCAGATATTAAATGGAAACAAACAGGATACAGTTTAGGTGTAGTAGTCGCAGCAAATGGCTATCCTAATAAGTATGAAAAAAATCATCTGATTCCTGACTTTTCCACTATTGAAACGGAACAAGTTTATTATGCAGGAGTAAAAGAAGAAGGCGGTCGGCTCATTTCAAATGGCGGACGAATTTACCTTGTTGAAGCTAGTGGAGAAACATTAAAACAAGCACAAGAGGCAGTATACAAGGTTTTGGATACTGTTGACACTACAGGTACCTTTTATCGGCATGACATTGGATTTAAAGGGATCAATCCAGCAGGTTAAAGTGGCAATTGGAAAATCCTGACTTTTTGACACTGTTTATTTGGTTTTTAAGTGACGTTATTAAATCTCATAGAGCTTTAGTAACGGCACTTGTTTTTTGTTGCCCAAAATTCGCCTAACTAAAAGAGCAACAATCACAAAAAGCCCTTCACACTAAAATTCTGTATGATATAATCATCTGGAAGGGAAGTTGAACAATGAAAAATAAAGTGAAAAAAAACATAGCATTTTCAGTTACAGATGTGAAGCAATCTCCGATGACGATTTTTGAAACAGCAAAAGAAACGAATTCCGGCGTGTATATTTACAATAGAAAAAAAGTTGCTGGTGTCATGTTGAGCGTTGAACAATACGAAGCATTGATCAAGAAAAAAAAGGCTGAACAAGGTCAAGAGATAAAAATCACAGAATTAAATCAAGAAATCCGTCAAAACATTGCTTTTGGGTCTCTAATATCTACTAAAAATCTAGATGATCAATTAGTTTCACTAGGCTTTATTACTAGGAAAATCGAAGAAGACGACTATAGTGAAATGATGAATGAATTGAATGAAACTGGAAAAATCGAGTATCAGTTACAGAAAAAAGAAGACCGGACCAATATTTTTGCTGAGGTGATTGGCGAACAAAGTAATCAATCTCATTTATCAGATAAAATAATTGTGAAAAAAATCCACCTTAGAATGGACTAAGTATCTGATCAATCTTATTAGATAAAGTGGGCTTTGAATATGACTCGCAGAGTTATGTCCAAAGCCCACCTCGTTTTTTTTTTAATACTAGATTAATTGAAATCAACCATATGATGACGATAACGTTTAGGCAAATGTGACAACTGAGCTCGTTCATTTTTTCGTTCTTGAATGGTAATGGCTTGTAGAAATGAACGCCAATGAGCTTGGATTTCTTGTTCACTCTCTTTTGTATGAAAAGTTGGAGGATCACTGTTTTCAATAAAACTAATTTCTCCATGTTCAATAATACCAAGTAAACGATGTGTTTCGTCATAAATCATAATCATTTCTTGCGGATATCGCTTGGCAAAATGGGGACATAGGTAAGGCAATGAAAAATGTTTTGGCGCAATCGTGCTATAAAGTAGCTCTCCTATGTATTCAAAACGAATAAATCCTGTGAACAAGTGAACTTCACCAAAAAGAGACTTTAAGGCATTTTGTAAGGCTAAAATAGATGAATGTCCAAGATGATTTAACAGCAAGTCTTTTGATTCTAAAGCAATTTGAATCGCATCAAGTAAAAATCGTTCTTTTTCTTTTAAGGAACAATAAAACCCATCAATAATAAACTGACTATTTTCTTGTCTCAAGCGAGTAAGTAGACGTTTATACATTTTATGAGCCAAAGCTGTATCGGTTGAGATCCAATGACTGATAAACAAACTTTCAACAGCAGTATCCGGTGTTAAAATAATTTCTGGAAACTGTCTTTTTTTAAAAGCATGATAGACAATTGTTAAAAATCCATGAAAACTGCCGTCGTACTCCCAAACTTCAGTTGTTTTTTCAATTTGCATAACGAGCTTCCTTTCGTTTCGTTGTTTCAAACCGTTCTACGTCAAATAAAGTGAGTTGTTCTTGCCTTGACTGGCTGTTGACCTGTTTTAATGTTTCATATTGGCGAGATGAAATTAGGGAAGCGATGACCCATTCAGGATCATGAATAAGCCCGGCCTGGCGAGCACCGTTACAGCTGACGAAATATTGTGCTCGTTTAATCACGACACCTAATTTTTTTAAATCAGTGAGATGCAATTGATAATATTTCCGCGCTTTTAGGATATTAAGAGCACTTTTAGGACCGATTCCGGGAATCCGTAGCAATTGGTCATATGAGGCTGTTTGGACATCAATCGGAAATTGCTCATAATGCTGAACGGCCCAATTGGCTTTGGGATCAAGATACAAATTAAAATTTGGTTTATCTTCAGACAAGATTTCATCCGCAGAAAATCGGTAGAAACGTAGGAGCCAGTCCGCTTGATATAGACGGTGCTCTCGTAATAAAGGTGGATCAGTTGTGATCGCTGGTAGTAAGGAATCTTGATTTACCGGAATGTAGGCTGAGTAATAGACTCTTTTCAATTCGTATTTTTGATAAAGATTTTCCGCAATTTTGACAATAGCATGATCACTTTCAGGAGATGCCCCAATGATCATCTGAGTGGATTGACCTGCGGGGACAAAGCTTGCTTGTTTTCTTAAAGCTGGAACTTGAGCTAACTCATGTTTTTTATGTGTGATTTGTTTCATTGGTTTGTATAAGGTAAATGGATCCTTATCCGGTGCTAACAGTTTCAAACTTTCTCTTGAAGGTAGCTCCACATTAATACTCATTCGATCGGCCAAATACCCTAATTCTTCAATTAGCTTTTCATCAGCTCCAGGAATTGCTTTGACATGGATGTATCCCTTAAATCCTTTTTCGTAACGCAAAATCTTTAACGTTTTGATTAATAATTCACTTGTGTAATCAACATTTTTAATGATAGCCGAACTTAAGAAAAGCCCTTCAATATAGTTGCGCATATAAAAATCCATGGTTAAATCTGCAACTTCTTGTGGCGTAAAGGTTGCTCTGGGAATCGTATTGGATTTTCTATTGATACAGTAATGACAGTCAAAAATACATGCGTTTGTGAAAAGTAGCTTCAAAAGTGAAACGCAACGTCCGTCACTTGTGAAAGAATGGCAAATACCGGCGGCTGAAGTGCTACCTACAGTTCCGTTTCGTGTATTATCAGTAACACCACTACTTGAGCATGAAACATCATATTTTGCAGATTCAGCAAGAATTTCTATTTTTTTAGCTAGCTCCATTTTAACCCTCTTTTCTAATTCGGAATCGAACGTACGTTCTTATTTTAGCAAGAGAGTTAAATTTTGTCAAAGATGTAAAAAATAGGCTGTCAACCAAAAGTGAAAATCACTTTTGGTTGACAGCCTAAATGCAAATAAATAGCTACTATTTTTTTATATCTAAATATCGTTCTAAATAATCGGCTAAGCCATCATCGTCATTGGTTTTCTCAGTGACATCATTGGCTACGGATTTGATTTGATCAGTAGCATTTTTCATTGCAACACCCCAACCAACATAATCCAACATCTCTTCATCATTATGTTCATCACCAAATGCGATAATGTCTGAACGCTTCACGTCTAGGTATTTAGCAACTTGTTCCACGCCTTTTGCTTTTTGGATACCTTTAGAAACGATCTCTAAAATAGGTGTTGGTCCGCCCCAAGTTCGAACATCAACATAATCACCATATTGCTTCATCAAAGAATCCGAGACAAGTGCAGCCTGATCTTTTGATGTCCGAACCATCATAGAAGTTGGATCGGTAATTAAATTTTTAGCAGTTAATAGGTTGTTTTCAGTTGCTTCTGATGCAAAAAAAGCTGAATCGAAGTAATCTAAACTATCAATATAAAACGTTTCTTTATTTTCTGCAGCAACAAAATCAAGATTTAATGCTTTCTTTTGAGCTAAAATATCAAACACTAAATCTCGCTGGATCCCAGTTTCCAATTCATCTGCCCATTGTTTTTCAGGCATATGAACGAGAGCGCCATTGAAATTGACCATGGGTGTAGCTAGGCCTAATTGGCGATAAAATTGACCGCTCATTCGATAAGGACGACCAGTAACTATGCTGACATAATGACCATGCGCCATCGCATTTTTTAAAGCTTTTTCAGTTGTTGCACTAATTAAAGATTGTGCATTTAACGTTGTACCATCTAAGTCAATTGCAATTAATTTTTTCAAAATCGTTCCTCCCGGAAAGTTTTCTTTAACTAAGTCTAGCATAAAATAGCAGAATGACAAGTTTTCAAGAAAATTTTTGAAAATAAATTCTTTGTGATACACTAAATGAAAAAAGGACGGTGAAACACTTGGTTCAAACTTATCGTTGGTCAATCCGGATCGTAACTCTTTTCTATTGTGTGTATATGCTGTTTTTTGCTGAGATGTACCATTTTATGGCTTTGAATGTTTTATTGGCATATATTCCACTTGAAATTAGTTTTCATTTTAAACAAGTAGGAAGGCGAATGTTTCTCCTTTTAGGCTCAGTTTGGCTATTATTTTATCCAAATGCACCTTATTTATTTACGGACTTTTTTCATTTAGAACGGTTATCGATCTATCAAGGAATGAATCAGATATTTGGTCAGTCACTTTCTGATTGGTTATCGTTTAGTTTGTTGACGATTGGAATTTGTGGCTATGGTTTTTTAGGGATGGCGACCGTTCTCACAATAATCAGTGAAAGTTTTCAAAGAAATATCTTAAAGAAAAAATGGCAAGGGCTATTTTTGATTGTGTTGATCAATTTCTTGTCTAGTTTAGCTATTTTCGTTGGACGATTTGATCGCTTGCATAGTGTTCATTTATTTACAAAACCGGTCCAAACCATCCGACTTTTTTTTGATTGGTCGGTGAATAAAGTCTTGTTTGTTCTATTACTTACAATGATGCAGCTTATTTTACTTGCTTTTATTGTTGGATTAAAAGGGTTGGAGCTGATAGAAGAGCAAGAAAAGTCGTATTGACAGTGTGTGAGGAAATTGTTACTCTTTAACTAAGTATGTTTGGAAATAATCGAAGAGGAGTTATAAATATGAAAAAGTGGCAAAGCTCTTTGTTAACTATTTTATTTACTATTGGGGGAATTAGCAGTGGCGTGGCCTTGGCGGACAATGTTGCTAATGCGGAAACAATCAATGGAACAGGTGATCAGAAGGGAACGCTTGAACAGCCGTTAGCGGAGGGGAACATTCCCATTCAAATCTTAGGGATCAATGATTTTCACGGTGCCTTGAATACAACGGGTTCTTTTTTTGATGATGAAGGAAAGAAAACTGCGAATGCTGGGACGGCGCCTTTATTAGCCGGTTATTTGAATCAAGCGCAAGAACAATTTAAAAACGCTAACAAAAATGCTCAAACAGTGCGTGTTCATGCTGGTGATATGGTCGGGGCAAGTCCTGCAAGCTCGGGGCTGCTTCAAGATGAACCAACGATTAAAGTGTTGAATCAAATGGATTTTGCGGTTGGGACTATTGGAAATCACGAATTTGATGAAGGGCTCCAAGAATTTAATCGCATCATGATTGGCGAAAAACCGCTTAATGATCCATATGGTATTTTAGCTGCATATCCAAGAGAAGCCTCAAAAACTGAAATCGTCATTGGTAATGTTGTCAAAAAAGGAACGGAAGAAATTCCTTTCGGTTGGAAACCTTACAAAATCAAAGAGGTTGGAACAGCAACGAATAAAGTAAAAGTCGGTTTTATCGGTGTGGTTACAACTGAAATTCCTAACTTAGTTTTAAAAGAACATTATGAAGCGTATGACTTTTTGGACGAAGCTGAGACTATTGCTTATTATTCCAACAAGTTACAAGCAGAAGGTGTGAATGCGATCGTAGTCTTGGCTCATATCCCTGCAACAAGCAAGGCGGATAAAGTGAATGGAGAAGCCGCAGAAATCATGGCGTCAGTGGATAAACTTTATCCAGAGAATAGTGTAGATGCTTTTTTTGCAGCACATAACCATCAATATACCAACGGTGTTGTGAATAAGACGAGAGTGGTTCAGTCTACAGCGCAAGGAAAAGGATATATTGACTTGCAAGGGACACTTGATCCAAAAATCAATGATTTTGTAGAGACACCAAAAGCCAAAGTTCTACCAGTTGATCCAGCCGCTAAGGATGTACCAAAAGTTGATTCAAAGGTTGAAGCAACTGTGAAGGATGCTGAAGCACGTGTGGCACAGGTGACGAACAAAAAAATTGGGACAGCAAAAGAAACAGGCGGAATCACTCGAGAAGTTAATGACTCAAAAGAATCTCCTCTTGGAAATTTGATTACGGATGGGCAAGTCACGATGGCGAAACTCCAAGGGATCGATGCTGATTTTGCAATGACTAACAACGGTGGCATTCGTGCTGATTTAGCGGTTGAAGCGAATCGTGATATTACGTGGGGAGCGGCTCAAGCCGTACAGCCATTTGGCAATATTATGCAGGTGGTTGAGATGACCGGTGCCCAAATTGAACAAGTATTAAACGAACAATATGATGAAGAAGAACGCTACTTTTTACAAATTTCTGGGTTAAGCTATACGTATACTGCAACAACAGATAAGAATCAACCATTCAAAGTTCATGAAATGCATAAAAAAGATGGCACGTCAATTCAGGCGGACGCTCCCTATTTAGTTGTCATCAATGACTTTTTATTTGGTGGAGGAGACGGTTTTTCTGGTTTTACTGGGGCGAAGTTGATCAATGCAATTCAACCAGATACCGAAACGTTCATTGGGTATATTGAAGGTAAGGAAGCCGCTGGAGAATTAATTGAAGCTTCTGTTGAAAATCGTAAAAAATTAGTGGACCCGACAACACCACCTGATCCAGAAGTTCCAGCTCCAAATGAAGGTGAAGAGAAAATTAAAAAGGCAACGATTTTTGATCCCTTATACGAAGATGATGAACTTTTGAGAGGTGTTACGCTACCAAATGCAACAATTGTACTCTATGATGGCGAAATTCCTCAAATGAACACAAGAACAGCGGAGCTTCCAGAAGGAGACTTAGTCGGCCAAGCTGATTCACAAGGTCTTATCAAAATGAATGTAACCTCATTAAAAATTAAAGGTAAAAAGAAACTAACAGCTGTCGTGCTAGATACAGAAAAAAATCAGGTTGTTTTTCCAATTGAAATTTTACCTAAGAAAGATGTTATTAGCGAAGGAACAAATACCAAAGAGCTTGCTAAGGCAGCTTCTAAAAAAGAATTACCAAAAACGGGAGAACGATCAGAAAACCGTTCAGCTCTATTTGGAGTATTCGCTATTAGCACAAATATTGTTGTGTTGATCAAGAGAAAAATGATATAAAACAAAAACTTTACAGTCGCTGAGTAATCATCACGACTGTAAGGTTTTTTATAAATTTTATTCAAAATGGTTAAACACGAACATTAATAAAAGATATTAGTATTAAAGTTAATAATTTGTTGAAATGGTCACCTCGCTAACGTATACTTTATAAGTATTCATCAGGAAAGCGGAACAAGCACTTATTAATTTATAACGTTAAACAAACTCTTGATGAAATTTTTGGGTAAAAAGGGAGCGAGACAACTTTATGGAAAAGTTTTTCAAATTAAAGGAAAACAAAACGACAATCTCAACTGAAATGGTGGCAGGTGTAACAACATTTTTTGCAATGAGTTATATCTTATTCGTTAATCCTTCGATTCTATCTCAAACAGGAATGCCGTTTCAAGCAGTATTTTTAGCAACGATCATTGCATCGATTATTGGAACTTTGATCATGGGACTTTTTGCAAATGTTCCTTATGCACAAGCTCCTGGAATGGGTTTAAATGCATTTTTTACGTTTACGGTAGTTTTTGGATTAGGCTATACATGGCAGCAAGCTTTAGCGATGGTCTTTATCTGCGGATTGATCAATGTGTTGATCACTGTTACAAAAATTCGTAAATTGATCATTAACGCTATCCCAGAAAGTATGCAACATGCAATTGGTGGAGGGATTGGAATTTTTGTTGCCTATGTTGGGATCAAAAATGCAAAGCTGTTAGATTTCACAGTACAATCTGAGCCAGTCAATGGAATGGTTAATGGTGATAGTGTGGTTCCAGCTTTAGGGAACTTTAATAATCCAGAAATTATATTAGCTGTGATTGGTTTAGTCTTAATGACGATCTTGGTCGTTTTAAATGTTCGCGGTGCTATTTTGATTGGGATTGTGGCGACAACGATCATTGCAATACCAATGGGCGTGGTCGATTTATCAGCAATTGATTGGCAAGCAAATTCGTTGGGAAGTTCTATTGGTGAACTAGGAACTACTTTTGGTGCAGCCTTTGGAGCGGATGGAATGCAGTCATTGTTTAGCGATGCATCTAAAATTCCCCAAGTTTTGATGACGGTCATTGCGTTTAGCTTATCAGATACATTTGATACGATCGGTACCTTTATTGGAACAGGACGTCGGACCGGTATTTTCTCTAAAGAGGATGAATTAGCTTTAGAAGATAGTAAAGGTTTTTCAACAAAAATGGATAAAGCGTTATTTGCAGATGCAATCGCAACGTCGATTGGCGCAGTTTTTGGAACCTCTAATACAACAACTTACGTAGAAAGTGCTGCAGGGATCGGAGCTGGCGGACGAACTGGTTTGACTTCAGTTGTTGTAGCAGGATTATTTGCATTAAGTAGTTTATTTTCACCGCTGATTGCAATTGTTCCAGCACAAGCAACAGCACCTGCTTTGATTTTAGTCGGTGTGATGATGTTGGCATCATTTAAGGATATTGAATGGACCAATTTAGAAGAAGCTGTGCCAGCATTTTTTGCCTCTATTTTTATGGGCTTATGTTACAGTATTTCTTATGGGATTGCAGCTGGCTTCATTTTTTATGCAGTAGTAAAAGTAGCAAAAGGAAAATTTAATGAAGTTTCGCCCATTCTTTGGGTCGTTAATGCTCTGTTTATCTTAAACTTTGTTATTTTGGCGATTTTATAAAAGAGGTTTTTAATGAAAAGGTCTAGCTGTCTTTTAGGCAGTTGGGCTTTTTTATTTTGTTTAACAGAAAAATTTTTTGAGAGATTACAGAATTTGGAGTATAGTTAATAGTGAAGAACTTGTGAGGTGTACGTTATTATGAGAATTGAGTGGAAAAAGAATTTAATGGTTGCTTGGTTAGGTTGTTTTTTTACAGGTGCGAGCATTAGTTTGGTGATGCCTTTTATCCCTGTTTATGTTGAACAGTTAGGGACACCGAAGAGTCAAGTTGAGCTTTTTTCAGGACTTGCGATAGCCGTTACAGCATTTGCCGCTGCAATTGTAGCGCCAATCTGGGGGAATCTGGCAGATAGAAAAGGGCGCAAAGTGATGATGATTCGAGCGGCAGCTGGGATGACGATTACGATGGGGTCTTTGGCTTTTGTGTCAAACGTTTATTGGTTGCTCATTATGCGTTTTTTCAACGGGATTCTATCTGGCTATATTCCCAATGCGACAGCTATGATTGCCTCTCAAGCACCTAAAGAAAAAAGCGGTTGGGCTTTAGGAACGTTGTCAACAGGTGCCATTGCAGGGAATTTGATTGGACCTTCGATCGGTGGTGCTTTAGCACAATGGTTTGGAATGGAAAATGTATTCATCATTACTGGGATCGTACTATTAATTACAACATTACTGACAATTTTTATGGTAAAAGAGGATTTTCAACCAGTAGAGAAGAAAGATCTGTTGAGTACAAAAGATATTTTTTCAAAGATGGATCATGTGTCCATTTTGATTGGGTTATTCATCACAACGTTAATTTTGCAAATTGGTGTGACAAGTATCAGCCCGATTTTAACCTTATATATCCGTTCATTGAGCCATGATACAGGTAATATTTTGTTTATCAGTGGTCTGATTGTTTCGGTAGCTGGTGTATCGGCAGTCATCTCTTCACCCGTTCTAGGGAAGCTTGGGGATAAAATCGGGAATCATAAAGTTTTGTTGGCGGGATTGATGCTATCGATGATTTGTTATATTCCGATGGCTTTTGTTAAGACACCGTTTCAACTAGGTTTACTACGATTTTTTCTAGGCTTTTCAACAGGCGCTTTGATGCCGTCGATCAATACGTTGATTAGTAAAATCACACCATCAGAGGGTGTCAGCAGAATTTACAGTTACAATCAAATGTTTAGTAATTTTGGGCAGGTTTTAGGTCCAATGATCGGATCGACCGTTGCTCACGGTTTTGGTTATAGTGCCGTATTTATTGTCACAGCTTGTTTTGTCTTAGGTAATATTTGCCTTTCTTTATTCAATTTTCGCAAAATTTTAAATAAAAGACTCTAAACAGTTGAAAACATAAAAAAACCAGTTACAATGTTTGTAGTAACTGGTTTTTTTATAAAGATGATTTTCAAGTAATAAATGGCGAGACGATTACTTAAAAAAAGATGTCTCATTTGCAAAGTTATTGAGCACTTTTAGTGGTTTCTTTTTTTGGTAAAGCGAATTGACCAATCAATAAGATAATCACACCGGTAATCAATGACATAATCGTTGTCAGCATAAAATCGTAAGATCCGCCGTTTAAGGCACCGCCGATATAACCGACCACTTGTCCTAGTAAAAAGGACCACAACAATACAAGAATGTAACGCATGGATTGCACCTCTTTTCTAGCTATAGTTTAGCACAATTTTTGTAAATGTAAAGAAATTGAAAGTTACATTTTTGAATCAAAACCATCATACATATAAGGAGATGTCTTATGCCTTTTCCACAACTATATACAATTACTTCTTACTCATTACTTTCCAGTACTATTCGTATTCAAGAATTAGTGCAACAAGCCAAAAATTTAGGCTATACAACTTTAGGAATTACGGATATTAATGTACTTCATGGCGCCATTGAATTTTTTGAGGCCTGCAAAAAAGAAGCAATCAAACCAATCATCGGGTTAACATTAGAATATACACCACAAAAATCGGAGCAGCCAGCTCAATTGTTATTATATGCAAAAGATCTTCAAGGGTATCAAAATTTGATGCGGATTTCTACTGCCAAAATGAACAGTAAGAGAGTTTTCTATTTAGAAGGAGTCAAGGAGTATTTGAATCATCTATACGCCGTGATGCCGTCTGATAAAGGAGAGGTTGCTTTTGCCTTAAAGCGAAGTGAAGCAGAAGCGGCTGAAAGCTTAGAACAGCTAACAGACTTTTTTGATCCATCATCTTTTTTTGCAGGAGCTTCATTTACGTGTAACCCGGAAACCGATCCAGCTTTGTTCCAATTTTATGAAACAAGAGAACAACCACTTGTAGCATTACAAGAAACCCGCTATTTAAATCGCGAGGATGGTTTTGCCTTAAAGGTGTTGGCTCATATCGATGAAGGGCAACAAATGACCTTGAATGCAGAGGAAACTGAAATTGAAGGGCCATATTATCTAAGAAGTCAGACAGATGCCGTAAAACAATTACTTGTAAAAGTCAATGACCAAGCAGTGCATAACGCAGAACTGTTGGCTGATGATTGTACCTTAGAAATCCCGTTACATCAACGATTACTGCCGCATTATCCGATTCCAGATGGTAAAGAGGCAGGGGCATTTTTAAAAGAACTGTGTGTACAAAAATTACCTGAACGCATCCCAACTGTTACGATTGAGTATGAAAAACGCTTGGCAAAAGAGTTAGATATCATCCATACAATGGGGTTTGATGATTATTTTTTGATTGTTTGGGATGTTATGGCTTTTGCCCATGAAAGAAAGATCGTAACGGGAGCCGGACGTGGTTCAGCAGCAGGATCCTTGGTTTCTTACGTTTTATCGATTACGGATGTAGATCCAATCAAATATGATTTACTATTTGAACGTTTTTTAAATCCTGAAAGACACTCGATGCCCGATATAGATTTAGATATTCCCGATAATCGACGTGAAGAAGTCTTGCAATATGTTCGAGAAAAATATGGACACTATCATATGGCGCAGATCGCTACTTTCGGGACGATGGCAGCAAAAATGGTTTTAAGAGATGTAGCTAGAGTCTTTGGCTTATCACAAAGTGAATCTAATCGTTGGTCTAGTGCTGTTCCGAGTGTTCTGAAAATGACCTTGAAAACAGCTTATGCAGATTCAAAAAAATTAGTAGAGCTGGTGAATTCTTCTGAAATAAATCGCCTTTTATATGATACTGCTGTTCGGTTAGAAGGATTACCACGGCACGTGTCGACTCATGCGGCGGGGGTAGTGATCAGTGATCTTGATCTCATAGATATTGTACCGTTACAACCAGGTTCAAATGATATCTTCTTGACGCAATTTACGATGAATGATGTGGAGAAAATTGGCTTACTCAAAATGGATTTCCTAGGCTTGCGAAATCTATCGATCATCGATGATACGATCAAGTCAATCAAAAGAGTCTACAAAAAAGAAGTGATTTTAAACCAAATTCCATTAGATGATGAATTGACCTTAGCCTTGTTTAGACGTGGGGAGACCAGTGGCGTTTTCCAATTTGAATCAGCTGGGATAAGAAATGTTTTAAGAAAATTAGGTCCGACAAGTATTGAAGATATTGCAGCGGTCAATGCTTTATATCGTCCAGGTCCCATGCAAAATATCGATTTGTTTGTCCGGAGAAAAAAAGGACAGGAACCAATCGAGTATCCTGATGCTGTTTTAGAACCGATTTTGAAGAATACGTATGGTGTGATTGTTTATCAAGAGCAAATCATTCAAGTTGCTTCTACTATGGCTGGTTTTAGTCTGGGTCAGGCTGATATTTTAAGGCGTGCGGTCAGTAAAAAGAAAAAAGATGTACTAGATGAGGAACGAAAGCACTTTGTTGAAGGTGCTATGAAACAAGGACATAGCGAAGCCGTAGCAACAACGATTTATGATTATATCGAGCGTTTTGCCAATTATGGATTTAACCGATCTCATGCTTTTGCGTATTCCTTTATCGGGTTTCAAATGGCCTATTTAAAAGTTCATTTTCCAGGTGCTTTTTATGCAGCGATCCTCCATTCGGTAAGACATAACCCAACAAAAATCAAAGAGTACATTGGTGAAGCTCGTAAAAATAAAATGACGATTATGCAACCTGCAATCAATTCTAGCCAATATAGTTTCTATCTAAATAATGATGATCAAATCATGTTTGGTTTTAGCTCGCTAAAAGGAATTCGTAGAGATTTCATCCAAAACATCCTTGACGAACGAAAAGAGCGAGGACCATTCAAAACCTTTGATCAATTTTTGTTACGTATCGATCGCAAATGGTTGAAAGCTGAAAATATCCAACCACTAATCGCAATTGGTGCTTTTGACGAACTTCAGCCTAATCGTCGTCAGTTGTCTGTTAGTTTAGATAGTGAAATTCAAAATATCATTTATAGCGGTGGCAGCATGAATCTATTGGAAGACACCTTGAAACTAAAAGAAGTAGAAATTGCAGACTATACTTTAGAAGAAAAACTAGAACAAGAAGAACAATATTTAGGGGTTTATTTATCTGGACACCCAACTGAAGAATTCAAAAAAACACGATTAATGAAGCAGGTCATGCTTGTTAGTGACGTTGTTGAAAAACAAACAGCTCGCTTGTTAATTTATGTGAAAGATATTCGAGTGATCCGAACGAAAAAAGGAGAACAAATGGCTTTTGTTGAAGGAGATGATTTAACTGGATCACTCTCTTTGACTCTTTTTCCAACCGTTTTTAGAACGTTGCGTCAAAATGTTGAAAAAAATCAAGTTTATTTCGTAGAAGGCAAAATAGAAAAAAGTAACTATAACCAAGAATTACAATTATTGGTCAATCAGATTGAAAAGGCAAGTGATATTGAAAACAGTATTAGTGCAACAACTTGTTACCTGAAAATAATTGCTGAAAAAGATCAAAAAAACGTGTTACAAAGTATTCGGGAAGTCATTCAAAAACATAAAGGCAATACACCAGTGATTATTTATTTTGAAAAAAACGGGAAGAAATTAGTCTTAGGAGAAGAGAATTGGCTAGCTGATACAGTGGCGGCAAAAGAAGAACTAGAAACGATCTTAGGCGCTCAAAATGTTGTTTTCAAATGATTTACGGTAAAAAATACTAATTGTTTTCATCTTTTTTCAATTATTTCTTCTTAAATCAAGACTTTTTGCACTATTAATGGTAAAATGAGTGACGTAATATTTTTGAGTAATGAATAACTGTGACAAAAAAATTGTTACAGCTTAAAAGTATATTATATGAGGTGAAAGAACGAATGAAACGTATCGGTATTTTAACCAGTGGGGGAGATGCCCCAGGAATGAACGCTGCAATTCGTGCAGTGGTGCGTAAAGGGATTTTTGACGGAATCGAAGTTTATGGAATCAACTACGGTTTTGCAGGTTTGGTAGCAGGTGATATCCGCCGCTTAGACATTGCAGATGTTGGCGATAAGATTCAACGTGGAGGAACATTTTTATATTCTGCACGTTACCCAGAATTTGCAACAGAAGAAGGACAATTGAAAGGCATCGAACAATTGAAAAAATTTGGTATCGAAGGTTTAGTTGTTATCGGTGGTGATGGTTCTTATCATGGTGCAATGGCACTAACAAAACGTGGTTTCCCAGCTGTAGGAATTCCAGGAACAATTGACAATGATATTCCAGGGACTGATTTCACAATTGGCTTTGATACAGCGATTAATACAGTATTAGAATCGATTGACCGTATTCGTGATACTGCAACTTCGCATGTTCGGACATTTGTCATTGAAGTAATGGGACGTGGTGCAGGCGATATCGCTCTTTGGTCAGGTGTAGCAGGTGGTGCTGATGAAATCATTATTCCTGAACATGATTTCGACATGGTCAATGTTGCAAAACGTATCAGAGAAGGCCGCGATCGTGGCAAAAAACATTGCTTGATCATCTTGGCAGAAGGCGTTATGGGCGGAAATGAATTTGCTGATAAACTTTCTGAACATGGTGATTTCCATACACGTGTTTCTATTTTAGGACACGTTGTCCGCGGTGGCTCACCAAGTGCTCGTGATCGTGTATTAGCAAGTAAATTTGGTTCATATGCCGTTGAATTATTGAAAGCCGGTATTGGCGGACAATGTATCGGTATGTTGGATAACCAAGTTGTTTCAGCCGATATCGTTGACACATTGGAAAACCACAAACACAAACCAGACTTATCACTTTATGATTTAAATCAAGAGATTTCTTTCTAAGAATGGAGGTTGGAACATAAGCATATTTCTGAAGGAGTTGCTTCTGGCTTCATCATTTATTCAAAGGATTTCTTGAGGAAAATAGATAATCTTCATAACGTATAAACAAAATTGGAATAGGAGCGTTTGGTAATGAAAAAAACGAAAATCGTATGTACGATCGGACCAGCTAGTGAATCAGTAGATATGCTAGTAAATTTAATAAATGCAGGGATGAATGTTTGCCGTTTGAACTTCTCACATGGTGATTTTGAAGAACATGGCAACCGCATCAAAAATATTCGTGAAGCTGTAAAAATTACAGGTAAACGTGTAGCGATCTTACTTGATACAAAAGGCCCTGAAATCCGTACGAACGAAATGGAAAATGGCGCAATCACTCTAAAAACAGGTGAAACAGTTCGTCTTTCTACGACAGAAGTTTTAGGAACTCCTGAAAAATTCTCAATCACTTATCCAGAATTAATTAACGATGTAAACATCGGTTCTCACATTCTTTTAGATGACGGTTTAATCGATTTAGAAGTAACAGATATCGATCGTGTTGCAAATGAAATCGTTACGCTTGTTAAAAATGAAGGTATCTTGAAAAATAAAAAAGGTGTTAACGTTCCTGGCGTATCTGTAAACCTTCCTGGTATTACAGAAAAAGATGCGGCTGATATTCGTTTTGGTATCGAACAAGGCGTTGATTTTATCGCTGCTAGTTTCGTTCGTCGTGCAACTGACGTTTTAGAAATTACTAAAATTTTAGAAGAAGAAAATGCTACTCATATCCAAATCATTCCTAAAATCGAAAACCAAGAAGGTATCGATAACATCGATGAAATCTTGAAAGTTTCAGATGGTTTAATGGTTGCTCGTGGGGACATGGGTGTTGAGATTCCAACTGAAGATGTACCAGTTGTTCAAAAAGACTTGATCAAAAAATGTAACGCTTTAGGTAAACCAGTTATCACGGCTACTCAAATGCTGGATTCTATGCAACGCAACCCACGTCCAACACGTGCTGAAGCCAATGATGTGGCTAATGCGATCTATGATGGAACAGATGCTGTAATGCTTTCTGGTGAAACTGCTGCTGGGGATTACCCATTAGAAGCTGTACAAACAATGGCGCGTATCGCTGTTCGTACGGAAGAAGCATTGATCAATCAAGATACATTTGCATTAAAATTATACAGCAAAACCGATATGGCAGAAGCAATTGGTCAATCAGTTGGACATACTGCTCGTAATTTAGGAATCCAAACTATCGTTGCAGCAACTGAATCTGGTCATACAGCTCGTATGATTTCTAAATATCGTCCAAAATCTCATATCGTTGCGATTACATTTACAGAACAAAAAGCACGCAGCTTATCATTATCTTGGGGTGTTTATGCAACAGTTGCTGACAAACCAGCAAGCACTGACGAAATGTTCAATTTAGCAACACACATTTCTCAAGAAGAAGGATTTGCAAGCGAAGGTGATTTGATTATTATCACTGCTGGTGTTCCAGTTGGTGAAAAAGGAACAACAAACTTAATGAAGATCCAAATGATCGGATCAAAATTAGTTCAAGGCCAAGGAATCGGTGAAGAATCAATTATTGCTAAAGCTGTTGTAGCCGCTACAGCAGAAGAAGCTGTAGCAAACGCAACAGAAGGTTCTATCTTAGTCGTTAAAACAACTGACAAAGATTATATGCCTGCGATTGATAAAGCAATTGCTTTAGTCGTTGAAGAAGGTGGATTAACTTCTCATGCAGCAGTTGTTGCAATTGCGAAAGATATTCCAGTAATCGTTGGTGCAGCTGATGCTACAAACTTGATTGCAAATGACGAATTGATCACTGTTGATCCTCGTCGTGGTATTGTATACCGTGGTGCAACAACAGCAATCTAAAAAAATAAATAGTGTACTCCTAAAAGAGTGGGAATGAATCATGCAAAGTGATTCATTTTCACTCTTTTTTATTGAAGTTGAACAAAGTTTCTTTTTATCTTGAACAATTTCTCGAAAGTTCTGATAAAACGATTTCATAGATGGTGGAATATAATCGTTACCATATAATACTAAATACAGGAGTGATAGAATGAAAGAAGCTGTTGTGACGAAAGAAAATAATGGAAAAGTAGAAATTAAAGATGTAGAAATTAGACCGCTTGAAGCTGGTGAAGCTTTAGTGGATGTAGAATACTGTGGTGTTTGTCATACTGATTTACATGTAGCTCATGGTGATTTCGGTGAAGTACCAGGTCGAGTTATTGGTCATGAAGGAATTGGAATCGTAAAAGAAATCGCTCCAGGTGTTGAAAGTCTAAAAGTAGGAGACCGCGTTAGTATCGCTTAGTTCTTTGAAGGTTGTGGGACTTGTGAATATTGTATTACTGGACGGGAAACATTCTGCCGCCAAGTAAAAAATGCTGGTTTTCAGTAGACGGTGCTATGGCTGAACAATGTATCGTTAAAGCTGATTATGCCGTTAAAGTACCAGAAGGATTAGATCCAGCTCAAGCTAGTAGTATCTCATGTGCTGGTGTTACTTGCTATAAAGCAATTAAAGTTTCTGATGTAAAACCAGGTCAATGGGTTGCGATATACGGTATTGGTGGTTTAGGGAATTTGGCTATCCAATATGCTAAGAATGTCTTCAATGCAAAAGTTATTGCTGTTGATATCAATGATGACAAACTAGAATTTGCAAAAGAACTAGATGCTGACCTAGTATGTAATCCATTAACAGATGGCGATGCAGGTGCTTGGATCCAAGAAAAAGTTGGTGGCGCTCACGCTGCTGTCGTTACAGCTGTCTCTAAAGTTGCATTCAATCAAGCGGTTGATTCTGTAAGAGCTGCAGGTAAAGTTGTTGCTGTTGGACTTCCTCCAGAAACAATGGATCTTGCAATCGTTAAAACTGTTCTAGATGGTATTCAAATCGTTGGTTCCTTAGTAGGAACACGTAAAGATTTAGAAGAAGCATTCCAGTTTGGAGCGGAAGGTAAAGTAGTTCCTGTTGTAGAAAGACGTTGCCTAAATGAAGTGAACGATATCTTTGAAGAAATGGAACAAGGGAAAATCAAAGGTAGAATGGTCGTTGATTTAAAAAAATAAAGTATTTATAAAATAAAAAAAGAGTAAATAAAAAAGATCATTGAGGGGTGTGGGACAAAAGTAAAAACCACTTTTGTCCCACACTCCTCAATGCGAATAAACGCCTCTGTCCAGCCTCAACTTTCAAAGGTCTTTTTTTTTATAAAAAGAATGGTTTAACTGCTCACCTAGGTACTTTGATAGCTTCTTAAAAAAGATTCTGTTACTATTAATAATAGAATTTAAGCCAAAGAATAAATCAGTAAAAAAACATGGATGATTGTAAATGACGAATCTGTGTCAAAAACAAAAAACATAGTTGAATGGAGGGATGAAAATGATCATTCGTTTAGAACAAGAAAAAGATTTCCCGGTAATTTATGACTTCACAAAAGAAGCCTTTAAAACAGCTAAAGTCAAAGATGGGGAGGAACAAGAATTTGTTAAGCGCATGAGGAAAAGTGAAAACTATTTGCCTGAACTAGCCTTTGTAGCAGAAGAAAATATGCAAATCGTTGGACATATCATGTTAACAAAAACAAGAATAACCAATGAGACAAGAACTATGGACGGGTTGATCTTAGCACCTTTGACTGTTCGATTAGATCAGCGAGGTAAAGGTGTAGGAGCAAAATTGATGACTAAAGCTGAACAAGAGGCCGAAAAACATGGATATAGCGTGATTATTTTGATTGGCGATCCAGCTTATTACAACCGCTATGGATTCGAACAAGCTAGCCATTTAGGGATCACAACAGATCTGGAAATTCCTGCAACATACATATTAGCGAAGCGAATCGGGAAAAATGATATAAAAGATATTTCAGGAACTGTCTCTATCCCAGTTTAATACTGATCTTTAATAGGTATTTGGCAAGTCTAGCTAATTCCCTTGAGCGTTATATGCAGAAGCTAAAATATTGAAATAGGCTACAAATCATTATCAACAAAATATTGGAGGGATAACAATGAAAGAAAGTGCAAAAGCAGGAATTTCATTTGGTTGCGCATTAGCGTTGGTAATCTCATATGTAAATTGGCATAGTATACTTTGGGCAATTTTTCATGGAATATTAAGTTGGTTTTATGTAATTTATTACGTTGTAGTATATGGTTTGAACTAAAAAAGAAAAAAATCAACGATCAAAAACAGCAAAATCATACAAGGAGCCTCCTGTGCTCGTTTTGTGAATCGGAGAATTAGAGTAATGATAGCATAAGGATTTTTGCTGCTCAGTAGATTTTAACGACTAATTTTTAGAGAAGTTGTGAGAATCATGAGATTTTCTTTCATTCCAATTTGATGAACATTAAAAAAAAATTTAAACGGCGGATTTTCAGAAAATTTCTGTTAATAATGAGGCAAATTATGCTATAATTACATAATTAAGATGGGAGGTTTAGTGCAAATGGAATCCATTTCAAAAGATTTTGCCGTTCAGCTGTTAAACGATGATGCACAACGAATCATGATGTTGATCCGTAATCAAAAAAATAGCCTATGTATTTCCCAGTGTAAAGCCTTTGAGGAAGTCGTAGATACACAAATGTATGGTTTTTCTCGACAAGTGACGTATGCCATTCGACTAGGCATTTTAAGCGCAAAAGAAGGACATCAATTGCTAAGTGATTTAGAAAAAGAACTTAACCAATTATATAGTGACGTTTATGAAGAAACGCAAGAAAAAAAAGAGATTGGCAAGGAGGGTTAAACTTTGCCAAACAAGATAAAAAAGAGACACCTGTTAGATTATAGTATCTTGATCCCATACTTAGTCCTTAGTGCTGTGGGCTTGATCATGGTTTACAGTTCAACATCATCTTTGCTCGTATCAAAAGGCGAATCCCCAACAGCGATGGTCGTGTCTCAATTGCAGTTTTGGGTTTTAAGTTTAGTAGGAATGTTCTTTATTTATAAGATGAAAACAACAGTCTTTCAAAATAAAGGGTTTATCATGTTTGCAATCGCCGTGATATCCTTTCTACTCTTAGCAGTTAAATTTACCCCATTAGGTCGAAACATTAATGGTGCTTCTGGCTGGTTGCTAATTGGCTCATTTTCCATGCAACCGGCTGAATATTTGAAAATTATGGTGATTTGGTATCTTGCCTATATCTTAGGCCGAAGACAGAAGTACATTGATAAAGAGTTTAAGAAAGCAGTTTTTAGACCAATGCTTTTAGTTGGTTTTTTAATTTCTCTTGTGGCGATTCAACCCGATTTGGGGAATGCTGCCATTTTAACTTTATTGGTGATCATTATGTTATTGGCTAGCGGAGTAAACTATATGTACACTTATATCGTTGGCGGAGCTGGGATTTTAGGCAGTATTGCAGTGATTCAAGCATTGATCTTGAGCAAAGGAAGTTTTATTCCAGCTAGATATCAATACGTATATCAACGTTTCGCTATTTTCTTAAATCCGTTTAAAGATGAACGAAACTATGGCCATCAATTAGCTAATTCTTATTACGCAATCAATAATGGCGGTTGGTTTGGTAAAGGGTTAGGCAATAGTATTCAAAAGAAAGGCTTCTTGCCTGAAGCTCATTCGGATTTTATTTTTGCCATTACGATCGAAGAATTAGGGTTGTTCGTTTCATTGATTATTTTAGCAATTTTAATGTTTATGATTGCTCGTATCATTTTAGTCGGTGTTCGTTCAAAAAAACCGTTCAATTCATTAATGTGTATTGGGATCGGTTCAATGTTGTTATTGCAAGTATTTATTAACTTAGGTGGAATTACTGGAGTGATTCCTCTAACTGGGATCACATTCCCCTTTCTCAGTCATGGCGGGAACAGTGTTTTGATTATTTCAATTGCTGTTGCGTTTGTTCTGAATATCAGTGCCGACGAGAAAAAACAAAAAATGGACCAAGAATACCAATTACTTGGTAAGATATAAATCAATGAAGGTCATTAGATGGCGAAGCAGAAGGAGCGCTTTATAAAATAAGAGCCTATCATTTCTGTTTCGCCCTCAATAAACAGGTAGGAGTGAAAGAATGAAAAAAGTTTTAGTAGCAAATCGTGGAGAAATTGCAATTCGAATTTTTAGAGCCTGTACAGAGATGCACATCGGGACAGTGGCAATCTATGCAGCAGAAGATGAATATTCTGTTCATCGTTTTAAAGCAGATGAAGCGTATTTAGTTGGTAAAGGCAAAAAGCCGATCGAAGCTTATCTTGATATGGAAGACATTATTCGTATCGCAAAAAAATCTGGCGCTGATGCGATTCATCCAGGATATGGGTTTCTTTCTGAAAACTTAGATTTTGCCCGTCGTTGTGGAGAAGAAGGTCTTATCTTTGTAGGCCCAACATTACATCACTTAGATATTTTTGGTGATAAAATCAAAGCAAAAGAAGCAGCTGTAGCTGCAGGAATTGCATCAATCCCGGGATCTGATGGTCCAGTGGATTCAGTGGAAGGTGTCTTAGAGTTTGGTAGAACTCATGGGTTTCCGATCATGATCAAAGCAGCATTAGGCGGCGGCGGCCGTGGAATGCGGGTAGCACACGATGAGAAGGAAGCAAAAGAAGGGTATGATAGAGCGAAAAGTGAAGCAAAAGCAGCATTTGGTTCTGATGAAGTATATGTAGAAAAATATATCTCAAACCCGAAACATATTGAAGTGCAAATTTTAGGTGATAGTCACGGTAATGTGGTTCATTTATTTGAACGAGACTGTTCGGTTCAACGTAGACATCAAAAAGTAGTTGAAGTTGCACCTTGTGTTTCAATGAGTGAAGCAAAGCGCAAAGAGATTTGCGATGCAGCAGTTCAATTAATGAAACATGTTCAGTATGTCAATGCTGGAACCGTTGAATTTTTAGTTGAAGGGGATCAGTTTTATTTTATCGAAGTTAATCCTCGTGTTCAGGTCGAGCATACGATCACTGAAATGATCACAGATATAGATATCGTAGTCTCTCAACTGCAAATCGCTCAAGGCTTAGATATTCATAAGGACATGAAGATTCCGCAGCAAGAACAAATTACGTTGAATGGTGCAGCAATTCAGTGTCGGATTACTACAGAAGATCCATTGAATCACTTTATGCCGGATACTGGTAAAATCGATACCTACCGCTCACCAGGTGGCTTTGGCGTTCGTCTGGATGTAGGAAATGCCTATTCCGGTGCAGTCGTTACACCGTATTTTGATTCTTTATTAGTAAAAGTATGTACGCATGGTTTTACTTTTGAAAAGGCAATCCAAAAAATGGAACGTAGTTTGCGAGAATTTAGAATTCGTGGTGTAAAAACGAATATTCCGTTTTTACATAAAGTGATTGGTCATCCAGAATTTCAGTCTGGAGAAGCTAAGACAACCTTTATTGACAATACACCGCAATTATTTGAATTTCCAAAATTAAGAGACCGTGGCAATAAGACCATGAAATATATTGGTGAAGTGACAGTTAATGGTTTTCCAGGAATTGAAAAATCAACAAAAAAATATTTTGATGCACCGCGTATTCCAACAGATTTAGCATTACGGAGCGATTATGTGACTGCTAAAAATATATTAGATAAAGATGGCGCCCAAGGCGTTATTGATTGGGTCAAAAAACAAGATAATGTTTTACTGACGGACACGACTTTCCGTGATGCCCATCAAAGTTTACTAGCGACTCGTGTAAGAACGCAAGATTTTAAAGAAATTGCTCGTTTAACAGGTGAAGGATTGCCAGAATTATTTTCTAGTGAAATGTGGGGCGGTGCAACATTTGATGTAGCTTACCGTTTCTTA
Organism: Enterococcus sp. 12C11_DIV0727; assembly: GCF_002148425.2. NCBI lineage: Bacteria > Bacillati > Bacillota > Bacilli > Lactobacillales > Enterococcaceae > Enterococcus > Candidatus Enterococcus lemimoniae. The sequence continues at coordinate 772,458 of NZ_CP147248.1, read as the reverse complement.
AATGAAGACCCATGGCAAAGACTACGCAAGATACGTAAATTGATGCCAAATACCTTATTACAAATGTTGTTTAGAGGATCAAATGCGGTTGGTTATCAAAATTATTCTGATAATGTGATCGAAGAATTTATTAAAGAGTCTGCACGGCAAGGCATTGATGTTTTCCGCATTTTTGACAGTTTAAATTGGTTGCCGCAAATGGAAAAAAGTATTCAAGCTGTTAGAGACACTGGGAAAATTGCGGAAGCAGCTATTTGTTATACTGGGGATATTAATGATCCATCCAGAGCAAAATACAACGTTGAGTACTACAAAAATATGACCAAAGAACTTGAAAAAATGGGTGCTCATATTATTGCAATCAAAGATATGGCTGGTTTATTGAAGCCGCAAGCCGCATACCGTTTAATCAGTGAACTGAAAGATACGACAGATTTACCGATTCACCTGCATACTCATGATACAAGTGGTAACGGAATCATCACTTATTCAGCTGCAACCAAAGCTGGTGTAGATATTGTAGATGTGGCGACCAGTGCGATGAGTGGTGCTACAAGCCAGCCAAGTATGAGCAGTTTGTATTACGCTTTAGTTAATGGTGATCGGACGCCGGACGTTAACATTGATAATACACAAAAAATCAACCATTATTGGGAAGATGTACGTATGTATTATCAACCATTTGAAAATGGCTTGAATGCACCGCAAACCGAAGTTTATATGCATGAAATGCCGGGTGGCCAATACTCCAATTTACAACAACAGGCTAAAGCAGTTGGCTTAGGCCATCAATGGGATGACATTAAAAAAATGTATCACACAGTTAACCTGATGTTTGGTGATATTGTAAAAGTGACTCCGTCTTCAAAAGTTGTTGGCGATATGGCCTTGTTCATGGTTCAAAATAATTTAACAGAAGCAGATATTTATGGAAATGGGGATGAATTAAGTTTCCCAGAGTCAGTTGTGACCTTCTTCCAAGGAGACTTGGGTCAGCCGGTCGGTGGATTTCCTAAAGACTTACAGAGAATTATTTTGAAAGGACGTCCAGCTTTCACAGAAAGACCTGGTAGCTTAGCTGCACCTGTTAATTTTGATAAAGTAAAAGCTGAATTAGCCGAAAAAATTGGATATGAACCAAAATTAGAAGAAGTATTGAGCTATCTAATGTATCCTCAAGTATTTTTGGACTATCGTACATCTTATCAAAATTTTGGTGATGTTACATTATTAGATACACCTACATTCTTCCAAGGCATTCGTCAAGGAGAATCTGTAGAAGTTCAAATCGAAAAAGGGAAGACCTTGATTATTCGCTTAGATGAAGTCGGTGATCCTGACATTGAAGGAAATCGCGTCTTATTCTTTAACTTAAATGGTCAACGTCGAGAAATCGTTATCAAAGATACTTCCATCAAATCATCTGTCCAAGCAAAACGCAAAGCAGAACCGACGAATAAAGAGCAAATTGGTGCAACCATGTCTGGCTCTGTTCTCCAAGTTCTAGTAAATAAAGGAGATAAAGTTAAAAAAGGGGATGCCTTGTTAGTAACGGAAGCAATGAAGATGGAAACCACGATTGAAGCACGTTTTGATGGAATCGTTGAACATATTTATGTATTTGAAGAAGAACCAATCAGCTCTGGCGATCTTTTGATCGAAGTAAAAGAAAAATAAAGAAAAGTGGGGAAAAAAATGAAACGATTTTTAGCTTTTTTAGGCGTTTTCTTTGTAGTCCTGATTATTGGTTATCTACAACCCGTTTTTTTCCCTGCTGAAAAAGTCCAACAAGAAGCAGATCATGGGAGCGCAATGATCTCCCATACTGCTTTACCTTATGAAGAAATTTCAACTTCTGGTTATGCTGTATACATAGGTAAAAAAGTCTCTGAATTTGTAACAGATTATGGTGAACCCCTTGAAAAACAAAAGAGTGGCATGGGGTATGAGTTATGGATATATGGCCAAAAAGATGCAGATTACCTAGAGCTGAATGTAGTAGATGAAAAAATTATTACGATCAAAGCTTTTAACGACACAAAAGAGGTCGCACCATTTTCAATCGGGATGCAATTATCTGATGTTTCAGAATTAATGACCATCTATTCAAATTTTGCCTTTACATATAAAGAAAATAACTATAATATCGAGCTGATGGAAGAAGATATGAATTACCGTCCTCTGATTGCCTTTGATAATAAGACTTTTGCGATATTATTTTTCAATCATGGAACTGGAAAATTGTCAGCCGTTACTTATCTAAATAAAGAAGCTTTATTGACTTTAATGCCTTACCAATTAATTGAAGGTGAAGTCATTCCTTTTTCTACAAACCAACAAGCGGCAAGTTTTGACGCTGTAAAAAGCAATCAGGTGATCCGAACAATCAATTTGTTAAGAGTTAAAGAAGGCCTACCGACTTACCGTGTAAATACAGAAAGCCAAAACAATGCTCAAAAACTTTTTGAAACCTTAGCTAAAAATCAAAAAAATATCCTTTCGTCAGAACGTGCTGAAACTTGGCAGTTCAGTAAAGAACAGATGACCGCATCAGCTCTTTTTACGTTGACAAATGACGAATATCAAAAGCTATTAAAAGTTGGACAACTAGACAAAAAAAAGGCAACGGGTATGTTTATCGAGCCAGTGTATGATCCAACGATTACAGTCCTTTCTTGGTTTTCTGATTCATTATATCATTCTAGGTTTGCACACGAAGAAAATGAAAACATTGGCGTTGCTTTCTCTAAAGCAAGTATGTTAGTCTTATTACAAGAAACAGAGAAAGAAATATCTCAAACAGAGGAAAGTGAATAAGCATGATAGTGACAGAAAAACTTTTTGAAATAGAAGATCAGACAGAAAAACTTGTTCAAGCAATTTTAGCAAGCGAGAGCTTTGAAACGTATAAAGTAAATCGTCAAACAATGTACAGTTCAAAAGATGTTCAAGCCAAACAAAAGGCATTTTTAGAGGCAAAAGATTCATTTGAACGAATCGAAGCGTATGGTAACCATGCTCCAGATTTCCGAACAAAACAACGAGCTGTGCGAAAAGCAAAACGAGCGCTGGATCTGAGTGAAGAAGTAGCTGAATTTCGTTTTTCTGAAACACAGATTCAAACGGTTTTAGATTTGATAGGGATGGCTGTAGCTAAAACTATTTCAGATGATATTAAAGTAGATGCTGGAAATCCTTTCTTTGAAAAAGGAAAACATTCAGGTTGCGGAGGTAGTTGTCATGCAAGTTAATGAAGAAAAAGAATTTGTTATCCAAAAGCGGCGCTGTTTAGTTGTGTGGGTATATAGCTTGAAACAATTAAAAACGCTAAAACGTTTTGGGTTGATCCATTATGTTTCTCGTCGAATGAAATATGTGGTGATTTATATGAATGAAGAGGCTATTGAAAGTTCAGAAGCGAAAATCAATGGGCTACACTTTGTCCGTAGAGTAGAACGCTCTTATCGTCCTGATGTGGAGATGAACTTTGCTGAGAAAATCGGTACAAAAGCAGCTTATCAGCATGAAAAAGAAGAAGGATTTGAAGTTGAGGAACTAAATACTCAAATTCGTCTAGCTGAAAATGTGTAAAATTTGAGATGGAAAATGTGATCGAACTTCAAACATTTTTCATCTTTTTTCTGTATAGTTTAATTACGATTAATTTATACTGAACAATCAAGTAAAGGAGCACAAACAGATGCGGGTTATTTCAGGGGAATATGGCGGACGACGATTAAAAGCACTTGATGGTGATAATACACGTCCTACAACAGACAAAGTTAAAGAATCAATTTTCAATATGATTGGACCTTATTTTGATGGAGGAATTGCCTTAGATTTATATGCTGGTAGCGGTGGCCTAGCGATAGAAGCAGTATCTAGAGGGTTGGATCTAGGAATTTGTATTGAAAAGAATTTTGCTGCACTTAAGATCATCAAAGAAAATATTGAGGTAACGAAAGAACCTGAAAAGTTTATCGTCAAAAAAATGGATGCGAATAAAGCACTAGAATTTTTAAAACAAGAAGGAACAAAACTAGATTTGGTCTTATTGGACCCACCCTATGCAAAACAGGAAATTGCCAAGCAATTAGAGCAAATGCTAGCCTATAAATTATTAAGTGAAGATGCTATGATTGTTTGTGAGACCGATAAGTCAGTGGATCTTCCTGAAACTATTGGGACGTTGATCAAAACGCGTGAGACGACATATGGAATCACGCAAATCACTATTTTTAAACAGGAGGCCAATAATGACTAGAATTGCTCTTTTTCCTGGAAGTTTTGATCCGTTAACTAATGGTCATTTAAATATGATCGAACGTGGTACAAAAATGTTTGATAAAGTAATTGTCGGTGTTTTTGTAAATACCAACAAGACCGCTCTTTTTACATTAGATGAAAAACTGACGCTGATCAAACAAGCTGTGGCACACTTAGAAAATGTCGAAGTAATTGCTCAAGAAAGCAAACTGGCAGTTGAAAGTGCTGCTGAGTTAGGGGCTAATTTTTTAATTCGAGGCATCAGAAATGTGAAAGATTATGAATATGAAAAAGACATCGCAATGATGAACCATCATCTAGCACCTGAACTAGAAACGGTTTTTTTATTGGCAGATGAAGCCTACGCACACGTGAGTTCAAGTCTATTAAAAGAAGTGCTGAAATTCGGTGGAGATGTCTCGGCATATCTTCCCTTAGTTGTCGACCAAGCACTAAACCAAAAGAATCGTGAGATGAAGCCAAATGAATAATGAGCGTGAAGAAAAAATATCGATTAAATCGATGCTGCCGTTTGCAGTAGTTATTTTATTGATCATTATAATGATCTTTCCTATTCCGTATTACATTGAAGGACCTGGTACAACAGAGAATCTAAAAGAATTTGTGACCGTAGATAATAAAAAGGATTCAGAACCAGGAGCTTTTTATCTAACGACTGTTGGTGTACGTAAAGCAACACTAGGTTCAGCCTTAAAAGCTAAATTTTCTGACTTTCAAGAATTAGTGAGCAAAGAAGACTTGATGGGATCAAGTACAAACAGTGAGTACGAACGAATTCAACAATATTATATGGATTCTTCCAAAAATGCTGCGATCGAACAAGCCCTGAAGCTTGCTAAAGTTCCCTATGAAATGACATTTAAAGGAGTGTATGTCTTAGCTATTGAGGACAACTCTAGTTTTAAAGGGAAAATTTCAGTCGGAGATACGGTTACAGGGATTGATGGTAAAACATTTAAAAGTAGCGAAGAATTTGTTGATTATGTGAAGAAACAAAAGGTTGGACAAGTTGTAACCGTAGACTTTTTACAAGACGGGAAAGCGAAAGAAGCAACAGGCAAATTAATTGAATTACCGACAGATAAAAAGCCTGGTATTGGCATCGGCTTGACCGATCATACTGAAATTGACTCATCGATTCCTGTCGAAATCGATGCTGGAGACATCGGGGGCCCTTCAGCTGGATTGATGTTTACACTTGAAACCTATGAACAATTGACACAAAAAGGGATTCGTAAAGGACATAAAATCGCTGGTACTGGAACAATCAATACAGATGGTGTTGTAGGTAGAATCGGCGGAATCGATAAAAAAGTTGTAACGGCCAGCAAAAATAATACAGAGATTTTCTTTGCCCCGGATGATGAGATCACCAAAGAGATGAAAAAAGCAGAACCAGAAATCAAAACGAATTATGAAGAAGCAAAAGCGGCAGCTGAAAAAATTGGTACAAAGATGAAAATTGTTCCAGTTAAAAATGTCCAAGATGCGTTAGATTATCTAGAAACGTTGAAAGAAAAATAAGTAATAAGGAGGTTGGGATAGAAGCGTTTAACTCCGAGAAATAAGAAGGAGTTGCTTCCGTTCCTACCGTTTATTCGGATACGAAGAGCCTGAAACATAACTTTTTTAGTTATATTTCGGGCTCTTGTTTTTTTATAAAAAAGACAAATTTAAAAGCATTTGCACCGTAGGCGTAGTAGTGAAATCGAACATTTGTTTTGCGGGTCCAATATGGAAGAAACCACCTAAAGCTAAGATCAAAAGGAAGGTTACGGCTGCAAAGATGGAGAAATAATACATAAGCCTATAAGCCAGTACAGGATTATTAACGACTCTATCAAATCTACGTTCGCGATAGACTTTTCTTGTGACAAGAATAGTTTGCAGTGCTGGAATTTCCAACAATTGACGTTTTAAAATATCCGCATCTTGTTTACCTAACAATTCTGAAAAGATATGGTCTTCAGATTCAAAATCAAACGTATAGGTATAAAGAGCAACCCGTTTAGGTGGGAAAGAATCATCCCAATCAAAGTAATTCATTTTATTTTCTCTTAGCGTGATTGCTTTGATCGTTGTATATGGGTAACTAAAAAAAGTTCTTTGGTCTAAAAATTCGATGATTGTTGTAAAAATCATTCGTTGGTCAGTGAAAATTAGAATTCGATTTCCTCTGAGATCATTGAAATCCTTCACGTAAGCTTTCGCTTCTTCTGTTTCGGGATGATACATTCCGAGTAAACCAAGCCCTACAACAGAAGCGTTCTGACCATCATTTGTCATTGGTAAGTAGGCATGGATTTCTTCACCATCTTCAAGGTAAGATTTCATTTTCTCGATAAAATCTTGCAAAAAAATATACATTTTTGTTTGATTGAATAAATTTCTTTTTTGCTGAGTATTCAATTCTTTTTTTTGGCTAGTTGAGATGTCTTTATTGATTTGGTTAATAACAGCTTTAAATGGATTGACCATGAGAATTCCTCCTTGTTTTTTTTCGCCAGTTGTTCAGACGTCTGGATCGAATAACTCTTTGATTTTTTTCCGACCACGAGATAGATGATTATAAACTTGAGTAACATCCATTGTTAATTCCTTGGCAATTTCACTTGGCGTATCTTGATAATAGTAGTATTTGAGAAAAATCAATTGATCTTCTTCTGATAAATTTTGTAACAAATCCAAGAAATTCTCTTTTTTCAAAATAGTCATCTACTAAAGTACTTTCAGGGAGCTGTTCTATGGGAATTATGTTTTGTGCACGAATGATCGCTCGTTTTTTATCTAAACAAATGTTCCGTGTGATGGTTAAGCTCCATGTTTTTAAGCTACTCTTATCCGCATCATAACTAGCTATTTTCTGCTAAATACGATAAAACACTTCATTTTCAGCTTCTTTCCGATAGGTTATTTCCTCCGGGTGATTTAAGAGCGCCTGGATGCATTTAACGATATCGCTCCCCAATAGATCGATAAATTGTTCTAACCCTAAAAAATCTCGCTTTATTAATAACGCTATAATTTCCTTCTCCATCTTTTATCACCTTCTTACCCTATTATACGATGAACTTTTTCCTTTTCTATCATGAAAATGGAAAAATAGTGCGTATCTTTATTTTGAAGGAGGAAAAGTATGGATTATCGTGAGCTGTTGAAAAAGTATAAACAATATTTAATTGTTGGGATGATTTTAGTACTATCGATCAGTGGAAGTATTTTTTTCATGATCGTTAATAGTAAACAAAAGCAAGTGGAGGATCCAGATGAAGCGTTGATAATGAATTCAACTAGCGTATCTCAATCGTTGGAAAGTGAGTCGATTTCACAGCAAATATACGTGGATATAAAGGGTGCTGTGGAAAAACCAGGGATGTATGAAGGAAGAGCAAACATGCGTGTCTGGGACGCTGTGATGCTTGCTGGTGGAGTGAATGAGGAGGCGGACACAAAACAAGTCAACTTTTCTGAACGCATTACAGATCAGATGGTGATTTATGTTCCAAAAGTTGGTGAAGAGCTTCAGGTTGAAAATAAAAATGGTGATGCTAAAGAGAATCCCTCAAAAGACACAAGTAAAGTTGATCTTAATCAGGCTGATGAATCTGAACTACAAACCTTACCTAGCATTGGTCAGAAAAAGGCCCAAGAGATCATTCGCTACCGAGAAGAAAAGGGCGGATTCAAAACAATTGACGAGCTAAAAAATATTTCGGGTTTTGGCGAAAAAACATTTGAAAAACTAAAAGAGTCGATTAAAGTGTAAAATACTATTGGATTTTAGAGAATAAATATCACTATTTTACAAATATAGTATGCAGGTTCTTGACGAGACTTTTTCTATAATTTACTATTTGTATATCCTACTATAAAATTGAATATCGGCGAAATAACTTAAAAAAGTAAATAAATCATAAAAGGAGTAAACTATGACATTTGAAAGAATCCCTTGGGATCAATATTTTATGGCACAAAGTGTGCTTTTATCGTTAAGAAGTACGTGTACTAGACTTGAAGTCGGTGCAACAATTGTTAGGGATAAACGGATCATTGCTGGAGGCTACAACGGATCAGTTAGCGGCGATGTCCATTGCATAGATGATGGTTGTTACATTGTAGATGGTCACTGTGTAAGAACGATTCATGCAGAGATGAATGCAGTCTTACAATGTGCCAAATTTGGTATTCCTACAGAAGGCGCTGAGATTTATGTGACTCATTTTCCTTGTTTACAGTGTACCAAGATGATCTTACAAGCTGGTATCAAAAAAATTCATTATTTAAAAGATTATCGAAATGATGAATATGCAATGGCTTTGATCAAGCAAGTAGGTGCAACAGTAGATCAGGTAACCTTATCAAAAAAATATTTTGCTGAATTACAACTAGGAGAAGAAGAGCTTGCTTCAGTGGACGAAGCATCTCAAACAGATCAATAATTACTGGATTTTTCCAGTATTAGTAACGATAGGAACAGTCTTTTTTGTTTTAGAACCAACACTTTTAACCGGCATTATCTGGCTTTTTTTCATTGGCCGAGTAGTCTGTACAGGAAATAAAATGATTGTTAGTGTTAGCTTTCTATGTATCTTCACGATGATCGGTCTGTGTTGGCAAATCCGTAGCAAAGAAAAACACTCAAAATTTCCAGAAACAACTGCAGTAAAGGGGCAACTATCTATATTGCCTGACCAATATAAGATCGACGGAGATCGTCTCCAGTTAGAGGGGGCGTTCGCTACACATAAAAAGGAAAATCGAAAAGTAGTAGCATTTTATCAGTTTTCATCAGAACATGAAAAGCGAAACTGGCAAAAAGTAAATCAACCAATCAATATCGATCTTACAGGCGAGTTTGAAACACCACTAGCACAAATAAATCTTAACGGATTCGACTATCGAAAGTATTTAAAAGAAAACAATGTCTATCAAACACTGAGGATCACTAACATCTATAAAATAAAAAAAGTAGTTCCAAAGGTTTACGATATCTTTTCATGGCTAAGTGTTTACAGGAAAAAGGCAATCGATTATTGTGACCAAGTATTTTTGAACGAAACGGCATTGTATCTTAAGACACTGATTTTTGGGTTTAAATCAAGCGAGTTTTCGCAAAAAGAAGGAGTACTAACAAATTTAGGTATTCTTCATTTGTTTAGCCTATCTGGAATGCATGTGACTTTTTTTGTGGGGAGCTTTAGGTATTTGTTTTTAAGAGCAGGAATCACAATAGAACGTCTATTTTGGCTACAGCTGCTCTTCTCGGTTGTCTATGGTGGACTTACTGGATTTTCAATCAGTGTTGTTCGGGCTTTGCTGCAAAGTATGATTTCACTAAGTAATCGTGAATTTAAGTGGGGATTATCAGGATTGGATTGTTGGAGCGTGGCACTGATAGTTGGTTTGTTTTTTCGACCCTATTTACTATTTTCAATCGGCGGACAGTTAAGTTATGGGCTATCTTTTTTCATTTTGTATGTTCATCCAATTACAGAGTGGATCAATAATCGCTATTTACGGATGTACTGTTTTTCTATATTGTTGAATGTCATGATGATTCCTTTGGTTGGATTAACGTTTTTTGAGTGGCAGTTAACAAGCAGCTTATTTACTTTTTTACTACTTCCTGTGTTTGAAAAATTGATCTTACCCATTTTAATTGTTAGTTTGGTGAGTTCATTTATCTTCAAACTGCAGCTTTTAGTTAGAGGGCTGGAAGTTTATTTTTTGATTCAACAAAGTATTTTTGAATGGTTGAGCCGTCACAGTACCTTTACATTGGTAATAGGAGCCTTTTCACCAATTTTGTTTTTGACATTTTCTATATTGCTTTTTTTGTTCCTACAAATGTTGTATAAACGATCGAACAAAGTTTATGGATTAGCTGTAGCAATCGTTTTACTGCTTTTTAGTAAACATTTTTCGCCAAATGGCACTGTTGCATTTATTGATGTTGGACAAGGAGATAGTATTTTTATTCAAACACCGTTTCATCAAGAAAATATGCTGATCGATACGGGTGGCAAGCTTGATTTTGGAAATGAAAAGTGGGCAACTAGACGGAATAAAAAAACGAATGCTGACTATTCTGTGATTCCATATTTGAAAAGTAAAGGCGTTAAATATTTGGATAAAGTACTGATCAGCCACGGAGATATCGATCATTGTGGTGATTTACTAGCAATCAATGAAAAGATTCCAATTCGTTCACTCTATTTTCCGGAAGGTACAGAGAAAAAAGTCGCCTTTCTGCGACTTCTTGAAGGGCTAAAAAAAAGTGGAACAAAGTGTTACCCAATTCTGGCAGGCGCAGTGATCAGCCAGTCAATCCCGTTAAAGATTCTCGCACCAACTACTCCAGGAACAGGGGAAAATAAAGATTCTATGGTAGTCTATACTCAATTAGCTGGCAAACGTTTCTTATTCACTGGGGATTTAGAAAAAGAAGGAGAAGTACAATTGATAAAACAATTTCCTTCATTGAAGATAGACGTATTGAAAGTGGGGCATCATGGGAGTGCGACTTCATCAGATGCTTCGTTTATTCAAAGCATCGACTTATCAGATGCGGTAATTTCATGTGGTCGGAATAATCGATTTGATCATCCTCATGAAGCAACCCTTTCGACATTAAAGGCAGCGAAAATCAATGAGTATCGAACTGATGAAAATGGTATGGTCTATTATGAATGGACACCTTTAACAAAAATGTCAGCGGCTAAAACAATCATTGAAGAAGACTAGCATTTCTTGAAACGACATGATAGGATGGATACAGAAATGAGGGAATTTATGAACTTACAAGAGGCATTGAAAAAAGTAAGACAACAGCAGTTTGCTTCTGTTTATTTAATCCAAGGAACAGAAGGCTATTTAAGTGAATTATTTAAAACAGAATTGATGGATCAGCTGATCAAAACAGAAGATGATCAGTTCAACTATTCTTCTTTTGATATGGAAGAAGTTCCCTTATCTGTCGCAATGGAAGAAGCTGAAACCATTCCTTTTTTTGGCGATTATCGATTAGTTTTTATTGAGAATCCTTATTTTTTAACTGCCGAACGAAAAACGAATGGGCTAGATCATGATATCGATAGTTTGCTTAACTACTTAGAACAGCCATCTCCAACGACTATTTTAGTATTTATTGTGAATGTTGAAAAATTAGATGAACGAAAAAAAGTCACGAAAGCTGTAAAAAAGCAGGCAGAAGTCATTGATGTTAATTCAATGGGAGAACGTGATGTAAGGCAATATGTGGAACAAACGATTCAAAGTGAAGGTTATGAAATTCGTCCTGAAGCATTTGATTTGTTGCTACAACTGACAGATTTAAACCTATCAAAAGTTATGGGAGAGTTACAAAAGTTATTCTTGTACGCTTCTGATAACAAAATAATCTCACTAATTGCAGTCAAAGAATTAGTACCTAAATCATTGGAGCATAACGTTTTTGATTTAACAAATGATGTTTTATCTGGAAATGGAGAAAAAGCAATTCAATTATATGAAGACTTATTATTACAAGGTGAGGAAACTATCAAATTGAACGCGATTTTATTAAATCAAATCCGTTTATTTTTGCAAACTAAAATTTTAGCGAAATTAGGTTATCAACAAGCGAACATTGCAGAAACCTTAAAAATCCATCCCTACCGCGTTAAATTAGCGTTGCAGCAAGTTCGTAGTTTTGAATTAAGTCGGTTAGAAGCTATTTATGATGAATTAGTAGAGAATGATTTTAAAATGAAAACAGGTAAAATGGAAAAAGAGTTGCTATTTGAGTTATTCATTCTAAAATTATCTGGGCAAGTAGCAAGTTAAAAAGGGAGAGAGTTGTTTGAGTGAGGCCAAAACAATAGTAAGCGCATTTTTTGAAAATGTTCGTTCTGGAAAAAATCTCCAAGCAGCATACGAGTTTATGCATGAACAAGTCATTGCTCATCAAGTTCAGTCTGAAGATGAATATACAATCACTAGATCACCTAAAGATTATATTGAGCACGTAGAAGAGATGCAGGAACTTTATGGACAATTTGAATTGATTATTCAAGAAATAGTAGCTGATGAAAATAAAGTCTATGTTCGTTGGAAACAGATTGGACAAACAGATAAAAATAAAGCAATCATTCAGATTGCTAGTGCTGTTTATTTAGTTGAAAGAGGAAAAATAGCGGAGTATTGGATTCAGATCGACCGTAAAGGAATCGAAAATCAATGTCAATAAAGCTAGAGTAGTTCAACAAATCGAGTAAAAATTGTCAGCGCGAGATAGAGCTTTTTGAGCCTATCTCGCGCTTTTTTTTTTAATAAAAAAGAAGCTAACATAAATGTTAACTTCTAAAAATCATTATTTCGCTAATTTTTTACTTAGACGAGATTTGTCACGGCTTGCTTTGTTTTTATGGATTAATCCTTTTGTTTCAGCCATATCAACAGCTTTAGCAGCTTCTGTATATAACGCATCCACATTGTCAGCACCAGCAGCTACAGCATCTTCAAATTTCTTGATCGCTGTACGCATAGCATTTTTTTGAGATGAATTTTGAGCATTCTTATTAGCATTAGTACGTACACGTTTGATTGCAGATTCAATATTTGGCATTTCTTTCACCTCCGATAAATTAAGGTCTTACACAGGAAAATCCATATGTAATTCAACACTAATCATTATACCTAATCCAAACAGGCATTGCAATAAAAGATGACAAGTTTTTTTCCTTAACAGTAAAAATATTGATTTCTTTAGCTAAAAATCAATTTGAAATCAAGTTTGCTAGGAAAAATAGATACATTTTATAAAAATTATGCTATCATAACAGGGGAAAAATGAAATGGTGGTGTCAATGTGAATATTGCTTTAGTTGTAATGGTTACACTTGTGATGGGCGTGATATTTGTAAATGGATGGACTGATGCGCCGAATGCAATTGCAACCGCTGTCTCTACACGTGTTTTAAAGCCAAATGTGGCCATTTGGATGGCTGTTGTCATGAACTTCTTTGGTGCCTTAGTGATGACCTATTTTAATGCACAGGTTGCTGAGACGATCAGTAACATCGTGAGTTTTGATGCACAAGGAAATGCACCGCAAGTAGCTCTAGCGGCTTCTTTGTTTTCGATTGTTGTCTGGTCGGTAGCAGCTTGGTATTTTGGTATTCCTACAAGTGAGAGTCATGCGCTGATAGCTGGATTGACAGGGTCGGCAATGGCTTTAGGCGGACTTGGTGCAGTGAATGGTTCTGAATGGGGCAAAGTGCTAGTTGGTTTAGTTGTTTCCACAGTGATGGGCTTCGGTGGTGGTTACCTTGTCACAAAACTAATTGTAATCCTTTTCAAAGATGTTGCTAGAAGGACTGCAAATAAAGTCTTTACCTATGGGCAAGCATTTGGTGCGGCTGCGAATGCTTTTTTACATGGTGCTCAAGATGGTCAAAAATTCATGGGTGTCTTTATGCTAGGACTTTATTATAATAACCTAGCTGAAAAATCAGGTTCAGGATTTATTATTCCAATCTGGGTCATGGTCCTTTGCTCTGTCACAATGGGGTTTGGGACATCTGTTGGCGGGATGAGAATCATCAAATCAGTTGGGATGGATATGGTAAAATTAGAGCGTTACCAAGGATTTGCAGCTGATTTAAGTACAGCGATTTGCTTGTTTGCGGCCTCTATTTTTGGTATTCCAGTTTCAACTACCCATACTAAGACAACAGCCATCATGGGTGTAGGTGCTTCCAAACGAGTTTCAAGCGTTGATTGGCGGATTGTCAAAGAGATGCTGATTGCTTGGATTTTAACATTTCCAGGTTGTGGTGTCATTGCCTTTGTTATGGCAAAACTATTTATAGCACTATTTTAAGGAGAGAATAAAATGGCTAGAAAGAAGCAATTTGATTATTTTGGGGAATTAGAACATTTGGCAAAAAATGCGCACCAAGCGGCAGAATTGCTAGAAGTGATTGCTCGTGATTATTCGTTGGAAAAATTAGAAACGGATGCAGAGCAAATTCATCTATTAGAACGTGAAGGCGATCAAATCGTTCAAAAAATTATGAAGGAATTATATATATCGTTTATCACACCAATCGATAGAGAAGATATTGTCGAAATAACGCAACGGTTAGATGACGTATTAGATACGATCAATAGTATTGCTTATTTGCTAAGTAGTTTAGTTGTGAAAGAATTGACTGAAAATGCCAAGGTCTTTATCACGTTTGCAGTAGAAGCCACAGCAGGTGTGTTAACGGCTACAAAAGAGTTTGCAAAATTCAAAAATTCTAAAACGTTGCATGCGATGATCGATGAAGTAAGCGAAATCGAAGGAAAAGCGGATAAACTATATAGTGACTCTTTAAAAGCATTATTTACAAACGAACAAAATCCTATCGAAGTAATTCGTTGGAAAAATGTATATGATCAATTAGAAGAGCTATTGAACGCTAGTGAATCTGTAGTTGATGTGATTGGTGGATTAGTTATAAAAAATAGTTGATTCCAAGTTAAATAAAGAGGGACAAAATACAGGTTGTTACTTCCTAATTGTCTATCTGACTGGCAGGGAAGATACTATAGATCGATTTCTATTTACTGATAGGAGGGACTAGATGGATCAACCAAAAATAGAAGCAATCAAAAGCTATGCACAAACGATAATGGAAAGCGACCAATCAGGTCATGGGATGGATCATATTAATAGAGTGGTGCGCTTATCCAGTGAGATCGCGGAAACTGAAAGTTGTGATCATTTTATCGTAACAGCTGTAGCTTACCTTCATGATACAGTGGACGATAAGTTAGTCGCAAACCCAAAACAAGCTTATCAACAACTAAAAGAATTTTTACAAAAAATTGATGTTTCTACAATACAGATTGAGCAAATCATTCATATCATAACAAATCTTTCCTTTAGCCAAGAATTGACTGGAACAGCTGAAAAACTGACGATTGAAGGGAAAATAGTGCAAGATGCGGATCGTTTAGATGCCATGGGCGCAATTGGGATTACTCGAACGATTTATTACGGCGGTCATAAAGGAAACAAAATCTATGATCCAAACATTAAACCTAGAGCACTCGAATCTAAGGCAGAATATCGAGAAGAAAGTACTGTTATCAATCATTTTTATGAGAAGATTCTATTGTTGAACGAAAGATTAAATACAGATTATGCTAAAGAAAAAGGCAAGAAGCGGCAAAAGTTTTTAGAAGGTTTTTTACAAGAATTTTTGGAAGAATGGCATTGAAAGATCAAAAAAAATTGAAAGTGTCAGGTAAACGGAAAAAAGTTTATCTGACACTTTCAGCTTATCAAAATAGGAATATGAATAGATGGTGTCTTTTAAATAAATTCGGTAGTTTGTGCAGAAAAACGTGTAGCGTGAGATTTTTCAATGGGAATTGTTTGTAACAGTCTCAAACCATTTAAAATGACAAGAATCGTGCTTCCCTCATGACCAATAACGCCTAGTGGTAAATTAATGATTTGAACGAAATTTGATAAGATAAGCAGCACGATGATTCCCGCAGAAAGAATAATATTTTGGGTTACGATTCGTTTTAATTTTTTTGAAAGTAAATGACTCATTTGGAGCTTTTCCAAGTCGTTTTGCATTAACACCATATCGGCTACATCCATTGCGATGTCAGTTCCTTCACCCATCGCAACACCGATGGCCGCGTTGGCTAATGCTGGAGCATCGTTGATGCCATCCCCAACCATTACGTTAACGCCATAAGTTTCCTTTTGTTTTTTGATCAGAATGGTTTTATCTTCTGGTAAGCAATTAGCATAAACGTCATCTACTCCAAGCTCGGCTGCAACAGCAAGAGCTGTTTTTTTGTGATCACCAGTAATCATGGTTGTTTTGATTCCTGCTTGTTTGAAATAATTGATGACTCTTTTTGCTTCCGGCTTTGGAACGTCTAGGAGCCCAAAATAAGCAATAAGTTCTTGATCTTGAAATAGGTAAATCACTGTTTTTCCATCATTTTGAAGTTGCTCGATTTCAAGTTCCAAGTCGTTATTTAGAATAGCTTGATCATTAAAGGCACCTTTACCAACGCGCCAAGTTGTAGAATCAATCGTTGTTTCCATACCAAAGCCAACAATATTTTTGACTTCTACATGACTATAATCTGCAGTAACTTCGTCTTCAAAGCGAAGGAGAATAGCCTGAGCTAAAGGGTGGGTTGAGTGTCTTTCCATGGCTAAAAGAATCGTTAAAGCTTCTTCTTTATTATTTAAAAAGATAGCATCAGTCACGACAGGTGTGCCTCGGGTTAAAGTTCCTGTTTTGTCAAACGCAATTGCTTTTAGAGAAGCTAAATTTTCTAAGTAGACACCGCCTTTAAACAATACACCATTTCTGGCACCGTTAGAAATAGCAGCTAATGTCGCAGGCGTTGCAGAAGCGACTAATGCACAAGGTGAGGCGACAACTAGTAGTACCATTCCTCTATAAAAACTTTCTGACCAAGACCAACCTAAAAATAAATAGGGGATCAAAATCATCATAGGAATAGCAAGCAAGACGATTTTGACATAGGTATTTTCTAATTTTTCAATAAAGCTTGCAGTTTGAGAAGGAGTATTTTGTGCTTCATCAACTAGGCGGATAATTTTGGCAAATAAAGTGTTCTCACTTGTTTTACTAACTGTCATTGTCAGTGCTTCACCTAAATTGATTGTTCCTCCAAAGAGTGGAGCATCCATTCCTTTTTCTACTGGAACAGATTCGCCAGTGATCGCGGATTCATCAATGATTGACGTACCTTTTACCAAAGTACCATCTATTGGGATCCGAGCTCCTTTAGGGACGAGTAATCGGTCGCCAATCTGTAATTGAGTCACAGTAATTTCTGTTGTTTTACCGGATTCATCTAGTAAATAGGCAGTATCAGGTTGCATGTTCATCAAACTGGCAATCTCTTTTTTACTTTTGTTTGTTGTGTATTCCTCTAAAGCCCCGCTAAGACAAAAAATGAATGTCAGCATTGCACCTTCAAACCAATTTCCAATAATACAAGCTCCGATCGCGGCTAAGGCCATCAATAAATCTACATTAAGATGTTTATTTTCCAAAGTATCAAGAAGGCCTTCTTTTGTTTGTTTAAAACCACCAAAAAAAATAGCTGTTACAAAAATAAGTGGATAAAAGCGGACACCTGATTTTTCTAAAATAAAACCGACGATCATAAATAGTAAACATAAGATAGTAGCTAGAATTGCTTTTTTTTCCTCTGAAAGTTTCATTGTGATCACTCCTTACAATGAGCATAGCACAAATAAATTCTAATTGATAATCAAATTACTTAATTGAGAACGATAGTAATTATCAATTAGATTAACGCTGTTTTTATAGTGTTTTTGCATGTATGTAAAATAGATTTATTCTAATTAGTAATGATAATCATTATCAACATGATTCAAGGTAATTCTATAATAAATAAACAAGTTCTAAAAAATATAGTTTTAATCCGCATAAAAAAAGAACCGATTAAATCGGTTCTAAATGTTATTATGAAAATAGCCAGTAACTTATGAGTAGCACACCTAATACAATTCGGTACCAACCAAAAGCGGTGAAATCGTTGCGTTTTAAGTAGTTCAATAAGAACCTGATTACAATAATTGAAACAACAAATGCTACAATCGAGCCAACTAATAGAATGAAAGTTTCAGTAAAGCCAAATGAATTTCCTTTCATTACGAACTTTACAATTTTCAAAAAGCTTGCTCCAAACATGACCGGAATTCCAAGGAAAAATGAAAATTCTGTTGCGACAAAACGTGAAGCTCCAATAATAATTGCACCAAGAATCGTTGCTCCTGAACGTGAAGTACCAGGGATTAATGAGAGCACTTGGAAGAACCCGACGATTGCTGCGGCTTTATAGGTAAAGTCTCTTAAATCGGTACATTTTGGTTTACGATCTCGATTCCTTTTTTCGATGACCACAAAGGCGATTCCATAAACGATCAGCATCAGTGCAACAGTAAAGAAGTTATGAAATTTGGCTTCCAACCAATCATCAAGTGGAATACCGATGATTGCAGCTGGTGCACAAGCCACAATAACTTTTGACCAAAGAATCCAAGTATCTTTCTTTTCTGTCTCGCTTTTTTGAGGTGAAAATGGATTTAGCTTGTGGAAATAAAGAACAACCACAGCCATGATCGCACCAAGTTGGATTACGACATTGAACATTTCCATGAAATCTTTGCTGAGATTCATTTTAATGAATTCATCGACCAAGATCAAATGTCCGGTGCTACTAATAGGGAGCCATTCGGTGACTCCTTCGATAATGCCTAAAATAATTGCTTTCCATAAATTTGATAAAAGCATAGGTTCAATCCTTTCCAGCATAAAATAGTCAATCACTAATAGTATACCTTTTACGATCAGAAAAACCAACTAAGTTTTCATGACCAATAGAAAAATTTAGATACTGGTCTGTTCTGTATTGTAATTATTCAAAGAATTTTCTATACTATTACTATTCATAAAAGTTGGAGGAGAAAATATGTTTGGATTTTTGAAGAAGAAAGAACCAGTTCAATTAAATGAAACGCTATACGCAGTAGCTACAGGAGAATTGATCCCAATAAGCGATGTAAATGATCCTGTTTTTTCACAAAAAATGATGGGAGACGGTTTTGCAGTTCTTCCTGAATCAGGAGCTATCTATTCACCAATAGTAGGGGAGATCCTAAGTGTGTTTCAAACAAAACATGCTGTCGGTATGAAAATGGCGAATGGGCTTGAAATTTTGTTACACATGGGAATCGATACGGTTGAACTTAATGGAACACCATTTGATATAAAAGTTAGTGAAGGAACTAGAGTATCACAAGAGACACAAATTGCAGCAGTTGATTTAGAAGCGATCAAATCTGCTGGCAAAGCAACAGATATGGTTGTTGTGATCACCAATATGGATAAGGTGAAGAGCTTTGAACTTAATAAAACAGGCTTTGTAAAGGCTGGCGATGAAGTTGGTCTTGCTAAAGCATAGCTAATCAATCAGGCTAAGCTTAAAACAACATGTGATTCAGTTTATGTAAGGCTGGAATATGACTCTTAGAGTGATATTCCAGCCTTATTTTCTATTCTGATTTGAAAAATAATTTTATTTATATTATATCTATGATAAATAAGTTGAAATATTATTTCATTTGTTTTATAATGAAAGCGGATTAGGAGGGAGCAAATAAAAATGTATGGTATTTCAGTATTTTTAGGCGAAGAGATCACCGATGACACACGCAACTATATTCAAAAAATGAGTGAAGTTGGCTTTAATGGAATCTTTACTTCGTTACACATCCCGGAAGACGACTCTGCTTTGTACCATCAACGGCTAAGAGAGCTTGGTTCGATTGCTCAAAAATTGGATATGAAGTTAATGGTCGATATTTCAGGCGAAGCACTGATACACGCAGGGTTTTCATTTGACCGTTTGGATGAGATTACTTCAATAGGCGTTACTGGCTTGCGTATGGACTATGCTATTTCAAATCAAGTAATTGCTGAAGCCTCTCGCCATCTAAATATTGGTTTAAACGCCAGTACAATTACTGCGCAAGATGTCCAAGAATTGCAGATGCTTAAAGTGGATTTTTCAAAATTTGAAGCTTGGCATAATTATTACCCTAGACCTGAAACAGGTTTGTCCAGTACCTTTTTTAGAGAAAAAAATAGCTGGCTACAAGAATCAGGATTTAAAGTTTTTGCATTTGTTCCGGGCAATAAGAAACTAAGAGGTCCTTTATATGAAGGATTACCTACACTCGAAAAACATCGTTACCAAAACCCATTTGCAGCAGCGATTGAACTACAAGAAAATGATCAGATAGAAGGTGTTTATCTAGGTGATCCTGAAATAAACGAACGAACTATACAGCAATTTGCTAGATACAATTGTGATCAAATAGTGCAGTTAGAAGTAGAACCTGTGGGGAGTGATTACTATTCACTTATTTTGGGTACACATGTTAATCGTCAAGATGAAGCCCGGGATGTAATCCGAAGTGCAACTGCACGGTTTAAGGAAATAAATAGGATCGAACCAGAAACGTTAAGAGAGCGTGAAATAGGTAGCGTGACCATTGATAATTTTCAATACGGGAGATATATGGGAGAAATACAAATCGTGAAAAAACAGTTGCCAGCAAATAAAAAGATCAATGTTGTAGCAAAAGTTGTAGCCGAAGATCACTCTTTGCTTAAATTGATCAGCGCAGGTAAAACGTTTAATTTAATTGAGAAGGAGTCACTATAAGATGGATTTAGAAAAATTAACGACTGAACGAAGAAATCAGGAAACAATGAATTTAGATGAACTAACAATAAAAGATGCTTTAGAGAAAATGAATCAAGAAGATCAAAAGGTTGCAATAGCCGTCAAACAAGCACTTCCACAAATGGAACCAGTAATACAATCGATTATTGCTGCTTTCAATGCCGGTGGCAGATTGATTTATATGGGAGCCGGAACAAGTGGACGTTTAGGTGTATTGGACGCAGCAGAGTGTGTTCCGACTTTCGGAGTTTCACCTGAGATGGTTCAAGGTTTGATTGCGGGTGGTCAAGAAGCCATGACAGTGGCAGTAGAAGGGGCAGAAGATTCTAAAGCGTTCGGACAAAATGATTTAAAAGCGCTGGGATTGACAAATAAAGATGTTGTAATTGGTATTGCTGCAAGTGGTCGAACCCCCTATGTGATTGGTGGATTGGTTTATGCAGATTCAGTTGGTGCCGTTACGGGTTCGATTTCATGTAATAAAGATGCTGAAATCAGCCGCTATGCTAAATTTCCAATCGAAGTCGATGCTGGACCAGAATTCTTAACAGGTTCAACTCGCTTGAAATCAGGAACGGCGCAAAAATTGATCTTAAATATGCTCTCAACGATTTCGATGATTGGAATTGGCAAAGTATACAATAATTTGATGGTGGATGTGAAACCGACAAATGAAAAACTAGTTGAACGATCAAAACGAATCATCATGGAAGCAACAAACTGTGATTACGAAACTGCAGCAGCTTATTTTATCAAAGCCGATGAAAATGTGAAATTAGCAATTGTCATGTTACTGACAAATTCTTCAAAAGAAGCAGCAACAGAAAAATTAATACAAGGCAATAATTTTATCAAAAATACCATTTAAAAAATGAGGAGGAAAAGACATGACAGAAGATAAAATCAAACGTCTGGCTAGGGAAATTTATGAAGAGGTAGGTGGGCAGGAAAATGTCTTAAAATTGCGTCATTGTATGACACGTGTCCGGATGGATATTCGGGATTATGATAAAGTGAAATTAGAAGAATTAAAAGAAATTGACGGCGTAATGGGTGTGGTTGAAGACGATACACTGCAAGTTGTGATCGGGCCTGGAACCGTGAATAAAGTAGCTCAAGAAATGGTCGATATGGCGGGTGTAAAATTAGGAGAACCTTTCCCTGAACCGAAAATAACGCAATCAGGGAAGCAGTTAGTGGAAGAAAAGGCAGCTCAAGTCAAAGCAGCTCAGAAAGAAAAAAATAAAAATAACTCTGGATTCAAAGCCGTTTTGAAATCCATTTCTAATATTTTTGTTCCGTTGATTCCAGCTTTTGTAGGTGCAGGGATCATCGGTGGTATAGCCGCAGTTATGTCCAATTTATTAGTTGCCGGCACAATTGGAGACTCTTGGCAACAATATATTGATGTATTAAATATTATCAAAAATGGTATTTTTGCTTATTTAGCATTATACACTGGGATCAATAGTGCAAGTGAATTTGGTGCAACACCAGCGCTTGGGGGCGTGATTGGTGCTGTAACGATGTTAACAGGAATGAATCCAGAAGCACCACTACCTAATATTTTGACTGGTGGAACTTTATCAGCAGGTCAAGGCGGAATTATTGGCGTGATTTTTGCAGTTTGGTTACTTTCATTGATTGAAAAACAACTCCATAAAATTATTCCAGATTCAATTGATATTATCATTACACCAACAGTTTCTTTGCTTGTGATTGGGTTAATTACGATTTTCCTAATCATGCCGGTAGCTGGATTGATTTCTAATAGTTTGGTAGGTGTAATCAATGTTGTTTTAGAAAAAGGTGGTATGCTAGCTGGTTTCACTTTAGGTGCAACCTTCTTACCAATGGTTATGTTTGGTCTGCATCAAATTTTAACGCCAATCCATATTGAAATGATTGCTCAAACTGGCATGACATTATTACTACCAATCCTTGCGATGGCAGGTGCAGGTCAAGTCGGTGCTGCTTTAGCATTATGGATTCGTTGTAAATCAGATACAAAACTAGTTGAAATGATCAAAGGTGCATTACCAGTGGGTATTTTAGGAATTGGTGAGCCATTGATCTATGGTGTAACATTGCCTTTAGGACGTCCGTTTATTACAGCGTGTATTGGTGGTGGGATCGGCGGAGCCGTGATCGGTGCTTTTGGAAATGTCGGCTCGATCGCAATCGGGCCAAGTGGAGTAGCGTTGATTCCACTGATTGCTAACAACCAATGGTTAGCCTATGTTTTAGGATTATTGGCTGCTTATGCTGGTGGATTTGTTGCAACATTTTTCTTTGGGATTCCAAAAGATCTACAAGAAAAATAAAACGTTATTTTAACAACTGAAAAACAACTGATCTCCTAATTTGTGGTACTTTGACTGCTAAATGGAAAGAGATCAGTTATTTTTTTACAAAAAGTGACTTCAGTTTGGCGAATAGATTCCTTTTCTACTTATTTTTAGCTATAATGGAAGAGTATCTTGCCGAAATTTCTCTATTAAGTTTAGTTTGATTTTTGCATAAAAGAAGGATGTGTAGGCCATGCAGCAAAATATAATTTTAACGATACAAGATCATTTTGACCATTTGCCTGGATCTGAACAAAAAGTGGCAGAGTATATTTTGAAAAATACAAGTGAAGTTATTAATTTAAGTGCTCAAGAGTTGGCCAAAAAAGCTGGATCAAGTCCAGCAGCAATTATTCGTTTTTGCCGCTCGATCGAAGTTAGCGGTTTTACTGATTTAAAGTTACTGCTTTCAGCCAACTTGGGAGCAGTGGACACGCCAATGAATACTGAGGTTGAAGATGGTGAAACAACAGCTGCAATCAAAGAAAAGCTCCAGCATCGTTTGATTCATATCTTAGAAAGAACGAATGAGCATCTAGACGATCAAGCCATCGATGAAGCTGTTAGCGAGCTTGAGACTACTGAGATCATTTTTGTGTACGGGTTAGGGGCTTCATCGTTAGTGGCACAAGATATCTATCAAAAATTTACGCGTCTTGGGTTAAGTGTGTTTTTTACAATGGATCATCACTTATTCGCTTCTGCAATTGGAACGAATCGCTTGAAAGGGATTTTTATCGGAGTCTCAAACTCAGGTTCAAATCAAGAAACCAATGCATTGGCTGATCTTGCCATTGAAAAAGGTCTGACAGTGATCGGGTTAACTGCCAATAGTGACTCTGCATTAGCACAAAAGAGCACAATTTTATTATTGACTCCTATTGGTGGAGAAGCGCCATTAAGAAGTGCGGCAACTGTATCATTGACAGCTCAGCTCTATGTTGTGGATGTACTTTTTTTCGCTTATGCTGCTAAAAATTACGAAGAAACGTTGACGCAAATCAAGCATTCTAGAGGCGCCGTTGGCATTGTAAAAAAGGAATTGAATTGAGGATTTTAGTAAATTTAATTTGTAAATCAGAAAAAATAGACTATAAAAAGCAATAGCTGCTTTTTATAGTCTATTTTGAAGGTCATCAATACTGAGTGGAAATCCGGCGTCCATCATCAATATAATGAGTATCATTGACTGTATCGATCGTAAATTTCCCATTTTCATAGATAAGTTTTGTTACACTGCCATTTTCCAAACCAATTTGCATTGGCAAACTATCATCAATTAAGGACATTAAAAATGAAATCGTCAAACCATGAGAAACGATCATCACGTTGCCTCCGCCATCTTTCTCACGATGATGAGCAATATCTTCAAATCCGCTCCAAACTCGTTCACGAATTTTTTCATAAGGTTCCGCCCAATTTGCAGTGTCGGCCGCAATGATAGCATCCGCTAGATCTTTATAACTGATTCTATTGGTCATCATATCTTCATAGTTTTTAAACGCTAAGATTCTAGGTACAACTCCCCAAAGTTCACCATCGTATCCACCATCTAAAGAACCGAAACACCACTCGCGAATACGGCTGTCAGTGCCATATGGAATTGCTTGACCATTAGAATGCTCATGTAAAATGATTCGAGCAGTCTGCATAGCACGTCCACTGTCACTAGAGTAAGCTTCTTTGAACTCCGTATTGCTCAGACCAAGACCTAAATAGTGAATGACTTCTTCACCTTCTTTAGTCAATGGTGTATCCGACCAACCTTGTGTTCTACCAATCGTATTGAACATTGTTTTACCATGACGAATAATATATAACGTTGTAGGTTCATTCATCTCAAATTTCCTCCTTAAATTAAAAGCGCAGCAGGTTCGCTCAACTCTGACAAGAAAATAGGGAATTCCGACTGAGGTGTTCTTTACCTCATTCGGAATTTATCTTTTTCTCGAAGCGCTAGCCTGCGAAGCTAGATAACACTAAAAGCGTAGTGGGCTCGTTCAGTCTCGACTGAAAAATAGGAAAAATTAACTGTGATGTTTCTTTATCACAGTTAATTTTTATCTTTTTTTCGAGAGATTAGCCCGCGAAGCTAGATAATACATGGTAACAACATTTCGCTTCGTTACATCTTGTAATTTTCAACATCAGTTCATTTTATTCACTGTGTCTCAAAGTAAATCAACGAGTTTAAAAAGAGTTAATTAAAAAAAGGATTTGTTTTTTTCTCATGTTCGATCGTTGTTGCGTCGCCATGACCAGGATAGGCAGGGAACTCGTCTGGCAAAGTGAAAAGATAAGTAGTGATACTGTGCAACAATTGCTGCATATCTCCTGTGCGTAAATCCGTTCTACCAATACTACCTTTGAATAGCGCATCTCCTGTAACTACAAAATCATCAAAAACAAAACTAACACTTCCAATTGAATGACCAGGTGTCGGTAAAACAGAAAAGTTGATTCCGCCTAAATTATAATCAGTTAATTCAAATTCTACTTCTGCAGGTTGGACGATAATATCGGCAATATCGTTATGACGGCCAAGACCAGATAAATTGAAGATTGGGTTTGAAAGCCACTCTTGTTCAAGCGGGCTGACATACACTGGAATATTGTAAAGATGACGCAACTCTTCAACCGCACCGATGTGATCATAGTGGGTATGGGTCAGTAAAATTGCGATTGGCTTTTTACCTGTTTTTTTGATAAGTGCTGCTATTTTAGTTGCTTCATCACCAGGATCAATAATTAAAAGGTTTGTATCGTTATAAATTAAGTAACAATTTTCTTGGATCACGCCAGTTTGTATTCTTTCGATTTTCAACATAGTTTGTTGCCTCCTAGTTAATAAGATTCTTCTTCAAGTATAACGCAACTTTGACTAGAATCAAAAGGTGGAGCCATTTTTGTTTTGATTTTTAAATAAGTAGCAAAAATAGCGCTTGTTGTAAAATATACGACAGGTTTACTTTTATTTTACTATCACTCATAATGAATAAGTGTTCTATTAGTAACCTACAAAAAAGGAGTCAATAAAAATGAAGAAAATCAATCAATTTTTAACGTCTATACCGACTTTATTATCAAGTAAACTGTCTATTTTTATTTATTTATTCCTATTTTTCTACTTAGTAGTTTTTGCGGTACTGACTATGTGGATACCTATATTGAAAAATGTGCAACCTTCTGCTAATGTGCAGTTGATACTGGGAAATTATACGAATGTTTTAAGTGCTCTAGGAGCTTCTTTGGCAGCTGGAAGTGGTACGCTTATTCATCATAGCTTGACTACGTTACATAAAAAGCACGATACTATGCATGATGAATTGCAAAAGACAATTACTGAACTACATGAAAAAATCGATCGTTTGGAACAAAGAAATCAAGGAAAGGATGTACAAAAAATTCATGACGATTCTAACAAGTGAAACTGTAACGTGGCGTAAATACCAAAAGCAATTATTGGAACGACTACCAAACTACAAGGAGAATCAGTCGGTTCATCTTGTTGTACCTCCTGGTTCAGGTAAAACATACTTGGGAATCGAAATCATTCGCCAGTTGAATGAGAAAACCTTGATTTTAGTGCCATCTTTAGTACTGAAGCAGCAATGGATTAGGACAATACAAACGATATTTTTGAAAAAAACAGCTGATCGATCTGAGGTTTCTGATTCGATTGATTCATTAAAAATGAATACAGTTGAAACCTATCAGACGATTTACAGTCGATTAAAAAATGATCCAACATTTTTTAAAAGAGAAAAAATCGGTGTTTTAGTTTTAGATGAAGCACACCACTTAAAGAAGAGCTGGGGAGAAGTGTTACTTGCTTTAAAAATTGAAGCCCCTGAATTAATTACTGTTTCGTTAACAGCTACGCCGCCATATGATGCTGACTTACAAGAATGGCAGCAATATCAACTTTTAAATGGACCTATTGATGAAGAAATAGCGATTCCTCAACTAATTAAAGAGCAAGCGCTAGCGCCACACCAAGACTATCTTTATTTAGTTTCAGCACCTACAGGGATCGTTGCACGTTACGAAGAATTTATGCAAAATCAATCTGAAATCGTTGAAACAATTGCTGCAAGCACTGAGATTTCAAACTGTCTGTTGCAAAAAGACTTTATCCAAAATCCAATAGAACAAGAGGAATTTATCTATCAATTTTTTGATGTTTATTTAAGTGCTTTATTATTTTTGCATTTACATGGTTATCAATTAGAGGAGCAACATTGGCACATGTTAGGTGTGTCACGTTCGCAAGGGGAAAAATTATCCTTCCCAACACTTGAAAAAAAACATATGATTCATTTGCTGACTTATTTATACGACTGCGATCCCAAGTTATCTTTATTTACTTATTTAGAAAGTAAAGGTTGGCTAGTCCAAAATCAGTTACAATTGTTTCCAGAATTTTCAGATCGCATAGTAAACCAAGCGCCAGTTGAAAAAAAAGAAGCGATCTGTCGTATATTACTTTGTGAATATGAGAAAATGGGGCGTGAGCTTTGTGGGTTAGTTTTAACAGATTTTATAAAAAAAGAGGTTCTAGCTGGGAAAAATGGTGAGTTGGAGTACGGCTTGATCCCAATATTCGATTATCTAGTTCCTTTTTTCAGTGAAGATGTAAATTTAGCGGCAGTTTGTGGCGAATTTTTAATTATTTCAAAAGAATTTCAAACCTTATTTTCCGACATTTCAATCAAGATTACCGAGCATCCTTATTTTAGTGAATATGTTGTTGTTTATTCTAATGAACAAATGCGTTCAAAAGCTTTAACAATTGTAACAGAGTTAGTGGATCAAAAAGCGATTCAATTACTGATCGGAACTAGTAGTTTATTTGGGGAAGGTTGGAACTGTCCTGCAATCAATACGGTTGTTTTAGCAAATCACTCTACTTCATTTACTCAAACTCAGCAATTAAGAGGGCGTGGCTTACGAATGCATAAGAAAGGAAAAACAACGAATATCTGGCATTTAGCAGTTGTCCTACCTGGACTAGACTTTTCTAAGCAAATAGACCTTAACCGAATCATGAAGCGTATGGGATACATCTGTGGGTTAACTTTTGAGACACAGCCGGTTATTGAAAGTGGTGTAGAACGTTTCGACTTAATAAGTGTTAGTTCCGGAAAAGAAATTGCGGTCTACAACCAAGAGATGCTGTATTGGTGCAATGAAAGAGAACAGTTGGAACAACGTTGGAAGCAAGGGTTAGAAAAAGGGAATCATTTGACAATGCCTTTAATCATTAGAAAACAAGCTGAAGATAAACCTACCACACCTTTGTTAGTCGTTAAGCCGCAAGCGGCTAAATATTTTGATAAAGGGCGACTTTATTCAGGGATAGGAATTGCTGTTTTGTCAATTGCTGGCATTTTCTCTATGATTGCGGATCCTATTTTGGGCGGTATGATTTTTGGTGTGGATGGATTAGCAATTTTAGCGACTTTCAATAGAGAAAAAGTTTTGGAAACCTATCAAGTGTATGTCGGAAAAAAGGAGTGGCAAAAAGAAGTCAATCACATTCGTCATCTGGTACTCAGTATAACTGAAACATTTGTGGAGCTTGGCATATTTGAGTCAGATGCTTTAAAAAGAATCACAATCAATGTTTCAACTAGTGAATGTACATGTTATTTTACTCAAGCAAACTACCAAGAAGAACGACTTTTTCATACTACAATGAAGGAAGTTCTTTCACCAATAGAGAATCCGCGCTACTTTATTTATTTAAAAAACTCTGAGATTCTAAGTGTACCAGAGATATTTGGTCGAAATAAAAAGACGGCTATGATCTATCAATGTGCAATCAACCACTATTTTTCAGGTAAAAGTAACTTGATCTACTCTAGAACTCTAGAGGGAAGAAAAAAACTTGTCCAAGCTAAGCTTGTTAAGCACACATTGTATAGAAACTCTCTTCCAAAAGAAGTCATCCAAAAAAACATTTGGATCTAAAAAAGTTCTCTTTAAAGACTTAAACAAAATGCTTCATTCATTTTGTTTAAGTTTTTTTGGTTTAATGTTCGTGTTTTGGATATTTCGCGCGATTTTTTAATCTTTTGATAAAAAAATATAGAATAAAAACGAATTATTGTATATAATACTCTTTGTATCGTTATGAAGGGAGTCCTTAGTTTGTTTAATTTTGTTGTAAAAGGAACTGCATTTTCAAGTGTTGATCCAAAAAATGTTAAAACATTAGAAAACTGCTTATTTTGTATTTCAGAATCAGGTGTGATCGGCAAGATTATTGCACCAGAATCAGAAGAATATGATCAGATTATTGAAGAGTATTCGGCAAAAAATAAATTTCAAGAATTGGCACCAGATCAATTTATCCTACCCGGATTTATCGATCTTCACATTCATGCTCCACAATGGGCACAAGCCGGTACGGCGCTTGATTTACCATTATATGACTGGCTCAACACGTATACCTTTCCGTTAGAAGCAAAATTTGCTGATAGTGACTTTGCAGAAACCGTCTATTCGGATTTAGTGACAAAGTTGATCAAAAATGGAACAACAACTGCTTTGTATTTTGCCACGGTTCATCGTGAAGCAAGTCGACGCTTGGCAGAAATTTGCAGCGAAAAAGGTCAAAGAGGCTTAGTGGGGAAAGTTGTGATGGACGATCTAGAACAGAATCCTGCTTACTATCGAGATGCAACAACGGCGGTAGCACTTGAAGAAACGGAATTATTTATTCAAGAAGTATTAGAATTAAATAAAAATACGCCACAAGGAGTATATCCAGTTGTCACTCCTCGATTTATTCCAAGTTGTACTGATGACTCTTTAAAAGGATTAGGTGCTTTAGCCGCTAAATATAATGTTCACATTCAATCACATTGTAGTGAGAGCGATTGGGCGCATACTTTTGTGCAAGAGCGTTTTGGAAAAAATGACGCATTTGCTTTAAATGATTTTGGGTTAATGACAGAAAAATCAGTGATGGCTCATTGTGGCTTCCTTTCCGATGAAGATATGAAGTTATTTGCTGAGAAAGGGACGGCAGTGGCTCATTGTCCGATTTCCAATGCATATTTTGGTAATGCCGTTACCCCAATTGCTAAACTATTGCATGAACATCGAGTAGAAGTAGGTCTAGGAAGTGATATTTCTGGCGGGTTTTCTCCAAGTTTATTTGATAATATTCGACAAGCAGTAATGTCTTCTAGAATGTTAGAAGATGGGGTAGATAACAATTGTTGTAGTGAAAAACGTGGGGTTTCTGGTTCAAGCATTACCTTGAATGAAGCTTTTTATCTCGCAACTGCCGGTGGTGGTGAATCATTAAGTCTACCAATTGGAAAAATTGCTGTCGACTATGCTTGGGATATTCAAATTATTGATAGTAAAGAGTTGCCTATTTTTTCGGAAGAAGAACCTTTAATGGCTATTTTTCAAAAAATTCTGTATTTATCTCGACCTGAAAATATTGATGAAGTTTGGATTCAAGGAAGAAAAGTTCATGATAAAAATAAAAAAGAGCTAGAGGTGTGAAAAGTAAAATGACAGAAAATCAAGTGAAAACATCAAAATTAACCGTAGGACCCAATGATGATCTATCGATTGGACAGTCAGCACTTTTAGGGATCCAACATGTTTTAGCAATGGATGTCTATGTTGTGCCATTTATTATTGCATCGATTATTGGTTTGCCAACTAAAGAATCATCAGCACTTATTCAGGCTACTTTCATTGCTGCAGGGATTGCAACGATCATTCAATCTTACTTTTGTATGAAACTGCCAGTAGCACAAGGACCGTCTTTTATTCCAATTGGCGCTATTGCAGGGATTTATTTTGCAAATAATCAAGACGGAAGCGGCTGGGGGACTGTTTTAGGGGCTAGCTTGATTGGGGCCGTCTTAGTCATTATTTTAGGATTAACAGGTATTTTTAATCGCTTGATCAAAGCTTTTGTACCGCCCATCGTCGGTGGCACTATTATTTTTATTGTCGGCTTATCATTAATGCCAGTAGCGTTGAATGATAATGTTTTCATGGCATCTGGAGATTTAGGTCAAAATATTTTATTGGCAGTGATTGCAGCTGTTTCACTTGTGCTGTTTGCGATGATCGGATCGCAATTTCCTGGGAAAGGACGGATTTTCCGAATATCTTCTGTGATTTTAGCTTTGGTTATTGGCTGTATAGCAGCACAGTTTATGGGAATCCTTGATTTATCTCAAGTTAAGAATGCACCGCTACTTAGTGTTCCTCAAGTGCCGTTTGTAGATTTTCACTTTTCATTTGATTTGTCTTCAATTTTGACGATGATGATTATTTATGTTGTATTAATGGCTGAAACGACAGGAACCTGGTTTGCGGTCAGCAATGTTTGTGAAGAACCTTTAACAGATGAAAATATCAATCGAGGAGTGGTCGGAGAAGGAATCGGCTGCCTGATCTCATCCATGTTGGGAACAACACCAGTAACAGGCTATTCTACGAATGCTGGGATTATTTCGATTACAGGAGTTGCAAGTAAAAAAGTATTTGTAGCGGCTGGCGCATGGTTTATCGTATTTGGTTTATCTGGAAAGTTATCGACGTTGATTTCTTCAATCCCTGCGCCTGTGATTGGTGGTGTTTTTGTGATTGTTTGTGGAATCATTTCGATTAGTGGGATGAAAGTTATCAAGGAAGTTGAAATCAACGAGAAAGCCATGTATGTGATTGCGATTCCAATGATCTTAACATTGGCGTTGACCTTGATTCCTAAAGAATTTATTCAATCACTCCCATCATTTTTACAATATCTATTTGGTTCATCAGTTGCAACAGCATCGATTGCCGCAATTCTTTTAAATCGTCTTTTACCTGAAGAAAAAAATGAAGAACAAATAACCAAACAGAAAGAAATAAAGGCCGTCTAAAAAAGACGGAAATCTATTTTGAATCAAAACACGAATAATACCCTTTTAGTTTATGTGTTTTTCGGCATTTACCTTTGACATTTACAAATGGATGGTGTAAATTGACAGAGGTGCTTGAAAATGCGAACTATTAATGGTTTGATGTTCGTGTTTTTGCGTGTTTTTATTAGAACCTATTAGGAGGCAATACAGTATGAAAGTTTTTGATTACGAAGATGTCCAGTTGATCCCAAATAAGTGTATCGTGAACAGTCGTTCAGAATGTGATACAGTTGTAAAATTAGGGAAACATACCTTTAAAATGCCAGTGGTACCTGCGAATATGCAGACGATCATTGATGATGAAATTGCAGAATTTTTAGCTAAAAATAATTATTTTTATATTATGCATCGTTTCGATGAAAATGCACGTATTCCATTTATCGAAAAAATGAATGCCAAAGGCTTGATCACATCTATCAGTGTTGGTGTAAAGGAAGCTGAGTATGGGTTTGTAGAAGAATTAGCTAAACGTAATTTGGTTCCTGATTATGTAACGATCGATATTGCACATGGTCATTCAAATGCCGTAATCAATATGATTCAGCATTTGAAAAAACATTTACCAGAAACATTCGTTATCGCTGGTAATGTGGGAACACCTGAAGCGGTTCGTGAACTAGAAAATGCAGGAGCCGATGCAACAAAAGTCGGCATTGGTCCTGGTAAAGTTTGTATCACTAAAATCAAGACAGGATTTGGAACTGGCGGCTGGCAATTAGCAGCACTACGTTGGTGTGCAAAAGCAGCTAGAAAACCAATTATTGCTGATGGCGGGATTCGTACGCCAGGTGATGTAGCAAAATCAGTACGCTTTGGCGCAACGATGGTGATGATTGGCTCATTATTTGCAGGTCATGAGGAATCACCGGGTGAAACAAAAGTAGAAAACGGGATTGTTTATAAAGAATACTTCGGTAGTGCTTCTGAATTTCAAAAGGGTGAAAAGAAAAATGTTGAAGGAAAGAAAATCTGGATCCAACATAAAGGTAGTTTGGCGGATACGCTAGTAGAAATGCAGCAAGATTTACAATCTTCCATTTCTTATGCTGGTGGCCGTGATCTTGAAGCGATTCGTAAAGTAGACTATGTGATCGTTAAAAATTCAATATTTAATGGTGATACAATTTAATCAAAGAGACAAGGGGCTTCTCTTCCTTTGATCACCAAGGATTGCGTACCATCAACTCAGCAATTAGTTGTTAGAGTTTGCAATAAAAAAGGAGCGTATTTTACGCTTCTTTTTTATTTTGATTATTTTTACTTTACCTGTCGTAGTAATCGTGCTATGATAATTACAACGACAGACGTAGTACATCAGATGCAGTAATCGGAGGTGATTCAATGATCGGAAGTGATGCAATCAGAGGCTATAACGATACATTTATTTTGTCTGTATTGCAGGAAGGTGATTCATACGGTTATGCCATTTCTAAAAGAATCACGGAAATTTCTGAGAATAACTATTCAATTAAAGAAACGACATTGTATTCAGCCTTTAATCGTTTAGAAAAAAATGGATTTATAGCCTCTTTTCCAGGTCAAATCACACATGGGAAAAAAAGAACATACTATAAAATCACAACATCTGGACAAACCTATTTAGAGGAAAAGATAGCAGAGTGGACACTTACAAAAAAAGTCGTTGAACGCTTCATCAAGGAGGAAAAGTAATGAAAACGATCAGGGATTATATTGACAGTTTATTTTTGGGAGTAGTAGAAACAAGTCAAACGAAACAATTGAAGGAAGATCTATTAGCTAGTGCCGAAGACCGATATGAAGATTTGAAGGGTCAAGGAAAATCCGAGAACGAAGCAATCGGAGGCGTGATTGCAGAATTTGGTTCAATCGATGAACTATTGGAAGAAATGAATATTAAACAAGAATTCATTGATGAGAAGGGCTACGAATTAAATGAAATCACTCTTGACGAATCAGTTGATTTTCTTAAAGTGTATCACAGAGCTGCGACAATGATCGGTTTAGGTGTGATGATTATTATGTTAGGAGTGGCTGCCTTTTTTGCTAACATGGAAATATATGGTGGAGAGATTACAGAGAGTTTTGGGCTGCTGTTTATTTTCTTAGGAGCAGCGATTGGCGTTCCACTATTTATTATTGCAGGAACGACTATTGCAAATACAAGTAAAAAATTAGATGATCGTTTGATTCCAATTCAAGTAAAAAACGAAATGAAAAAGAGAAAAGAAGTATTTCAGCGTTCATTTATTTTCTGTATGGTTGCTGGGGTGGTGTTGTGTATTTTATCGGTAATACCTGTTATCTTTTTTGCAACATTATATGAATATGAGTTTTTTGGCATTGCTTGTCTCTTAGTTTTTGCATCTTTTGGTGTTTTCTTTTTCATTTTTGGAGGGGTTATCATGGGAAGTTTCACTAAAATGCTAGAACAAACCTATTTTATTTCAGATGATGGAAAGCCAGGTCCTAAAGCAATAGCAGAACGAAATAGCAGAAGACCTGCATGGTTTGAAACGCTGGAAAAAATCTACTGGCCGATTATTGTAGGAATCTTTGTATGTCAGGGGTTACTATTAGGAAATTGGGGAATAAACTGGGTGATTTTCCCAGTTTCAGGAATCATCTTTTGGGTGCTTGAAAGCATTTTTACTAATGATAAATAGTAAAACTTCGCTTAAGTTGGTTATTTTACCAAATTAGGCGAAGTTTTTTGTTTGGTTCTCTAAAATGATTGCCTTGTAAAAATGACGTCCATTGCTTTTTTCAATGGGAAATAAGCGAGCGTTACTATCACAATTGTCGTAGCTACATTAATAAATGTTGCAGGTAATTTTGATAGGGCGCTTGCAAAAGCCACATTAACATCAGCACCAGCTAAAAGGCCCATCACAGTATTCTTAATTTGAGTCATAATAATTTTAGCAATGCCAGTTACTGTAGCTACTACAATAATTTTCCAAATCGTATCAATATTTTGATGGAAAAGCAAAATAATCAAAGCAGCGGCACCACCAACGATAAAGCTTTCTAAAATAAAGTAAGGTGCTTCAGCGGCAAAGCCATTTAAAACATCAAAAATTGCAAAACCTAAGCCACCAGCTAAAGCGCCTTTTTTATAACCAATCAAAAGAACAGCTAACAATAAAACAGAATTGCCTAAATGAGCAAATGCGCCAG
The DNA here is from genome assembly GCF_002148425.2 of Enterococcus sp. 12C11_DIV0727. Classification (NCBI taxonomy): domain Bacteria; kingdom Bacillati; phylum Bacillota; class Bacilli; order Lactobacillales; family Enterococcaceae; genus Enterococcus; species Candidatus Enterococcus lemimoniae. Next base: position 737,408 of record NZ_CP147248.1, on the reverse strand, counting down.
TAGGCATAGGGATTTTAATCATTGTACCAAGAACGGTTAAGGCTGCAAATAAACCACCTAGCACAATAGACGTTGTTGAACTTTGTTTATTCATTGGATCACTCCTTAATTTTTGGTCATTCTGTTGGATGCATGATTGTACGCGCCATGCCAGACATGCCCAAGAAATGGATTGATTTTTTGTCCATTTTTAATTGCTGCAGCTACGAATTTTTTAGCTAAGGCAACGGCTTCAACAACTGAATAACCTTTGGCAAGACCAGCAGTTACTGCAGCAGCGAACGTACATCCTGCTCCGTGATTATAATCAGTTGAAAATAGTTCACTTTCAAAAATAGTAAAATCAGTTCCATCATAAAAAAGGTCGACTGCCTTATCCGTTTTTAAGCGGTGGCCACCTTTGATGACAACATTTTTTGGTCCTAAATCAAGAATCTTTTTAGCTGCTTCTTTCATTTGGTCGATAGAAGTCAAATCACCCATTCCAGATAAAATCCCTGCTTCAACTAAATTAGGCGTGGTAACAGTTGCTTTTGGTAAAAGTAAACGAGTCATCGCTGCCACATTTTCTGGTTGTAATAATTCACTAGTCCCTTTACAAGCCATAACTGGATCGATCACAATATTATCCATGGCAAATTTATCAATATAAGTGCGAGTGATTTCGATTGCTTCGATTGTTCCAAGCATCCCTGTTTTCATCGTATCAAGAGCGCCGCCCGCAAAAATAGTTTTCAATTGCTTTTCTACTAAATCAGGCTCGATTGGTGTTACTAAATGACTCCACCCTTCATCAGGATCCATGGTTACAATGCTAGTTAAAGCTGAAAAACCAAAAGTTCCATACTCCTCAAACGTTTTTAAATCCGCTTGAATTCCTGCACCGCCGCTAGAATCAGAACCAGCAACTGTTAATACTTTTTTGATCATCCTTCAACCTCTATTCAGAAAATATTTTGATATACGTATTGTAAAACAAACATCAGTTGACAAAAACAGCCAATTGGGTTATTTTCAGGTCATCCAATTACTGCGAAACACAAAGAACGAAGTGATTTGATGTTGAGCAGTACAAGACGACCAAAGGGAGAGTTGATCCATGCTCTTATCTCTTATCAAATCTCGCTAATCAGCCAAAAGTAATCTATTAGTTTGAAACACAAAGAACGAAGTGATTTGATGTTGAGCAGTACAAGACGACCAAAGGGAGAGTTGATCCTTTAAACCACCAAACAAAAAAACAGGAGGCAAAAGCATGTGGTCACTAAAAAAAGAAAAAGGCGTACCAGTCTACGTAAGTATTATCGAACTAATTTTAACCTACATAAAAAACGGTGACCTGCTTCCAGGTGAACGTTTACCTTCAGAAAGAAAACTAGCTGCTTACTTTCAAGTCAATCGCTCTACAGTCGTTCATGCTTTAGATGAATTGGTTGCATTAGGTTGGATTCTTAGAAAGCAAGGAAGCGGTACGATTGTTAATGAAGGAAAATGGGGCATTAGTACCACGCCAAGAACGGACTGGCGTCGTTATCTAGAACAAAATGTATTTGCTAAAGTTGATCCATACACAGAACAGATCGAAAGGTTGATCAAACAGTCTGATCATGACGTTTTAGATTTGTATACAGGTGAATTACCCTTAGATCTAATTCCGAGTTTTTCATTTCCACCACTGACCTGGAAACATTTTTTAGAAGAAGAACAACAAGATGATTTAGGCTATTATCCTTTGCGACAAGCAATTAGTAATGAAACGGAAAAGGAATATGGCTTTTCTCTTTCTCCAGAAAGTCTTTTGATTACTTCTGGTGCACAACAAGCGTTATTCTTGATTTTGCAAGTACTGCTGCAATCGGGTGACAGCGTTGCGATCGAAGACCCATCTTTTCTTTATGCGCTTCCCATTTTTCAAGCAGCCGGGATCCGTCTTTACGGAGTGAATATGGATCAAGAAGGTATTGATTTGTTCTCTTTAGAAAAAGTGATTCGTCAACATCGCGTCAAAATGGTTATGGTCAATCCGTCATTTCAGAATCCTACAGGTAAAACAATGTCGATGAAACGTAGAAAAGCACTTGTAGAACTTTGTCAAAACTACCAAATACCGATTTTAGAAGATGATGTTTTTGCTAAATTAAATTTCGTTCCCTCAGATAAAATTCAGCCGTTAAAAAAATTAGATCCAGAAAATGTGCTCTATATCGGGTCGCTTTCAAAAATTCTTGGTTCGACAACCAAGATTGGCTGGTTAAGTGCACCAACTTCTGTTAATCAACAGCTAGCTGAGGCTAGAAAAATGATGGATTTTTCATTAAGTATCTTTCCACAGTTATTAGCAAATTTAGCGCTAACTGATGAAAATTTTCCAATGAAGGTTTCGTCTCTGAAACAAAAGTTAGAACAAAGAGGAAAAGCTGTATTTCAACTACTAGATCAATTATCAGAATGGGAAGTCACGATGCCAGAGGGTGGTTTTTATATTTGGGCAAAATGGAAGCAGGGGAAACTACAACAAAAAGACTGGGCTGTTTTTTTACAAGAAGGACTATTGATTGCACCTAGTTTCTTTTTTAGTGAAAATCAAGATAGTATCCGGATCAATTTTTCTAGAGTAGATGAAATAAATTTCCCACTATTTGAAACGAAATTACGAGAGATAACTAAAAAAATGAGTATGGACTCAAACAGACTATGATAAAATAGAAAAAAAGGAGGGATTCGCTCTTATGAATCAAACGATTGAATTATTACAAAATCGCCGCAGTTATCGTGATTTTGACGGAAATTATGTTATACCTCAAGCTCAATTACAAGCAATATTAGATGCGGCAAGACAGGCACCTAGTTGGATGAATGGTCAATTTTACAGTATTATCGTACTTCAAGACAAGCAAATCCGTGAACAGTTAGTAGAATGGAATCCTGGCAATCCTCAGATCAAAAAAAGTTCGGTTTTTTTACTTTTTATTGGAGATCTCCATCGTTCGAAGATGGTCAGTGAAGCGTATGATAGCACTTACCCAATAAATGAAAGTATCGAACCAGTTATCTTAGCCACAACAGATGCCGCCTTAGCACTTGAAAATGCAGTTATTGCTGCTGAAAGCTTTGGGTTAGGATCTGTCGTCGTCGGAAGTATTCGCAAACATGGAAAAGAAATTAGCAGATTACTAGAACTACCGGAACATACATTTCCACTATTTGGGTTAAGTATTGGACAACCAATCGTAGAAATGCAGGTCAAACCACGCTTACCAGAGACAACTGTCATTCATTATAATAAGTACCAACCATATGTGTATCAATTGATTGAAGAATACGATCAAACGATGGAAAACTTTGCAGAAGCACGAGAAACCAAACGCTGGAGTCAAAAAATTTCCGATTTCTTTGCTACTGAACCTTCAATGCTTACAGATCAACTCTTGCAAATTAAAGGCTTGTTAAAGTAATTACCAGAAGGAGTGCTTTTTAGGCATTGCTTTCCTCAAAAGCGCTAGAATGATATACTTACTAGTGGGTAAGAAAACAAATGATAAAAGAGGTGCTGATATGTCTTGGGAACAAGTCTATGAACAGTGGATAAATGAAGAAAATATACCAGAAAATCTAAAAAAAGAATTGAAAGATTTAAAAGAAGATCCTGAAAAATGTCAAGATGCTTTTTATGCACCATTAGAGTTTGGCACGGCAGGGATGCGCGGCATTTTAGGTGTAGGGATCAACCGAATGAATATTTTTACGATCCGTCAAGCAACTGAAGGGTTAGCCCGTTTTATGGATGCTGAAGGAATGGAAACGAAAAGACGGGGAGTGGCGATTGCTTATGATTCACGCCACATGTCACCAGAATTTGCAATGGAAGCTGCTAAAACATTAGCAAACCATGATATTCCGGCTTTTGTTTTTGAAAGTTTACGACCAACACCTGAGTTGTCTTTTGCTGTTCGTCATCTCAATGCATTCTCTGGGATCATGATCACGGCCTCTCACAATCCGGCTGCTTATAATGGTTATAAAGTTTATGGTGCAGATGGGGGACAAATGCCGCCCGCTGATGCTGATGCATTAACAAAGTATGTTCGCGAAGTCGAAAATCCATTAAAAGTTGACGTTTTAGCTGAAGACAAGGCAAAAGAGCGTGACTTAATTTCAATCATTGGGGAAGAAGTCGATACTGCTTACTTGAAAGAGATCAAAAACGTTACGATCAACCAAGAATTAATCAATGAGATGGGGAAAGAATTGAAACTGGTTTATACCCCTTTACACGGTACAGGTAAAATGTTGGGTGAAAAAGCATTAAAGCAAGCTGGTTTTGAAAAATTTGTACTTGTTCCGGAACAAGCAATCGCTGATCCAGATTTTACAACAGTCAAATCACCAAATCCAGAAGAACATTCTGCTTTTGAATATGCTATTCGTTTAGGTGAAAAAGAAGATGCTGATTTATTGATTGCAACTGATCCAGATGCGGATCGCTTAGGCGCAGCAGTTCGGTTACCGAATGGTTCTTATCAAGTTTTAACAGGGAACCAATTAGGTTCGATTATGATTCAATACATTTTAGAAGCACACAAACAAGCAGGTACGCTACCAGAAAATGCCGTTGTCTTAAAATCAATTGTCTCTAGTGAATTAGCTACAGCAATTACAGCAAAATACAACACTAAAATGGTTGATGTTTTAACAGGATTTAAATTTATTGCGGAAAAAATCGAGCAATATGAAGCCGATCATTCTCAAACATTCATGTTTGGTTTTGAAGAAAGTTACGGGTATTTAGTAAAATCGTTTGTTCGTGATAAAGATGCCATTCAAGCCCTGGTTTTATTGGCAGAAGTTGCGGCGTTCTACAAGAAACAAGGAAAAACACTTTATGATGGATTACAAGATATCTTTAAAGAATATGGCTATTTTGAAGAAAAAACAATTTCAGTTACATTGAGTGGCATCGAAGGCAGCGAAAAAATCAAAGCTTTGATGAAAAGATTCCGCGAAGAAGCACCTACTGCGTTTGCAGATATCAAAGTAACTCAAACAGAAGATTTTAAAGAACTAACGAGAACCTTTGCGGATGGTAAAGTCGAATCCTTAACAACGCCACCTTCAGATGTGCTAAAATATTTCTTGGAAGATGGTAGTTGGATTGCCATTCGTCCATCAGGAACGGAACCTAAGATTAAGTTTTATTTAGCTACTAAAGCTGCTTCACAATTAGAAGTAGATCAAAAAATCAAGAATTTTGAGCAAGCAGTCAATGATATAACCAAATAAAATGATTTGGACTGAAAAACTGGAAATCAGTATTACTTCAGTCCTTTCATTTGTAAATTTATAAGGAGTGATGGATATGAACATTGGATTTATTGGAGCAGGTCACATGGGTAGTGCGATGATCGAAGGTTTGCTAAAAGCCAAAACAGTAGCGCCAGAAAACTTATTCGTAAAAGGCGGTTCAAGCGGAACTGCTGAAGCACTTCAAGAAAAACTCGGGTTTCAATTGATCAAAGACTATGATGAATTGAAAGCGTGTAAGGTGATTTTTATTGCAACCGGAGCTAGAATTGTCTTAGAAATTTTAAAACAAGCAGCACCATTTATGGCCAAAGATACCATTCTTATTTCAGTAGCTACAGGTCATACAGTGGCAGAAGCTCAAGCTGTGTTAGGTGAAACAATCCATGTTGTTCATGCGATTCCCAACACACCAGTGAGTGTCAATGCAGGAATGATCGGTGCTGTTTTTGCGGATATGCCAGCTCCAACAAAAGCTGAGGCCGTTCGTGTACTAGAGTCTTTGGGGAAAGTTGAAGAAGTTAGCGAAGTTATTTTAGGTACGTTTGGAACAGTTGCCGGATGTAGCCCAGCTTTTGTGGATATCTTTATGGAAGCCTTAGCGGACGGCGCTGTTTTGGAAGGAATGCCTCGTGAACTTTCTTATGAAGTCATTGCTCAGATGATGCTTGGCTCTGCGAAATTAGCATTAGAAACTAAAAAGCATCCTGGTGAATTAAAAGATGGTGTAACCTCTCCTGGCGGTAGTACGATCAAAGGCGTTACAGCTTTAGAAAAGAATGGATTTAGATACGCCGTGATTGATGCGGTTAAACAAGCAAATAATTAACAAGAACAATTGAAAAGGCAAGTAGGGCGTTGTTTTGTCCTACCTGTTTTTTTGATTCCGCTTAAAAGAATGAAATATAGCCTCTTTTGAAAAAAGTTTGCTATAATAGTCAAGAGGAAAAAAGGAAAGGGAGCTCAGCGATGAAAGAAATAGATGAGATTCAAAAAGTAAGTCAGTTATATAAAGTGTTGAGTGATCCAACGAGATTGCGGCTTTTACTTTTGTTAAAGCAAGGAGAGTTGAACGTAACAGCAATTGCAGAGCAACTTTCGATGGAACAATCGGCGGTTTCTCATCAACTAAAATTATTACGCGATAGCCATGTAGTGAGATCAAGACGTGAGGGGAAAACAATTTATTATACATTGGATGACCATCATGTTATCGACATTCTTAATCAAACATTTGAACATATCAAACATCAGTAATCTATCTTTTTCTATGATTCCTTCGGGAAATTCACAGAAAAGGGTAGTTTTTTTTTCGGCATTTCGTTATACTAGAGACATGTTTTATTAGAAGAAAATGAAATGTTTCTAATTTTATAGTTGGAGGAAGAAGAATGAAGGAAAAACTGAAAATTGGTTTACTTGGACTGGGGACTGTGGGATCTGGTGTACCAACCATTTTACAAGAACATCAAGAAAAAATTTCTCAAGTAACAGGGATGGAAATTGCTATTTCAAAAGCGTTAGTACGAGACGAAGAAGAAAAAAGACGTCAGGCTGAGAAATTCGATATTCAACTCACGACAAATATTGAGGATATTATCAATGATGATGAAATCAAGATCATTGTTGAATTAATCGGCAAAGTAGAACCAGCAAAAACCTTCATTACCAAAGCACTAGAAAATGGCAAACATATCGTAACAGCAAATAAAGATTTATTGGCGCAACATGGTAGTGAGCTTGTGGCATTAGCACAAAAAAATCATTGTGATTTGTATTATGAAGCGAGCGTGGCAGGCGGCATTCCGATTTTACGTACGATTGCGAATAGTTTAGCCGCTGATAATATCCAAAAAGTTTTAGGCATCGTAAATGGTACGACCAACTATATGCTGACACAAATGGTTTCAGCAAAAAAATCATACGACCAAGCGTTAAAAGAAGCGCAAGAATTAGGCTTTGCTGAATCTGATCCAACGAATGATGTCGATGGGATCGATGCGGCCTATAAAATGGTTATTTTAAGTCAATTTGCTTTTGGAATGAATATTAGATTGGATCAAGTCGATACACGTGGAATTCGCGGATTATCGTTAGATGACGTTGCAATGGCTGCCGAGTTAGGATACGAAGTGAAACTAATTGGTTCTTCTGAAAATCAAGAAGGAAGTATTGCTGTTGAAGTAGGACCGATGTTAGTGGCTAAATCGCATCCGATTGCTTCTGTTCGCAATGAGTTTAATGCCGTCTTTATTGAAAGCTCAGGTGTTGGTGAATCAATGTATTACGGACCGGGAGCTGGCGCTAAACCTACTGCTACCAGTGTGGTGAGTGATATTATTACGATCGCTAAAAATATCCGTCTAGGAACAACTGGACATATGTTCAATTCCTATCAACACGATACTAAAATCGCCGCAGATGATACGATTTCTGGGAAGTATTATTTCTCGATCGAAGTACCAGATCGTCGTGGTCAAATTTTGAAGTTGACACAAATTATGACGGAGGCCAATGTTAGCTTCGATCAATTAGTTCAGCAAAAATCTGACGGAACTAGAGCAAGAATCGTTGCAATCACTCATACCATTACGAAAGAACAAATGAAACAAGTGACGAAAGAAATCGAATCCACTGAAGAATTCGAACTATTAAATACATTTAAAGTATTGGAGGACTAAAGATGTACGAAGGACTATTAAAACAATATAAGGAATATTTACCAATTACAGATAAAACACCCATGATTTCTCTAGCTGAAGGAAATACACCATTGATTCCTTTGCACAGTTTATCAAAAGAATTAGGAATCAATCTATACGGAAAATATGAAGGGTTGAATCCAACCGGTTCCTTTAAAGACCGCGGCATGGTCATGGCCGTAGCTAAAGCTGTTGAAGAAGGGGCTAAAGCAATCGTTTGTGCTTCTACTGGGAATACAAGTGCTGCTGCTGCCGCTTATGCTACAAGAGCCGGTGTTAAAGCATATGTGGTTATTCCAGATGGGAAAATCGCAATGGGTAAATTAGCTCAAGCCATCGTTTATGGCGCAGATATTATTTCGATTCCAGGAAACTTTGATGAAGCTTTAAAAGCTGTACGAGATATTGCCAAAACAGAAGCAGTTGCTCTTGTGAATTCTGTTAATCCATATCGTTTAGAAGGTCAAAAAACGGCTGCTTTTGAAGTTTGTGAACAACTGGGACAAGCACCAGACGTTTTAGCAATCCCTGTTGGAAATGCTGGAAATATTTCAGCTTATTGGAAAGGGTTTAAGGAATGGCATGATAAAAAAGGGACTCTTTTACCTAGAATGCACGGTTTTGAAGCAGAAGGCGCTGCAGCAATCGTAAAAGGAGAAGTGATTGAGCAACCTGAGACAATTGCAACAGCTATTCGTATTGGTAATCCAGCTAGCTGGAAATTAGCAGAAGCTGCACGTGATGAATCTAATGGTTATATCGATTCTGTAACAGACGAAGAAATTTTGAATGCTTATCGTAAAGTTGCTGCGCAAGATGGGGTATTCGTTGAACCTGGATCTGCAGCTTCATTAGCTGGTGTGATCCAACATGTGAGAAGCGGGAAAATCAAACCTGGTGAAACAGTAGTAACAGTTTTCACGGGAAATGGTCTGAAAGATCCTGATACAGCTATCAATGCAACAGACGTAAAAATTTCTAAAATGAGTGATTTAGAAGAAATGCGGATGCATTTACGTAATGGAGTGTCAGAATTATGAAAATAAGAATTCCCGCAACCAGTGCAAATCTAGGTCCGGGTTTTGACTCATGTGGTATTGCGTTGTCGCAATACCTGAATATCGAAGTGGTCAAAAATGCTGAAGAATGGAAAATCATCCATTCTTTAGGTGCGGATATTCCAAGTGATAAAACGAATCTATTGATTCAAACCGCATTGAAAATAGCACCTGACCTTTCACCTAAAGTTTTGAAGATGACATCCGATATTCCTTTAGCTAGAGGGTTAGGCAGTAGCTCTAGTGTGATAGTCGGCGGTATTGAGCTTGCTAATCGCTTAGGTAATTTGAACTTATCTCAAAAAGATAAAGTACAAATAGCGACGGAGATGGAAGGTCACCCAGATAATGTTGCTCCCGCCATTTGCGGCGATTTTGTTGTAGCTAGTTATGTTGATGGTGAAGTTTACTCTGTTAAACATCACTTCCCAATGTGTGATGTGATTGCTTATATTCCAGAAGCTCACTTATTGACCTCTGAAAGCCGTAGCGTATTGCCAGCTTCAATTCCATATAAAGAAGCGGTCCAAGCAAGTTCAATCGCAAATGTGATGATTGCGGCGATTTTAAATGGCAACTTGCCCTTAGCTGGTTTAATGATGGAAAAAGACCGGTGGCATGAATCATATCGCAAAAAATTAGTGCCACATTTGGAGCAAATCCGGGATCTTAGTCACAAGGTTGGAGCTTACGGCGCATTTCTAAGTGGAGCAGGACCGACTGTTTTAGTGATCTCGCCAGAAGAAAAAACAACTCAAATGGTTCGAGAGTTGGAAAAATTACCTCATTCGGCTGCTATCAATGTACTATCGATAGACCAAGAAGGAATTCAAGTATTTTAAATTAAAAAAGAGCATGATTGAGGGCGAAAAATAACCTTCAATCATGCTCTTCTATTTGGACTTGTTATGCTTCGGGTGACTCTGTTGCATAATAACTATGATCTTCTAAGTTCAACGCATTTAAAATCATTGATGCTGTTTCTTCAATTGACAATGATGCCACGTTGATCACGACACAGCCTAATTTCTCATATAAATCATTAGCAAAGGTTAATTCCTTTCTAATCTTTTCAATATCTGAGTAGGAGGTATCAGCTGGCAATCCATAAGTTCTCATTCGTTCTTTACGAATGCCGTTTAAGATATCAGGATCATTTGTTAAGCCAACAATTTTCTTAGGATTTGTTTCCCACAGTTGTTTTGGCAGATGTGCCTCGGGAATCAGTGGAAGATTGGCTACTTTCAAATTTTTATTGGCTAAAAATAGACTGAGTGGGGTTTTTGATGTTCGAGAAACACCTAGTAAGAGAACGTCTGCCTCTAAGAAACCTCTCGGATCTTTCCCGTCATCATATTTGACTGCAAATTCCATTGCTTCGATTCGTTTGAAATAATTTTCATTTAAATGATGCAATGCACCAGCTTCTCTGGTCGGTGCAATGCCTGTCAACCGTTCGATCTCAGCTACTGGCGGTGTTAATATATCAAAGTGATATAAATTATTTTCTTCAAAAAAATCATTCGCAATTTTAACTAAACGATCATTTACGATTGTATGTAACACCATGGCATTTTCACGTTTGGCGTCTTCAAGGGCTTTTCTCAACTTTTCTTCTTCTTTAGCAAATGTTCGTCTAAATAGAGAAAAGTCAACGGTAGGGTACTGTGCCATAGAAGCTGCAGCTAATTTTGAAGCTGTTTCGCCAGCCGAATCGGAAATAACAAAAATTGTCACACATTTTTTTTCTTCATTTATTGTCATAATTGGATTCCTCTCTTGCTTTTTTTATAGATTTATTATACCATACCTTCATAAATATTATTCGTAATGATTCTGATTTAAGAAGTGGAGGATCTAAAATGGCACAGTCTAACTCGAAAGTAGAACAATCTTTAACCGTGATGAAAGAGCATGGCTTGAAATATACAAAAAAGAGAGAAGCGATGATTACCTACCTTATTAGAAGAAATCGTTATATCTCGGCAAGGGAAGTTTATGAGTTTATGAATCAGGAATATCAAGGTGTGAGTTATGATACGATCTATCGCAATTTGCATGATTTTGAACAGTTGAATTTGTTGGAGACAACAGATTTAAATGGAGAAAAAAAATTTCGCTTCCATTGTTGTCAAGAAGTAGGGCATCATCATCATTTCATTTGTACAGTTTGTGGCAAAACAAAAGAAATTCATATGTGCCCGATGGATTTTTTTAAAGAACAATTGAGCGGGTGTGAAATTGAAGGACATCGATTTGAGATTTTTGGTCGTTGTGAAGAGTGCAGATGATCATTTTTTTCAGAAAAAAACATGAATATTGCATATGAGTGTAAAACTTTACTCATTTTGGCACTTTTTTATGCATTTTTTCAATACAAAGGTTGACGTTAAAATAACCATTCGATATAATGTAAAAAGAACGGTATTTTATTTATGTCAAATAACTCATAAATATAAAAAACGGTTACTTTTTAAGCTCGGAGGGAGGGAATTAACATGTCAAAAACTGTCGTTCGTAAAAACGAATCTCTTGACGATGCTCTTCGTCGCTTCAAACGTTCCGTTTCAAAAGCGGGTACTTTACAAGAATCTCGTAAACGTGAATTCTACGAAAAACCAAGTGTAAAGCGTAAGAAAAAATCTGAAGCAGCTAGAAAACGTAAAAAATTCTAGTTTTCGATGAATTGGAGTTGGTTGTATGTCATTACTAACAACATTGAATGACGATATCAAAACAGCAATGAAGTCAAAAGATAAAGATACTTTATCTGTACTTCGTATGTTGAAAGCAGCCATTCAAAATGAGCAGATTAAAGCTGGCCGTGATTTGGACGGAGAAGAAGAGTTAACAGTTTTATCTCGTGAGATGAAACAACGCAGAGACTCTTTATCAGAGTTTGAAAAAGCGGGACGTGACGATCTTGCTGACAAAGTAAAAATCGAAATCACAATTGTTGAAAAATATATGCCTAAGCAACTTTCAGAAGAAGAAATTCGTCAGATTGTTCAAACGGCAATTGATCAGACCGGTGCGACTTCACCAAAAGAATTTGGTAAAGTTATGGGTGCTGTAATGCCAGAAGTCAAAGGCAAAGCAGACGGCAACCAAGTCAATGCAATTGTAAAAGAATTACTACAAGAGAATTAGTCAAATAAAAAAACCAACGGGATTCCGTTGGTTTTTTTGTCCAACTTAACCAAAGTAGAGCCAGATATTAAATCGAATTGTTAGATTTAATCGTGCTCTCTTTTTAATAAATTAATAATATGGTATGATTGTAAAGAATGAAAAAATAAAGGAGATGGGCATTTTTTGACAGAAAATCAGTCGATATCTTTGGAATTGAAGTTAAATGATTCTGACGATGTTAGTATGCTTTTAGGAACCCATGATAAACATATAAAATACTTAGAAGATAATACAGATGTAACGATCAATACACGTGGTGAGACGATTCAGTTGCTAGGAGAAGAAGCAGAAGTACAGTTGGTTGCTTCTGTTGTAAGAACATTACAAGTCTTAATACAGCGCGGCATTAAAATCAGTACGCCAGATGTTGTTTCTGCTTTGAAAATGGCAAAAAATGGTGAACTGGATACATTTGTTGCGATGTATGAAGAGGAGATCTTAAAGGACCACCATGGCAGAGCCATTCGTATCAAAAATGTAGGGCAGAAAAAATATGTTGAGGCAGTAAGAAAACGAGATATTATTTTTGGAATTGGTCCTGCGGGAACGGGTAAAACATTTTTAGCAGTCGTAATGGCTGTGTCAGCATTAAAAAAAGGTGAAGTCCAAAAAATAATTTTAACGCGTCCCGCTGTTGAAGCAGGGGAAAGTCTGGGATTTTTACCTGGTGACTTAAAAGAAAAGGTAGATCCCTATTTGCGCCCGGTTTATGATGCGTTGTACCAAGTTTTTGGTATGGAACATACAAATCGCTTAATGGAACGAGGCGTAATCGAAATTGCACCATTAGCTTATATGAGAGGTCGGACTTTAGATGATGCTTTTGTAATTTTAGATGAAGCACAGAATACGACTATTGCTCAAATGAAAATGTTTTTGACTAGACTGGGTTTTAACTCAAGAATGATCGTTAATGGCGATACGAGCCAAATCGATTTACCTAAAGGCGTTGCTAGCGGGCTGATCCATGCAGAAAAAACGTTACAATCAATCGATAAGATTGCATTTGTTCATTTTGATGCTGGAGATGTGGTGCGACATCCAGTTGTTGCTCAAATCATTCGAGCGTATGAAAATGAAAGTCAAAAATAGAGTTAAACCTGCGGAAAGGAGTGAAAATTCCGTTGAAGTATTCGTTATTAAAATTACGTGATAAATTAGGAAAAGCCTATATTCCATTACTACTACTTATATTTTCCTGTTTTTTATTTATCATTATGTTTGGCAGCGTTCATCAAAAAAGAGTTGAGATCAAAGAAGGACAGCTAGCAGAAAATACAATTCGAGCAAATAAAAATGTTGAAAACACGTATGAAACAGCTCAGAAGAAAAAGCTAGCAGCTGAAGCGGTTACTCCAGAGTACATTTATCAAGAAGAAACAGCCGATGTTCAGCATAAACGTATTGAAAAGCTCTTTAAGCTGATTGTGACAGCAAATGAGAAAACAGATAAAGACTATCAAGAAAAGGTCGCTAAGGCCAAAAAAGATGAAACGATTCCAAGGCCAACGATAGAGGAAAGAGTCGCTAATTTAAAAGCTCAATTTGAAGCGTTGGATCAAGATGAAGTCGCTTTTTATCAAAAATTTCCCAATGTGTTTTATCAAAATATTTTCTCATTAGATGCAACTCAGATTCAACAAGTAAAAACCGAAAGCTTGAAAATCGTAGACGAGAAAATGAAAGATCATGTTCGTGAAGCTGATCTAGATAATGTTCGTCAAAGTGCGATCGAAAAGATTCAATTTCTTGATGTTACCGGAACGATGCAACAAGAAATTCGTTATATTGTGAACCAAGGAATCGTGGCAAATGATTTTGCCAACGATAAAAAGACAAAAGAACTACGTCAAAATGCGATGGATGCCATTCCGCCTTCAATGATTTATCAAGGTGAAATCATTGTTCGTGAAGGGACTCAAATTGATAGTAAAGCGATGGAAAAACTTGAGTTGTTGGGTATGACAAATCAAAGCACTTCTTTATTTCCGATGGCTGCTTTGGCACTAGCAATTGTTTTACAAGTTTTAGTTTTATTGTTTTTCACTAAGCAAGTTACAGAAGAGGGTCGACGAAGACATTTTGTATTATTTTATGTAGGAGCAATGTCTCTAAGTGTTGTATTGATGAAGTTTTTCCAAATCTTCCAAACAGAACAAATGATGTATATTTCTTTGTTCTTCCCAGCAGCCTTTACGCCACTAGTCCTAAATTATTTTGTTAGTAGACGAGCGGGTGTTTTAGCAGCTGTTTTCCAAGTGATTTTTTCACTGTTTGTTTTTTATAATGCTATTGGAACGAATACATTGACAGTAATTATAGTGAGCTATATGTTTTCTGGGTTGCTAGCAACTGTAGTTAAACGAACTCGTATTAGTGAGCAAGGCTTAGTTGCCGTATTCTGGGTAATCATTTTTCCAGTTTGTCTAGATTTTGTTTTGATGATTTATCAAGGGATGAGCTTTTTTGATGGTAAATCATGGACGATGATGATTTGTGCTCTTGCTGGGACTGTTTTGGCTTTCCTTGCAACAATGGGACTTCATCCATATATCGAATTACTTGTAACCGATGATAGTGTGATTGTTTTAAATGAGCTAAGTAACCCGAATCATCCATTATTAAAACAACTACTTGAAGAAGCTCCTGGAACGTATCATCATAGTATGATGGTTGCGAGTTTGAGTGCCAATGCAGTAGCTGAAATCGGTGGTCGTTCGTTACTGACTCGTGTTGCTTGTTATTATCATGATATTGGTAAAATCAAGCATGCAAATTTCTTTGTTGAAAATTTACCAGCGGGCGCAGAAAATCCGCACAACTTTTTATTACCTGAAGATAGTAAACAGATTATTTTTGGTCATGTTATTGATGGCGCTAAGATATTGGAAGAGTATCATATGCCTGAAATGGTGATCGATATTTGTCGCCAACATCATGGGACCACGTTAATGAAGTTTTTCTATGTTAAAGCCAAAGAACGTAATGCAGATATTTTAGAAGCAGATTTCCGGTACCCAGGTCCTAAACCTCAAACAAGAGAAGCTGGGATCGTAAGTATTGCAGATACATGTGAAGCGGCAGTTCGTGCAATGGATCATCCGACAAACGAAAAAATTCAAGCTTTTGTTCATAATGTTATCCAAGATCGGATTTCAGATGGACAACTAGATGATTGTGGCTTAACCATGAAGGAGATTCGGATTGTTGAGAAATCTTTAGTTAGTGGGTTGTGTAGCACATTCCATTCAAGAATCAAGTACCCAAAAATGAAATCAGAAGCGCAAGAAATGAAAGATGAACAAGAAAAGAGAGATGACTAATGGACATTTCATTTATTGATGAAACAACGAATTTATCAAAAGATAATTTAGAAGAAGTAGAAAATCTGTTGCAGTTTGCGGCTGATTTTCTGAACATATCTAAGGATACAGAAATGTCCGTGACTTTTATGGATAATTCAGGCATTCAAGTAATAAATCGAGACTATCGAGGCAAAGATGCCCCAACAGATGTCATTAGCTTTGTGTTGGAAGAAGAAGGGGAAGACGAATTGCCAATTATTTTTGACGATGAGACTGAAGCCTTCCCTAGAAACCTTGGAGATATTATGATCTCAACTGAACGCGCTGTAGAACAAGCGGTTGAATACGGTCATTCGTTTGAACGTGAATTGGGTTTCTTGGCTGTGCATGGTTTTTTACATTTAAATGGTTATGATCACATGGAACCTGAGGATGAGAAAGAAATGTTTGGTTTACAGAAAGAGATCTTAGATGCCTATGGACTCAAAAGATAAGCGGACAGCGAAAAATAAGCATTTTATAACATCCTTAGAGTTTGCTCTTCAAGGAATTAAAACGGTATTTAAAGAAGAACGAAACATGCGGACACATATTTTTATGGGAATAATTGCGATTATTTTCGGTTTTATTTTTCGATTAGTGCTTTCAGAATGGTTGTGGCTGTTGCTAGCAATCTTTCTGGTATTGGTGATGGAAATCATTAATACAGTTTTTGAGAATGTCGTCGATATGGTGACGGATTTTCACTTTCATCCAATCGGGAAAAAAATCAAAGATATGGCGGCAGGTGCAGTTCTTTTAACGACCGGATTTGCCGTAGTCGTGGGAGCGCTACTGTTTGTTCCCAAAATTTGGCAAATACTACAAGACTTTTTATAGAGGAGAGAAACTATGACAGAAGCACATAAATCTGGATTTGTAGCAATCGTAGGGAGACCAAACGTTGGTAAATCTACGCTGTTAAATCGAATCGTCGGACAAAAAATTGCGATTATGAGCGATAAGGCTCAAACAACAAGAAACAAGATTCAAGGGATCTATACCGTTCCCGAAGCACAAATCGTTTTTATTGATACACCTGGTATCCATAAGCCAAAACATCGCTTGGGTGATTTTATGGTTGAAACGGCTTATAGTGCTTTGCGCGAAGTTGATGCAACTTTGTTTATGATCAGTGCAGATCAAAAAAGAGGAAAGGGTGACGATTTTATCATTGAACGTCTTAAAACAATGACGAGCCCTGTGTATCTTGTAATCAATAAAATCGATACGGTTCATCCAGATCAGCTTTTGGGTATTATTGAAGATTATGCAAGTCAGATGGATTTTGCAGAAGTTGTGCCAATTTCAGCAACAGAAGGAAATAATGTTGATCGATTGATGGATGTTTTAGTGGATCAAATGCCTGAGGGGCCGCAATATTTCCCAGATGATCAAGTAACAGATCATCCTGAGTACTTTATCGTTTCTGAACTAGTACGCGAAAAAGTCCTCTTATTGACACGAGATGAAATTCCACATTCTGTTGCAGTAGTTGTGGATTCAATGAAACGTGATGAAAATGATAAAATCCGTATTCAAGCGACAATCATCGTTGAGCGTGATAGCCAAAAAGGGATCATCATTGGTAAAGGCGGTAAGATGCTTAAACAGATTGGAACCAAGGCTAGACAAGATATCGAACATTTATTGGACGATAAAGTATACTTGGAACTTTGGGTAAAAGTTCAAAAAGATTGGCGCGATAAAAAAGTTCATTTACAAGACTTTGGTTATCGTAAAGACGATTATTAATAAATGCCAAAAGAACAATTCTGTGTGGGAGCGGAATTGTTCTTTTACTTCTACATCTGCTAAAATAGACTAAAATACAAGGGAGGCGAAATCATGACTTTAGGCGAAACAAAGGGGATTATTTTATTTACCAAAGACTATAAAGAAAAAGATAAATTAGTTAAGATTTTTACAGAGTCATTTGGTAAATTAATGTTTTTCGTAAAAGGGGCGCACCGAAAAAATAATCCAATTGGTCCTGCTATTTTGCCTTTTACAGAAGCTGTTTATATTGGCGATTTTAGAGAAGAGGGTCTATCTTTTTTGAATGGCAGTAAAGAAGTCTATCCCCTTCGTGTGATTCAGGAAGATATTTTTGTTAATGCCTATGCAACTTATATCTTGAATTTAGTCGATGCCGCTATCGAAGATCGGACTTATGATCCTAATCTATACCATTTTGTGCAGCAAGCTCTAAAATTATTAAATGAGAATAAAGATGCAGAGATCATTACTAATATTTTTGAAATTCAATTACTGAGTCGTTTTGGTATCACGCCGGAATGGAGACACTGTAGTGTTTGCCAAGAAACACGAGGAAAGTTTGATTATTCATCAAAGTATAGCGGTGTATTGTGTGAACGACATTGGCACCTTGATGATCATCGTTACCACGCTGATCCAAGGGCAATCCATTTTATTCGACTGTTTTCTGCCATTTCGTATGATAAGGTTCAGGATATCAATGTGAAAGCAGAGACGAAAACTGCAATTAGACAAACAGTGGATGAGCTCTATGATGAATATGTTGGGATTAATTTGAAGAGCAAGAAATTTATTGATCAGATGAAAAGTTGGGAAGACACGTTGAAAATACCTAAACGAGAAAGAGAAGAGGAAGAAGATGGCAAAACTTTATCTTAAAGGAATCAAATACGATAAAGCTCTTTCTTCAACTGAATTTCCGTTTAATTTACCTATTGCAGCGCATATTGAGCAACTTATATTTGAAACACCAGTTACATTTTTAATTGGTGAAAATGGTTCTGGAAAATCAACAATAATTGAAACGATGGCTGGATTAATGGGCTTAAATCTAGAAGGTGGGTCCAAAAATAATATTTTTACATCCTACAAAGAACAACCTTCATTTGTTGAAGCGACTCGGCCAATCAAATATCCAGATCATCCCAAAGATAGTTATTTTTATCGAGCTGAATCCTTTTATAATTTAATGACCGAGATTGAAACGATCGATCAAGGTGCAGGTTTTTTGAAAGGGCATTACATACTTATTCAAGAGGAGAATCGTTTTATGAGTTAGTGGCAACTCGATTTTTGGGACGAGGTTTTTATTTATTAGATGAACCCGAAACTGGATTATCTCTTAGTACACAATTGCAATTAATGGTCTTGATGCAAGACTTAGTGCAGAGGGATTCTCAATTCGTAATCGCGACCCACTCTCCAATTTTATTGTTTTTTCCAAAGGCAACAATCTATGAATTTATGAATGGGGACATCGTTAAACGTAAACTAGAAGAGACAAAAATCTATCAAGATTGGGCGACGATTTTCGAAAGAAAAGAGCATTTTTTTCAGAAATTATTTGAATCTTGAAAAATAATTTGACATCTTCTTCATCTAAGATTATCATAAAGAGTAATTAAATAAATACGTTGAGAAAGAAGAGTAGAAAGAACTGCTGTGATAGCGAGTCTGGAAAAGTGTGAGCCAGATACAAGCAACTTTTGAAGGGCGCTTTTGAGTATACTTAAATGAAGCTGCCGATAGTTGTTATCGGAAGTAGGGTGGAACCGCGATTATTCGTCCCTATGTCTCTATGAGGCATAGGGACTTTTTGTTTGCTCTTGATCACTATGTTTTACGTTCTTAATCAAGGGAAAGGAGGAAATTCATGCAGTTTAATGCAACTTTCTTACCTGCTGATTTTTCACAGAACAAGTTAAAGGTTTTGTCGCTTGTTAAATTGTTAGTCCAGATCAAAGATAATGATGGTACCATTATTGAAGCGTTCGAAACAGTTTCTAGCGAAAAAATTTATACTATCAATACAACGCTGACGGACACTATGGAAGTTGAAGTTTCTGTTGTTCAAGGTGAAGTTATTGAGTTTTATCCAGTAGTTACAGCGTTGTAAAAAATTAATTGGTTTCATTAAGTTATTCGTTTAGATTTTTGAAAAAAGTAAATTCTAAATGAGGCAAAAAGCATTTCAATGTCAATTTCCTAATTTTCTACAGAATTGACCGATTTGCTACGCTTTTAAAATAGGAGGATCACAATGGAAAAGAAACTTACTGTACAAGAAATGATTTTAACGTTACAAAAATTTTGGTCATCAAATGATTGTATGCTGATGCAAGCATATGATACGGAAAAAGGAGCAGGAACAATGAGTCCGTATACTTTTTTACGGGCAATTGGACCAGAACCTTGGAATGCAGCTTATGTAGAGCCTTCAAGAAGACCAGCAGATGGTCGTTATGGTGAAAATCCAAATCGATTATATCAACATCATCAATTTCAAGTAGTAATGAAACCATCTCCAGATAATATTCAAGAATTATATTTAGAAAGTTTAGAATTATTGGGAATCGATCCTTTAGCTCATGATATCCGTTTTGTTGAAGATAACTGGGAAAATCCTTCTATGGGGTGTGCTGGTTTAGGCTGGGAAGTTTGGCTAGATGGTATGGAAATCACTCAGTTTACGTATTTCCAACAAGTTGGTGGCTTAGCCTGTCACCCGGTTACCTCAGAAATTACTTATGGGATAGAGCGTCTTGCATCGTACATTCAAGAAGTAGAAAGTGTGTATGATTTAGAATGGACACAAGGTGTTAAGTACGGAGAAATCTTTAATCAGCCTGAATATGAGCATTCAAAATATTCATTTGAAGTTAGTAATCAAGAAATGTTGCTGGAAAACTTCGATAAATTTGAAAAAGAAGCGAAACGTTGTATCGATGAAAGCTTGGTACATCCAGCTTACGATTATATTTTAAAATGCAGTCATACCTTTAATTTGCTTGATGCCCGTGGTGCTGTTTCTGTGACGGAACGTGCCGGCTATTTAGCACGAATCAGAAATATGGCTAAAGCCGTTGCGAAAATTTTTGTTGCAGAGCGGGAAAAATTAGGCTTCCCACTCTTAAATAAAGAGGATCAAACTACTAAGGAGGCAAAATAACATGGCAAAAGATTTATTACTTGAAATTGGCTTGGAAGAAATGCCAGCACATATTGTCAGCCCAAGTCGCATACAATTAGAAAATAAAATCGTCAAATTCCTAGATGAAAATAAATTGACCTATGAAACGGTTCAAAGTTTTTCCACACCTCGTCGTTTGGCGGTACGTGTAACGCAATTGCCGGAGCAGCAAGAAGATACGCAAGAAGAAGTCAAAGGACCTGCTAAAAAAATTGCTCAAGATAGTGAAGGCAATTGGAGCAAAGCAGCCGAAGGATTTGTTCGTGGTCAAGGCTTGACGACAGAGGCTATCACGTTCAAAGAATTGAACGGTGTAGAATATGTCTATGTGACCAAACAGAACCACGGTCAAAAAACACTTGATGTGTTGGCAGGATTAAAAGAGGTTATTACAAGTCTGACTTTCCCTGTTACAATGCACTGGGCAGATCATGATTTTGAATATATTCGTCCAATTCATTGGATCGTGGCATTATTGGACGATGAAGTGATTCCATTTTCTGTATTAGATGTAACAACGAGAAAAAGTTCTCGCGGCCACCGCTTCTTAGGGGATGATGTGGCATTTGATCATTCAAAAGAGTACGAAGAAAAGATGAAAGAACAGTTTGTAATCGTTGATCCCAATGAAAGAAAAACAATGATCATTGATCAAGCCAATCAATTAGCTGAGAAATATCATTGGACGCTAGATTTAGACGAGAATTTATTGGAAGAAGTGAATAATTTAGTTGAATACCCAACCGCATTTGTAGGGGCTTTCGATGAAAAATATCTTTCTGTGCCCGAAGAAGTCTTAGTTACTTCAATGAAAGAACATCAGCGTTACTTTGATGTTCGTAATGATCAGGGGTTATTACTTCCGCATTTTATTTCCGTTAGAAATGGAGATAGTGTCCATATTGAAAATGTGATCAAAGGTAATGAAAAAGTCTTGATAGCTCGTTTAGAAGATGCAGAATTTTTTTATAATGAAGATAAAAAACTATCAATTGAAGAATGCATTGAAAAATTAAAAAATGTCACGTTCCATGAAAAAATCGGAACGATTTATGAAAAAATGCAACGGGTGGGTGTTATTGGGCAAATCATTGGAAAAGAAGTCGGATTGTCTGAAGATGAACTAACCGATTTAAAACGCGCTTCTGAAATCTATAAATTTGATTTAGTAACGAATATGGTGGGAGAATTCCCAGAACTACAAGGAATCATGGGTGAGAAATATGCCTTGCTTCAAGGGGAAAAACCAACTGTAGCTCAAGCGATTCGTGAACATTATTTACCAACATCAAGCGATGGCGCCTTACCAGAATCAACAATTGGAGCTGTATTAGCTTTAGCCGATAAACTAGATAGTGTCTTCGCGTTCTTTGCGGTTGGCATGATTCCTAGCGGCTCTAATGATCCATATGCATTACGTCGACAAACATATGGGGTCATTCGAATCGTCGAAGAAAAAGGCTGGCAGTTCCCACTTATTCAGTTACAGATGGATATCGATGCCGCTGTCAATGCGGATAGTAAAAAATATGGTGTTCAATTGACTAGTGGACAAGAAGAAGTAATTGATTTTATAAAAGCGCGTCTGCGTCAACTGCTAATGACAAAAGATGTACGTCATGATGTCATCGATGCTGTGATTTCTTCTGAACAAAAAGATTTAGCCAAACTATTTTCGTCTGCAACAATTTTGAAAAAGCATTTGTTGGATCAAGATTTTAGACCCTCCATTGAAGCTTTGACGCGAGTAATCAATTTAGCTAAAAAAGGGCGTGATTTACTAAACCAAGAAAGTAAAGTAGATGCAGCCTTATTTGAAAATGATGCGGAGAAAGCTTTACATCAAGCTGTTAATAAAATTGAAGAGCAGTTTGCTGAAAATACAATGTCGGAAAATTATCAAGCTCTAGTAGCACTGCGTCCATTGATTGAACAATATTTTGAAGAGACAATGGTCATGGTAGAGGATGAGCAAGTGAAAGTAAATCGTTTGAAAGAACTTAACCGAATTGCCAAAATGGCGTTATCATTGGCTAGTCTGGATTTACTGATTGTAAAATAAACTAAAGGTGGACAGAATACTGATTATAGTATTCTGTCCACCTTTTTCACTGTGCTATAAAGATCTAAATAGATAGCAAGCAAAATTTTTTCATAAATATTTTCAACGTGGTAGGATAACCTTATCAATCGATAAGGTTTATAAAATTTTTAGGAGGTAAAAAGATGAGTCATTTTGCGAAATTATTTATTACTGCAGCGCTGGCATTTTTAGTGTTTGATTTTACTTGGTTACTGTTGATTGCTAGACAAATGTATCAAGAATATTTGGGTAGTTTATTGGGGACAACCAAGATAATACCTGCTGTATTATTCTATATAGTTTATTTAGTAGGGCTACTCTTTTTCGTTGTTTATCCTGCGCTTGAAAAAGATAGTATGATGTATGCTCTTTTAGCGGGTGCTTTTCTCGGATTATTGTGTTACGCCACTTACGATTTGACGAATTTAGCTACGATCAAAGATTGGCCAATTTTAGTCACAATAATTGATCTAATATGGGGAACAGCAGTTACAGCAGTTACTAGTGGTATCACTTTTTATGTAGCACAATATTTTAACTGGAGGTGAATGGAGTATGGAAAGTCAACTGATTGACTATAAAGAGCTGGTGAATGCATTTCAACAAGGTGCAATTCTCGTATTGAATGAAAGACGAGAATTGAATCAAATCAATGTTTTTCCAGTTTCAGATGGTGATACGGGAAGTAATTTAGCTTCGTTGATGCAAGCAATTCTTGAGGAAACTAAAAAGGAATCGACATCTGTTATAGAGGTGTTTGAAAAAGTTGCCGACGCTTCTTTGGTTGGTGCTAGAGGAAACTCAGGAATTATTCTTGCTCAATATTTTAATGGGATCTATAATAACTTATTAATTCAAGAGGAGAAGAGTTCTGTTGCTAGTTTTGTGCATAGTGTAAAATTAGCAATTGTCGAGGCGTATCAAGCCATCAGTGATCCTGTTGAAGGAACGATCATTACGGTTATTCGATCGTGGGCAGAAGCCCTTAATGACATCGATCCAGTACACGGGCTAGATAAAATACTTCCGAAAGCCTTGACTAAAGCGGAACAAGCGTTGGAACATACAACGAACCAATTAAAAGTGTTACAAAGAAATCAGGTAGTAGATGCTGGAGCAAAAGGTTTTTATCTATTTATGGTTGGGTTTACTCAAGCATTTGTTGATAAAGAAACTGAAGCCCCAGATAGAAATTACATTGACGATTCACCCAAAATAGGGATATCTGAAACACGACACGTAAATACTGCTGAACCGAAATTTAGATATTGTACCGAAGTTTTATTAGATCAAGTCACAAAGTCAAAGGCTGAAATTCAGATGGATTTGGCTCCGTATGGGGATTCTTTGATCGTGGCTGTAAATCGCAACAATGCAAGAATTCATATTCATTCTAATCGGCCAGATGAAGTATTACATTATTTAAGTAAGGTTGGTCAGCCTATGCAACAAAAGGCAGATGACATGCTACTGCAATATCAAATCAATCAACAAAGAAAAGCGTCGATTGCATTAGTAACGGATTCAATTGCTGACATTCCTTCTGAGTATTTGTTAGCTAATCAAATTCATGTCCTGCCAATGAATATCCTGATTGGAGGTACTAGTTATCTTGATAAACTAACGATTCAAAGTAAACAATTCTTTGAATTGACTAACGCACTACATGACCGAGCAACTAGCTCACAACCAACTTTAAAGACTGTAGAGAATCTTTTTTCTTTCTTAGAAACGAGATATGAAGCAGTTATTGTTATTACAGTTGCAAAAAAATTAAGTGGCACATTTCATACAGTTAAGGAAGCGGCAAAGAAAAAAACATCCTCTGTGAAAATCGAAGTAATTGATTCCAAACTAAATTCTGCAGCGCAAGGGTTATTAGTGATGAATGCAAATGAATTAATCCAATCTGGAGCAGGTTTTGAAGACGTGGTGAAACACATTGAGAACAAGCGGAATAAGCTTAAAATAGTGGTTAGTGTAGATGATTTAGATCCGATGATCGAATCTGGCAGAATTCCACAATTTGCTGGTAAAATAGCAAAAAAAATTAATTTGAAACCAATCGTCAGTTTAAATGAAACTGGTGAAGGGAAGCTGAGTGATTTTGCGTTTAGTTTGAAAGGGAATGAGCGAAAGGTTATTCAGCAATTAAAAAAACATCATAAGAAAAATAAAGTACGACGCTATGTTGTCATCCATGCAGGAGAAGAGGAACGAGCATTACAGTTGAAAAATAAATTAAGTGAAGCGTTAGGCTTTCAACCAAGTTACATGATGGATATTTCAACTGTGGTCGCGATGAGTGCGGGTCAAGGCAGTATAGCAGTAGCATTTGAAGAAGAAAGTGGGGAGTAGTATGACTATTTTGATTATTAGTGGTGTTATTTTTACTTATTTTACGGTGTTATTTTTTTTAGCGCAGTATCTTCATAATAATTCTATTGTAGATTTAGCTTGGGGGATTGGTTTTGTTCTTGTTGCAATTACAGGATATTTCATTATGCCCCAAAAAACAACCGCTAGTACAATCGTACTGGTATTAGTGACGGTATGGGGGTTACGCTTGTTTTTTCACTTAGCTAAACGGAACATCGGAAAACCGGAAGACTACCGTTACGTAAATATGAGAAAGCGCTGGGGGCATCATTTTGCAAAATTGAAAGCTTATCTAAATGTTTTTGTTCTTCAAGGAGTCTTGCTATTAGTGGTTTCAATGCCAATACTATTTGTTATGACAAGTTCAACAGATGCATTTTACTGGTGGAATGGATTAGGTATTGTGATTTGGGGTGTAGGGTTTGCTTTTGAAACGATTGGTGATGCTCAGTTGACAAATTTCAAAAAGAACGGCAGTAATCAGGGGAAGCTTTTAACAACTGGCCTGTGGTCTATCACAAGACACCCCAATTATTTTGGAGAAGCCCTTAGTTGGTGGGGGATTTTTCTGGTCACTTTGAGCGAGCTGCGAAATAGTTGGGGACTTATTGGTCCTTTGACAATCACTTTATTGCTTTTATTTGTATCAGGTGTTCCTTTGTTAGAAAAAAAATACAAAGATCGTCCGGATTTTATTGCCTATGCAGATAAAACACCAAAATTTGTTCCATTTTTTGGAAAAAAAGGTTTATAAGGAGGAATTAGCATGTCTAAAAGTAACTCTTTAGGTCCGAAATTATTGCTGACGATTATTTATTTCGTTATGATTGCAGTTAATGCAGCAGCTGTATTATTGCCATTAAATGGGATGACGACACAAGAAGTTTCAGATACTTATCCCAATTTATTTGCTCCAGCTGGTTTAACTTTTTCGATTTGGTCAGTAATTTATCTAAGTTTAGCAGGATTCGTTGTGTATCAATGGTTTAAACCAGCTGATCAATCTGTTTTAAACGACCGGCAAATTCGTAGAAAACTTAGCATACTATTTATTACTTCTTCTATTCTAAATAGTGCTTGGCTATTGGCATGGCAATATCTACAAATTGATTTATCAGTGGTGATCATGTTGGTTTTGTTAATCGTTTTGATTTATACAAATCATATGCTGACTAAAGCTTCATTAACGAAGAAGGATTACTTTTTTATCCGGTTGCCTTTTAGCATTTATTTTGGCTGGATCACGATTGCAACAATCGCCAATATCACAGCTTTCTTAGTCGATAAAAATATCGCTGTTTTGCAAAATAACCAAGTCGTGTGGACGATTATTATCTTGATCGTGGGTTTAGTCATTATTGCCACAACAATCATTCGGAATAAAGATATAGCTTATGGTCTAGCAACATTGTGGGCGTATTATGGAATTTTGCTCAAACACCAGGCTCTCGATGGGTGGGCTGGAGCATATCCAGAGATTATTACTACGGTGGCAATTTGTTTAGGAATTTTAGCGATTCTCTGTCTGTATGAAGCAGCACAACTTTTTAAACATAAAAAGAGTGTTATCTAGTATAGGTTTCTTGGTCTGCTTCTGTTAAAATAGGAGTGAAATCAACTATAGGTGGCTAAACAATGGATAAAGAAACGAAAAATACAAGAGAGAAAATCATTCAAGTCGCAACAAGATTATTTATGGACAACGGCTATCAGAGCACCTCGACGAGACAAATCGCACAGCTAGCTGAGGTGACCCAGCCTAATTTATATCATCATTTTAAGAATAAAGAGGCCGTTTATGTGGGTGTCATTGAAAGCTTGTTAGGCGATGTAAACGAAGAACTAGTGTTGATCGTGGAAGATCAACATCTTGATACAATCAATAAATTACAAAGATTTGCAGTCTGTCTGAAAACGAAGCATCCATTTGATTTTGATTTAATGATGCATGATTTTCGGACCAAATTAACGAAAGAGACGCAACTCAAATTATTTACATTATGGAATCAATCGTATAAGAAACCTTTGTTGGAGCTTTTTGAAAAGAGTGATTTTAATATTCGTAAAGGCTTGTCACCAGAGGTTGCAACGACACACTTTCTTAACACCTTATCTCCTTATATCAAAACAGAGCAAAGAAGCTCCGTATTAGGTATTGCACAGGTAGTTGATTTGTTTGTGTTTGGTGTCTCAGCAAATTAAAAAAAACAAGACCCAACGCAGTCAATCCGTTGGGTCTTGTTTTTTTGTTACTTTCTATTTTGTTTTCCAGCATTTCTACCTTTTTTAGAAGTATTGTTTTGAGGTGTTGCTTTTTGTACTGTTTTCTCTTGTGTTGGTGTTACATCTTTACGTGGTGTAATCACTTGTTTCGGTGGATTTTGTTTCAATTCCTCTGCCACTTGCGCTTTGATTCTTGGTTTTAAGAATTGATTTGTGATTAATGTTTGGATACTACTGAAGATCCCACCGACTACCCAGTATAATGTTACACCAGCTGGAGAGCTGATTGACATAAATACAATCATTAAAGGTGACACGATCAACATTGATTTCATGGTTTTCTTTTGTTCTTCTGGAATACCAATAGTAGAAAGATACCCTTGAAGTAAATAGGCAACACCGGCTAAAATAACGAAAATCATGCTTGGTTGACCAAGATTAACGCCGAAAAATGAGGCGTCCCCAATACCTTTTGTATAACGAGCAGCAAAGAATAAGGCAGAGAAGATTGGCATTTGGATCAATAATGGTAGACAACCGATTCCACCCATCATGCTCATGTTGTTCTCTTTGTAGACTTGTTGCATCTCAGCTTGAGCTTGCATTTGCTCTTCACGTGTTGTTGCTTCTTTGACCTTGGCTTGAGCCGCATCGATTTGAGGTTTGATTGCTTGCATTTTTTCTGTTTGGATCATACTTTTTTTCGATTGATTCAAGCCTAAAGGCATAATAATCAAGCGAACGATGATCGTGATAAAAATGATTGCCCAGCCATAATTCCAATTGAAATTATCAACAAGGTATGTAATGGCACTACTCATTGGTTTTACTAAAAAATTGTAGATGATTCCTTCACCAGTTGGTTGACCATCCGATCCCGTTTTTACACATCCAGATAAAAATAGGACTAAAGTAAATAGGCCAGAACTCAGTAGCCACTTATTTAATTTTCTCATTTTATTCTTTCCTTTTCTAAAAAATTTGCACAAGGTTAACTATACTTGAAAAAGCGTTTTTTTTCAATAAAAATTAGAAGAATCCGCCTCAAGACTGAGCAAGATTCTTCTTGATCTAAATCAATTTGTTACTTTGAAGCTAGTATATTCTTCCATCAACGGGTCTTCTTGAATATCAACATACGTAACACGACCTACAGGACTAGGAGAGTCTTTGATTTTTTGGATAAATTGTACCATAGCATCGTCTTCACCCAAAGATTCAATAGAAACAGAACCGTCATCTTCATTTCGTACAGTGCCGTGAATACCTAATTCATCTGCAACCATTTTAGTCATATAGCGAAACCCAACACCTTGAACTCTTCCCTGTACATTCATACGTACCTTTCTCATTGATTCTACACCTCGCTTTTAATTAAATTAATGATAGCGATTTTTTGAACATATGGCAAGTAAAGTTGTGATTGTTTGATTGAAAAAAAACATGGTATAATGCTCGTGTGAGGTGTAGAAATGAAAGAAATTTTATCAACAAAGAATACGATGATCAAAGAGTTAAAAAAACTACATAAAAAAAAGCATCGTGAAGACAATCAAGAATATATGATTGAAGGCTTCCATTTGATTGAAGAGGCAGTTAAAGCAAATGCGCAAATCAAATGGATCCTCTTTAATCAACGAGGGGAATCAGAATGGTCAGCTTGGTTAAACAATCAATCACAAGAACAACTAATTCGTGTTTCTGATGAAGTCCTAGAGTCTATTTCCGAATTACCAACGCCTCAAGGAATGATCGCAATCATTATGATGCCGACAGAAGAAGACATCCAATTAGAAGGTGGGTGGTTACTTTTAGATAATGTCCAAGATCCTGGGAATGTTGGCACTATGATTCGAACGGCTGATGCAGCAGGTCTTTCTGGTGTGATCTTAGGCGAAGGCAGCTCAGATATCTATAATACCAAGGTACTTAGAGCAATGCAGGGAAGTAATTATCATTTACCTGTCATCCGTAAACCTTTAGTTGAAATGATCAACAAATTTAAAGCAGCCAAAATACCTGTTTATGGAACCGAATTAAATCCAGAAGCCATTGCCTATCAGAAATTAACTGGATTAGATCAGTATGCCTTGATTATGGGGAATGAAGGGCAAGGAGTTTCATCTGAAATTTTAGAACTGACAGACGAAACTATTTATATTCCGATCAGAGGGGCAGCTGAATCCTTGAATGTTGCAATTGCAGCGGGAATTTTAATGTATCATCTGGAACTTAATAAGTAGTACCATTTACTAGCTAACTGAAATACAAGATTTCATTCGTTTTTTCAATGACTTTCTAAAAAAAATACTTGATTCGGTTGAAATCTATAAAATAATCATGTATACTAGACAACGGTGTGAAAACACTAAATCCACATCCTGATTTGATTTGTAAGGCGGTGCTACTTTTAGTAGTTCCTTATAGATATGAGAACAGGAGAGGGAACAAATAAAAACCAAACTGGAGGAAACAACACATGGCAGTAATTTCTATGAAACAATTACTAGAAGCTGGCGTACACTTTGGACACCAAACTCGTCGCTGGAACCCAAAAATGAAGAAATACATCTTCACAGAAAGAAACGGAATCTACATCATTGACTTACAAAAAACAGTTAAATTAGTAGATGCTGCTTACGATTACATGAAAAATGTTGCTGAAGACGGCGGCGTTGCATTATTCGTAGGAACTAAAAAACAAGCACAAGAAGCGATTAAAGACGAAGCGATTCGTTCAGGTCAATACTTTGTTAACCACCGTTGGTTAGGTGGAACATTGACTAACTGGGATACAATCCAAAAACGTATCAAACGTTTGAAAGATATCAATAAAATGGAAGAAGACGGAACTTTTGATGTTCTTCCTAAAAAAGAAGTTGTTGGTTTAAACAAACAACGTGAACGTCTAGAAAAATTCTTAGGTGGTATTCAAGATATGCCTAGAATTCCAGATGTAATGTACATTGTTGACCCTCGTAAAGAACGTATTGCTGTTCAAGAAGCTCAAAAATTGAACATCCCAATCGTAGCGATGGTTGATACAAACTGTGATCCAGATGAAATCGATGTAGTAATCCCATCAAATGATGATGCGATTCGTGCGGTTAAATTGATCACTGCTAAAATGGCTGACGCTTTCATCGAAGGAAACCAAGGTGAAGATCAAGCTGTAGAAGAAATCTTTGTTGAAGCAGCTCCAGAAGCAGCAACTTCAATCGAAGAAATCGTTGATGTTGTTGAAGGCGCAAACGATTCAGCAGAATAATTTAAAATAACGGAGCTGTCTCGAAGGCTAGGCGAAAAAGCCTGATTCTCCTTTGAGATAGCTTTTTTAAAACGAATTTTACAATTCATATTATCTAGCTTCATGAGCTAGCCTTTCGGGAAAAAGATAAAAATGGAGTGAGATGAAGAGCATCTCAATCAATTTTTCCTATTTTCCTGTCAAGGCTGAACGAGCTCATTTAGCTTTTAAAATTATCTAGCTACGCAGGCTAGCTCTTCGGAAAAAAGATAAAATATAAACGAGGCAAAAAGCACCTCAGTTATATTTTCCTATTTTTCAGTCAGAGCCGGACGAGCCTGCTACGCTTTTAAAACTTAGGAGGAACAAAAAATGGCAGATATTTCAGCAAAATTAGTTAAAGAATTACGCGACATGACAGGTGTCGGTATGATGGACGCAAAAAGAGCGTTAGTAGCAGTAGAAGGTAACATGGAAGCAGCAGTTGATCATTTACGTGAAAATGGTATGGCCAAAGCTGCTAAGAAAAATGATCGTGTTGCAGCAGAAGGTTTAGCAAATGTTGCTTCAAATGGTAACTTTGCAGCTATCGTTGAAGTGAACTCTGAAACAGACTTCGTTTCTAAAAACGAAATGTTCCAAGATTTAGTTAAAAAAATCGCAACTGAAATTGCAACAAACAAACCAGCTAACTTAGAAGAAGCTTTAGCAATTAAAACAGACAAAGGCACTCTTGAAACTGAATTGATCGAAGCAACAACTGTTATCGGTGAAAAAATCAGTTTCCGTCGTTTTGAATTAGTAGAAAAAGCTGACAATGCAGCATTTGGTGCTTATTTACACATGGGTGGCCGTATTGCCGTATTAACAGTATTAGAAGGAACAACGGATGAAGAAGTTGCTAAAGATGTTGCAATGCATGTTGCAGCAATCAACCCTCGTTATGTTAACGAAACTCAAATTCCTCAAGAAGAATTAGAACATGAAAAATCAATTCTTTCTGAACAAGCATTAAACGAAGGCAAACCAGCGAATATCGTTGAAAAAATGGTCGTAGGACGCTTGAACAAATTTAAAGCTGAGATTTCATTAGTAGATCAGCCATTTGTTAAAGATCCTGATATGACCGTTGAAAAATATGTTGCATCTAAAGGTGCGACAGTTAAATCATTTATCCGCTTTGAAGTTGGCGAAGGAATTCAAAAACGTGAAGATAACTTTGCAGACGAAGTAATGAGCCAAATCAAAAAATAAATCTGTCACGTATGTGACAGTTGAGGTTGGGACAGAAGTGTTTAACCCTGAGAAATAAGAAGGAATTCACGAAAATTGCTCTTCAAATTTTTGTGAATTTCAGCTTATTTCCGAAAGAGTTGCTTCTGGTCCCACCGTTTATTCGTATTTAGGGTGTGAAACAAAAGTGTTTTTTACTTTTGTCCCACACTCTTTTTTTAGGCAAATCAAAAGAAATAGACTGGCAGAATGCCTAGAGTATGTTAAAATGTTCTTAGACAAATGGTGGAGGGAAAACAAAAATGGTAAAACCTAAATATCAACGTGTTGTATTAAAGTTAAGTGGCGAAGCTTTGGCCGGAGAAGAAGGGTTTGGAATAAAACCTCCAACAATCAAAGAGATTGTAGAAGAAATCAAAGAAGTTCATGAATTAGGTATCGAGATGGCAATTGTTGTTGGTGGTGGAAATATCTGGCGTGGGCAAATTGGTGCTCAAATGGGTATGGAACGCGCTCAAGCAGATTATATGGGAATGTTGGCTACTGTAATGAATGCTTTAGCCTTACAAGATACCTTAGAAAATATAGGTGTTCCAACTCGTGTTCAAACATCCATCGAAATGCGTCAAATTGCGGAGCCATATATCCGTCGACGTGCGGAACGTCATTTAGAAAAAGGACGTATCGTGATTTTCGCTGGGGGAACAGGGAACCCATACTTCTCTACCGATACTACTGCAGCGTTACGTGCAGCAGAAATCAATGCCGATGTCATTTTAATGGCTAAAAACAATGTTGATGGTGTATACTCTGCCGATCCTAAATTGGATTCAAGCGCAGTCAAATTTGAAGAATTGACACATTTAGATGTAATCTCAAAAGGATTGCAGGTAATGGACTCAACAGCTAGTTCGCTAAGCATGGATAATGATATTCCATTAGTCGTTTTCAATTTAAATGAAACAGGTAACATTCGCCGCGCATGTCTTGGCGAAAATATTGGAACAACCGTAAGGGGGAAATAAAAAATGAGTGGAACTGTATTAGCAACAGCCAAAGAAAAAATGAGTAAAGCAGAACAAAGTTTACAACGTGAACTTGGCCAAATCCGTGCAGGACGTGCCAATGCAAGTCTGTTAGACAGAATTCAAGTGGATTACTATGGCGCACTTACACCAGTGAACCAACTTGCTGGAATTAATATTCCAGAAGCACGTGTTTTAATGATCACGCCATTTGATAAAAACTCACTGGAAGATATCGAAAAAGCTATCCAAGCAAGTGATATCGGTATTAGCCCGACCAATGACGGCACGGTGATTCGTTTAGTGATTCCGCAATTAACAGAAGAACGTCGTAAAGAATTAGCAAAAGACGTGAAAAAAGCTGCAGAAAACGCTAAAATTGCTGTTCGAAACATTCGTCGTGATGCAATCGATGAACTAAAAAAACAACAAAAAAGTAACGATATTACTGAAGATGAATTACGTAGCTTGGAAAAAGACGCACAAAAGCTAACAGATGATAGTGTTAAAAATATTGATACTATTACTGCTGAAAAAGAAAAAGAACTTCTAGAAGTTTAAGAATATTAATAGAAAAAACAACAAGATTCCCGCTTTTTCCAGTGGTGAGTCTAGTTGTTTTTTGTTTTATTTAATATAATTGTTATTTTATTAGTATAAAACAAAAAACATAAAATTATAATCTATTGAATGAGTATGAATAAGTAACTATGCTGAAAAACATCTTGTTAAAGGTGAAGTGTTATGGAATAATGAGAGTAACTTTATTTTTTTAAAAGGAGATGAGAAAGTGAATTTTATTAATCGTGCATTATGCAGCGTTACAAGAAAAAAGGGGAAATCACTCATTTTATTTGCAGTGATATTTGTCTTGGGGAATGTTATTGCAGGATCGATCGCAATTCAGCAGTCGACACAGAATGTTGAAAAAAGCGTCAAAAAACAGTTAGGTGGTATGGCGACTATTCAACTTGATTACGAAAATAATCAAGAAGAGTTTGCAAAAGAAGACCTTAAAATTGATCAACTTAAAGTTGATTTGATGAAAAAAATCGGAGACTCTCCTTATGTGAAATACTATGATTACAATGCTCTATCAATGTCACAAACGAAAGAGTTGAAAAGTGCAACATTAGATGCAGAACAATCAGGAGCAATGATGGAAGGATTTACCTTAAAAGGTTCAAACTATCATAAAATTTTAGATGTTGAAGAAAAAAGTATAAAGTTAGTAGACGGTAAAGTGTTTACTCAAGAAGAGATTGATAATGGTAAAAACGTTGGGCTGATTTCTTCGAAAGTTGCAGAAGAAAATGGACTTTCAGTTGGAGATCAAATGGTGATGGATACTCGAGGCTATGACTATAATGAGAGTGGCGAAGAAAAGGAATTATTTAAAATAGATGTTCCTATACAAATTATAGGGATTTTTGAGCCAACTACGGTAGAAATGAAAGATAAAGAGAAGAAAAAGAATGATGAACAAGAAATGAATAAGCAATTTATGTCATTACAACAAATCAATACGATTTACTTACCAAATAAAACTGTACTAGAAATCAATAAAGACTATACAGAAAAATTAAAAAAAGTCGCACCAGATAGTATGTTTATTCCAGAAGAAGACCAAGAAGAATATTACACACCTATCTACGTACTAAAAAGCCCAGATGACGTAGAAGCCTTTAAACAAGAGACGCAACCTCTGTTACCTAAGTTGTATACAGTCAAAGCATCGACTGATCAATACGAACAAATCGGCGGCAGTATGAAAAAAATGTCTCAAATTTCAGGTTATGTCGTGATGATTGCCGTTATCGCCACATTGTTGATTATTTCCCTTGTGGTTTTATTGTTTATGCGTGATCGTAAACATGAATTAGGCATTTATCTATCATTAGGTGATAAACGAAGTCATGTCATGGGACAAATTATCATTGAAATGCTGATAATAAGTGGAATCGCATTGATTTTGTCGCTGATCACAGGTAATTTCTTAGGGAAAATAGTTTCAGAGTCCTTACTAAATAGTGATCTATTAAGTAATTCTAACGATCAAATGAATATGTATATGGGATTAGATGGATTAGGGTCAACCATGTTAACATCGGATGACATCATGAATGCGTATGAAGTGAAATTCTCATTAGGCTATATCATTACCTATTTAGTTGTTGGATTAGGAACAGTATTGTTAGCGGCTATTTTACCGTTGCTCTATATTGTTCGCTTGAATCCAAAGAAAATCATGATGTAGGGGGTTAGAAAAAATGGCGATTTTAGAAACGAAAAATCTCAGCTATTTTTATCAAGATGGCGATCAGCGCCGTTTTATTTTAAAAGATACCAGTGTTTCATTTGAACAAGGAAAATTTTACACGATCTTAGGACAATCTGGCTCAGGAAAAACGACCTTTCTTTCTCTGATCAGTGCTTTAGATACGCCAAAAGAAGGACAAGTTCTACTAAATGGGCAAGATATTAAGGCAATTGGCTATGAAAAATACCGTCGTGATGATATTAGTATCATCTTTCAAAGCTATAATTTAGTTCCTTATTTGACTGCTTTAGAAAATGTCTTAGTTGCAATGTCGATTACAGATAATGAGCTGCCAGCGAATCAAAAAGAAGTGGCCTATAACCTCTTGGATTATATTGGTATTACGAGCGAAAAGGCAGACCGACTTGTAAACCAACTCTCTGGTGGTGAACAACAACGTGTTGCAATTGCTAGAGCTTTAGCAACAAATGTCGATATCATTTTAGCGGATGAACCAACAGGAAATTTAGATGAAGGTATGGAACAAGAAATTGTCGACATCTTTCAAAACCTTGCTAAAGTCCATAATAAATGTGTTATTGTTGTGACACATTCCAATGATATTGCTGACCAGTCTGATGAGACTTACTACCTGAAAAAAGGTGTGTTAAAAAAATATGAGTGATTTTCTATCAAATTTCAGCGGGGAAAACTATGAAAAAACCCGTCAGGAAAAAAATAAGCAAAAAGAGCAGTCAGACAAACTGGAACGGAAAAAAATAGCAAGACCAGAAAAAAAAGCAAGCAAGCAAGAGCTGTTAGCGGATAAAGCAGTCCAACCTGAAGCTTCCTTTGGACCCCAAAACAGTCCTGAAAATAAGGGGAACTCTACTGGGGAACAGTACAAGAGCCTAACAAGCGAGCCAGAAGACTTAATCTATACCAAAAAACGCATCAAAAAGAAAAAAAACGAACCGAAAAAAGCAACCACTACTAGTGAACCAGTGACAACAGCAACTGTAAATCAGTCCAAGAATCCTGAAGAAGTGATCGAAACAGATCCCACATATAAAAAGAAAAAAATCCGTAAATTTATTCTTTTTGGCTTAGGTGGTTTAGTCGCTGCCCTATTATTATACTTTGGGTATTACCAATTGACCCATGTCAAAGTACCAGATTTTGAAGGAAAAGAATTATCAGAAGTACGCGTCTGGACTACGGAAAATGGTGTGAAACTCCAAGTTGAACAGAAATATGATTTTGCTAAAGAAGCAAACATCGTTATCCATCAAAATGTGAAAAATAAAAAAATAAAAAAAGGCAAAGAATTAGTTGTTGATGCAAGTCTGGGTGCAGATCCTGAAGAGGCTATTTTGCTTCCTGATTTTAAAGAAATGAAATTAAACGATGCAAAAAGCTGGATCAAGGAACAAAAAGCTGAAAACTTGGCAATCATTGAAGAGTACAGTGACAAAGTTGCAGCTGGTGATTATCTAAAATTTGAGATAACCAATAAAGATGTAAAAGCTGAAAATTATAAACGTAAAGATAAAGCAAAAGTTTATTTCTCCAAAGGCAAAGAAGTCTTTGAAAAAAATATTTCAGTACCTGACTTTGCTGGAAAAGCGAAAGAAGAAGCAACAGAATGGGCGAAGAAAAATGAGATTACGCTGAAAACCGATGAAGCCGATTCCGAAACAGTGGAGAGTGGCAAAGTCATTTCACAAAGTATTGGCAAAGATACTAAAGTTGCGAAAAAAGAATCGATGTCGGTCACTGTCTCAACAGGTAAAGCTATCGTAGTACCTGATTTTTCACAGTTTACTGCCGAAGAAGCAGAATCAAAAGCAAATGGCTTACAAGTACAAGTAAAGCAGTTGTTTAATGATCAAGTTCCTTATGGCCAATTTATTAGTCAATCAGTAGAAATTGGAAAAAAATATACTGAAAAAGAAGAGAAACCTGTGGTCCAAGTAGTCTATTCATTTGGGAAACCATACCTTAAAGATTTACGGGATAGTACGTTAGAAGGCGATCTTCAAAAGATTTTTTATGATGAATATCAATCTAAAGGTGCGAACATCACGTATCAAGTTTATTACGTAGATTCTACTGTGACAAAAGGAACGGTAGTTAAAATGAGTCAATACAATGAATTCATCCCAATCAATTCTGTGGTTCAAATTGGGATCAGTAAAGGGAATTTAAAACCAGAAGAAAATAAACCCTCTGACAAACCAGAGTAGCCATTTATTTCGTTTAAGAGTATGAGATAAAACTGATTTTAGTTTTGTTTTATACTTTCTTTTTTGAAAATGGAGTGTTAAAAAGTGCTTTTTGATTGTGGATTACAGCAAATCAGCAAGAAAAAGATTAAATAATATCGAAATTCTTTCATTTGCATAGGCATTTTTGAAAGATATTGCTATAATAGTCTAGACAGATTTTTGGAATGGAGGGAAAAATATGTTACGTTTTTTTCCACAAAAGAATAAATACATACAAGAAGAAAGTACTTTTACATTTGATAGTAAAGGACCTATACCCAAACACGTGGCAGTTATTATGGATGGAAATGGAAGATGGGCGCAAAATCGTCGTTTACCTCGGATAGCTGGGCATAAAGAAGGGATGAACACTGTCAAAAAAATCACGAAGCATGCTAGTAAGTTAGGGGTCAAGGTTTTAACCCTATACGCATTTTCTACAGAGAACTGGAAACGGCCCTCTGAGGAAGTAAGCTTTTTAATGCAGCTACCAGTTGATTTTTTTGATACATTTGTGCCCGAACTGATCAAAGAAAATGTAAAAGTTCATGTGATGGGCTACAAAGAATTCTTACCAGAACATACTCAAGATGCGGTAGAGCGAGCAATTGACCAAACAAAAAACAATACTGGGATGGTTTTAAACTTCGCTTTAAATTATGGTTCAAGAGCTGAAATCGTTACGGCAGTTAAAGAAATTGCCCAAAAAACAGCGGATAATGAACTTTCTGCTGAAGAAATCACGGAAAATACAATAGCAGATCATTTGATGACTGGTTTTCTGGCTGATGATTTAAGAGATCCTGAATTGTTGATTCGGACTAGCGGAGAAGAAAGAATCAGTAATTTTTTACTTTGGCAAATTGCCTATAGTGAGTTATTTTTCACAGATGCTTTATGGCCTGACTTTAATGATACATTATTAGAATCGGCACTAGCATCGTTTCAAAATCGGAATCGCCGTTTTGGTGGTTTAAAAAAAACTGAGGAGGAAAAAAAATGAGACAACGCGTTATTACAGCGGCCGTAGCATTAGTTGTTTTTATACCGATTATTTGGTACGGCGGTTTCGTGATCGAACTCGCAGCAGCATTATTAGCTGTAGTTGGAGTCTATGAGTTATTTAGAATGAAAGGATTGGAAATCGCTAGTTTTGAAGGCGTTCTTTCTGCTCTAGGGGCAATATTTTTAGTGCTACCTAAAGACCGTTGGTTCTTCTTTTTACCTGAAAAAGCAGATAATTTCATTTTATTTTACCTAACTGTCATGATTTTGCTAGGTGGCTTAGTTGCGTCGAAAAATATGTATACAATCTCCCAAGCAGGATTTCCGGTGATCACTAGCCTATATGTGGGTGTTGGTTTCCAAAACTTTGTGAGTGCTAGACATACTGGTTTTGTTGTCTTGTTGTATGCATTATTTGTTGTTTGGTCGACGGATATTGGTGCATATTTTATTGGTAAACGATTTGGCAAAAGAAAATTGTGGCCAGAAGTTTCGCCCAATAAAACAATTGAAGGTTCACTAGGGGGAATCCTTTGTGCGGTTGTAGTAGCATTCTTATTCTTGACATTGACACCTAATAAAGAGTTATTCACTTATAATTTATCAATCATGTTACTTATCACAGTAGTTTTTTCGGTTGTTGGTCAGTTTGGCGATTTAGTCGAGTCATCAATCAAGCGACACTATGATGTGAAGGATTCTGGAACTATTTTACCAGGGCATGGCGGGATCTTAGATCGATTTGATAGCCTACTTTTTGTTTTTCCAATTATGCATTTATTCGGACTATTTTAATTTCTAAACAAGAAGGGAAGGTGAAAAACTCTGAATGTTCAGGGTTTTTCTTTTTAATATGAAAAATATAGCATTATTAGGAGCAACAGGCTCTATTGGCACAAACACCGTAGATGTTGTTATGGCATACCCTGAACTCTTTAAAATCGTTTCGCTGACGTTTCATTCCAATAGTGAAAAAGGGACAGAATTAATAGAACGCTTGAAACCACGATATGTCGGTGTGGGCTCAGAAAAAATCAAAGCAGAGTTAACGGACCGCTTTCCCGATATCGAGTTTGGTGTAGGAGCAGAAGGTCTTGTAGGAGCTGCCATACATGAGGCAGTGGATGTTGTCTTAACCGCTATAACAGGAAGTGTAGGGTTACTCCCTACGATGGCGGCCATCGAAGTAGGGAAAGATATTGCTTTAGCCAATAAAGAGACCTTGGTCATGGCAGGAAAATGGGTCATGGAAGCAGCAGAAAAAAATAATGTCAACATCTTACCAGTCGATAGTGAACATTCAGCGATTTTCCAATGTTTAGAAGGGCAGAAAGCTGATAACTTGAAGGAGTTAGTGATTACCGCTTCAGGAGGCAGCTTTAGAGACCAGACACGTGATGAGTTGGAAACTGTGACCTTAGAACAAGCCTTAAACCATCCAAATTGGTCGATGGGGAAAAAAATTACAATAGATTCTTCTACAATGATGAATAAAGGGTTAGAAGTTATCGAGGCTCATTGGTTATTTGGTACAGATTATGATAAAATAAAAGTTGTTTTACATAAAGAAAGTATTGTTCATTCAATGATTGCATTAAAAGATGGGGCTTACTTGGCTCAAATGGGACCAAGTGATATGCGAGAACCAATTCAATATGCATTAACTTACCCGGATCGGTTGCCAATCAAAAATGAGTTGGCATTTGATTTAACTCAGATTGGTCAATTGAATTTTGAACCGATGGATTTCAATCGTTTTCCAATGTTGGATCTAGCTTTTACAGTCGGGAAAAAAGGTGGTGCCTATCCAACTGTCTATAATGCGGCAAATGAAATTGCGGCAACTTCATTTATAGATGGAAAGATTTCGTATTTACAAATCGAACAATTCGTTCAACGAGCAGTCGATCATTACCAAGAGACTACCGAAGTCACTTTATCAGAAGTGATCGAAATCGATAAACAAACAAGAACTATCGTAGAAAGATGGATAAAGGAAGAAGGTCGGTTATGAAAACAATCATTACATTTATTATTGTCTTTGGAATTCTTGTTTTAGTACATGAATTTGGACATTTTTTCTTCGCAAAGCGTTCAGGTATTTTAGTGCGAGAATTTGCGATTGGTATGGGTCCAAAGATCTTTGCTCATCAAGGCAAAGACGGAACAGCTTACACGATTCGGATACTGCCAATCGGCGGATATGTTCGCATGGCGGGCATGGGGGAAGATGAAACAGAGTTAGCTCCTGGAATGCCGCTTTCTGTTGAGCTAAATGAGCGGCAAGAAGTTGTAAAAATCAATACAAGTAAAAAAGTCCAGTTGACCAATAGTATTCCGATGGAAATGTTAGCAGCTGATTTGGAAAAAGAGTTGTTCATTAAAGGGTATGTCAATGGTGATGAGTCGGAAGAAATCACCTATAAAGTAAATCATGATGCAACTATTATTGAGCAAGATGGAACCGAAGTTAGGATTGCACCAATCGATGTCCAATTCCAATCAGCAAAATTATGGCAACGAATGTTGACCAATTTTGCTGGACCGATGAATAATTTTATTCTGGCTCTCGTGTTATTTACAGTCTATGTCTTTATGCAAGGTGGCGTGACGTACACAAATACTAACTTAATTGGTGGTATCCAACCAGATAGTCCAGCTGAAAAAGCAAGCTTGAAAGCAGATGATCGTATCGTATCGATCGATGGACAATCTGTCGATGATTGGAACGATTTCACAAAGATCATTCAAGATAGCCCAGATAAAGAACTAAATCTGATGGTCGAATCAGCTGGTAAAACAAGAGAAGTGGATATAACGCCTAAAAGTCAAAAATCTGGTAAGGAAGAAATTGGTGTGATAGGGATCTTGCCACCAAAGAAAACGGGTCTAGCTGATAAGTTACTTGGTGGAGTTCAAACAACATTAAGTAGTTCTATGCAAATATTTACAGCGCTAAAATCATTATTTACTGGATTTAGTTTAGATAAATTGGGTGGTCCAGTAATGATGTTTCAAATGTCTGCAGAAGCTTCAAAAGCAGGTGTCAACACGGTGATTTGGTTAATGGCAATGTTATCAGTCAATCTAGGTATCATCAATTTATTGCCAATACCAGCACTTGATGGCGGTAAAATCGTATTAAATATTTTTGAAGGACTTAGAGGCAAACCTTTAAGTCAAGAAAAAGAAGGTTTACTAACATTGATTGGTTTTGGTTTCATCATGCTATTGATGGTGTTAGTGACTTGGAATGATATTCAACGTTTTTTCTTTTAAATAATTTGATTTTACAACGAAGCACTTGAGGAGTGTCAATTATTCGTTTAAACAAAGGAGAGTTCTAATGAAACAGTCAAAAATGCTAATCCCAACTTTACGTGAGGTGCCTAATGATGCAGAAGTCTTGAGCCACCAAATGTTACTTAGAGCAGGGTATATTCGCCAAGTCTCAGCAGGGATTTATTCTTATTTACCATTAGCAAATCGAGTACTTGAAAAATTAAAAAGAATCATGCGAGAAGAGTTTGATAAGATCGATGCGATCGAAATGTTGATGCCAGCGTTGCTACCTGCAGAGCTATGGAAAGAATCTGGTCGTTACGAAACTTATGGTCCTAATTTATATCGTTTAAAAGACCGTAATGAACGGGACTATATTCTTGGTCCTACACATGAAGAAACGTTTACAGAATTGATCCGAGATGAAGTGAACTCATACAAACGGTTACCGTTAAATCTTTATCAAATTCAGACAAAATACCGTGATGAAAAACGTCCTCGCTTTGGCTTATTGAGGGGTCGAGAATTTATCATGAAAGACGGTTATTCATTTCATGCAGATGAAGAAAGTTTGGACCAATCTTATCGCGATTATGAAAAAGCGTATTCTGCTATATTTGAGCGTTGCGGTTTGAATTTCCGAGCAATCATTGGTGATGGCGGAGCAATGGGTGGAAAAGATTCTAAAGAATTTATGGCGATTTCTGAAATCGGTGAAGATACAATTTGTTTTTCAACAGATGGTGATTATGCTGCCAATCTAGAAATGGCAACGAGTCTATATACTCCGAAAAAATCACATGAAACGCAATTAGACATCGAAAAAATTGCAACACCTGATGTTAGCTCAATTGAACAAGTTGCAGCATTTTTCAACGTGGAACCACAGCGCATTATCAAGTCTGTTTTATTTATGGCCGACGAAGAACCTGTGTTAGTACTAGTTCGTGGTGATCATGAAGTAAACGACGTTAAATTAAAAAACTTCTTGGGTGTTGATTTCCTAGAGGAAGCAACGGATGAAGATGCACGGAAATATTTAGGTGCTGATTTTGGTTCAGTTGGTCCCGTTGAATTATCAGAAGAAGTGAAGCTATTTGCTGATCTTCATGTTCAAGATTTAGCGAATGCGATCACGGGTGCTAATGAAACAGGTTTCCACTTAAGCAATGTTAATCCTGGACGTGATTTTACACCAATCAGCTATGAAGATTTACGATTTGTTCAAGAAGGAGATCCTTCACCAGATGGCAACGGTGCTTTAGAATTTACTAAAGGAATCGAAATCGGTCATATCTTTAAACTAGGTACTCGCTATAGTGAAGCAATGGGTGCAACAGTTTTAGATGAAAATGGTCGAGAAAAACATGTGATCATGGGCTGTTATGGAATCGGTGTAAGCCGTTTACTTTCTGCAATCGTTGAACAAAATATCGATGAGAATGGTATTAATTGGCCAGCTGGCATTTCACCATTTGATCTACATGTTGTTCAAATGAACATAAAAGATGAATATCAAATAAAACTAGCACAAGAAGTTGAAGAAATGATGTCAGCAGCTGGTTATGAAGTATTAGTAGATGATCGAAATGAGCGAGCAGGGGTAAAATTTGCTGATGCTGATTTGATCGGTTGTCCAATCCGCATCACTGTCGGTAAAAAGGCTGTTGATGGTGTCGTAGAAGTCAAAATCAAGCGCACTGGCGAAATGGTTGAAGTTCGGAAAGAAGAGCTTGAAAGTACATTATCTATATTGTTGAATGCAGATAAAGACTAAGACAAATAAGCCTGTGAAACTAATCAATGATTGGTTTCATAGGCTTTATCTATTAGCATGTCTATTACTTTGTGAGTGAGTTAAATTGGTTCGGAGTGTTCTTACTTTACATTGTATTTCCTCGGAAAAAATAGTATACTTAATTGTGGCGAGGCACTTGGCAGAAATGTTTAAGGGCCTCTTTCTTATAAAAATGTCCAGTTTAAAACGGATGATTTTTGACTATATTTGGATTATAGAGGCTGGAGTAGTTTATCTAGCTGCATGGG
Source organism: Enterococcus sp. 12C11_DIV0727 (assembly GCF_002148425.2). NCBI lineage: Bacteria > Bacillati > Bacillota > Bacilli > Lactobacillales > Enterococcaceae > Enterococcus > Candidatus Enterococcus lemimoniae. The sequence goes on along the minus strand of NZ_CP147248.1, from coordinate 693,792 downwards.
CTAGTCTCTCGGAAAAAAGATAAAAATTAAATGTGATAAAGAAACATTACATTTAATTTTTCCTATTTTTCAGACAGAGCTGAACGAGCCCGCTACGCTTTTGCTTTGAAACACAGTGAATAAAATGAACTGATGTTGAAAAGTACAAGGTGTAGCAAAGCGGAACGTCGTTACCATGCGTTATCTAGCTGCACGGGATAACTCCTTAGGAAAAAGATAAAAATAGTTTGTGGTAAAAAGCACCACAATCGATTTTTCAGTCGGAGTTGAACGAGCCCGCTACGCTTTTATTATAAGGAGGTTCATTTAATGGCAGAAAAGGCACAAGAGTTATTTGCACAGTTGATTGATCAAATTCAATTAAATGAACAAGAGCGGCAACATCCGCTTATTCAACAGGGAAGAATCGATAAAGTCGTTGTTCATCAGCAAAGTCGTTTATGGGAATTTCATTTAGGCTTTGCTGAGATTTTACCAGTGATGTTGTATAAATCATTTATGCAGCAATTAGAACTTGCTTTTCAACAAATTGCAGGTGTAACTGTAAAAATTTCGACTGATAAAAGTGAATTTACAGAAGAGCAATTGACGGATTATTGGCAACTAGCATTATTGAATAGTCAATGTGATACGCCTTTAGTTCAACGTGTAATCAAAAACCAAACACCGATTATTGAAGATAAAAAAATTATTTTACCTGTCGATAACGATGCTGTGATTCCATATCTAAAACAACAATATCTACCAATTATTGAGGAGCTATATATCAATTACGGCTTTCAAAAATTTCATATCGAACCAAAAATGGATGAACAGCAAGCGAAACGTGTATTAGCGCTATTTGAAGAACGTAAGCAAGAGCAAGATGCTGCATTCCAACAACAAGCAGCTGAATCACTGGTTAAACATGAGCAAAAGAAAAAACAACAGCAACAACAAGGTCCGGCACTTGAAGGCCCCATTCGACTTGGTCGGAACATTCCAAATGACGAACCAATTATGCCGATGGGTAATATTCTAGAAGAAGAACGTCGCGTAACGATCGAAGGGTTTGTCTTTGATGTTGAAGTGCGGGAATTACGTTCTAAACGGAAAATCTTGATATTAAAAATTACGGATTATACATCATCTTTTATTGTAAAAAAATTCTCTAATGGTGAGAAAGATGAACAAGTTTTTGATGCGATCCAAAAACATAGCTGGGTAAGAGTACGCGGAAGTATTCAAGAAGATACATTTATGCGGGACTTAGTTATGAACTGTCAAGATTTAATGGAAGTCAAACATGCACCACGTAAAGATTACGCTCCAGAAGGCGATAAACGGGTTGAACTTCATTTACATAGCAATATGAGCACGATGGATGCAACAAATAATGTTGCTGATTACGTGGCACAAGCGGGTAAATGGGGGCATAAGGCAATTGCAATCACTGATCATGGTGGTGCGCAAGGCTTTCCCGATGCTCATAGTGCAGGAAAAAAAGCGGGTGTAAAAATTTTATATGGAGTTGAAGCCAACGTAGTAGATGACGGTGTGCCAATTGCCTATAACGAAGCTCATATCGAATTGACAGATGCAACTTATGTAGTATTTGACGTTGAAACGACCGGGTTATCAGCTGTTTATGACACGATTATTGAATTGGCCGCTGTGAAAATGCATAAGGGAAATATTATCGATACGTTTGAACAATTTATCGATCCAGGTCATCCTTTATCGCAAACTACGATCAATTTAACAGGAATTACAGATGAAATGGTTCGTGGATCAAAATCAGAAGAAGAAGTTCTGCGTTTATTTAGAGAGTTTTCAGAGGACACTATTTTAGTTGCCCACAATGCGTCTTTTGATATGGGCTTTTTAAATACGAGTTATGGAAAATATGATATTCCGGAAGCTGAAAATCCGGTCATTGATACATTGGAACTATCACGTTATTTAAATCCGACCTTCAAAAGTCATCGATTAAATACTTTGTCGAAGAAATTTGGCGTTAATCTAGAACAACATCACCGAGCTATCTATGATTCTGAATCAACGGGACATTTATGTTGGATCTTTTTGAAAGATGCGAAAGAAAACCATAATATGAACTATCATGATGAATTGAATATGCATATCGGGGAAGGGGATTCTTATAAACGAGCAAGACCGTTTCACGCCACGATTTTAGCAACCACACAAGCAGGGTTAAAAAATCTCTTTAAATTAATTTCCATGTCTAACATCGATTATTTTTTCAGAATTCCAAGAATCCCTCGTTCTCAATTAAGCAAATTACGGGAAGGGCTGATCATTGGTTCAGCTTGTTCAAGTGGTGAAATTTTTGAAGCGATGATGCAAAAAGGGGTAGAAGAAGCAAAGAATCGAGCGAAGTTTTACGATTATATTGAAGTGATGCCCAAAGCCGTTTATGCTCCTTTACTTGAACAAGAATTAGTAAAAAGTGAGGCAGATTTAGAAGAAATCATTGCAAACTTAGTCAAAATTGGTGATGAACTTGATAAGCCTGTTGTGGCGACTGGAAATGTTCATTATCTAAATGAAGAAGATAGTATTTACCGTAAAATATTAGTTGGTTCTATGGGAGGAGCAAATCCGCTCAATCGTCATAGTTTGCCAGATGTTCATTTTAGGACAACAGATGAAATGTTGACTGCCTTCCAATTTTTAGGAGAAGAAACGGCTCATCGCCTTGTTGTCGAAAATCCTAATGCTATTGCTGACATGTGTGATGAAATCACCCCGGTGAAGTACGATTTGTATACACCAAAAATTCCAGGTTCAGAAGATGAAATTCGAAATTTGAGTTACACACGTGCAAAAGAGCTTTACGGGGATCCATTACCTGATATTGTTGAAAAACGTTTAAAAAAAGAACTAGATAGTATCATTGGGAATGGATTTTCAGTTATCTATTTGATTTCACAAAAATTAGTGCATAAAAGTATGGAAGATGGTTACTTAGTTGGTTCACGTGGCTCGGTTGGCTCGAGTTTTGTTGCAACGATGACTGGTATCACGGAGGTCAATCCTTTAGCACCGCACTATCATTGCGTTAATTGTAAACATTCTGAGTTTTTTGAAGATGGTTCGTATGGTTCTGGTTTTGATATGCCAGAGAAAAATTGTCCCAATTGTGGTCAACGACTATTTAAAGACGGTCATGATATTCCATTTGAAACCTTCTTAGGGTTCCATGGAGATAAAGTACCCGATATTGATTTGAATTTTTCAGGGGATTATCAAGCGGAAGCGCACAACTACACAAAAGTTTTATTTGGTGAGGAATATGTGTATCGAGCTGGTACGATTGGTACTGTTGCAGATAAAACCGCCTACGGTTTCGTAAAAGGGTATGAACGTGATCATAATCTTCATTTTAGAGGAGCTGAAGTGGATCGTTTAGCAAAAGGCTCGACTGGTGTGAAGCGGACGACCGGACAGCATCCTGGGGGGATCATCGTTATTCCTGATTATATGGATGTTTATGATTTTACGCCAATTCAATATCCCGCTGATGATCAAAATTCTGAATGGAAAACGACTCACTTTGATTTCCATTCGATCCATGATAATATTTTGAAACTTGATATACTAGGACATGATGATCCCACTGTGATCCGGATGCTGCAGGATCTGTCTGGAATCGATCCAAAAACGATTCCGACAGATGACCCGGAAATGATGCGGATTTTTGCAGGACCAGAAGTTCTAGGTGTAACACCGGAACAAATCTATTCTAAAACAGGTACATTGGGCATTCCCGAGTTTGGAACTCGTTTTGTTCGAGGTATGTTAGAAGAAACACATCCGTCAACGTTTGCAGAATTACTGCAAATATCTGGTCTATCTCATGGTACCGATGTTTGGTTAGGAAACGCTGAAGAACTGATCCGTCAAGGCGAAGCGACCTTGGCTGAAGTTATCGGTTGTCGGGATGATATTATGGTCTACCTGATCCATGCTGGATTAGATAGTGGTATGGCATTTAAGATCATGGAAACCGTACGTAAGGGACTTTGGAACAAAATCCCTGATGAACTAAGGGAAGAGTATTTAACGGCGATGAAAGAGAATAACGTACCAGATTGGTATATTGATTCTTGTTCTAAAATTAAATATATGTTCCCGAAAGCCCATGCGGCAGCTTACGTTTTGATGGCCTTACGTGTTGCTTACTTTAAAGTTTATTTCCCAATCCTTTACTACTGTGCTTATTTTTCAGTACGTGCGGATGATTTTGATTTAGTTGCAATGTCACAAGGAAAAGAAGCGGTCAAAGCGCGTATGAAAGAAATTCAAGATAAAGGCTTAGAAGCGTCTACAAAAGAAAAAAATCTATTAACAGTTTTGGAACTTGCCAATGAAATGATTGAGCGTGGTTTCAAGTTTGGTATGATCGATTTGTATAAATCGGATGCTGAAAATTTTGTGATCGATGGTGATACGTTGATTGCTCCTTTTAGAGCAGTTCCAAGCTTAGGACTTAACGTAGCTAAATCGATTGTGGAAGCAAGAGAAGAACCCTTCTTGTCTAAGGAAGATCTTGCAAGTCGCGGAAAAGTTTCTAAAACGTTGATTGAGTATATGACTGAAAATGGTGTTTTAAAAGATTTACCAGATGAAAATCAATTATCACTGTTTGATATGTTATAAACGAGATGAAAGGGTTTATTCAGGTTTAGAGAGTGAAACAAGACTGATTTTCAGTTTTGTTTCACTCTCTTATTTATGCTATTCGAATTTTACTAAGGTAGTGGTTTTGTATTTTAGGTGGAGAGAGAAACCTAATAAAAGTTATAATAATAACACTAAACCTTTAATTTTCCGTTTTAGTAGCATATAATAGTAAAGGGTTATTTGAAAACACATATTGGTGATTTTCATGGTACAATAGCATGTAATGGATCTATACAGGAGGGAACACTATCATGGTTAAAGAAAAAACAAGATATAAAGCTGTAATTGCCGATCATACGTACACAATTATCGGTCAAGAAAGCAAACAACATATGGATTTAGTCACTAAATTAGTTAATGAACAATTAGCTGAAATTAAACACATATCACCACAAACAAATGACGAACAAGCATCTGTTTTACTTGCGATCAATGCAATTTCTGATCAATTGAAAAAACAAGAAAAAGTGCTTAATTTAGAGCAAGAAGTTGCTGAATTAAAGAAAAGAACCATTCGATTAGCTGAATTGGAAAATCGGATCAAACGCATCGAAGCAATTGAAGAAGAAGCCAGAGGTGTCTTGAAAAAGAATGGACAAGAAGATGTTGAGATCCATAATCATATGGAAGCACAACAAATCTTAAATGAAAATCGTAAACAACAGATTCAAAGCAAAAGTACTCAAGACTAATAATCTGAGAGGATGACAGGATGTTAACATTACTTATTTTACTACTATTAGCCATTGGTTTTTATACAGGCGCTAGGCGCGGACTGATTCTACAAGTTTTATATACATTTGGTTATCTGATTACTTATTTTGTAGCTAAAACGTATTATAAGAGTTTAGCCTCTCATCTGGAATTGTTCATCCCGTATCCTTCGCCGACAGCTGATACTAAATTGGTCTTTTTCAATCAGGAGCTTACGCTTGATTTAGATCAAGCTTTTTATGGAGCAGTGGCATTTTTACTCATTCTAGCAGCTGGTTGGTTAGTGGTCCGATTTTTGGCTATTTTTGCCCATGGCTTAGTTTTCATACCTGTATTAAAACAAGCAAATTGGCTAGCAGGCGGATTAATCAGCTTAGTAGTCATCTATATCGGAATATTTTTAGTATTGAGTACGTTATCGATGTTACCTGTTGATGCCGTCCAAAACCAATTCAAAAATAGTGGCTTGGCAAGTTATATTGTAAAAGATACACCAATATTTTCAAAGCAAATCTATCATTTGTGGGTAGAACAGATGATTAAATAGTTTCAAGTAGTACTTGTAGCAAGTCTTACAAGAACAGAAGGTGAAAAAATGAATACACGAATTTTAACAACACTAGGCTTTGACAAGGTCAAACAGTTGATCTCCCAATACGTCGTTACAGCTCAAGGGGGAGAAGAGATCGAACAGCTTGTCCCTGTAAATGATGCAATGACAATTCAGGCTTGGTTGGAAGAAACGGAAGATGGATTAAAAATCCAACGCTTACGAGGGGGTATCCCAATTCCTAAGCTAGAGAATATTCGTCCTCATATGAAACGTATCGAAATAGGCGCTGATTTGAATGGTATCGAATTGGCTCATGTAGGGCGAGTACTCTCTACCACCTCTGAAGTTATTCGCTTTTTTAACGATTTGCAGGAGAGCGAAATCGAATTACTTCGACTGTATTCTTGGATCGATCAATTGATTGTTTTACCAGAATTAAGTCGCAGATTAAAAGAGTCAATCGATGAAGATGGTCGAGTGACAGATGAAGCGTCACCTGAATTAAAAATCATTCGCAATAATATTCGTAGAAGCGAACAAACAATTCGTGAACAATTAGATGGCATTGTTAGAGGGAAAAATGCTAAATATTTAAGTGATGCAATTGTGACAATGAGAAATGAACGCTATGTAATTCCAGTTAAACAAGAATACAAAAGTATTTTTGGCGGTGTAGTCCATGACCAAAGTGCTTCAGGACAAACATTATTTGTTGAACCAAAACAAATCGTTGATCTGAATAATCGCTTGCGTCAGCATCAAATTGCAGAGCGCAATGAAATTGAACGGATTTTAGCTGAGTTATCAGCAGAGTTAGTTCCTCATCGCAATGATATCATGCACAATGCGTATGTTATCGGCAAATTAGACTTTGTAAACGCAAAAGCTCGTTTTGGTAAGGAATTAAAAGCAGTCGTTCCTGAAATCAGTGCAGAAAATCACATTTATTTTAAACAAGCGAGACATCCTCTTTTAGATCAAGAGAAGGCTGTTCCAAACGACATAACAATTGGTAAAGAGTATCAAGCTGTCGTGATCACAGGACCCAATACGGGTGGTAAGACGATTACATTGAAAACGCTCGGGTTACTTCAATTGATGGGACAATCAGGCTTGCCAATTCCAGCAGGCGAAGAAAGCCGTATGGGGATTTTTGACGAAGTTTTTGCAGATATCGGTGACGAACAATCGATCGAGCAAAGTTTGAGTACTTTTTCTTCGCACATGACAAACATTGTTGAGGTGTTGAAAAAAGTTGATAACCATAGTTTAGTCCTATTTGACGAATTAGGTGCTGGAACGGATCCTCAAGAAGGGGCAGCACTAGCCATTTCCATTTTAGATGCACTGGGTAGCAAAAGTGCTTATGTGATGGCAACAACTCATTACCCTGAGTTAAAAGTTTATGGCTACAATCGAGCAGGCACAATCAATGCTAGTATGGAGTTTGACGTAGACACACTAAGCCCGACTTATCGCCTATTGATTGGTGTTCCAGGACGTAGTAATGCATTTGAAATTTCAAAACGTCTAGGGTTAGATACATCAATCATCGATGAAGCAAAACATATCATGGATGGTGAAAGCCAAGATTTAAATGAAATGATTGCTGATTTGGAAAACCGTCGTAAAATGGCTGAAACTGAGTATTTAGAGGTTCGTCATTACGTGGATGAGGCTGAACGCTTGCATAAAGAATTAAAAGAAGCCTATGGGTACTTTTTCGATGAGCGTGAAAAAGAAATGGCAAAAGCTCGTCAAAAAGCCAATGAATTGGTTTCTCAAGCAGAAGAAGAAGCGAGCGGTATTATCTCAGATATCCGTAAAATGCAGTTGACTAGTGGAAACCAAGGTGGTGTGAAAGAACACCAATTGATCGATGCTAAGTCAAAACTCTCTCAACTGCATCAGGAAGAAACCCATTTAGAAAAAAATAAAGTGCTGAAAAAAGCGAAAGAACAAAAGAAACTTAAATCAGGTGATGAAGTTATCGTTAATACGTTTGGGCAACGAGGCACATTAATTCGTAAGTCTAGCGATAATGAATGGCAAGTGCAATTAGGGATCTTAAAGATGTCTGTTGCAGAAAGCGATATGACCCCAGTTGCACCTGAAAAGGAACCTACACAAAGAGTAACCGCTGTTCGCTCAAATGAAAGTAGTCATGTAGCGAACCAATTGGATCTACGTGGAAAACGCTATGAAGAGGCTCTGGCTGAAGTTGATCAGTATCTTGATGCAGCAATTTTAGCAGGTTACCCTCAAGTCACGATCGTTCACGGCAAAGGAACAGGTGCTTTAAGAACAGGGATTACTGACTATTTAAAAAATCATCGCAGTGTTAGTAGCTTTGAGTTTGCGCCAGGCAATCAAGGTGGCAATGGCGCTACTATCGTAAAGTTTAAATAAGATGCTTACCTTTAGTAAGCAGAAAACTGGTCGAATCAGCGAACCAGTGCTATACTAATTTTAGAAATGATTACCGAGCTTCACGGGTTAACTCTTCAGAAAAAAGATAAAATGGAGTGAGACTAAAATCATCCCAATCAATTTTTACTATTTTCCTGTCAAGGCTAGATGAACCCGCTATGCTTTAAAAATTAGGAGGTCTATAATATGACACAAGTAATTACAGATAAAGATTTTTCAGCAGAAACAGATAACGGTCTTGTTTTGATCGATTTTTGGGCAACTTGGTGTGGTCCTTGTCGGATGCAATCACCGATTTTAGAACAATTAAGTGAAGAATATGATGAAAGTGAAGTAAAAATTGCGAAAATGGATGTAGATGAAAATCCAGCAACACCAGCTTCATTCGGAATCATGAGTATTCCAACTTTACTTTTAAAAAAAGATGGAGAAGTTGTAGAAAAAGCAGTAGGTGTTCATTCAAAAGAACAGTTACGTGCATTGATCGACAAACATCTGTAAAAAAAACTTAGGATGGAGTATTTCTTCATCCTATTTTTTATGCCTAAGTATGGAGAAAATGGTATAATATACTCTATCAATGGATTAGAAAGGAAGTACTATGAACGAAAGAATCAAAAATAAGTTAGCCTTACTTCCTGACCAACCAGGTTGTTACTTGATGAAAGATAAAAACGGTACGATCATTTACGTTGGGAAAGCCAAAGTGTTAAAAAATCGCGTACGCTCTTATTTTACTGGTAGCCATGATACAAAGACAGAACGGCTCGTTAGTGAGATCGAAGATTTTGAATATATTGTAACAGAATCCAATATTGAAGCCCTACTACTGGAAATTAATTTGATTCACAAAAATGATCCTAAATATAATATAATGCTGAAAGATGATAAAAGTTACCCATTTATCAAAATCACCAATGAAGATTATCCACGCTTATTAATTACTAGGAAAGTATCAAAGGATAAAGCATTATATTTTGGTCCGTATCCAGATGTAGGTGCAGCCAATGAAACTAAACGTTTGTTAGATCGACTTTTTCCTTTAAGAAAATGCCGAGTCTTACCAAAGGAAGTTTGTTTGTATTATCATATGGGGCAATGTTTAGCGCCCTGTGTCTTTGATATTCCTAAATCTACGTACACAAAAATGGTTGCGGAAATCAAAAGTTTTTTAAATGGTGGGCACCCTGTAATTCAAGAAGAAATTCAAAGGAAGATGAACGAAGCCGCTGAAAACATGGAATTTGAAAAAGCGGCAGAATATCGTGATCAGATCAAAGCAATCGAGACGGTGATGACACGTCAAAAAATGACCAATGCTGATTTAGTTGATCGAGACGTTTTTGGATTTGCTGTTGATAAAGGTTGGATGTGTGTGCAAGTATTCTTTATTCGCCAAGGAAAATTGATTGAGCGAGATGTCTCTATTTTTCCTTTTTATAATGAAGAAGAAGAGGATTTTCTAACATTCGTTGGACAATTCTATCAAGAAAACGAGCATTTTATTCCAAAAGAAGTCTTGATTCCAGATCATATTGATATTGCTAGTGTTGAAGCCATGCTATCGACTAAGGTCATCCAACCGCAAAGAGGCGAGAAAAAGAAATTAGTCAAATTAGCTGGAAAGAATGCGACAGTTGCTTTGCAAGAAAAATTTGATCTTATTGTGCGTAAACAAGAACGTACAATCGGAGCAGTTGAAAAATTAGGAAATGCCATGAATATTCCAGCACCTATCAGAATCGAAGCGTTTGATAACTCGAATATCATGGGAACTGATCCAGTTTCAGCGATGGTTGTGTTTATCGATGGACGTCCTGATAAAAAAGAATATCGTAAATACAAAATCAAAACAGTCAAAGGTCCAGATGATTATGCATCGATGCGTGAAGTCATCTATCGCCGTTACGCAAGAGTTTTAAAAGAGAATCTGCCGTTCCCTGATTTGATTGTGATCGATGGTGGAAAAGGGCAAGTAGATGCAGCAAAAGAAGTATTGGATAATCAATTAGGCTTAGACATTCCGATAGCGGGGCTTGCAAAAAATGATAAGCACAAAACAAGTGAATTATTATTTGGTCCTAATTTAGAAATTGTTCCTTTAGAAAGAAACTCCCAGGAATTCTTTTTGCTGCAGCGTATCCAAGATGAAGTTCATCGATTTGCGATTACTTTTCATCGACAATTACGTAGTAAAAACAGTTTTGCTTCTCGTTTAGATAATATTGAAGGATTGGGACCGAAGCGAAAAAAAGAACTGTTAAAACAATTTAAGTCATTGAAGAATATTACAGCAGCAACTATTGATGAATTAATTGCCTCTGGTTTACCGAAAAATGTCGCTAAAAATGTGTATGATCATTTGCATCAAGAAAAAATAAATTTAGAAGAAAATAATCCATAACTGATTGAGGATGAGATGAGGATCTAAACCTTTTTACTTCTAAAGGAATTCCTGTTGCTCTCACTATTTAGTTGACTTTCATGTGGCTAGGATATAACTCTGTGAGTTGTAACCTAGTCATTTTATTCTTTAATGGATTGTCAAGTAATATGCCTTGGATTTTAAATCAAGGTTTGACAGTAAGGTCAAGTTTCGGTATTATATCAGTATGTGATATATCATTAGGTGATATAAAGGAGTAAGATATCATGGAAGATACACTGACGGACTCTACTTATCTAATTCTGTTAGCGTTACTGAAACCGCAACATGGTTATGCTATCATGAAAGAAGTGAATGTTTTAACAAATGGGCAGGTAGATATTGGTCCGGCAAGTATGTATACCATATTAAAAAAGCTACAAAAAAATGAGTTTATTACTCTGGAAGATAGTAATGAACGAAAAAAAACGTATTTGATTACAGAGAAAGGATACGATATCTTGCAGAAGGATATTGAGCGCCGTAAACTTCTTTATCGAGCTGGAAATCGTCTGTTAGCTGAAAAAAGGGAGATATGAATGGAGATATTTAGGGGGAAGAAATATATTTTTTCTAGAGGAATTGCCTTTTATCCTGAGAAGGAAATGCAGCTACTAAAGAAACAAGGAGAAAAGGGTTGGCATTTTAGAAAAATGAATCAAGTTGGGTTATTGGTTTTTGAAAAAGGAAAGTCAGAAGAAAAGGAATATTCAGTAGATTTTTTTGACGGTTCATCAGAAGAATTATCTGAATATTTAGTAATCTACAAACAAGCTGGTTGGGAAAACATAGCAAATTATAAAAAGAGATATTTCTATTTTAAAGCGGATTGTGGTACGGCAACTATTTATTCAGATGCTGAAAGCTATTGGATTCGCATGAAAAAAGAATGGAACTGGTTGCTGATTCGTTCGTTGGCTTACCTACCTATTGGGATAGTTTTGCTAATCATGCTATTTTTTACTAAAACATCTAAAACTATTTTTTTTGCTAACCTGTGGATTCGAACGATACTGATTTTTTTTGGAATGTTATTTACCGTATTACCACTAGGTGTTGCGATCAGCGTTATTTTTTCATTGGTTATTTATAGAGATCGGACAAAATACTACAATCAGCCAGAACGATTTGCTAGAAAGCAAAAAGTTTTGAGGGATTCTATAATACTGGCAATGATTGGTTTTATTGTAGGTATGTTAGTCAGTATCTTACTAAGGAATTCTTTTTAAAAACCGCAAATACGTGGTAAAATCTGTTCAGCATCAACTAAAAACAGGACCATTAAATCGGGTAAGATACTTTTTAAATAAGAACTGAATATAGGAGGATGGGAAATGTTAGAAGTAAAGAATTTGGTTAAAACATTTGGTGATTATACAGCTGTAGACAATATGTCTTTTGAAATCCCAGATGGAAAAATACTTGGGCTGATTGGTCAAAATGGTGCAGGGAAAACAACAACATTCCGTTTGATTCTAGATTTTTTAACCCAAGACAGCGGGGTTGTACTTTGGAACGGTCATCAATTAAGTGGTAAAGATTACAATGATATTGGCTATTTACCAGAAGAACGTGGCTTGTATCCTAAGGTCTCCATTCAAGAACAACTGATTTATTTTGCAGAATTGAGAGGGAAATCGAAAAAAGAAATTGAACCAAAAATCGACGAATGGATGGAAAAATTCAAAGTTAAAGGCAAAAAAACAGATAAAGTAAAATCACTTTCTAAAGGGAACCAACAAAAAGTTCAACTGATCGCAACGTTGATCCATGAACCTAAATTAGTTATTTTGGATGAACCTTTTAGCGGATTAGATCCAGTTAATGCTGAGCTTTTAAAAGATGGCATTCTGGCATTAAAAGAAAAAGGCTCTTGTGTCATTTTCTCCAGCCATAATATGGATAATGTTGAAAAAATCTGTGATCATCTTGTGATGCTACGTAGTGGCGAGATGGTACTCAATGGCAAAGTTCATGATATTCGTGAAAGCTTTGGTCGTACAAAAGTGTTCTTGGAATCGCCTTTGACTCCAGAAGACGTATTAGCTATCGATGGTGTAAAAACAGCTGTCAAACGTGGTGATGGTGTGGTTGAAGTAACGTTAGCTGATCCAAAAGCCGGGGAAGAAATTTTTGCACGGGCCACACAATTCGGTTATATTCCCATGTTTAATCAGCAGCCACCAACCTTAGAAGAAATCTTTAAGATGAAAGCAGGTGAACCAAATGAGTAAATTCTGGATCATAGCAAGTGATGTTTATAAAAAGAATGTAAAATCTGTTTCTTTTGTTATTATGATATTGGTACCATTTATTGTGATGGGGATAATTTATGCTGCGGGTTCACTAGCAGGCGGTTTTTCAGAAGAGACGAAAGTTGGGCTTGTGTCCGATAATCAAGAATTAGCAACCCAATTAGCTAAATCGAAAACAGATGATTATACGTTTAAAGTGGTTTCCTCACAAGATGAGGCAGAAAAACAGTTAAAGGATAAAGATCTTGAAGCATTTCTAGTTTTAGATACGAAAAATGATCAAGTTCAAGGAAAATTGTATGCTGAATCTTCTTTAGGCACAACGACCGAACTAATGATGAGCCAAATGCTCAACGGACTGCAATCTTCACTAAAAGCAAGTAAATTAAATTTAACAGCTGACCAGTTAGCCAGTTTAAGTCAACCAGCTAATTTTGAAAAAACAAAAGTCAGTTTTGATGATAATGGTAAAATGACGACAGGACAAGATAATACTGGGATTCAGTCAGCGATGTCATTTGTCATTACGATTATTCTTTGGGTGATTATCATCACGTATGCATCCATTATCGCTCAAGAGATTGCCTCTGAAAAAGGCACTCGGATCATGGAAGTTATTTTATCAAGTACAAAAGCTCAAACTCATTTCTATGGGAAGTTAACAGGTGTCATTTTGGTTGCGCTGACTCAAATCGTGATTTATGCTGCAGCAATTGGTATTGGTTATTCACAGTTGAAAAACTTAGATATGGTGAAGAGCTTGTTGGAAGGACTTTCAACGACCAATATTTTTGGTAGTTTCTTATACTTCACATTAGCATTCTTTGTTTTAGGAGTCTTAGTTTATTCTGTTTTAGCAGCACTTTGTGGTTCGTTAGTATCAAAACCAGAAGATACTGCCAAAGCGGTTCAACCCATTATTTATATCGCAATGATTGGGTATTTTATTGGGATTTCGTTAGGTACAACGGATCCGCAAAATATTGTCATTAAAGTCTCTTCTTACATCCCATTGATTTCATCGTTTATTATGCCGATTCGTTTAGCCAGCGAAACAGTAACAAATACAGGGGCAATGATTTCTGTTTTGATTCTAGTTGTTTTCGGAGTATTATTGACGATGTTTTCAGCGAAATTGTATAAATCAAATGTCTTGGTTTATAGTGAAGGTGGCGTCTTGAAATCATTGAAACAATCAATTTCGATCTTAAAAAATGAACGTAAAAAAGTAACGAAATAGCCAAAAAAGAGCACTGAGGAAAAAATCTCAGTGCTCTTTTTCTTGTTTTCGCAAGGGAACAGTTTGTCTTTCAATAAGCTGGACACTGATTTCTTGTTCGGGGATCGTCGCTTTATTGAGTTGATTATGAAGATAGATAAACGAATTTTCCGCTTGACGCTTGATTGAATAATCCACAGTTGTTATATGCATTAAACGACTAATTTCACTGTTATCGAATCCGATTACAGCAACATCTTCTGGAACAGAATAGCCTAATAATTGAAGTTCGGATATGAATTCTGCGGCAACTGAATCTGTATAAAAAGCCATTGCATCTGTTTTACTGGTCATTTTATGCCAAAGTTGTGCAATCGTCCGTCCATTGTTGATTCTGGATTTATCTTGGAAAATCCACTCATCGTTGATTGGAATCTGTTTAGCTCGATGAAAATCATCAATAGCTTTTAAACGGGCCTTAGTATTCAAATTTTCAAAATTCCCTAAAACATGACCAATCGAACGGTATCCACGTTGATAAAGGTAATCCAATGAGCGATAATAACCAGAATAGTGGTCAATGTAAGAAGAATAGATACGCTCAGAGTCAATACGATGCCAAGTAGAAATTGGACCATAGATGCTATATGGCTCGATTAGGTCCCATTTATTGGCTCGGGTTAAAATAAAAACACCATCGATTTGTTTGTATTTCATTTGGTTCAAGGCATCGATTTCCTTCTTTTTATCTCCGTCAGTAAAGTATAATGTAACATAATAGTTGTATTTTTTGGCAATAGAAATAAAACTTTGAAGAAAAATACCTAAAGGATCGAAAAAGCCTTGAGCGAGAAAACCAATCGTCTTGGTCTCGCCGCTTTGAAGGTTTCGTGCAATCAGATTAGGAGAATACGATAACGCTTCCATTGCTTCCAACACTTTTTTTCGACTTTCTTGACTAACATAACCATTTCCAGAAATAACTCTAGAGACAGTTGATTTTGATACGTTCGCTTGTTTTGCTACATCAATAATAGTTGTCATAAATACTCCTCACTACCGAGTTTATTTCATTTAGCTGAATCTTACTTTCTATACAGGGTTGAGACCTTTTTACTTTATCAGTATAACATAAAAAAATTAAAAAAAGAGCTTGACATGGGAACATTCCCACATATTATGATAAGAATGTAAACGATATCAGAACATATTCTGAACAAGAAATCAGGAGGGAAACACATGACAAGAGATGCATTGAAAATCGCAACAATTGGTGGCGGATCAAGTTATACACCAGAATTAATCGAAGGATATATCAAAAGAAAAGATGAGTTGCCAATCAAAGAGATTTGGTTAGTAGATATTGAAGCAGGAAAAGAAAAATTAGAAACAGTTGGTGCTATGGCTAAGCGTATGGTCAAAGCAGCTGGATTAGATTGGGAAGTTCATTTAACATTAGATCGTCGTGCGGCTTTGAAAGATGCTGACTTCGTTTCCACACAATTCCGTGTAGGATTACTTGATGCGCGAATCAAAGACGAACGTATTCCATTGTCACATGGGGTGTTAGGCCAAGAAACAAATGGAGCAGGCGGTATGTTTAAAGCGTTCCGTACGATTCCTGTGATCCTTGGTATCATCGAAGATATGAAAGAGCTATGTCCAGATGCTTGGTTAGTCAACTTTACCAATCCTGCCGGAATGGTTACAGAAGCTGCTATCAAACATGGCGGTTGGAAAAAAACAGCAGGATTATGTAATGTGCCGATAGGTCATAGAAAACAAGCAGCTGAAAAGCTAGGCATTCCAGAAGATGATTTATTCTTCAAATTTGCTGGGATCAACCACTTCCATTGGCACCGTGTATGGGATAAACAAGGCAATGAACGCACACAAGAATTGATCGATTTGATTTATGGACCACAAGAAGATTCTGAAAGTCACTTAAAAAATATTCATAATGCACCATTCCACTACGAACAAATCAAAGATTTAGGTATGTTGCCTTGTGGTTATCATCGTTATTACTATATTGAAGATGAAATGCTAAAACATTCGATTGAAGAATTCGAAAAAGGGGAAACTAGAGCACAAGTTGTAAAAGAAACGGAAGCTCGTTTGTTTGAATTATATAAAGATCCTAATTTAGATTACAAACCAAAAGAGCTAGAGCAACGTGGAGGCACGCATTATAGTGATGCTGCTTGTGAATTGATTGCATCCATCCATAACGATAAACGTACGGATATGGTTGTTTCAACTGAAAATAATGGAACGATCACTGATTTACCATATGACTGTGTTGTTGAAGTTTCAGGTCCAGTAACAGCACACGGCCATGAACCTTATAACTGGGGTGCCTTTCCACCGGCAGCACGTGGGATCATCCAAGTAATGAAAGGCATGGAAGAAACAGTGATTCGTGCAGCGATTGAAGGGAATTATGGCGCAGCATTACACGCATTTACGATCAATCCTTTAGTGCCTGGTGGTTCAATGGCTAAAACATTATTAGATGAGTTATTGATTGCTCATAAAGATCATCTACCAAACTTTGCTGAAGCAATTGCTAAAATTGAAAGTGAACAACCAGAGACAGTTGCTTACGTGACAGAATTGATGAAAAGTAATTAATTAATAAAATTGACACTTAACTATAAAAATGTGAACCGTTTCCTGAAAAAGTTTTTTCAGAGAAACGGTTCACATTTTTAGTTATCTATCGAAAAAGATCAAGCAGCAAGAATCAAGCGGGTTTAATACCACTGATAGACTTCAACAATGACTGTATTGGTCGGTTTGTTTCAACATTGAATTGATAAGAACGATAACGAAACAAATGGTTTAAAATGACAAAAGAAGTTATTTCAACTGCCAAAAAAACTTGAATGGAATTGATAGACAGACAAAGTAGAGAAATTGCTAAAAATAAGATAATGAATAAAGAAAATAATTGCTGAAGACGATAACTGTTTGTAATTGAAATTTCTTTGGTCTCTGTTGTAACGACGACTTTTTGAGAAAAACGGAAAAGACCTTCTCTGAACTCAAGTGTATCACCTAATTCAACATCCATTTCTGTCGGAATATTGTTAAATAAATTTCCTTGGCGAATGCCATTTTTATAGACTGTAAAATAGCGGACACAACCCCAAGTAGTTTGTCTTTTTAAGTTAATTTTCATCCTAATCACCTCTTGAGATTATTTTCTCATGAAAGTTGCTCATGAGAATCAAGCAAAAGGCTGATTTATTTCATATTTTTTCTCATGCTAAAGTCTTAGTACGAATTAAAAAGCTTAATCAGATTCTAGATCAGGTAAACAAGTATATTCGGCAATAGCGGCAGCATGGGTTCCTGCAACATGCCCTGTCACAAAAGCTGCTGTAACATTATAACCGCCTGTATAGCCATTAATATCCAGTAGTTCGCCAGCAAAGAATAAACCATTAACTAATTTACTTTCCATTGTTTTAGGTTGAATCTCTTTTAACGAAATACCTCCTCCAGTTACAAAAGACTTTTCAATTGGCAAAGTTTTTTCAGCAGTTATCTTAAAAGACTTTAATTGCTGGATAAATTGATCTAGTTGTTGATCAGAGACTTGTTTAGCTGAAAGATCAGACATGATAAGTTGGCTTAAAATAAAATCCATTAGACGTTCTGGAATAAAATTTTTCAAAGCATTTTTGACAGATTTTTCAGGTTGCTCGAAAAACTTTGTATTAACTTCTTTTTTCAGATTTTGCCTTTCTACTTCGGGGAACAGATCTAATTGTAAAGTAACGGGATGCTGTTCGTGTTTAGTCAGTTCTTGATTCACAAAGCTTGAACATCTTAAAGCAGCAGGTCCTGAAATACCAAAATGAGTGAAGAGCAAATCCATCTGATGTGTAACAACTACTTTGCCTTTCTCATTTAAAACAGAAAGAGCAATATTTTGTAATGAAAGTCCTTGTAGTGTTTTCTCTTGAATAAAGTAATCATTTGAGATAATAGGTGATTCTGTGGCATATAAAGGACTGATGGTATGTCCAAGTCTTTTTGCTAACTTATATCCATCACCTGTGGAACCGGTAGAAGGATAGGTGCGTCCACCTGTTGTTAAAATGACACATGGTGCATAAATTTTTTCATGTTCCAATGCGATTCCAATCGTTTGACCGTCTTTGTGTAATACTTTCTCCACTTTTGCTTCCGTATAAATTGTCACACCAAGTTGTTCTAATTGGTTGAAGAGTGTTTCTACAATTGTTTTAGAACGATCAGTAACAGGAAACATCCGTCCATGATCCTCTTCTTTTAAGTGGGTGCCATTTGACTCAAAAAATTCCATAATATCATAATTATTGAATTGTGAAAAAGCACTATATAAAAATTTACCATTTCCTGGGATGTGGGCAATGATCTCATCAGCGGGTCGGTTATTAGTGACATTACACCGCCCACCACCAGTCAATAATAGTTTTTTTCCGACACGTTTGTTTTTTTCTATTAGTAAAGTTTTGCTGCCGGCTGTTGCTGCTGCGATAGCGGCCATCATTCCACTAGTTCCAGCGCCAACGACAATAACGTCATATAATTTCATACATTCTCCTCCGATTCAATGGTAGTTTAACACAATTTTCAAAACTTTTTCTACTTTTTTTGCAATTCATAGTAAAAAATTGTGGAAATTTTCAGAATTTAGGTTAAAATAGGATTATAACGATGAGAGGGTGATTAAATGGAAGCAAAACAGTACGTGGAAGAGATTCAAAAGAAGATTCATGAAAACGATCGAGGGCAAGTGGAATACTTGCAAGCAGTAGACGAATTTTTACCAACGGTTGAGGTATTCTTAAAAGAGAATCCAGCATTCATTGAAGCCAACATTTTAGGGGTTTTAATTGAGCCTGAACGAATGTTACAATTCAGAGTACCGTGGCAGGATGATCAAGGCAATTGGCGCGTAAACCGTGGTTACCGAGTACAGTACAATTCAGCGATTGGTCCTTATAAAGGTGGCTTACGTTTTCACCCTAGCGTGAATTTAAGTGTGATGAAGTTTTTAGCATTTGAACAAATTTTCAAGAATAGCCTAACTGGATTACCGATCGGTGGCGGCAAAGGCGGTAGCGATTTTGATCCTAAAGGGAAATCAGATGCTGAGGTCATGCGTTTTTGCCAAAGCTTTATGACAGAGTTGCAAAAACATATTGGACCAAGCACTGATGTACCAGCAGGTGATATCGGTGTAGGTGCACGGGAGATCGGTTACTTATTTGGGACGTACAAGCGCTTGAGAAATTACGATGCAGGCGTTTTAACAGGTAAACCGTTAGGGTACTGGGGAAGCCAGGCTAGAACGGAAGCAACAGGTTATGGCTGTGTTTATTTTGTAAAACACCTGTTAGCTGATGCAGATGATTCGTTTGCAGGTAAAAAAGTCGTTGTTTCAGGAAGCGGTAATGTATCAATCTATGCTATGGAAAAAGCGAAAGAATTAGGCGCAACAGTGTTAACGTGTTCTGATTCAAATGGTTTTATCTATGATCCAGCTGGTATTGATGTTGAATTAGTCAAAGAATTAAAAGAAAAAAATCGTGAACGAATTTCAAAATATGTTGAGACACGCAGCGATGCTACTTACTATGATGGTCAGTCTGTTTGGGATTTCGAAGTCGCTTATGATATTGCTTTACCTTGTGCGACTCAAAATGAAATCAATGATCAACAAGCTGAACTCTT
The DNA here is from genome assembly GCF_002148425.2 of Enterococcus sp. 12C11_DIV0727. NCBI lineage: Bacteria > Bacillati > Bacillota > Bacilli > Lactobacillales > Enterococcaceae > Enterococcus > Candidatus Enterococcus lemimoniae. The sequence continues at coordinate 673,780 of NZ_CP147248.1, read as the reverse complement.
AGTGAAAAACGGCGCCAAAGTTGTGGCAGAAGGAGCAAATATGCCTTGTACACTAGCTGCTGTTGAAGTATTTGATAACGCTGGTGTTCTATATTGCCCAGGTAAAGCTGCTAATGCTGGCGGAGTAGCCGTTTCTGCATTAGAAATGAGTCAAAATTCAGAACGTTTATCTTGGTCTTTTGAAAAAGTTGATGGTATGTTAGACGACATTATGAAAAATATTTATGAAACTTGTCGTGATACGGCCAATAAATATGATGCCGCTAATAATTTTGTGCTGGGCGCGAATATTGCTGGATTTGAAAAAGTTGCAACAGCGATGCTTAGTCAAGGTTTAGTTTAATAGAGGATGGTTAAAAAAGAATGACCGTGATTTTTTCTCACGGTCATTCTTTCATTTTGGAAGAACCACTCAAAATTTGCATTAGAAAATTACCTTTTTAAGTGTTTTAAAATAAAATTGGTACAGACGTTCATAAATTGCTTGAAAAAAGGGTGAAAAGAACGTAAAGTAGATACTGTATTAAGTTTAATTTCAAGGAGGAGAAGGAATGTCACACATTCAATTCGATTATTCCAATTTGACACCATTTGTTGCTGATCATGAATTGGAATACATGCAAACACAAGTGACTGCAGTGGACAAAGCATTAAGAGAAGGAACTGGAGCTGGCAGTGATTTTACTGGCTGGATTGACCTACCAGAAAATTATGATAAAGACGAATTTGCCCGTATTAAAAAAGCGGCTGAAAAAATCCAATCTGACTCAGAAGTTTTAGTTGTGATCGGTATTGGTGGTTCTTACTTAGGTGCAAGAGCAGCTATCGAATTTTTACATCATTCATTTAATAATTTACTACCCGCAGATGAAAGAAAAACGCCACAAATTTTCTTTGCTGGAAATAGCATCAGCTCAACTTATCTAGCTGATTTGATCAATGTGATCGGTGACCGTGATTTCTCTGTTAATGTGATTTCTAAATCTGGAACAACAACAGAGCCAGCAATCGCTTTTAGAGTATTTAAAGAATTATTAGTGAAAAAATATGGTAAAGAAGAAGCAAACAAACGGATTTATGCTACAACGGATCGTGCCAAAGGTGCTGTTAAAGTTGAGGCTGATGCGCAAGGTTGGGAAACATTTGTGATTCCTGACGATGTTGGTGGTCGTTTCACTGTGTTGACACCAGTAGGTTTATTACCAATTGCCGTTAGCGGTGCTGATATCGATGGCCTAATGACAGGTGCTAATGACGCCCGTAAGGAATATGCTTCTACAACTGATTTAAGCAAAAATCAAGCTTACCAATATGCAGCGTTAAGAAATATTTTATATCGTAAAGGTAAAACAACTGAAATGTTGATCAACTATGAACCTGGGATGCATTATTTTTCTGAATGGTGGAAACAACTTTTCGGTGAATCAGAAGGAAAAGATCAAAAAGGTATTTTCCCAGCTGCTGCTGATTTTTCAACTGACTTACACTCAATGGGACAATACGTGCAGGATGGCATGCGCAACTTATTTGAAACAGTTGTAAAAGTGGAAACACCACGTCATGCTGTATCAATCCCTGAATTGGCTGAAGACTTAGACGGATTAGGCTACCTACAAGGCAAAGAAATCGACTTCGTCAATACAAAAGCCTTCCAAGGAACCTTACTTGCTCATACTGATGGCGGTGTGCCAAATATGATCGTTAAGATTCCAGCAATGGATGCTTACTCATTAGGTTATGTTATGTATTTCTTTGAGATTGCGGTCGGTATTTCTGGTTACTTGAATGGTGTGAATCCATTTGACCAAGAGGGCGTTGAAGCATACAAGAAAAATATGTTCGCTTTACTTGGAAAACCGGGCTTTGAAGATTTAGCGAAAGAATTGAATGATCGCTTATAGAACAACGTTTATATCGTGTTTGTAATAGTAAAAAGAATGCCACTAAAGCATGTGCTAAAATTGCTTTGGTGGCATTCGATTTAGTTTTGGTTTCCATATGGCTATCTAATTTATCCATAGCGCTCTGCTTTACTTCTTCTGTTATGTGAGCATAGATGAGGGTAGCGGTCGGATTTTTATGTCCTAGTATATCTTGTATATCTTCTAGACTAACTCCGGCTTGACGGAGTAGGACAGCATGCGTGTGCCTTAGATCATAAACCTTGATTTTAGGTAACTTCGCTTTTTTACTAATGCGTTCAAAAGCACCGTTTACCGTTCTGTCTGCTATCGGGTTGAAATTTTTGAAACAAAACACGAAATCTGTGTTAGGATATTTTCTTTCTGAGTAGAAGGGGAGATAGTTTTGTTGCCTATTTTTTAATTCTAGCAATGCTTGTTTCACTGTTTTTGACATTACAAGGGTTCTGAATCCTGATTCAGTCTTAGGTGTGGACAGTTCAAGTTGTCCGCGCTTTTCTTTGCGATACAAGCGTGTCTGATCAATTTTAATCGTATTCCTCAAGAAGTCCACATTACTCCATTGCAACGCCATTAACTCTCCTTTACGCATGCCAGTATAGATGGCGGTGAGAAAGAAGTAATAATATATATATTCATTTTCCTCTTTGGCATATGCTAAAAAGGTTTCGATTTGGTCTTTATTGAAATAGTGAAACTCCTTTTCTTTAGAAGTGATTGATTTCCTGAATTCAACACCGTTACAAGGGTTAATTTCAATCATGCCCAAAGAGATGGCTTTTTTAAATGCATTATGCAAAGTCCCGTTTATTAATCTAATGGTAGTAGTGGCCAATCCAAGACCGTACAAATTATTGATGTACTCCTGGTGATCCTTTAGCTTATAATCAGATATGGATATTTGGCACAGTGGGGAGTAAGCAAAGCTCGTTTAGCACAAGTTTTAATGAACGGTTTACCTGAAGATGGTAGAGAGACAATCGTTAAACCTAACAAGCCGAATACACCTAAATATAAAGTTGGTCAACATATTCGTTTTGCGTCAATTTACAATACTCCTGATGATCCGACAGAAAAGCATATCAATGCTGATCAAAAATGGACTATCACTCAAAAACTAGACGGTCGTAAAAATCTTTACAAGGTCGAAAATAGCGGTAAGTTATTAGGTTATGTTAATGATGGAGATATCGTAGAAATTTGGAATCCCAGTCAACCTACTGCACCGTCTAAACCACAAGATTCTAATTTAGTTTCAATGGTTGGGACGTTTACGACTGATCAAAGTTTGCCATTGTCACCAGATAGCACGGTTGAGAGTCCAGCATCAGCATGGTACGATCCGTTTGAGTCAATGGAGTATGATGGTTACGTCTTGGGCAATGGTTATGCATGGATTAGCTACATTGATTACGGTGGAAATCGTCGATACGTTGCCGTTGGTCCAGATGATGGACACGTGGACACGACCTGGGGGACTGGATTTTTTTATTAGACAATGCATATCATTTGAATTCAGTCGTAAACGAATATATTCTATTAATAAGGACATATAACTTTTACATCATTTCCTTGCCCATCTCTTTCGAGGTGGGATTTTTTAGGACCTTTAGCTCAGTTGGTTAGAGCAGACGGCTCATAACCGTCCGGTCGTAGGTTCGAGTCCTACAAGGTCCATTTTAATATCTAGTAGAAGTATCATTCGTTCTTTTTGACAATTCCGACAAATATTTATAAACTAAAAAATGGACACACCTATCTATGTGTTCGTCATAATCATAATGCCGCCCTTTCGTCGGGGCGGTTTTATTTAGCACTTGACTTTTAGGTGTGCCTAACTTATTATAGGAGTATCTTCTTTCAGTGTAAGTCAGAAGATTCCCTAGAATAATTATTTATTGTTTGCCGTCTCTTAAGAGGCGGTTTTTTTGAGCATATAAATTTACTGGAATTAAGATTTTCGTTATATTATATACCTAAAGTAGTTAAAGGCCCTGGTTGTGATTCCCGCAAAGATCACATTCCAGTGTTTTTTATTGAGCTTTTCATTTGAATAATTATATGTAGCTATATATATTTAAATGAACGGTTGGCTATAGGAATTAATCTTCGTTAAAAAAATCCAATTCATTTTAAAGGAGAGGTCGAAATAAAGATGAGAGCTATTATAGTGTGCTTAATATCAATCTCTATAATGTTTTTGTTCTTTTTAGCGTTGGGTAATGAAATCTAACAAAGAAAAAAACTTTAGAATAAAGGCTGAGCTTTCACATGATCCTACTCAATATGAAGGACCTGATAATTATTTAATAGTATTCTCAGATACAGAATTGATTTCAGCAATATCAAACGAAGGAAGGATACTTACCACGATTCCAAAAAATGATAGAATAGAAAAGGAACAGAGATAAAAGTTGTAGTCAAAGAAAACTTTAAAGTTTCTAAAGTATATCCCTTCGAGATATTATCGGAGTATGTAAAAGAAGTTAATTTCGTAAATGATTAAATTGAAGCTAAGTCAAATCTCTCAATCCTCTTGGGTAAGAATCTCAAAAGCTCAAATTCATTATAACCTGTGACAATTCGGAATTCATCCACTAAAATAGGTGTCTGTATAACATATGGTTTATCATTAAGAAAAAATTTAAGTTCGTTTATATTTAGATGATTTATGAATTCGCAGTAAATGTTTTTATAATAAATATTTAGAAGTTCACTGGGACCATCTTCAATCATTCTCAAAAGTAACTTAATATCTTTTGATTTCATAGATTGAGGGGCAATACTTTTTTCGATAAAGTCAACATTGTTTTTTTCTAACCACCTTTTCGTTTTGATAGAAGAAGTGCAGTTTTGTGAAGAATAAACGGTTAAAATAATTACACAACCTTTCTTTAAGTTAAAAATAAAATACTATTAAATTCGGAGAATTGCAAGAGAAATAGCTTTTTTTTATAAATTGGTCTATATGTATGCCCTTTAATATTGTGAAATTTACATTATTGGTCCGGCCGTGTTGGCTTAAAAATATGATAAAAACCTACTACTCGTTGAGTTGTAGGCTTAAGCAATTGACTTCATCGGTTTTAATATAAATTCTCGAACAAAACTGTCAGGATTTCTGACGGTAAACTTTTCTATCACAAGTTGATTTCTACTGTTATAGTGACCAAAGGTAGCAAGTTCAAATTTACCATCCTCAAGAAAAAGAATAAGGTTAGCGAGTTCTTTCTTGCTGACTAGGCAGTTAATGTCACCAGCGGTAGCATGTAGCGTAAAACGTACTAACATATTGGGAAACGACTTTATAACCCTGATCTTATCTACTACTCCTACATAACTATTCTTTTGCATAATATTCGCCCTCCTCATCGTTTAAGTAAAAAACAAACTTATCTAATCCGATCTCATTAATTAACCGTTGTCCACAGCTCTATATGTACGACTGGAATTCTTGATAGGTCAGTAATCCAGCTTCATATTCATCGATTAAATTCACGATTCCGCACTCTCCCAATCATCGTAGATATATTCAACTTTCTTCTTTTGCATTTTAAAGTCTGTTTTCTGATAAACTTTTTTACTCGATAAAGTTAGATATTGATAGGGGTCTACGTATTCAAAAACAATAAAATGATCAATTTTTTTCAGCGGAAATGCTATTAGGTAATCTCTTTTTTTAATCTTGGGAAATGACCAGAAATTGTATACAGTACCCTCGATATTAATCCGCTTGGATGACACTTTGCGGAACGGGACCAGATGCAACGAGTAAAAATATTGCGCTGGTCTTATATGATCCTTTAAATGTACAGTTTTTACATATCTCATTATCATCACCTAAACACATTATACAAACGTTTGTTCGTGTTTGTCTAGCATGAGATATTTAACCTTCAGTAAAGCAAGATATAATATATATGATTGATAATTTTTGGTGGTATTTTGGTGGCATATTTTGATAAAAGTGCCAATAAAAAGATTTATATGATAAAAGTAGATAACGGAAACGCCTATAAATAGCCATTCATGACTACTATGATAGTTATAATAAAGAATAACTTATAAGAAAAATATGTTCGCTTTACTTGGAAAACCGGGCTTTGAAGATTTAGCGAAAGAATTGAATGCACGTCTGTAATCAATATGATAAATTATGTACCGCTAGCAGGAACCTAGAATCTTGCTAGCGGTATTTTTTATTGAGTTCAGAGGACAATGAAAGTTGTAAAATAAAAAAAGCACAAAACTAAATTGTAGTTTTGCGCTTTTTTTATTTGAAATCATCATCTTTTGGATAAGGAAGAATCTGTAAAGGATCTTCCTCTTCAATAATATCTTGAGAATGTGAATTCTGCTCATAATGATTTTTTGTTTCCGACTCTGTTCTGAATTTATTATGATAATCTGAATTATTTTGCCTAAATTGCTGCTCTGATGGAGGCGTAGGGGTGTTTTGAGCTAATCGCTCTCTAGCAGCTTCTTCAGCTTGATGTATCTTGTTATGACGCGGTTGCTTATTACCTCCTGTAAACGTTAAATAAATAATTAATGCAATCATAATAATTGTTACTATAATTAAACCAATAAACATGCCGAATGAAATAAACATAATGCTATCCCTCCTTTGTTCAACCTATACTCCATCAGTTTATCAAAAGATCCGTATACAGTCATCTATTTTTCTTGTATATTAGTAATTAAGTTTGATTAGTATAAAAAATAGGGAATTAATGGGGGAATAGAGATGAATACATTGGACGCAATGAATTATTTAAAGAAGAAAAAGTGGATTGATTTAAGTCATGAGATACATGAGTCAATACCTAGGTTCGGTGCTTTTAACGGATCTCAAGAAAAAACATTATTTACAATTAAAAAAGATGGCTTTTTTGCTAAAGAATATACCTTGCCAACGCAATATAGTACACACATCGATGCGCCTATACATTTTGCTGAAGGAAAACGTTACTTACATGAAATAAAATTAAAAGAATTAGTTTTACCATTGTATGTGATTCATAAAGAAGACGTTGTTCAAAATGACCATGATTATTGTTTGACGGTTCAGGATATACTTGATTTCGAAGCAGAATTTGGTTCGATTCCAGAAGACTCTTTTGTTGCGTTTGCAAGTGGTTGGTCAAGTCGCTGGAAATCTACAGAAGCCTATTATAATTGTGATAAAGAAGGGACAGCTCATACACCAGGATGGAGTCTAGCAGCGTTGAAATATTTAAGTGAGATAAGAAATGTTGCGGCGATTGGGCATGAGACTTTGGATACGGATAGTGCTGCTGATTTCAGAAAAAATCAGGGATTACTAGGTGAATATTATTGGTTGAAGCAAAACAAGTATCAAGTCGAAGTGATGCGGAATCTAAATCAAGTGCCTGCTGTTGGGAGTGTGATTGTAACTAGTTTTCCTAATCTACTAAATGCTCCAGGTTTCCCTGTACGTTCAATTGCACTATTACCGGATTAAATGAAATGTTAGTATGCGAAAAAGCATACTGAAATCGATTGCTAAATAGCCATATTCTTGATAAAATTATTCTTGTATAATAATTGTTACAAAATGATTTTGATTATAAGTTGTATGATGACTGGACTAGTGATCGACTTTTACCTAGGTAAAAACGAATGTATATGCCAACGTTATTTTTGACTATATAGATGACTGCTTTGTCCTGCTCGCACAACTTACGAGGAGGGCTTTTTTTGAAAGTAAGCATTTTTTCCACTTGTGTTGTTGATTTACTATTTCCAAATGTGGGACAGGCGATGGTAGAAGTTTTGGAGCGGTTAGGTTGCGAAACAACGTTCCCAGATAAGCAAACTTGTTGTGGACAGCCAACTTATAATAGTGGCTATGTTGAGGAAAGTTATGCCACGCTGAAAAATCAAATCGATTGTTTTGAGGATGCAGAGTATGTGGTGGGACCTGCTGGATCATGTGTGGGAATGCTAAGAGAGTATCGCCACTTTTTAAAAGACGATCCTATTTATGGCCCCAAAGCGGAAGCTCTAGCGGCTAAATCATTTGAATTTAGCCAATTTCTATACCAAGTTTTAGGCGTCACTGATGTTGGCGCAACGTTAAATGCCAAAGCAACTTATCACCGTTCATGCCACATGACCAGAATTTTAAAGGAACGTGAAGCACCATTTATCTTGTTAGACCATGTAGCAGGCTTAGAGATGATTCCATTAAATCATATTGAAAATTGTTGTGGATTCGGCGGTACCTTTTCAGTAAAAATGCCGGAAATCTCTGAACAAATGGTTACAGAAAAAATGAATGATGTGATCGACACTGGCGCTGAAATTTTAATTAGCGCAGATATGGGCTGCCTAATGAATATTGGTGGGAAGTTCAATCGAGTCGGTAAACCAATCAAAATTATGCATATTGCAGAGGTTTTAAATCAACAGGTGGATAAGAAACGAATGGATCAACCAAAAATAATGACGGTCATTTAGGGGGAAATAGTGTGGGATTAACGACTAGTACGAAGCCTTTCAAACAACGATTAGAAGAGAGCAAAAACGATGTTTTCATGCAAAAAGCTGTAGCAAAAGCACAAGATGATCAGTGGATCAAACGAGAAGGCGCAAGAGCAGAACTCGGTCACTGGGAGCATTGGCGAGAACTTGGAGAACAAATCAGGCAGCATACGATTTCGTATTTACCAGATTATCTAGAGCAGTTTAGCGATATGGTTGCTGAACAAGGTGGAAAAGTCTTTTTTGCTCAGACAGCGGAAGAAGCAACGGAATATGTAAAACAAGTGGTTTTAGAGAAAAATGCAAAAAGAGTAGTGAAATCAAAATCAATGGTAACCACAGAAGTTGATATTGATCCTATGTTGTTAGAGCTAGATGGTGTCAGTGTTATGGAGACAGATTTAGCGGAATTTATCTTGCAAATGGATGATTGGGATGAGCCTTCTCATATTGTTTTCCCTAGCATTCATAAAAATCGCGAGCAAATTCGGCAAGTTTTTGCAGAAAAATTAGGGTATAAAGGGGATAACGATCCAGTTAACTTAGCTCGATGTGCTAGAGAGGTTATGCGTAAGTTTTTCTTGGAAGCGGAAGTAGGAATAACAGGGTGTAACTTTGCGATTGCTGACAGTGGCTTAATCAATCTGAATACGAATGAGGGGAATGCTGATTTAACAATAAGTATCCCTAAAACACAAATCGTCTTGATGGGGATGGAGCGAATCGTACCCAGCATGAGGGAGGTTGAGGTGCTAGATAACCTCTTAGCTAGAAGTGCTGTTGGACAAAGTTTAACAACATATGTCACTTTTGCTGGTATCAAAAAAAAAGATGAATCAGATGGTCCTGAAGAGTTTCATGTTGTGATTTTAGATAATGGTCGTTCTAATGCGTTAGGTACAGCTTTTGAACCTGTTTTACAGTGTATTCGTTGCGGTTCTTGTTTAAACGTTTGTCCAGTATATCGCCATATTAGCGGTCATGGTTATGGATCAATTTATCCTGGCCCTATTGGCGCGGTGTTATCCCCAGTGTTAGGCGGCTACAATCAATTTGGAGAGTTACCGTATGCCTCTAGTCTTTGTGGTGCGTGTAGGGATACTTGTCCAGTGAAGATTCCATTACATGAATTATTGATCGAGCATCGCCGTGTAATGACCGATGAATTAAAGATGCAACATGGCTTTGATGATTTTCAAATGCGGGTTGTAGGAAAAGCGACAGCAACGCCAAGCTTATTTAAAACAGCCATGAAAGTCGATCATATGGGATTAGCACCATTAAGTAAGAAAAAAGGAATTACTGTAGATAATATGTTCCAGTACGGTGGCTATGTTGCAAAAGGACCAGGTCTTGTGAAAGGTTGGACAGATGTTCGTGATTTACCACGTCCGCCAAAAAGTTCAGAAAATTTTAGAAGCTGGTATAAAAAGCATAAAGCAGGTGAACAAAATGACTAATGCCAATATACAAAATAGAGAGTCTTTTTTAAATAAGCTGACGGAAAAACTTGGTACAAAACGTCAAGACACTTTAGAGCATCCATTCAAGCCAATTAATGATTTGCCCGAAACAACGCTTGCAGATAAAACTCAAGATGAATTGTTAGAAATTGCTAAAGCACGAGTAGCGAAAATCAATACCACTCTTGTTGAAACCACGAAAGCCAACTTAAAAGAAACGATCGATCAAATGGTAGAATCATTTGGAGGCGGGAAAATAGTGCTGCCGATTGATGACCGATTTGCAGAATTTGGCTTGCAACAGTTTACACCAGATCAAGAATCAGAAGCAATGCAGGATGAACTGTTACTTTTTTGGAAACCTGGACCAAAGTATAGAGAGACTAATATAGCAACTGTAGCAACTGCTAACATTGCAATAGCTTTTGCCGAATTTTTATTGGCTGAATCAGGCTCGATCGTTGTTGAAACCAATGCAGGTCAAGGTCGTTCATTCCATTTCTTGCCACAACACTATATTTCAATTATCCCAATGAGTAAAATTGTACCTCGCTCTACTCAAGCTGCGGCGTTCTATGGAGAAAAACAGAAAAATGGTGAGAAAGTCGGGTCAGCGATTCATTTTATTTCAGGACCTTCCAATTCGGGTGATATAGAAATGCAATTGGTTGTTGGATTACATGGACCTTTAGCTGTTTGTTATATCGTTGTAAAAGATATGTAAGATTAAAATGGTCTTAACTTTTTAACTTCATTCCCAAAATAATTGAATACATGAAATCTTAAGAGAAATGCTAAAAATTTACCCAAAAAGGAAACAAATCTGTAGAAATTTCTTGGTCTGTGGTAAACTATAGAAAGCAAGTTTTTGGAGGAATGAATTTGAAATCTAAAGAGTTATTAAATACTATATTATTTTTTTTTGGTCTAGCAGCGCTGCTATTTTTATTAAGGCAGTTTGTTTTTACCCCAGTTGTGGTCAAAGGGCATTCGATGGATCCAACATTAGCAGATGGTGAACGTGTGATTGCATTAAAAAATACGGAAATCAAACGCTTTGATATTGTGACGTTCCCAGCACCAGATGAACCGAAAAAAAGTTACATTAAACGCGTGATCGGCTTACCAGGAGATACCGTGGAATACAAAGCTGATGTTCTGTATATTAATGACAAAGAAGTAAAAGAACCCTATTTGGATGAGTTTAAAAGCGCAGTAACAGATGGCTCACCCTTGACGCTTGATTTTACCTTAAGTGAAGTCACTGGTGAGAAAAAAGTCCCTGAAGGGGAATATTTTGTGATGGGAGACAATCGCAGAAATTCAAAAGATGGACGAATGATCGGATTTATCAACAAAAAAGATATATCAGGTGATGTTAAATTCGTCTTATGGCCATTAAATCGTTTCGGTACCATCTAAGTATTGGTTATATAATATAAAAAAGTTCTCTTTTAATTAAGAGGCTTTTTTTGTTGGACAATGAAAGGCGTGTTCAAGGTGATTTTATGATAAACTAAGAAGGTAAGACTGAAATAAAGGATGTGATGAAATGAGTTTGCAATTTATTCGAGGAACAGCTGAGATGGACTTGGAAGAGGCGCTTTTGCAAACATCTGTTCAGTGGTTAGCTGAAGATGATGCACATGAAGTTTTCTATTTAGTGCCCAACCATATGAAGTTTGAACAAGAAATCAATGCCCTTAAACGCATTAAAATCATCCAAAATAATCAAAGTGATTCTATCGCAACAATGCGTTTTCAAGTGTTTAGCTTTTATCGATTGGCTTGGTATTTTTTACAGCATACTCAATTTTACAGTTCAGAAGTACTTACTGAAGCTGGAGCTGCAATGGTTTTTAGAAAAATCTTATCGGAAAACGAGGAAGCATTAAAGGTTTTTCGTGGAGAAGTCAATAAATCAGGGTTTATTCAGCAATTATTTGATCTGTATCAGGAAATAAAAGAAGGCAATGTTGATTTAGACGACTTATTTGCTCATTTATCAGGAGCAAATTCAGATAGTAAAGAGCAAGATCTACAATTAAAAATCCAAGATATTAAATTAGTTTTTTCAAAATTTGAAGAAACTATGAGTCAGTACGGCATAAAATCAGCAGAAATCATCAATTATTTGACGGACTATTTAGAAACAAAAGACTTAAGTCACGTTCTATTTGTAGTCAATGGATACCATAATTTTTCTGCTAGAGAGCTAAAATTGCTCGATACATTGATGCGTCGTGGTGGTCAAGTCAAAATATCTTTGGTTTTAGATAAAAAATACCCAAATGACGTGCCGCAGTTGATGAATTTATTTTACGAAACGGGTACGACTTATTATAAACTTTATCAGTTAGCTAGAAATTCTAATGTAGCAATATTACCTGACTATGTTGAACAAAAGAAAAGGTTGATTAAAAATGACAGCCTTCAAACACTGGAAAAATATTGGGTTAATGCCCAAGAAAGTCATCCGAAGAAAGCAAAAGAAAGGATCAATGATGATCATCTTCAGTTTTGGTGTGCAGAAAATCCTAAAGAAGAAATCAATCATATTGCAAAGGAAATCAGAAGATTAGTTGCTGAAGAAAATTATCGGTATAAAGATATTCAAGTGCTAACACGAGAATTGGACAGCTATGAAACCATGATCGAACCGTTATTTTCCATGCATGAAATCCCTGTCTATTTGGATCGAGATATGGCGATGGAACAGCATCCGTTAGTTGAATTTATTCAATCATTATTTGCAATCAATAGTTACCATTACCGTTATCGAGATGTCTTACGCTTTTTAAGAACAGAACTATTTTTTCCTATAGAAGATCAAATGACTATGGAAGAATGGAAAATACAGCGCAATGAATGGCGGCGGAAAATCGACCTAGCTGAGAATGTTGTCTTGGCTTATGGTTATGAGGGATATCATTGGGAAAAAGATAAGGACTGGCATTTTATCCGCTATGATTTTGAAGCCGAACAACAAGACGACACAGAATTGATTGAAAAAGATGCCAATGCTGTGCGAAATAGAGTCCAACAAACAGTACCAGCTTTTTTCAAACAAATGCAAAAAGCGCATAAAGGGATCGAAGCGGCGGATTATTTCTATCGATTTTTAGTCAATAACGGTATCGAAAAGCAATTGATGATGTGGCGGAATCAAGCCATTGAGAGCGGTCAATTAGAAGCAGCTCGCAACCATGAGCAGACCTGGGAAGCTTTAATGACGTTACTGGATGAATACGTCACGATTTATGGGGAGGAAGCATTTGATCTCTCAGTATTTGAAGAAATTTTTTCTAGTGGTTTAGAAGGTTTACGCTATAATAAAGTTCCCACAGCGATCGATCAAGTTCAAATTCGTTCACTCGATCTAGCACGACCCGGACAAGCCAAAATAGTTTTTGCAATTGGTTTGACAGATCAAGTTTTACCACAAAAATTTGATAATAAGACATTACTTTCCGATGAAGAGCGCCAATATGTGAATGGCTATCTAGAGGAAGGGCAGTTTTTACTAAATGATACTAGAAAAAGCATTGCCAAAGAGCCATTTACGGCTTATATCATGTTTGCTTCGGCAACAGATCGGTTGTATTTTTCTTACCCAAGTGTAAAAGATACTGCTAAAGACGTTAAAGTTTCGGCATACTTAAAAAATATTCAAAAAGATTTCGGCGTACAAATGCAATTAAAAAATGCACTGACAATATTAGATAACGAACAAATTAGTTTAGAGCATGTAGGGACTTATCGAACATTGATCAGTGATTTAACGAACTTAAAGCGTCAGAAAAAAGAAACACAGGAAGGCATCCTAGCTTTTTGGCTTACTTTGGAACGCAAATTAATGAAACAGGAACAAGCGAATTTGGCTCACCGTGTTTTTGAAAGTTTAAGCCATAAAAATCTGCCAGAAAACCTAGAGGAACAGCTAGCTGATGAATTATATACAAAACACATTTATACATCCGTTTCCAGAATGGAAAGTTTCTATCGTTGTCAGTATCAATATTTTATTCGATTTGGTCTAGGTCTAAAAGAAAGAGATGTTTTTGGGCTGACACCTGCTGCAACAGGAGATTTTTTCCATGAGGCACTAGATCAGTTTTTCAAATTACTGATTACGCAGAATAAGCAGCTATCTGAATTGACTGATCGTGAAGTGAACGAATTTACAGAACAAATCCTTAATGCCGTATTTGGTGAGATCAAATTTTCGATTCTTGATACGTCAAGTCGGATGAATTATATTCGCTATCAATTAGGTCAAACGATCAAAAAAGTTAGTTGGGCTTTAAAACGTCAAAGTGAGCGTAGTGGGATGTCAACGGTTCAGACAGAAGTTTTGTTTGGTCAGATTGCCAGTCAAAAGGGAATCAAGGGCTTAGAATTGCCACTTGATAACGGTGGTAATATCAGCGTTAGAGGGAAAATCGACCGTTTAGATCAATTAGTGACACCAGATTCTTTATATTTAGGTGTTGTTGATTATAAATCAAGCCACAAAAAATTTAATATTACAGAAGCTTACTATGGTTTAGCGATGCAAATGTTGACCTATTTGGACGTCGCGTTGATGGATGCTGTGAATCTAGTCGGTCAATCAGCTAAACCAGCGGGCTCATTCTACCTACATGTTCATAACCCGATTCTTCCTTATGAAACAGAAGATAAGAAAGAACAGCAGCTTTTAAAGAAATTCCAATTTGACGGACTGTTATTGAATGATCCCGTTTTGCTTGAAAATCTGGATAAAAGTCTACAAGCTAAACAAAGTTCGCTGATTTTTCCAATTGAAGAATCTGCTAAAGAAATTATTAAACCAGGACGCCGCCAAGAAGATAAATTTGTGATAGAGCCTGAATTAGATGCCTTATTGATTCATAACCGCAGCAAGTTTATCGAAGCAGGTAATAAAGTTACCAGTGGCGAAATTGATTTAAACCCAGCTTATCAAGGCAAAGAGCGAATTGCTTGCCGTTACTGTCCGTTTAGGAGTGTTTGCAATTTTGATGTTATGTTAAAGGAGAATAACTATAATCGAATTGAAACATTGACGAAAAAAGAAGTAATGGATCGTTTACTTGAAAATGAGTCGGAAGGAGGAACTATTGATGAGTAAGACTATCCCGTTACGTCCAGAAAATGAGCAATTTACTGATAATCAATGGCAAGCCGTTTTTGATGGTGATGAAAACATTTTAGTTTCTGCTTCTGCTGGTTCTGGAAAAACAACGGTTCTAGTACGCAGAGTTATCGAAAAACTCAAAAGTGGTGTGAATATCGATCGCTTGTTGATCGTAACCTATACAGAAGCGGCCGCAAAGGAAATGAAAGAAAGAATCCAAGCAGCATTACAAAAAGTAATTACAAACGAGAGTGAGCAAGAGAAAAAAAACCATTTTATTAAACAGTTGACCTTGCTTCCAACTGCCAATATCAGTACGCTACACGCATTTTGTTTAACAGTGATTCGTCGTTTTTATTATCTGATCGAAATGGATCCAGTTTTCCGACTATTGACAGATGAAACGGAAATGTTACTTTTGAAAGAAGATGTTTGGGATGAACTTAGGGAACAATTTTATGGTGAAAACCAAGAAGCTTTTTATCAGCTGACAAGTAATTTTTCCAATGATCGTAGTGATGATGGACTGACTCGATTAATCTTTTCCTTGTATGATTTTGCCCGTGCTAATCCTGATCCAGAGGAATGGTTGACCCATTTAGCTGACAGCTATCAAGTGACTGGGCAGTTAGGTGACTCGGTGCTATTCCAAGACTATTTGAAACCTCAAGTTATGGAAAGTCTATTCCGTTGTGTAGAGCGTTACGAAGAGATGATTCGTTTAACTGAAGGAGAAGAAAAGCTAGAAAAAATTGCAAATCTTGCTAGAAATGAAAAAGAATTTGTGGAAACATTCAGTAGCCAGCTAGCAGATAATGATCTAGAATCAGGCTTTGACGTTTCAAAAACAATCACATTTGGACGTTATCCAACAGTGCGAGTAGAAGAATTAAAAGAAACTGCCGCACAAGCCAAAAACTTACGAGAACAAAATAAAAAAGCAATCAATGCTATTTTAGAGAACCTATTCACTTTATCACCAGAGGAAATGAAAGGAATTTTAGAACGTTCTCAACCACTAGTTGAGGAAATGGCACAAGTTGGAAAAGCCTTCATTGATACTTATAGCCAACAGAAACTAAAAAAAGGGTTAGTTGATTTCAATGATTTGGAACATTTCACCCTGAATATATTAGCAAAAAAAGAGGTAAGTGAGTGGCTCCCAACAGAAGCATCAAACTATTATCGTGAGAAGTTTGATGAAGTATTAGTTGATGAATATCAAGACATTAATCGATTACAAGAAACAATTCTTTATTGGTTAAGAAGACCAACGGCTTCTGAAGGAAACCTGTTTATGGTTGGTGATGTTAAGCAGTCGATCTATTCATTTCGTTTAGCTGACCCAACCTTATTTATCGAAAAATACAATCAATATGGAGCAAATAAAGAGGGAAAGCGAATCGTTTTAGCCGAGAATTTCCGCTCTAGAAGGAATGTATTAGATTTTACCAATTTAGTTTTTGAACAATTGATGGATGAACGTGTCGGACAAATCGCTTATGATGAAGCAGCCCAACTCGTTCATGGTTTTGATCAGTTTGCAGAAGCAGAAAATTATGATACCGAACTATTGCTCTATGAAAAAAAATCAGAACGTGTGGAGGAAGTACTCGGACTGGACGATTCTCAGCTGATTTTGGAAGATAAAACAGAAGGCGAATTGCATATGACAGCGCTGAAAATCAGAGAATTGATCGATAAAAAATTTTTGATCTATGACAAAACAACAAAAGAAAATCGACCATTGACTTATAAGGATATTGTATTGTTGACGCCAACTAAGAAAAATAATTTGACGATTTTAGAGATATTTAAATTAGCAGGTATCCCAATCCAAGTAAACGATGCCCAAAATTATTTTCAAGCAACCGAAATTCAGACAATGGTGGCTCTTTTGCAAATTATTGACAATCCCTATCAAGATATCCCCTTGGCCGCGGTGTTGCGTTCGCCAATTGTAGGATTAAAAGAAAATGAATTAGTAACGCTTCGGTTAGCTGCTAAAAAAAGTTCTTATTATGAAGCGTTCCTGACCTTTAATCAAATTGAGGCGAAAGAGTCAGCTCAATTGGCATTGAAAGAAAAAACACAGGCATTTGCAGCTCAACTTGAACAATGGCGCGAAATGGCACGAAGAAATCAATTAGCAACTTTAATCTGGCAAATTTATCAAGATACGGCTTATTTAGATTACGTAGGCGGTATGCCAGCGGGGAAACAAAGACAGGCGAATTTATTTGCATTGATCGATCGAGCCGCCAGTTATGAACAAACCAGTTTCCGTGGCCTATTTCAATTTGTTCGGTTTATTGAAAAAATGCAGGAAAAAGATAAGGACTTAGCAGAACCTGTTATTTTGAGCGAAGAAAATGCTGTTCGCGTTATGACGATCCACGCTAGTAAAGGATTGGAATTCCCAGTTGTTTTCATTTTAGATATGACAAAAGAGTTCAACCTTGGCGATCTGAATGAACGGTATATCTTTGACGACCGACTTGGTGTTGGGATTCGTTATTTGGATCAAACAGATCGGATGCTTTATGAGACATTGCCGTTTTTAGCAATCAAGCAGGCAAAATTAAAAAAATTACTCTCAGAAGAGATGCGCAAATTGTATGTAGCGTTGACTCGTGCAGAACAAAAGCTTTATCTTGTGGGGTCATATAACAATCAAGAAGCAACATTTAAAGAGTGGCTGAAAGTGGCTGATGTTCAAACTAAAGTATTACCAAGCGAAAATCGGTTACAAGGAAAGAGTAGTTTGATGAACTGGGTGGGAATGAGTTTGGTTCGTCATCAGAAAATGGCTGAATTCCAATCGGCGTTTACAACTGAAAAAATTGTGGGAATCACACAACATCCAGCGGGATTCTCGGTTTCATTCATGACTGAACAAGCCATCCAAGAACAATTTGCTGCCTTTCAATTTATCGATACAGGTTTGAGTAAAGCCGAAAATTCTAAAAGTAGTGATCCTAAATTAGTAGAGCAAGGGTTATACCGTTTAAACTATGATTACCCCTACCAGCTCTCAACCAAAACGACTAATTACCAATCAGTATCAGAAATCAAACGTGTATTTGAAGACCCGGATAATAAAGAAATCGCTAAAATCGAAGTAGATGAAAAAAATACACTTCAGCCAACTCCAATGATCGTTCACCGAATGAGTGAAGGCGAGTTGGGGAAACCTAGATTTATTGAAACGATCCGAAAACCATCAGCAGTGGAGGTTGGTTCAGCAACTCATTATTTATTACAATTGCTGGATTTAAACGAAGAACCAACCAAAGATAGTATTACCCAATTGATCGAAGAATTAGTCCAAACGAAAATTATTCAAGAAAATGTAGCAAAACAAATCAAGATTGATCAGGTACTCTCTTTTTATCAGACACACTTGGGCCAACAACTGTTAGAAAATCCAACTAAAGTTGTGCGAGAACAACCATTTTCAATGTTGTTGAGAGCAGAAGAATTGATCAAAGATTATCCCAGAGAAACACAAGATGATTTATTGATCCATGGAATGATTGATGGTTATCTTGAACAAGACAACAATTGCATTCTTTACGACTATAAAACAGATTTTGTCCAAGATATCGAAAACGTCCAAGAGATCAAGAAAGTCATTCAGCGGTACCGTGGTCAGTTAAATTTATATCGAAAAGCACTTGCTCAAGCTACGAGCAAAGAGGTAAATAGTGTTTTTCTAGTCTTATTATCTGCTGGTATCATTATCGATATGGATGAAGAACAGATCATTGAAAAAATGAAGTAAAACAAAAGCAAATCTACTTACAAATTGTAAGTTGTGTGCTATACTCAGTTCACGAGGTGAGGAAAATGGAGCAAGTAAAAACAACCGAATTTTCATTATGTCCTAAGTTTGAAAAAGCTTTTGCGATTTTAGGGAAGAAATGGAATGGTTTGATTATTGATGTCTTGTTGGAAAACGGTCCTCAACGATTTGGTGAGTTAAGACAAAAAATCCCTGAACTAAGCGATCGCGTATTAGTCGAGCGCTTGAAAGAATTAGAAGGTGAAGGGATCATCTCAAAAGCAGTTCGCTGTGACGAGAGTAGCCGTCTTGAATATTTCCTCTCAATCAAAGGCAAGGACTTACAACAAGCAATGGAACAAATCCAACATTGGGCAGAAAAATGGGTCACTGCTGAAGAATGCAGTTGACCTAAGACCTAATTTCTTGTAAACTGTAATCAATTGAATAGCAAAAAGCGTTGATGGAAAAGAGTAATTTGGCTGATACGAAAAGGGAAAACTTGTCTTAGACTGAAAACAAGTTACGTAATCGAAAAATGAAGTTCACTTCCGGAGTTTGTTTGTTCCAAGTGTTCAGACCGGTGAAAGCCGTTATAAGAATTGAGTGCATGATTTTTTGTCATGAAGTAGGATGGTAACACGATAGCTCGTTCCTTTAGATAGGAGCGGGCTATCGTTTTTTATTTTATCAAGTACCTACAATTAATGTACTTAGTTCAATTATTATAGAAAAGAAAGGATTAGAAAAATGACATTAAAAGCTCAATTAGAAGCTTTAAGAGATGAAACATTGACGAATATTCAAAATGTAGCGGATCTTAAAGCCTTAAACCAAATCAGAGTGGAAACACTAGGTAAAAAAGGACCCATTACAGAAGTCTTGAGGGGAATGAAAGATTTATCAGCAGAAGAACGTCCAGTAGTGGGGAGCTTTGCTAATGAAATCCGAGATTTATTGACTGAAGCTGTTGAAACTCGCAAGGAAGTTTTAGAAACAGAGGCGTTGAATGCAGCTTTAGAACAGGAAACAATTGATGTAACATTACCAGGTAAACAGATGACACATGGCACTCGTCATGTGTTATCCCAAGTGATGGAAGAAATCGAAGATATTTTTGTAGGAATGGGTTATCAAGTTGTAGAAGGCTATGAAGTTGAGTCTGATCATTACAATTTTGAGCGGATGAATTTACCAAAAGATCACCCAGCACGTGATATGCAAGACACGTTTTATATCTCAGATGATATCTTGATTCGCACCCATACTTCTCCTGTACAAGCAAGAACGATGGAAAAACATGATTTTTCAAAAGGTGCACTCCGCATGATTTCTCCTGGGAAAGTTTTCCGTAGAGATACAGATGATGCAACACATAGCCACCAATTCCATCAAATCGAAGGGCTAGTTATCGATAAAAATATTACAATGGGTGACCTAAAAGGCACATTAGAAGTTGTGATGAAAAAAATGTTTGGTGAAGATCGTAAGATTCGTCTGCGCCCAAGTTATTTTCCGTTTACTGAGCCTTCCGTTGAAGTGGATGTTAGTTGCTTCAAATGTGGTGGTGCAGGCTGTAATGTCTGTAAACAAACTGGCTGGATCGAAATTTTAGGTGCCGGCATGGTTCATCCAGATGTTTTATCGATGTCAGGTATTGATCCAAAAGAATATACTGGTTTTGCTTTCGGTTTAGGGCCAGATCGTGTTGCAATGTTGCGTTATGGCGTTAACGATATTCGTAATTTCTATCAAAATGATTTACGTTTCTTAAATCAGTTCAAGGTAAAGGAGTAGTCGACGATGTTAGTTTCTTATAAATGGTTAAGTGAATATTTAGATCTATCAAAAATCTCAGCAAAAGAATTATCTGATCAAATGTCTTTGACAGGGATCGAAGTTGAAGGCGTTGAAGTTCCAGAAGATGGTTTGAAAAAAATCGTCGTTGGTGAGGTCAAAGAATGTGTTCCTCATCCTAATTCAGATCATTTATCGATTTGTCAAGTGGATATCGGTGAAGCAGAATTATCCCAAATCGTTTGTGGTGCACCGAATGTCAAGGTCGGTATCAAAGTAATTGTGGCCTTGCCTGGTTCTCGAATCACTGGTAATCAAAAAATCAAAAAAGGTAAAATGCGTGGTGAAGTGTCAAATGGGATGATTTGTTCTTTACAAGAATTAGGTTATTCCGATAACGTAATCCCGAAAGCCTATTCGGATGGAATTTATTACATGCCAGCTGACGCAGTTAATGGCGATGATGTTTTTTCATACTTAGATATGGATGATCATATTATCGAATTATCAATCACGCCAAATCGTGCAGATGCATTGAGTATGCGTGGTGTTGCGTATGAAGTTGGGGCGATTTACCGTCAAACACCCAAGTTTAATGATGAGCCCTTAAAAGAGGATACAAGTGAAACAGCTGCAGATTACATTTCTGTGGAAGTGACCGACAAAGAAGATACACCAGCCTACCAAATCAGAGTCATCAAAGATGTAAAAATCGCTGAGAGCCCACTATGGCTGCAAACACGTTTAATGAATGAGGGGATTCGCCCAATCAATAATGTAGTTGATATCACAAACTATATTCTTTTATTATTCGGACAACCGTTACATGCGTTTGATTATGATAAACTAGCAAGTAAAACTATTTTAGTAAGACGTGGTAAAACAGGTGAAGAAATCGTCACGTTAGATGGCGAAACACGCAAAGTATCAGAAGGAAATATCGTCATCACAAATGGGCAAGTTCCTGTTGCTTTGGCTGGAGTTATGGGTGGAGCCGACTCAGAAATTACTGATGAAACAACAACTGTAGCTTTGGAGTCAGCTTTGTTTAATTCATTATCCGTTCGTAGAACGTCAAAAGAGTTCAATTTGCGGAGTGAGTCTTCTAGCCGATTTGAAAAAGGTATCAATCATGCAACGATTGGTGAAGCAGGGGATGTGGCTGCTGCAATGATTGCTAAATTAGCTGGAGGAACAGTAGTTTCAGGTAAAGCGATTGGCTCAGAAGTAAGACTTGAAGAGGTTATTGTAAGTGTGACGATTTCAAGAATCAATGAATATCTAGGGACTAAAATGGATCAAGCAACGGTCAGTGAAATTTTTGACACACTAGGTTTTGACTATGTACTTGATCAAGAGAAATATACTGTGACAGTTCCCCCTAGACGCTGGGATATTAAGATCGAAGCTGATTTGATCGAAGAAGTGGCACGGATTTATGGGTATGATAACTTACCTTCCACATTGCCAAAAGGTGAAACGGTGGCAGGTAGCTTAACGAGTGGACAACTATTAGTTCGTAAGATCAAGAGTTTACTTGAAGGATGCGGTGCCAGTGAGGCAATTAGCTATGCTTTGACAACTGAGGAAAAATCTCGTCAATTTATGATGAGAGAAAGCCAAACAACAAGTCTGCAATGGCCAATGAGTGAAGAGCGTTCTGTCTTAAGAATGAACTTGATTTCAGGATTATTAGATGACGTAGCCTATAATGTTGCCCGTAAAAACAACAATATTGCACTTTATGAGGTTGGACGAGTTTTTTATCAAGACAATGATCCTAAAAAAGAATTGCCTTATGAAGAGAACCATCTAGGGATCGTCTTATCAGGAAACAGTAAAGTGAAAGATTGGCAAACCAAGGAAACAACTGTTGATTTTTACACAGTGAAAGGGATGCTTGAAGAATTATTTGACTCTGTTGGGATTTTAAATAAAATTTCTTACGAAGCAACAAAAGAAAATCAAGATCTACATCCAGGAAGAACGGCTTTGATAAAATTGAATGATACGGTCATCGGATTCATCGGGCAAGTTCATCCAACTGTAGCAAAAGAATACGAGATTCCAGAAACATACGCCGCTGAATTAAATCTTCAAGCAATCATCGCAGAAGAAAATGACGCATTAGTGTATCAACAAATCTCAAAATTCCCAGCAGTTTCACGGGATATTGCTTTACTGGTCGATGAATCAGTAACAAGCCAAGAATTAGTAGGAACTATTTCCAAACATGCTGGAAAATTCTTGCAATCCGTTCACTTATTTGATGTTTATCAAGGAGAGAACATCGCTGAAGGGAAAAAATCAATGGCTTATAGCTTGACGTTTGTCAACGCTGAAGCAACATTGGTTGATGAAGAGATCAATCAATCAATGGAAAAAGTAGAAAAGGCATTAGTGGAGCAATTTGCTGTGAAGATTCGCTAAAAGAAAAAGTTCCGCAAAACTTAAATAGTTTTGCGGAACTTTTTTTAGTCGATTAAGCCCAATTTCTAGATAACCATCTGGAAAACTGAGAAATCGAAAAATTAATGACAAAATACATCAAGGCGACAAGGCCGTAAATTGCAAAAACTTGACTTGTTTGAGCATAGCGGCCCATCAATATATAAGATTTCCCGAAGAGCTCTTGCAGCGCAATAACGGAATATAAAAAACTAGTATCCTTAATTACCGTCACAAATTGTGAAACAATTGCGGGCAATACGTTGCGAATGGCTTGAGGTAAAACGATATATATAAGAATTTGAAAATTGCTAAAGCCTTGAGAACGGGCGGCTTCTTTTTGTCCTTTGTCAACACCATTTAAACCGCCACGGATAATTTCAGCTAAAGCAGCGGTTGTAAAAACAGTAAAGCTAACAATTCCAGCAGGAGTAGACTTTATTTTAAAAATCAAGAAAATAACATAGATCCATAGTAAATTAGGTATATTACGAACGATTTCGATATATAAACTAGCTAGAAACTTTAAAGGACCTTTTTTTTGATTTCTTAAAACAGCTAAAATAGTACCGAAAATCGTACTTAAAATAATTGATACAAAAGAAATGTAAAGAGTAAGCTTCAACCCATCGAATAAAAAGCGCAAGTTATTGCCGGTGAGAAGTTGACTCATTTGTTCTGAAAAAGACATATTTGCGACCTCCTATCTGGTATAAGCTTTCTTATTGTTTTCTTCTAATTTCCGAGCCAATTTAGCTAACGGGAAGCACAGGATAAAGTAAAGGAATCCTGCTAGCGCAAATGCCGGAATATAGTTTAGATTGATCGAAGACCAACTATTTGCTGTAAACATCACATCTGCTCCCGAAATAATCGCAACTGTTGAGGTATTTTTGATTAAATTTACGATTTGATTTGTAAGTGGCGGTAGCATAATTCGCCAAGCTTGAGGCAATACGACAAAGCGCATTGTTTTTCCATAAGAAAAACCTTGAGAATAAGCTGCTTCAAATTGCCCTTTAGGCACAGCACCGATCCCTGAACGAACAACTTCTGAGATATAGGCGCCATGATAAAGGCCCACACAAATGATCGCAATCGTTGTTGTCGAAAAAGTTAGCATTGGACTAATCAATGGAAAACCATAATAAACAACGATAAATTGAATCAACAATGGGGTGTTCTGAAAAAATTCAACATAAATTCGACTGATTAGATTCAATAATTTGTTGTGCATCGCAGAGAGGCTCCCAAAAAATATCCCTAATAACATCGCCACGATCAATGATCCGACCGCAAGTAAAATGGTATAAAGGAAAGCATCGCCAAAAAGTCTCCAGTCTTTAAGCAAAGCTTCCCAACGATAAAGCGCAAATGGCCCTGAATTCGCTATAATGAACATTTGATTTCCTCCCAAATTCTAACGAAATTGTATAGAATCGGGAAAAATTAGTCCAGATTCCACGTTTTGTAGATTTTTTCCAAAGTACCGTCTTTTTCCCATTTTTCAATGGATTTATTTAACTGATCGTTTAATTCCGTATTTGCTTTCTTCGTAGCGATACCGTATTCTTGTGGTGAGAAACCATCTTTCAAGATTTCGGTACTATCATCTACATAACCAGTTAAAATTGATTTATCTACTGAAAAAGCATCGATTCTTTTAGATGTTAAGGCTGTTTTTAGTTCAGGATATGAGCCTAGTTCTTGATATTTGAACGTTACACCCAAATCCTTTGCCTGTTTTTCAATTGCTTCTTTGGTCGTTGCGGATTGAACGACACCAATTGTTTTACCATCTAAACTAGCAGTGTCGGTAAATTTGTCAGCTTTTCTAACCAAAAAACCAACTTCGTCTTTATAATATGGCGTTGTGAAATTATAGGTTTCTTTGCGTTCATCTGTGATGGTAAACGTTGCGATCACCATATCCAGTTCGCCATTATCTAATAGAGGTCCCCGAGTTTTTGCGGTTACACCAACAAACTCAACATTATCTTCACTACCAGTTAATTCTTTTGCAATCAAGCGCGCGATATCTGGCTCCATACCTTCATTTTTATTCGTATCAGGATTCATATATCCAAAGTTCGGAACATCTTCTTTAACACCGACTTTAATTACACCAGCATCTTTGATTTTTTGAAGATCAGTCGTTCCTTTGTTACCAGAATCAGTCGAATTTTTATCTTCGCCACTGCCACAACCGACAATCAGGCCGAGTAATAACGCAAGAGACAATGCAC
This sequence comes from Enterococcus sp. 12C11_DIV0727, assembly GCF_002148425.2. NCBI lineage: Bacteria > Bacillati > Bacillota > Bacilli > Lactobacillales > Enterococcaceae > Enterococcus > Candidatus Enterococcus lemimoniae. The sequence goes on along the minus strand of NZ_CP147248.1, from coordinate 648,476 downwards.
CGAATAATTTTTTTGTTTTTTTCATTTGAAATTCCTCCTTAGGTCTATTTTATTGTATTAATTATGAATGATTTTACTTAAGAACTCTTTAGCACGTTCGTTTTCAGTGCTAGTAAAGAAATGTTCTGGTGTTCCTGTTTCGATGATTTGCCCATCATCCATAAAAATCACTTTATCAGCGACTTGACGAGCGAAACCCATTTCATGAGTGACGCAAATCATCGTAATATTTTGTTTAGACAAGTCAACCATTACATCTAAAACTTCTTGGATCATTTCTGGGTCAAGAGCTGAGGTTGGTTCATCAAACAAGATGATTTCCGGATGCATATTTAAGGCTCTGGCAATCGCGACACGCTGTTGTTGCCCACCAGAAAGCTGGGCAGGATAGGCATTTGCTTTATCTGCTAAACCGACTCTTTCTAAGTATTCCATTCCTGTTTTAGTTGCTTCTTCTTTACTGACCCCTTTGACTTTTATGGGTGCTAATGTAAGATTTTGAATAATTGTTTTGTGTGCATAGAGGTTAAAACTTTGAAAAACCATTGCTACTTTTTGACGAACCTTTTGAACGGGAGCTTTAGGTTCTGTGATATCGATGCCATCGACTAATATGTGTCCGTCGGTAACTTTTTCTAAACGATTGATACAACGGATCAGAGTGCTTTTACCGGAGCCAGAAGGTCCGATGATGACAATTTTTTCTCCTTCGTTGACCTTTAAAGAAACATCTTTCAATACATGATGGTCCCCAAAATACTTATTTACATGTTCCAACGAAATCATGGCCATTCTCCTTTATGTATAAAATTATCACATCATTTATAATGATTGTTGATTTATCAGTGATTGAATAGATTGGATAAAAATGAAAAAAAGAACGTCAAAAAGTTAAACTGAGAAAATGATAAGAAATACTTATTAATGGATAGTATACGTAGAATAGGTTTTGTTGAGAAAATAATGCACTATTCTATTTTCTTTTTATAAAAACAGTTTTCTTTTATATCTAATGATTTCATCATAAATCTATCTGTTTGTTAATGTTAGAAATTATAACATATGGAAAATGAGATTACCAGTTTTTTTTGAAATGCTGAAAAAGAAGAACAATTTCAACACTAATAATCAAATAAAAAATTATTAGAGAAAGAATGATATAATAGAAGAAACGATAATAAAACTTGAAAAAAGACACCAAAAAGTAGAAAATAAGAGTGTTGAAAAAATACTGTAAAGGTTGATTGACTTGAATAATCATGAAGCAATAGGATTTATAGATTCCGGAGTCGGTGGACTTACGGTAGTAAAAGAAGCAATGAGGCAACTTCCGAATGAGCGTTTGATCTATCTTGGTGATACAGCACGCTGTCCGTATGGTCCTAGGCCGGCTGAGCAAGTCGTGCAATTTACTTGGGAAATGACCAATTTTCTTTTAGAGAAGAACATTAAAATGTTAGTGATCGCATGTAATACAGCGACTGCAGTTGCCTTAGAAGAAATCAAAGCTGAATTGGATATCCCAGTTGTAGGCGTGATTTTACCTGGTACAAGAGCTGCCTTAAAAGCAACAAAAAATAATCGTGTGGGTGTGATTGGAACTGCTGGAACCATCAAAAGCCGTGCCTATGAAACAGCATTAAAGAGTAAAGCACCGAATACATTTGTTTCAAGTTTGGCCTGTCCAAAGTTTGTTCCGATTGTTGAAAGTAATGAGTTTCACTCTTCTGTAGCAAAAAAAGTTGTATCAGAAACGTTAAATCCACTGCAATTGAAAAAATTAGATACATTGATTTTAGGCTGTACGCATTATCCGTTATTACGTCCTTTGATCCAAAATGTTATGGGTAGCCAAGTAAAATTGATTGATTCGGGGGCTGAAACGGTAAGTGAAGTCAGTATGTTATTAGATTATTTTGATATAGCGAATATGCCAAACTATGTTAATGAGCCAAATGAATTTTATACGACTGGATCAGCGAAAATGTTTAAAGCGATTGCTGATGATTGGTTAAATCTAGAAACTATAACTGTTGAGCAAGTTCGCTTACCTATTAAGAAATGAGGAGAAATGAATGATGATCAGACATGATGGAAGACAGGCGAAAGAATTAAGAAAAATCACCATTGAGACAAATGTTTACAAACATCCAGAGGGATCTGTCGTGATTTCTTTTGGTGATACCAAAGTAATTTGTTCTGCGACTGTGGAAGAAAAAGTTCCACCATTTTTAAGAGGTGAAGGGACTGGCTGGGTGACTGCAGAGTATAGTATGCTTCCAAGAGCGACAAATACAAGAAATATCCGAGAAAGTGCTAAAGGAAAATTAACAGGAAGAACAATGGAAATTCAACGTTTGATTGGTCGATCATTACGTGCAGTGATTGATTTGAAAAAATTGGGTGAAAGAAGTATTATCGTGGATTGTGATGTTGTCCAAGCCGATGGTGGCACTCGGACTGCAAGTATCACAGGTGCTTTTGTTGCGATGAAAATCGCAGTGGCTAAAATGCTGAAAAATGGCGACTTACAAGAAGACCCAATCAAAGAGTACTTAGCTGCCGTTAGCGCTGGGATTTTAAATGATGGCCAATGTGTTCTTGATTTGGACTATACAGAAGACTCAACAGCCGCTGTAGATATGAACTTGGTGATGACTGAATCAGGTAATTTTGTTGAGCTCCAAGGTACAGGGGAAGAAGCGACTTTTTCAGGCGATGAACTAAACTCGTTGTTATTCTATGGCAAATCCGGGATTGAACATTTGATCGCCTATCAAAAAGAAGCGTTAATGTATCAAACAAGTGAAAAGAGTTTTCCAATAGAAGATAGAACGATCGTGATTGCAACAAGAAATCCCGGAAAAGCCAAAGAATTCACGAAACTTTTCGCTGAAAAAGGCTATCAAGTAAAAACGCTATTAGATTATCCAGAATTACCCGATGTTGAGGAAACAGGGAAAACATTTGAAGAAAACGCCCGTTTAAAAGCAGAAACAATTGCTGCTATTTTAAAACAACCTGTTTTAGCAGATGATTCAGGTTTAATCGTCGATGCGCTAGATGGCATGCCAGGGATATTTTCAGCCCGTTTTGCTGGTGAACCAACGAATAATGCTGCAAACAACGCTAAATTACTACATGAATTAACTGGAGTACCTAAAGAAAAACGGACAGCGATGTTCCATTGTACGCTCGTATTTGCAGCACCAGATAAAGAGAGCTTAGTCGTAGAAGGCAATTGGGCAGGCGAAATCGGTACGATTCCGCGTGGTGATCATGGATTCGGCTATGATCCATTATTTTTTGTGCCTGAAGAGCAAAAAACAGCAGCAGAACTTTCGGATGAACGCAAAAATGAAATCAGCCATAGAGGGTTAGCTGTTGCCAAACTAAAAGATCAATGGGAAAATTGGTTGAAAAACTAGGAGGTTGTGCATGAAGTATTTAGTAGTAAGTGATAATCATGGTGATCGAGACATACTGGCTGATTTAGTTGCAAACTATCGAGGAAAAGTAGATAAGCTGTTTCATTGTGGTGATTCTGAATTGGAAGCTCACGATGTATTATGGAATGATTTTATCGTCGTGAGAGGAAATTGTGATTATAGTTCTGAGTTTCCTGATAGTATCGTGGAAAAAACAGATGAAGATACAATTTTTATGACACACGGACATTTGGCTAATGTGCGTTCTGGCTTGACTACTCTTGCTTTAAAAGCAGAACAAGTCAAAGCGACTATTGTGTTATTTGGTCATACGCATGAAATTGGTTGTGAGGTTCGGGCCAATGTTCTGTATTTGAATCCTGGAAGTATTAGCCAACCTAGAGGCGCGATTCAACTAAAATCATACGCGATCATTGAGAGCACGACAGATCGTTTTATCGTTCAATATTATGGACGAGATCACCAACCATTTAAAAAACTTCATTTTGTTTTTAATAGGAAATAATTAAATGGAGCTTGGGACAGAAGATATCAAATTCTAGCATATTTCATGCGTAGAGGTTAAAGAGATCGAAACGAAGTGTAGTCCCTGCTTCCGATCCACCGTCTATTCGAGATTAGCGTGTTTAACAAAAAGAGAACCGATTTTTGTCCCAAACACTGTTCTTACTTTTACCAAAAAGCAAATATGAAGAAACTAAGGTCAAATGTTAATTTTTTTTAAGAGTTATGAAAAAAGTTTGAATTTCAAGACATTTGCATCCGTTTTCTGTACAATGATAATTGTGGCAAAGAAAATGAAATGGAGGCACTCCAAATGATTGGAACTGCTGTAAAAGAATTATTATTAGAAAAACAAGAAACCTTTTTGATTCCTGCGGAAAATGTCGCAAACGTGATGTGCTTAAATCCGTTGAGTCATGCGTTATTAGTTTTATCTCAAGTAAAGTATTCAAAAATCCCTGTATTGGATAAAGGTGATCGCTTTGTAGGGCTGATCAGTTTATCTGATGTAGTGGATAAAATGTTTGACATTACATCTATTGACTTTGATAAATTAAAAGATTTTACTGTAGCAGATGTTATGGAAGTTAATGTACCAGTGATCGGTGAACAATGGGAGTTAGAAGATGTCCTTCACTTATTAGTGGATGCGGCTTTTCTTCCAGTTGTTGATGACAATCAATGTTTCAAAGGAATCATTACACGCAAAGAATTGTTAAAGGCGATCAATCATATGGCTCACGAGCTAGAACGTAAAAATATCATTTTACCAAAATCGGAAGGAGAGTCTAGAGAAATGAAAGTAATTTGATTTTTCTTCCCTTTTGTTCATTTTTTTGATAAACTAAACACCTAATTGAAGGGAGTTATTTGATGGACGCTTATGAAATTATTAACTACATCGGGAATGCTGAGAAAAAAACGCCAGTTAAAGTTACTTTAAAAGGTAAATTGAAGGAAGTTTCTTTTCCTGACGAAATACAAGCTTTTACTAATTGTAAAACGGGAACTTTATTCGGTGAATGGAATATCATCAAAAAGTTTTTAGAGGATAATAAAGAATACATTCTTGATTATGTCATCGAGAATGATTCAAGAAACTCTGCGATTCCAATGTTGGATATCAAAGAAATCAATGCCCGTATTGAGCCAGGGGTAACGATTAGAGATCAAGTTGAGATCGGCGATAATGCGGTAATCATGATGGGAGCCGTAATCAATATCGGAGCTGTGATTGGCGCTGGGACAATGATCGATATGGGCGCCATTTTAGGTGGACGTGCAACAGTTGGTAAAAACTGTCATATCGGTGCAGGAACTGTGTTAGCGGGTGTTATCGAACCACCAAGTGCAGAGCCAGTTGTAATCGAAGATAATGTCTTGATCGGAGCTAATGCAGTTGTCTTAGAAGGAATTCGAGTAGGGGAAGGCGCAGTTGTTGCTGCAGGTGCAATTGTTGTGGATGATGTAGCACCATATACAGTTGTTGCTGGTGTTCCTGCTAGAAAGATCAAAGATATTGATGAAAAAACGAAAAGTAAAACAAATATGATGGAAGAATTACGTAAATTATAATAACGATTAAAAGAGTGAGTCATAACTAGTAATAGTTTGGGCTCGCTTTTTTTTCGTTTAAAAATGGATTGTTATATTAAACTTGCAAATGTGTAAGCCGAATGCATGACTATTCAATTTTTTATTAGCTTGTTTCTAGCTATAATCGATTATATTAGATTAAGTAGGGGGAACAAGTATTATGAAAAGCAAAAAATTTAAATTAGTTATTGGTGGTATTTTAGTTGGAATCTGTGTAGGAAGCTATTTTCTATTTTTTTCCTCCCCTAAAAAAACTGAGTCTAGCTACAATGTTTTTACGTTAAATCAGTTAGATCCGTTACTTTTAAAGGGTGAAGTGAAAGCAGCACAAACAGAGGATATTTTCTATGATCAAGCATTAGGAACAATTACAGACATTCCAGTAAAACATGAACAAGAAGTGAAAAATGGTGATGTTTTACTTAATTATTTAAATGGGGAAGCTCAAACTAGAGCTGACCAACAACAAAGAACAGTCAATAAAAGTAGTTTATCAGCACAACAAGCATCACAGAATCTAAGTCGTGCGCAAACTCGTTATAACGAAGCACAAGCAAGTTTAAATCAAAGTAAAGCTGAGTTTGATAGAGAAGTAGATCCAGAAAAAAAGGAAGAGCTTAAAAGCAAGGTTGAACAACAAAAAACAGAAGTAACTAGTATAAATAACGAAGTAATCCAAGCACAACAAGCGCTAGATTTAGCTTATACGGAAGTAAACGATGAAGCAGCAGTGTTAGAATCAGAACAAGGAAAAGTTACGTCAACTGTTAAAGCGACAATTGATGGTGTTGCGATGGTCAATGAAGCAGGTAAAAAATCATTAGACCAGCCTTTGGTTCAGGTACTAAGTAAGACCAAACAAATTAAGGGGATTGTGACAGAATATGATTTAGCAAAACTAAAAACTGGACAAGAAGTCAGTGTAACATCTGTTGGTTCAAACCAAACAGCTCAAGGAAAAATCAGTTCGATCAATCAATTGCCTAAATCAAAAAATGGAACTGAATCAGAAATCCCTACCTACGAATTTATTGTGGAGGGAGACTTCCCATGGGCGTATGGTTCATCTGTCCAGGTATCGTTGCCGCAACCGCAACTCGTTTTACCTGAAAAATCAATTGTTACGAAAGAAGATAAAACTTTTGTATTCATCTATAAAAACGGTCGTGCAGTGAAGACTGATGTCAAAGTGGTGGATATGAATGGCGTTAAAAACGTGGAATCAGGTGTAACAAAAGGCACTAAAATCATTGGAAACCCAGATGACGTGTTAAAAGATAATACAGAAGTGCAGGTGGTTGAAAATGATTAAGCTTGAACAAATCAACAAATATTATGCTTTAGAAGAAGAAAAGTTACATGTTTTAAAAAATATCAACTTTGAGATTAAAGAAAAAGAGTTTGTTGCAGTTATGGGGCCGTCTGGTTCAGGCAAATCGACATTGATCAATCTGATCGGTTTTATTGATAAAAAATTTGAAGGGACGTATTTATTCGAAGGCAAAGAGATCACAGATTTCTCTGATAAAGAACTTTCTGCAATTCGTAATCAATCAGTAGGATTTGTGTTTCAAAACTTTAGTTTGATCGAAAATAACACAGTTTTTGAGAATGTCGAGTTACCGCTACTGTATAATGGTTCAGCTTATACAGATACAAAAAAGAGAGTCCAAGAAGTATTAGCGAAGGTTGGTTTAGCTGATAAAGGGAATAAATACCCAAAACAACTTTCAGGTGGTCAGCAGCAGCGGGTAGCCATAGCAAGGTCTATTGTGAACTCTCCAAGCTTTATTATCGCAGATGAGCCTACAGGGGCCCTAGATTCAAAAACCTCGGAAGATATCATGCAGTTATTTCAGGATTTGAATAAGCAAGAAGGTGTAACCATCATTTTGGTAACACATAATCCTGAGATGATCTCTTACTGTGATCGTTTGATTCGGGTCAAAGATGGGGTAATTGTTGAAGAGGAGCTGATCAAATGAAAAACTACGTCATTTGGAAGACAGCCTTAAAATCAATTTTAAAAAATAAAAAACGTAGCTTTTTAACAATGTTCGGTATTATTATCGGGATTGCTTCAGTGATCACGATCGTATCTATCGGTAATGGTTTTAAACGAGATATGATCGACAAAATGTCCATGACCAATACAAATGAAAATGTTAGTAATATTACGTTTAACTATTATGATGTTGCCAATGCTTTTAAAGAGGGCGAAGTTTTTAAAAAAAGTGATTTAGATTTAATTAAAAACATCAAAGGAATCAAAAAAGTAGCTTTTTACAAGCCTAAAATTATATTGACTGAACGTCAAATAGAGCTCTATGTTCGTGGTAAAAAGCTAACAAAAAAAGTAGAACGGGTTGAGCAAACATCAGCTCCATTGTTAAGTGGTCGTCAAATAGAACCTAAAGATAATGAAACGTTGAATAAAGTTGTGGTCGTTGATGAAGTGTTGGCTCAGAAACTGTATGGTGAGCCAGAAAAAGCGATTGGTAAAGGCTTTGAAGTCATGAATGAATTATTCACAGTCGTAGGCATCAAAGCGAGTGAAAGTGGCACTTTGTCCATGGAAAATCAAGCTCCGTTAGCATACTTTCCGATTAAAACCTATGATCACTACTTTAATAAACCAGACAGTCAATCAATCTTGGATTTGGAAACTGAGGCAGGTGAAGATAAAGCCAAAGTAACATCAGAGGTTTTAAAACAGCTCAACTTCAATGGGAGCATGAGAAATACTGGTGAGTACGAAGTATATAATCCCAAATCAGATATTGATCAAATGGGTAGCATTTTAGATAATCTAACACTCTTTATTTCTGCTGTCGCTGGTATTTCGTTGTTTATTGCAGGGGTGGGTGTTATGAATATGATGTACATTTCTGTTTCAGAACGTACGAAAGAAATTGGTATTCGCCGAGCTTTGGGGGCAACAGAAAAAGATATCAGAAAACAATTTTTAGCTGAAGGGCTAACATTGACACTGCTTGGCGGGATGATCGGTTATTTACTGGGAATGATCTTAGGCGTTGTTTCGTCGATCTTTCTACCATTCGCAGTACGTCCAGATTTGTTTACAATTGGACTAGCTGTAGGAATTTCAGTTCTAATCGGTGTCGTCTTTAGCTACATGCCGGCATCAGCCGCATCTAAGAAAGACTTGATTGATATTATGAAATAGTCTAAAAAAAGCCAACTAAATGAAATTTTAGTTGGCTTTTTTATCAATGTCATATGTTGTTAGTTCCTCTGTAATTGATCATCGAGTACGGAAACGGCTTTTGCTAAGAAATGATTGATCAGTTCTAGTTCTGATTCAGAATACGCTTGTGCTAAACGCCACATCGCAGTATCTAATGGTTGATAGGCATTTTTTATTTTTTCTTTATCGTCATACGTCGGCACAATATTCACACGCCTTCGGTCAATTGAAATCGTATGGTTCGGTAGTTATAAGCCTTCATGGGTTCCCGTAAGCCCTGAGAATAAGCTAAAAGGAATTGATTTAGAGAAAATCATTGAATTTGCTCAACGCTATTTAGGGCACTTATAAAAGCTGAATCAGGTTGAATTTGCTAAAAGTCAGAAAATTTCTCTTAGTCAAGGATTGACAGAAGAATTATTTTATTTAACAATAAGATATAGAGAAATAGAAAAGAGGCAGATGAACAGTGATTCAAGAACAATTGATCGAGATTCGCAGACAACTTCACAAAATACCAGAAATTGGACTAGAAGAAGAAAAAACACAAAAACGCTTATTAGAAATTATCTTGTTGATTGATAAAGAGTTTATAGAGTATAAAACATGGCGAACTGGAATCATGGTTTTTGTTCATGGCAAAAATCCCCAAAAAACGATTGGTTGGCGAGCTGATATTGATGGCTTGCCAATTGCTGAAGAGGTCCTATCTGATTTCCAATCTGAACACGAGGGATATATGCATGCTTGCGGACATGATTTTCATATGACAATTGGTTTAGGCTTGTTGGAACAAATGTCAGTTGAACAACCTGAAAATAATTACTTATTTTTATTTCAGCCAGCAGAAGAAAATGAAGCTGGTGGTATGTTGATGTATGAGGCGGGAGCTTTTGGTACTTGGTTACCGGATGAATTTTATGGGTTACATGTAAACCCAGAGTTACCAGTTGGGCAAATTACAACGAAGATCGGCACACTATTTGCAGCAACTTGCGAAGTTCAAATCACTTTAACGGGGAAAGGCGGCCATGCAGCGTTTCCTCATGCTTCAAATGATATGATCGTAGCTGGAATGAGTCTGGTTCAACAAGCTCAAACAATCGTTAGCCGAAATGTTAATCCAGTTGAGGGAGCGGTAGTCACTTTTGGTACCTTTCATGCTGGTTCAGCGACCAATGTGATTGCAGGAGAAGCCACAATATCCGGCACAATTCGGACATTAACAGAAGAAATGAACCAATTGACTCAAATCAGAATCAGAGAAATTGGTGAAGGAATTGCAAAGTCATTTAACTGCGAAGTCGTTGTATCATTAGATCAAAAAGGTTATGTTCCTGTAATTAATGATCCGCAAACAACAGAAAAATTTATCTTCTTTATGAAACAAGAGCCTGATGTTGTATTTGAAGAGGCAGAAGTGGCTATGACGGGTGAAGATTTCGGGTATTTATTATCTAAGGTTCCTGGCACAATGTTTTGGCTCGGAGTTGATAGTCCTTATGGTCTACATTCTGCTAAGTTTGAACCAAAAGAAGCAGCAATTCCATTTGCAGTAGAACATATCAGTCATTTTTTGAAATTTTTAGATAAATAGAAAGATGATCCTGACTGTAAAAAGTCAGGATCATCTTTTCACTTTAATGTAATCGGTGTATTTGGAATGGTGAAGTTTGCTTCAGATAGTTTTTTTACATACTGCGCTAAAAACTCTTCTCTAATCGGTGCTTGTTTTCCGTTTAAAACGTACATGGTTGTACGAACGGCAAAATTTCCATTTCCTAAATCAACCATACCAAAAATCGTTGGACCATTTTGAATGATCTCAGCATATTTTTCTTTCAATTCTTGATTGACTTGATCAATAAGCGCTGTGATTTGATCATAGCCTTCATCTGGCATGATGCGCACATCAATCAGAACTTGCATGTTTGATCTAGAAAGGTTACTGATTGTGGTGATGTTTCGATTAGGAATAAAATGAACAGTTCCATCTAATGCTTTCATCTGTGTTGTTCTAAGGCCAACAGCAGTAACTGTTCCCTCAATGCCAAGAGCAGTTAAACGTACATAGTCGCCAACATCCATTTGTTGTTCTAAAATGATAAAAAAACCAGTGATAATATCATTCATAAAGCCTTGTGCTCCCAAACCAATTGCCACACCAGCAATCCCAGCTCCTGCAAGGAGTGAACCTACAGGAACGCCAATCACCGTAAGTAGTGAGTATATGAAAAAGAAAAAGAGCGTGTATTGAAAAGCGTTATTGATCAGTGTATGTAGTGTTTTCAAACGACTTTCACTGAACGATTGTTTTTTACTGTAGTTGCCATATGTTTTATCTATAAGTGTTTTACCTATCCGGTTAAGCAGGGCAAAAAGTAAAATAAGAAATAGTAGGTAAATCACTTTTTCAATCAATGTTGCAATAATTTGATCCCAATTGATTCCATTCCAAAAGCGTTGCAGTGCATTGACTTTGTTTTCAGTGACAGCTTTGATATCAAGAGCAGAATCCATGGTACTGTCAACCGTTGTACTGGATCCTGATTGGCCAAGAATAAACAAGGAAATCCCAACTTTCTTTTTTAGCGATAATTACTCTATCATTATACTTGAATTTGAAAAAAGATGTCATTATTTCTGTAAAAAGCTTAACAAATTCATTGGAAATGTGTTACAATATTCTGAAAATAAGGAGTGATCGTATGACAATTGATTGGGATAACTTAGGCTTTGATTATATAAAAACACCATTTCGCTACATTTCAACATGGAAAAATGGCCAATGGGATGAAGGAACGCTAACAGAAGATAATTCATTGTATATTCATGAAGGTTCAGCAGCCTTACATTACGGACAGCAATGTTTTGAAGGGCTAAAAGCTTATCGCTGTAAAGATGGATCGATCAATTTATTTAGAGTGGAGGAAAATTCTAAACGAATGAATCGTAGTGCTAAGCGATTATTGATGGCTGAAGTTCCAGAAGCTAAATTTATCCATGCAATTGAAGAAGTGGTAAAAGCGAACGAGGCATTTGTTCCGCCATATGGTAGTGGAGCTACGTTATATATTCGCCCGCTTTTGATAGGTGTTGGAGAAGGAATCGGTGTAAAACCTGCGCCTGAGTATCTATTTACAGTTTTCTGTATGCCTGTAGGTGCTTATTTTAAAGGAGGTTTAACACCAACGAACTTTATCTTTTCCGATTATGATCGTGCTGCACCTCAAGGAACTGGAGCAATTAAAGTTGGTGGAAATTACGCAGCTAGTTTTATGCCTGGCGAAGAAGCCAAGGAAAAACACTTCTCAGATTGTATTTACTTAGATCCCAAAACACATACTAAAATCGAAGAAGTCGGTTCTGCTAATTTCTTTGGAATCACTAAAGATGATCGTTTCATTACACCGTTATCACCTTCAATACTACCAAGTATTACGAAGTATTCGCTACTTTATTTAGCGGAGCATAATCTTGGAATGGAAGCAGCAGAGGAAGATGTTTATATTGATTCTTTAGATCAATTTAAAGAAGCTGGTGCTTGTGGAACGGCTGCAGTCATCTCGCCAATCGGAGGGATTCAAACCTATGATGACTTTCATGTATTTTACAGTGAAACAGAAGTCGGTCCAGTAACACAAAAACTTTATGATGAATTAACTGGTATTCAGTTCGGAGATGTAGCTGCTCCAGCAGGCTGGATTAGAAATATAAACGTATAACAAATAAAAAAAACGTCAAAGCGAACTTTGACGTTTTTTTTATTGAGTCAAGACAATTTGGAAAAGCACTCGTATTTTGAATTTAGGTTTAGTATAATAAAAACTAGGGGATTATTTTAATCAATATACTATAAAGAGTTGGGGAGTTTGGATGAAAAAATTTGTTTTGGTTTTTGTATTATTAGCAACGTTGGTAGGCTGTAATAAACCACTTACGAAAGAAGCAACACTTAAGCGGATGGACGCGAAGGAAGGTAAGATAGACAGCTACTCATTAGATATGGATCTTAGTGTGAAAGTGAGTGCCTTAGGACAAAAAAATAACTCAGCTGTTGAAATGAGTTCAGAAGTCGATCGCAAAAATAATGCGTATAGCATTGATTCAACCAATGCAGATGGAGAAGAACTTGAATTTATCATTAAGGATGGTAAAGCATATTTAGAAGATCGACCTGGCGTTTGGAAGAAAACAGCAAAGGTTGATGCCAAAGAATTTAGCAGCCAAGCTGATTATAGTGTGCCATTAGAATTACTTGGGTTAGTATCAGAAGATCTAGGGTTTGAAACGACGGATGATGAGTATCATTTCATGTATGATGGTTATGATAAAAAATTATATAAAACATTGAAAAAATATTATAATATTTCATTTACAGGTTTTGACACGGAGGATGATCTGACGATTACAATGAATGTAAGTGTTGATAAAAAAACATTTAACGTAAAAGAAATGGTAACAAAGGTTATCGGTGAAAATAAAAAAGGGAAAGTCATTGTCAGTATTGACTCAGAGTTTGATAATTTCAATACAATTGAAAAAATAGAGTTACCCGAGGAAGATTAATTTTAAACCAATCAAAAAAGAAAACGACGAAGTCATTCGTTGTTTTCTTTTTTTGTACTTAAACAAGAAAAAATAGAAAATAGGACTATTTTTGATCAGAAAGGGAATTAAATGCGTATTACTATTTTAGAAGAATGATCAAGAATAGGAGATGCTCATGAAAAAGAAAGTGTTGTTTACAATTTTAATGATGATTACAATAATATTACCAAGTTTGGCTGTTGGTGCACCGATTAAAGAGCTGCAACGATTTCAAACGGCAGATTCATCAAACTATTTGGAAAATCTCAATAAAGAGATAAGGGAAAATCAACCTGTAAAAGAAGAACAAGCAGTTGAACCGCTCGCCTTAGCTTTAGCTGACAAGACTTTTGAGAAGGGGAATGAGGGAGTGGATACAGCGTTATTTATCAAAAATCAAAGAATAGAAGAATTTATTCAGGTTATTAGTGGTTTTGCTGAAAGGCTTGCATCTAAATATGATTTGTATGCTTCGGTGATGATTGCTCAAGCAATTTTAGAATCAGGAGCTGGCAGTAGTCGTTTATCCGAGGCGCCATTTTACAATTTATTTGGAATTAAAGGGGATTATGAAGGCAGATCAATAGTCATGAAGACGCAAGAAGATGATGGAGAAGGTCATTTCTATATCGTTGAGGCACTATTTCGGCAATATCCGTCATATGAAGAATCTTTAGAAGATTATGCACGCTTGTTAAAAGAGGGATTAATTGGAAATTCTGAGTTTTATAAAGGTACTTGGAAAAACGAAACTAACAATTATCAGGAAGCAACTACTTTTTTGACTGGAAAATATGCTACGGATATCCAATATGCTGAAAAATTAAATCAATTGATTACAGTTTATCAATTAACGAATCATGATGAATATAGTAAGGAAGAAGTTAATAAACTACAAAAAGATAAAGGGTTAGCAATTGATAAACTGAAAAAGAGTGAGTACCCTGTAAACATTAATACGCTGCGCGAGCTGGCCAATTAGAGTAAACAGTTAGTAAGTCTTATGTTTAACGGAAAGGTAAAAGCTAATCTCATATAATCTACATATTTTGCTTCTGATATTTTAAGGAGTATACTAAAAGTAGTGGTACTTTTTCAAAGAAAGGAATGAAAAAAAGATGTCATTTAAGAAAACAAAAGAGTTAGCGAATGGTTCAATTATTCCGCGTTTAGGTTTAGGGGTCTGGCAAGTGAAGGACGGAGCAGAAGCAGTTGATTCTGTAAAATGGGCTTTGCAAGCTGGTTATCGCTTGATCGATACTGCTGCAGCGTATAAAAATGAAGTCAGTGTTGGTGAAGGGATTCGAGCATCAGGTATTCCAAGAGAAGACATTTTCGTAACAACAAAATTATGGAATGCAGATCAAGGCTATGAGTCAACGCTAAAAGCGTTTGATGAAAGTTTAACAAAACTTGGTTTGGACTATGTTGATCTCTATTTGATCCATTGGCCTGTAGAAGGTAAATATAAGGATTCTTGGCGTGCTATTGAAGAGATCTATCAAAGTGGTCGTGCAAAAGCGATTGGGGTCTCAAACTTCCATGAACATCATCTTAAAGAGTTGTTGAAAGAAGCTAAAGTCGTCCCAATGGTTGATCAGATTGAGATTCATCCTACATTGACACAAGAACCATTACGTAAATTTTTATCAGAGAACAACATCGCAATTGAAGCGTGGTCTCCATTAGGACAAGGAAAAATTTTAGAAAATCCAACGTTAGTTGAGATCGGGAAAAAATACAATAAAACAGCAGCTCAAGTAATCATCCGTTGGCATTTGCAAAGTGATATCATCGTAATTCCAAAATCAGTTCATGAGGAACGGATTAAACAAAACTTTGATATTTTTGACTTTGAATTAAGTGGAGCAGATATGGAACGAATCAACAACCTGAATACAAATGAGCGTTTAGGTCCTGATCCAGATAATTTTGATTTCTAAATCAAAATAGACTAATTAAAAAGTACGGTAGAAGATCGATAGTTGTCGACTTCTTACCGTATTTTATTTTTATAATTGATTTACAAAATAGTCGAATAATTTAAATTCCTTAGAATCAACTTGATAGCGAAGCTCCGGGTGCCATTGAACGCCTAACAATCGTTGGCTCGCATCGATCGCTTCAATGCCTTCTACGATCCCATCTGCCGATTTTGCAGTGATTTTTAGAGACGATGCCAACGTGTTGATTGCTTGATGATGATAAGAATTGACGCGGTATGTTTGTCCAAATACTTGATACAGAGTGCTGTCTTTTTCAATTTGAATACTGTGAGTTGTGAATTGTGGTTGTGTAGGTTGCTGACCATGTTTTATAGTCCAGTCAGTGTATAACGATAAATCTTGATATAAAGTACCGCCTAGCGCAACATTGATTAATTGCATGCCGCGGCAAACGGCAAAAATCGGTTTATGTTGTTTGATCGCTTCTTTGATTAAAGCCAATTCAAAGAGATCACGATTTCGATTTGTTTCTTCAAGTTTAGGATGTGGCTCTTCTCCAAAGAAATCAGGAGAAATATCTTGTCCCCCTGCTAACAATAATTTGTCGATTTTAGAAATATAGGCAGCTGCAGTTTCCTCTGCACCAATAGGTAAAACGATAGGTAATCCGCCTGCATTTTGAACAGCTGTCACAAATCCTTGTGGTGTATAACTCACATGGTTTCCGTTAAATACATCAACCGATTGAATAATTTGATTTCCAGCAATACCGATAGTTGTTGTCATTTGATCACGTCCTCAATTAATATGTAGAATAACAGTGTATCACTTTTTCAAAAAATAAGGTTACAAATCAACTTTAAATCAGTTGCAACTAGTTAAGTACGATAATTAGCCAAAAAGAAACAGCCACTCACACCTTAGGTAAGACCTAAAAAGTAAGTAACTGTTTTTAGACTAGCGAGTACGAATAACTTCGATTTTGTAGCCATCTGGATCAGTAATAAAATAATATGATGGCGGAGTTCCTGGTAAACCTTTCATATCTGTAACAGTGAAACCAGCATTTTTTTGTTCTTCATGTAGCTTCTCAATTTCATCTGTGCTAATAGCGATATGACCGTAACCGTCTCCTAAATTGTACGCTTCATGATCATAATTATACGTTAGCTCTAGTTCATAACCGTCACCAGGTAAAGTTAGGTAAACTAAAGTAAATTTATGTTCTGGAAAATCACGACGACGGCTTTCTTCAAAATTGAATGCTTTTTGATAAAACTCCAACGACGCTTCTAAATCTTTGACACGAACACAAGTGTGAGCCATTTTCATATGAGTTATCTTCCTTTCACAAATGGATAATTATCGCAGATCATTACAAAAATCTGCAGATGTTTTTATAGTAGCATAGACTTTATGGAAAATGTGAGTAAAACGATAAGATAATACTTGTTCATGAGAAAATTCTCATGTAAAATTAGGTTAAACGATAAGGGAGTTGTTTTTATGGAAACACCGTCATTCGGTGAAAAATCGGAAACAATAGTATATCAAAAAAGGCTGGGTGCTTATATTATTGTATCAAGAAGTAATGGTGCAGAAATAGTCTTAGTTCAAGCACCAAATGGAGCTTATTTTTTACCGGGCGGCGAAATTGAACCAGGCGAAACAAAAGAAGTAGCGATTCATCGTGAAATGCTCGAAGAACTAGGGGTAGAAGTGGTGATTGGTGATTATCTGGGACAAGCAGACGAATACTTCCATTCAAGACATAGAAGTACCGATTATTATAATCCAGGTTATTTTTTTGTTGCAGATAGCTGGAAACAAGTATGTGAACCACTGGAGAAAACCAACACGATCAGTTGGGTATCCGTGGAGCAAGGAATTGAGTTGCTAAAGCGCGGTAGTCATAAATGGGCTGTGCGACAATGGCAAGCAGGGCAACAAAAATAAGAAAATAGAGTTAAGAAAGCAAATCGAGGCTGATTTGTTTTCTTTTTTTTTGAAAATGAAAACAATTATGGAAAAATCATGAGAAAATACAATCGATTTCTTGAATTTAAACGATTCGGTTCAATTATTGTTTATAAGAAATCTATTTATTGAAATGAATAAGTCGATCAAGAAACCGTTTGATCGAGATATATGACATTTGATGAATCCTTTTTATCAGATAGCTGATTTTGTTGAACTTCCTTGATTTTCAAGACCACTCTTTGTTTCAGAGGTAAACAAAATAAGGAATAAAAAGAGATTGAAACCCTTTCATAAACAGCTTATATTGAAAAGGAACCAATAAGTCGTACGCTTGGTGAATTTCAAAAGGGGTGTTGCATATTGTTAAGTGAGATGATAAAACCAGAATTTATTCAGCTAGATGTTGAAGCGCTAGATTGGGAGGATGCGATTAGAAGATCTGCCGAACCTTTACTCAATGGAGGGAAAATCACAGCTGACTATATCGAAAAAATTATTGAAACAACACAAACGCTTGGACCTTACATTGTAGTCACAAAACATGTTGCACTACCTCATGCGCCTACACAATGTGGTGCACTTGATTTAGCAATGGGAATTACAACGTTAAAAAATCCTGTTGTGTCTGGTAATGAAAGTAATGATCCTGTTAAGTATCTTTTTTGCATGAGCGCTAAAGATAGTGAGACGCATCTAGAGTCAATGTCAGAGCTAGTTAATTTATTAAGTGATCAACGTTTTTATCAGATTTTAGACACAGCGGAAAAACCAATGGATATTTTAGACTATATCATTAAAACAGAATAGGAGATGAGACGTATGCATAAAGCACTTGTAGCATGTAGAGCAGGAGTAGGTTCAAGTTTGATGTTAAAAATAAAAACAGAGCAGGTCATCAAAGAAAATGGGTTTCCAATTCAAGTTGAGCATTCCTCATTAGATGCAGTATCGGGATTTGACGGTGACTTATTGATTACTTTAGCGGATGTTGCTAAGGAGCTAGAAACACAGGGGTTAAAACAAACAATCATTGGCATCAATAACATAGTAGATAAAGTCGAGATTGAAAGTAAATTAAGTCATTTTTTGACTAGCTGACACCGCTTTACACATAAGGAGATGAAAAAAAGTGGATTTTATTATTAGTTTTTTAAGTACACCAGCAATTTTGCTTGGTATTGTTGCCTTTGTTGGACTTGTCGCTCAAAAGAAGACAGGAACAGAAATTTTAACTGGAACCTTCAAAACGATTATCGGCTTCATGGTTTTTAGTGCGGGTGGTGCATTGATGACAGGTGCTTTGCAAAATTTCAATAAACTGTTTCAAACAGGGTTCAATATTGTCGGCGTTGTTGCTTCACCTGAGGCTGCAACTGCTATGGCACAAGAGCAATACGCTCTGGTGACATCTTGTACGTTGATTTTAGGATTTGTAATGAACTTAATTTTTGCGCGGATCACACCAATGAAAAATATCTTTTTTACAACGGGTCATAGTTTATTTTTCGCCTGTGTTCTGTCTTTGATCATCAAATCCCACGGCATTTCAGATATTGCAGCAATTATTATTGGCGGAACGATCTTAGGATTTTGTTCAGCAGCGTTGCCTCAGCTATGTCAACCTTTTATGCGAAAAATTACTGGGAGTGATGATGTTGCGATCGGCCATTTTAATATGATTGGTTACTCATTGTCAGGCTATATTGGTAAACTGTTTAGTAAACATGAAGATAAAAGTACAGAACATATCAATTTTCCTAAATGGCTCTCTTTTTTCAGAGACTTTTTAATGGGTGTTGCAGTGATTATGTTGATTCTATTTTATGTATCCGCTTTAAAAGCTGGTCGTGATGTTACACAGGAATTGGCTGGAACTACTCACTGGTTAGTTTTCCCAATGATTCAAGCATTTACATTTACTGCAGGAATGTCAATTTTAATGACAGGTGTCCGGATGTTTTTAGCGGAAATTACAGCAGCGTTCGTTTCAATATCAGAGAAGTTTATTCCAAATTCTCGTCCAGCTCTAGATGTACCAACGGTTTTCCCATATGCTCCAATAGCCGTGATCGTAGGTTTTCTGTCAGCATACGCAGCCGGACTCGTTGGTGTAGCAATCATGGTGATTTTTAAATTCCCAATTGTGATTATTCCAGCAGCTCACATTTGCTTTTTCTCTGGAGGAACGGCTGGTGTTTTTGGAAACTCGACTGGCGGCTGGCGTGGTGCTGTTGCAGGATCATTTATTGTTGGGTTATTACTAGCCTTTTTGCCAACGATTCTTTATCCGGTTTATGGCAGCATGGGCTTGGAAGGCTCGACTTTCCCTAATATTGATTACAATGTAATCGGTATTTTTATTGAAAAAGTATTAAATCTATTTTCTTAATTGAATAGATTGGAGGTTGAGATAAAATGGAAACACAAGAAACAGATCAAGTATTGCTTCGCTTTTTTGAAACTACATCTGGAGAAATCAATAAATTTATTCAAACAATATCAGTAGAACCTTTACTTGAAGCAAAGAAATTGATTCTTTCTTCAGAAAAACAAGGAGGGCGAGTCCACGTGACGGGGATCGGTAAGCCTGGTCATGTCGCTGAATACATTGCATCACTATTATCATCTACAGGCACACCAGCTTATTTTTTAGATGGTACAGAAGCAATCCATGGCTCTGCAGGACAAGTTCGATCTGGCGACATTGTACTTTCAATTTCAAATAGTGGTGAAACAGCTGAACTCAAAAAAACTGTTCAAACACTTAAAAATAATGGCGCTAAAATTATTTCTATTACAGGCAAAAAGAATTCTTGGCTCTCAAAAAATAGTGACTGCTTTTTGTTTGCTGGTGTAGAGCAAGAGGGCGATCCTTTAAATAAGCCACCTCGAGCTTCTATTTTGGTAGAAGTACTACTCCTTCAAGCGTTGAGCGTCTTATTACAGCAGGAAAAGGGGATCACCAATACAGAATACGTGAAGTGGCATCCAGGAGGAACTTTAGGGCAAAGTATTTTAACCTAGTAAAGAAAGGACGAACGATAATGAAAGCAGAAGGAATTATTACGGCGATGGTCACTCCCTTAGATAAGACGAATAAAATAGATGCTAGTGCCACCAAACAATTAGTTAATCGTTTGATCAATAAAAAAGTAAATGGTCTGTTTATCCTTGGAACGAATGGGGAATTTCATGTCTTAAGTGATTTAGAAAAGTTGCGGTTTGCTGAAATAGTGATTGCCGAGACTCGTGGTAGACTCCCTGTTTATGTAGGGACAGGAGGAAACAGTACGGACCAAGTCATTTCTTTATCCAAAGAAATGACAAGTCTTGGTGCAGATGCGCTATCTGTGATTACGCCATACTTTGTAGCGCCAACGGAAGCGGAATTGATCCAACATTATTTAACAATTGCCGAAGCGAATATTGCACCTATTTTACTCTATAATATACCTAAAAATACTGGAACGAATATTAGCCAACATGTAGTTGAGATGGTCGCTGGGCATCCAAATATTATCGGTATCAAAGATAGCAGCGGGAATATCGAAATGATCAAAGAATACTTAGCGATAGCTAAAAACCATGATTTTTCGGTTTTATCGGGATCTGATTCTTTGATATTATCTGGTTTAAAAGCTGGAGCTACAGGAGCCATTGCGGCTACTTCCAATGTTTTAACTGAAATCGATGTGGCTATTTATCGTCACTGGTTAGAAGGTGAAATAGAAAAAGCACAGGTGATGCAGGATAGCATAGAAGAATTTCGACGTATTTTAAAGCTAGGAACGATTCCATCGGTGTTAAAAGCTGCTATCTGTCATCAAGGTATCGCAGTTGGAACAGCACGCTTACCAGTTCAACCGCTGAGTGTCGAAGCATTATCTGAAGTAACACAGGTTATGAATCATTACACAGAAAAATTTGGGTCGTTATAGAGGAGGGCCAACCATGTTCCGAACAAATATATTAAATCGAATCGAAGCAACAAAGATTATGGCGATTGTCAGAGTAGAAACGCTAAAAAGAGCAATAGAAATTGCAGATGGCTGTCTAGCAGGTGGCGTAGATTGTCTAGAAATCAGCTATACATTACCAAATGCTGGTGAAATGATTAAACAGTTGAATGAACAATACCAAGAGAAATTATTGGTCGGTGCTGGAACTGTGTTAGATAGCGAAACGGCTAGATTGGCAATTTTAGCAGGAGCAAAATTCATTATTGCGCCAAACTATAATGAATCTGTTTGTAAACTTTGCAACCGATATCAAATTCCCTATATGCCAGGCTGTACTAGCGTAACGGAAATGTTGACGGCAATTGAAGCTGGCGCAGCAATGGTCAAAGCATTCCCAATTTCAAGCTACTATGGTCCGACCGTGATAGCAACATTAAAAACACCAACACCCTATCTGCCAATCATGTCATCTGGCGGTGCTAATTTAACGAATATTCATGAGTGGTTAGAAAGTGGCGTGGATTGTATAGGGGTTGGCAGTCTTTTGACGAAAGGCACTCAAGAAGAGATCATGGAGAATGCTAAACAACTAAAACAAGCTGTCATTAAACACAGAACTCAAAAAGATTAGAGCTACTATTAAAAAAAGTTGCTTTTGGAGGAGGGGATTGAATGACTGATGAGCGATCCAGAAAACTAATGAAACGTTTGATCGAACGTTCGATACATGAAATAAATGAATTAGCTACACAAACTGGTTTAACTAAAAGACAATTAGAATATTCGTTGGAAAAAATCAATGAATTGCTTGCATTAGAAACCGAAGCCAAATTAGTGATCGAAAATAATCGGATCATTTTAACCAACCAACTCCGAGAGCATTTTATTGCAATACTTTCAGACAAGACATATGCTAAAGGGTATTTGATGAATGCTTTTGAACGATCAAAATATCTGTATTTATTACTATTTTATTATGCAGATGAGTATCTTTCAATCAATCATTTTATCGAAGAACTCGGAGTTGGCAAGACAACAATCGTCAATGATCTGAAAAATTTAACAGTTGAGTTGGAAAGTAAAAATATTCAACTTGTTTATACAAGAAAAGATGGTTATCGATTATCAGGAAATGAAGAGCACATTCGCTATCATTTGATGAAAATGATTATTTTAGATTCAACTGAAAATAACACGGTCTTTATCTATGATCAGTTTATCCAAAAACATCACATTGAAATAGTCGAAGCAACAAAGCAACTGATTGAAGAATATACAACACAATATGGTCTTTCATTTGTAGAAAATCGCTTGATCGAATTTTTATATACATTTATTTTTCTAAAGAAACGACTACTGACAACCACAACTGTTTTTTATGACAAATTCCAATTGAATGCTTTGATTGCTATGAAGGAATATCAATTTTCCAAAAGTATTTTGGCCCAATCTGGCATTGAGGATGAGTCCGCTTATTTGTATCTTTGTGCGTGGATTTTAGGCTTGTCTGTTGGGCGTCCGAATGACTCTACTAAGGATTATGAAACGATTCTGGAACTTGTTAAGCGGATTATTTTACGTTTTGAAGCGATATCGGGTATTCGTTTTAATAATCAAGAGTTAGTAGTTCGCCAACTATATGCTCATCTGAGGCCAGCGTATTACCGTTTATATTTTAAGCTGCCGATTGTTAATCCGTTACATAATCGGATCAAAGATGAATATCATGAATTATTCAATATTGTTGAGGAAACATTAAAACCGATTGCTTCATTATTTGAACATCCGATTCCTGAAGACGAGGTTGCTTTTTTAACCATGCATTTTGCTTCTTTATGTTCAAATTTCGATGAATACACGACTTCTCAAAAGGTCGCGTTGATCGTTTGTCCAAATGGGATAGGGAGTTCATCAATTGTGTACACAGAGCTGAAATCTCTGTTTCCAGAGCTATCCTTTTTAGGCCCAGTCGAAACGAATGAGATTGAACGTCTGTCAGATTCTTATGATTTGATTTTTTCGACTGTTCCAAATATTCGACTTTTTTATACGAAGAAGCCTGTATATATTGTTAGTCCGATCATGAATACACAAGAAAAATATCGCTTGATCAGTGATGTATACACGCAAATCGGTAATTTTAATTTTAAGTTGCCAAGTGTTGGAAAAATTATGGAAATCATTCAACGACATACGGCTGTATTAGAAGGCTCTGCGCTAGAAAAAGAGTTATATGAGTACTTGATCAACCAAGATGAGCCGAGCCAATTGGATGATGGTGGTCCAAGTTTGTTTGAAATAACAGCTCCTGAATTGATTCAGTTAAATATACCTGCAAAAAACTGGGAAGAAGCGATTCGTTTTTCAGCAGCATCATTATTGAAAGAAGGACGGATTACCCGAAACTATATTGACACCATAATCGAAACTGCAAAAAAAGAAGGACCTTATATGGTGATATCTAAACATGTGGCGTTACCCCATGCTAGACCGATAGATGGTGTTGAGCAGTTAGGGATGAGTATCAGTGTCCTAAAACAGCCGATTCTATTCGGCAGTAAGGAAAATGATCCAGTCAAATATATATTTTGTTTAGCTGCTACAGAAAATAATCGACATTTAAACGCAATGGCGGAATTAGTTAATTTATTAGATGATCCTCAATTTTATTCTCTACTTGATACATGTCAAGATCCCTACGAGGTTTATCAATATCTAACTCAGAAGAAACGATCTTTAGTAGAAAACAACTAAGATGGCTACTAAAAAAAGCAGTTTGCAAAATAACTGCAAGCTGCTTTTTAATTTGAATCAACGATGAGGTCGAGACAGAAGGGGTTATTCCGAGAACAAATTAGGGACTGTGCACCATGCTCGTACCTCGCTGTGTTTACAGCAATAAGACTATTACATATATTTTAGCAAAATTTCTGCAACACCGTCTTCATCATTACTTGTTGTTTGAATATCGGCTGCTTGCTTTACACTTTCAGTTGCATTGCCCATCGCAACACCAATACCAGCATACTCAATCATAGATAGATCATTTTCGTTATCACCAATCGCCATTGTTTCTGCTTGAGTAATCCCTAAATGTTCTGCAAGTTTTGCTAATGCATTGCCTTTGCTTGCTTCTTTATTTAAGATTTCATAGTAAAATTCAGTACTTTTGACGGTTGTATACTTATCGACAAATGTTTCAGGTAACTGCTTGATTGCCTTATCTAAAATAGCTGGTTCATCAATCATCATCATTTTAATGATCGACATATCTGATGTCATTTCTTCAACGGTTCGGTATTTAAGTGGCATATCTACTAGATAGGCTTCGTGTACTGTGTATTTACCAATATCACGATTGGCGGTGTAGATTGCTTGGTCATCAATCGTGTGCAAATGGACACCTGCTTTGCGTGACATCGCTTCGATTTCTAAAAAGTCATCATGGCTTAAGCCATACTGAGAGATGATTTCATTTGATTTTGTTGCTTGGACTAGAGAACCATTGTAAGTAATCACGTAATCATTATCACCATACAAATCTAATTCGGCTAATTGCTCTTTAACGCCGGGTAAAGGTCGTCCCGTGCATAAAACAATATACATGCCATTTTCGTTAGCTTTTTGCAGTGTCTCTTTCACCTTAGGACTGATTTTCCGGTTTGAATCTAGTAATGTTCCATCAATATCGATTGCAACTAATTTGACTGTCATAACTTCCTCCTGTAATAACTTCTTATTTTTTCCCTTCAACTAATGCACCATTGTGAATATAGGCAGCAAATTCACGGTAAGTATCATCAAATAAATCATAATGTTGTTGTCTTTTAGGGTCAACCATTTCTTTTGGGAAATAAAAGCGTTCATCGATCTGCGTTTGACCTGCAAGCGCTGCGACTAAGTGACTGATTTTAGATAATTCAATTAAGGTACCATCTTTTTGCATGATTTCAATTTGTGTACGATGGCTATTTTTTTCTGGACGATAAAAGTCGTACGGTAGATCATAGCTTGAATTGATAGCAGTATAATATTTGGGATTATAACCGACCTTCTCGATCAAGGCTTGCAGGTGACGTATCGTCACAGAATCTTGATCGCCAGAAAACGTGACTGATTTTAGCGGTTTACGGATCAAGAAACGATTAGCCAAATCATTCAGAATTGGATCTGGTAAAAAAGTCCATTGCGTAAAGTAAGTGTTCAAGACACCATCATCTAATTTTAAATATTCTTGCAAGGAAAAATTTCCCTTAAAAAAAGGGACCAAAAGTTGGGAATGCAGTTGATAGTCTTCAGGCTGTTGTTCATACAATTCCTTAGCACGATGAAGTAAATGATCTAAAATAACTTCCATTCCTCTGGAAACAGGGTGGAAATAGACCTGAACATACATTTGATAGCGACTGACAATATAGTCTTCAACCGCATGCATACCGTTCATGGCAAATGCCAGGCCATCTTTATAAGGGCGAATCACTCGTAAAATCCTTGTCAGGTCAAATGTTCCATATTCAGTTCCAGTAAAATAAGCATCTCGCAATAAGTAATCCATCCGATCGGCATCGATTTGACTAGAAATCATTTGAACAACTTGGGGATTCGGATATTTTTTAGTAATGACACTAGCAACTTTGTTTGGAAAATCAGCCGAAACACGATTCAATATTTGAAAAACTTCTGTTTCTGGTGAAGTAATGATTTCTACTGTGATCGCTTCATGATCCGTATTGAAGATATGTTCAAACGTATGAGAGTACGGGCCGTGACCGACATCGTGAAGTAAAGCAGCACAAAGCGTCACTAACCGTTCATTATCATCCCAACCATCCGATCCTATTCGCTCAGATGAATAATTACGTTGAAAAATATCACAAATACGGCGAGTAATTTCGTAGACGCCTAGAGAATGAGCAAAACGACTGTGTTCTGCGCCATGAAAGGTAAAAGAAGAGGTACCTAATTGTTTGATTCTCCGCAAACGTTGGACTTCTGCAGAATTGATTAGATCTAAGATAACTTGGTGTTGGACATGAATATAGTTATGGACAGGGTCTCTAAAAACTTTTTCGATTGGTAAAATTTGATATTTATATGGCGTTGGCATATTTTCACTCCTTATCGCTGGTCAGTCCAATAATTGGTTTCGCTGTTGCATTTTATTCATTTGTTTGCTGATTTCAGAAGTAAACCATTCAGATGTGAATAGTGTTGGTAGTGTTTGGTTATCAAATACGTTTGATTTATTCTCAGCTAAGACAGCACGCAATCGTTGTTTCACTTCTTGAACAGTTAGTGTTTTATGAAGCAAGTCTTCTAAATTTGCCATCACAGTTGGATCAACTGGAGGGTAGCCATTTTTACCAAAACTTTCAGGCAAACTGGCTTTATAAAAACGGCGAACACTTTCCCCACGCTTTTGTTGGTTACCATTGACACTGATATATAACATAATCGCCGTGCCATCTTTTACTCTTCGTTGAGCTGTCCCAGCAAATTTTTTACCGTTGATGCTCAAATCAAATGTACCAGGACAGTAAGACTCGCTGATTTCAAAAGCCTCAATAGAATGGTCAGAATCTTCAAAAGCCAATTTGATCCAGTTCCACATAAGGGTATAGGCTTCATCAATGCTCATTTTTTTATTCGTAGGATTTGGTAGTATTAGTGAAACATTTAAAACACCCTCATCTGCAATGACACCTAAGCCGCCAGCATTTCTGATTACAACGTTATAGCCATCCTGTTTCAACGCAGTCAATCCACTGTTCAAATCAGCAACTCGAGTATCTTTCATACCAAGAATCATCGCTTGATCAAGTTGCCAAAAATGAATGATCGGCTGCTGATTGATCCCAGAGAATGTAGTTAAAACATCAGTCAAGGCAAAAGGTAGAAAATAATCTGGTTTCATTAATAATTCTTGATCATATAAAAAGACTGTATTGGTTGTGAATAATTCATTTAAATTAGTCATCTTGATTTTCATCCTGTTTTACGCGAGAAACGTAATCTTTCACTTCTTTATTCATTTGATTATATTCATTTGTAAAGCGCATTGGTTTACTAATGATCCGCATCGGCATAGTAGCTAAAAATTTACTGAAGTCTTGTCTAGCTTCTTCGGTTAAGCGCCCTGGCTTAGAAACTAAGCGTTCATATAAATAATGATAAAATTGATTCATTGCATCAATATCAATACTCATTTGGTTGTGACACTCAGTACATTCGATACTAGAAATGATCTCATTCATATATTGAATGTCATGGAGCGTTTCTTTTTGGCAATGCATACAAAATAACATCGCTTCTTCATCATGAAATAACATTTGTCTCCACCTCCATGTTCTATTATATACGATTTAAACCAAAAATCATGCAAATCTGAGCAGAAATGACTTGGAAAAGAGAGAATTTTTAAGGAAAACCAAAAATTGACGAGAAAATCTTGCTATCGCTTAAAGAAAACTATAGAATGTTTACATATGATTCGGGAGGGAACAATTGTAAAAAGGAGCGAGAAAATGAAACAAGTAACTGTAAAAGAGGAGCCAACCACATCAATTGATGAGCTAGAGGCATTAAAGAAAATGTGGCAAATACGAATTTTTGAAGAAACGCTTCAAGAACTTTTTGATGCTGGGGAGCTATACGGAACGATGCATTTGTGTATCGGACAAGAAGCAACGGCAGTTGGTGGCGCAAGTCTCTTAAACGAAAGCGACTGGATCGTTTCCACGCATAGAAATCACGGCCACTGTATCGCTAAAGGGACAGATATTAGAAGTATGTTTGCTGAGATGCTGGGGAAAAAAACAGGGACAAATGAAGGCAAAGGAGGCAGCATGCATATTGCAGATCTTGCAGTAGGAAATCTAGGCTCAAATGGTATCGTGGGCGCAGGCTTTCCTATTGCGGCAGGGGCAGCTTTGAGTGCCCAAATGCAAGGAACAAAACAAGTTGTCCTTTGCTATGCTGGAGATGGCGCGACCAATGAGGGTAGTTTTCACGAAGCTTTAAACTTGGCCTCTATTTGGCAATTACCAGTTATTTATTTCATTGAAAATAATCAATATGGAATGAGTAGTTCGATCGAACAAATGGTCAACATAGAGAAATTGTCTGAGCGTGGGAAAAGCTACGGTATCCAAGGTATAACGATTGATGGCAACGATCTATCAGTTGTCTCAAATACTGTTTCTAAAGCAGTGAAGAAAGCCAGAAACGGTGGTGGACCGACACTAATCGAAGCGTTGACCTATCGCCACAAAGGTCATTCAAAATCAGATAAGTTGAAGTACCGATCAGATGATGAGTGTCGTCAGTGGCAAGAACACAATGACCCTATTTTACGCTTAGAAAAAAAACTGCTTGAACATAATGAAATTACAAGCAAGGGAATCAGACAGTTAGAACAATCGATCCGACAAGAAATGGCTGATTTAGTCGCCTCAGTAAAATTAGATGATGAGCCCACGAAAGCAGATTTATGGACTCATGTTTATGCGGAGGAAAAAATATGAGAACAGTCACGTATTTACAAGCAATCAATGAAGCACTAGATGAAGCGTTGGCACAAGATGAGCAAGTGTTTCTTTTAGGTGAAGATATTGGGGTATATGGTGGCGGCTTTGGTGCCACCAGCGGACTTCAAGAAAAATATGGAAAACAACGTGTTCGTGATACACCAATCTCTGAGAGTGCTATTGCAGGTGCTGCGGTAGGCGCGGCTATGACCGGTATGCGTCCCATAATGGAATTACAATTTTCTGATTTTATTACTGTGGCAATGGATCAGTTGGTCAATCAAGCAGCGAAAATCCATTATATGTACGGTGGAAAAGCGAATGTTCCTCTTGTAATGCGGACAGCAGCTGGATCAGGTACAGGAGCTGCGGCTCAACACTCTCAAAGCTTGGAAAATTGGATGGCACATATTCCAGGCTTAAAAGTGATCCAACCAACTACGCCTTACGATGCAAAAGGCTTGCTTCACGCTGCAATAAAAGACAATAACCCTGTTATGTTTTATGAACACAAACTATTATATCAAACGGAGGGCGTCGTACCAGCAGAATCTTACACGATACCGATCGGTGTGGCTGATGTTAAACGAGTAGGGAATGATGTTACGATTATTGCGACAGGGATCATGGTCAGTAAATCTTTAGCCGCTGCTGAAATCGTAAAAGAAAAAGGAATTTCAGTGGAAGTCATTGATCCAAGAACTTTGGTTCCCTTAGATGAAGAAACACTATTAACTTCAGTCGAAAAAACGAATCGAGTAATCATCGCAACAGAAGCAGTTAAAAATAGCGGATTTAGTGGTGAACTAGTTTCAATCATCGCCGAGTCTAAAATCAGTCTGAAGTTGAAAGCACCAATCGTCCGATTAGGCGGGGAATTTGTACCAATGCCTGCTCAAAAAACGTTAGAGGCCCATGCAATACCTCAAATCGATTCGTTAGTTCAAGCCGTGGAACAACTAATGAAAGAGGTTGACAATTAACGATGAAAATTAGTGAAGATCGTAGAAAAATGTTGAAAATCGTCACGATGTATTACGAGCAAGGGTTGACACAAGCCATAATTGCTAAAAAAATGGGGATCTCTCGACCAGTTATATCAAAAATTTTACAACAGGCAAAAGAATCAGGGGTTGTTTCCATTTCAATCAAGGATGAATCTGCATATGCGGTTGAGTTAGGGTTGCGTCTTGAGCAAAAATACCAACTTGATGACGTAATCGTAGTTCCTACAAATGAACAAAAACAAAGTCAATCAGTCAAAAAAGAGGTCAGCCGAATTGCGGCATTTTATCTTAAAGAACGATTGAATGTCGAGATGAACATCGGTTTATCATGGGGTACAACACTAGCAGATATGATTGATGAGATGCCCTATTCTTCATTTCCAACGATCAACATTGCTCCTTTAGTCGGTGGTGTCTCTAGTGAGCATCTTTACTTTGATACAAACCATTTAGTTTTCAGATTAGCTGAAAAGCTCAATAGTCGTTGCCAGTATTTTTATGCCCCAGCATTAGCTGAAAGTATTGAATTAGCCACGGTTTTAAATAAGTCTCAATTGGTTAGTAAAGCTCTGGAGCAAGCAAAGCATGTTGACTTTGCGATTATCGGCGTAGGAAATCCAAACGAAAGCTCTACTTGGAAACGACTTGGATATATCGAAGCAAATGAATTACAGATTATTAAAGAAACGGGGGTCAAAGGGGATGCTGTAGCATCCTTATTTGACAAAAATGGCCAAACAGTCAACAATGAAATAAGCCAGCGAATGTTAGGCATTAAGGTAGAGGATTTAGTCAACATACCAGATGTAATGGTGATTGGCTGCGGTGAGGAAAAAGCAGAGGGCATCAAACCATTATTGATTGGGCGCTGTTGTTCTATTTTAGTTATTGATCAAACGATTGCGGAAGCTTTGGCTTGAAATCGTGCGGAAAAAGGATAGAATGTACTAAGGATAAAAGTGTTATGGTTCATTTTTCCTATTTTCCTGTCAGAGCTGGATGAGCCCGCTACGCTTTTAACTCTATCTAGCTTCACGGACTAGTCTCTCGGAAAAAAGATAAATCATGAATGAGGTAAAAAACATCTCAGTCATGATTTCCTATTTTTCAGTCGAGTCAGAACGAGTCCGCTATGCTTTTAATTCTATCTAGGTTTATAGGCTAAACTTTCGGAAAAAAGACAAAAATGAAGTGTGACCAAAAGCGTCACAATTCATTTTTCCTATTTTTCTGTCAAGTCTAAGCGAGCCTATTCACCTTTTAACTTAAGGAGAGTGTTCTAATGGATTTATCACAAGGAACGCCAGTATCTATTCAATTGAAAACAGTTGTGGATCAAGCTGGTGAGAAAAAGAATTTTTATTTTGATTTAGAAGGTCAAATCGTAAAGATTGGCGATACTTTGTATATTCGCTACAAAGAGGAACAGGAAGAGGGCGAACCTGTACCTGTAACAATCAAAGTTGAGCCAGACGGTAAGATTCAATTGATTCGGGCAGGTGGTCTGAGAATGCGTTTGAAATTTGCTTATCAGGAACGCTTGGAAACGAGCTATAAAACACCTTATGGGCTATTCCAAATCACGACTTTTACCCGTAATTTACGTTTTAGTTTGAAAGATCAGCCAGTTGCTGGTAGTATTTTGATTGATTATGATTTATACTCTCAGGCAGAAAAAATAGGGGAATATCATTTAGAACTAGAATTTACTACTTAATTATGCAATAATCAATTGATTTTTTCTTCATGTTTTTGTATGATAAGGAGTAGACTGTGAAAGGACGTGTACCGTTTGGAAATTAATGTATTTGACGGGTTGAACAAAGATGAATTATCCATGATCGAAGTTGCGCACGCAATTTTAGAACAACGTGAAGATGTGATGGACTTCTCTGATTTAGTAAACCAAATTCAAAACTATCTTGGAAAATCTGACAGCGAAATTCGTGACTCTTTAGCACAATTTTATACTGACTTAAATATTGATGGCAGTTTTATCTCTCTTGGAGATAACCGTTGGGGCTTGCGCTCATGGTATCCAATTGATTCTATCGACGAAGAAGTAACACATGGTTTGGATGAAGATGAAGAAGACAAACCTCGCCGTAGAAAACGTAAGAAAGTCAACGCCTTTATTATTGATGCCAATGATGAAGATGTGATCGACTACAACGATGATGATCCGGAAGATGCTGAATTAACGGATGAAGACGATGACGATATTCTTTATGATGATGACGACGATGAAGAAGATGAAGAGATCAAAGCTTATAATTCAGACCTGCAAGAAATCGGTGCAGATTCTGATGACGAAGAAGAAGAGTTACCAGGAATTGAAGAAGATCTGACCATTATTGATGAAGATGATGTGGATGATGACTTCGATGACGAAGATGAATATGCCGATCCTGAAGAAGAAGCATAAAATGTAACAGGAGTGGTCTCGTATAGAGACTACTCTTTTTTTTCTGTCTAAACTATAAATTGATGGATTTTTGAAATAAGAAGAAAAAATGAATCAAAATGATTGACAAATGGTCTATATCTTTGTAAACTATCACTGTTAACAAAAACAAATAGCGTTTTCATGTGACTAGATAATACTAGGCATGGAAGAATTTCAAATAAATATGATATACTCATATTTTGACGGGATTGTTCTATGCTTTTTTTGTTGTCTTGGTGCAAGTTAGCGGACAATCTACTTCTGCAGAAGAGGAATGTTTATGAAAATTAAAAAGGTGCTCAATCAAAATGCTGTACTCGTCATCGACAAAGAACAAGAAAAAGTAGCTGTTGGCAAAGGCGTGGGCTTTAACAAAAAGAAAAATGATTTGTTATCCCCACAACAAGTGGAGCGAATGTTTGTGATGGAACCTGAAGGCTTGAAAAAGCTTCAAGTTTTATTATCACAAATCGATGAAAAGTATTTTTTTGTCACAGAAGAAATCATTGCTCATGCTGAGACGATTCTTGGTGAAAAGCTGAATGAACATATCAATATTGGTTTAAGTGATCATATTGCGTTTGCAGCTGAAAATATCCAAAATAATATCATTGTGCGAAATAAGCTTTTAAATGAAATCGAGATTCTTTATACAGAAGAGTTCTCAATAGCACAGTGGGCGGTGGATTATTTGACGCAAACGTTAGAAATTCCATTTAGTTATGATGAAGCAGGCTACATTGCGATCCATATTCATAGTGCTCGTAGTGGTCGTACGGATAATAGTAAAAGTATTCGTGAGGTCACAATCGTTTCAGAAATTATTCATTTAATCGAGCAGGAATTAGGAATCAACATCCATGATGAAAAGATGAGTCTGAGTTATTCGCGACTAGTGAATCATTTACGATTGTTTATTCACCGTTTTCAACAAAGTCAGTATGCAGTGTTAGACGATGAGATTTTGGATGTCGTAAGGAAGAAATACGCAGAAAGTTATGAGATATCGAAAAAAGTTCAAGTTTTGTTAATGAGAAATTTTCACTATCAAGTACCAAACGAGGAATTAGGTTATCTAGCTATTCATATTGAACGGCTGAAGATGATCAAATAA
Source organism: Enterococcus sp. 12C11_DIV0727 (assembly GCF_002148425.2). Lineage (NCBI taxonomy): Bacteria > Bacillati > Bacillota > Bacilli > Lactobacillales > Enterococcaceae > Enterococcus > Candidatus Enterococcus lemimoniae. Next base: position 615,151 of record NZ_CP147248.1, on the reverse strand, counting down.
AAGACAAGGGGAGATACAAAAATGAAAGCATATATGCAAAGAATGGGACGCTCATTGATGCTTCCTGTAGCTGTATTACCAGCTGCTTCTCTATTAGTGGGGATTGCAAATTGGATTGTAGGAACTGTTGGACCAAGTGCTGCAACAACATTTTTAATGAATGGCGGATTAGCTATTCTTGATAACTTGGCATTATTATTCGCTGTTGGTTTAGCTTTAGGTATGTCAAAAGATAAAGACGGTTCTGCAGCACTTGCAGGGTTAGTTGCATATTTAGTACCAAAAGCTATTTTGAGTACAGCTTCTGTTCAATCTTTAATGGGATTAAAAGACATTTCTGATGTAAGTCCAGCATTCAACAGCATGGGAAACAATGTTTTTGTTGGAATCGTAGCTGGTTTAACAGCTGCTGCAATGTATAATAAGTTCCATAATGTGAAATTGCCAATGGCTCTTTCATTCTTTAGTGGTAAACGTCTAGTTCCAATTATGTCAGCTATTGCTATGTTAGTCATTTCATTTGTACTATTATTCATCTGGCCAGTTGTTTATAATGGATTAGTTGCATTTGGTGAAGCAATCTCTAGTTTAGGTTTTGTTGGAGCTGGTTTATATGGATTCTTTAACCGTCTATTGATTCCAACAGGATTGCACCATGCCTTGAATTCAGTATTCTGGTTTGACGTTGCAAATATCAATGATATTGGTAACTTTTTGGCTGGACAACAAGCTTTAGATTCAGGTAAAGCAATTATTGGTCAAACTGGCATGTATCAGGCTGGTTTCTTCCCAGTAATGATGTTTGGTTTACCAGCGGGAGCGTTCGCAATCTATCAATGTGCTCGCCCAGAGAAGAAAAAAGTAACAGCTTCTTTAATGTTAGCAGCAGGATTCGCTTCATTCTTTACAGGTGTAACTGAACCATTAGAATTTTCATTTATGTTTGTTGCATGGCCTTTATATGTAGTACATGCTATACTTACTGGTTTGTCATTAGCGTTCTCTGCATTTATGCATTGGACAGCAGGATTCGCATTTAGTGCAGGTTTTGTTGACTTCTTCTTAAGTCTAAAAAATCCAGTAGCAAATCATCCTTTAATGTTAGTTGTTCAAGGTATAGTTGTAGCTGCAATTTATTACTTTGCTTTCCGTTTTGCAATCACTAAATTTAATTTAATGACTCCAGGACGTGAAGAAGGCGAGGGTGAAGAAACACCAGACTTAGACACTACAGGCGATAATAAATTTGCAGTCTTAGCAAATAGAATCTATCAAGGGCTTGGCGCTGATGAAAACGTTACGTCAATCGATAACTGTACAACTCGTTTACGTTTAACGGTTAAAGATACAGGCAAAGTTGATCAAGCAAAAATTAAAGCAACTGGCGTTCCAGGTGTGAAAGTAATCGATGATACAAATATTCAAGTAATCGTCGGAACTGAAGTACAATTCGTAGCGGATGAAATGAATAAAATCCGTAACGGCTCAGCACCAATTTCAGGTGAACCTGCAAAAAAGCCTGAGGTGAAAGCCGAAGCTCCCAAAGTAACTACAAAAGAAACGGAATTATACGCAGTTGCCAACGGAAAAGTTATTCCAATTTCAGAAGTACAAGACGATGTTTTTTCCGTGAAAATGATGGGTGACGGTTTTGCGGTCATTCCAACTGATGGTGAAGTAACAACTCCTGTTGCTGGTAAAATCACAAGTATTTTCCCAACAAAACATGCTTTAGGAATCCAAACTGATTCAGGTATTGAAGTATTGTTGCATATGGGCTTAGATACAGTTGAATTAAAAGGTGCGCCTTTTACTTTACATGTTGAAGAAGGTCAAGTCTTGAAACAAGGCGATAAAATTGCAACAATCGATCTAGCAGCGTTAGAAACTGCTGGTAAAAAATCTGATTTAATCGTTGTTTTCACTAACCAAGATGTGGTTGAAAACTATGATCTTTCTAAAGGAAATCAAACAGTATCTGCCAATGATTCTATTGGTAAAGTGACTGTGAAATAAGAAAAGAAAGACTATCTGAGAGTAATCTCGGATAGCTTTTTTCTTTCTATTGATTTATTTTTTTCTATGATATGGTTAGATTGTACTTGTTTTATGTTATCTAGCTACACGGGCTAATGCTTTGCTCTAATCCCATCAATTTCTATTAGCTAAAGCTCCAAGAATTGAAGTTCTTAGGAAAAAAGATAAAAGTGAAATGTGACAAAAAACGTCACAGTCAATTTTCCCATTTTACTGTTAGAGCTAAACGAACCCGCTAGGCTTTTAAAATAGGAGGAGATTATCTTGCATGAATAACGCTGGACACAAAGAAGTGCCAGTTGATGATCATACGGTTTCTTTGTGTCATATTGGGTAAATATGATAAAGATGAAGGAGCAAAATCACATGATTATTATTAAAGGGAACAATCCAAGGAAAATCGACAAAATTTGGGAATTAGTCAAGAAAGATCACACAGGGAAGAAAATTGCAATTATTGGGTACCCTGGAGCAATTCCACATAATTTTATTCGTGCAAAACAAATGCCTGCATATGAAACAATAACAAAACAAAACACACTTGATGATTTAACGCGTTTTTTAAGAGAGACAAAGGATCGATTTGAAGCAATTATTCTCTATATTGATTGTGAATCTCATTTAATAGAGTCAATAAAGGAAGCAACCAAGTCTTATAAAGAACAGTTTATCTTAACTGTTTAAGATGAAAAGGTGTATGAACAAGTGGTTAATGGAGAATAAAGGTGGTAATGGTATGAATGATAATACAGAACAATTAGTAGGATTGATTGAAAAATTTCAAACGGAAGATCTTTCATTAGATGAGGCAATTGAACTTCGACGACTATCAGCAGAATTTGCTAATGTTTGCGGCGAAGCAGTTGAAATCAAGATGGATCAGTTTTATAGAAAGTAAACATTTTAAAGAAGTGACGGAGTGAAAAGTGAAAGAGGTTAGGACAGAAGTGTTTAACTCCGAGAACTAGGAAGAAGTTGCTTTTGTCCCCACCGTTTATTCGGATACGAAGAGCCTGAGACATAACTTTTTGAGTTATGTCTCAGGCTCTTTCTTTTTTCATTATTCTCTAAGTAACATTACTTATAAATAGTAAGCAAATAAGTTGTATATTTTTTTTGAAGGTATATAATAACACTATAAAGGTCAGAGATGGTCAACAAACGAATGATCATCTACTTAGCCTTTAACCCAAATAGGAGGTTTGTAAAATTATGGCAAAACAACATTATGACAGAAGTAAACCACATGTAAATATCGGCACAATTGGACATGTCGATCATGGGAAGACAACATTGACTGCTGCGATCACCACAGTATTAGGGAAAAAAGGCCTAGCAAACCCGCAAGACTATGCTAGTATTGACGCAGCCCCAGAAGAACGTGAACGTGGAATTACAATTAATACCTCACATGTTGAGTATGAAACGGAAGCACGCCACTATGCTCATATTGATGCACCAGGACACGCAGATTATGTGAAAAATATGATTACAGGTGCAGCTCAAATGGATGGTGCGATTTTAGTCGTATCTGCAACAGATGGTCCAATGCCGCAAACGAGAGAACATATCTTGTTATCTCGCCAAGTTGGGGTGAAATATTTGATCGTCTTTCTTAATAAAACTGATCTAGTGGATGATGATGAATTGATCGACCTAGTTGAGATGGAAGTTCGTGAGTTGTTAAATGAGTACAATTTCCCAGGTGATGATACACCGATCATCAAAGGTTCTGCTTTAAAAGCATTACAAGGTGATCCAACTGCAGAAGCGGCAATCATGGAATTGATGGACACTGTAGATGAATATATTCCAACGCCAGAAAGAGATACAGACAAACCACTGTTGTTACCAGTGGAAGATGTCTTTTCAATCACAGGTCGAGGAACTGTAGCATCTGGTCGAATCGATCGTGGAAAAGTAAGTGTTGGGGATGAAATCGAAATCGTAGGGATCAAACCCGATACGAAAAAAGCAGTTGTTACAGGAATCGAAATGTTCCGTAAAACATTAGACTACGGTGAAGCAGGCGACAATGTTGGTGTGCTTTTGAGAGGAATCACTCGTGATGAAATTGAACGTGGTCAAGTAATTGCAAAACCAGGATCCATTACGCCTCATACAAAATTTATTGCCGAAGTTTATGTATTAACAAAAGAAGAAGGCGGACGACACACACCATTCTTCACAAATTACCGTCCACAATTTTATTTCCGTACAACCGATGTAACGGGAGTCGTGGAGCTACCAGACGGCGTTGAGATGGTCATGCCAGGTGACAATATTACGATCGATGTAGAATTGATCCATCCAATCGCAGTAGAGCAAGGAACAACCTTTTCAATTCGTGAAGGTGGACGAACAGTCGGCTCAGGTATTGTGACTGAAATAGAAAAATAAATAAAAAAGAATCTTTGATGCTATTTATCGGAGATTCTTTTTTTATGCTATACTATTTGACAAAAAGCAAGGAGTTAAAAAAATGAAGTGTAAGGTTGTACAAATAGATGCATTTACAACAATTGCGGGACAAGGGAATCCAGCTGGAGTCGTCTTTGAAGGTGATAAATATACGACTGAAGAAATGCAGAAAATCGCTAAGAAAGTTGGTTTTAACGAGACAGTATTTATTTGTGAAAGTGAAAATAAAGCAGCTACGTTAAAATTAAGATATTTTACGCCAGGTCATGAAACACCACTCTGCGGACATGCGACAATAGGTGCGATTTTCGCCTTATACAGTGGAGCAGAAGACCAACAGTTACAAATCGAGACAGGAGCCGGAATTCTACCAATAGTATATGAGAAAACGGGGCAAAGAATTACAATGAACCAGGCAAAGCCAACATTCATTGATTTTCAAGGAGATCCATTAGCACTTTGTCAAAGCCTTGTCATTAAACCGATTGATCTGCATCCAACTTTACCTATTCAGTACGGAAATACTGGCTCATGGACCTTGATTCTACCAGTAGTGGATGCAACGATTTTAGATAAAATGAACCCCAAACTGTCAATGTTTCCAGATGTTTTAACAGAGATGCCTAAATCATCGATCCATCCATTTTCGATTGTTTCAGAACAGGAAGCAATGTTCACTGCCAGACATTTTTCCTCACCGTTTTCTGGAACGACAGAAGATTCAGTTACAGGAACAGCTTCCGGAGTGATGGGGGCTTATGTATTGAATCACTTATACAAGCATGACCAAAAGAAAGAAATCAGCGTCTCACAAGGAAAACACGTTAAAAGTGAAGGAACCGTTTTAGTACAGGTTAGTCGAGATGAAGAAGTTGGGCACCAGGTCAGTATTTCAGGTACCGCGACTCTAAATAAAGCATTTGACATAATTATATAAAACAGAGGAGAATTAGATGATTTTAGTTCTCCTCTGTTCATTTTATCGTTGGTATCTATTTCTAAGAATCCGACGAACCCCATGTACTTTTCGTTGTTTTTCAATTGGAGCGTTGTCTATGATCAATAAAGCAATCATCACGTAGGCAATAAAACTGTCTCTTGAATACAGAGTATATCTAGATACCCACTCAGTAGCGTATTTTTCTTTATAATCACGTAATCCTTGGAATGAATAAAAACGTGAGCCAAATTCATAAACAAGATACGCAATTCGTTCTTGGATAAAACTTTTTTTAGATGTTCCTACATTGGATAAAGGTGCCATACCTAAATTGAAGTAGTTGAATCCTTCCTCGTTCATATAGTTGAATAAAGAAATAAATAAATAATCCATCACCCCAGAAGGTGCTTTTTTACTATAGCGCATCAAGTCGATCGTACCTTCTTCTTTGGTGTACGTAGGCATGATATTTGCGAAGGCAATAACGTGATCCTCTTGATTTTTTGCAACCGCGATTTTACCACGTTGTAAGTAACTCTCAGAAAAGAATCCCAACGAGAAGCCTTTTTCCTTACGGCTACCTAGCCACTCGTCAGAAACTTGTCGTAACTCGCTCATAAGTTCCTTAGAAAAAGGCGGGGAGAGCACTTCGAAGCGATAATCTTCTTTTGTAAAACGATTCATGACGGCTCGCTCACTTTTCATTTTCTTCCCTGATAATGTGAAATTAGGGAGGTCAACGTGAGCTTCTTCACCCATTTTGATAAAGTCATAGCCAAATTCATGTAAAAACATCACCACTTCTTCAGAGGCCTCATAGAATACAGGAAGATAGCCCCAGCGGTCTGTCTCATTGATGAACTGTTCCACGGCAATTGAGAAGTCTTCTTTTTTACCAGAAGGATCACCCATTACAACGCATTTATTATTTAGGGTTTTAAATTGTAACAACACAGTATCTTCACCATTTTGGTCTGTATAGATATACATATCTTTATCTTTAAGAAAAATTAGTTGACTATCGGTATTTCCTCCGTAAGTCTTTAACAGATGCATTGCTCGTTCTTCATCCAATGGAAGCCCGATTTTATGACGTTTCCCTTCAAGATAACGAATGAATAAGTAACTAAATAGTGTTACTAGTAAAATACCTACAAAACCCGAAAACCAAATTTTTTCTGATGGAAACAAAAAGAACTCAATAAAATGATGTTTGCGGTGAGGAAATGTCGGTAGATTATATACGCCGATCACGATATATAAGATGGTCAACGCAAGAAAGATAATTCCATCGATGGTCACCATTTCCCATGAGTATACAAGTTGTTCTCTAAATAGTTCTCTCTTTGAAAATACAATGATCACGAGCAAAAGTGTCAGAAAAATAATTACACCCCAACTAAAATCTTTGATAAAGGTGTAAATCAATGTGACTAAAATTAACCCAATCGTTGGAAGATAAGCCCGTTTGACCCGAGCCGCAATTCCTCGTCCTGTGATCAATAATAAAAAACCAAGTAAAATCGCAGGAAGCTGTGTAATCAAGTGAAACGAGAGGGGATTTAACTGTTTTAACCACTTAAAGTGACTGAATGCCTCAGGAATCGTTGCGGAAAGAACAATCATAACACCAGAAAAATACATTAGGAAAACAACAAATTTATGTGCTAATTCCGTTGATAGCTCTCTTGGAATCCCGGAATAACGTGTATTCAAACTGTGACTTAGATTTTTTATAAAGAAAATGGCACCGATCATAAAAGGAATAATGTAGTAGAATAAGCGATAAAGTAAAATCCAAGCAATCACAACTTCTCGATCGATTCCTAATGCTGATAGACCAATAATCATCATAATATCAAAACTACCTAATTCACCTGGAATCATTGATACGATCCCAATTACGGAAGCAGCGATGAAAAGGGGCATAACTTGCAGTGGGTTAATTTTAACACCCATCAACATACCAATCAGTAAGAAGCTACCTAAAACACCTGTCCATTCTAAAAAAGACGTTAAAATAAGACCAGTACGTGTTTTAGTATCAATATCACCAATATATTCATCTTTTCTAAGCAAACTTGCAATCAAAACAACAGGAAAATACAAGCCGCCGCCAATCAGCCAAATCCAATATTGTTGCAAATAATCATTGGTATGACCAAACATAACTAAAAAAAAGGCAAGTAAGCTGTATATAGATAAACCTGACATAAGAAAAACCAAAATTTTTGAAAGTGCTCGAACGACTGATTTTCCGTCTTTTTCTTTCCCATAAAACTCTGAACGTAAGCCAATGCTGATCAAACCGCCAAATCCAGCAATATTATTGATCGTATTGATCATCCAACTACTTTCTAGGAGGAAAAGTCTTTTTGGTTTTTGTTTTAAAATATTATTTAAGATCACGTCATAGCCAATCATAGGAAGAACCGCAATTAGACCAATTAAAAACATGAGTAAGACTTTCCATAACGCAATATCCTGAAAAATGGCAGTTAATTGACTAAGCGAGATCGTTTTACTGATTGATAGTAATTCACGAATAATAATAATCACAACTGAAAAAATAAAGATACTTTTAAAATAGCTAACATGGTCTTTCACCCATTGTAGTATTTTTTTCATGCAATACACCTACTTTTCTTTTAAAAATCTTAAGATTTCTTGATTGAATGTTTTTGGATCTTTTTTAGCAAAAGAATGACCTTGTTTTGCTACGAGAACGAAAGAGGCATTAGGAATTTCTTTCGCTAAGTATATTGAGTGGCTTCGCTTGATAATATCATATCTCCCAACGATCACTAATGTTTTTTGGGAAATTCGTCTTAAATCTGAACGAGAAACACCAATATCATGTAACATTAAGTTTATAATCTGGAGCCGTTGTCTGGCTTTTTTATTAAATAAGGCTAAAACCTTAAAACAAACATACTCCACGACTGTCAACATTCTTATCGGAAAATGAACAGCTTGAACGACTGTATTTCCAGCATTTAATACCAAGCGTCGGACACTATCAGGATATTTTTTGGCAAAAACAAGAGCAAGGTTGGCACCATCGCTAAAACCAACAATGTCGGCTTGTTCTATTTGTTCTTGTTTCATGATCAAATATAGATCGTCGGACATTAGGTCAAATGTCAACGTTTCACTTTCATTCGTTGAGCGTCCGTGACCACGACTATCTATAGTATACACAGTGAAAGAACGATTGAATGTTGGTACTTGTTTTTCAAAATACCTGCCGCTACCACCATTTCCATGAAGCAAAATCAAGGGGCTACCGTGACCCGATACTTCGTAGTAAATAAAGCTGTTATCGGCTGTGAGCAAAAGTTTTTTTTCTTTTTTCATAAGTTTACCACCTGTCCTATTCTAGTATATCGGTTTTTAGTTGGATTTAAAACTAAAAGGGGTAAAAGTAAAACACAATTTTTTATTAAAGAATAATAAAGAATCAGCCTTTTTTTAGATTTTTTTTGAATAATAAAGTATGATAAAAGCTACTCAGAAAAAGTTTGGATGATAAGATGGGCAAAATAATGAAAATTGTAAAAAGATTACTACTCTTGTTTTTTTTACTGCTGATTATTGGTTTAGGTTATTTAGGTTTTAAAATTCGTCAAAATGTTCAGCAAGTAATGACGTATGAAAGTGAAGTAAAGCAAGCAGTTAAAGCAAATAATATACCCGAACATAAAGACTTAGTTTTAGCAATTATTTACACTGAATCTAAAGGACGTACAGATGATTTGATGCAGAGTAGCGAAAGTGCTTATGGTAAGCGGCAAATGATTGGGACGACTAAGGAAAGTATTGAGACTGGAGTCGCTTTTTTAGCTCAATCGATTGAAAAAGCCAATGAAGCAGGTTGTGATATTTGGACAGCTGTACAAGCGTATAATTTTGGACTAGATTATATTGAATTTGTAAAAGAGCGAGGCGGTAAAAATTCAATTCGGATTGCAGAGGAATACTCTAAAGAAGTGTTATCACCTATATTGGGTAATACCAATCAAAAAACGTATCGTTATTATCGTCCGCAAGCAGTCATTTATAATGGGGGCTACTTATATAGTAACGGTGGGAATATGTTCTATGCCGATCTAGTCAAAATGAATCAACAATTTATTAAGTGGTTAAAATAAGTTCATTATTGAAATATCGATCCTTAAGAATACCATCTATTAAATATAGTAGGAATTCTTAAGGATTTTCTTGAAGTTCTGACTATTAACAAGTAAACTAAAGAAGATGTATTTTTAACAATGAGAAAGTAGGGAACAAAATCCATGACAAATAAGTTTGACCTGAAACAAGGATTGACTCAATCAGAGGTTGAGGAACGAAAAAAGCAAGGCTTGCAAAATGATTATGAGGAAAACGTTGCAAAGTCAACGAAAGATATTATTTATGACAACGTTATGACCTTGTTTAACTTTTTAAACTTTGGGATCGCACTTTGTTTGTTATTTGTTGGAGCATATTCCAATTTAGCCTTTTTAGCAATCATACTAGTGAATATGGGGATGGGGATCTACCAAGAAATCCATGCAAGAAATTTAGTCCAGAAATTATCCATCGTCGCCAAAGAGAGTGTTCATGTGATCCGTGACGGTAAAGAGCTAGAAATCGATACCAAAGAATTAGTAATGGATGATATCGTTGTGATATCTGCGGGGGAACAAGTCCCTTCTGATTTGGAAGTGTTAGATGGAAAAGCTGAAGCCAATGAGGCATTATTGACTGGTGAATCCGACTTGATCGAGAAGACTGAAGGCGATATTGTGTTATCTGGTAGTTTTCTAGCAAGTGGACAAGTTTATGGGAAAGTGATTCACGTTGGAGCTGATAATTATGCTGTCAAAATTACAGCAGAAGCGAAAGTGCATAAACCAATCCAGTCAGAATTGGTCAATTCAATTCGTAAAGTCTCTAAATTTACGAGTTTAGTCATTATTCCATTGGGGGTCATTTTGTTTGTGGAAGGTTTTATGATTCGTGATTCAGGGATCGAAGCTTCTGTTGTTGCATCTGCCGCTGCACTACTGGGTATGCTGCCTAAAGGGTTAGTTCTTTTGATCAGTATTACCTTGACGACAGGTGTCGTAAAGCTAGCGAAAAAGCGCATTCTTGTTCAAGACATGTATTCGATCGAAACACTCGCTCATGTGGATACACTTTGTTTAGATAAAACTGGAACAATTACTGAAGGCAAAATGAAAGTTCAAAAAGTAGAAATTTTACATGCAAACTACCATGAAAACTTTCCGCAAGTGATTGGAAGTTATCTTGCAGAAAGTACAGACAACAACATTACGATGCAAGCAATTCGAGATCACTTTGAGCTTTCTAATCGTTACGGAGCGATCAAGACCTTACCGTTTTCTTCTGAACGCAAGTGGGGCGCAATTGAATTTAAAGAATTAGGCACGGTTTATCTTGGCGCACCTGAAAAATTAGTTGAAGCAGACCGTTTACCCACAGAAGTGATTGACGCACAAGAAAATGGCTATCGTGTTTTGATGTTAGGTATTGCTGAAAATAGTCCATTAAATGAAGATGAAATGCCTTATTTAGAACCATTAGCTGTTTTAGAAATTGATGATCCGATTCGTCAAAATGCGAATGAAACATTATCTTATTTGCGTGAAGAGGGAATTGATCTGAAAGTAATTTCAGGAGATAATCCAGTAACTGTTTCGAATATTGCTCGTCGTGCGGGATTGTTTGGCTATGAATCCTATATCGATATGTCAACGATGAAAACAGAAACCGAAGTGCGCCAAGCGGTTCATAATTATACTGTTTTTGGCCGTGTAACCCCTCAACAAAAACGCACGATCGTACGTGAATTGAAAGATCATGATCATGTTGTTGCGATGACTGGGGACGGCGTTAATGATGTTTTAGCATTAAGAGAAGCGGATTGTAGTATTGCGATGGCTGAAGGTGATGGCGCAACGAGACAGATTTCTAACTTAGTTTTACTGGATTCTGATTTTACTACATTGCCTGATGTGTTATTTGAAGGCCGACGAGTTGTCAACAATGTAACGAAAGTCGCGAGTGTTTTCTTCATCAAAACCATTTATTCTTTTATCTTATCAATGATTTGCGTCTTTACGACGATTGCATTTCCGTTTATCCCAATCCAGATCACATTGATCGATTTAGCGATTGAAGGCTATCCAGCATTCTTCTTATCATTTGAAAGTGATAAACGAAAAGTACAAGGGAAATTCTTGCCGACCGCATTAAGAAATGCTTCGGTGAATGCAGTGCTGGTTGTATTAAATATCGTTGCTATTTATTTAATGGGTCAAAATCAAGGCTTTACTCAAATGGAAACAACCACATTGATGTATTATCTATTAATTGGGATCAGTTGTATGGCAGTTGTACGCGCATGTTTACCATTCAATCCATTACGGATTTTCTTAGCAGTTACAACTGTTGGTGGAATTTATGTCGCTGCGATGCTGTTCCATAGTATTTTGGAAGTAGGATTCTTGAATCAGCAAACATTACCTATTTTTGCGGTAATGATGCTTATTAATATCGTTGTTCGAATCTTGATTGGTCTTTTCCAACTGAAACGAGCGGGTAAAACGATCAAAGAGCTTTAAAATGAAGTGGAGAAGTATGAAAAATAGGGAGGGGCATTTATGAGTGGAGAGTATCAAATGCGCAAGGCGATCGGTAAGTGCTTTCGGTCTGCTACAGATAATTTTAACGGAATAGTTCGAATTTACGGAAGTCCATACACATATCGTGTAATAAATGGCATCCCTGAAGAGGGGGCGATGTTGGAGGTCGTGGATTTTTCTAGTACTGAATTATTTGTAACGGTAAACAACTATTTATTCGAAAGTGATGTGAATTATATTGATAATCCTTAATATTCTAATTTTTATCATTGTTCTTGTGTTGATTTTGGTTCTTATCTCAAAAATGGTGATCATTGTTCAACAAGGTGAAGTGAAAATTGTTGAAAGTTTCGGTAAGTATGTAAAAACGATCGATCCTGGGCTACATTTTTTGATTCCTGTACTATACAAAGTAAGAGGACGAGTATCATTAAAGCAAACACCACTAGAAATTGACTCTCAAAGTGTGATTACACGTGATAATGTAATTGTAGAAGTTGATGAAGCGATAAAGTATCATGTGACGGATGTTCGCGCATTTGTCTATGATAATGAAGATTCAGTTCGATCAATGATTCAAGATTGTCAATCAAATCTACGTGGAATTATTGGGAAAATGGATTTGAATGAAGTTCTTAATGGAACAGAAGAAATCAACGTTAGCTTATTTGAAAGTGTAAAAGATATTACTGCGGGTTATGGATTATCAATTGACCGCATCAATATTGGTGAAATATCTGTTTCAGATGAAATTGTCAATTCGATGAATAAACTAATCACAGCAAGTCGAGACAAAGAATCGACGATTACAATTTCAGAAGGTCGAAAACAATCAATCATATTAGATTCTGAAGCCAACGCCTCACAAATGCAGATTGATGCTGAAGCTCGTGCTAAACAAACAAACATCGATGCAAAAGCCCGTGCAGAGCGCACTAGAATTGACGCAGATGCCGAAGCTGAAAGAATACGCATTACAACGGAGGCCGAAAGACAACGTATTTTAGCGTTGAATAAAGCGATCAAAGAAAGTGATCTAAACGAACAAGCCTTAGCCTATTTGGGCATAGAAGCATTTAAACAGGTTGTTAGAAGTGAGACGAATACCGTTATCCTGCCGAGCAACATGACGGAATTAGGCAATATACCTGTAGTAAAAGAGCTGTGGACTGCACAGGATACTAAAAATCAATCGAACCATAGTCTAATAGGAGAGTAGTCTCTGTAGTAAATGAAAAGCAGATAGTAGCTATCTGCTTTTCATTTACTAAAAATATTCAGGTTACAATAATTATGTTATGTAAACAATTATGGTGATTATGAAAAGAAAGATGCAATTTACTTGAAAATTAAGTTAAATATGATAGAATAAAACATGTGTAATTGTGTCTTTTGAAAGTCGCGCTGAAGATTTCAGTGCTTTTTTACTGACTATCGCATCATTTAGCTATCGGCTATTTTTTGGAGGTGAGAACAGTGGCACAAAGAATTCCTCAAGAAGTGATCGAGGAAGTGAGACAGCGTACAAATATCGTTGATGTTGTCGGACAATATGTTCAATTGAAAAAATCTGGCAAGAATTATATGGGTCTATGTCCGTTTCATGAAGAACGTTCCCCTTCATTTTCAGTAGCAGAAGACAAACAAATTTTTCATTGTTTTGGCTGCGGAAAAGGTGGAACTGTTTTTAATTTTCTGCAAGAAATAGAAGGAATCAGCTTCCCGGAATCAGTACGCAGAGTTGCTGAATTAGAACAAATTCCCGTCAATATCGATTGGGTCAATACAACGGATTCTGACACCGCGGAAAACGTCCACAATCGCAAACTGATTGAACTGCATAAAAAAGCTGCGGATTTATATCATCATGTTTTGATGAACACACAAATCGGTGAACCAGCATTGAATTATTTGTTGGAACGTGGCTTGACAAAAGAGCTTATCGAAACATTTAAAATTGGATTTGCTCCGCAAAAGCGCGATTTTTTAAGTCAAGTTTTCCAAAATGAAACTGTGGCTGAGCAACTATCTAAAGAATCTGGTTTGTTTATTCAAAGAGACAATGGTGAATTTTTGGATCGTTTTTACCAACGAGTTATGTTTCCAATTAATGATGATCGTGGAAATGTGATTGCTTTTTCAGGGCGATTGCTTAAAACAGAAAATTTTCCAGGAGATGATATGCCCAAGTATTTAAATAGTCCGGAAACGGTCCTGTTTAATAAAAGGGACACATTATTTAACTTCGATAAAGCTCGTAAAGAAATTCGCAAAGAGGATACAGTTTTCTTATTTGAAGGGTTTATGGATGTGATCGCAGCCTGGCAAGCAGGCATTACTAGCGGTGTTGCTTCAATGGGAACAAGTTTGACCAATGAGCAAATCCGCAAGCTTGAACGAGTAGCAAAAGAATTAGTCGTTTGCTATGACGGTGATACTGCTGGTGTTGAAGCTACCAATAGAGCTATTTCTTTATTGAGTGAGCATAGTCGCTTTCAATTGAGTATTGTCAGCATTCCTGAAAAATTGGATCCAGATGAGTATCTAAGAAAGTATGGTAATGACTCTTTCCGAGAGTTAGCGTTGCATGGTCGAGAAACTGTATTTAGTTTCAAAATGCACTATCATCGCCTGACTAGAAACATGAACAATGAGAAAGAACAGCTGGATTATGTAAATGATTTACTACAAGAACTGATACTAGTCCAATCACCCTTGGAGCGGGATCGCTATTTAAATCAACTAGCGCAAGAATTTCAGCTATCATTTCACTCTTTAGAAGAGCAGCTGAAACAACTAGAAACAAAACAGCGCTCTACGAAAAGAAGAGAGAGACAATCGCAAAGTGTACCTCCTCCTCAAACGTATGAGATTGATGATATGTTGGAACCGCCTGAGATGCTTGAAGAAATGAGTACTCCTTCCGTTCAAAATAAGCTTCCGCTCACTAAGGTGGAGAAAGCCGAACGGACATTACTGTATCGGTTGATGAATGAACAAAGTATTCGAAATCAATTGGTTCAGTTACCGGAATTTAGTTTTGCTCATGATCAATATCAGGAACTTTACTTGTTGCTAGATAGCTATATGAGTATCCATTCTGATTTTCAGCTCGCTGATTTCATCGACTATCTAAAAGAAGAAACGATCAAAAAATTAGCAATCGCTATTTCTTTACAAACCATTTCAGAAGAAAGCTCTGAAAGAGAAATAACTGACGTGATAAGAGTGATTGAAAATTCTAGTTTAGAAGATCAAATCGCTGAAAAACAACTGCAAAAAAAAGAAGCAGAGAGACTAGGCAATAAACCATTAGTTGATGAACTGTCAATTGAAGTGATCGGCTTAGTAAGACAATTGCAAAAAAGTCGTACAGTGTCTTAAAAGCAACTTTTAGATATCGTATTTGACTATTATTTATATATTTATCCGAATGGAAAAATGAAGGGGGCCTTCTTTCATGGAAAAAGAAACAGAAAAAAAATATGCAGCTGCATTGGCAGCCTTTATCAAAGAAAACAAGCCTAAAGGCAATGTTTTTTATGATGATCTAACAAACACATTAGCAACACCGTTTACATTGAATGCCGACGAAATGGAAAAGTTGATTCAAAAAGTCGAAGATGCTGGTATCAGTGTCGTTGATGAGAATGGTGACCCAAGTGAACATAGTCTTAAAAAAGACGCAAAAGTTGCTGAAAAAGCCCAAATGGAAGATTTATCTGCCCCGACTGGTGTTAAAATCAATGACCCTGTTCGGATGTATCTAAAAGAAATCGGACGTGTTCAATTATTAACAGCAGCAGAAGAAGTAGAATTAGCCCTGAAAATTGAAGAAGGCGATCAAGAAGCTAAACAACGTTTAGCAGAAGCTAACTTACGTCTGGTGGTTTCCATTGCAAAACGTTATGTAGGACGTGGCATGCAATTCCTTGATTTGATCCAAGAAGGAAATATGGGCCTGATGAAAGCTGTTGAGAAATTTGATTACCGTAAAGGATTTAAATTTTCAACATATGCAACTTGGTGGATTCGTCAAGCAATCACTCGTGCGATCGCTGACCAAGCTAGAACGATTCGGATTCCGGTGCATATGGTGGAAACAATCAATAAATTGATTCGAATACAACGTCAATTGTTACAAGATTTGGGTCGGGAACCAACACCTGAAGAAATTGGTGCTGAGATGGATTTACCAACTGAAAAAGTCCGTGAAATCTTAAAAATCGCACAAGAGCCAGTTTCATTGGAAACACCAATTGGTGAAGAAGATGATTCTCATCTTGGAGATTTTATTGAGGACCAAGATGCAACAAGTCCTGCAGAACATGCAGCATATGAATTATTAAAAGAACAATTGGAAGATGTATTAGATACATTAACTGACCGTGAAGAAAATGTATTACGTTTACGTTTTGGTTTAGATGATGGACGTACTCGTACATTGGAAGAAGTTGGTAAAGTTTTTGGTGTAACACGCGAACGGATTCGTCAAATCGAAGCCAAAGCATTGCGCAAACTACGTCATCCTTCTCGTTCTAAACAATTAAAAGATTTTCTAGAATAGTAAGTTTTTATTAAAAATTTGAACAGCTCTTTTCGATTTCTTTCGGAAAGGGCTGTTTTTAAACAATCGTAACAAAAAAGTTAGATAGTACATATTGGAAGAAACGCGATTTTATGGTAGATTAGATTTACGAATGTGTAGAATGTGAGGCGGAATGAATGACGAAACAATGTCCGAATTGCGGAACTGAGATAGACAAGCAAGCGGAAGTATGTCCGGAATGCGGTTATTCTTTTGAAAAAGAGCAAATCAAAGAGGAAACAGCACCTAATGAAAAAACTGATTCTAATGAAAAATCAGATGATACTTCTAATTTTTTAAATAAAGAACAAAATGAAAATATCGAATGGTCCGAATTAAAGGATATGAGTATCGGTCACGTAATGACGATGTTCAATGAACAGCAACCTGAAGAAAAGATTGTAGATCCAATTGAAGAGATAAAAAAAGAAAAATCGGAAACAAAAGCGGCATCGATCGAAGAAAAAGCAGCTGAACTAGAAGAACCTGTTTCTGCAGAAGCTAAAACGGATGAGCTTGTGGATACCGCTGCTTTAGATCAGTATATCAATGAACACAAAAACGAGACACCAACTATTGAGACACTATCTGAAATTGAACGTACAGAAGAAACTGATGAAACAGCAGAGATCAATGAGCAACCAACGACGGCTGGTACCTCATCAGAATCAAAAGACAAAGGACAAGATGACGAGAAATCAAACGAACCTGATCATAAGCCAAGTGAACCAACTAACAAAGAAACTGAGCAAGCAAAAGAGGTCGTACTAAAAGAAGAGATCACGAAATTTACTAAACCAGAAGACCAGACAATAGAGTCAAAGCCCATTGGTCCAAAAGCTTTACCTAATACGGCAACTGACATTCCGTCAAAAAGCAAAAAACCTGAAGAGATCGAAATGGATGCTGCACCAATTTTCTTTAAAGATGGGGAAGAAGCGAAGTCTGCAAAGGATCAATTTGAGAAACTCACAGGTGAACAGAACATTTTAAAAGAAGTGAAAGGAGAGGAATCAACTACTTCAGCAAGTAAAAACTACAAGAAAATATCGATTGTTTTAGCTGCTGTTATCGTCCTTTCTGGCGGCTCATGGTTTGCCTATAGTCAAACGCAAAAAAAATCAGCATCTGATGGTGAAGTGACTCAAAAACAAGATAAAGTTGCTACTCAAACTGAAAAAGAACTAAATAGTTATTTTACAGATGACAAACAATTATTTCTTAAACCAGAGATGGTAAGCGTTAGTCCCAAAGCAATCAAGGAGAACTTAGATACCCTCAAAAGCGAAGCCAACTATAAAGAGCTTGAAACCCTCTACAAAAAAGTCGCAGACAAGCAAGCGGCAGTTACAAAGGTCAATGAATTATTCGCTCAACCAATTATCAATGGCAATAAATTAAATGATGTCGCAATCAAAGCTGACAAGAAAGTCGATCTGGCTAAACGAGAAGAAAAGGATGATTTTGATAAGCTACTGAATCAAGCAACAGAGCAAGCTACAAGTCAATACGACCAACTACAAAAAGCAAAAACGGCAGTCGCTGTTTTTTATGAAAACAATGAGTTGACTGAAACATTGTCTAGGGAAAACTATACAGCAGCAAAAACCGAAGTAGATAAGGTCAAAAGTGAAACATTGCGTAAGCCATTGACTGAAGCATTAACTAAAGCAGATAAATCCTTGACAGACGCTGAGACAGCATTTGCAGTACAACAACAAGCACAGGCGGATCAAACCGCTGCTCAGACTTCAGAAACACTTGCTAACAATCAAGGAAGTACCTCACAAGCAGCAAATGGTGTTCAACCGGATTCAAATACTTTTTCAGCACCTAATGCTGATGGCGTGTATACAGATCCTGTGTACTCAGTTAACCCAACTGATGTTAGCGATATGAGTAATCCTGCGTGGAGTTGGGCTCCAGGAGTTCAAGAAAAAGTCATTGCAACCTGTATTGAACGCGGCTATATAAAAGCCGGGGGATACTCATTACAGCCAGCTAGAATTATTAATGGCGAAGGCTATTACAATCTATACGGTTCAGATAACCAGTATTTGGTGACCATCAATGCAAAAACTGGCTGGTTTAAAGGAAATGCATCTAGAAACGCTGGAAGATAGTCTTGTTTTTACAGAATATGAGTATAAGATTGAGACAGAAGTGTAATGTAGTAGTCGTTTCTGTTCAATTGCTTATTCAAATACTAAGGGTCTGAAACATAACTCTTTGAGTTATGTCCCAGGCTCGTTTTTTCTTCCAGTAACGCTAGATAGGCAATAAATATCAATGACGATTGATATTATCACAAGGAGAAAAGTATGGAAAAAAAAGAATATTTAACCTTTAGAGACGGGGTAAATGCTTGTATACCAACAATTTTAGGCTATTTAGGCATTGGAATTGCAGCGGGCGTAGTTGGCAAAAATGTGGGGTTATCGATAGTAGAGATCGCTTTGATGTCGATTTTAGTCTATGCTGGTGGTGCACAATTTATTATTTGTGGTATGTTAGCAATTCATTCACCGATCTCGGCAATTGTTTTTACAACATTTTTAGTGAATTTACGCCACTTTTTGATGAGCATGTCGGTGGCTTCTTATTTTAAAAATGAACCATTGATTACTAGTATTGGAATTGGTACACTTTTAACGGACGAATCTTACGGCGTTTTAATGTCAGCGTTGGCAAATGATCAGCGCGTCAGTTCCGCTTGGACGCATGGCTTGAACATCACTGCCTATTTAGCTTGGATCTTGTCGACCATTATCGGTGGTTTATTAGGAACCTGGATTCCAGATCCCTATCTATTAGGCTTAGACTTTGCGTTAGTGGCCATGTTTGCAGGATTATTTGTTTTGCAAGTTGATGCGCCTATCAAAAAACATACCAAAGAAACGCTGATCGTATTAGGTACAGTCTGTTTATCTCTTTATTTTTTTATGGGCTTTTTTTCGCCGGAACTCTCTGTTTTATTCGCAACTCTTTTAGGTTGTACTGTTGGGGTGGTGAATCATCATGAGTAACACCTATGTACTATTGACGATTTTAGGTTGTTCGATCGTTACGTGGATTCCGCGGATTTTTCCTTTTTTGATTTCTAAACGAGTCGATTTTCCAGACTGGTTTCTTCGATTTTTATCTTATATCCCGATTTGTATCTTGACGGCACTCTTATTTCAGAGTATTTTAGAAGTTCAGGCAACAGGCTTTCCTAAAGTAAAAACGTTAGAAGCGTTAAGTTGTATTCCTACTTTACTTGTTGCTATTCGTACCAAAGATTTAATGAAAACCGTTGTAGTAGGAATCATTACAATTGCATTATTACGTATTTTTTTAGGCTAAGTGCCAGAAGGAGAAAATTATGAACGAACTATTAGCGCAAATTTTTACAGCATTAGTGATTGATGAAAATGAAAGTCACTATTTTTTACAAAAAAACGGAATCACATTGCGATTATCTAAAGAAGAAGGCAGTCATGAAATCGGTGAAGCGGTAGAAGGCTTTGGTTATATGAATCAAAAGCAAGAACCTGAAATGACTACGATGATTCCGACCGCTCGAATCGGGCAATATGCGTTTGGAACAGTTACCGGCACAAGACGTGATTTAGGCGCTTTTGTGGACATTGGACTGAAAGATAAGGATGTAGTCGTTTCTTTAGATGAACTACCTGTAATGCGTGAATTATGGCCTAAAAAAGGGGATCAATTGATGATCGCTTTGAAAGTGGATAACAAAGAGCGTATCTGGGGTGAATTAGCAGATGAGAAGATTTTCAAAGCGATGGCTAAACCAGGAACGGAAGAACTTAAAAATGAAAATATCAGTGGCATTGTGTATCGGTTAAAAATGATTGGTTCATTTGTTTTAACAGACGATTTCTACATTGCATTTATTCATCCTTCAGAGCGTTATCAAGAACCACGTTTGGGGGAACGAGTAAATGGTCGTGTAATCGGCGTTCGACCTGACGGCACATTGAATATTTCTTTGAAGCCGCGTGGTTATGAAGCAATCAGCGATGATGCAGCGATGATCTTAACGTTTTTAGAGCGTTCAGCGGACCATAAAATTCCATTTACAGATAAATCCAATCCAGAAGAAATCATGCAAACGTTTGGAATTAGCAAGGCGCAATTTAAGCGCGCTATTGGTAATTTATTGAAACAAGGAAAGATTACTCAAGAAGCAGGATTTACGATTTTAAAAGAAGAAGCGCAAGAAAAATAAGCATTTTTTCATTCTAATTGAGAATCACTTGCAAATATCTTTAAGTTATTTTATACTTATTACAATGTAATGCTAGGATATCCCGTTCTAGATTAAAATAATTATAAATAAGGGGCTGCATTTATGGATTCTACTGCTGCTTTAAAGAAAACAAAACAACAATTGCATGAATCTGGTTTCAAACTGACGCCTCAACGAGAAGCAACAGTATTGGTATTACTAGAAAATGAAAAAGACCATTTATCAGCAGAAGAAATTTATTTTTTAGTTAAACAAAAAAGCCCGGAAATCGGTTTAGCAACTGTTTACCGTACATTAGAAATTTTGACTGACTTAAAAGTCGTAGATAAGGTAAGTTTCAACGATGGGTTAGCTCGTTATGACTTACGCAAAGAAGGCGCCAAACATTTCCATCATCATCTTTTATGTTTAGAATGTGGCAATATTGAAGAAGTGGAAGAAGATTTATTAGGGGACGTAGAAGACGTTGTAGAACAACGTTATCATTTTCTTGTGAAAGACCATCGCTTAACCTTCCACGGTATTTGTCAAGAGTGTCAACAAAAAAAGAAAAAGCAGTCAACAGAAGAGGCTGTATCAAAAATTTAAGATTCGGATTAACCAGGTTAAGGGCTGAAGTGTATTCTTTATCCTTGATTGCTTGGTTTTTCTTTTTGAAAAAGATTGACAATTCTGACAGAATCTCTTACAATGACTTCAATAAACAATAAATGTTTTGATAAGAACTAGTAAGATAATACAGGTGTACAGAAAGTAGCCGGTTGTTGAGAGGCGCACAAACCTAATGTATCTGAATTCCTCTTTGAACTTCACACCGAATCAAGTAGGCTGTGACGGTTATGCGCACCCGTTATTGTGCCAGGGTATAATTTTGTACCTGACAAGACAATGAGTGTGAGCTGATTGTAAACAAAGGTGGTAACACGGATCAATTCGGTCTCGTCCTTTTCAGTAATGAGAAGGGTGAGGCTTTTTTTATTTTATGGATCTTTAATTTATTGTTTGATTATAAGAAAAATGAAGGGGCGTTATCGTATGAGTTTTAAAGCATTGAGCCAACCAATCAATTTTGAACAAGTCAAATCATTATCTAAACTAACACCAGACCAAGAAAAATTGAAAGCTGTTCGGGATCAAGAGTTAAAAAATATCATTGAGGGGAAAAGTCAAAAAATTCTTTTAGTGATTGGTCCTTGTTCTGCTCACAATGAAGAAGCAGTGATGGAGTATGTAACGCGTTTAGCAAAACTACAAGAAAAAGTTCAAGATAAAATCTTTATGGTACCGCGTGTCTATACGAATAAGCCTAGAACTAATGGCGATGGCTATAAGGGGCTACTCCATCAGCAAAACCCAGAAGGAGAAAGTAACTTAATCAAAGGAATTGCGGCTGTTCGTAGTTTGCATAATCGTGTTATTAGTGAAACGGGCTTAACCACTGCAGATGAAATGCTTTATCCTGAAAACTTAGAATTTGTTCAGGATTTAGTTAGTTATATCGCTGTGGGCGCTCGTTCTGTGGAAGATCAACAACATCGTTTTGTTGCTAGCGGGATCGATCAACCGACAGGAATGAAAAACCCGACCAGCGGCAATTTGAACGTGTTATTCAATTCCTTATATGCGGCGCAACAAAAACAAGAATTTATTTTCAATGGACTTGAAGTAGAAACAAGTTCTAATCCATTAGCACACGTCGTCTTAAGAGGTGGATTAAATGAGTATAGTGAAAATATTCCTAACTATCATTATGAAGACTTATTAAAAGTAGTAGCTTTATATAAAGCTGGTAATTATAAAAATCCATTCATCGTAATCGATACAAATCATGATAATTCAGGGAAACAGTATAAAGAGCAAGTCCGGATCGTGAAAGAAACCTTGATCAATCGTTCTTGGAATCAGGATATGAAAAAATGGGTACGCGGATTTATGATAGAAAGTTTTCTTGAAAGTGGTCGCCAAGAAGCGGATGGCAAAGTGTTTGGTCAATCAATTACTGATCCCTGTTTAGGTTGGGCTGAAACAGAAGAACTAGTGTATTATATTGCTGAAAATGCTTAGCTTAACCAAAAACAGTCGCTCATGAACGAACATGAGCGACTGTTTTTTGGTTAAGCTACTTTATAAGTTAGCAAATTTTGCTAACAAGCGGATCATTTGGCAGGTAAAACCATATTCATTATCATACCAAGCAACTGTTTTAACTAGTTGGAAATCACCTGATGTGGTTACTTCGGTTTGCGTGGGATCAAAAATGGATCCTTCGGTTGTCCCAATCACATCACCTGAGACGACTTCACGATCATCATAACCAAATGAAGGATTATCAATTGTATGTTTTTTGATTGTTTCATTAATTTGATCAGCAGTGACTTTTGTTTTTAAAATAGAGACAAGTTCAGTCAATGATCCGTCGACTACTGGGACACGTTGCGCATGTCCTTGTAACTTCCCATTTAATTCTGGAATAACTAAACCAATTGCTTTAGCAGCACCTGTTGAATGAGGAATCGTATTATCAGCTGCTGAACGAGCAGCACGTAAATTACCGCCTTTTACAGGTCCATCTAACAACATTTGGGTAGAGGTATAAGCATGAACAGTTGTCATGGTACCAACTTCAATCCCAAATTCATTATTTAAGAAATAAGCCATTGGCGCTAAACAATTTGTTGTACATGAACCAGCTGAAATAATTTTATCCTCTGGCGTTAAGGTATCATCATTAACGTTATAAACGATTGTTTTCATGTCACCAGCTGGAGCTGAGATCACAACCCGTTTCGCACCAGCGTCAATATGTGCTTGTGATTTCGCTTGTGAGGCGTAAAAACCAGTACATTCCAAAACAATGTCAACACCATTTTCAGCTACCCATTTAAGTTTGCTAGCATCAGCTTCCGCATAAACCTTTGTTTCCTCACCGTCAACTACGATTGCATCTTCTGTTGCTGTCACTTTTCCAGGATAAGTACCATGTGTCGAGTCAAATTGTAGTAATTGGGCTAACATCGTTGGACTTGTCAAATCATTGATTGCTACAACTTCAATATCATCGGAAACTTCTTTGATGCGGCGGAATGCAAGGCGACCAATTCGTCCAAATCCATTAATGCCTACTTTTACTGTCATACTAAATTTCCTCCTTTGATAATTTAGAGCAAATGAACAAACTTGTCTTATTAAGTAGAAACAAATGACCGTAAAACAAGTTCCCATGCTCGACAAATTTAAAATGACTAGCTTTTAATAATCACACATTTAAAAAAGTAATTATATCAGCTATACTAGTAGCATGAACGCTTTTCAGATTTTTGTCAAAAATCTTGTCTTTTAATAGGAAAAAGGAGTTGGGAGAATGAATAACGCTCAAATTGTTGTGTTACTTCAATGGAAGCGATAAAGAGTTGAGACAGATGGGGATCAAATCTAAACCAGAGCTGTATAATAGTATTGTCACGTTGTTTTTTTTAGCCACTATGAAAAGGTTGACTTCCAAGCGTTAGGCGATTATTCAGAACTACTTGAAGAAAAGACCAATTTACGTTGGTATAAAGACTTCTGCCATTCTTTGGCTTTAGGGCTCTTGATCCAAGCAGAAATGACTGATTTATCTAATGATACTAATTTAAATATAACAGCATTAACGCTCACTATGATGAAGGCGCAAGAAGCTAGTGCAGCAGCAGCGGCAATCGCTGTATCTGCTACAGCAGCTAATTCTAGTTCATAAAAACGAATTTGGCTAGACAAATCTAGGTTTAACCTTTACAATAAGAAAGGCTTTCAAACAGAATATGTTATCGAAAAGCGAAGGTAAACGAATAACTAAATTTGTAAAAAAGTAAACCCAAAGAAATGGTGAGTTAGAGTATTTCACGGTAAAAGTGAACTATTTTATCCTAATTTCTTTAAGATAGGAGGACACAATATGTCCATGTTTTTAGATCAGGTAACAATCGATGTCAAAGCCGGTAAGGGCGGCGACGGAATGGTTGCCTTTCGTAGAGAAAAATATGTTCCAGATGGCGGACCAGCTGGAGGAGATGGCGGTCAAGGAGGAGATGTGATCCTTGTTGTTGAAGAAGGATTACGGACATTGATGGATTTCCGTTTTAATCGTCATTTTAAAGCACAACCTGGAGAAAACGGGATGAGCAAAGGTATGCACGGACGTGGTTCGGAAAACACTTTTGTTAAAGTTCCCCCTGGTACAACCGTTCGTGATGCTGAAACTGGCACCTTGATCGGAGATTTGATTGAAAATGGTCAAACATTGACGGTCGCAAAAGGTGGACGCGGCGGACGCGGAAATATCCGTTTCGCCTCAGCAAAAAATCCAGCGCCTGAAATTGCTGAAAACGGTGAACCCGGGCAAGAAAGAAAAATCGAACTAGAATTAAAAGTATTAGCTGATGTTGGTTTAGTTGGTTTCCCATCTGTGGGAAAATCTACTTTACTATCTGTGATTTCATCGGCTAGACCTAAAATTGGTGCCTATCATTTTACAACATTAGTTCCTAATCTAGGAATGGTTTCAACGAGTGATGGACGAAGTTTTGCCGCTGCAGATTTACCTGGTTTGATCGAGGGGGCCTCACAAGGTGTTGGGCTTGGAACTCAGTTTTTACGTCATATTGAACGAACTAGAGTTATTTTACATGTGATCGATATGAGCGGGATGGAAGGCCGCGATCCTTACGAGGATTATCTAGCTATTAATAAAGAGCTAGCTTCTCACAATATGCGCTTAATGGAACGTCCGCAAATTATTGTAGCAAATAAAATGGATATGCCAGAAGCAGAAGAAAATTTAAAGAAATTCAAAGAAAAAATTGAAAAAGAACGTACCGATGAATATGCAGATCATCTGCCAATATTCCCAATTTCTGGGGTTTCACGTAAAGGGATTGAACCGTTGCTTAATGCAACAGCTGATTTGATTGATGTTACGCCAGAATTCCCATTATATGAAGAAGAAATCGTAGAGGATACTGTTCGTTATGGTTTCCAACCAGCAGGACCAGAGTTCACAATCGATCGTGATTCAGATGCAACATGGATTCTGTCTGGTGAATCATTAGCAAGACTATTCGAGATGACCAACTTTGAACATGATGAAAGTGTTATGCGTTTTGCTCGTCAATTACGTGGCATGGGCGTGGATGAAGCTTTACGCGCACGTGGAGCTAAAGATGGCGATATTGTTCGAATCGGCGAGTATGAATTTGAATTTGTAGATTAAAAAGAACGATAGAAGAAAAGAGAGCTGATGAATTTCATTGGTTCTCTTTTTTTTCTATCGTTTAGTGATTTTGCTAGAAAAATGATTTTAACAATCATTATTGAAAAAATGCAGCTGATTAGTGACTGGCGTTTCCAAAACGACAGAGCTTTTAACGTTGGCAAACTCCATCCACTTTGCAAGCAAATCTTTCATTTCAGTGGTATTGGCCACTGTTGCTTTCACCAAATAATTCACTTCACCACTGACAATATGTACTTCGTTGACATAAGGACTCCCTTTTAAGAGTGCTAAAACTTTTCTGACAGGCAAAGTAACATTGCTTAATTCAGTGAAAAACGTAATGGTTTGTTTAATATGCTCCATTGAAAGTTGTATCGTAAAATTTTTGATGATACCTTGTTCAACTAGCTTGTTGATTCGTTCCTTCACACTCGGACGACTTAAATTAATTTTTTGAGATAACTCAACGATTGAGATTCTTGAATTTTCATGAAGAATTTGTAGAAGTTTACGATCCGTTTTATCCAATGGTCTACCTCCTTAAGCTGATTCATTTAGTAAGTTTATTATAGAGGATAAATACTAGCTTTTCCATATGATTTTTGACTTATAGGTGATTTTCTACATCAAAAAGAAACGGAGGATCCCAATTTAATTTCAGATTGTAAAAATAATTGGCATACTTTTGTCACATCTGAAAGAAAACGTTATCAATATCTTCATATCTTCATATACAAGAGACAAGCAAATTCGCTATGATTAGTTTATCTGTAAGATGACTTGATGGCATTTTCATAAATAGATTGTTTCTACATGCTAAAAGACAGACTAAAAAGGAGTTTTTTTATGTTGAGAAACAGATGGGTAAAATTTCTTTTGTTATATTTGGGTGGAGTGATTGTTTCTTTAAGTCAATTGAAACTAGTTCCCATTCAAAATGAACTGGGGGCAGACTTAGCTATAAGTCTTTCAATGGTCTCGTGGTTAATGTCGATCTTCACAGTGTCAGGTATTTTTTTAGCAATCCCGGGCGGAGCGTTCGTTACTCGCTTTGGTCCTAAAAAATTATTAGTAGGTTTAATGGGTTGCTTGGCAATTGGAAATATCTGGGGAGCCTTTTCAAAAAGTTTTTGGTCATTATTGATTTCAAGAGCCATTGAAGGAATTTCTTTTTCAATGATTATTATGGTCGGAATTGTTTTGATCAACTTTTGGTTTAAAGATAGCAGTAGTGGGATCGCAACTGGGATTTGGGGAACTTTTTCGGCATTAGGATCAATGCTAGCAATGAATTTATTTAAACCATTAGCAAAAACATACGGTTTACGTTCACTTTGGCTGATCATTGCTGTTTTATCTATGATCTTTTTATGTCTATATCTTTTTTTATTAGATGAACCACGTAGTCGATCCAAAACTGGGTCACAAGCAGATAAAGGCTCATTCAAAAAAGCAATAGAAAATAAGGGGATTTGGCTATTAGCACTTGCACAAGGTTGCATGGCGTTTATATTGTTTGCCTTTATCAATCTTTATCCGCAAATTTACACACAACTATACGGATTGTCAGAGACCTTAGCTAATAGTTACACTGGATATTTTGGGCTATTCGGGATTCCATTTGGCGCATTGGCGGGTTATTTGATCGATAAGACTAAAAAGGGGCAAGTTATTATTTTCTGTTCATTTTTATTGATGTTAGCGGCTACTTTTTGGATGGGCTTTTTATCTAACAGTTTTACATTTTTCGCCCAGCTCTTTGCACTTTCAGCTGGAGCCAGTTTAGCTTCCTCATGTGTAATGATTTTAGTACCAAAAATAGTGAAAGAAGAACAATTGATCGGTACCAGTATTTCATTTATCAATTTATTTTATTATATCGGCATTTTTATTGGAACGCCGATTGTGATAAAAATTAGTGACTCAAGCCAATCATGGATAATTGCTATTTATTTACTTAGCGGCGTGGGCGTTATTGCTTTAATAGCTGTTTTTGGATTTGTTAAATTAACTAAACAGAACGCAGTCTTGTAATTCTGTTTGCTGACAAGAAGTATTTTTGATTACTTCTTTAAATAAAAAACTTGGAAGGTGACAAATAATGGAAAGAGAATTTCAAACCACTCTTGCATTTGCAAAAGAATTAGATGAAAAAGATCCACTTAGAAGCATTAGAGATCGCTTTTATGTTCAACCTGGCGAAATTTATATGGATGGTAATTCTTTGGGCTTGGCATCGAAAGACGCTGAAAAAGTCTTACTAAATATGCTGGATATCTGGAAAAAAGAAGGAATCAAATTATGGGATGGATTGTTTCATTATCCTGGAAAATTAGGCGAGATGACAGCACCGTTGATCAATGCTTTTCCAGAAGAAATCGTCATTACAGGGAGTACAACAATCAACATCCATCAATGTATCAGCACGTTATATAAACCGACAAAAGATCGTTATAAAATTCTAGTTGATGATTTAAATTTCCCTACAGATCGTTATGCCATCGATAGTCAGGTACAGTTAAGAGGATATGATCCAAATGATGCCGTAAAAGTGGTAAAAAGCGTAGATGGACGATTGATTGATGAATCATCTGTTATTGATGCCATGACGGATGATGTTGCCATCATCTTATTGCCAACTGTTTTATATCGTAGTTCACAAGTTTTAGATATGAAACGAATAACAAAAGCTGCCCATCAAAGAGGGATTCTGATTGGTTGGGATTTATGCCATGCAATTGGGGCAATACCAATGGATTTTAAAGAAGTCGATCCAGATTTTGCAATTTGGTGTACGTACAAATATTTATCAGCTGGTCCTGGATCAATTGCGGGCCTTTATATGAATCAAAAACATTTTAAAGAGACACCTGGTTTAGCTGGTTGGTGGGGGAATAAGGATGAAACACAGTTTGAATTGAAACATGAATTTGAACATCAACAAGATGCAAGCGGATGGCAAATTGGATCCCCAAGCTTTTTAGCAATGGCACCTTTGGAAGGAACGTTAGCGATTTTTAATGAAGTAGGAATGGACAAGATTCGTGAAAAATCCTTGTCGATTACAGCATACTTGATGTATTTGATTGATGAAAAGCTTGTAAAATATGGTTTTTGTGTAGGAAATCCTCGTGAAGATAGCAAACGAGGTGGCCATGTCTGTTTAGAGCATGAAGAAGCCTACAGGATTTGTAAGGCCTTGAAAGCAGCAAATATTATTCCTGATTTCAGAGAACCAAATGTCATTCGTTTAGCGCCTATCGCGCTATATAATACCTACGAAGAAGTCTACATCCTAGTTGAAACCTTAGAAGATATTGCTCTAAACAAAAAATATGAGCAGTATAGTAATGAACGAAGCTTAGTCGTATAAACGAAATAAGTATTTTACAACGGTTGATGAACAGTTTAACGAATAGTAATAAAAAAACGTGGTACAAAACTAAAAATTAGTTTTGTACCACGTTTTTTAAGCTTCGTTTATGGTTGCTTTTTTATAATGGGTTTAGTCAAAGGAGGAGAAAATAATGGTCAAACTAAAAAATAGCTTTCAAAGAAAAGAAAAAAAGTATGCACTGACAGAACAACAGTATCAAAAATTAAGAGAGAAGTTAGACGGTTTTATGCAAGAAGACGCTTATGGTCTACATACAATTATTTCAGTTTATTTTGATACGGAAGATTATGAACTAATCCGCCATTCAGTTACCAAACCTGTTTATAAAGAAAAATTTAGAATCCGTAGTTATGGTGTTCCTAAAGCAGAATCTGATGTCTTCTTAGAAATAAAAAAGAAAGTCAGCGGTGTGGTCTATAAAAGAAGAGTGGCGTTAACCTATAATGCAGCTAAAGGATATATTCAGCACCCACATGCATTTGAATTAGCGAAAAGAAAAGACCAGCAAATCAAACAGGAAATCGACTGGCTTTTAGCTAGAAAGAGATTAGAACCTAAAGTGATGATTGCATATGACAGACGAGCTTTATTCGCTTGTGAAAACGAAGAATTTAGAGTGACATTTGATTTTGATATTCGCTATCGAAAAGAAAATTTATCTCATAAATTAGATGACAAAGGAGAACGAGTAGCACCGGAAATCGATGTGTTGATGGAAGTTAAAGCTTTGGGTGCCTATCCTTTATGGTTTTCAGAAATTTTGACTGAACTAGAATTGTATCCAACTTCCTTTTCAAAGTATGCGCAAACATATCAACGTTATCTCTATACATTAAACCCATTAAGTAGTAAACAAAGAGAGGAATTTAGTCATGTTATCTAGTTTATTAGTAGAAAGTTCAGTTGAGTTATCATTAAAGCAGCTTTTAGTCTGTATTGTTACATCCGTTTTATTAGGTCTTTTAGTAGCTTGTGTCCATATGTATCGAAATGTCTATAGTAAAAACTTTGTGATTACGTTAGCTGTTTTACCACTATTGGTGCAATTAGTGATCATGTTAGTTAATGGTAATTTAGGAACTGGTGTTGCGGTTTTAGGTGCATTCAGTTTGATCAGGTTTCGCTCTGTAGCTGGAGGGGCTAGAGAGATCACCAGTATTTTCTGGTCAATGGGCATTGGTTTGGCAACTGGGATGGGTTATGTTCATTATATTGTTTTATTTTCCATTGTTATCGCATTGTTTTTAATCCTGTTGAACACCATTCACTTTGGGGAGAAACAAAAAGTTGCAGAAAGAGAAATAAAAATCACGATTCCTGAAGATTTAGATTATCCTGGTTTATTTGATGACCTGTTTCAACAATATACCTATGCGGCAAATTTGGACTCAGTAAAAACGACAAACATGGGTAGTTTATATGAATTACGGTATCGTGTTACCTTAAAGGATAACCAAAAAGAAAAGGAATTGATGGACGCAATGCGTGTTAGAAATGGTAATTTAACGATTGTTTTTGGGAAAGTTTCGACAAATAGAGAAGAATTGTAGGTGCTTATAATGAAAAAAACGAAATTCAACTTAACGATCTTAAGCCTGTTGCTTATTACTCTATTGGCTGGTTGTGCAAAAGAAGAGACCGTCAAAACAACAACATCGACAACAAAAAATTCAGAGCAGGTCGTCTCGGTTCAAGAAGCAACAAAAACAGCTGACAACAAATATGGTGTGTATGAAGATGAAGATTTTGATGAAGAATATGATAAAAATACCGCAACAACAATCGAGTTAAAGGACTCTGGTAGCGTCATTACCGGTTCAGGCGTCTCTGAAAAAGATAAGATCGTCTCAATTACTGCTGGTGGAACATATATTATAACGGGTAATTACCATGGCCAACTGAAAATCAACGCTAACGAGGAAACAGTTCATTTAGTTTTAAATAATGTTGAAATAACAAATGACTCTTCTTCAGCCATTTACGTTGAGCAAGCTAAAAAAGTGATTACAACTTTAGCTCAAGGAACAAACAATACTCTTTCAGATGGTTCTGACTATACATTTACTACTACTGATCAAACCGAACCCGATGCTACATTTTATAGTAAAGATGATTTAACGATTAATGGGACTGGGAATCTAGAAGTTAGTGGCAACTATAGCAACGGGATTCGCAGCAAAGACGATTTAGTGATTACTAATGGAACAATCAAAGTCACTGCTAAAAATAATGCAATCAAAGGCAAAGATTCCGTATCAATTGCAGATGGAACATTTACGCTAACAACTACTGAAGGAGATGGAATTCAAGCCAATAATAGTACTGATATAGATAAAGGGTGGATCGCTATCGATGGTGGGACATTTGCGATTCAATCAGGAAATGATGGGATTCAAGCAGAAACTAACTTATCGATCGGGAAAGCTGAGATCCAAATTCAGACAGCAAAAGGTTATGACGATCAATCAATTGATACTACGGCTAGTTACAAAGGCTTAAAAGCTTCTGGTAATATTATTATAGAGGATGGAGAATTTGATTTAAACACAGCTGATGATGCAATCCATTCAAATGCGACTGTTACGATCAATAACGGAATGTTTTCGTTAGCAAGTGGTGATGACGGGATTCATGCGGATACTGATTTGTTGATCAATAACGGAACGATCAATGTTAGCCATTCGTATGAAGGGTTAGAAGGTGCAACCGTGACCATTAATAACGGGGACATTTCTGTCAACGCATCAGACGATGGAATCAATGCTGCAGGAGGCAGTTCTGGCGAAGCAGAAGCTGGTGGTCAATTTGGACCAGACTCATTTGGAGAACCTGGCGGCCAACCAGGTGGTGGTGGAGATAGTACTAAATTTATCGAAATAAATGGTGGAACCACCTACGTAAATGCTGATGGCGATGGTATTGACAGCAATGGGGATGTTCGGATGACAGATGGAACGCTGATTGTAAATGGACCTACTGATAACGGTAATGCAGCCCTTGATTATGATGGAACCTTCACTATGACTGGTGGTCTATTGGCAGCAAGCGGTAGCGCAGGTATGGCGATGAGTGCAAGCGACGTTTCTACCCAAGCATCCTTAAGTTTATATTTTGACGAAACACAAAAAGCTGGAACAGTGGTTCACTTGGAAAATGCTGCAGGTGATTCGATTATTTCCCTTGCTCCAGACAAAGACTTTTCTCATATTACCATTAGTTCGCCAAACCTAAAAGTCGGAGAAACTATAACGTTATTTACTGGTGGTAAAGAATCAGGCACAGCTAAAAATGGTTTATACAGCAATAGCAACTATACAAATGGAACAGAGCTAGCCAAAATTACCCTTGATAGCATATTAACTTCAATTGATCAATCTGGTGCGGTAGTCACCGGCAGTCAAATGGGGGGCGGACCTGGCGGCCAAGGACCCAGATAATTGATTTTCATTGCACTAGTGACTAGTTTATTGATAAAATAAGGATATCAAGTAGAACGAGGTGGTCAAATGTCGAAACGTGTTATTATTATGCATTTTGAAGTAGAGAGCCAAGCTTACCAAGCATTTTCAGAGATAAAAAAATTGTATGTTGAGAAAAAAATCAAAGGAGAGCAAATGGCTGTTGTAACCCATATAAACGATGGGGTTCATCAATTTAAAATTGATGATTTCTTAGACTTTACTGGTAATAATCATACATCAAAAAATAGTATGATCGGTATGTTGATCGGCATTTTAGGCGGTCCGCTAGGAATTTTACTAGGTTGGTTTGCAGGAAGTCTCTTTGGTGCTTCTCAAGATGCTAAAGAGATTCAAGGTGCACAAACAGTTTTTGAACATGTGACAAAACAAATCGGTGTAGGCGAAACAGGACTCATTCTGATTGCTGAAGAAGATGACAATCGCCCTTTAAATCAGTTGATTATGAATGAATTAGGCGGAGAAATTACCCGCTTAGATTTTGAAGATGTCGAAAAAGAGATCACAGATGCCAAAGCAGTTGAAAAAGAAACAAAAGACTCTGCTGAAAAATCTTGGCAAGATAAAAAGCAAGATACAAGTGAAAAAGACGAAAAGTAAGCGATAGGCAAAATAAAAGCAATTAAAGAACTCAGAAGACGTGACAAAGAAAACTCTTTTGGCACGTCTTTTTTGAGCTTAAAGGATGTGAAGAGCACTGTTAAAAATATTATTAGTTGAAGATGACGAAATTTTGTCGGATAGCATTTTAGAGATTTTATCTGAAATCGGTGAAATCACGCAAATTTATGATGGAGCAGAAGCACTGTACGAGGGTGAACGTGGGATCTATGATTTAATCGTTCTAGATTTAATGTTGCCGACCATATCTGGTGAACAGGTTTTGACGGCATTGAGAAAAAAAAGCATCTATACACCGGTTCTGATTTTAACCGCTAAAGATGGCTTAGAAGATAAAGTGAATGGGTTTAAAAATGGTGGCGATGACTATTTAACCAAACCATTTCATCGCGAAGAACTATTACTGCGTGTTCAGGCACTGGCTCGTCGATCATTAGGAATGAACAGTAAAAATGAGCTAGTGATCGGACCGCTATGTTTAGAGTTAGATAATCGACAAGCCAGTTTTAATGGCAATGAAATCACGCTGCAAGGAAAAGAATTTGATTTATTACACTACTTGATGCAAAATCAGGGACGAATCATTACGAAAGATCAATTATTTGACCGCATTTGGGGCTTTCAATCAGATACAACACTCACTGTTGTTGAAGTCTATATGAGTAATTTAAGAAAGAACTTGAAGCCATGGGGCATCGATCGTTGGATTAAGACCTTACGTAATGTTGGTTACCTTTTTGAAGTACCAGAGGATGTGAAACATGAATAAACAACTGAGTAAAAAGCAGAGAATCCATTATTTTCTGATCAATTTGATTTCATTTGCAAGTATCTTTTTAATCCTAGGCTTGATTGTTTTTCAATTAGTCCAAACATCAATTTATCAAACAGTTGATCATGATCTAAAGCGACTTTCCCAAGATCAAAAATTTTTATCGCATCAATTACTCCAAGTAGAGCGCACGCAAGGCGATCCCTCTCAGCTAGCCAAATTTGATACACCACCACCTAATAATTTTCAACAACAGGTGATTCTTTGGTCTAAAGAGGGAGACATACTCAATGAAGCTGAATTAGGTTCGCGTTTTTATGACTTTCAGAAGTTAACGTTATCAACGGATGACTTAAATAAAATCACTAGCGTTCAAACAAAAGATAGTAACAATCGTTCATTACAGTTTCGCTCAATCACTTTAGCGGTTACGAATTCAGAACAGGTCGCTTATGTTCAACTTCTAGTAAATATTGATCCGATTAAAGGAACGGTTGAGCAATTCAAACAAATCTTAATTATCTGTATGATTATTTTCGGGTTATTGTCGATCGCTTTAAGTTACTTTCTTTCAAAATGGTTTATGAAACCCATTTTGATTTCTTGGAAAAAACAGCAAGAATTTGTTGAAAATGCTTCTCATGAGTTGCGAACACCATTAACGATCATCCAAGCAAAATTAGAGAAATTATTTACTAAACCAAACCATACTATTTTAGAAGAGTCAGAAACGATTGCTTTATCACTAGATGAAGTACAACGCCTGAGCCAGCTGACTAGTGACTTACTTTTATTGGCACGATCAGATTCCAACTCGTTGACATTGGAAAAAGAACCTGTAAAAATCAACAGTTTTTTAAAAACTGTACTCATACCATATCAAGAATTGGCTACTGCAGAAGCAAAAGAGTTCATTATTGATTTAGGAGAAGAACAACAATTGCTTTTCGATAAGAAAAGAATTCATCAGTTACTGATTATCTTGTTGGATAATGCTCTAAAGTATACCGCTCCTGGTGAAAAAATAACTGTCTTTTCGACTGTCAAAAATAACGAGTGGCTACTTAAGATTAGCGACACTGGCATTGGAATTGCTGCAGAAAAAAAGAGCGCTGTTTTTGAACGGTTTTATCGAGGAGAAGAGTCTAGGAACCGTAAAACAGGTGGATACGGAATCGGGTTAGCTATTGCTAAATGGATCGTAGATGAACACCAAGGAAAAATCGACTTACTAGATACAGACCCAAAAGGTACAACAGTTATGCTACGTTTTCCTGTAAAATAAATATTATTTGCTAAAGCGGCAACTTTCTTCTAAAATAAAGGAGAAGTTTAAAGAAAGATAGGTAGCCAATGGAATTACAATTTTTAGGTACAGGCGCTGGGGTTCCAGCAAAACATCGTAATGTGAGTAGCATTGCTCTGAAATTATTAGACGAAAGGAATGCAGTTTGGTTGTTTGACTGTGGCGAAGGAACACAATTACAAATTTTAAAAAGTAACATTCGTCCAAGAAAAATCGAGAAAATTTTTATCACTCATTTACACGGCGACCATATTTTTGGTCTACCAGGCTTATTAAGTAGTCGCTCGTTCCAAGGCGGCAATGAAAAACTAGAGATTTACGGACCAGTTGGAATTGCCGACTATGTGAGAACGGCACTAAAAGTTTCCCAAACGCGACTTTCATATGAATTGAAGTTTGTTGAAATCACAAAAGCAGACACAGTCTTTTCTGACAAACAATTTATAGTGTCTTGTCTACCATTAGACCATGGGATTGCTAGCTTCGGTTACCGGATTGTTGAAGCGGATCATGAAGGGGAATTACAAGTAGAAAAATTAGCAGCTTTAAACGTCCCTTCAGGACCGATATACGGAAAAATCAAACGAGGAGAATCTGTAACCTTACCTGATGGAACGGTGATTAACGGAAAAGACTTCGTTGGTGAGAAAAAACTTGGTAGAATCGTCACTATTTTAGGTGATACAAGAAAAACCAAAAATAGTGTATCTCTTGCAGAGGACGCCGATGTGCTCGTTCATGAAAGCACCTTTAATAAAGAAGAAGAAAAAATGGCAAAAGCTTATTATCATTCGACGAGTCATCAGGCCGCCCAAGTTGCTCTGGAAGCCGACGCGAAAAAATTAATATTGACACATATCAGTGCTCGATACTTAACAGGGGACATTATCCAATTAGAAAATGAAGCCAAAGAAATTTTTCGAAACACTAAGATTGTTAAAGACATGGAGATTATCGAGATCCCTTTTAGAAATGAGTAAGGAGGAAAAAGTATGATTAAAGGACAAGCGTTAGCTGACAAAGTTGTTGTTGTAACGGGTGGTTCAGCAGGGTTAGGCGAACAAATTTGTTACGAAGCAGCAAAACAAGGAGCCATCGTAGTTGTTTGTGCTAGAAGAATCAATTTGATTGGAAAAGTGAAAGAAACGTGTGAAGAACTGAGTGGGAAATTGGCTCATTCATTCCAATTAGACATTGCCGATCCTGACAATGTTGAGACTGTTTTTGAGAAAATTCAGACGGAAGTTGGCCCCATTGATGTACTAGTCAACAATGCTGGCTTTGGACTATTTGAAAATTTCATCGATACAGATTTAGCGATTGCTAGAAACATGTTTGAAGTAAATGTTCTAGGCATGATGGTCTTCACTCAAAAAGCTGCGATTCAAATGGCTGAAAGAGGGACTGGCCATATAATGAATGTAGCCTCGATGGCTGGAAAAATGGCCACAGCAAAATCAACTATTTACTCTGCTACTAAATTTGCTGTCCTAGGTTTTTCAAATGCTTTACGTTTAGAACTAAGACCATTAGGAATCTCAGTTACGACCGTTAATCCGGGCCCAATCGAAACTGAATTTTTTGATAAAGCGGATCCTACTGGCAATTATCTAGCTTCTGTGGATCTATTCGTTTTAGAACCTACTAAATTAGCTAAAGAAATTGTGAATGCAATGGGCACCTCGAAACGTGAAATCAATCGCCCGCGCATCATGGAAGCCGCTTCCCGGCTGTATACTTTATTTCCATATTTAGGTGATTTATTAGCTGGCGGAGTACTAAACAAAAAATAATATAACTACAAGGGGGAAACTGTTCATGAAAAACCAGTGGCGTGTAGTTATCGGTCTGGTGTTAGTTCTGATTGTTGTTGTTTTTGCTGTGTTGAATAGTCAAACTGTTCCAGTCAGCTTTGGCTTTGCAAAAATCTCAGGTCCATTGATTTTGATTATTCTAGGTTCCGCAATTGTTGGTGCGTTGATTGGTCTATTGACTTCGACAACGACAATGTGGAAACAGAAGAAACAAGTAAAAGAATTAAAGAAGGACATTGAAACATATAAAAATGATGCAGATAAACTAGCTCAAGAAGAAGTAGAGAAGGTTAAACGGACCTATGAGAATCAGCTAGCAGAGTTGCAAGCTAAATACGATGCTGCAGCATCTCAAGCGCCAATATCACCAAATGTTGACGTAGAACCTGTTGGTAGTCGGGTTGATCACTTTACTAAAACAAGAACGAGCGACGAAGATTTA
Organism: Enterococcus sp. 12C11_DIV0727; assembly: GCF_002148425.2. Classification (NCBI taxonomy): domain Bacteria; kingdom Bacillati; phylum Bacillota; class Bacilli; order Lactobacillales; family Enterococcaceae; genus Enterococcus; species Candidatus Enterococcus lemimoniae. The sequence goes on along the minus strand of NZ_CP147248.1, from coordinate 577,175 downwards.
TAAGGTGGAAAAGCCAAGATACAAAGTAGTAATATTTTGTCTTGGCTTTTTAATTTGTGTTTTTTTAGGATACTTTCTTTAGTTTTCCGATTCTATTTGATATAATTACTTGGTTAGGAGTGACGTCGTGAAAAAAGCAAAATATACATGGCAATTACGGGAAAAAACAGCGTTGCCAGAAGAATTTTCAGCTATACTAACAAAAGAGCAGATCAATCCTTTATTAGGTCAAATTTTGTGGCATCGTGGTATTCAGTCTCAAGAAGTCCTGGAAACCTTTTTACGTCCCACAGTAGAAAATCTTTATGACCCTTTTTTGATGCATGATATGGAGAAAACAATAACCAGAATCCAAGATGCTGTGGCCCAAGGCGAAAGAATCTTGGTATATGGAGATTATGATGCTGATGGTATCACAAGCACAACGGTTATGAAAGAAGCTATTGAATTGATAGGTGGGGAAGTAGAGTATTTCTTGCCAAATCGATTTATTCATGGCTATGGACCTAATTTGACTGTGTTTAAAGAACAGATTGAAAATGGTGTTCAATTAATTATTACAGTCGATAATGGCGTGGCAGGTCATGAAGCAATTAATTATGCAACAGAACAGAGCGTCGATGTCATTGTGACCGATCACCACGAATTGCCACCAGAATTACCCAATGCGTTTTCAATTATTCATCCAAAACATCCACAAGGTCAGTATCCTTTTGGAGACTTAGCTGGGGTAGGGGTAGCATTTAAAGTAGCAACAGCTCTGTTAGGAGAATTGCCAGCTGAATTTCTTGATTTAGTTGCGATCGGAACAATTGCCGATTTAGTCTCTCTAACAGATGAAAATAGAGTTCTGGTTAAAATGGGACTAGAAATGATTCAAAACGGTGAAAGAATCGGTTTGGATATCTTAATTCATCTAGCAGAATTAAAAAAAGAGGCAATCAGTGAAGAAAATATTGGTTTTACAATTGCACCGCGTTTGAATGCTTTAGGCAGATTAGGCGATGCCTCTTCCGGAGTTGAATTAATGACAACTTTCGACGAAGAAGAAGCAGAGCGGATCGCAACCTATATCAATAATCAAAATGATGAGCGTAAAGAAATTGTCGCTACAATCACAAAAGAAGCTTTTGAGCTGATTGAACCAACAGATCCCATTCAGATTGTTGCAAAAAAAGGTTGGCATGAAGGTGTTTTAGGTATTGTTGCTGGCAGAATTATGCAAGATACTGGAAAACCGACGATCGTGTTAACGATTGACGAATCAGATGAAATTGCTAAAGGATCAGGGCGTAGCGTCTCAGCACTGAACTTATTTGATGCTTTAAGCGAAATTCGTGAAGACTTCACTCATTTTGGTGGTCATCATATGGCTGCTGGAATGACATTACCTGTTCAGAATATCAACAAAGTAAAAGAACATTTAATTCATTATCTTGAAAGAAATCAGATCGATCTTTCACAAGGACAAGAACTATTGATCGATGAGTCTTTAAAAGTCGATGAAGTGACAATTCCTTTCATCCAACAATTAAAAATTCTCGCGCCATTTGGGACAGACAATCCAGTTCCAAATTTCTTGTTTGAAGATGTTTCAATCGAACAAAGTCGTCAAATCGGGGCTGATAAAAGCCATCTTAAGTTCCAGCTAAGTCAAGGTGGAGCTAAATTAGATGCAATTGCGTTTCAAATGGGCAATAAGGCAGATGAATTTGGTCAAGGCACAACGAATGTTGCAGGACAATTATCGATCAATGAGTGGAATGGGAATAAAAAACCGCAATTAATGGTCAGTGATTTTTCAGTAGATGGTATGCAGCTTTTTGACTTTAGAGGGAAAAATAGTCGGCAAAAAGAAATACCTATTGCTAATACACTCTATATTTATTTTAATTCCGAGAGTAAAAAACTAGTTGACGAGCAAACGGATCATTGGTTGTTTAGCACTGTTGATGAAGCTGTCATGATGATTGAAAAAACTAATAGTCAACAATTAGTTTTTGTCGATTGTCCCGACGATGTTGGGTTGTTAAAACAAATCACCCAAACAGGGAAAATCGAGCGTGTTTACATGTTAGGTGTTTCTCATGAAGAAGCCTATCTAAATGGGACAGGCACTAGAGAACAATATGCTCAACTTTATAAATTTGTCAGACAACAAGAACAAGTAGATGTTCGTTACAAGCTGAATGTTGTAGCACAACACTTAAAAATTCAAGAAAAGCTATTAATTTTTATGATTCAGGTGTTTTTTGACTTAGGATTTGTTACAATAGAAAACGGTGTTTTAAGAAAAGTTGAAAGTCCTGAAAATCATCCATTGACGGAAAGTAAGGTCTATCAAACTCGCTTAAAAAAAATCAAAACAGAAGAGTTTTTGCTATACAGCGATCGTGAGACATTACAACAGTGGCTGTGGAACGAGGAGGAAGTATAAAAGATGAATTTAAAAGATTATATTGCTAGTATTCCAGATTATCCAGAAAAAGGAGTTATCTTTAGAGATATCTCACCATTGATGGCCAATGGCGAGGCCTATCGTGAAGCAACAAAACAAATCGTTGATTATGCGAAAGAAAAAAGAATTGATATGGTCGTAGGCCCTGAAGCGCGCGGTTTTATTGTCGGGTGTCCAGTCGCATATGAATTAGGTGTCGGCTTTGCTCCAGTCCGTAAAAAAGGAAAGTTACCACGCGAAACGATTGAAGTAACTTATGATTTGGAATATGGGACTGATACATTAACTCTTCATAAAGATGCCATCACTCCTGGTCAACGAGTATTGATTTGTGATGACTTATTGGCAACAGGTGGTACCATCAAGGCAACGGTTGAGTTAATCGAATCATTAGGTGGTATCGTAGTCGGTTGTGCTTTTCTAATTGAATTGATGGACTTACATGGACGCGATAAAATCAAGGATTATGAAATTGTGACATTGATGGAATATTAAAAAAGAGGATAGGATAGAAGGGCGTTCTTCTGCATCTACGGTTCTCGTTTCACTCCGATCGTCGAAGCATCGAGGGCCGTTTGCTCCAAGCGTTTATTTGGATAAAAAGATCCTGAAACATAACTTTTTAAGTTTATGTTCCAGGATCTTTTTTTATTTTAACTAACTAAATAGCTCAGTTTGGTTCTATGGATATTTGCGATAAACATATTGTTGATGGTCATTTTTTTTTCTAGTATGAGAATATCGTTTTTCATCCCATAGCATAAACCATATAATAAATAGAGGGCTAACAATAAGTAATGCGGACTGTAACCCTAATGTTCCTAAGAAAATACCAATAATCAATACAACAAATAATAACCCGCCACGACGAACTGCTTTCATTCTTAATCACCTCATAATTTTTATCGAACAAACGTTTGTATAGTTATTATACGAATGTTTGTTCGGTTTGTAAAGAGATAAATACAAAAAAAGGTACTTCTTTTTTGATTTCTCAAAAAGAAGTACCAAGAATCCTTTGTTCATAAGGATTTGATAGTTGTTTAAGTATAAAGTAAAATTGAAAAGAACATGAATCCTGCTCCTAACATTACGAACAAATGCCAAACTACATGCATGAAGCGAACGCTCTTTAAACTATAAAAGGCAGCACCTAATGTATAAGAAACGCCTCCAGCCACTAATAAAGCTATTCCAGTAGGCCCTAAAGAATCATATAAAGGTTTTGCTGCTGTAATACAAAGCCAGCCCATAATAATGTAAATGACCGTTGAAACATTTTTTACTGTCTCTTGTTTATGAAGTGTTAAAGATTTGTAGACAACTCCACTGATTGCCATGACCCAAATAAGAACAAACAATAGCCAGCCTAACCAACCCTTGATGCTCAATAAGCAAAATGGTGTATAGCTACCAGCAATCAATAAGAAAATCGAACTATGGTCGAAGACCTGGAAGACTTTCTTAGCTCTAGTAAAAATCAAACTGTGAAATAAAGTTGAGGATAGGAATAACAGAATCAATGTTGAACCATAAATAGCATAGGAAACAACATGAACAGCTGAACCAAGCCTTGCACCCTTGACTAACAAAATCACTAATCCTGCAATACTTAAACTAGCCCCAATCCCGTGAGTAACTGCATTAAGTACTTCATTTAAAATCATATATTTTCTCGAGAATTTTGCTTTTTCCAAGAAATCAACTTCCTTCATTTTAATTTGATGAAAAATAATTCTTTGTCTGTTATAATATAAACAGACATTCAAGCCTCAAAAGTATTCTACCACGAATTGAGGTTGTTTTTAAAGAAAGAGTGATAAAATTATGACAAATGTTAAAATTGTGACTGATTCTTCTTGCACAATGCTGAAAAGTATACGCGATGATTTAGATATTCAGATGATGCCTTTATCTGTAATGATCGATGGCGTAGTTTACGCAGATGACGATCATTTAGAAGGCGAACATTTTATGGAATTAATGAGTACGGCTAAAGCTTTGCCAAAAACGAGTCAACCACCAATTGGTGAGTTTGTAGAGCTGTATGACCGTTTAGGCGCTGATGGCAGTGAAGTTGTCTCGATTCATATGACAAAAGGCTTGAGCGGCACTGTAGAAGCTGCTAGACAAGCTGGGAATCTTAGCTCTGCTAACGTTACAGTGATTGACAGTGACTTCACGGATCAAGGATTATCATTCCAAGTGATTCAAGCGGCTAAACTTGCTAAAAACGGGGCTGGTGTTCCAGAAATTTTAGCAGAAATCAATCATGTCAAAGAAAACACCAAGCTTTTCATCGGTATATCTACATTGGATAATCTAGTTAAAGGTGGCCGAATCAGTCGTGCAACCGGTCTTTTATCCAGTATTTTTAATATGAAAGTTGTAATGGATTTTGATCAAACAGAACTGATTCCAGTAGCCAAAGGTAGAGGGATGAAAACCTTTAATAAATGGTTTGATGAGTTGAAAAGTGAATTGAGTAGCTTATCAAATGTACGTCAAATTGGGATTTCTCATGCAGATGGACTAGAGCTGGCAAACAGTTTTAAAGAAGGGCTGCAAGCACTATTTCCTGATATGGATATTCCTGTATTGCATACAAATCCTGTAATTGCGACTCATACAGGTAAAGGTGCTTTTGCTATCATGTACTATACAGACTAAACAGACTGAGTTTTGAGCAGATCAAACTGATCTGCTTTTTTTAATAAAAATTTTTATAACTTTTACTGTACAAATGACAATAAAATAGAGATAATTTAGTTTAATAGGACTAAAAAGCCGGTGACTGTATATTGCACTATTTTTTTGTGATTTCCGGCAAAGGAAGGGATACAATGAAATTATTTTTCAAAAAAAATGGAGCAAGCGTGGCACTGCTCATACTCACCATAATTGGTGTATTTTTATTATTGATCGTGGCGGTTCCTAAAGCAAAACCAATCTTAGGAACGGGAGCAAAACAAACCGTAAAAAGTGAAACGAAAGAGGTGATTCGATACACCGCAATTGGGGACTCACTGACAGAAGGAATTGGCGATTTAACAAATTCAGGTGGATTTGTCCCGCTAGTTGCCAATGATTTACAAGAACAGTATCATTTAAACGGTGTTCAAACGGATAACTTTGGGAAAAACGGTGATCGCAGTGATCAAATTCTAAAACGAATCAAAAAAAATGAAGATATTCAAAAAGGTTTGGCAGCAGCAGATCTCATTACCTTAACCGTTGGTGGAAACGATCTAATGAAAGTAATCAAAGGAGATGTCTTCCGCTTAACCAAAGACTCATTTAAAAAACCACTTAAAAGCTATCAGAAAGAAGTGGAAAAGCTCCTTACAGAGATACGTAAATATAATGAAGAAGCCCCAATCTATGTTTTAGGGATCTACAATCCATTCTATCTTTATTTCCCTGATATTACTGAAATGCAGGAAATAGTGGATACTTGGAATGATGGGACAAAGGAAGTCGTTACTGCAGAAAAAAATGCCTATTTTATTCCAATCAATGACTTACTGTATAAAGGAGCAGGGGACCAAGTAGGGATTGTTAGTAGTGAAGAAACGACAACCTCAAGTTCAGAGCATGATATAAAAAATAATGCGCTTTACGAAGAAGACCATTTCCATCCTAATAATTTAGGGTATCAAATTATGGCTAGCGCTGTTCGTGAAGAAATGGTCAAAACCCAAGATAAATGGCTCAAAAAGGGAAGTGAGTGAAAAGAATGAAAAATGAACCAGATGAAAAAAAGGAATCAACAGCAGAAAAAAAGACAAGCCCAAGAAGAAAAAAAATACCTGAAGTCAAAAAAACAATCAATCACTGGAAAGTGGCTTTTATCGTTTTAATTGGACTGATAATCGGAAGTGCGGCTTTCGTCTTTATAAGAGTTACTCAAGTTAGAGAACCGAACTATACACCTGTCCCTGAGTTAGTCGAAAAAGATGGAACCCCCGTTATTGCCATCCAATCAAAGAAGAAGCAGATAAATGCGTTAATTGATTTTTATCTTGGTGATTTCCAAAAAGGCTCTGATATTACGTATAAATTCTATCTAGAAAATGAAGCAATGTTGAATGGAACCTTTGAAGTTTTAGGTCATCCAATTCAATTTTACCTCTATTTTGATCCGTATGTAATGGACAATGGGAATGTCCAATTAAAAGCAAAAAGCTTGTCAATTGGCACGCTAGGTTTACCAATGAAAGAAATTTTGAAGTTTGTTCAAAGAGATTACAAATTGCCAAACTGGGTAGAAGTAAATCCAGATGACAGTACAGTTCTACTCCGTTTAGACCAATTTAGAATGCAAAATGGTCTATTTATCCGGGCTGAGAAAATAAACTTAGTCGATGATGATATCCGAATGAACATTTATTTGCCTAAAGATAAATAATCCAGTAAGGGAGGAATTCGAATGAATGAAAAAGCCATTTTTGCTGGCGGGTGCTTTTGGTGTATGATCCAACCATTTGATACACAGCCCGGCATCAATTCAGTAACCTCAGGCTATACAGGTGGTCATGTTGTTAATCCAACTTATGAACAAGTGTTAAGTCATACAACTGGGCATACAGAAGCAGTTGAAATTGACTTTGATCCTGAGATTATGCCCTATGAAAAGCTAGTAGAGATCTACTGGCAGCAAACAGATCCGACAGATGCTTTAGGTCAGTTTGAGGATCGTGGGGATAATTATCGGCCAGTTATTTTTTATACCAATGAGCAACAGAAAAAGATTGCAGAAGATAGTCGGCAAAACTTACAAGAAAGTGGCCGCTTTAATGAACCCATTGTAACAACGATTGAGCCTGCAGCTATTTTTTATCCAGCTGAAGACTATCATCAAGACTTCTATCAAAAAGATCCTGAACGTTACAAAGACGCCCATCTTAATCGAGAAAATTTTATAAAAGAAAATTGGTGACCCTATGAGAAGAAGTTTTTATCACTACCTAATGACCTTAAGAGCGCCTAAAAAAACGGCGGAAAGCCAATTTGCAAATGACGCGTCAAGAGATATTCAGTTTCCAAAACAATCAGAAGATTATCATGAGATATCTACTTATTTAGAAATGAATGCTGATTATTTGACCAATATGCATATTTTTGATGAGATGTGGGAAAAATACTTAGAAAACAATAAATAAAAAAAAGAAGGAAAGGGCAAAGAAAGCTTTTCCTTCTTTTTTTTTCATGTTAAACTGGAAAACATGCAATGATAATTTTACGAAAAGAGATGACTATATGAAAAATAAACAACAAGTACCCTTCCATCAATATATTATTTCGATTGTTTGTGTCGCTTTTCTTGTTGGAGGAGGTAGCTATATTTATTTTGACTATCAATATAAAAAGGAACTTGCAGACAATCCGGCTCGAAGTGCTGACTTAGAAAAAATTGATAACTTATACAGTGAAATCATCAATAATTATGTAGGAAAAGTTGATGAAAAAAAATTAGTTGATGGTGCATTGAAAGGGATGACAGAAGCTTTAGAGGATCCTTACTCTAGTTATCTAAATGAACCTGAAGCTGACGAGTTAGATCAAAGCCTTGCAGGCAGCTTTGAGGGAATCGGTGCCACTATGACTATGACAGATGATCTGCCTACAGTAGCTCAAGCACCTATCGAAGGCTCACCAGCAGCTAAGGCTGGAATGAGAGCGAATGATACAGTGCTAAAAGTCGATGATGAAGAAACCCAAGGTAAAACACTTTCTCAAGTAGTCAGCAAAATTCGTGGAAAAAAAGGAACCGAAGTTCGTTTAACGATTGCTCGTGGTGAAGAAACATTTGAATTAAAACTGACACGAGATACAATCCCAATTGAGACAGTCAAAGGAGAACTAGACAAAACAGATCGATCGATAGGTTCAATTAAAATCACTTCTTTTGGTGAAAATACTTACCAGGAACTTAAAAATACGATTAAAACGTTAAGAAAAGATGGCGCAAAATCTTTTGTCATCGACCTACGCCAAAATCCAGGTGGACTTCTTAATCAAGTAGAACAAATGGCCAGTATGTTTCTGGAAGATGGCAAACCAATCATCAAATTTGAAGATAAAAATGGTAATACCAGTGAAGAAGTCGCATCTAGCAAACTAGATGGAGGTTTTAAAGTTACGGAGCCTACTGTTGTTTTAGTAGATGAAGGAAGTGCGAGCGCTTCTGAAATTTTCGCAGCAGCCTTAAAAGAATCAGGGAATAAAAAAATTATTGGAACAAAAACGTTTGGTAAAGGAACCGTTCAAACAGTTAAAAACTTAAATGATAAGAGTGAAATCAAATTAACTGTTCTAAAATGGTTAACGCCAAATGGAGAATGGATCCATGAAAAAGGCCTAGAACCTACTATTAAAGCCGATTATCCTGATTATGCCTATCTATCTCCAATTTCTAGAGATAAAACATTAAAACAAGGTGATTCCTCACCAGTTGTTAAAAACGTCAATGCTTTATTACAAGCACTGGACTATGAAGTTGATGCTAACAGTAGCGAATTTTCAGAGCAAACTCAAACAGCTGTGAGCAAATTGCAGACCAGCACAGGACTTCCTGTTACTGGAGAAGTTGATAACGAAACAGCTGCCCAAATTGAGTTAGAGATAGGCAAAAAAATCAAAGAAAACGACCAGGCATATGAAGCGGGTCTAAAAGAACTTCAAAAAAAATAGCTGGAACTCATGTGAAAAAACGATAAGTGCGTAATACTATTGCTTTTTCACATCAATTTCACACTTTACTCAAATAGGGTGAAATATTTCCTTTAAAATTGTCGCTTTTTCTAGTGTTTTTCCTTTATAATAGAAACAGTGAGAGCAAGGGAGAGAAACTACGTGGAAAAACAGAAATCTTATATCGGTTATTTTATTTTTTTCATGAAACTACTCGTTCCTTCGTTAGTGTTGTTATTTATATTGCGAGGCTTTCTTTTGATTCCTGTGCCGGTTGATGGAAATTCAATGGAAAAGACACTTAGTCAAGGTGACATGATCGTCATGGAAAAATTTTCTTCGATCAAGCGATTTGACGTTGTAGTGTTTAAATTACCAACTGGAGCGATTTATATCAAACGAGTTATTGGATTGCCAGGAGATGCTGTACGATATGAAAACGACCAGCTTTATATAAATGAAAAACGGATAGAAGAGCCTTTTCTAGAAAAAAATATAAAAAAAGATCACGAAACAGCACCATATACAACAAATTTTAATTTAAGTGATTTAACCACGGAGAATACGTTACCAAAAGATAGTTATTTTGTGTTAGGTGATAATCGCCGGATGTCAAAGGATAGTCGTTCTTTCGGAGCCGTTCAAAGTAAATATATTTTAGGAAAAGCCCAATTCGTGTATTACCCGATAACACATATGAAATTCATAGCAAGATAGGTGATAAAATGACAATACAATGGTTTCCAGGACATATGGCAAAAGCCAGAAGAGAAGTATCCGAAAAAATAAAGTATGTTGATATTGTTTTTGAATTGATCGATGCACGCTTACCTCTTTCATCAAGAAATCCAATGATGGATCAAATCGTTCAACAAAAGCCGCGGTTGATTTTACTAAACAAAGGTGATTTAGCTGATAAAGAACAAAATCAAAAATGGCAACATTATTTTCAAGAAAAAGGCTACCATACGCTAGTAATCAATGCTCAGCAAAATAAAGGTGTTAACAAAATCGTTCCTGAAGCAAAGAAAGCCCTAAAAGAAAAAATCGATCGTGAACGGGCAAAAGGGGTGAAACCTCGTGCAATCCGTGCGATGTGTATCGGTATTCCTAATGTAGGGAAATCGACTTTAATGAATCGGTTAGTTGGAAAGAAAATTGCACAAACCGGGAACAAACCCGGAGTAACTAAAGGGCAACAATGGCTTCGTTCAGGCACAGACTTAGAGTTACTTGATACGCCAGGGATTTTGTGGCCTAAGTTTGAAGATCAAGAAATTGGTAAAAAATTAGCATTGACTGGAGCAATTAAAGATCAATTGCTTCATTTAGATGATCTGGCTATTTATGGGCTAACATTTTTTTCACGATTTTACCCAGAGCGTTTGGTTGAACGCTATAAATTAACAGAAGAGGAAACAGGTTTACCAGGTGCTGAACTTTTGATGTTGATCAGTCAAAAACGTGGATTTAAGGACGATTATGATCGAGCAAGTGAAATGATCATTCAAGAAATCCGCAGTAGCAAATTAGGACCTTATACTTTAGATCGTTGGGAAGAATTAGGAGTTACAAAAGATGAAAACTGAGTCAATCCAGCAAATTAAAGCAGCATTAACAACTATTGATACAAGAGATGATGAACGAATCAAGTTATGGCAAGCAGATGAACGTAATGGCGTTCAACAAGCTTTAGCGCAGTGGGATAGGAAGATCCAGCGTCATGAAAAAGCCGTAGCCTTACTTGAAGAAATGCAGCAATTTGAAAATCAGGCACGGACTCAAGGTCATCGTTTGATCGTAGGGATCGACGAGGTAGGAAGAGGACCGCTAGCTGGTCCAGTTGTTGCCGCAGCCGTTATCCTCCCTGAAAAGTTCCAGCTTTTAGGTGTCAATGATTCTAAAAAATTGTCTGCCAAAAAAAGAGATGAACTTTATGACGAAATCCAAAATCAAGCCATATCAATAGGGATTGGAATGGTTGATCATAATAAAATCGATGAAATCAATATTTATCAAGCATCCAAATTAGCTATGGGGATCGCGCTCGAAGATCTTTGCTTCATCCCAGATTATTTATTGATTGATGCAATGAAGCTAGACGTTAACATTCCACAAAAAAGCCTCATTAAAGGAGACGCTCGCTCCGTATCAATTGCAGCAGCTAGTATTGTAGCTAAAGTGATTCGAGATCGTTTAATGGAAGATTACGCTAAAATGTACCCTGGATATGGGTTTGAAAACAACGCAGGCTATGGAACCAAGGAACATCTAATCGGACTGGAAACACAAGGAATTTGTACAATCCACAGAAAAACATTTGCTCCAATCAAAGACATGTGTTAAAAAAAATAAAATTTTCCTTTTTTTGCGGATACTTACTATAACAAGTATTTGTGAAAGAAGGTTTTTTTTATGGAAGCAAAACAACGAGAACTTTTATTTAAATTAACAGTTTGTAATGGAATTGGCAACTTGGGTATGCTAAAAGTCTTAGATTTTTCAATGAACTATAATAATTGTACAGACTTCTCAAAAGAAGAAATTATTCAGATTGCAGGAATCACAACCTACCAAAAATTGTTTTCTGAATCCTGGGATCATTGGTCAAATAATCCAGAAAAAACACAGGAGTACTATAATGCACATTCATTTATCACGATTTTGGATCCAACCTATCCTGAGTATTTAAAACAAATTTATAACTGTCCCGTACTATTATTTTACAAAGGCAACATAGAATTATTGCAAAAAAAATGTATCTCCTTTATCGGTGCTAGAGCAGCTTCTGTTTACGGAATAAATGTCGTTCGTCAGTTGATCCCTGAAATGATCCGTCATGATTTGACGATTGTTAGCGGGTTAGCCAAAGGAATCGATAGTGTTAGTCATCAAGTGACCATGCAACAGGGTGGACATACGATTGGCGTTATTGGAACGGGTCTAGATATTTGTTACCCTAAAGAAACGGCTCATATACAGCGAAAAATGATGGACGAACAATTAGTTGTCAGTGAATATCCAAATGGTACAAGACCAAGAAAATATCATTTTCCAATGAGAAATCGAATTATTGCAGGAATGAGTTTAGGAACCTGTGTGATTGAAGCGCGAAAAAAAAGCGGAACCTTGATCACTGCTCAAGCTGCTTTAGAATATGGCCGTGAAGTTTTTGCAGTCCCTGGTAATCTTTTTGATGCCCATTCTGACGGTTGTCATGGCTTGATTCAAGATGGTGCAAAATGTACAATTTGTCCGCAAGATATTTTAGAAGAAATTCAACTTTTTTCGATTTAACTACATCAATCCTTGACAAACCTGTGATGAATAGATATGATGAAGTACGATTTGTGAGTTCTCTACATTTTGATATATATAATAGAAGAAACACAAAAACCGAAAGGAGCCACACGTTGAATGGCGTATAAATATCTAGTTATTGTAGAATCACCAGCTAAAGCCAAAACGATTGAAAAATATTTAGGAAAAAACTATAAGGTTGTTGCCAGTGTTGGGCATATACGAGATTTACCTAAAAGTAAAATGGGTGTTGATACTGAAAATAATTACGAACCTCACTACATATCTATCCGTGGTAAGGGCGATGTAATCAAAAGTTTGAAAGCCGCTGCAAAAAAAGCCGAAAAAGTTTACCTCGCAGCCGATCCGGACCGAGAAGGGGAGGCTATTGCCTGGCATTTGTCTTTCCTTCTTGGCCTGGATTTAAAAGATAAAAATCGAGTTGTTTTTAATGAAATCACTAAAGAAGCAGTTAAAGCTGCCTTTAAAGAACCGCGTACGATCAACTTAGATTTAGTTGATGCACAGCAAGCACGTCGTATTTTAGACCGCTTGGTTGGTTATTCACTGAGTCCGATATTATGGCGAAAAGTTAAAAAAGGATTAAGTGCAGGTCGAGTTCAATCTGTCGCACTTAAAATTATCATTGATCGTGAAAATGATATTCGGAAATTTATACCTGAAGAATACTGGAGTATCGATGGTAATTTCCAAAAAGCTAAGAAAAAATTCAAAGCTAATTTTTGGGGACTTGATGGTAAAAAGAAAAAGCTACCCAATGCAGAAGCCGTAAAAGAAGTGACTACTCGTATCAAAGGAAAAGAATATGACGTCACAAAAGTTGAGAAAAAAGAACGCAAACGTAATCCAGCATTGCCATTTACAACGAGTAGCTTACAACAAGAGGCCGCTAGAAAGCTAAACTTTAGAACAAGAAAAACGATGATGGTGGCCCAACAGCTTTATGAAGGTATTGCTCTAGGAAAACAGGGTACAGTAGGGTTGATCACCTATATGCGTACAGATTCTACTAGAATAGCTGATTCAGCTAAAGCTGAAGTGGCTGAATACATTGAAAAGACCTATGGCAGTGAGTTCTCAGCTCATGGCGGACGAAAAGTTAAAAATGCCCAAGGTGCTCAAGATGCCCATGAAGCAATCCGACCTTCCAGCGTAATGCGTGCGCCAAATGAGATCAAACAATACTTGGATAAAGATCAAGTAAAACTTTATACTTTGATTTGGTCACGTTTAGTTGCTAGTCAAATGACACCGGCTGTGTTAGACACAATGAAAGTAACCCTAGAGCAAAATGGCGTGATTTTCATTGCCAATGGTGCCAAGGTAAAATTCAAAGGATTTATGCAGGTTTACGTTGAAGGCCGTGACGATGGGAAAGAAGATAAAGAAAATATTTTACCTGACTTAGTCGAAGGTGATAAAGTCAATGCCTTAGATATCGAGCCAAAACAACATTTTACACAACCACCAGCAAGATTTAGTGAGGCAACTCTAATTCGAGCGCTAGAAGAAAATGGTGTAGGACGTCCATCAACATATGCGCCAACTCTAGAAACAATTCAAAGACGATACTATGTTAAACTAACAAATAAACGTTTTGAACCAACTGAGCTGGGCGAAATCGTCAATTCACTGATCGTTGAGTTTTTCCCGCAGATCGTCGATGTTCATTTTACCGCATCAATGGAGGGTGACTTGGATAAAATCGGAGTGGGAACAGAAAAATGGGTAGAAGTCGTAGATCGTTTCTACCGCCCATTTGAAAAAGAGCTGACGAATGCAGAAGAAAAAATCGAAAAAATCCAAATCAAAGACGAACCTGCAGGATTTGATTGTGATCTTTGTGGTCATCCAATGGTGATCAAACTAGGACGTTACGGCAAGTTTTATGCATGTAGTAATTTTCCGGAATGTCGAAACACTAAAGCGATTGTTAAAGAAATCGGTGTTACTTGTCCCGTTTGTAATGAAGGACAAGTGATTGAACGTAAATCTAAAAAGAATCGTTTATTCTACGGTTGTAGTCGCTATCCAGACTGTGATTTCACTTCTTGGGACAAGCCAATCGGACGTCCATGTCCGAAATGTGGGCAATATCTTGTTGAGAAAAAAGTTAAGGGTGGAAAACAAGTCGTTTGTATCAATGGCGACTATGAAGAAAATGTTCAAAAATAAAAAATTTGAAAACCAGCGGAAAATCCCGTTGGTTTTTTGAAGAAAAGAGGAAATATATGTCTACTTCTGTCACAGTTATTGGTGCAGGACTTGCGGGTAGTGAAGCTGCCTGGCAAGTTGCCCAAGCAGGTGTCCCTGTAACCCTGTATGAAATGCGTCCTGTAAAAAATACACCAGCTCATCAAACAGAAAACTTCGCCGAACTTGTTTGTTCAAACTCGTTAAGAGGGAATAATTTGACAAATGCGGTCGGTGTACTAAAAGAAGAAATGCGCCGTTTAGACTCCATCATCATTAATAGTGCAGACAAAACAGCTGTTCCTGCTGGCGGTGCCTTAGCAGTGGATCGCGATACTTTTTCACAAGCGATCACAGATAAAATCAAAAATCATCCGTTAATTACCGTAAAAAATGAAGAAATCACTGCAATCCCAGATGGTATCGTCATTATTGCAACGGGTCCATTAACTTCAGAGTCTCTGGCTGAACAAATCAAAGACTTTAACGGTTCAGATGGTTTTTACTTTTATGACGCAGCAGCTCCAATCGTTGATAAAGCGACGATCGATATGGATAAGGTATATCTGAAATCTCGCTACAATAAAGGGGAAGCAGCCTATTTAAATTGCCCGATGACCGAAGAAGAATTCAAAGCATTTTATGAAGCCTTGATTTCAGCTGAAGTTGTACCATTGAAAACGTTTGAAAAGGAAAAATTCTTTGAAGGCTGTATGCCAATTGAAGTCATGGCGAGTCGTGGTATCAAAACAATGTTATTTGGTCCGTTAAAACCTGTTGGCTTGGAAGATCCTAAAACAGGTAAACGTCCCTACGCTGTTATTCAGTTACGTCAAGATAATGCAGCAGCTTCCTTGTACAACCTTGTTGGTTTCCAAACTCATCTAAAATGGGGTGAACAAAAACGTGTCTTCCAAATGATCCCAGGTTTAGAAAATGCTGAATTTGTTCGCTATGGTGTTATGCATCGCAATAGTTTTATGAACTCTCCTGAACTATTGAAACCTACCTATCAGTCTCAAAAACGAGAAAATCTATTTTTCGCAGGACAAATGACTGGTGTTGAAGGGTATGTAGAAAGCGCAGCTAGCGGCCTATTAGCTGGAATCAATGCAGCAAGATTAGCAAAAGACGAAGAACTTGTAGTCTTTCCAAGAGAAACAACCCTAGGCAGTATGGCCTATTATATTACCCATGCTGAAGGGAAACATTTCCAACCTATGAACGCTAATTTTGGTCTTTTCCCAGAATTACCTGAAAGAATCCGCGATAAGAAAAAGCGCTATGAAGCAATTGCAGACAGAGCGTTAACAAAATTAGCTGAAGTAACAAAAGAATTAAATTTTCTAGAACAAACAAAATAAATGAAGGCCCTAAACAAATTTCAACGTTTGTTCAGGGCTTTTTTCTTTGATAAGCGAACGAAACATTAAATTACACTTATAATTTATGAGTATTTAAAGGCAAATATGAATAAATTGTTACCAAATTTGAAAATATTGATTAAATTCTGACAATTCGTTTGTCTTTTCAAAATGGTTATGCTAAAGTTACTTTGTAATTTAATGGAGGAAGCCTATATGCAAGAAAAAAACTGGTCAGAACTGTTTTTAAACTATTTGATCGTTGAACGTGGCTATTCGGACAAAACCAAAATTGCTTACCAAGAAGATATTCTCAACTTTTTTGATTTTTTAAAGAATTCAGGAGAAGCTGACTATTTAAGTGTGGATCATTTAGATATCCGTACTTATTTAAGTTTTTTGTATGATAAAAACTATAGTCGGAACTCGATCAGCAGAAAAATTGCCAGTTTACGTTCTTTCTATCAATTTTTGCTTAAAAACGAAGTTATCAAGGAAAACCCATTTTCATATGTACATATGAAGAAAAAGCAACTACGTCTTCCACGTTTTTTTTACGAAAAAGAAATGGATGCACTTTTTGATAGTGCTAAAGGATCAAAACCGTTGGATTTGAGAAATCAGGCGTTGCTAGAAATTTTATATGGCACTGGGATTCGTGTAAGTGAATGTGCAAATTTAACTTTACAGTCAATTGATTTTTCAGCAAACGTATTATTGATTCATGGTAAAGGGAATAAAGATCGCTATGTGCCGTTTGGTTCCTTTGCCCAAGATGCGCTTAAGGAGTATTTGGAAAATGGGCGAGCTGTTTTGATGACCAAATATCATCAAGAGCATGCTTTTGTTTTTATCAATCATCATGGTGAACAAATCACATCCACAGGAATTGAATACGTTTTAAATCAGCTTATCAAAAAAAGTACCTTGAATAGCGATATCCACCCACATATGTTGCGGCATACATTTGCAACACATCTATTAAATAATGGTGCGGATATGCGGACTGTTCAAGAATTGCTAGGACACTCTGATTTATCTACTACACAAATTTATGCTCATGTAACCAAAGAAAGTTTACAAAAAAATTATCGAACATTTCATCCGCGTGCTTAAAGGATGAGAGGTTTTGCTTTGAATCATGCCAAGAAATATGCCAAGAAACACAACGAGGAACTGAGTTGATGTTGATTGGTACAAGGTGACTGAAAGAAACAATGTTACCATATCTAGCTACGTAGGGTAGCTCTTCGGAAAAAAGATAAAATATGATTGTGGCAAAGAGCACCACCCTCATATTTTCCTATTTTTCTGTCGAGACTAGACGATCCTGCTTCGCTTTTAAATTAGGAGGAATTAGAATGGTTGAATCACAATTTCATTCAACAACAATTTGTGCCGTTGAAAAGGACGGTAAATTTGCAATGGCTGGTGACGGTCAAGTTACAATGGGTGAGTCAGTCGTTATGAAAGGTACTGCGAAAAAAGTTCGTAGAATCTATAATGACGAAGTCGTTGTGGGATTTGCAGGAAGTGTAGCAGATGCATTTACACTTGAAGAAAAATTTGAAGGTAAATTAAATGAATACAATGGTAATTTAACCAGAGCTGCAGTTGAATTAGCACAGGAATGGCGCACGCAACAATCTATGCAAAAATTAGAGGCCATGTTGATCGTGATGAATGCCAAAGAAATGCTATTAGTTTCTGGAACAGGTGAAGTGATTACTCCAGACGATGGTATTTTAGCTATAGGTTCAGGTGGTAATTTTGCTTTATCTGCAGCTCGAGCTATGAAACATTATGGAGATAAAGAAATGTCTGCACAAGATATCGCCAAAAATGCATTGAATATTGCGGCAGATATCTGCGTCTTTACAAATCACAATATTATTGTAGAAGAAATATAAATGGGGGACATGACCATGAACGAGTTAAACAAAACACCAAGAGAAATCGTGAAAGAATTAGATGAATATATAATTGGGCAAGAAACTGCGAAAAAGTCAGTCGCTGTTGCTTTAAGAAACAGATATCGCCGTTTACAACTTGATGAAAAAATGCAGCAAGATGTAACGCCTAAAAATATGCTAATGATCGGACCAACTGGTGTAGGGAAAACAGAAATCGCTAGACGTTTGGCTAAAATCGTCAATGCGCCTTTTATCAAAGTTGAAGCGACTAAATTTACTGAGGTCGGTTATGTCGGTCGAGATGTCGAATCGATGGTTCGTGATTTAGTTGAAAACGCCATTCAAATCGTTGAAAAACAACAATACAGCCGTGTCTATTCTCAAGCATTGAAGAAAGCAAATAATCGCTTAGTAAAAGTTTTAGTTCCAGGAATTAAAAAGGAACAAAAGCAAGCATCGAACAACCAATTTGAACAAATGATGCAAATGTTCAATAGCGCACAACAACCTCAAGACACGCAAGAGGAAGTAACTGAGGAAATCAAGGTCAATCGTAAAACAATTCTTGAACAATTAGAAAAAGGGCTATTAAACAATCGCGAAGTGACGATAGAAATAGATGAACCTAAAAAAACAATGCCTGCAATGAACACCGGTATGGAACAAATGGGGATCGACTTAAATGAAACACTAGGTGCCCTATCACCTAAGAAAAAAGTTGAACGTGTGGTAACAGTCAAGGAAGCCCAAGAACTATTAGTGAAAGAAGAATCTGCTAAAATTGTCAAAGAAGCTGATATCCACAGTGAAGCAATTCGGTTGGCTGAGAGCAGTGGGATTATTTTTATCGATGAATTTGATAAAATCACCTCAAAAAGTCAACAAAATTCTGGTGAAGTTTCCCGAGAAGGGGTACAAAGAGATATTTTACCGATTGTTGAAGGCTCTCAAGTCAATACAAAATACGGTGCCATCCAAACAGACCATATTTTATTTATTGCATCAGGCGCTTTTCACTTGTCAAAACCAAGTGACTTGATTCCTGAGTTGCAAGGGCGTTTCCCGATTCGAGTAGAATTAGATGATTTGACCGCTGAAGACTTCGTACGCATTTTAACAGAACCGAACAATGCGTTGATCAAACAATATATTGCCTTGATTGGAACAGAAAATGTCAACATTATTTTTACAAAGGAAGCAATTGAACGGATTGCTAATATCGCATTTGATGTAAATCGTGATACAGATAACATTGGCGCGCGCCGCTTGCATACGATTTTAGAACGCTTATTAGAAGATTTATTGTTTGAAGCACCAGATATGCAAATGGGCGAAATAACGATCACTGAAGCTTATGTGAATGAAAAACTAAACAGTATTGTTCAAAATGAAGATTTAAGCCGTTATATACTTTGATATAGTTTAGCTACAAACATCAATTTTTCCTATGTTTAGCTAGTGCTGAAATGAGTCTGTCATACTATGTATTATCTAGCTTCGCAGGCTAGCTCTTCGGAAAAAAGATAAAATATGATTGTGACAAAGAACGCCACCCTCATATTTTCCTATTTTTCTGTCATAGCTGGACGAGCCTGCTACGCTTTTAAATTAGGAGGAGTAAAAATGACTACTTTATTAGAAAAAACGCGTCAAATCAACAAGCTTTTACAACAGAAAAATACGTTTGATCAAAAAGCCGATTTACCTTACGATAAAATGGCAGTAATTTTGGGCGATGTTTTGGACAGTAATGCCTATATTATTAGTAACGAAGGGGTATTGTTGGGGTACAACGAAAAACTAGATGTTAATAATGCGCGTGTAAAGCATATGTTTGAGGAAAAGCGTTTTCCACAAAGCTACACAGATGCTGCTGATAATTTAATGAAAACCGAGGCTAATATTTCAATTACTAGTGATTTAACTGCTTTTCCAGTCGAGTTACGTAAAAAATACCCTTTTGGTCTGACGACCATCGTACCAATGTTTGGTGCTGGTGAGCGTTTAGGAACGATTATCTTAGCAAGAGTTGAACAGTCCTTTGATGATGAAGATTTAGTCTTAGCAGAATATAGTGCCACAGTTGTAGGAATGCAGATTCTCTATCAACAATCAAGAAACATTGAAGCCAACGTCCGTAGCGCAACCGCTGTACAAATGGCAATCAACACTTTGTCTTATAGTGAACTAAAAGCAGTCCAAGCGATTTTCAAAGCTTTAGATGGAGAAGAGGGTCGGTTAACAGCTTCTAGTATTGCTGATGAGATTGGAATTACTCGTTCTGTGATCGTAAATGCCTTAAGAAAATTAGAATCAGCTGGTATTATCGAATCAAGATCATTAGGAATGAAAGGGACCTATTTAAAAGTTTTAAACAAACAGTTTATCAAAGAATTGGAAAAAGATAACAAGTAGGAGGCAGCGGATATGACTGTACAAATTGAAAATGAATTTCTAATTGCGACAATCGCAGAAGATGGAGCTGAATTAATCAGCTTGAAATCAAAGAAAAACAACATTGAATATATTTGGCAAGGAGACCCAGCCTTTTGGGGACGTCATGCACCAGTGCTCTTTCCTGTCGTTGGTCGCCTAAAAGACGATCAATACACCTACCAAAACCAAACATATTTGATGAGTCAGCATGGCTTTGCTCGAGATAGCCTTTTTAATGTGATCGAGCATGGTACTGAGCTAGTTTCATTATCACTGAAAAGCAATAAAGAAACCAAAAAAGTTTATCCATTCGATTTTGAATTGATTCTGTCATATCTTTTAGAAGAGGATAATTTAGTGGTACGTTATCAAGTTGAAAATACCGGAGCAAGCGACATGTACTTTTCAATTGGTGGCCATCCAGCATTTAACGTTCCATTGGAATCAGGACTAACCTTTGATGATTATTATCTAAGCTTTTCGCCCAAAAAATCTCGCACTCAAATCCCTTTAGCTGGACCATTTGCAGATTTTGAACATAAAACATTAGGACAAACAAATACAAGTCTTGATATTCGTCGCGAATTATTTAAAGAGGATGCCATTATTTTTGAAACAAAAGGAGCAAACGCTTTTACGATTGAAACAGACGAGGGAGCTCACAGCATTAGTTTAAGCTATACTGACATGCCTTACGTGGGGATTTGGTCTCCTTATCCACAAGAAGCGCCATTCGTTTGTATTGAACCCTGGTGTGGTATAGCGGATGAAGTGAATGCGACAGGAAATTTAGTCGATAAAAAAGGCATCAATACATTAGCTGCCTCAGATATCTTTAAAACACAATATACACTTACAGCGAAATAAGACCAATAAAAAACTCAGACAAGAAGTTATGAAGAGCTTCTTGTCTGAGTTTTAATCGTTTATTTCTTTGAGCCTAATCCAAACGGGACACGACTTTCTGTTCCATCTTTGATTCGCTGAATATTCTCTTTATGTCGAATGAAAATGAAAATCGTTAGAGCTAATGCAATCAATGTCAACAACCAATCAAATCGAGGCAAAATTGCTGGAATAGCAAATGGTAGAATAACGGTTGAAAGAGTAATCAACACAGCGCTAATCATGCTTGTCAAACTTACCATACTAGTAATGTATAACATAATAATAAAAATCAAGGCAGAATAAACAAAAAATGCTGGATTGTATGCTAAAAGCATGCCTGCGCTTGTTGCAACAGCTTTCCCCCCTTTAAAATTGGCAAAAACTGGAAATGTGTGACCTAAAACGGCTGCAACACCAAAAACTAGTGGATTAACATGTAAAGAAAACAATAGTGGCAAACAAGTTGCTAAAGTTCCTTTTAAAATGTCCATCAACAAAACAGCAATACCAGCTTTTTTTCCCAAAACCCTAAACGTATTGGTTGTTCCTGTATTACCGCTGCCAAACTGGCGTAGGTCTTTTTTAAAGAACAGTTTTCCCACCCAAACACCTGAAGGAATAGAACCTAATAAATACGCGATAATCAATAGCACAAAGAATTTCATAGAGTAACCTCTTTCTGTTCAAACTAGCATTTATTTTATCATGAATAGAAACAGCTAACAATAATTAAATATTCGTTGTATAATGAAATAGAGAGAAATCGGAAAGGATGACTAAAATGCCTATAGAAAACCCATCACAAGAACAAATCTTTGAGTACCTAAAGCAAGCCAAACGAATTGCTGTTGTTGGCTTGAGTGCAAAAGAAGACCGCACCAGCTATAAAATAGCGAAATTACTACAAGAGTACGGTTATGAAATCATTCCCGTAAACCCATTATTAGCTGGTCAAGAAATTCTCGGAGAGAAAGTTTATGAGAAATTACAAGACGTACCTGGCTCAATCGATATTGTCGATATTTTTCGTCGCAGTGAATTTTTACCAGAAGTTGCAAAAGACTTTTTAGAAACAGATGCCAAAATCTTTTGGGCACAGTTAGGATTAGAAAATCAAGAAGCGGCTGAAATGTTGAAAAATGCTGGAAGAAATGCTATTATAATGAATCGTTGCATTAAAATTGAATTAGCAGCAATGCCAAAATAGATGCACATAATTTTAAGAAAGAGTTACCGAATAGGAAAGCTCTTTTTTTTTGAGAGCTTTTAGAGTATTATTGTAATGATGTGGCCTAGCGCCCTATAATTCAAGTATAAGGAGTTTTTTCTTTGGCGAAAAAAGTAAACAATGAATACAATGACGCCTCCATTCAAGTTTTAGAAGGATTGGAAGCTGTAAGAAAAAGACCAGGAATGTATATCGGCTCCACAGACAGCCGTGGATTACATCATTTAGTCTATGAAATCGTCGATAACGCTGTCGATGAAGCATTATCCGGTTATGGAAATGAAATCAGCGTGACGATCCAAAAAGATAATAGCATCAAAATAACTGATTCAGGTCGTGGAATGCCCGTGGGGATGCATGCATCCGGTATCCCAACTGTAGAAGTGATTTTCACCGTTCTCCATGCCGGCGGTAAATTTGGTCAAGGTGGATACAAAACTTCTGGAGGACTTCATGGTGTAGGTGCCAGTGTGGTTAATGCACTATCAAGTTGGTTAGAAGTCCGTATTGTCCGCGATGGCGTTGAATATATGGAACGCTTCGAAAACGGTGGTAAACCTGTTGGGACCTTGAAAAAAGTTGGTAAGACAACTAAAAAGAATGGTACTTCTGTGATTTTCTTACCAGATGATACGATTTTTTCGACCATTCATTTTTCATATGACACACTAGCCGAACGTTTAAGAGAGTCCGCATTCCTATTAAAAGGAGTAAAAATCTCCTTAGCAGATTTTAGAGGAGAAGAACCCAAGGAAGAGACCTTTCACTATGACGAAGGGATCAAGGAGTTTGTAGCGTATCTTAATGAAGAAAAAGATACATTAACACCTGTTGTCTATTTTTCTGGTGAAAAAGACGGTATTGAAGTAGAACTTTCATATCAATACAATGATGGTTATTCAGAAAATGTTCTTTCATTTGTAAATAATGTCCGAACAAAAGATGGCGGTACTCATGAAGTTGGTATGAAATCTTCAATGACAAAAGCGTACAATGAGTATGCTAGAAAAGTCGGGTTACTAAAAGAAAAAGATAAAAATCTTGAAGGTAGTGACTTCCGTGAAGGTTTAGCTGCGGTGCTATCGATTCGAGTTCCAGAAAACCTATTACAATTTGAAGGTCAAACAAAAGAAAAACTTGGGACACCAATGGCACGTAATGCAGTAGATAATGTTGTTGGTGAGCAAATGGGATTTTATCTCCAAGAAAATAGCGAAATGAGTCAACAGTTGATTCGTAAAGCGATCAAAGCGCGTGAAGCACGTGAAGCAGCACGGAAAGCGCGTGAAGAAAGTCGTAACGGGAAAAAACGCAAAAAAGGGGAATCTCTTTTATCAGGTAAATTAACCCCTGCTCAATCACGCAATCCTAAACGAAATGAATTATACCTAGTCGAAGGAGATTCTGCCGGCGGCTCAGCTAAACAAGGTCGCGACAGAAAATTTCAAGCGATTTTACCTTTACGAGGAAAAGTTCTGAATACTGAAAAAGCGAAGATGCAGGATATTCTGAAAAACGAAGAAATCAATACAATGATCTATACGATCGGTGCAGGCGTGGGACCTGAGTTTTCAGTTGAAGACTGTAACTATGATAAAGTCATCATCATGACCGATGCGGATACCGATGGCGCCCATATCCAAGTCTTACTCCTAACTTTCTTTTACCGTTATATGAAGCCGCTGATTGAAGCCGGTAAAATCTATATTGCACTACCACCGCTTTATAAAGTTTCAAAAGGGATCGGCAAAAAAGCTGTGACTGAATATGCTTGGACCGATGAAGAACTAGCCAATGTTACGGAGCAAGTCGGTAAAGGCTATATGCTTCAACGCTACAAAGGATTAGGGGAAATGAATGCAGATCAGCTGTGGGAGACCACAATGGACCCTGAGACACGCACGTTGATTCGAGTTAGAATAGATGATGCAGCTCAAGCAGAACGTCGTGTAACCACTCTGATGGGGGATAAAGTAGAACCAAGAAGAAAATGGATTGAACGTCATGTCCAATTTACGTTGGAAGAAGATGGCAGCATTTTAGATAGAAAAGATGGGGAAACAGAAATCTCTCCATCCATTTCTAACGAAGTACTAGATGAAGAAAAAAAAGAAGAAGCTGAACGTAAAAATGCAGATGCAGAAGAAATCAGTTTGTTTGATTTAGAGTAGGGAGTGACGAATTTGGAAAAACGCCAAGATATTCAAGAATTAACGCTTGAAGAAGTAATGGGCGATCGTTTTGGAAGATATTCCAAATATATCATTCAAGAACGGGCCCTACCAGATATTCGTGATGGGTTAAAACCTGTCCAACGTAGAATTTTATTTTCCATGAATAAAGATGGTAATACCTTTGAAAAAAGCTTTAGAAAATCTGCAAAATCTGTCGGAAATATCATGGGGAATTACCATCCTCATGGTGACAGTAGTATTTATGAAGCGATGGTTCGATTGAGTCAAGATTGGAAGCTTCGTGAAGTTTTAATTGAGATGCACGGAAATAATGGGAGTATGGATGGTGATCCGCCAGCTGCGATGCGTTATACCGAAGCGCGTTTGTCTGAGTTAAGCGGAGAACTTTTAAAAGATATCGAAAAAGAAACCGTCGATTTTGTCTGGAACTTTGATGATACTGAAAAAGAACCAACCGTTTTGCCAGCAAAATATCCTAATTTACTTGTGAATGGTTCAACAGGGATCTCCGCAGGTTATGCGACTGAAATTCCTACGCATAACTTAGCTGAAATTATTGATGGAACAATTTATTTGATCGATCATCCAAATGCAACGTTAGACAAACTAATGGAATTCATTCCAGGACCTGATTTTCCAACAGGCGGTATCTTGCAAGGAAAAGAAGAAATCAAAAAAGCTTATGAAACAGGTCGAGGAAAAGTGATTCTTCGTTCAAAAACAAGAATTGAACCTTTAAAAGGTGGTAAACAGCAAATCGTTGTGACTGAAATTCCTTATGAAGTCAATAAAGCAACATTAGTGAAAAAAATGGACGAAGTTCGCTTAAACAAAAAAATCGATGGGATTGCCGAAGTTCGTGACGAAAGTGACCGTACTGGGCTACAAATCGCCATTGAATTGAAAAAAGATACAAATGCTGAAGGTATTTTGAATTATCTTTTCAAAAATACAGAGCTACAAATAAATTATAATTTCAACATGGTTGCGATTGATAATATGACTCCGCAACAAGTCGGCTTAAAACGTATTTTAGATAGCTATATCGCACACCGGAAACGAGTCATAACGAATCGTAGTCAATACGAATTGAACAAAGCGAAAAAACGCCAACATATAGTAGCTGGATTGATCAAAGCTTTATCGATCCTAGATAAAGTAATTGAAACGATCCGTGGTAGTAAAGACAAAAAAGATGCGAAGATGAATTTAGTAAAAGCTTATGCCTTTACTGAAGAGCAAGCAGAAGCAATTGTTACATTGCAATTATATCGTTTAACGAACACGGATATCACGCAGCTTGAAAAAGAAGCGGAAGAATTAAATCAGTTAGTGACAGAGTTGACCAAAATTCTAAGTGACGAAAAAGAGTTATTCAATGTCATGAAAAAAGAATTACGTGAGGTTAAAAAACAATACGGTAATCCACGTCTAACACAAATCGAAGATGAGATCCAAGAGATCAAAATCGATACTAAAGTGTTAGTGGCTCAAGAAGACGTCATTGTAACAGTTACCCATGAAGGCTATATCAAACGTAGTAGCTTACGCTCGTATAGCGCCTCCAAACCGGAAGAAGTCGGAATGAAAGAAGGGGACTTCCTTCTTTACACTGGCGAAGTGAATACGTTAGATCATATTTTATTGATCACGAATAAAGCAAATGTGATTTATCGCCCAATTCATGAGTTACCTGATCTAAGATGGAAAGAAATTGGGGAACACATATCTCAGGCTATTTTAAATCTATCCGTTGATGAATCGATTATTGCAGTTTATACCTATAAAGAACTTTCACCAACGAAAACCTTCGTGTTCATGACTAAAGAAGGTATGATCAAACAAACTAAAATGACTGATTTTGAACCTTGGAGAACGTACAAGAGTCGTCCAACAAACTGTATGAAATTAAAATCCGAATCAGATGAGATCGTCAATGTCTTTTTAACAAACGAACAAAAAACTTTGGATGTGTTCTTGGTTAGTCATCGCGGTTTCGGGCTACGTTATCCTTTGGATGAAGTACCAGTCGTTGGGGCCAAAGCAGCCGGTGTGAAAGCAATGAACTTAAAAGAACAAGATTATGTGGTCAATGGATTACTTGTTCATGAAGACGGCGATACACCGATCGTGATCTTGACTCAACGAGGTAGCATCAAACGAATGTTAGCACAAGAACTGCCGCAATTAGGACGTGCCAAACGTGGTTTGATGGTTCTTAGAGAATTGAAGAAAAATCCTCATCGCGTAACATTTATGTCCGAGAGCAGTCCCTTAGAATTACTTGTAACAACGCAAAACGGTAAACAGTATAATCTTGATTCTGAAAAATATCCAATTAATGATCGAACATCTAATGGATCATTTATGCTGGATGAAAAGCAAGACGGTGAAATTTTAGAAGTCCATGAAATGCATACCGCAGAATTAGAACCCAAGAATTAGAACCCAAAATAGAAGAAACATCTAATTAAAAGAACGAACTGTTCTATAGAATTAGAAAAAACAGCCCTCTGTACTAGTACAGAGGGCTGTTTTTGTATAACAGATTTCTTACTTTATAGAAACAGTGAGATCAAATTAGTTAATTAAATCACAAATATAAAAGCTTATTATATAAGCTTTATACGAGTATTTAATGAAAAAAAACATAAATTAGTTCGAAATGTAGTAAGGAAAGGCTTGCATAAAAACGATGATGTGTTATACTAATCACATAAAGCTGTTACAATAGATTTCAGCATACTAAGGAGGCCCCAAAATGGAGCAATGGAAAGGCTTTAAAGGCGAAAAATGGCAAACATCAGTAGATACACGAGACTTTATCCAAAGAAACTACACTGAATATATAGGTGATGATTCTTTCCTAGAGCCAATCGCACCAAGCACAGACAAATTATGGACAAAATTACAGGAATTATTTGAAGTACAACATGAAAAAAATGGTGTATATGATATGGACACAAATATTCCTGCAACTGTAACGTCTCATGAACCAGGTTACTTGATCAAAGAAGAAGAAACAATCGTTGGTTTGCAAACAGATGTACCGTTAAAACAAGCATTCATGCCGTTTGGCGGAATCAACATGGCCAATAACTCTTTGACTTCTAATGGTTATGAAGTAGATGCAGAAATGTCTAAAATCTTTACTGAGTGGAGAAAAACACATAATCAAGGTGTTTTTGATGCTTACACACCTGAAATGAGATCTGCACGTAAAAACAAAATCATCACAGGTCTTCCTGATGCTTATGGCCGTGGCCGTATCATCGGTGATTATCGTCGTATCGCATTATATGGTATGGATTTCTTGATTGCCGAAAAGAAAAAAGATTTAAGTAACACTGGTAACAAAGTAATGACAGATGATGTTATTCGTTTAAGAGAAGAAATTTCTGAACAAATCAGAGCAATGGCTGATCTTAAAGAAATGGCTTCAACTTATGGCTTTGATATCTCTAAACCAGCTGCAAATGCAAAAGAAGCAATACAATGGTTATACTTTGGTTACTTAGGCGCTATCAAATCACAAAATGGTGCAGCTATGTCTATCGGACGTATCTCTGCATTCCTAGATATCTATATCCAACGTGACTTAGAAGCAGGCCTTATCACTGAATTTGAAGCACAAGAAATGATCGACCATTTGATCATGAAATTACGTATGGTTAAATTTGCTCGTACACCAGAATATAACCAACTATTCTCTGGATACCCAATCTGGGCAACCTTATCAATCGCTGGTATGGGCTTAGATGGACGTTCATTAGTGACTAAGAGTGATTTCCGTATTTTACACACACTAACAAACATGGGACCATCTCCAGAACCTAACTTAACTGTGTTATATTCTTCACATTTACCAGTTGGATTCAGAACATTTGCTTCTAAAATTGCAAAACAAAGTTCATCTATCCAATTTGAAAATGATGATTTATTGCGTGCTAACTGGGGATCAGATGACTGTGCGATCGCATGCTGTGTATCTGCAACAGTTATGGGTAAAGACATGCAATTCTTCGGTGCTCGTGCTAACTTGGCAAAAGCTGTTCTTTATGCTATCAATGGTGGGGTAGACGAAAAAACAAAAATGCAAGTAGCTCCTAAGTTCCGTCCAATGACTGGCGATACTTTAGACTACAATGAATTTATCGATCGTTACAAAGATATTATGGACTGGCTAGCTGAATTATATGTAAATACATTAAATGTTATCCACTACATGCATGATAAATATTCTTATGAAGCAGCACAATTAGCCTTCATGGAAAGTAACTTACAACGCACATTCGCAACTGGTATTGCAGGGATTTCACATGCTGCTGACTCAGTAATGGCGATCAAACATGGTAATGTACAAGTAATCCGTGATGAAGATGGTTTAGCAATTGACTATGTTCCTCAAAACGAGTTCCCAACTTATGGTAACGATAATGAAGAAGCAGATGCAATGGCTAACTGGATACTTGAGTACTTCATGACTCAAATCAGACGTCAACATACGTATCGTAACGCTAAACCAACAACTTCATTATTGACAATCACTTCTAATGTTGTTTACGGTAAAGCAACTGGTAATACACCAGATGGTCGTCGTGCCGGCAAACCATTAGCACCAGGTGCTAACCCAAGCTACCAAGATGGTAAATTCTTAGGTGAGAAAAATGGTCTTTTAGCATCACTTAACTCAACTGCTAGATTAGAATATACAAGTGCATTAGATGGAATCTCTAATACACAAACAATCAACCCTAACGGTTTAGGTAAAGATGATGATACAAGAATCGATAACTTACGTAACGTAATGGATGGCTACTTCGATAAAGGTGGTTACCACTTGAACGTTAACGTGTTCACAAACGAATTATTATTAGATGCACAAGCACATCCAGAAAAATACCCTAACTTAACAATTCGTGTATCTGGATATGCCGTGAAATTCCGTGATTTAACTCCTGAGCAACAAGCAGATGTTATCTCTAGAACTTCACATGACAGACTATAATAAACAAACAACTGAAGGGTTGACCTCGTGTCAGCCCTTTTTTTAAAAGAAATGAGGAACAAGCAATGACAACTCCTGTTATCGGTAGAATTCACTCTACAGAAAATTTTGGAACCGTTGACGGCCCCGGCGTTCGTTTCATCGTATTTACACAAGGTTGCCGCATGCGCTGCCAATTTTGTCATAATCCTGATACTTGGAAGATTGGTTCTGGCGGACGCGAAGTAACAACCGATGAAGTTTTAGAAGAAGCAATCAAATATCGTTCTTATTGGGGCGAAAAAGGCGGAATCACTGTCAGTGGGGGCGAACCTTTACTTCAATTAGAATTTTTAACTGACTTGTTTAAAAAAGCGAAAGAAAAAGGAATACATACAACAATCGATACTTGTGGCAAACCATTCACAAGAGAAGAACCCTTTTTCAGCCAATTCGAAGAACTAATGAACTATACTGATTTACTGTTATTTGATATCAAACATATTGATAACGAACAACACAAATTACTTACTTCGTTAGGAAACGAAAATATTTTGGAAATGGCCCAATATCTTTCTGAGATTGGAAAACCAGTTTGGATTCGTCACGTTTTGGTTCCCGAACGTAGTGATTACGATGAGTATTTGATTCGGTTGGATACGTTTATCAAAACATTGAAAAATGTCGACAAAGTAGAAGTGTTGCCGTATCATACAATGGGTAAATACAAATGGGATGAATTAGGCTTAACGTATCCATTAGATGGAATCGAACCACCGAAAGAAGATCGTGTAGCAAATGCGAAAAAATTGCTTCACGTCAACGACTATCAAGGCTATGCGACAAGATAGTCGATAAAAATAGAAAAGAAACAACAATAATTGTTGTTTCTTTTCTATTTTTTGTTATTATTAGTAATGAAGAATAAAGAAGGAGTGAACCATTTTTATGTCAAAAATTCTTGTTTTTGGACACCAAAATCCTGATACAGATGCGATTGGAGCTGCAATCAGCTTTGCTTACTTACAAAAAGAACTAGGCAAGGAAACAGAAGCAGTCGCTTTAGGCGCACCTAGCGAAGAAACACAATACGCTTTGGATTACTTTAATGTGGATGCACCTAGAATTGTAGAAAGTGCGAATGGCGAGACAACACAAGTGATCCTTGTTGACCACAATGAATTCCAACAAAGTATTTCCGATATTGCAGATTTAACGATTCTTGCAGTTGTCGATCACCACCGAATTGCTAATTTTGAAACAGCTGATCCATTGTATTACCGTGCTGAACCAGTCGGTTGTACTTGTACGATCATCTTGAAAATGTTTAAAGAAAACAATGTAACTATTCCTAAACAAATTGCAGGGATGATGGTATCAGCGATTGTTTCAGATACATTATTATTCAAATCACCAACATGTACACAAGAAGATATCGATGCTGCGAATGAACTAGCAAGTATCGCTGAAATCAATTTGAATGGCTATGGCTTAGACATGTTAAAAGCTGGTACTAATTTAAGCGACAAATCTGCTGAAACATTATTAGATTTGGATGCTAAAAGCTTTCCGATGGGTGCTAAGAATGTCCGTATCGCTCAAGTCAATACAGTTGACCTGAATGAAGTATTAGCTCGTCAGACAGAACTAGAAGCTACAATGAAAAATGAAAATGCAACAAATGGATATGATTTATTTGTTTTGATCGTGACAAATATTTTAGATAGCGATTCTGAATTATTAGTGATCGGTGATTCATTAGATAAAGTAGAAGCAGCTTTTAATGTAACATTAAATAATAACCGTGCATTTTTAAACGGTGTTGTTTCTCGTAAAAAACAAGTTGTCCCTCAGTTAACTGAAGCATTTAGCTAAAGTATACATCTGATTTAGCAACTTAATAAACTACAGGTGGCGTTGATTACTCCAGCTGTAGTTTTTCTTATGAAGAAGAGTAGATAAGTAGAAAGCGTGGTTCAACTATGGAAAATATAACCTATTACTATGCTCAAACTAACCAGAGTGAACCTTTGGATAAAATCGTCTCTGATCCACTCTTTAAAGAGATCGTAGCATACTTCACAGAACGTCAAGATCAAGAGATTATTCTACGTCAAATCAAAGCTGATCTTCCAACAAATGGCAACTTAGAACTATACCTAGATAAACTAATCAAATACAATCTGATTAAACGAAAAAACAGAAGATATTCACTTTCATTTCCGATTTATTCCAACGAAAAAACCCAAATTCTTCCAGAATCAATAATAGGGTTATTAGAAAGAATGAAACTGGAAAGTGAACGAACGAATTATTTTCTTTTTGGTGAATGGCTGTGGTCTTTATTCTTTAGTGGAGAGCAAGGAGATTACTTCTTTGGCGTTAAAGATTCTTCGAATGGCCTACCTTTGTTTCAGAGAAGGGAGGAGGGCAACGATACATTACGGTTTGTCTCGATTTTTACAGCCCAGCAGGTTCCATTTGATTTAGCAAACTATTTCAATCTACTATCCAAAAGTCAAGTGTTGCCTCAAATTTTTGAGCCTTTGCAAAATTTAATCGGGGATATAGATCTCAATTATTTTATCCAACAAATTCAAAAGGTAATACGTACTGCAAATAGAAATAAAACAAGAGAATGTAAGGTAAATATTTTTCAAGAAGCTCTACTTGTAACGGGTGATTTGGTGCGAGATGAAGAAAACCAATTATATTTTGCCGTTCCATTATTAGAAAATCAAGTTCTTTCAGATGAACTAAAAGTCCGTCTAGATCAAATGAAAACCGAATTAAGCTCTGTATGGGCAAATACCACAGATGAAAATCAGCGTGTCTTTTTAAAACACCAAATTTATAGTGTGTTAGTTGAAAATGGTTTGTCTAAGCAAAATCATATTCATTATTTCAAACATTAGTTTAGCATAATAATATTATGTAATCTTGATTACAAAAGAGAAAAACACTCAAAGATTTGTTCCAGACTTTCTTTGAGTGTTTTTCTCTTAATTATTACGCTTACGTACTTTTTTCGTCCAAAAACCACCAGAGATAAACTTGGGCTCATAAGAAATAATAAATGCCCTAGGTTCTTTTTCATTGATCAACTTATATAAGCTACGTTCATTTTTACGTGGGGAAAGAATTTCTAAAATCATGCGCTCTCCTTCACGGCCAGCTCCAAAGCTTTGTGTAACGCCATACCCGTGGTCTCGCAGAATCTCTGCCAAATTGAGTTGTTCTGTGGAAGAAGGTAGGATAGCCGTTACCATGATGTAACCCAAAGCTAGATAATCTTCAATTTTGATTCCTACACTAATCCCAACTGCATAACCGAGAGCATAAACAACCAGATTTATCGGATTATCCAAGCGGTTCAAGACCATACTAAGACCTAACACGTAAATCGTTATTTCTGCCATACTGACTAAAGGAGCAATCAAGCGGTAGCCTTTCATTGTTAACATAAAACGAATGGTATTCAATGTGATATAAGAAAAATTCACTACAAAAATAGTAACAAGCATTTTGATATCCATTTACAATTAGTCCTCTTTTCAATTAAATAGTTCAGCATATTATAGTACAACATTACAACAATTTAAATAGGGTAGGGCAATCTTTATTTGAATTGTTGAATTCTGGTTAAGCTAATGTTATTTGTTGGATGAATCACTAATTTTTGCTATAATCACTATATTACGTATTTTAAGGGAGAAATGAAAATAGATGCAGATTTTTATTACCATACTTGTTGGTTTATTGTTATTAAATACGACAGCAGCACTAATTACCGTTTTTAGAAAACCTCGCAGCATTTCAAGTGTTTTAGCGTGGATTATGACCTTATTATTTTTACCAGGCATTGGGTTTATCATTTATCTCTTTTGCGGCAGAGGAATCAATGGTCAAAAAGTGTTTAATTTGACTGCGTATGATCAAGAAAAAATCACTGAGATCAAGAAGATGGTTGATGCTGATAATTTGAAATCAGATGGTAAGTTGGATATTAATTTACTAACAGATGCTCGCGTATTGAATAAGTACTTCAGAAACATGGATTCTTCACCATTAAGTAAACGAAATAGCTTAAAGATTTACACTGATGGCAAAGAAAAATTCGAAGCTTTATTTGAAGATATCCGCCAAGCTAAAGAGACGGTTCATGTTGAGTATTATTCATTTTTTAATGATCGAATCGGGAATCAGTTTTTAAATTTACTTGGTGAAAAAGTCAAAGAAGGGGTTTCAGTCCATTTAGTTTATGACCCATGGGGCTCTCCAGGAGCGAATAAAAAGTTTTTTGCAGACTTTGTTGCTTTAGGCGGGAAAGTTGCGCCTTTTATTACCTCTAAAAATATGATCAGCAAAACCCGGTTAAACTACCATTTACACCGCAAAATGGTTATAATCGATGGCAAAATAGGGTGGACCGGCGGATTTAATGTCGGCGATCAATATCTCGGAGAGAGCAAAAAATTCGGCTATTGGCGAGATACACATATTCGTTTAGTTGGCTCTTCAGTTTTTTCGCTTCAGGAAATTTTTATTATGGATTGGAATGCCTCTGTGCAACACGAGGCAGATAAGATGGACTATCTTGATCACTATTTCCAAATTGCCGAGGACAGCCAGCTTGGTGATTTAGCATTACAAGTTGTTTCCGATGGACCGGATTCAGAGGAAGAAATCTTAAAAAGTGGGTTCATTAAAATGATTTTATCTGCTGAAAAATCAGTCTGGATTCAAACGCCATATCTAATACCTGATGATAGTATGATCAATGCACTGTTGATTGCTGTTCGATCTGGTATCGATGTACGTATCATGATTCCGTGTATGCCTGATCATCCTTTTATTTATCGTGCTACACAGTATTATGCGAACTATTTGCATAAACGTGGAATTAAAATCTATATGTATCAGAATGGCTTTTTACATGCTAAAACAATGATCATCGACAATGAAATCTGTATGATCGGTACAACGAACCAAGATATCAGAAGTTATGCCTTGAATTTTGAAGTTAGTACGTTTATCTATGATACAGAAGTTGCTTGGAAATTGACGCAAATATTTGAATCAGATATGAACGTAAGTCTATTATTAACAGACGAAATAATTCAAAATCAATCACATTGGTTGCGGTTTAAACAAAACTTTTCACGATTATTATCACCGATCTTGTAAAATTACTTTAGAAAAGACAGTGAACCTTAGATAAAATGAGGGGACTGTCTTTTTCTATAAAGTTATATATATTAATGGACACTCAAAGTTTATTTCGTTTTTTAGTTAACATAATATACATTATACAAAGTAGTTTTATTTGAAAAATCAAAGACTATTTAGTCGTTAATTTAAAAAATTACAGATTTAAGTTGTAACAGACTCTCGTTGATCTAGTTGCATATTATGCCCAGCATTTTTGATCAATATAAAGCTACCATCATAAAAGTCTTTTTCATGGTCCAAGGTATCCTAGAATCCAACGACATCATCCTGTTCAGCTAAAATAATCAAACTATCGAAAATAATCAGTTTAGCGAAAAGACTTTTCATATGCTTCCAAGTTCCTGAAAAGTCTTTTGGAAAATGTGATCTCCAATGATAAGTCCTGGATAAATCTCTTTAAGAAAGTTCTTGTAGCCTTGTTCTGTTATATTAGCTGCTGAAGCTTTGTACTGAGCCAAGAGAGTTCTATTCTCAACCTCAAAAAACTCTGAGCTTATTTTATTTTTTCTGGCAAATTTCGTTGCTTAGCATTTGCTTTTACAACTGGAGCTAACAAAATTAAATTTTCGACTTGTTCAGGAATAAATTTAACAAGTCCTAAAGCCAAGTATCCTCCATAAGAATAACCTAAAACGGAGAATGGTTCTGTTCCGATAATCTTCTCGATTAATTTAAGTAAAATACTTAGTAACTCATCAGCATCAATCATTTTATCAGGAGCTGGTGAGTTGCCCATCCCAGAAATCAATATAGATTCGTCTATAGTTCTTATACTTGATAGATTCTTCAACAGTCCTTTTTACTGCTCTATGGTCAATGGCAAAACCATGAATAATAAGTAGCGGTCTCCCCTCTCCGATACTATCATAAAAGACTTTTACATTATTATCAAAATAGTACATTATTCTATTCGCCCCTTAATTAATGATTTACATTTAACCCTTAAGCGAAAAGTTTTTTTCATCTTAGGCGTCTTGTGAAGTAGTCTTTAATCTCATCTAGCATAAAATTTTCGATTAACTCAACTTGATGAATGGCTGATCCTTGTTCTAGCATAGTTCGACACTTTATAAACGACCAATGGATCATTTTCTTCTGTAACAGTAGTTCTACCTATTGAAATGATCTCTGCTTTTTCATTGATAACTGCAGCATAGATCGAATGTTTTGTCCATTGTTTTTGAATCAACTCTGTCATGATTTTTGCGCTTGGATGCTGACACATGCTGTTTTCCTTTTTTGTTTAAGACTTTTAATAGATCTTCTTTGACATGCTGATATCAGTTGCTACGAATCCAGTTTTTTCATATAAATGAATCGCTCCTTTATTATGAGCAAATACATGCAAGTCGATCCGAGAGACATTTATATCTTTGGCTTTTTCGCTAAGACGTGCAATCGTTTGTTTACCATAGCCCATATTTCTATGCTCTTCAAAAATGATAAAGTCATAAATGAAAAATCTTGAATCATAAGGTGTTTTATTTAAATGGACCCATAAGAAACCAACATTTTTATCAAATGATTCGTCTTTAATTGAATATAGATATTCGTTTTTTGTATTCTTTCCATCAGGTAAAAGCTCGTTAAAACTTTTTGTTGCTAGTTGAATTGCTTTTTCTTTATTCCAAGTCCCTGCAGTAATCTTATCTTTAGCATAGTCTTTGATTGCAAAAGAGAGATAGTTATCAAAATCTATACGTGTCATTTCCTCTAAAATAATGGTCATATTATTTTTCCCGCCAATTCAAGTTATTTAATCAAATCATACCATCTTTCTGCTACGAGCAAAAGACCACAGAAGATTTCTTTCTGTGGTCTTTTTTTAGTCTTATAAACTATTGTTCATTTTTTAACGCCACTAAAGCAGCTGTATTGATGATATTCCAAGGCTTATCAAATGAAGGTTGGAAGAAAAAGTCAGCATAGGCCAAATCTTCAATGGTCATTTTAGCCTTGATTGCCAAGGAAATAGCATTGATATTAGCCGTTAAATCAGCTTTTGACATCAACTGAGCACCTAAAATTTGAGTTGTTTCAGGATCGTATACTAATTTAAACCAAGCTTTTTGTTTGTCAGGATTGAAATCCATCAAATAATCTTCAACAACTAAGGTAGATTTCGTTTTCTTATCCAATTTTTTTGCCATTTCTTCATTGATTCCTGTAGAAGCAAATTTGTAATCAAAAACAGCTAAACCGGAAGATCCTTGAATACCAGGGAATGGTTTTACTGGTTTCATTAGGTTTTTCACAGCAAAACGACCTTGTTTTCTTGCATTTGTCGCTAAAGCAATGTTGACTTCTGTCTCACCAGGATTGTATTTGATCAATGTTGCATCTCCAACTGCAAAAACATCAGCAGCGCTTGTTTGCATGTACTCATCGGTTTTAATCAGACCATTAGGATGTAAGTCTAACGTATCTTTTAACCAGCCTGTATTAGGACGAACACCAACTGCAACAACAACCAGATCAGCAGCATATTCAGCTTTATCAGTTACAACTGTTTTAACCTGTCCTTCACCTTTATAGCTTTGAACTGTTTCGTTTGTTACAACCTTGATATTATTAGCTTCCATTTCTTCAGTCAATACGTCAGTAAATTCTTTATCTAGATAGACACCTAATGGTCGATC
Organism: Enterococcus sp. 12C11_DIV0727; assembly: GCF_002148425.2. Classification (NCBI taxonomy): domain Bacteria; kingdom Bacillati; phylum Bacillota; class Bacilli; order Lactobacillales; family Enterococcaceae; genus Enterococcus; species Candidatus Enterococcus lemimoniae. Next base: position 539,628 of record NZ_CP147248.1, on the reverse strand, counting down.
TAAAATATCGATAACGGTGACATTTTTACCAGCTTTTGCGAAGGATTCGGCAGCTTCGATACCAATATAGCCACTACCGATGACAACCACATTATTTACCTCTGGATCAACGGTTTTTGCTTTTAATTTGATTGCCCATTTTCTACCACGCATTAAATAAATATTTTCTAATTCTTTACCTGGGACATTTAATTCAAAAGGAACTGCTCCTGGACTGATGATTAGTTTATCATACCCTTCAGTGCGTTCTTTTCCAGATAATAAATCTTTCACCACTACTTGATGGTTTTCAGGTTTAATCGCAGTTATTTCTGTATTTGAAAAAACGTTGACCCCTCTACTCTCCATCTCTTCACCAGTCATATAGCGAACTGAATTAACATCTTTTACTTTACCTTCTAAATAAAGTTGCATACCACAGGATAAAAAAGAAATAAAATCGCCTTTTTCGTACCATTGGATTTGTGCATCTGGATGTAGACTTAGTAATTCCTCAACTGCTTCGTAGCCTCCGTGCGATGAACCTAAAACAATAACTTTCATTTCCTGTACCTCCAATATTATTTATTATATAATAAAGAGTATCATATAACCAGCTACAAATACAAGCGATTTCTATTTTTATTCTCAATTGCGTAATTTAATTGAGAATACATATGACTAATTAGCTTTATAAGCCTTACATGATGTATTTGGTATTACTATATTTTATTATTTTCTCAACATATATAGTTTACATAACATAATTATAGGTAATTAAACAACCAGCTATCGATCACATAGCTGGTTGTTCGGAATGACTTATTTAAAGATGGTGACTTCTTTTTTTACTTCGACAGTGATTTTTCCATTTTTGATAACATAATTTCTCTCTGGAATATCAATAATAGCATCTGCTTTGACCTTCGTATCAAGTAAGACTAAGTCAGCCTTATTGCCTACTTGAACGCCATAATGCTCAAGACCTAAGGCTTTAGCTGGATTTTCTGTGATCATTGGTAAAACAGTCGGTAAGTCATCCGCTCCACCTAAATGCCCGACTGGAATAGCTAACATGGCAATTTGCATTAAATCACCATTCCCATAAGGCGTAAACGCATTACGAATATTATTAGTCGCTAAACAGACATTGACGCCTGCGTCACGAAGCTTTCTGATCGGTGTCACAGCTCTGCGAACATTGTACACATCGTTTCTAGCTCCTAAATGCAAATCAGTTGCTGGCAAGGCCATCACGCTGATTTGAGCTTCAGACATTAATGATAAAATTTCATTTAAACGTTCTGGTTCTAACGCATGTAGAGCAGTTAAATGTCCGACTGACACTCTACCATGATAGTTTTCAGCTATCGTTTTTTTACATAGATATTCTATTGAAATATCTGTTGCTTCATCACTAAAATCTTGATGAAGATCAATGTCTTTATCATATTTTTTAGCAATTTCAAAAACTAAATCTATATGCCTGTCCGCTGGAGCATCATTATACGGAATACCGCCGACAACATCTGCCCCCATTTCCATTGCTTCATTCATCATCTTTTCCGTACCAGGCGCCTTAAAAATCCCTTCTTGGGGGAATGCCACAATTTGCATATCGATTAGATCACGATATTCTTCTTTTAATTTCATAATAGTTTTAAAGCCAGAAAAACCTTGAGCTGGATCAAATTCCGCATGTGTTCTAACAGCAGTTACACCGTGAGAGATAATCATTTCCAACGCTCGTTTTGCTCGTTGATAAATATCTTCTTCGGTAAATGTTGGCTTTAATTCCGCGGTAACACTGATTGCTTCTTGTAAAGTTCCTGATTTATTTGGCTTTCTATCAGCAATCAAGGCTTTATCCAAATGAATATGGCTTTCTACCAAGCCTGGAATCAAAACACGACCTTTTGCATCAATGACCGTTACGGCATTATCCGTTAAATTTTCTGAAATCGCAACGATCTTACCGTCTTTGATCCCCACATCTTGCAATGCTTCTCCATCACTTAATCTCGCTTGTTTAATTAAAATATCCATGTATTCCACCCTTTCTATTTAAACTAAATAAAGAAACCAATCAAAATTAATACCACTGATGCCATACTGATCCATTTTACATTCCCTTTTACAACGTCTGAAATTGGAATTTGGAATCCTGATGATAAGGCTTGCATCGTAATATTAACAAAACTCATTTGACTGCCTAACCCAACGCCTACAGCAACTAATCCAAGTTCAATAGAAGAAAAACCTAAGGACACAGCTACTGGTAATACAAGTGTTAGTACGGAGCCTACATAAGCACCCGCTGGCACACCAATTAAAATTCCGGTTAAAATTGCAACTGGAACCATGATCATGGTCGGCGCGGCACTAGCAATCCCGGCAATAACCGCAAATGTTCCTGTTTGAGCAATAATATTAATAAATGCTAGAAAAATCCCTACTTGGAATAATCGAGTCAAAATATACGTTGACCCATCCACCATCGCTTCAACGGACTGATTTAAAGTAAAATCTGAACAGATATAAATCAAAGCTAAAGTTACTACCATATAAACTAAAGGAGTTAATAAAGCAAATCCAACAAGATCATTGACTACAGGACCAAAAATTACCGCAAACAATAAAAAGATTGCTGGTAAAGTCAATTTAAATAATGCTTTATTGTTCATTGAGGCATATTCATCCTCACTATTTTCTTTAAAGCCCAAATTTCGGCGTTTGGTTCCCCAGAAAGCTAAAATAATGGCTAACGCACAAAACACTAACCAAATCGGGCGCATGTCGGAAACATACTTAGCTACACTAAAGTCACCCAACTTAGAAACGATACTTGATTCTAATGATGCAGGTGACGTAGTAAATGAAACCGCCGCAGCAAGTGACATTGCCGCAATCAGTTCAGGAACGACCCCAACTGCTACAAAAGCCAGTGGTGCAATAACCATAGCACTACCACCGCCAATACCAGACATATAGGTTGCTGCTGCTAACAAAACAACAATAAATGCTGAAACATATTCGACTTTTCCCTTTGTTCCTCGTTTAGCAAGTGTCAGTGCTGCTGAGTAACCGCCTCATTTAAATACGGCCATTGCAACCGCTGAGTTGATGATTGGAACAGTAATACCCAACATCATAGGAATTGTTTCTAATAATTGTTTATTGGCTTGTTCTAAACCAATTCCACCAATGATCATTGCCAAAACTCCACCAACAAAACCTGCAATAATCATATCGACCTTCATAAACAATAAAACTAAAACTACGATCAAGGGAATGATCACGATTATAGCCTTGATTCCTGTAGGTGCTGTGATTGCATCAATTTCTTGTGCAAAAACAGGTACGAACGAAAACAGAAATAGTATGGAAAGTAACAACCCGCTCAAAAATTTTTTAGGTATTTTCATCATTATTCCTCCAACATAGTTAATTAAAGCCTATTCATTTTTTGAAATCTTGGAACGTCTCCCAAAATAATGTTGATTTAGGGGTATGTAACTCATGATTCATTTTTTTGAAACCTTTGATACTATTAATACGTTATTTATTCTGCTAAGACAAACTAAATAAATAACTATGGTATTTGTGATGGTTATGATTCAAGCTACCTATTCCGTAGCATTCCATCAACCTACGGCCTCCTTCCTTCTCCTTATAATACGTTTACTTTAAAAAAAAAGTAATAAGAATGCTTCAAAAAATTATTGAACTATTTCGAAAAGGTAACGCGTGCATTTTTTAAATAAACGTATTTAGATAAAAAAATAAAACAAAAGTAATATTTCTACTTTGTTTTATTTTTATCTATTTAATATTTCCCTACTTCAAGTAAATCAGTTAAATCATATGGTGTATTTTGATAAACTGCATAATTTAGCCAATTAGAAAATAACAATGATGCAGCCATATGCCAACGGAGTTGTGGCACCTTACTTGTGTTATTGTTCGGGAAATAATTCTCGGGTAGCTTAGGCTCTATCCCTTTATGTTGATCACGCTCAAATTCTTGTTGTAATGTTTCACGATCATATTCTAAATGCCCCATCGCATAAAAAGCACGATTATTTTTATTTCCAACTAAAAAAAGCCCTGCTTCTTCCGATTCAACTAAAACTTCTAACGCCTCAGTCTTATCTATATCGCTCTTTTTAACCCCAGTATATCTAGAATGTGGCGCAAAAAAGACATCGTCAAATCCCTTTAAGATACTCCAGGTCGGTGTTAAAACATCATGTGCAAATATTCCTGATAGTTTTTGGTCTAGCGGATATTTATTGATTTTATGATGATAATATAACCCAGCTTGTGCTCCCCAGCAAATATGGAATGTTGAAAACACATGAGTTTTACTCCATTTAAAAATTTCTTGCAATTCTTCCCAATAATCAACTTCTTCAAAACGCAATTGCTCAATCGGCGCGCCAGTAATAATCAAACCATCATAAAATTTATCTTTTACTTCCTTAAATTGATGATAAAAACGTTTCAAGTGATCAATAGATGTATTTTTTGCGTCGTGACTACTCATATGCAAAAAATCAACATTTATTTGTAAAGGCGTATTACTTAATAGTCTCAGAAGCTGAACTTCCGTTTCATCTTTTTTAGGCATTAAATTTAGAATCAAAATTTCTAAAGGACGAATATCTTGGTGCATGGCGCGATCTTCGTCCATTACAAATATTTTCTCTTTTTCTAATACTTTAATAGCTGGTAGCTCTTTTGGAACGCGAATCGGCATGTGTATATCCTCCCTTTCATTTTGTCTAATTTCATTTTACGATAAAAAGAATCAGAAAGGAAGTTTCTTTCTCCCAAAATGCAGCTATTCTGGTAAAACAGTCCATTTTTACTAAAAAAACATGAGGTAGGACGCATGTCCCACCTCATGTTTTAACCCTTATAGAAAGTTAATGCATTATGTTTCCGATTTATTCATATTCTTTTTTGTTTGTACGTTTGAAGGTGAAGAAAGCAAATGCACCTAATAATAAAGCACCTAACACTCCCCAATTACTAAAGATTTCACCGTTATTAGGAAGATTTTTTTGTGAACTACTTAGGTTTTTCAAGCCTGAGCTGCCATTATTGCCTAAGTTACTACCATTACCAGAACCGTTGCCTGTTCCATTGCCATTTCCGTTACCATCACCTGAGTCAGCTGGTAATTTGAATTTAGCTGGTTCACTTCGATTTCCCTCTTTATCTTTCGCAATCGCAGAAACTAACTCTTTCGGTTGTGCAAAACCTATAGGGATTTCGATGACAAATGCACCTGAATCATTGGCTTCTCCACTACCTAAAACTTCTCCGTTACCATTTTCAATGACTACATCATTTCCTGGTGTTGCAATTCCTTTAATCGTATAACCTGTCATTGAATTTCCAGTAACACTATCAATGATTGGCGTTGCTAAACCAATTGGAATGATTGCGGTATAATTTCCCAGTAGGTCAGTTATACCCGTTCCAATTACAGTTTCACCCGCATTTTTAACTGAAATGATATCAACCAGGAGTCGCTGTATCCGTTACGGTATAACCAGTTGCTGAATCACCTGTGACCCCTTTCACAACTGGAGCTGTGATTACAACCGGATCAGCTGGTGTTGTGAAAGTTGTTGGTGTACTATCGACACCGTCATTTGAAGCAGTTGCTGTCAATTCTTCACTTGCACCTGCTGAACCTTGCGGAATGTTGATTGAGAAGTTTCTGCCTGTTGCTGGTCCTAATTCGATCGTTGTACCACCTGCATTTTTAATCATAACCGTATCGCCTGCAGTTGCCGTACCTGTGACTGTATAACCTGCTGCTGAAGTACGGGTTGTATTTGTTACTACCGGTGGTGCGACTACTACTGCATTTCCAGCATAATTAATATCTGATACTCCATTAGCTGTGCTGATCAAACTGACATCAATAGCATCCGCTTTTACAACCGTTCCAACAAAACGTGCATCTAGATTTTGTGCTAAACTTGTTGGGCTAATAACCGTTGTTGGAATATTGCTGGTCGTACCACCTAACACTTATGCATCAGCCAATTGATTGACTCCAGAACCGACAATTCCCACCAATGGAAGAGCCAAATTAATGGCCGTATCTACTGTACCTTTAACTGGAAGTAATGCAGTGTTGATTGCAGCTGCAACTAAATTGCTGCAAATCCCACTACCTGTCGCATGTAAAGCATCAACTGCTGCTTTTAAATCTTGTAAAAGAGAGGAGACATTCTGTGCCAAAACTAAGCCTAGTCCGTCATCCATGTCGGCATGAATATCAGTACCATCTGGAGAAAGTACTGCATTAGCGCTAAACTGAGCGCTCCCCGAATTTTCCAGATTATTTAAATGATTAACTGTCGTTAAATCCAACGTAACACCTGTCAAACTACCTAATGATCCATCAACGATATCAGTTAATAAGTTTGATAGATTATTAACTGCATTTAGTGTTCCAGTCAAGAAGGTCAAATCAGCAACGGTCAATGTGATATTTGTATCAATTTGCGCTGCTCCATTTGGAGAAACTTTGTCATTTAGTGCAGTTGGAATAGTCAAAACTGCTTGTTTTGTTCCGCTTGCGATAACTGAACCGCCTATCAATTCACTTCCGGAAATTGTAAAATTAACATTTTTCGAAGCACCGGCCGCAGCTCAACAAGCTCCAGTAGTTGTTCCACTGTTGTTCGAACTACTAATGTTGGATAAAATTTCTGCATCTAAAATTGCTGCAGAAGCAGTAATTCCCCCTGGTAAATAAAATGACAGCGGAACCGTTAATGGTGCAATAACCAAACTACTTGTCAACACTAATGATAACGCACGGTATTTGTTTTGTTTTTTCGATTTATTAGTGCTTTTCTTTTTTTGCTGATTATTTTTCATGATTATCCTCTTCTTACATTCAAATTAATACCACATAACGAACAACTAGAAGCTTGCTAAATCAAATAGACACTCTCCTTTCATAAAACACGAGCAACGTAAAAATTAAATTAAGCTTCCACCCATGGATTTTATAATCTTTATAATATTTTGAGAAATGATATGAATCGTAAATGCTTATTTTTTTAATTTTATAATAATAATTCAAAAAAACTGTTATAAAAAGACCTGAAATGTTGATTTAAAAGCAATTGTAAACTTATATATGCTAATGTTTTTGTAACCAAACTGTTATAAAATATACCTTTAATATTATACAGTTAATACTAAGGAACTTAAAGAAACCAAAGAAAGCGCTATCATTTAAAGCTTTCATCCAAAAGATAGCCGACGCAAAAAAAAAAACAAAGCAACTCAGTTGCTTTGTTTTTTTATGTATAGATTTTGTTTGTTAGGATCCCACTTTACTTTTTATACTTTTTTCGATTATTGGCTGACTCACTTTTTTATTCCAAAAATCAATTAATGGTCCAGTAAAAAAAGCATTAATTACTGTACCGATTCCAACTGGACCTCCAAAAATAAAAGCTAGCACAACGAAAAAGATATCTTGGCTCACTCGAACGGATCGATAGTGAAATTTAGTGCGTTCAACTATAATTGGGGCGATAGCATCATATGGAGCGTTCCCGAGCTTTGCTGACATATAAAACGACGCGCCGAATGTAAAAATCAACACACCAATTACAAGTGCCAAACTTTGAGTGAAAAAATTGATTTTAATAGTGATAAAATCCGTATAAATCCACGTGTAAAAATCAATAAAAAAACCAGTAAGAACCATATTAATAACTGTTCCGATACCGATGTAGCTTCTTCCAAGAATAAAAACAATTCCTAAAATAATAAAGTTAATCATCAATTGATAAACACCTAAAGAAAGTCCCAGAACATTCCCGATACCAATATTCGCTGCAGTATACGGATCTAAGCCGACTTGACCAATCCGTAACGTGGCTGCACCAAAGGCTAGAATTGCCACTCCAATCAAAGCATATAGAGAGCGCATTACTCGTTCTCTTATTTCCATTTTCCAACACCTCATTTAAGTTTACTCATTAAGCATCTCAAAAAAGTCTTTAAAATGCAAAATATTCTACTTATTCACATAAAAAAACCTAGGTCTGAATTCAGCTCTAGGTTTTTTTATCATTATTTTTCAGCTATATCTTTTAATGCCGCTTGTGCTAATAAGTTCAAGTAGTTCCATGGGCGGTCAAAATGGGGCTGGAAGAAGAAATCAGATAAAGCTAGATCTTCTACAGTCATTTTATTTTGGACTGCCAATGATAACGTATTAGCGGATTGAGTAATATCGTATTTAGACATTAATTGTCCTCCAACAATACGATTTGAGCCCTTTTCATAAACTAATTCCATCATGACATTTTCCGTTGTTGGCATGAACTCTGGACGATAGTTATCTTCAAATTGTGTTGCTTCTACCTCCAAATTGTTCATTTTCGCACTTTCTAGAGTAACACCAGTTGAGCCGATTTTCCAGCCAAATAAATATAAACCAGAAGTTCCTTGTGTCCCACGATAAGAAAGTTTTTCTTCTGTTAAATTATACCCAACTAACATTCCTTGTCTAACAGCATTTGTTGCTAATGGAATATAATTTGTTGTATTGCTTGGATTATAGTGTACAACTGCACTATCACCAGCAGCAAGAATATCTGGATTGCTTGATCTCATAAATTTATCGACTACGATCGCACCATTAGGTAACATATCTACCTTATCTTTAAGCAATGTTGTGTTTGGACTGAAACCAACACACATAATCACCATGTCAGCATCAAACTCTTGACTAGGAGTAATGACTTTATTCACATGTCCGCTTGCATCCGCTTGGAATTCTTGAACATTTTCACCTAAAGCTAAAGTAACACCACGATCAACAAGTTCTTTTTCCAAAACGTCTGTAAATGGTTTGTCCAGATATTTATTTAAAATACGGTCTAAACCATCGATCAAAGTAACATCTTTACCTGATTCTACAAAAGCTTCTACCAATTCGATACCAATGTAACCTCCACCAACAACGACAACTTTCTTCGCATCTTTTGCACGTTCGATAATTACGTTTGCTTGGTTAAAGTTTTTACATAATAAAATGTTTTCAGCATCGATTCCCTTGATTGGAGGAACGATTGGCCACGAACCTGTGGTCATGACTAATTTATCATATTCTTTTGTTTCAACTTTGCCTGTGTTCAAATCTTTTGCAGTGATTGTTTTATGATCAACATCGATGGTTTCGACTTCATGTTCCATTTTAACTGTAGCACCTAGTGACGCTAGTTCTTCAGGACTTGAATAGAATAAACTGTCAGCCTCCTTCACTACTCCTCCAACATATAGCGCGATACCACATGATAAAAATGATACATTATCATTTCGTTCATAAACGGTTACCTCCGCATTTGGGTGATTTGTTAAAATACTTTTGACTGCAGCTGTTCCTGCATGCGTACATCCTACGACTACGACTTTCATTTTGTAAATCCCTTCTTTCAAGTTAAATTTTTCACCAACGATTTTAATAAAAATCTATTGGTATACTAAAAATATAACAAAGTGAGGATGCGTATTCGAGTTCTTTGCTTGTGAATCATTAACTTATTTTTTCACAAACTTCTCTATTTTTTACTGTTTTTTCATTTGAATAATCATTCTCTTTGAAAGGAATGCCGTTTTTACAACAAAAAAAGCTAAGAAACATTCGTTTCTTAGCTTGTGAAATCAAAGAATTATTCATTAACCATCGCAATAATTTCTATCTCAATCAGAACATCTTTAGGTAAGCGGGCTACTTCTACAGCTGACCTAGCTGGTAAATGATTTGTAAATGCTGTAGCATAAACTTCGTTGAACGCAACAAAGTCGTTCATGTCTTTTAAAAAGCAAGTTGTTTTAACAATATGATCAAAGTCACTCCCTACTTCTGCGAGAATGGCTGCGATATTTTTCAAAACTTGTTGTGTTTGCTCTTCTATGGTAGTACCAGTAACATCTCCAGTCTCAGGATTTAACGGGACTTGACCTGAAGCAAATAATAGCCCATTCACAATATTTCCCTGTACATAAGGGCCGATTGCTTTTGGTGCCTTATCCGTGTGGATTGATCTCATTCTATCACTCATTTCATTCTTTTTTGGCTTTTTGACAATCAGGACATAATCCATATAATTCTAGTCGGTGTTCGTTGATTTCAAAGCCAGTCAATTTACTTGCTGCCATCTCTACATCTTCCAAGCCCGGATAATGGAAATCAACAATTTTGCCACAATTTTGGCAGATTGCATGGTAGTGTTTTTTTGAACTAAAGTCAAATCGGCTAGATGCATCACCATAATTCATTTCCTGAACAAAACCAATATCAGTAAACAAACGTAAATTATTATAAACAGTCGCAACACTCATATTTGGAAAACGATCTTCTAGTGAACGATAAATTTCATCAGCTGTTGGATGGCTATGATTCTCAATTAGATATTCCAAGATTGCATATCTTTGAGGAGTAATACGAATATTGGCTTCTTTTAATTCTTCAAGTGCATTCTTTACCAATATGTTATCCATTTGGTTCCCCTCCCAGTCTTCTTTCCTAAATGATACTATTTCTAATCTGACTTGACAAGAATAATCGTGCAAATAGTAGGGGAAATGGCAGGTTTATCTCAATTTTTTGTATTTTTTTAAACTATTACATACTATTTGAGTGGTTGATCAAGTAAAAAAGAGAAGACGCAAATTTACGTCTTCTCTTTCAATCGCTAGTTATTCAGGAAAATTATATAAAGCCGTTGACAGATATCGTTCCCCGTTATCAGGAATAACAGTCAGTACTTTTTTCCCAGCACCTAACTCTTTGGCAACTTGGATTGCAGCGTTTACGGCTGCCCCTGCTGAGATTCCAACAAGTAAACCTTCTTTAGTTGCTAATTGACGGGCGGTTTCCATAGCCTCTTCACTTGGTACTGCAATTATTTCACTATAAATTTCTGTATTTAACACTTTTGGAATAAAACCAGCGCCGATCCCCTGAATTTTATGCGGTCCTGGAGAACCGCCTTCTAAAACAGGTGATTCGGTTGGTTCTACAGCAACAATCGAAATTTTTGGATAAACACGTTTTAACTCTTTCCCAACACCTGTAATCGTGCCACCAGTACCTACTCCAGCCACAAACGCATCCAAACCGGCCGGTCCAAAAACATCCTGAATTTCTTTGCCAGTCCTTTTTTCATGAGTTGACGGATTAGCTGGATTATCAAACTGCATCGGCATGAAAAAGCCATCTTTTTCAGATAACGTTGTCGCTTTGGCAATTGCACCTTTCATTCCTTCAGCTCCTGGAGTCAACAATAACTCAGCACCGTACGCCTGCATTAATTTTCTACGCTCAATACTCATTGTATCAGGCATTACGATAACGACTTTATAGCCTTTTGCAGCGCCGACCATTGCCAAACCAATTCCAGTATTCCCACTAGTAGGTTCTACAATTGTATCTCCCGCTTTCAGTTGGCCATTTTTTTCAGCAGTCTCGATCATACTTAAAGCAATCCGATCTTTTACACTTCCACCGGGATTGAAAAATTCAAGTTTCACAAAAACGTCAGCCGCTCCATCTGGGACAATCTGACCTAACTTTACAATGGGTGTCTTCCCTATCAATTCAGTAACTGAGTTAAAAATTTGAGTCATGATTCATTCCTCCAGTTTGATATTCATATAGCTAAAAAATCTGTCTTGTGTTTATAATAGCTTATATCAACTTATCTGGCTATCATTTTGCAACTGTTAGTCAATTGATAAGTTCTCTTTAAACAAATTTAACAAACATGTTGTAATGTTGTATAGTATAGGAGACTTTAAAAATAGTAAAGTAGGAGTTATTTTATTTATGAAAATTATTAATATTAGTCCGCGAGGCTATTGTTATGGGGTTGTTGATGCAATGGTCATCGCTAGAAATGCCTCGCTTGATGAAAATTTGCCTCGCCCGATTTATATCTTAGGGATGATCGTTCATAATAAACATGTGACTGACGCCTTTGAAAGCATCGGGATCCGCACTTTAGATGGAGCTAGTCGTAAAGATATTTTAGCACAAGTTGATCAAGGAACGGTTATCTTTACAGCTCACGGAACTTCACCAAAAGTCAAACGATTAGCGGTTGAAAAAGGCTTGACCGTGATTGATGCAACTTGTCCTGATGTGACGATCACCCATGAGTTGATTGAAACAAAGGTTACAGAAGGCTATGAAATCATTTATATTGGTAAAAAAAATCATCCTGAACCTGAAGGCGCTTTGGGTGTATCGCCAGAACATGTTCATTTAGTCGCTAATCAAGCAGATATTGCTGATTTAGACTTACACTCTGATAAAATTTTTGTCACCAACCAAACAACCATGAGCCAATGGGATGTTAGCGATTTGATGGAATTGATTCAAAAAAAATATCGTAATGTGCTTATTCATAAAGATATTTGTAAAGCAACTCAAGTTCGCCAAGAAGCCGTTGTTGAGCAAGCACAAGGTTGTGACTTAACGCTCGTTGTTGGTGATCCTAAAAGTAATAACAGCAATCGTTTAGCTCAAGTTTCCATTGAACAGGCTGGTGTTCCTGCCCACCGCATATCTGATGTATCACAAATCGATCCTAAATGGTTATATGATGTGGAGCAAGTAGCCGTGACGGCAGGTGCTTCTACTCCAACACAAATTGTCCGCGAAGTTCTTGACTATTTAAAACAGTTTGATGTAAATAATTCTTTAACACATTCAATGGAGTCAACTACAACTTCGGAGTCGATTCTACCTCGCCCGAGAATCAAAGATCTAACTAAAAATCGTCAACGTCGTTTAGAAGAATTGCGATCTGGAAAACGATAAAAATAAAGCTATCAACAATTCGTCATCCAGATGACGAATTGTTGATAGCTTTTCTTAGGCAACTTGTAACACTTGTCCTACAGTGATCAATTCAGCTGTAATACCATTTGAAGCCATCAATTGATCCACTGAAACTCCGTATTTTTCAGCGATTCCCCAAAGAGTGTCACCAGAGGCTACTGTGTATGTTTGCCCAGCAACTGTAGCACTACTCTGTCCAATTGCTGTTTGATCGCTACTTGCTTGGTTTTCATAACCTGTAGTGGCTACGGTACTACCACTATCGTACGCTGTTAAACCGTAGGCAGAAATCAACCAGTTCAATTTACTTGCATAGTTAGGATCCGTTGCATAGCGACCAGCTAAAGCCGCTGTTGCATCCATATAACTCGTTGTATTACTTTTCCATACACCAGAGTAATGATAGTTACCACTTGAAGCTATCGTTGTTTTAAGCACGTTAGCATGGTCTTGAAACGACTCAGTATAGGATGGATAACTTCTAAATGGTTCGGTTACAGTGACCCATTCACCATTCAAATATTCAGCTGTAGGCATATAAACTGTTTGTCCGCCATAGCTTCCTTTGACACCGAATAAATTATAGTTTGGAGCCGCGGCTAAACCTGAAGTTCCATAACTACTCTCTAATAATGCTTGAGCAATCATGACAGAGGCATATAAATCATTTGCATCCGCTACTGAAGCAGCTGAGTATCCAATAGAATCAATAAATGCTTGTTGTGAAACTGCTCCTTGAGTTTCAACTTCTGTTGCTTGAACACCCAATGGTAACAGATTCCCTGCGACAGGAAGAAATACTAATGAAGTCCCAATCACAGAAACCATTCTTTTATGATTATTCTTCTGTGTTTTTTGTTGGTGTCTACTACTTCTTGTTTTGATCTCGTCCATTCATTTGTTCCTCCTCAATAGAACATCGTAACATCATTTTACTCGTGGAATTTTTTATAAACAATTATTTACTCCTGAAATTTGAAGTTTTAAAGTGAGCGTAATCTAGCTGAAATTTTTGTTTTATAATTTCAGGTGCAATTGTTTTGTTCAGTTTACATAGTGTCTGTTTTTCGACTGGATTTTCCGGCAAGAATCCTTTATTTTTCTATTTATTAACTTTTTTCTAATAAATAGAAAACTATTGCAAATATTACACAAATATTACATTCTCTCTTCTATTTAGTTTTTTACAAATCATACAATCTATTTACCCAACAAAAAAAGCAAAAGTCCAGCTGATTAGGACTTTTGCTTTTTCACTAACTAAATACTTGCTATTTATAACTCATTATATTTTGTTACGACATTTTCAACTGTAAAGCCAAATTCTTTTAAGACTAAATCGCCAGGAGCAGAAGCGCCAAAGTGATTGATCGTCACAGTTGTACCGGCTGTACCAACATAACGTTCCCACCCAAATGGTGAAGCCGCTTCGATTGCCACACGCTTAGTCACAGCTTTAGGTAAAACAGATTCTTTATATTCTGCTGTTTGCTTTTCAAATAAATCGAAACTTGGCATTGAAACGACTGAAACATCTTGACCTTGTTCTGCCAATGCTTTTTGAGTTTCAATGGCTAAGTTCACTTCTGAACCAGTTGCAATTAGGATTCCTTCTGGTTTGTCCCCTTTTTGCTTAGAAATCACATATGCACCTTTTTGAACTAGCTCTCCAGCATGTTCTTTAGTTCCTTCAATAACTGGTAAGTTTTGGCGACTTAAAACTAAAACAGTCGGAGCATCTTTAGTCGTCATAGCTATTTTCCATGCAGCAACTGTTTCGTTTCCATCAGCTGGACGAATTACTTGAACACCAGGCATGCAACGAATACTTGCTAATTGCTCAACAGGTTCATGCGTTGGGCCATCTTCCCCTACCGCTACAGAATCATGCGTCAGTACATAAGTTACAGGAGTATTTTGAATCGCTGCTAAACGAACCGCAGGACGTAAATAATCAGTAAAGACAAAGAATGTTCCACCATATACACGGCTACCACCATGTAATTGAATTCCGTTCATCGCTGCAGCCATGGCAAACTCACGAACGCCAAACCAAATATTGCGGCCTTCATATTGACCTGGTTCAAAATCTTTTTCTGCTGCAACCATTGTATTGTTTGATGCAGATAAATCAGCGGAACCGCCCCAAAAACCTGGAACAGCTTTAGAGATTGCTTGAATTGTTTCTTTACTTGTTACGCGACTTGCAGCACTTGACCCTACCTCATAAGTTGGTAATTCGTTATCCCAATTTTCAGGAAGTTCATCCGCAAAAGCTTGTTTGAATTGTTTTGCTAATTCAGGATGTGCTTTTGTATAGTTTGCAAACATGTCATTCCAGTTAGTTTCAGCTTTGCCGCCTTTTTCTATCATTGTTTCTTTAAAACGAGCAGCAACTTCTTCCGGAACAGTAAAATCAGGATATTCCCAACCATAAACAGCTTTAGCCGCAGTAATACCATCTGCTCCGATTGGGGCACCATGAACAGAAGATGTGCCTTCTTTTGGAGCACCATAACCAATAACTGTTTTGACTTCGATCAAGGTTGGTTTATCTGATTCAGCTTTAGCTGTTTCAATTGCTTTAGAAATTTCTTCTAAATCATTACCATCTTTCACTAAAATATGTTGCCAACCGTATGCTTCATAACGAGCTCCAACATTTTCTGTGAAGGCTTTTGAAGTTGGCCCATCTAAAGAAATATCATTTGAATCGTATAATACGATCAGTTTGCCCAATTTCATGTGCCCAGCCATCGAGCTCGCTTCTTGAGAAACACCTTCCATCAAATCGCCATCGCCGCATAAAGCATACGTATAGTGATCGATCACAGGGAAACTATCGCGATTATATGTCGCAGCAGTGTGCGCTTCAGCCATCGCCATTCCAACTGCCATTGCAATCCCTTGACCTAAAGGACCAGTAGTCGCTTCAACACCATCTGTATGATGGACTTCAGGATGCCCTGGAGTTTTACTACCCCATTGACGGAAACTCTTCAAATCATCCATTGTTACACTGTATCCTGCTAAATGAAGTAAGCTATAAAGCATTGCAGAACCATGACCTGCAGAAAGAATGAAGCGGTCTCTATCTACCCAATTTCTAGCAGTTTTTGGGTTAACTTTCAAATGTTTTGTCCAAAGTGCATATGCCATAGGTGCAGCACCCATTGGTAAGCCAGGATGGCCTGAGTTTGCTTTTTGTACCGCTTCAATACTCAATGTACGAATCGTGTTGACGCCTAACTGATCAGTGTTGTCAAACAAAAAAATCATCTCCTATTTAGGTTTTTTTTACCTTTATTAACTATAGTTTAGCGTATTTCGTTTATGAAAGCAATTACTTTTAGTAAAAAAAACTGAAATTATTTTCTATTATGCAGGCCTTTTGCCTTTTGGATCTCTTTTAACTTCTCTGGTGTAACGTCGTTTCCTTTAGGATCAACGACTTTCATGCCTTCGATATGGTGACGCATACCGCCGCGGAAAGCAGCTAGATATTCTTGACGAAGAACTTTTTGTTCTTCTTTTTCTTTTTCAGTCAACTCATTTTCTTTTGCTTTTTTGGCAAGTTCGTTGATACGGTTCATTTTTTCTGATGATAACATGCTTTTGCCTCCTTTACTTTCCATGTCTATCTTATAAGATGAGCGCCAAAAATACAACTATATTCTTAATAAAAAAGGAAAACAAAAACTATTAGATACAGAAATTAGTATTGAAAAACCTACTTACTTTTTAGTAAAAATAACCTAAATCCATGTTTATCATAAACACGAACGCTTGTTTGATTCCTGTACAAAACTATGGTACACTAAAAATATAAATTGAAAGAAGGTGCGGATTGTGGTGAAACGTACAGACACAAGACAAATCGAAGTACTAAAATATATATATGAACAAGTTGAACTTAAAGGCTACCCTCCAACTGTAAGAGAGATTGGAAAAGCAGTTGACCTTTCCTCGACATCCACTGTCCATGGCCATTTAGCCCGTTTAGAGAAAAAAGGGATGATCCTGCGTGATCCTACAAAGCCAAGAGCCATTGAGTTAACAGCGGACGGTCTAGAAAGAATTGGGGTCAAACCTACTGTGATCCCTATGCTTGGTGTTGTTACAGCTGGTGAACCTATTTTAGCAGTTGAAGAAGCATCTGACTTCTTCCCGCTTCCACCTGATCTAAGAACAGAAGAAAATGCTTTATTCATGCTGACGATTCGAGGAGAAAGTATGATCAATGCTGGGATATTAGATGGTGATCAAGTCATTGTCCGCAAACAAAGTACTGCCTCAAACGGTGATATCGTTATCGCTATGACTGATGAAGATGAAGCAACCTGTAAACGTTTCTTTAAAGAAACGGATCATGTTCGTCTTCAGCCAGAAAATGATGCTTTGGATCCAATTATTTTAAATAATGTCAGTATCTTAGGTAAAGTTGTTGGTTTATATCGCAATCATATTTAGAAACAAAGAGGTTGGGACAAAAGCGGCTAATTCTGAAAAATAAGAAAGATCGCTGCTACCTACCGTTTATTCGGATAATAATAGCCTGATACATAACGTGAAGAGTTATGTATCAGGCTATTTGTTTCTTTTATATAAGTAGCATAAATAATTTTACTCTGCAGTCACTTTACGCTGATAGGTCTCAAATTGGTAAGCATAACGATTATTTTCATCTTGCTCCCCTTCACTTAAGTTGATCAATGTCCAATCATCCCAAGCAACAGCAGGAAATTTGGTATCACCTTCAAATGAATGATCAATAACAGTGCGATACAACACATCACAATAAGGTAAAAAATCCTCATATACCGCTGAACCACCTGAAATAAACGTAATTCCAGCAAAAGATCTTGCGTATTCGAGCACCTCTCCCACAGTATGAAATACAGTGACTCCTTCTGCTTGGTATCCTTTATCTCTGGTTAAAACAATTGTTTGACGATTTGGTAACGGGCGGCTACCCATTCCCTCAAAAGTCTTTCTACCCATCACAATAGTGTTATCTTCCGTCATTTGTTTAAAAAACTTCAGATCATTTGGCAAATGCCAAGGTAAGCGATTTTTCTTTCCAATCGTTCCTTGTTCATCTTGTGCCCATATGGCTGCTAACATCGGGGAACTCCTTTCAAATTAAACGGCAATTGGCGCCTTGATTGCAGGATGCGGTTCATATCCTTCAATGACAATATCTTCCATTTCAAAATCAAATACCGATTTTTTTTCTTGATTTAATTTTAATGTCGGGAAAGCTCGAACTTCTCGAACCAGTTGTTCATTCATTTGCTCGATGTGGTTAGTATACAAGTGAGCATCGCCAATCGTATGAACAAAATCGCCTACTTCTAAACCTGTTTCATGCGCAATCAAATGAGTCAACAAAGCATAACTAGCAATGTTGAAGGGTACACCTAGAAAAACATCCCCGCTACGTTGATATAATTGACAACTTAATTTTCCATCATTTACATAAAATTGAAACATCGTATGACATGGCGGTAACGCCATCGAAGGAACATCTTCTGGATTCCAAGCCGAGACGATCAAGCGTCTTGAATCTGGTGTTTTTTTGATCATCGTAATAACATTTTTTAATTGATCGATAAATCCACCCTCTTTGGTCTCCCAATGGCGCCATTGCGCACCATAAATGTTGCCTAATTCACCATGTTTGGCAGCAAATACCTCATCCGATAAAATCGCCTCACAGAATTTTTTATGTTCTATTTCGTAATTTTGCTTAAATACTTCGTCTGTTAGGACACGATGACCAAAATCAGTCATATCTGGACCCTTGTAATCATCACTTTTTACATAACGTTCAAATGCCCATTCATCCCAAATATGATTGTTATGTTGTAAGAGGTAACGAATATTGGTGTCACCATTCAAAAACCATAAAAGTTCGCTTTTGATCAAGCCGAAAGGCACTCGTTTAGTCGTTAATAAGGGAAATCCCTCAGATAAATCAAAACGCATTTGATGCCCAAAAATACTCCGCGTCCCTGTTCCAGTCCGGTCTTCTTTTAGATGACCTTCCTCTAAAATTTTACGGCCTAATGCTAAGTATGCTTCTTCCATAGTTTGTGCCTCCTAGTTTTCTGCAAATTCACTCAAATATTCCCAGCGTTCCATCTTTTCATCCAGCTCTTCTTCCACTCTTGCCAATTCTGTTTGAAGCTGTTGTAGTTTCGTAAAGTCATCACCTTGATGATTCATCTCTTCTGTAATTTTAGCTGATTGCTCTTCAAGATGTGCTATATCTGTTTCAATTGTTTCCCATTCTCTTTGTTCCATGTAAGTTAACTTTGTTTTTGCTTTCTTTTCAACTTCGCTAGTCGGTCTTACTTCTGCCTTCGTTACTTTTTTCGCTGGCTCTTTACTTACCGCTAAATAGTCGCTCATCGATCCAAAATAAGTCGTGATGTGACCTTCTCCTTGAAAAACCAGTAGTTTATCCATTGTTTTATCAAGAAAATAACGGTCATGAGAAACAGCGATCACAGCACCTTTAAATGTTTGAATATAATCCTCTAAAAGAGTTAAGGTATCAATATCTAAATCATTTGTCGGCTCGTCCAATAATAACACATTTGGTTGACCAATCAAAAGTTTTAATAAATACAGCCGACGTTTTTCACCACCAGATAGTTTCCCAATAACTGTTCCATGCATGAAACGAGGAAATAAAAACCGTTCCAATAATTCAGCCACACCGATGGTTGTTCCATCGCCCCGTTGCACTTGTTCCGCCGCTTCTTGTAAATAAGAAATCATGCGTTGGTTAGGGTCCATCGCTTCATTTTGTTGCGTATAGTAAGCCAAGTTAACTGTTTCACCAATTGAATAGAATCCACCGTCTAACTCTAGACGACCAGCAAGGATATTTAATAATGTTGATTTGCCAGCACCATTTTTTCCAGTAATCCCAATCCGATCTTTTGCTTGAATAAGCAAATCAAATTCTTTTAAAATTGTTTTATGTTCGATTTGATAGTCACCATTTTGAATTTCTAAGACTTTTTTACCTAATCTCTGGGTTGCAATATCCATTTCTAGCTGACCTTTTTGATTGACTTGATGGAGATTTTCTTTTAGGTCATGGAAACGATCTTGCCGCGCTTGTTGTTTGGTTCCTCGAGCTTTAACACCGGCTCGCATCCATTCCAGTTCTTGTTTGTAGAGTTGTTTTCTTTTTTCTTCTTGTTCAACACCAACTCGTTCACGTTCAGCCTTAGCAATGATATACGCCTCGTAATTCCCCTTGTATTCGTATAGTTTTCCAAAAGAAAGTTCGAAGATTCGATTTGTGACCCGATCTAAAAAGTAACGATCGTGAGTCACCATCAAAATAGCTCCGCGGTAACCGTTCAAAAAGCTTTCTAGCCAATTGATCGCTTCATAATCCAGATGGTTGGTTGGTTCATCCAATAATAGTAAATCAGGTGATTCAATCAATACTTGAGCAAGACTGACACGTTTCTTTTGTCCACCAGATAACTCACCTATTTTTTTGTGCAAGGTTTCAATCCCTAGTTTTTGTAAAATAATTTTAGCATCTGTATCTGCTGTCCACGCATCTTCTTTATTCATGCGTTCTTCTGCTTGAGCATATTGTTTTTGAACGGTAGGATCTAGTCCGTCTTCCGCTAATGCAAGTAGCGCCAACTCATAGTTTTTAACTGCTTGAATAATTGGCGTTTCTCCTTGGAACACGGCTTCTACAACGGATAGCTCTGGATCAAACTCTTTATCTTGAGAAAGATAGCCGACTTGATAGTCATTTGGCTGTTGGATCGCCTGACCATCACCATCTCCACCAGCCTTACCCGCAAGAATATTCAACAAACTAGTTTTTCCAGTGCCATTTGTCCCGATCAAGCCAATCCGGTCTTTATCATGAATATGGAAAGAAATGTGATCAAATAATGTTTTCTCTCCATATGTTTTCGTTAATTCAGTTACTTTTAACTCATTCATCTGCTCACGCCCTTTTCATCCTGCTTATTGTATCAAAAAAATGTAAAAAAAAGAAGCTAGTTTTCTTAGTCTGCTTCTTTTTTTAATTCTCTTGTCAGTTTCCTTAGTGGAACAGCACTTGAAATATCGTTGATCGAATAGGATTCTAGCAAATTGACATTTTTCCGATATTCATTTGCTTCAAGAGAAGATATTTTTCCAGAGATCTCATATTCATCGATCACTTTTCGTTCTTCCTGATAGCCAATCAATAGTTCTTTTACATAGTTAGATTGAGAGCGAACAATAAAAGAATCAATAAAAGTCCCATCTTCTAGCCTATGCGCCAATTGTAGCCGTCCTTCAATAAAGAAACGAATGATTTCCTCATCGTAAACACCATTTAGATTATCCAAACTCTTCAAAATAACTTCTGTATTTTGTAAAAAGACTTGGCGAACATTTTCTAGTTCTTCTTTTTGAAATTCTCGTCTATTTTCTTCATCTTTCTTAGCGAATAAATGCTTTGGATGAATAAAAAACGCAATAATTTGGCGAACAAACAGTAACCAAAAACCGATAATCGATAGTAACTGCCTGGCAATTGATCGTTCCATTCTTGATATCAAACGTTCATATAACCGATAACCTTCGATTCCGATTTCTTTTTGGCGAAAGCTCTCCTCCAAACCATCTCGTTCAATCGAAACAATCAATGCACGTAACTCCTGTACTTCTTGTCGTTGATCTGATGGGAGTTGCTCTGTATACAGTTCTTTTACGCGATCTTGATAATTTTCAATCACAACATTCATTTCAACATGTGGATCTTCTTGATTTATCTTTTTAAGTTTTTCGATAACCTCTTGCAACAGCATTATGCCTTGCATGTTTGTATTTTCAATCTCATCTGAGTCAGTTAAAAATGGTAAAACAAGAATCCCTCCAACTAACGTGACTAAAATCACACAAGCCGTGATAAATAAGAGTAACGATCGTTCAGGAAAATCTTGTCCATTTAAAGTCAAAGGCAAAATAAAAATAGTCGCCAAACTAACCGTTCCTTTGACACCACCAAACGTTAAAATCAGCATTTCATTCATCGAATGCCAAACGTTCTTCAAACCATTTTTTACACTATAAATCACAAAAATGGAGAAAAATCGAGCAACAAACAACGTAACACTTAAAATCAAAATAACCAACATCAAAAAGCTGTTAGAATATGTTTCACTATTCCAAATCGGCGAAAAGACTTGAGATAATTCAATTCCTAAAAATAGAAAAACAAGGGCATTTAGCATAAACGTAATTGTGCCCCAAGTACTTTCAGAGACGCTAGAAAGCTCTGCTTCAAACAAAGAGACCTT
This sequence comes from Enterococcus sp. 12C11_DIV0727, assembly GCF_002148425.2. Taxonomy (NCBI): domain Bacteria; kingdom Bacillati; phylum Bacillota; class Bacilli; order Lactobacillales; family Enterococcaceae; genus Enterococcus; species Candidatus Enterococcus lemimoniae. The sequence goes on along the minus strand of NZ_CP147248.1, from coordinate 517,413 downwards.
TTTAAAACTCGCTGCTTGCATAACGCCTGCTACAACAGCTGCGATGATTCCAGAAACATGAAATAATTCAGCTACCATATAGGCTAAAAAAGGCAACAATAGTTCTAGCAGTAAATAACCTGTAACATCTCTTGCCGAAGCTTTTTCTAAAATCATAACAACTTGACGTTTGATCATCACTAAGACAGCACCTACAAAAGCGCCTCCAATACTGGAGACAACTAAAGTAATTCCTGCATCGGCAGCTGAAAAACTCCCAGTCAATAAAGCGGCTAACGCAAATTGGAATGCTGTAACGCCAGAAGCATCATTGATTAGGCCTTCACCTTCTAAAATATGCATCGCTTTAGGCGGAATCTGAATTTTTCCAGATAAAGAACCTACAGCAACTGCATCTGTAGGTCCTAATGCTGCACCTAATGCAAAACAAGCGGCAATCGGTAAAGCCGGTATTACCATATGCAAGGCCCAGCCTACGCTCACAAGCGTAATCAAAACACCAATGAAAGCCAAAAATAAAATGACACTAAAGTTTTTCATAGTAGCCGCAGTATCGTTTCGTTCACCTTCTCGGAACAATAATGGCGCAATGATCATCACTAAAAATATTTCTGGTTCAAATACAATTTCTCGACCAATAGAGGTAACGCCGATCAAAACCCCTACAATTATTTGTACGATCGGTAATGGAATAATCGGTACGATTCGATTAAAGACATTTGAAAATGTGATCGCAAAAGCAAATACAATAATTAAATAAACAAACTCCATCTCGTATCCCCCTTATTCATTACTGATTGAGTTGTTTCCCTAAATACCGTAATAATTTTTCTTTTTTACAGGTAATTTTCTTTTCTATTAATCCAAGCTCTTTTTCCTTATCACATAGTTCTAATTGTGCACGACGAGCTTCTAAACGGAGCAACTCAGATTTAATCAATTCTATTTTTTTATAGTTCAAAAAATTTCTCTTTTTTATATGCCGTTCCCACTCTGCTTTTTTCTCTGGTGGCAACTCTTTATATTTTTCACGTAATTCAGCAATTCGTTGCTCTATTTCTTTATTCACAACAATACTTCCTTTCAGAATTTCTCTGCACATTATAGCAAATTGTTTAAGAAATACCTACTAAAATTGACTATTATTTTAGAAAAACTTTATGAATGTAATTTCTGACTCTCAAAATGAAATCAAAAGAGAAAGTAACTATCTAAATTCTCCTTTAAGTGGTTGATTACTACTTGTCTTCTTCAACTAAAATACTGATTTCAGCCTCTTCATTCAAACGACCAGAAAGAAACGCCAATAGATCTTCTAATGGAATTGAAAATTTCATCATAGGGCCACGACGACCATTTTTAAAATAATTCAAACGAATTTCATTTTCCTTAAGCAATAACGCCATTTTTTCTACATCTCGATACATCACACCATTTTTATCAAACGGTCCTAAAATGAGTCGATCATCAGAAAGACCTTTTGCATCTAGTAAAAAACTCAAAACAAGTAACATTGCTAAGAAACTACGCAGTCTTTGATCGAGCGATTGTTCAATAAATAACGTACTAATAAGGATAAATAGACTTACCCCAATCACTAATCCATAGATAAGTTTTCTTTTGACACTCTTGATCAAAATACTTTTTCTAACCAAGATTAAATAAACATACATGATCACAACAAAAACTGTGAGTAATACTGTAAAAAAATCTATACCCAAAATACGCTCCTCTTAAAAATAGAATTTCAACTTTTATTTAACTCTGTTAGTTGTTGATTGATTTTTTTTATTTTATCTTTACAAGCTAATATATCACGAATCATTTGATCGCGCTTAACGCCAAGCGGCAAACGATTAACTACTTGATAATATGCAGCGAGCAGTTGAACTTGTTTCATTTTTTCTTTCTGTAAACGTTCTTCTGTTAGATTCATCCACTCGCCCTCCTTTTCTTTAAGTATACCTTACTTTTAAAGAAAAATGACTATTGAATTGTTATTTTTTATTGATTATAGTAAAAAGAATTCTCTTTATATTATTGTAGCATACTATTTCTTTTTAGTTGAAGTATACGTTTAGTAACACATTGATAGTTGATGGTTAACCTCAAAAAAACTTTTTAAAAATCGAAATAAGGATGAAGCAAAACTAAAGATTAGTTTTGCTTCATCCTTATTTTAGCATAATTTATTTATTGCGCTGAAATACAAAGTGCAATAGCTTTCTCACCTAAATGAGTCCCAATAACAGGGTTAAAATGACCAATTTCAATAATTGCATTTGGATACTTAACTTGAAGTTTTGCTTTTTCTTCTTCAGCAACTGCCAAGTTGTTGGCATGAATCACATATAATTTAACGGGTCGGCCAATTTCTTTGTCCCGTTTGCCGATAATTGCCTCTGCACGAGCAAAGGCCTTTTTAGTTGAACGGATTTTTTCAAATAAGACAATTTTACCATCTTCAAAAGTCAAAATCGGCTTGATTTTTAATAAACCGGCAATCAGAGCTGCTCCATTCGTTAAACGACCACCACGTACCAAATTGTTCAAATCTTCAACAATTAAATAAGCGTACGTGTTATCACGAATGATGTCTAGCTTAGCAAAAATATCTTCTAGACTAGCATTTTCTTTGATCAAATCTAAAGCAGCTTCTACCATATGCCCCATTGGCACACTTGTAATTTTAGAGTCATAAGGATAAAGTGTAACACCATTGATTGAATCTGTTAGTGAAAATAAGGTATTCACAAAACCTGAAATCCCAGAAGAAAGATGAATACTGATAATCGTATCATATCCCTTAGCGGCAATTTCTTTGTAGAGTTCAATCACTTCGCCTAATGCAGGTTGAGAAGTTGTTGGAAACTCGTTACTATTATTTAATAGCTCATAATATTCATCAGCTTCGATATCGACACCTTCGTTATATATCTTACCATCTAAAATAACTGGAATGGGAATAATAAACAGATTAGGAGAGTTCTTAATTCGCTCGGGTAAATAGGCTGTACTATCTGTCACAACAGCAATTTTCATTTTGTAACCTCGTTTCACTAATTTTGCACGTTAGTATAAATATAGCATAAATCAGTTAATATTTAAATAAAATCCTTATTGCCCAAGAAATTCTTGAACCGCCTTTTGATTCGTTTCTAAATCAATTTGAAGAATACTCCCAGCATAGTAGTTTTCATCGTTACTCCATGAACCTTCTACTGGAACCGCTAGGCGTTCAATCCCACTTCCACCTTTTAGCATCAAAGAAGGACCGTTTTTCAACATAAACGTTGTTGGGATGTCTGTAGACATATAACCAACTAAACGTCCTAAAGATTCAGGTGTGCGAAGTAATGCTAAAGGATTTTTTAATTGACCCATAACCGCTGACATCACTTGTTGCTGACGGCGAACACGACCAAAATCGCCTTCCTCATCTTTTCTAAAACGAGAATATTGTAGAAGTGTATGCCCGTCCATACTTTGCTGCCCTTTGGCGATATCAACACCATCTAAATTCAAGTCTTTTTCAGCATCGATTTTAACTCCACTTGGGAACATCGAATCAACAATTTTTTCAAAGGATTGAAAATCAACTTTCGCATAATATCTACATTGAATATTGAAATTTTCCGCTAATGTTTGGCGAACTAAATCCGCACCGCCTAGAGCATAAGAAGCGTTGATTTTATTTGCATCATAGCCTGGAATATCAACGAATATATCTCGCATAAATGAAATCAATTTGGGCTTTTTAGATGGTCCGTCTAATTGTAGTACCATTATAGTATCCGCACGTCCAGCATCTTCTCCTCTTGTATCACTACCCAAAATCAAAATATTGTTGGCGCCATTTGCACTTTTCACACCATTAAACGTTTCAAGTGCTTCTTTAGGTAAAGATGCATCATTTTCTGCATATGATTTGCCTTTAAAAAAGAACCCAACAGCTAAAACAATTAGCAAGACAAAGAATAATGCAATTCTTTTAGGCCAGCTAAATCTTCTCTTTTTTCTGATTTTTTTTGGTTTTTTTTCTTTTTTGGGTATCTGTTTTGAAGGACCATTTGAATAGTCTTGCCCCAAATACTGTTCCTGATGCTCTGTTGGCTCTTGGTCAGGAAATGTTTCTGGTCCTCGATAATAGCTTTGTCTAGGTTCTTCAGAATGATTTTTTTCTTTTCTAGGATTAAAGGAATTTTTCTCTTCTATTGGTTTTGCTTTATCATGTATATGTTTATAACGATCCACGCGACTCATTATTTCCACCTCACTATCAATTAACAACAGTTATAAGCATACCTTATTTTAATAGAAATTCCTATTAGTTAGTTGAAATTTAACAAAAAATAAAAAGACCTTTTCAGATCTTTATACCCCGTTGATTGGATGAATCGCATAATTTCCGAATATTTTTACAGTTCCACCCATTAAACGTATTTCTTCTAAAGCGTTATCCAATAATAATTGTGGTTTTTGAACGTTGATATCAATTAAAAAGAAATATTCTCCCAATGTTGTTTTTAATGGACGTGACTCGATTTTGCTCAAGTCAATATCTCGCCAGCTAAATGCTGATAATGCTTTTTGCAGTGCACCTGGCATATTATTTGGCATCGTCAAAGCTATTGTCAGCTTCTGTTGCTCTGATTGAATTGGTAACTCAATTTTTTCGGCGCCTAAAACCCAAAATCGTGTTTGATTGATTTCTACATCCTGAATATCTTTCCCAACAATCTCAAGATCATACGTTTCAGCAGACAATTTAGGTGCAATTGCTGCGATTTTTTGGTCTGGATGACTTGCAACAAAATTTGCTGCATAAGCAGTGGATGGTGTTGCCTCAAGCTCAGCCAGTGGAAAATAAGTACGAATAAATTCTTGTGATTGCGCTAAAGCTTGCGGATGTGACATGATTTTCGTTGTTTCAAGCCACCGCTCTTGATTCTTTTTAGATACCATCAATTGTTGATAGATCGGCAGTACGATTTCGGCTCCGACCGGAATGGTCGTCTGATGAAATAGATAGTCTACTGTGGTATTAACCGAGCCCTCAATCGTATTTTCAATCGGCACGACGCCTAGATCGACCTCTCCAAATTCAACCCCCTTAATGCAAGCGGGAATCGAATGATACGAAACCAATTCTTCATTAGGAAAAGCTGTTCTAGTTGCATTATGAGTAAAAGAAGCTTCTGGACCTAAATAACCAACTTTCATTGACTCACCTACCTATATATTTTCTAAAATTTCATGAACAATCTCTTCAGGTGTTCGATCGTCTGTCGCAACAACTAAGCTAGCACTCTCTTCATAAAAAGGGATACGTGGTTCAAAAACCTGTCTAATTTCCTCTGGGGATTTTGACACAACCAAAGGTCTAACAGTGGTATGATCGTGTTTTAAACGCGGAATAAACACTTCTGGCTTTGTTTGTAAATAGATAACAGGTGCCATTTGTTTCAACAGTTCTCGATTCTCTGGTCTCATGACAATGCCGCCACCGGTTGATACAACTTGATTATGATCAAGATAACGTTTTAAGACATTCGTTTCTCGTTCTCTAAATGCTTCTTCACCGTGTAAATCAAAATATTCTTGAATTGTCATTCCTATTTCTTCAACGATTTTATCATCAAAATCGATGTGTTCCATACCCGTTTTTTCTGAAAGCAGTTTTCCCACAGTGGTTTTTCCTGCTCCCATAAAACCAATTAAAATAATCCCCTTCATCTTCGTTCCTCCGTTTATCGATATAATTTAGTTAAATCATCAAAAAATCTTGGATAAGAAACTGAAATTGCTTCTGCTTTATCTAATTCGACTGTGCCGCTTTCTACTAAAAGAGCCGCAATTTGCAGCATCATACCAATACGATGGTCTCCATAACTAGTTACGTTCGCACCGTATAGCGGTGTTTTACCATGAATGATTAATCCATCCTCAGTTGGCTCGATTTTAGCACCCATTTTATTTAACTCAGTTGCTACTGCATCGATCCGATTCGTTTCTTTTACTTTCAACTCTTCAGCGTCGCGAATAATTGTGGTTCCCTCAGCCTGAGTGGCTAATAAAGCAATGATTGGCAGTTCATCGATTAATCTTGGAATAATTTCTCCACCGATTTCAATTCCGTTAAGAGCACTTGTTTCGACAGTTAAAGTTCCAGCTTTATTGGCTTCACTATTCGCTTCTTGTACTAGTAGCTTTCCGCCCATTTGTTGGATAACATCAATGATTCCCGTACGAGTTGGGTTTAAGCCAACGTTCTTTAACGTGATTTTGCTATCTGGAATGATCAGTCCTGCCGTAAGGAAGAAGGCCGCTGATGAAATATCCCCTGGTACCACAACTTCTTGTCCAACTAATTTTTGCGGTCCACTGATTCTAATTTCTTTCCCTGAAACTGAAATTTCACCGCCAAATTGACGAATCATATCTTCTGTATGATCACGCGTCTTCTCTTTTTCTACAATAACGGATTCACCATGGGCTTGTAAAGCAGCAAATAAAATGGCGGACTTAACTTGAGCACTCGCAACAGGCATTTGATAATAAATAGGGTTTAATTTTTCAGCACCTTTCACTGTCAGTGGCGGAAACTCTGTCCCATCATGCCCTGCACAAACAGCGCCCATTTGATTGATTGGTAGCATCACTCGATTCATAGGCCGTTTAGCAATCGAATGATCACCAAACAATTCCGTAGTGAAAGATGTTCCTGCCAAAATCCCCATGATCAAGCGAATCGTAGTCCCTGAATTTCCAACATCGATTGCTTGCTTCGCAGGTTTCAACCCTGAAAAACCATTACCATGAACGGTTATAACTTCCCCATCATCTTCAATTTTAACACCCAAATCTTGAAAAGCTTTTAAAGTGCTTAAACAATCATCACCACGTAAAAAGTTGCGAATCGTCGTCTTCCCTTCAGCAATAGCACCAAACATAATACTTCTATGAGAAATCGATTTATCACTTGGAATATCAATTACCCCATTCAAACCAATTTTATTAATAACTAAATCCAAAAAATCCCTCCTAAATTTAAAAGTGTAGTGGGCTCGTCCAGCTCTGACAGGAAAATAGAAAAAAATCGATTGTGGTGCTCTTTACCACAGACTATTTTTTTCTTTTTCCAGTCGGAGCTAGCCCACGTAGCTAGATAACACATGGTAGCAACGTGCCTTTCAGTCACCTTGTACCAATCAACATCAACTCAGTTCTTCGTTGTGTTTCTTGGCATATTTTTTGACATGTTTCAAAGCAACTATTGTACAAAATCTCATTTTTCATAGCACAAATATTCTGTCTCTTTTTTAATAGTCACTTTAGCTTTTTCTAGATCATCCTGCCTTTTAAAGGTTAATTGTAAAATGCCGTAAATATCTTCCCGAGTTTCAAGAATTTTCAAATTAATCAATGAAAGGTTTGCTTTACCTAATAAACCTGTAATCTCTGCAATCACACCAGGGACATCCGGTACGTCAACAAATAAATCATAGAAGGCTGGAATTGCGCCTTCTTTATGAACAGGCATTTGATTTCTTGTTTCTTTTGCTTCGTAGAAAAACTGATAAATCGCTTCACTATTTTCATTTTGGATCCAATCGGAAACTTGTTTCATTTCAGTTTGCCATGAACCCATCAGCGCTAATAACGCCTCTTTATTACTTAGCAAAATATCGGTCCACATTTGCGGATCAGACGAAGCAATCCGGGTAATATCGCGAAAACCACCAGCCGCTAATTGTCGTGAGCGGGGATGTTCTTCATTGAAAACCTTACTTTGGTTAACTAGACCCGCTGCAATAATATGTGGTAAGTGACTGAGCATTCCTGTAATTTGATCATGTTCCTTTGCTGTAAGAACCACAAATTTTGCTCGTGTTCCTTGTAAAATGGTTTGTAATTGCTGGACTTGCTTTTGTGTCCCTGCTTCTGAAGTGGTTAAAATATAATACGCATTTTCAAATAAGTTTTCATCTGCTGCCGTCACACCAGATTTATGTGAGCCCGCCATAGGATGTCCACCGATAAACGTTTTTAAGCCAGCTGCTTGAGCTGTTTCAATAATTTCTAATTTCGTACTGCCAACATCTGTTATGATTACCTCTGGTTTTAATGACAAGGTTCCTAATAGTTTTAGTTGCTTCAACATACTCTTAACAGGCGTACATAAAAAAATAATATCTGCTTGTACCGCTGCTGTTTCAATTGTGCTCTCTTTTTGATCAATGATTTTTCGTTTTAACGCAAAGTCTACAGAACTTTCTTGATTATCTATCCCGATGATCATTACAGCTGGATGCTCTTTTTTTATACATAAAGCAATTGAACTGCCGATCAAACCTAATCCAATGATTAAAACCTTTTTATCCATTCCGCTTCACTCTCCATTTTTTAATTTCAATTAAAACGTTTGAGTATAGCAGCGGTAAGAGTCAACTTCTGCTTTCATTTGTTCAAAAGCATCACTACCAAATTTGTCCAACATTGCTTGAGCAACTTCTGTTGCCACAACCGCTTCACAAACAACACTTGCAGCTGGCACAGCTGTACTGTCAGAACGTTCTACGCTTGCTTTGTAAGGCTCTTTTGTATCGATATTGACACTTTGTAAAGGTTTATACAATGTCGGAATCGGCTTCATAACACCTCTAACAACGATTGGCATTCCATTTGTCATACCACCTTCAAAACCGCCTAGATTGTTTGAAGTTCTTGTATACCCGGTTGCTTGATCCCAAACAATTTCATCCATAACTTGGCTACCTGGTTTAAAGCCCATTTCAAAACCGATTCCAAATTCAACCCCTTTAAAAGCATTGATACTGGTAACAGCTTGAGCAATTTTAGCATCTAACTTGCGATCCCATTGGACATAACTGCCTAATCCAATCGGCACACCGCCGACAACAACTTCGACCACTCCACCGATCGTATCGCCGTTTTTCTTAGTTTTATCTATCAGATCACGAATTTCTTGTTCAACCGAAGAATCAAGAACTCGAACGTCGGATTTTTCTGAACGTTCTTGAATTTCTTGAACAGTTAAATTATCTGGAATTTCAGCCTTGATTCCACCCAATATGGCCACATGCCCCGCTACTTCGATATCTAGCTCTTTCAACAATTTCTTAGCAATGGCTCCAATTGCCACACGCATAGTTGTTTCACGTGCTGAGGAACGCTCTAAGACATTTCTAAGATCATCATGTTGGTATTTGATGCCGCCAACCAAATCTGCATGACCAGGACGTGGCTTATTAACACGGCGGATCTTTTTCTCTTTCTCTGTGACTTCTTCGATTGACATAACAGAAGTCCAGTTTTTCCAGTCTTTGTTCTCAACGACCAATGTCACTGGCGAACCTAATGTTTTTCCGTGACGAATACCTGAAGTGATTCTTACCTGATCTTTCTCAATCAACATTCTGCCGCCACGACCATATCCACCTTGTCTTCTTGCTAGCTCTAAATTAATATCCTCAGGTGACAATGGCAACCCTGCTGGCAAGCCTTCGATAATTGCTGTCAATTCTGGTCCGTGTGATTCTCCCGCAGTAATAAAACGCATATGATTTCCTCCTAATTTTAAAAGCTGAAAGAGCTCGTTCAGCTTCGACAAGAAAATAGGCAAAAATGACTGAGGTGATTTTTGCCTCATTCAGTTTTTATCTTTTTCTCGAGAAGCTAGCTCTTGAAGCTAGATAATGCATGGTAACAACGTTCTGCTTTGCTTCACCTTGTACCAATCAACATCAACTCAGTTCCTCGTTGTGTTTCTTGGCATGTTTCAAAGCAAAAGCGTAGCAGGCTCGTTTAGTCTTAACTGAAAAATAGTAAAAATTGAATGTAACACTTTTTATCACATTCGATTTTTACCTTCACCCCGAAAAGCTAACACACATTGCTGGCTAGTCTAAATAACTCTTCATTTCTTCAATTGGAATACGAACAATTTTTGCATTCCCGATCGTTTCTAATAAAATAATATTGATTTTTCCACCGCGCGCTTTTTTATCATGTGTCAACGCACTATACAATTGTTCTTGATCCCACAGCTCTGATGTGATCGGCAAATGGAATTTTTGGATCATTTTATTCAATTGTTCTGTCGTACCGCTCGGCGTTAATTTTTTACTTTCGGCAACTCTGGTGATTTGGCTCATCCCGATTGCAACCCCTTCACCATGAGTTAATTTACCGTAACCAGCTGTATTTTCTAACGCATGACCGATTGTATGCCCAAAATTGAGAAGTAAACGAACACCATTATCTAATTCATCTTCTTCTACCACTTTTCGTTTTATTTTACAGCAATCAGCAATGATCTCTACTGCATGTATAATCAAATCATGCTCATCAGTCAAATCAGCCAGTTTTTGCCATAAGTGCTTATCTGCAATCGCAGCTGATTTAATGATTTCAGCTATCCCTTCTCTCACTCGTCGAACGTCTAATGTGTTCAATGTATCAGGATCGATTAAAACGCCATCTGGTTGAGCAAATGTTCCAACTAAATTTTTGGCTTTAGAAGTATTGACGGCTGTTTTACCGCCAATACTACTATCTACTTGTGCCAACAAGGTTGTTGGAACTTGTAAAAAATGCAATCCACGCATATACGTTGAAGCAACAAACCCTGCTAAATCACCCACAACACCACCACCTAAAGCGATAATCCCATCACTTCGAGTCAATCCTTTATCAGCTAGAAAATCGTAAATTTCAGCAGCGACAGTTAGGCTTTTACTCTGTTCACCTGCATCGATCACAAAAGTTGCAGGCTCAAAGCCAGCTTCTTGTAAATGTTTGGAGACTTCTTCACCATACAAAGGCTGAACATTAGTATCCGTTATGATTACAACTTTTTGCGGTGCCCATAACGCTTTTGCCCAAGGACCGATATTTTTCAACAACCCTTTTTCAATGGTTAAATCATAAGAATGGTTTGGTAAATTTACCGTGAGTTTCATTTTTTCAACTCCTATTTTTTATTAAGAAGAAATACTAACCTTCAGATATGCTTTAATTTCGTTACTTTATTCACCTAGAGCATTGATTTCTTTCATTGCATTTTCCATAATATGAACTTCTTGCATCATACGCATGTAAGTTTTTTCATTTAGTGATTGTGGACCATCAGACCAAGCATTAACTGGATCTGGATGGATTTCAACGATTAATCCATCTGCACCAGCAGCAACTCCTGCTCGTGCCATTGGAGGAACTAGATCCCAAATCCCAACTCCGTGACTAGGGTCAACAATAATCGGAAAATGGCTTAGCTTTTTAATTAGTGGTACAGCACTCAAATCTAACGTATTACGTGTGGCTGTTTCGTAGGTACGAATCCCACGTTCAATGAAAATAACATTGAAGTTACCTTGTGCCGCAATGTACTCCGCAGCATTTAACCACTCATCAATTGTACCAGAAATACCACGTTTTAAGCCAATTGGTTTACCTGTTTTTCCAACTGCTTGTAATAATTTGAAGTTTTGCATATTTCTCGCACCAATTTGCAAAATATCACTGTATTGAGCAATCATATCAATATGCGCTTCATCCATGACTTCTGTAATAACTTTCATGTCAAATTCATCGGCTGCTTGACGAATGTACTTCAAGCCTTCTTCTTCTAATCCTTGAAACGCGTAAGGAGAAGTTCTAGGTTTAAATGCTCCACCACGTAAAATCGTTGCACCACCAGCTTTAGCAATTCTGGCACATTCGCGGATTTGATCTAAACTTTCAATCGAACAAGGACCAGCCATCATGGTCATGCTACCATCACCTATTTTAATCCCGTCAACGTTGACAACTGTATTTTCTGGGTGAAATTCCCGACTTGTTAATTTGTATGTCAGTGAAATTCTTACCGCATTTTCAACACCATCGTAACTATTAAACGCCACATCTTGCATTTTTCTTGTGTCTCCAACCAAACCAATGATCGTCTGTTCTTTCCCTTCACTTAAGTGAACTTCTAGACCTTCTTTTTTCACTCGTTCGATCACCGATTTAATTTGTGCTTTTGTTGCTTCTGATTTCATAATTACGATCATTGTTGTTCTCTCCTTCAGTCAAATTATAAGTTAGTTGTTTTCAATAATTGGTTTTACGATTGCTATGGGCATTTCTTGTCCGGTCCACTTTTCAAAAGCAGCGGCGCCTTGATAAAGCAACATACCTAATCCATTGTTTGTTTTTGCACCACGTAAGCGGGCTTGTTTAAGAAATTCTGTTTCTCTGGGTGTATAAATAACATCGCAGACAGCTAAGTCTGGCCGAATGATCGAATAATCTTGAATCGGTGTTTGACCTTCTAACGGCTTCATTCCCACACCAGTTGCGTTTAGTAATAAGGCACTTTCTGCTACATCTTCAGCCAAAGCGGCTTCATCAGACAAGTCATGTAAGTTAATTGTACAGTTAGTATTTTCAGAAATATACGCTAATTTTTCTTTGATTTTATCGTAGAAATCATCTTTTCGATTATAAACAGTGATTTCCTTAACTCCATCTAAAGCTGCTTGGACAATAATTGCTGTAGCTGCACCACCTGCACCGATGATTGTCATTTTTTTACCAATAAGATCAACTTCAATATCTTGCAAGCTTCTCATAAATCCGGTGCCGTCTGTATTATGACCTGTCAGTTTACCTTGATGATTCGTAATCGTGTTGACAGCGCCGATCAAGCGAGCTGCTTCACTTAGCTCATCCATATACTCTACTGCTAAGATTTTGTTTGGCATCGATAGGTTAGCGCCCATCATATCCAAATTTTTGATTGAATCGATTGCTTGTTTTAATCCCTCTGTTCCCACTTCGAAAGCAAGATATACCGCATCGATTCCTAGTGTTTGAAAAGCTGTATTATGGATCATGGGTGAAACACTGTGACGAATCGGTGTAGCAAATAGTGCAGCCAGTCTCGTGTGGCCTGTGATCTTATTCTCCATGTTATTTCCTCCTCAAAATGTGATTTTCGTCAAATAAAAAAGGTATTCACGTAAATTTTTAGAAAAATCTACAGTGAACACCTCACAAAAATAGGTAATATAAAAGCCACTATAGATTTTATCATCTACGCGGCTGAAAGTCATCTCAAAATCCCTTAGCCATCATAGATACAAACTTGCTAGTCTGCATCCATAATGTTTATGAATACAAACTCATCTAAAATAGCTAAAGTAATAATTATTCAGTTTTAATTGGTTATGCTTCATGGTTGTCATATGAATCACTCCGTAACTGATTTATTTAAGAATTGTTCTCAGTATATACCTACTAAAACTAAGTGTCAACATTTTTTTCTTTTAAATTTAAAATCAAGGGACTTTTTAATTGCACAATCTTCCGTTTCCAAGGCTTACTTCGATTATTTTCAACCTCAATTAATGCTTAAAATGATCTTCCCTTTATTCTTATTACTTTCCATATAGCGATGCGCATTTTCTACATTTTCAAGCTGAAATACAGAATCAATGATCGGCTTTAACTGACCTGCCGCAAATAACTTATTTGTCCTTGCAACAAACTCTTTTGTTAGTTTAGCCTTATAATCATCACTTCTAGGGGTAAGTAACGTGCCTTTGACTGTGATTCTTTTCTGTAATAACGTCATCAGGTTCACGTCTTTAACAATTGTCCCACCTAAAATGCCAATTAGAATCAAGTACCCATCAACAGCGAGACTGGCTAGATTTTTCTCCCAATAAGAAGCTCCGATAAAGTCTAAAATCAAATCAACACCACGACCATCTGTCTCTTCTATGATTTTTTGACTAAACGCTTCTTCTCGATAGTTAATTAAACTATCTGCTCCCAGTGTCCGACATAACGCGAGTTTTTCTGCGGAACTTGCCGTGATAGCGATTTTAGCGGAACTTAATTGTTTGGCTAACTGAATCGCAGCTGTCCCAACTCCACTAGCACCGGCATGAATTAATACGGTTTGAGCAGCAGTCAAATTTCCAAGCCAAAATAGTGTTTGATAAGCCGTAAGAAAAACTTCTGGAATGGCCGCTCCTTCTTCAAAGGTCAACTGATCTAATAATGGCATGGCATTTCCGACATTCATCGCGACATACTCCGCATAACCACCACCATTGACAAGCCCCATCACACGACTGCCACATGGAAAAAGTTCTGTGTCGCTCTCTACTACTATTCCAGAAACTTCTACACCTAAAATCGCATTGCCTTTGGGTAAGTTTCCAGTTTCTTTAGCGACTAAATCCGTCCGGTTGACAGCAGCTGCCGCAACTTTGATCAAAAGCTGGCCTTTTTCTCTAACTGGTATCGTAGTTTCCTTATTTAAGGTTAAAATAGCTTGGTTTTCTTTAAAAGATAGTTCCATTGCTTTCATCCAATACACCTCGCCCAATCTCACAAAAAACCGTAGAATCTTTTAAAAAGAAGTCCACGGTCAATTAGTTACATATTAAAATTCTTCACCATATACATCATCAACTGTTTGTTCTGGGTCGATTACGATATATAAGCTTTTTGTTTTTTCGCTGACTTTAGTAGATTGGTAAACATTATCTAATCCTTCGTCCGTTTTATCTTTGTATGGGAAGTAAACTAAATCTGGTGTACCTGTTTTGTATAAAATTTCCATACGTTCAATATCTTCATATTTCAAAGCACGAGCAAACATTCCTAATTCAAGACCACCAAGATTGATATCATGAGTTTGAACGTGATCTCCTTCTTGGAAAATTTCGATTTTAAAGCCTTCACATGGATGGATTTCCATAAATTCGCTTCCGTGGATACGACCAAAACTAGTTGTGATTTGTTTGATCCATAAATCTCCGATAAAACGACGACCAATCGTCCAAGTTTCACCATTTCTAAAATAAAATTTCAATCCTGTCATTTCTCTACTCATAATATAAGTCTCCTTATCTAAAATAATTTCTACAAAGTTAAGTTTAGCATAACTTTCATGTTAGGTCACACTATTAGCTTCTTTAGTTAGGATGAGCTAATTTCTCTAAAAAAACATCCGTTAAGATAACAGCTCTTTGATGAATCCCTGTCGCTACGACTTGTTCATTGTCAAATACCTCGAAAGAAAAATTGATTTTTGTTTTTTCCTGTGAAGCGACCTTAACTTTAATAGTCATTTGGGCTCCTACTACAGAAGGGCGTAAATGTCTCGCTTCGATCAATGTGCCAACACTGGTTTCTTCTGGGGCTAATTGTTTATGCAAATACTCTTTTGCCGTATTCTCCACCATTGTGATCATAACTGGCGTAGCTAAGACCTCTAAATCACCAGAACCAATCTCTTTTGCAGTATCGTTTAAACCAACAACAAACTTTTTTGAAAACTCTTTCACGGCTTTCACTCCTTATCAATCCTATCCTTTGCATATGCAATTAGTGCTTCTTTAGTATTGCTTATTTGACCGTTCACAACAGCAATTTCAAGCATATTAAGCATATTTCCTAGCCATTTCCCAGGATTTTTATCAAAATAAGCCAATAAATCATTACCTGTTAGAGCTAACTGTTTTCTATCATGAATCGGCAAATCTAAATAACCTTCTTTTGCTTCTTCAAGTGTACTCTTTTGACCAAAATAAAACAATAGTTTTTCTATAGACAAAACCGCATCCAATCCCAAGTTAAACAAATCCATTCGTTTCCAGTCTCCAATGAGACGTTGATTTAATCCATAAATCAACGATTGTACTTCGTGGATCATTTGATTAGACTGTTTCCAAGCTTTTAGAAAGCTGCGAATATCATTCTCTTTTAAGCCCATTATCTGAATCAATAAGGCCCATGCTTGGCTTTCACTTTCGATCTGTTTATTTGGAAGATCTGAAAAGTTCAGCAATGCTTCCCCTGATTTTTTTAAACCTGGGCAATATTGATAACATTTAGTCTCAATAAACGGTAATAAAGCGGCGCGCCGATTTTTTCCTAATAATAGTTTGATAAATTCCACTGCAATTCGCTCTACAGAAATTTTACCTAATAATGGATGAAATTCTTCAATCGCAGACAATGTATTGGTTTCAATCATAAAATCTAACTGACTGGCAAAACGCAAGCCACGCATCATACGTAAAGCATCTTCATGAAATCGCTCTTTAGGGTTTCCTACGGCTCGAATAATTTTTTGTTCTAAATCATCCATACCATCAAATAGATCAATGATTTCACCATTCACATCCATCGCCAATGCATTGATTGTAAAATCTCTGCGTTTTAAGTCTTCTTTTAATGAACGGACAAACGTCACTGTGTCGGGACGTCTAAAATCTTGATAGGTTGATTCTGTTCTAAAAGTTGTGATTTCATATTGTTCTTCACCGATTAAAACAAGCACAGTCCCATGATCGATTCCTACGTCAATGGTTCGATGAAAAATCTGTTTGATTTCTTCTGGATAAGCGCTAGTTGCTATATCTACATCATGGATTGGTTGATCCAACAAGGCATCACGAACACTGCCTCCAACAAAATATGCTTCAAATCCATGTGCTTGAATTTCTTGTAGCACTCCAGCTGCTTTGGTAAATTCGTCAGGTATTATTTCTAATTTCATAATAAGTTTTCCAGTCCATAGACTAATTTATCTAAGTGAACCACCTTTTCACAGCCCAAAGCAACGCCTGTCATAAACGAACTACGGTCATAGGAATCATGTCTGATTGTTAACCCTTCTCCAACACCACCAAATTGTACTTGTTGATGGGCTATCATGCCTGGTAAGCGAACGCTATGAATTTTCATCCCTTCAAAATCAGCACCGCGTGCACCAGCGATCAACTCTTTTTCTTCTGGATGGCCTTGCGTTTTTTTCGAGCGCACTTCACTCATCATTTCGGCCGTTTTGATTGCCGTTCCGCTTGGTGCATCTAACTTATTATCATGATGCAACTCGATGATTTCAACATCTGGAAAATATTCAGCAGCTTTTTGAGCAAATTGCATCATCAAGACAGCACCCACGGCAAAATTTGGTGCAATCAAGCCGCCAACTTTCAAACGCTCTGATAGATCAGTCAATTCTGCTAATTGTGCCTCCGTTAAACCAGTCGTTCCTACAACAGGCGCGATTTTATGCTCTATTGCAAATCGGGTATTTTCATAGGCAACTTTTGGAATCGTAAAATCGATCCAAACATCTGGCTGAACAGAGAGAACCTCTTCTTTTGTTTTAAAAATCGGGGCATTATTATTTGGATATTCTACTAATTCACTAAGATTATCTTTTTCTTCAAATGGGTCCAGCACACCAACCAATTCAAATCCGACGTGCTCTAAAACCATCTTGGTTGCAGTAGCCCCCATTTTTCCTTTAAATCCTGCGACTAAAATTTTAATCATTTGTTTGCCCGTCCTTTCGCTCAAAACGATATTTATCCCGTTGATTGAATTTTTCCATATTTTTTTTAAATGCTTCTGTTAAATCTATATCTAGAGAATTTGCCATGATCATCGTGACAAACAAGACATCCCCTAACTCTTCTGAAACCGTTTTTGGTTTTTCGTCTGTTTTCTTGGGTTTTTCACCATAATAATGATTGATCTCTCTGGCTAATTCCCCTACTTCTTCTGTTAAGCGTGCCATCTGGCTTAATGGAGAAAAATAACCCGTTTTAAATTGTTGGATATAGTTATCCACTTCTACTTGCATGGAATGCAGAGATTGATTTTCGTCTTTCATTTTTACCCCAACCTTTCTACTACACATCTTATCAAAAACTGCGCCATCTGAAAAGGTTCTACTTGTTGTTTTATATTGAGAATGATAAAGTGATTACTGGATAAGGGTTCTTGACGATGAAATTATACAGCATCAACCCAGTATGTTTTAGCCAGCTTCGCGAAACAGTATCCTCAACGATTAGATAAATCATCTGGAAGACCAAAAACGTCTTTAAGCTGATTTCCTAAATTGTTCAGCAACTTAGCGTTTCGCTACGCTTTTAAAATACGAGGAGTGAGTACAATGATTGAAGAAAAAAAGTTTTATGTTAAAGACGTTCTGTTAATTCTAGCAGGTACTTGTCTTTATGGGTTTGGCTTAGTCACCTTTAATATTGCAAATGACTTAGCAGAAGGCGGAGTAACTGGGATCACCTTGATTTTACGGGCACTTTTTTATATTGATCCTGCATACTCCACTTTGATCATCAATATTCCGTTGATTTTGATTGGGGGAAAAGTTTTAGGCAAGCACTCATTTTATTATACAATTTTAGGTACCGTTTCCTTATCTGTCTTTTTATGGTTATGGCAACGATTCCCCATCGAAGTTAATCTAGATCATGATTTGTTGATTGCTTCTTTATTAGCTGGATTAGCTGCTGGTATCGGTAGCGGATTAGTCTATCGAGTCGGCGGGACGACAGGCGGAACCGATGTGATCGCTCGTATTTTGGAAAAAAATTACGGCATCAGTATGGGCCGTTCCTTGCTGATCTTTGATATTCTCGTTTTGATTCTGTCTTTGAGCTATATTGATGTAAAACGAATGATGTATACCTTGATTGTTTCATTTGTTTTCAGTAAAGTTGTCGATTCGGTTTTAGATGGTGCCTATGCTGCCAAAGGAATCTTAGTGATCTCTGATCATTCAGAAGATATTGGAGAAGTAATCATGTCCCTATTAGAACGTGGCGTGACCTATTTAGAGGGCCAAGGTGGGTATTCTCAAGTCGATAAAAAAGTCCTTTATGTAGTTGTTAGTCCTAGTGAAATCATAGAAATCAAGCGAATCGTTCATGAGCTGGATGCAAAAGCGTTTATTTCTGTTATTAATGTTCACGAAGCTATAGGAGAAGGGTTCACCTATTCTAGACCGACAAAAATGCTCTTCAAAAGAAAAAAACAACTTAACTAAGTCAAAAATAGAGCGGGACAAAACGAAAGATCAGTTTTGTTTCGCTCTTTAAAGTTGAATAAACGGCGAGAAAAAAGCGGCGACTAAACTACACTTTGTTTCGATCTCACTAACTTCTACGCATAAAATATGCTAGAATTTCTTTGATAGACAACGAAGGATGAGTTGATCTAGAAAAGTACCTACTCGGTAAAGTCCTTCGCTTCGATCACATTGTTGTAAATTGCTGTGAATCACGAAGAACAATAGAATTCGATGATAAACAGTACCTACTTGGCACGAAGAACGAAGTGATTCGATGATGCACAATACAAGGTGTCTGAAAGACAACTTGCTTCCTTTATTTTCTAAGTGCTAAAGCACTTAGAATTGAAGGACTTTGTGTTCGGAGCTCAACACTTTTTTCTCGGTCTCTTTTTTATTTTTTCAAACGGTTTAATTCATCTGTTAACTCTAAAAACGCTTCGTGGTTTTTATCTTCTAAAGCTAAATCGATTTGGCGATAGAGTAAATCGATTTTCGCTTGTTTTTCCTCATGAGCGAAAAACTCATTAATACTTTCAATTACTTCTTCACTCACCTGTTCATTCCAGCGGGCATAAGGATTATCCTCTAAAATAGACAAATACTGGCTATTTTGCCAAGACCCATCAAAGATACATTCAACATAAAGTGCTTCTTTCCAATTCATCCGAATTTCATGGAAAATCTGATCAGTATCCGTAAATTCTTTCCCTGAAAGAAATAAGCGAATGGGTTCATCATCGATTTCTTTTGACGTGACTTTTAGTCCACGAACAGCTTTATCCGCTTGTTCAATAAAATGCACATTATTTAAAATGGCTTCGTGATTGATTAAATAGTTTAAAATCCATAATACTTCTCTTTGGCTAAATGAAATATTATTGACTAACCAAACTAAAAAATCCTTTTTATCTGCGACATTGACAAACATATGATCACCTATCTCTCTTCAATATCATCTAACAGGGATTGCGCTTCGTTATCCCCAGGTTCGTGGTGAAGATAATGTTGCAATAGCTCTTTTGCTTGCTCTAGTTGACCTTCCTCACGTAGAAATACAGCATACTCTTTTAAAAATTCAGGCTCATGGGAAAGTTCTTGGTACGCTTGCTCATAATGTACTTTTGCTAAATCAAACTCTTCCAATTCATTATAAGCATGTGCCAAGTTCCATTCGCCATACGGATGCCCTTGTTCTTCCATTTGTTGAACGACATCGATCACTTCATCAAATCTATGTTCATTTAAATATAGATTACTTAGCGTAAGTCTTGTTTCATCCGTTTTTTCGCCAAGTTCCAACGCTTCTTTCAATAACGCTTCAGCCTTTTCTGTATCATGCAATCGATAGGCATTTTCAGAGGCTAATTGATATAAATCCACTTGGAATGGATTTTCTTTGATCCCTTCAGCTAGAACAGTACGAGCTTCTTCAAGTTGTTCTTCTTCTTGTAACGCTTCACCCAAAGATAAATACAGCGACTGATAATGTGGATTCAACGCTCTTAATTGTTGCAGTAAAGCAATTGCTTTTTGATTTTCATGGAGTTGCAAGTAAGTGAACGCTAATTGGAATAAACGATCATCTGTCTGACCTTCTCCCAATGCCTTTTCTAAAAATGGGATCGCTCCTTCAAAATCGCCTGACATGCTATGAGTACTACCTAAACGTTCATTGATCGAGACATTAGAAATTTCGGCAACTTGCCCTTCAAGTAGCTCTTGGTAAGCTGTAGCGGCCTCTTGAAACTGACCATTAGAAAAATACAACTCACCTAAAGCAAATAAAATCAATGGTTCGTCCGGCATCAATCGTTGTGCCTCTTTTAATTTTGCTTCACTGACTTCTGGAATTCCGATGACCTGATACAAATCAGCTGTTACTAATAAACTTTGAACATAGCTATCACTATCTTTGCCTACCTTTTCTAGATAGACAAATGCATCATCGATCAAATCATTTTCAATCGCAATTTCAGCTAATGGAAGATTCAAGCCATCAGCCTCTGGAAAAATCGTTACTAAATGGTCAAAAACTAGTTTTGCTTCTTCCAAAAATCCAAGTGACAATAATTCTTCCCCTAAATCCGCAAGCGTATCATCATCATCTTTTCTAATAGCTTCTGCCAACATCAACTGCGCTTGAGCCAACTCTTCTTCATGTAATGCTTGTAGCATTTTCTCACTATATGTTGTCATCATTTACCCTCTAATTTCTTTTAAAATAGTTTTATATTTTTCTACAGTTGTTAATAAATCTTCTGTTTTAGGTTGCTCCATCCGATCAAATTCTCCGACTTCTTTTAAAAGAGCAGCCTTCTCTCCACGATCAAGACAGTTTAAAACACCTTCCACATAGTCACTGACCAAAATTTGTTCTGGAAAATCTACAGGGAAACCTAGATGAATCAACCAAATTATGAAGTTTTTATAATGAAACGAAAACTGATTCACTTCTTGAGACCAAAGCAACTGGAGCAAACAGCCTAAAAATCGTTTCATATGACTGGATAATAGATGTCCGTTCGCCGTTTCTAGAAACCCCTGCTCAAACAGTCGACCAAATTGATCGATCATTTGTCCATCTTTTTCATAATAGCGAATCATCTCATCCAACATACCATTAAAAGACTGCTGATTCAAACGTGTTGCATCGCTGTAGTTTTTAAAAAGCATTCTCAAAAAATCATGGCTGCAAACCAAACCACAGCGGATAAAAACAAGAAAATCAACTAGTTTCCCATCTCCATGATCCGTTGTTAATGTATGGTCGTAAAGTATTTTATCTGCTAGAACCAAACTTTGCAAAACAGGATGATTGTTTAATTCTATTTGAACTTCATGAATCAGACTCTTGCTTAATGATTGAATAGATAACGGCAAAAGCCAACAATCAGAAGTCAGTACGGATGTTTCATACAAAAAGTTTGTTAACTGAACAACTCCTTCATTTCCAACACCTAAGAAAAGAAAGTCTTGCTGCTGATCAAAATCAGCTAAAAAAGTTAACAGACTCTCTAGCTCTTTCAGATTATTACAATGAGCGTCATTCTTACAAATATACCAATCTATTTCTTGTTTGTCATCAAAAAGCTGAATTAGTTTTTCCGAAAATAAATCATAGTATCGCTGATTAGTCAGCAAAAAAAGATGTTTCGACTCAATTGAAGCTGATTTAATTTGAGAAGCAAACGTCTCACCATAGATGATTGTTGTCTCCAACTGATTTTTCTTATAAACAAGTTCCATCGATAACACCCCTCTCTTACATTTTACCATTAGTCGAGGGAAAACAGAAAGAGGGATGATTTTTATTTTGGAAAAGCAATGATCCTCGATCAAAGACAGTTGTTCTTTTAATTTTCTTAAAGAACAGACATTATTGATTCATAAATTACTAGAGATATTTTACTTTTTTTATGTAAAAAAACTTATTTATAGCTTATACTGGGTTTGTTTCAAAAAATAGCCAACCTCTAAGAAAAATAGCGCAGTTCTTAGAATACTGCTGTTCGAAGAAACAAAGTGATTCAGTCATGATTTGAATAATTAGCACGCTACACTGTTCATAGTTCTATCACTTGGTTTAAACATAGCTAGTTATTCTTTATCTTTTAAAAAGTGAAACATGATCATATTTTGATTTGTGTTCCACTTTTTTTGATTTTAAAGCCAAACCCAAAGTTGATTCATAAAATCTTTTGGGTATAATTAAGTTTCATATTTAGGATGAATAGAATAAGTATGTTGACTTTTAAGGATACACGAACTCAAAAAGAGGCTATTTATATGTTTTACCTAGGCTGAATTATCCGCTAACTATACTCACTTAGATAAAGAAAGAACCCTTGATTAATCAAGGGTTCTAAGAACTGTCTTATTTAACAGCATCTTTCAACGCTTTACCTGGTTTGAACGCAGGTACTTTACTTGCAGCGATTTGAATTTCTTTACCAGTTTGTGGGTTACGTCCTTTACGAGCCGCACGTTCGCGTACTTCAAAGTTACCAAAACCGATTAATTGAACTTTTTCACCTTTAGCAAGAGATTCTTGGATTGTTGAAAATACAGCATCCACTGCTGCAGTTGCGTCTTTTTTAGTTAAACCAGTTGAAGATGCAACGTTTTCGATTAATTCTGCTTTATTTGCCATGGATTATTTCACCTCCTCCACAAGGGATAGGATATCTAAAAGATATCGAATTTACGTTTCTTTTTGAGTGGTCCAAAAATCACGTACAAATATTGAATTGGATCAATATTCTGTTATCACGATATCATAGGAAGCTTGTAATAGCAAGGTTTTTGATGCGTTTTAACCAGTTTTTTCTAAAACTATCATTTTTTTTTATAACTCAATGAATTTATTTGTACATTTGAAAAAAGTGTGGTAAAATGCGCTACTTCCGTCTTCTCGGGATAATTTTGATTGGTGTTCCTTCAAACGTGAAGGCTTTACGAATTTGATTTTCTAAAAATCTTGCATATGAAAAATGCATCAATTCTTCTTCATTTACAAAAATGACAAATGTTGGCGGTTTGATCGCTACTTGAGTACCATAAAATACTTTTAGACGCTTGCCTTTATCTGTTGGCGTTGGATTGATCGCAATCGCATCCATCACTACATCGTTCAATAGCGCAGACGGAATCCGTAGATTTTGGTTCATGCTTACCAATTCAATCAATTCTGGTAGTTTATTCAAGCGTTGTTTCGTTACTGCAGAAACAAAAATGATCGGCGCATAATCTAAATAACGAAACTCTTCGCGAATCTCTTCTTCAAAATCGCGCATCGTATTTGTTTCTTTTTCGATCGTGTCCCATTTATTCACAACGATAATGATCCCACGACCAGCTTCATGTGCATATCCAGCAACTTTCTTGTCTTGTTCACGAATACCTTCTTCAGCATTTAAAACCATTAAAACAATGTCTGAACGTTCAATAGCACGCATAGCACGCATCACACTATATTTTTCTGTTGATTCATAGACTTTGCCTCGTTTACGCATACCAGCTGTATCGATCATCAAGAATTTTTGTCCATTCTCAGATTCAAAACGAGTATCGATGGCATCACGAGTTGTTCCTTCTATTTCTGAAACAATGACACGGTCTTCACCAAGAATCGCATTGATCAAGGAAGATTTCCCAACATTAGGACGTCCAATCAAACTAAATTTGATCGTATCTTCGTCTTCTTCTTCGATTTCAGTAGAAAAATGTTTGACTGCTTCGTCTAAAACATCACCGATTCCCAATCCATGACTCCCTGAAATTGGGAATGGATCGCCTAAACCTAAAGAATAAAATTCATAGATTTCATTTCTCATTTCAGGATTATCCACTTTATTGACAGCTAAAATCACTGGCTTATTACTGCGATATAAGATTTTTGCTACTAATTCGTCTGCATCCGTAACGCCTTCTCTACCACTAGTTACGAATACGATCACATCTGCTTCCTCAATCGCAATTTCAGCTTGATGCTTGATTTGCTCCATAAACGGTTCGTCACTTAGATCGATACCACCTGTATCAATAATACTAAATTCACGTCCTAACCACTCCCCAGTGGCATAAATACGGTCTCTTGTTACACCTGGTGTATCTTCTACAATAGAGATTCTCTCACCAGCTATACGGTTAAAAATTGTCGACTTCCCTACATTCGGGCGCCCGACAATTGCAATTGTTGGATTTGCCATTCAAATTACCTCCTTGACAAGTTATCAATCTTTACTAGTTTACCTAAAGCTTGTCTAAGATGCAAGAAAAACTGGTGAAATCAGTCAATTAAAGCGCCGAATACAAATAAATCTTGTAATTGTCACATAAACGTTTTGACAATTACAGGATACTTTATTTCAAATAATTCACTTCGTCCTTATTCGACACCATACGCGATACGTTTTACATTAATTAAATGATGAGCTGTTACATTATCCGTTGTACTACTTCCGCCCATTGCACCACAGCCTAAAGTCATCGAAGGCGCTAATTTTGTTGTTGCGCCAATTGCTCCTAAAGCACCTAAAGTATTGACCAAAATACGAGAAGCTCTCATTTCTAAGCCAAATACTTCGGCATTCGCATCTGTCGTTGTATGAATCACTGCTGTATGACCTGTTCCTTCATTCGCAAGTAATGCCTTACAAGTTGCTACACCTGTTTCGAATGAGTCAACTGTGAACAAGCCTAAGATTGGTGTTAGTTTTTCTCTTGAGTAAGGATTATGGTGCCCAATCTCTGTCTGTTCTGAAATTAAAATAGATGTTTCTTCTGGTACAGAAATTCCCACTAATTTTGCAACGTCTGAAGCACTTTTTCCAACGATGTCTGGGTTTAGTGTCCCTGTTTCTCTTAAAATAAATTGGCTGACTTTTGTCAATTCTTCTTCATTCATAAAATAAGCTTTCTTCGCCTTTAATTGTTCGATAACGGCTTCTTTTACGGATTTCTCTACCACGAGTGCTTGCTCTGAGGCGCAAATGATTCCATTTTCAATTGTTTTACTACTAACTACGCAATCAATCGCATGGTTGATATCAGCTGTTGCATCAATCAAGACTGGAACATTTCCAGGACCTACTCCAATTGCTGGGTTTCCTGAACTATAAGCTGCCTGTACCATTGCTTTACCACCTGTAGCAAGGATCAACGAAATATCCTCATGTTTCATCAAAGCACTTGTTGCTTCTAATGTAGGTTCTTGGATCACTTGAACTAATCCTGCTGGCGCTCCAGCTTCAACTGCCGCTTTCTCAATAATTTCTGCTGCCATCAAAATTGATTTTAAAGCTTTTGGATGTGGCGAAAAAATAATCGCATTTCTTGTTTTTAAGGCAATCAATGCTTTAAAAATAACTGTAGCTGTTGGATTTGTTGAAGGAATCAATCCTGCTACTACAACTAAAGGAATACCAATTTCAATGATTTTATCTTCTTTACGACGATTGATCACACCAACAGTTGCAAGATCTTTAATACTTTCATAAACTTGCTCACTAGCAAATGTATTTTTGATGATTTTATCTGAAACTTTCCCAAAGCCTGTTTCTTCATTAGCTGAAATAGCTAATTTTTCTGCATTATCAAGTGTTTTTTGGTATACATTTTTTACGATTGCATCTACTTGTTCTTGGGTGTAGTTTTCATATTTACTTTGAGCTTCTTTCGCTGTTACAACTAGTGTTTCAATTTCTTTTACTTTTAGTTCAGTCATTTTGAACACTCCTCTATTTTTGTCGTTCGTTCTCTATTAGCGCCTTAAACGCATACAAATCAAGTTTAATCTATTTAAATCAATTTGTTAGGGAATATTTTAAGCAGATTATGGACAAAATTTACCTATTCTCGATTTTTTTCACAAACAATTACACTTGAAAGCTGAATTTATTCAAGGTATCATAGAGTAGTAAAGAAAATTTCACAAACAAAAAAGGACTATTATCTCATCAAATAAAAGAGGGTTTATTTATGTGCCGATTATTGATTGTCAGTAACGATCCAAACGAACAACGAATACTTCAACAATCTATCAACGATTCATTTATGAATATAAAAGTATTACCTCCAGCCGAAACGGAACAAGAAGCCTTAGCAATAGCCGAAAAGCTCTTGCCAGAAATTCTGTTGATTGCAATTGATCATTTAGATATTGATGGATTCATCGTAAAACGTAAAATAGTTCAACAACTGCCGAATATTAAAGTAATCATAATGACCGAGCGAGATAACTTCCAAAGTATCCATCAAGCTTTACGATGTGGCGTAATCGATTATTTATTGACGCCTATTGATTTTAATGAGTTAAAATTCGCGATCGATCGTTGTGTAAAATCGCTAAACCAAGTTTCTTTGATGGATGTCTTGAATAATAAACCAACTGTTTTAGCAAAAGAGCAAATTAATACGATTTTGGATTACATTCATGAACATTATGATGAAGAAATCAACTTGACAACTTTAGCTGATATTATGCATTTAAATCGTCATTATGTCAGCCGATTTTTTAAAGAGGCTGTGGGGATGAATTTTATTGATTACCTGACTACTTATCGCGTTGAAAAAGCCAAGCAGTTACTGATGAAGACAGAAGAATCTATCAATGAAATTTCTGGTACGGTTGGTTACATTGATTCTACCTATTTTAGTAAGTTATTTAAGAAAAAAGTAGGGCAATCCCCTCATCAATTCCGTAAACAGTTTCGTGGAGAGTATACCCCTGCTGATTTGCGTGTGATTTATAATTAATTTTATAACAAAACCCTCAGCCACTAAATGATTTTTACTGGTGAGGGTTTTTATTATTGGAACGAAAAAAGAACGAAGGTTTCCCCTCGCTCTTATATCTTAAATATCATTATTCTGAATCAGAATCTTGTGCTTTTAATGCCTCACCTAAGATATCACCCATTGTGAAACCAGTATTTTCTTCTGGCAACTCATATTCTTGAACATCTTTTGGTTCTTCTTGAGATTCTGGTTTTGTTTCTAATGCTTTGATGCTTAAAGCAATCCGATGTTCATCTGGATTAACTTCCAATACTTTTACTTGAATAGCATCACCCTCTTGTAATACTTCGTGAGGTGTTGCAATATGTTTATGCGAAATTTGAGAAATATGAACTAATCCTTCTACACCTGGGAATACTTCGACAAATGCACCGAAACTAGTTAAACGTTTGACAGTTCCATCAAGAACAGAACCAACAGCCGCTTTGTTTTCAATATCTTCCCAAGGTCCAGCCAATGTTTCTTTGATTGATAGAGAAACACGTTCTTCATCTGGATTGATCGAAAGAATTTTAACTTTTACATCGTCACCTACAGTTAACTCATCACTTGGTTTACCCACATGTTGATGCGCAATTTCAGAAACATGCACTAACCCATCGATACCGCCTAAGTCAATAAACGCACCAAAATCAGTTAAACGAGCAACTTTTCCTTCAACGATATCACCATCATGTAGAGTAGCTAAGATATCTTTTTTCTTAGAATTTTTCTCAGCCGCAACCACTGCTTTATGCGATAAAATCAAGCGATTTTCTGAAGGCTCGATCTCGATGATTTTAAACGTTAACGTTTGGCCTTTATATTCTGAAAAATCAGCAACAAAATGGTCTTCAACCATTGACGCTGGAACAAATCCGCGGACACCTACATCAACAACTAAACCACCTTTTACAACATTTGTAACAGGTGCTTCGATGATTTTGCCTGCTTTGAAATCGGCTTCGATTTCTTCCCAAACTTTTTTAGCATCTAAACGACGTTTTGAAAGTAAATAGCTACCATTTTCTTTATCTTTGCCAATCGATGTGATGACAACTAAATCTAAAATGTCACCAACACTCACTAATTCGTTGATATCTTCTACTTGTGTAGTTGATAATTCTTTTGCTGGTACTACGCCTTCAACGCCTGCACCTTCGATACCAACAACGACTTGTTTGTCCTCAACTGCAAGCACTTCACCTTTAACGATGTCACCGACGCTTACTTCTTGGACACTGTTCATTGCATCTTCCATTGTTTCGTTGCTGATTTCCACTTTTTTGTCTTCTGTCATGAATATATCCTCCTATGCCACCAAAAAATTCGTAAAAAACTGACCTACTCCCTTAATAGTACGGGATTTTACTAAAAAAATAAAGCGATTTCTCTCATTTTCTTTTTTTTATTTGAGATAAGAAGTTATTTTCTTTCTTTAAGACAAAGAAAGTATAACTTTGACACAGTTATACTCCCCTAAAAACTATTCTAATTGGCTTACAATAAGCTTAGCGTTTCTTTGAAATAACCTCTTCGATCGCATTTACAACTTCTTCGATACTCATACCCGTTGTATCGATTTTCACAGCATCTGCTGCTTGTTTTAAAGGCGAAACTGCTCTTGTTGAATCCAAATAATCACGGTGTTCGATTTCCTCTTTTAGCGTTTCAAAGTCTGTTGTGATCCCTTTTTGTTGATTTTCCTTATAGCGTCTTTCAGCTCGCTCAACCACGCTGGCAACTAAGAAAATTTTCACTTCTGCCTCAGGTAATACAGCTGTTCCAATATCACGACCATCCATTACAACGCCACCAGTCCGACCAATCATTTGCTGTAATTCAACCATCTTCTCCCTAACAGCGCCATGTTTGGCAACTATTGAGACTGAATTCGTCACATCAGGTTGCCTAATTGCTTCAGTAACTTCAAGTCCATCAATAAAAACTAGCTGATCTTTTTCAGTTTGCTGGAATGAAATCGTATGATCTAAACACAGATCACTCAACGCTTTTTCATCTTCAAAATCAATATGTTTTTGGATTGCTAAATAGGTCAACGCTCGATACATAGCACCAGTATCACAATAAATGTAATTCAACTTTTTAGCTAAAATCTTGGCTACCGTACTTTTCCCAGAAGAAGCTGGGCCGTCAATGGCAATGCTTATCTTTTTCATAACGAACTCCTTTGTTTATCACATAGTAAAAGAGTCTGGCACAAAACATTGATTGTTTTGTTGCAGACCCTTAACAACGAGGAATCACAAGTGAATCATCATTTGCTTTTCTCCCGACTTTTTGTTATTTAACGCGTAAAGATTGACCAGGTTGTAAAACAGAGTTCAAATTTAGTCCATTCAATTGTAGCAATTCTTCTGTCGTTATACCGTTTCTTGACGCTACTTGGTTTGGTCCTTCACCATTAAGCACTTCTGTGTATGCTGCAGCTTGCTCTGTCAAGTCGCTTGTTGGTGTTGTCGCGCTACTTTGTCCATCAACTACCGCTTCAGAAGAAGACGCAGGCTGTTCTTGCGATGCCGCAGCACTTGAAGATGATGGCTGAGTGGTGCTATTTTTTGTAGAAGATTGAACCACCACCGATGATGAAGGCTGACTAGCATTTTTATTATCATTTGGTTTATCTCTCATCACATAAAGATATGTTCCAACTGGTAAAGTAATGATCAATAGTAAAAGAATCACTAAAATTGTTAGAAAGACCGTGTTGCCTTTTTTTTGTTGACGTTTTTCTGAGCGGGAACCCCCAGCATTTTTATCTGTTTCATAAATTGACTGCTCCCAAGGTTCACGTGCACCTGATGGGTTTTTCTTATCTTTTTTACTCACGTATCGTTCCTCCTAAAATTCTCTCGTTTGCTATTATACCACAGCTTTTTGTCAACTGCAGTCTAAAAAAAGATTATTTTCATTCTTTAAATAATCTTATTAAAATGTCCTCCCACTGATTGGAGATTTCGTTTTCTTCTGGTGATTGTACTATTCGGGCTTTGTACTTGTCAAAGGATAAGCCACAACGGTCACAACAATTTTCTTGGGTACTTTCCGTGATTTTTTCTGAAAAATACTGCTGAATGAACACACGACGGCATTTTGCTTCTTTAATATAGTTTAACATAACCGCTAATTGTTGTTGCCTTTCTTTCTCTTTTCTTAATAATCTTTGTTCCAACTCTTCAATTGTATATTCTTTTTCTAAATATCCTTGCAGCCATTTTTGCTGAATTTCATTTAATACCGGCAATCGATTTTCTTTATCCTCTGATTGGCTGGTAGGGAACTCATTTAAAAATGTCCGATCTAGTCTACTTTCTGATTGGAAATAATAATGAATTGATTCATCCCCTTTTTGATAGAGTAAAATTGCAACGCTCGCTTGACCATCGCGACCCGCCCGCCCGATTTCTTGAACATAATTCTCTAAGCTATCCGGGCAATCATAATGAATAATAAAACGCACATCAGGTTTATCGATCCCCATACCAAAGGCATTCGTAGCACATAAAACATCTAATTGATTAGCTACAAACTGCTGTTGCAATAAACTACGTTCATTTGCAGTCAACCCACCATGATAAAAGGCTGACTTTAAATCAGTTTCTTCTTTGATCAAACGATTGATTTTTTCGGCTGTTTTTCTAGTTGCACAATAAATGAGCCCTTTATTTTTAAGTTGGGTTAAATAAGAAATGAGTGTATCGTTCTTTTCTGTACACTGATTGACAAGCAAACCAATATTAGGTCGGTTTACAGAATAAATCACTTCAGAAATGTTTGTCCGATGGCTAAAAACTTGATTGATGATTTCTTTTTTAACTGCTGGCGTTGCCGTAGCAGTTAATGCTAATGTTAGTGGATTACCACACTCTGCTTGAATCTTAGCCAATTTGGTATATTCCGGTCTAAAATCAACGCCCCATTGAGAAACGCAGTGCGCTTCATCAACGACAAACAAGGCGATCTTTACATGAGCTATTTTGGTACGAACCTCTTTTTGTGTCAACGTTTCAGGACTGATCAAAATATACTTATACTCCCTTAAATGGTTTAGGGCATATTGCTTTTCTGAAAAAGACAAACTACTATTGATTGCTATTACACTGGTTTCTCCTTTTTTTTGAAGCTGGATCACCTGGTCTTCCATCAAGGACAGTAACGGCGAAACAATCAACACTGAACCCACTAGTATCTGTCCTACGAATTGATAACATAATGATTTACCTGTTCCTGTTGGTAAGACAGCTAACGTATCTTGGTTTCTTAATAATTGCTCGATTACTTCTTTTTGCCCAGGTTTAAATGTATTGAATCCAAATTTAGCTTGCAGCACTTGTTCTAAATTGATCTTCATCGGCTAGCTTCTCTTTCTTCTCTTAATTTTTGAATTTGATACAAACGAAACTCAAAGTAATCCACTTCTGGGTTTTCTTGTTTTACCACACGATAGGTCCAATCTTGATATGGTTTTGAATAGTCACGTAAACAAGCATAAGTCGGCTGCGATATAAAGCGCTCAAATGGAAAATCCTTTGTTAAAGCTAACTCCATTAGGTGATCCTTAATCGTGCTCAGTTTCACTTTCCTTTGTACAGCTAATGCGTCTATTGAAAATTGTGTGCTCAGGTATCGAGCCGTTTCATTCATACTTTTATTTTCATTTTGTTTCACTAATGGCAGAATCAGTTTTTTTAGGAAAGAAACATCTGGCATCAACAAAATGGTATCAATCAAATGATGAAGCTTTTCTTTTTTGATCAACAATCGATTAAAGACCGTCTCTTGTTCGTTCATTAATTGAAACGATGCCTTCCCAATTGTTTGATAGCCTGAAAATTGCTGTGCAAAAAAATCAGCTTCTTCTTCAGGGAGTACAGAAAAAATTTGACTCCATTCCTTTTTGACGGTTTCAATCAAGCGCGCTTTTGGAAGTGATTTTATATACGTTTTTATTTGTTTTTGGTATAAAGGCGATTGTTCAAGAGGGAGATAATTTTTATTGTTATAAGATAATTGAGAAACAACTTGTACAGTAAATTGAAGTAAACGCCAAATCATTTCATCTGTTTTACCAAAACGATAATTATCGATCCAAGAATAGTGGTCCTTTTCATGAGTTAATGATTGTAACCCTTTAGCCGTTATCTGAACCTCACTATCACTTGTTTTAGACAATAGCTCTTGCTTCACCAAATTATCTAATAAAATGTCAAACTGTTTTTCAGACAGCTCAGGAAATAACTGGAAGAAGCGCAAGTTTTCATAAAGAAACCCATATAATAAAACTGAACTTGTCCGTTTCCCTTTTAAAAGATGATACAAAGTTGAGGTACGCACCTTGTATCCGTGCTGAAATAAAGCTAAAATAAAGGAAGGCTCCATATCTCCACCTCTTTCAATGACAGAATAGGATGTGCTTATATGTTATGTAAAATAATTCCTGAAAAATGCATTGCTTGTGGCTTATGTCAAGTTTATGCACCAGAAATTTTTGATTATAATGATGACGGAATTGTCATCTTGAAAAATGATAGCGAGGCTCATCAAGAATTTGTTCCTGAAAATCAACAAGCTAATGCTTTAACAGCGTACCGTAAATGTCCCGTTCGTGCAATAGAGATTGTAGAAAAATAAAAAATCTATAACTACTAAAAGGAGAAGATCCTTATTTTGAAATAAGCTCTTCTCCTTTTAGTAGTCAATTGATCGTATTTAGCCACTCGACTATCTTACGAGCAACTTCTTCTTGCTGTTCATCATTATTTATCTTAGCAGGGTTATCCCCCTTTTGCTCACCATAACTACCAAATCCAGCATGATTCCCTCCATTGATTTCTTGATACACTGTTTGCTTAGGTAAATATTTTTTGGCTTGATCATACGCTTGCCAATTTAAAACCCCATCAACAGAACCTGTCAACGAAAGGACTGATCCTTCAAAATTTGAAAGGCTCCCGTTTTTATCAGGATAGCTTGCTAAAAAAAATACACCTTTCACTGCCTCTTGATTCTTCCATTCAGCAACAAACCGACTGGCCATCACGCCTCCTAAGGAATGTCCCCCGATAACATACTTACTTAGATGGTTAGCCTCAATGACTTGTTCAGCTTTATTTTGCCCTAAAACAGCTAGATTCAACGGTTCTTTTACAAGATAGACTGAAAAACCAGCCTCTGCTACCTTTTCAGCCCAAACACTATAACTAGCAGCTTCAACTAAAGCTCCTTGATAAAAAATAAGAGCCGGTTTTTCTTGATCACCCTTAAAAAGTAATACACCATCTTCGTCTATCGCTTTTTTTGACACTTCTGAAGCGTTCGTTGTAGGTGTATATGTAATGGTTTTTAGGTAGAACAAGCCGATTAAAACCAAAGCTATAAGTACACCGACAAACCACAGGAAACGTTTCTGCCATTTTTTCATTTTATGTCCTCCTCATTCTCGTCTACTCTATAATATCAGAAATCTGGTTAAAATCAGACAATTATGGTTTAAAAAAATATAAAGCAGAACAAGGCGTCCGCTCTATATTTTTTAGTTTATATCAATCAATTATTTAGTTATCGTTTTTTTATTGCCCAACTGATATTGTTTTCTAGAAAGCCATGGCAAAAGTTTGGCATGAAGAATCAAGAAAACAGCACTCACAATTGCGCCTTTGATCAAGTTGAATGGAATAATACCAATCGTAACGTATTTTGCTAATGACATTCCTAAAAATTGTCCCGCTGATACGCCGAACAGTTTCAAATAAAGCGGTGTGATCACAAAGTAATTGGCTACACCCATGAAAACTGTTAAAGCGATTATTCCTGTAGAAATACCTAGAACTTTATTTGAAAGCTTGTCACTTCCTCGTTTGAAAAAGTAATACATCGGTAAAGTAAAGACAGTTGTGGCAAAAAAGCTA
This sequence comes from Enterococcus sp. 12C11_DIV0727, assembly GCF_002148425.2. Taxonomy (NCBI): domain Bacteria; kingdom Bacillati; phylum Bacillota; class Bacilli; order Lactobacillales; family Enterococcaceae; genus Enterococcus; species Candidatus Enterococcus lemimoniae. The sequence continues at coordinate 483,291 of NZ_CP147248.1, read as the reverse complement.
GCCGCATCTCCAACTAAATTTTGTGGTGATGCACCCGTTGTGAATAGATGCAGTACAGATCTTATAAAAGCCGTACTTATTCCAGCTAATGGTCCGAATAAAAACATGCTGATCATAACCGGAATGTCGCTGAAATCGATTTTTAAAAAACTTAATGATGGTATGATCGGAAACGCCACAAATTGTAAAACCACACCGATTGCTGCTAACATTGCTACACTTACCATTTTTTGTACCTTGTTGTTTCGCATATGAAATCCTCCTGTTTAAGGACCCATCTTCAAACGAACTTCTCTAAACTGGCTTTTCAGTGATTGCTCTTGATCTGCTGTGAAAGATTACTTGGTTGAACGATCGGAATTCTGTCGTTAAATACTGCTAGGTTATACCAAATCATTGGTACTTGTTTAACTGTGTTTAAGCATATTGCAGTATTTCATAATGAAAGAAATTAACCACCTTTAGTTTCTGCTTAAGTATGGCTTTCAACTTCTCTTTTTCTTGCCCAAGCACTGTTTATCATTTGCTATAGCTTGATAACGATCTTCGCCCTTCAATTCTTAGAGCTTTAGCTCTTAGAAATTGATGAGATCAAAGCACAGCGTAGTGATTCAGTACTTAGGTTACTTCGCTCTCTTTGTTCGCCAAGTACTGTTCATCATCTACTCTGTCCTTCGGCCAATCGTAGTGATTCACAGCAAAAACTCTATTTTCCAGCAGGGAAAATAGAGTAGAGTTATCTTATCTGAAAAATGCCAATTCAAATAAGCCCTATCTTCTTTATCCAGACTTTACTGTCGGTATTGGAATTTCACCAATTCAGCCACTTCAAATGAAGTAGGTCGTGGACTATAACCACCGGTCGGGAATTTCACCCTGCCCCTGAAGACGAACCTTTATTAAATTTTTGTACATCTCCTATTATACATCTAAAAGATGAAAAAGCAATAGTTACGTTCTTCACATGGATAAGTTAAAGAAAAAGGGTAAGATAAAAGTTAAAAACACTTTTATCTTACCCTTTAGTTGCTAAAAACAGAAGAAATAGAATCAATTTCTTCTACTACTTTGATTGATTCATCAAAACGCTGATTTCTTTTTTATTAAGATTACGATATTCCCCTGGGCGCAGCCCTTTTAAAGTCAAATCGCCATACTTTTCTCTTTTTAGTTTCTGAACTGGGTAGCCTACTGCTTGCAACATGTTTTTTACTTGATGATTGCGTCCTTCATGGATTGTCAGTTCTACAATACTTGTGTTTGTTTTTAAATCGACAGATATGATCTCAAATGCAGCGGGTGCAGTTTTGTAGCCTTCGATTTTCATTCCTCTGGTTAGCGGTAACAAATCATGTTTCTTGGCTAGGCCTTTTACTTTTGCTACATATACTTTATCGATTTCATGACTTGGATGGGTCAATTTTTGAGAAAACTCACCATCATTCGTCAAAAGCAACAGACCTGATGTGTCATAGTCTAATCGCCCAACTGGATAAATTCGTTCTTTGATGTGTGAAAAAAAATCTGTTACAACTTTTCTTCCTTTATCATCAGAAACAGCGGAAATTACACCTTTTGGCTTGTAAAAAAGATAATAACCATACTCTTCTTTATAGATTGGCACATCATCAACTTCAACCTTGTCATTTTTTCCAACTTGGGTTCCTAATTCGCGAATGATTTTTCCATTTACTTTAACTCGTCCATTAACGATATATTCTTCTGCTTTTCTGCGAGAGGCAATCCCTGCATGCGCAATTGCTTTTTGAAGTCTTTCCATCTAATTTTCTTCCTCCGATTTGGTTGTATCCGTTGTTATTTCTTCTTCATTGAGTTCTTTGTAACGATCGAAAAAGAGGTCTAAAGGTAGCTCTTCAGCGATTTCTTCTTCCATCTGATGAATATCAGGTAATTCTTCTAGCGATCTTAACCCAAAATAATCCATAAAATAAGCAGTTGTTCCATATAAAATAGCTCGACCTGGTCCATCTACTCGACCTTTTTCTTCAATCAATTGGCGCGCAACTAATTTTTGCATCGAGCCAGCAGATTGTACACCTCTGATCTCATCAACTTCTACTCTTGAAATTGGCTGCTTGTAAGCCACAATTGACAACGTTTCAAGTGCTGCTTGAGACAACGCATTTGAAATCGGCGATTGCGCATATTTTTTTAATAACGGCGCAAAGTTTTTTTTGGTAGATAGAATAAAATGGTTTCCTACTTCTAAAATATTTAAAGCTGATTGTTTATCTGATTCATAGCGTTCTTTTAAAGTGGTCAGGGCTTCATAGGTTTTTGCCGTGGAAAGGTTTAGCAGATAGGATAATTCTTCTAGCCCAATCCCTTCTTCACCAACAACAAACAGAATCGCTTCAATTTGGCTGACTGTGGTCACATTGTTTCCTCCGTACTTGATTCAATCTCTTCAGACCTATTATATAATAAAATTGTACTATAATTGTCTTCTTGTTCTACATGGATAACACCTTTTTTCATTAATTCCAGCAATGCCATAAAAGTCGTAACGACCTCTTGTTTAGAATAAGAAGCGAAAAATGAGTCAAAATGAATGGGGGTATTATGATCCATTTGGCACATTTTTTGAGAAATCGTTGCAATTTTCTCTTCAATCGATACATCGTCTCCACTAACAGTCGTTTCAACAGGCTGGCGACTCTTTTTCTTTTCTAACATTGAATGAAATGCTAAGAACAAATCAATTGTATTCAATTGATTTGGTTCTAATAATGGGTTGTCTTCTTTGTACTCGTCGATATCCATTGGTTCTTTTGTGTAATAAAGGCTTCGTTCAGATTCTTTGTCATGCAAGAGTCCTGCTGCATATTTAAATTTACGATACTCCAATAATTGAGCAACTAGTGCATCCCGAGGATCTTCTCCATCCAAGATTTCATCATCTTCTGTAAGCTCTAATTCTTGTTTAGGCAAGAGCATTTTGCTTTTAATGGCCATCAATGTTGCTGCCATCACAATATATTCTCCAGCAATCTCTAATTCCAAGGTTTTCATTGTATGGATGTAATTCATGTACTGTTCCGTTACTGCAGCGATTGGAATGTCATAAATATCGATTTCTAATTTTTGGATTAAATGCAACAGAAGATCCAATGGTCCTTCAAATACATCCAATTTCACATTAATTTCCTGCAAGATCATCCAACTTTCTTTTTCAGCTCTTTAGTTTACCATAAAACTCAAGCATTGTGTTCTTTCCATTTAGATAAATAGGCAGATGTTGCTAATGTACCATATATTTTTGTGTCCGGATAGAGTTCAACAATTTCGTCTAACAATTCAAAGCCAATTTTTTCTCCTCTAAAAGAAGGGTTGATTGATATATCATGTAAAATCATCGCTTCAGATGTTTCTACTTCGATTCCCACAATTCCTTGAATATTTTGTTCCCCAGCTGGCGTCCAAAATAACAGATGTAAATCATTCTCTGTTTCATACATATCGATTTCTTTTAGTAGTGCCTGATATTCAGTCAATTTTTGGTGAAAACTTAATAGTCCCATTGCAATCTTGCGTTGCTCTTTTCGATAATAGTTTAACATGACCTCACCTTCTTTCTTTTTTAGCCTCATTAGGCTCTTGGAAAATGCTGTTTATAGACATCTGCCATCCGTTGTTTGGTAATATGTGTATAGATTTGTGTTGTAGAAATATCAGCATGACCTAGAAGCTCCTGGACAATTCTCAGATCAGCACCATTTTCTAACAGATGCGTGGCAAAACTATGGCGTAGTGTATGCGGTGTGATATTTTTATGGATTCCAGCCGCCACAACAATTTGGTTCAGATTCTTCCAGACTCCTTGACGAGACAACGGTTTTCCATGATGATTGACAAATAGATGAGTCTCGTTTTGATTTTTTTTTATCAAAACTGGACGCGCTTCTTCTAAGTATTTTTCGATCCACTTGATCGCATAATCCCCTAGTGGAATAATTCGTTCTTTATCCCCTTTACCAATGGTCTGTAATAATCCAATCGACAGATGTAAGTCTCCAATTTTCAAGTCTACTAACTCACTCACCCGCAACCCTGTTGCATACATTACTTCCAAAATCGTTCGATTCCGGATCCCTAAAGGTTTAGACGTATCTGGTGTTTCAATCAGCAAAGTGACTTCTTCAACAGATAACGTGCTAGGTAGCTTTTGAGCCTTTTTAGGTGAGTCGATATGCTGCATTGGATCATGATCTGTGATCCGTTCTTGCCTTAGAAATTGATGAAATCCACGTAAGCTTGAAATCATTCTGATGATCGTTGCAGAGGAATTGTTTTGATTGTGCAGCATTTGTAGGTATTCCATAATTGTGTACCGATCGATTTTTTGCCAAGTGTCGATTTTTTGCTCGTTTAGAAACGTGCTGTATTTATGTAAGTCTCGTTCGTAACTCTTCCTTGTATTGAGAGAAAGTCCTCGTTCTATTTGTAAGTAATGGAGATAGTCAATGATTTGTTCTTCCATCTATTTTACCTCATTTCTTTTTATTATCATATCAAAGAATTCTGGCAGCTGTATAGTGAAATCATAAAATTAGCTAAAATAGACTATTGCTCTAAAAGAGGCCGAGACAAAAGTGTTTATTTCTGATGCCTTCACTCTTTAGTGCTTATAGACAAAGGAAGCTACGTGTCTTTCAGACACCTTGTATTATGCATCATCGAATCACTTCGTCCTTCGTGCCAAGTAGGTACTGTTTATCATCGAATTCTATTGTTCTTCGTGATTCACAGCAATTTACAACAATATGATTGAAGCGTAGTAGCTGCTTTTTCTCCCCGTTTAATCGGGTTTAGAGAGCGAAACAAAACTAATCTTTAGTTTCGTCCCGCTCTCATCGTTAATTTACGTATTTTGTTAAAAAGCTACTAACTTTTTCTTTATAGGTTTTTGGATCAATTGTATAAGCTTTTGCATGAGCTGCGCCTTTTACAACGAATTTTTCTTTAGGTGCATCAGTTGCTTCATATACTTCATCTAACATTTCAAATGGAACAAACTTGTCTGCATCGCCATGAATAAACAACATCGGTACTTTATTTTTCTTCAATTGTGCAACTGAACTTGCTTCGCCAAAGAAATAACCAGCACGAATTTTAGTAATCAGACTTGTCACTGGGATCAACGGAAAGGCTGGTAAATTAAACATATCCTTCAATTGATAAGCGAGTTCTCCGTTAACAGTAGAATAACCGCAGTCTTCAACAATCGCTTTAACATTGATTGGCAAATCCTCCCCACTAGTCATCATTACAGTGGCGCCACCCATGCTGATTCCATATAAAGTAATTTGAGCGTCCTTACCATTCTCGGCGATCACTTTATCAATCCATTGAAGATAATCTTTGCGCTCAGGCCAACCAAAACCAATATAATCCCCTTCACTTTCGCCATGTCCACGAGCATCTGGTACTAAGACATTATAGCCCCAATCATGATACATTTTAGCAAAACTGGCCATTGTTTCGGCACTGCCCATATAACCATGCGCCATAATAACATTTTTATCTGTTTTTGCTTCTGCCGGCAAATAGATTGCTTTTAATTTCAAGCCATCCTTAGATGTTAACTCCCAGTATGAACGATTCTTTTCTTCTTTAAACCATTTTTCTTCTGGCGTTTTCACTTCAACATCTGTTCCTGGCGTATCTCCAGCTAAGAAATCTTTTTGTGACGGTACAACAGCATAATTATAGAAATACATGCCTGCTCCAGTCAATACAATGCCAATTAAAACAACGATAGCGATCAAAATTTTTACTATGCGATTCATCCCATTACTCCCCATTTAAAGTATCATTAACCAACAGGTTATCTGGTCAAAAAATGATACTAGCTTTTTTCAAATTCTTAAATAGTATAATGTTTTATTGGATTTTTCGCAATATTAATCACAAATAACAACATTTTCTTTCGATCGTTCGTCTGCAAAAATCATCTCAAAATTATCGATGATATTCCGTTCTTTAGAAAGTGGCAGTAAATAAATCTCTTGTAGTGAAAAGAAACCAACATCATTCGTTTCTATGCCTGGCTTTAGTATTTCATTTTCAGCCTCACATCGAATGAAAAATTTATAGACATATGTCAATGCAGGAGGAAAATCATGTTTTGACATATCTAATACGGCAATCAACCGCTCCGCCTTCACTGATATTCCAGCTTCTTCCATTGTTTCCTTTTCAGCTATTTCCTTTGGTGAATAGCCAATATCTGCCCAACCTCCCGGTAAAGACCAACAGTTATCACTTTTTTCTTTTACCAGTAATAATTTTCCTGCTTGATTAAAAACGACTGCACGAATATCGACTTTGGGTGTTGCATACCCTTCATCTTGATCAACAAGAATCGTTAATACTTGATCTGATAAACTTGGATACAGTGTGCTCATTAACTGTTTTGTCACTTGAGAAAGTTCTTCATATCGTTCTTGATCAAATATATCTTTGCCATATTTTTTTCCCGTTTGAGCGATTCCTTGAAGCTTTGCCAATAAAATACTTAATTCTTTTTCCATAAAACTCACCTCGTTTCTTTCTATTTTAACGAAGACGCTTGTGCTTTACAGTATACCTGAACATTCTTAAGGAAGAAAAAATAAACCCAAGTAAAAGTCATGTGAAATTTTTACTTGGATTTATTATTTTTTATTTATTATTTTCAATTAATTTGAAACTAGACCAAGGTTTTAAGAAATCCAACAAGAAGAGCTCATCATCAGAGATCCGACCAACAACGTTCACTCGGCCATCATTCTTCATTGGTTTCAAAGCGATTTGAGTTTCGCCTTTATATTGTCCATAATCAACATTGTCGATCAAGACATCCCCTTTTGTCATGTCTTTTGTGTTATGCGCAGGGAACGCGCGATCTTTAAAGTGAATTCGGGTCATAGTTGAACGTAAAATATATTCTGAACGATCGCCGCGATAGCTATGAAGACTTGTGAATAAAACTTCTCTTTCATCATCACTGATATCTTGAGCAACGTCGACTTTCACAGACGGATATTCTGCATTAAAGGCCTCAGCCATCGCTTTTAATTCCCCTTCTGATGCATAAGCATTTCCTACTAAAATATCATCGATCAAGCCAGTTAACACCAAATGTTTCACTTGAGTGGCGATTTCTAAATCACGATGATCTTCTAAAGAACATAAACCATCTTGCGTTGGCCAAGGACCAAAGGTTGCGTCATGGGAATTAACAAAGGCCATAGTATTTAAATTATATTTTCTAAATTTTTCAGAGCAATAAACAAAATGATCATAACCTAGACCAGAATAACGATGTGGGTAAAAATTATGTGAGCCTAGTAAATTATCTGTATTTGGTGAATAACTCATGATATTGTCAACATAGTTTGTACCTGAACTCATATTGATCTCAATTTTGATGCCATATGGATTACGTGTCATGCGCGCCTCTTCAGCACCTGTAAACCCAACATCTAAACGTACCCCGTAAGCACCCATTTCATCAAAAAATGATAAATCGTCATAAGAAATCTCTAATTGTTCAAATAAGGCAGGATTAATATCAACCATGACTTCCATTCCAAGACTATTGGCATAATCAACGACTCTTTTAAACTCTGCTAAGACCTTTTCTTTATCTTCTGTAATTTGAAGTAAACTTGTAAAAACACGTTTGAATCCGTATTTATGTGCTAAGTCTAAATATGCTTTGTCCTTTTCAAAAGTTGAACGTTCTGGATAAATCGAAATACCTAATTTTCCCATGATTACTGCCTCCTAAGATTTGTATTGATTATAATGTATCCATTTTCATTATAGCAGAATAAGAAAAAGTGGTCTACACCTTTTCCGAATCTTAAAAATTTCTGATTTGGACTGGTAGTTATAATGAGGATTTGTTATGATGAGATGTAACTATTTTTGAAAGGAAGATCTAACTTTATGAAAACAAAAAAATTCATAGCTACCACAGCTCTTATAACTTCATTACTATTAGTCACAGCATGTGGACCTAAAAATGAGAAAAAGACCGCAGACTCATCTGCTGCTGAAACAAAAACATCTGAATCTGTTGATTTAAACGCATTGGAATTGCCTCAACTCTCTGAAACAGTCAGCGAAGATGAAGATTTAGTTGAAATGGTAACTACTGAGGGATCAATTGAAATCAAACTATTTCCAAAACAAGCACCAAAAACAGTTGAGAACTTTATAACTCATGCCAAAGATGGCTATTACGATAATGTCCTTTTCCATCGTGTTATCGAAAACTTCATGATTCAAGGTGGCGATCCTAAAGGAGATGGTACTGGTGGAGAAAGTATTTGGAATGGTTCATTTGATGATGAAATTTCTAATCAGCTTTATAATATCAGAGGTGCCTTATCTATGGCTAATGCGGGTAAGGATGCACAAGGAAATGGGACAAATGGTAGTCAATTCTTTATAGTTCAAAATAGCGATGATATGTCAGATGGCTTATTGAAGGATTATTATCCAGAAAAAATCATTGACGCGTATAAAAAGGGTGGTACTCCTCACCTAGATGGCAAACATACTGTTTTCGGTCAAGTGACTAAAGGTATGGACGTTGTAGATAAAATCGCTGCTGCTGAGACAGCCGAACAAGATAAGCCTAAAAAAGATATCCGTATCGAAAAAATAAACATTTTACAAGAAGCAAAAAAATAAACATTTAAAGGAATGGTGTACCAGTGCCATTCTTTTTTTCTTTCAGATTGGAGGTTACTCATGAAAAAAATAATGATCGCAGGACCAGTTGGCAGCGGTAAAACCACTTTTGCAAAACGATTATCCACTAAAATGACGATCCCTTACTACGAACTAGACAATCTTATTTGGGATCGCCGACCTGCTGGAGACCGACCTTACCCTGAAGAAGAATCTTCCCGACAGCTCCAAGACATTTTAGCACAGGATAGTTGGATTATCGAAGGTACGACAACTAAGAATTGGATCAAGCCTGCGATAGCCTCCGCAGACATAATTTTTGTCTTACTGCCTCCCTATCGTATTCGTCTATATCGTATTATTCACCGCTTTATCAAACAAAAAATGAACCAAGAAACAGCTCATTATAAACCTACTATTCATATATTAAAAATGATGTTTATCTGGAACCATCATTTTGAGGAAAAAAATCTTTTTGAATTACAACAATTAGCTGACTCATCTCATAAGAAGCTAACGCTATTAACGAGTAAAAACGCCTATGCATCTTATAAAAATGATTGACAAACAGATTGATTGTGAAAAAAACTCTTTCCCTATCCTCATCTAACCGAATATTACTGTCCAATTTTGAAATAAAGTGGTACTGTTGACAAAAGAGGTGAAAGCACATGACGTTTAATCCACAAATTGAAACGCTCATACTTGAGGCTTCCAATCGGAAATCTCCTCATTTTGTAGCAAACGTAATCAATTTTCAGCAATTTGACCAAGAAGACGTAAAAGACACTGCACAAAAATTAATTGATGATGGGCGCATCCAAGCGACAATTCATTTTCATCATAACGATTTATGTACAATCGACTTTATACCTCAGGCTATTTGAACGAATTGATCACTAAAAAGTACTGCCAACTATCTCTTCAGAGGTATAGTTGGCAGTACTTTTATTACTTCAGTTGTTGTAGGGCTTTTTCTGGGATAACCTCTTCAGAAACTTCTTCATAGGTTTCAACATGTGCACCTTTATTGTAAATTTTTAGGTAGCGATCTGTGATCAACTCGTGATCTGCTGTAAACGTTAGTTCTTTTTTCTTCCCATCCTTATCTACAGCTTGTTGCTTATATGTTGTAATGCCGTAGCTATTGATACTATCGGCTTTTTTTGTTTTAACATAGACTTCCCCTTTGGTAACGAGTGGGTTTAGTTGGTCGATCGTACCAGAAAGTTCGTCCGATTGATTTTGCGTATATAGTTTAGCCCCAAAAAGAGCAACTCCTCCTAGTAAAGCAAGTACAACGATTGTTTTGATTATTTTCACGATAATTCCTCCAAATTTCATTTGATAAGCTCATTTTAGCAATGAAATAACAAAAAAAAATCGGTCAAATAGATGAACTCTGTTTAAGACTTTTGGCCTAGAATGTTCTCAGACTCTCTTTTATTATTCAGCGATCCTACTAGTATACTTACTAGATATAACTATAGAAAGTAGTTGGTGGCTTAGCTCCAGGTCGCATTGTGCTTTAATTTGATAGATGTGAATTCAGCTATGAGTTGTTCTTCCGTTTTATTGAGTATTCCAGAAATACTTAACGTTGCCATTCCAATAGCAATTATCCATAAATTCAAATGAACATTTTCTAGCTGTTCTTGAGATACATTAGTATACTCTACTTCACTTTGGATTGTTTTTTTGAAGGAATTAAAAGACAATTGGTGTAACTCCTTGCCATATGAATGCTGATCTACAAATAAAGCTATGTACAGATTGCTTTTTGCTCTAGCCAACTCAATGTGGCTGATACCGAAATTTGCTAGGCTGTTTGACGTTCGTGCAATAGAAAAAAATTCCCTTTCCAAACCTTCATACACTGTTTTTAACAACGTCAGCTTCAATTCTTCCATGTTCTTAAATTCCAAATAGATTGGTTGCGTTGAAATCCCCATATACTCGGCAACCCTTCTTGCTGTGATAGCAGAAAAACCTTTTTCTATCAACAAATCTTCAGCAGCTGCTAAAATATGTTGTTTTTTATATACTTTTTTTCTAACCAAAATAATCACTCCTTATTTAGTAGAAACTTTTACTATTCATAATTCAAGCTATCCACGAGATAATTTATCATTTTATTTTTTTATTTATTCTTTTATTTTACACTCTTTTAGTCACTCATTTTCTCAATAATTATGGCTATATCAAAAAAACATGATAATTTGTCAGATTTTTCTAAAATGTTATTGACCGATGAACTATTTACACGCTATAGTTACACTATTGACAAATAACGGAGGTATTTTTTATGGCTAAAAATAACAGCCAAACACTTTTTTTACATACTGATAAAAAACAATCGAATATGGCTGAAAAAAATAGAAGCTATTATTTTTTGATTGGCTATTGCTTGATTCTGATCATGATCGGTTTTTTAAGTGAGCCTGTGACTACTTTATGGGCTGGTATGACTCGCATTTTAACCTCCCCTAGCAATCTACTGACTGATTACATTGAACTTGGCACCTTTGGTAGTGCCTTTGTAAATAGTGGTCTACTCACTCTAATTAGCGTCCTTCTTGCTAAAAAAGAAAAAATTCCAATCAACGGACCGATGATTGCTGCATTATTTACGGTATCTGGTTGTTCTTTTTTTGGAAAAAATCTATATAATTCGATTCCAATTATTATTGGTGGACTTTGCTATGCCAAAATTGTGAAAAAATCTTTTTCTCAATTTATTGTGGTTAGTTTGTTTGGCAGTGCGCTTTCTCCGATCATTAGCTATCTAACATTTGGCATCTCTTTACCATTGGTACAATCGATTCCCTTAGGATGCTTCGTAGGCGTTTTCATTGGATTGATTTTACCTCCTTTAGCTTCTCACGTCCTTACTTTTCATCAAGGATTTTCCTTGTACAATGTTGGTTTTACATCTGGGCTTATTGCAATGATGTTTACTGGTATCTTAAGGATGTTTGGTTGGAAAATTGAAGGGAAAAATTTAGTTTCAACTGCTTATCATACCAAACTTCTTTTTTTCTTACTTTTTTTATTTCTTTTAATGTTTTTTGTTGGATTTGTTGTCAATCATTTTTCATTAAAAGGCATGAAGGAGATCAGCAAAACCTCTGGTAAATTGATTACTGATTTTATTTCTGTTGCAGGAATCGGAGCAACTATGATGAATATGGCCTTGATGGGGTTGTTACTCGTTGGGTATACTCAATTTAGCCATTCTACCCTTAATGGCCCAATTGTTGGGGCAATTTTATCAGCAGTTGGTTTTAGTGCTTTTGGTAATCATATTCTCAACAGCTTACCTTTATTAGTCAGTGTCTTTTTTACAGCACAATTCTCTTCTGTTTTTGCAGTGGATCAAACTACTGTGGTCCTTGCTGGGATCTTCGCTACAGGCTTGGCTCCAATTGCTGGATTTTATGGCATTACCTTTGGCTTGATTGCTGGATTTTTACATATGTCATTAGTTACAAATGTCAGTTATCTACATGGTGGCTTAAATCTTTATAATAATGGATTTTCTACTGGTTTTGTAGCAGCGGTCATGGTACCATTACTTGATAATATTTTACAGATTAGAAAGGTGAAACAACATGCAAGAGAGAGACAAAGCTAAGAGAATCGTAGATGAGTTATTAACTTACTTTTTTTCCAATGATATTGAAGAAATACAGATCGGCGTAAACTTTACATCTGAAGGTTTTTCAGTTGAAATCCAAGGGAAAACAGAGCAAGAGCCTGACAGTGTCCTACATTTATTGGAATTGCTAAACACACCTAGAGATCTAAGTATTGAATCTTATTATGATGAATTATTAGGGCTAACGCATCATGAAGAAGAAGATTATCACCTGCTAGGTTTGATGATCGATGAAGCTGAAATTAGTTTTGACGCACCTATCTTTGAGATCAAAGTCTATAGAAAAAAATAACTACCTTACTAAAAAAAGCGAAAGAGCAACCTTCTATTTACAGGTTTGCTCTTCCGCTTTTTTATTTATAGACTGCACGAGTACCGCCAATCAATTTCGGTCTCGTATGTAAATAAGTCGTATGCGCTCCGCCAATCTCTTTAATTGAGGTCCGAACTGGAATTTGAACATGTTGGATATGCATGCCTATCGATGTATCACCAATATCAATTCCACCTTGGGCAACGATTTTTTCCACAACGACTGGATTTGAAAAATGTTGGTATGCTGATACTGCAGCAGCGCCTCCAGCATGTAGGGCCGGCACAACCGAAACAATCTCAAAATGATGATGCTTCGCTACTTCTTTTTCAATCACTAAAGAACGATTAATATGTTCACACCCTTGTACAGCTAAATGAATACCTCTTTTTGCCAAAAACTCGTGGATTGTTGAGACAATTAGTTCGCCTATCTCCAAGCTAGAATTTTTACCAATCATCCCGCCATTGACCTCACTACTACTACAACCAAGGACAAAAATATCACCTGTTTCCAACTTTGCCTGTTCAAAATATTCTTCAAGTCCTTGTAGCAATTGTTTTTGATACTTTTTCAGTTCACTCATATCTGTCTCTCCACCCTTTCGTTTTTTATTGCTTATAGCTTTATTATCGCGAATAATTGCTCATAGGTCAAAACAAAAAAACACCCAAAAAAATTGGGTGTTTATCTTTGTGCTATTTACCATCTACGATATTCAAACGAACTTTTTTAGGTCCATCCACACGTACACTGTAAACAATTGTTCGAATTGCTTTCGCAACACGACCTTGTTTCCCAATAATACGGCCAATATCTTCAGGCGATACAGTCAAATTGTACTCTAGAAAAACATCAGATTCTTCTATCTCTAATTTAACCAGCTCAGGTTGACTGACTAATGGACGAACGATAGTTAAGACTAACTCTTTCACATCTGCCATAATTAGTCACCTTATTTCTTTTCAAGTTTAGCTTCGTGGTGTTTTTTCATAACGCCTTCTTTTGAAAGGATGTTACGAACTGTATCTGAAGGCTGAGCGCCTTTAGACAACCAGTCTAAAACTAAATCTTCTTTTAAAACTACTTCTGCAGGATCTTTTAAAGGATTGTAAGTACCAACAGTTTCGATGAAACGTCCATCACGAGGAGAACGAGAATCTGCGACTACAATACGGTAAAAAGGACTCTTTTTAGAACCCATGCGTTTTAAACGGATTTTTACTGACATTTTATATATTACACCTCCATTAACTTAATCACAAATGTTAGTTTACCAGATATTGATCGAGCTGTAAAGAGTTTTTTCTTGACACCTTAAAAAAAGCCTTTTTACGCTGATTTTTGGTACTCTTATGTTATACTTACAATACCTTGGCAGGGGCAATCAATCGTTGCTTAACAAAGACAAGCTATGAACAGTAAAGAATTGTCTTTATCTGTTCATAGCTTATTTTTAGTGTCTGGATAAACGGTGAGAGCAGACGGTCCTTGATGCTTCGAGAATCGTAGTGAAACGAGAACCGTAGATGCAGAAGCAACCTCATTCTTTTCTAGGTAACGATGTCGTACTTACTAACCAAAGTCCTATTTTCTTGCAAAAAAAGGTAGTTAGTTCTAGAATTAAATAAATAACGTTATTTAATAATTGGAGGAATGATTTATGAAGAAAAAAATTGGATTTATTGTCGGAAGCTTAAGAAAAGACTCTTATAGTAAAACTGTAGCAGTCGCTCTTTCTAGTTTATTTCCAGAAGAATATGAACCTATCTTTATCGATTTACATGACTTAACAATGTACAATCAAGATTTGGATGATGACGGAACACCGCCTGCTGCCTGGATAAAATTTAGAGATGAAGTAAAACAATTAACAGGGCTGGTTTTTGTCACGCCTGAATATAATCGCTCGGTTCCTGCTGTTTTAAAAAATGCCTTAGATGTCGGCTCAAGACCTTATGGGCAAAACGTTTGGGATGGCAAGCCAGGTTTAGTTGTCAGCGTATCTCCCGGCGCTTTAAGTGCATTTGGCGCAAATCATCACCTACGTCAATCACTCGTTTTTCTGAATGTCCCAACGCTACAACAACCTGAAGCGTATATCGGTAACGTTGTCAACTTGATCAACGAAGATGGAACAATTGCTGAAAATACGATGAACTTTTTCAAAACGATTGTTGATGCCTACTTAGTTTTTTTAGAAAAGAATAGCTGATTGACTTAAAAGTAGTCTAAACCAAAATGAGCAACTAGTTTTGGTTTAGGCTATTTTTGCGTTAATTCTTCATAACGAAAACAAGTTTCCACATGATAATTAATGATCCCTACTGCTTCTAAGAATGCATAAATGATCGTGCTGCCGACAAACTTAAACCCTCTTTTTTTTCAAGTCTTTTGTTATTCTATCCGACAGGTCATTCGTTGTTGGAATCTCCTCTTGAGTTTGATAAGAATGGACCAGCACATTGTGATCATTAAAATTCCATAAATAGTCAGAAAAAGATCCGAATTCATTTTGAATCTCAATAACTTTTTGGGCATTATGAATTGTCTCTCCCTTTATCTTAACAAATTTTTACAAAAAGTGTTTACAAACCTAACTGTACTATGTATACTAGTACACAACAAACGCCGCTTTAGAAAGGAGTTATTTATGGTTTCTATTGATAAAACAAGTAGCAAACCCTATTATGAACAACTTATTTTAGGAGTTAAAGAAGATATCCTAAGCGGATCACTTCAATCTGGAGACCGTCTCCCTTCTGTTAGAGAAATGGCTCGCCAGCTTATGATGAATCCTAATACAGTCAGTAAAGCGTATAAAGTATTAGAAGCCCAAGAAGTCATCATCACAGTTAAAGGCAAAGGTACTTATGTTAAAAAGATTGATACTGAACTTCGAGATGATTATCAGATACAAAAAATCAAAAAAAAGCTTAATGAGCTAATTGTTGAAGCTCATTATTTAAATGTTTCTAAAAAGGAAATAAATCAATGGTTGGACGAAAGTTATCAACACTTGAAGGGAGAATAGACATGAAAATAGAAAATTTAGAAAAAACTATCGATCATCAAGTTATTTTGAAGAACCTCAACTTAACATTTGTCCAAGGAGAAATTACTGGTTTGATCGGACAAAATGGTTCTGGTAAAACCACTTTTTTCAGAACACTATCAGGTCACTATGAGTTGGATACTGGGAAAATCATGATTGATCAAGAAGATATTCAGAAAAATAAATTACTTAAACAAAAAATCTTTTACATTGATGAACAATACAATTTCCTCTCTGGTTACACCTTAAACAAATTGCTTCTTTTTTACCAAAATGCTTATGCCAGTTTTAACAAAGAAAAGTATTTGACCTTAACAAAGAAAAATAATCTGAATCCTAATTTAAAATATCGTTCGATGTCTAAGGGTATGCAAGGACTTTACAAAATGATTTTGGCTATTTGCTCTAATGCAGATTATCTTTTATTAGATGAACCTCTTGATGGCTTAGATGTTATTGTTAAAAAAAATGTTTTAGGTCTTCTTTTAGATGCTGTTAGCGAAAATAATCGCTCGATCATCATTTCTTCTCATAATTTAAATGAGCTGGAAAGTATCATTGATCGTGCACTTATTTTGAAGAGTAATCAAATTCAGCTTGATTATCATTTAGAGACATTGAGAGAACATGCTCGTAAAATCCAGATGGTTTTCAAAACGAAAAAGGTTCCTCAAGTAGTTAAAGAAAACAGCCGTTTATTGCATTTTCAAGGGCGTGTTGCTACAGCGATCTTTGAAAACTATACTGAGGAATTAAAAGCTTTGATTCAAGCAGAGCAACCTGTTTTATTCGAGGAGCTACCTTTAACCTTGGAAGATGTCTTTGAAGCGAACCTTACTCATGAGGAAAAGAATAACTCATTACAAGGAGAAATGTTATGAATAAACAATTAATGACTATTTTAAAAAAGCGTTATGGACTTGCTCTAATTATTACAAGTCTTTGTATTATCTTATTTTATGGTTATAATGGAATCAGCGATGTCAAGCGTTGGCATGAAATGGATGCCTATTACGATTCTGAAGAGTACATCAAAGATTTGCAACAACTATCAGAAGATGATTCGCCTAGATATAGCGGCTTATCACTTAGTGAACGACAAGCATTAAATAAAAAAGAGGGTTTAAGTTTATTTTATCAGACAACTTCCTACGACGAACACGGAAAACTCATTTCGGTTTCTGATCAACCTTACTTTTCCGCCTATTTCAATGAGAATCCAATTCTTCTGATTGCAGTGTTAGCAACAGCTGGCTTTCTGATGTTTTTCGCTGATCTAAAAACATCTTTCAATGAGTTTTTATTTTCCTTAGGTGTTTCTAAACGTAGAATTTATTTCTCGAAATTTGCTCTTGTTTCACTCCCATTATTAAGTAGTGTTCTTTTAGCAAAAATAGCATTTGTTGGAATTATTACAACAGGTATTCCTACTGAGTATGTCAATATTGGGTTGCCGACTTTAGCTGCAAATGTTTTGGCTAGTTGGACAACCTGTATTCTTTATTTCTCCCTTTCTGCATTTATTGGCTTGGTAACAGGAAATATGATTTTAGGGCCGCTTACAGTCTTTGGATTCTGTGCGTCATTAGAATTCTTTATTACAGGTGTCCTAAACGCATGGTACTATTTTACCAACGCAACAATTGATAGCTATATCACCAATAAATTTTTTGTTTACACTGTAAGTAAAGAATCAATTTCAGCCCTTCCAATTACCTTAGCCCTGACTATATCAGTTTTGCTATTCATTTTTGGTTCATTTCTGTTTCCAAAACTTACATTGGAGAAAAAAGGCAACTATTTACTATTTGATAAGCTAAAGGTGCCAGTAGTTATCGCTATGACACTTTATGTGCCGATGGTTCTCGTTTTTAGCAGTGGGGTCTATTTTGGCGAAGAAGTTAGTTCTCCTATTCCAAGTTTACTGATTTATTTTATTTTAACGGCTTTGATTGGTAGCTATCTTGTTTTTAGAAAAGAAATCAATGAGTGGATCAATCTAAAACGGCAGATAAATCGTAATAGCAGTATTAGCTCATAGTTTTGTCACAACATAAAAAGCTGGTCAGAATCATTAGAGTCTGTCCAGCTTTTTTATGATTTATTTTTTCTTCTTTTTCTTCTTCTTGTTTTTCTTCACCATACGGTTCATGGCCATTTTTCCTAGTTTACCTTTGATGCCTCCACCAAGCATTTGATCCATACCTGGAATATCCATATTTCCTTTAGACATCTGCTGCATCATTTTTTTAGATTCTTTAAATTGTTTGATCATGCGATTCACTTCAACTACGTTATTCCCTGAACCAGCTGCAATCCGACGACGGCGACTTGGATTTAGCAAGTCAGGATTTTCTCGCTCAGCCGGTGTCATTGAAAGTACCATCGCTTTTTTACGAGCGACATCTTTTGGATCGACTTTAACATTTTCTAAGCCAGGCATATTATTCATACCAGGAATCATTTTTAATAGATCCTCGATTGGTCCCATGCCCATTACTTGATCCAATTGTTCAATAAAATCATTGAAGTCAAAGCTGTTTTCCTTCATTTTTACAGCAAGTTCTTCAGCTTTTTTCTCATCATAATCTTGTTGGGCTTTTTCGATCAGTGTTAACATATCCCCCATGCCTAAAATACGGCTGGACATCCGATCGGGATGGAAAATTTCTAAATCAGTCAGTTTTTCACCAGAACCGATAAATTTGATTGGTGCACCAGTAACTGAACGGATTGATAGTGCTGCACCACCACGCGTGTCTCCATCAAGTTTTGTGATAACAACACCTGTGATGCCTAATTGTTGATTGAAGCTATCTGCAACATTCACTGCATCTTGTCCAGTCATTGCATCAACAACAAGCAAGATATCATCTGGTTGGGCAATTTCTTTGATTTGTTTTAATTCGTCCATCAATGTTTCGTCAATATGCAAACGACCTGCCGTATCGATCAAAACATAATCATTTTTCTTTTCTTTAGCTAATGCCATCCCTTGACGTACAATTTCAACCGGGCTTGTGTCTGTTCCCATATCGAAAACTGGAACATCTAATTGTTGACCAAGTACTTTCAATTGATCGATTGCTGCTGGACGATAGACATCGGCCGCAATCATCAAAGGACGCGCATTTTCAGTTTTGATTAAGTGATTGGCTAATTTACCGCCAAAAGTCGTTTTACCAGCTCCTTGCAAACCAACCATCATGATCACTGTTGGTATCCGCTCTGATTTGTTTAAGCCAACTGTTTCTGTCCCTAATGTCGCTGTTAGTTCTTCATCAACGATTTTAACGATTTGTTGTGCTGGTGATAAACTTTCTAAGACTTCTACTCCAACTGCGCGTTCACGTACACGTTTTGTGAAATCTTTGACTACTTGTAAATTTACATCGGCTTCCAACAAAGCCAAACGAATTTCTCTCATCATTTCTTTTACGTCAGCTTCAGATACTTTTCCTTTACGACGTAATTTGCTCATTGCCTGTTGCAGGCGATCTGTTAAACTTTCAAAAGCCATAATCTCATTCCTCTACTTCTTGTATTTGTTCTATATAGTGGGCGATCGTTGTATCTTTCGGATAGGTTTCTTTCACGTAGTTTTTTAATGTATCCAACAATTCACCACGCACTACGTAATCAGAAAAAAGATGAAGTTTTTTTTCATACTCTTCTAAAATTTTTTCCGTTCGTTTAATATTATCGTACACTGCTTGACGGCTGATCTCATATTCTTCGGCAATTTCTCCTAATGAAAAATCATCGGCATAGTACATCTCCATATAGTTCATTTGTTTTTCTGTTAACAAAGTGGAGTAAAATTCAAACAACGCATTCATTCGATTGGTTTTTTCAATTTCCATAGTCATTACTCCTATCTTCAATCCCTTTTAGGTTACCGATTTCAGAGTGATTAGTCAATAGTTCTTATTTGATTTTCGAGGATTTTTTCAAAAGATTCTATTAATCGATCATAATAACTTTGCGCGTTGGCACAAAAGTCCTTTTTAGAAAAACATTCTTCAATCACTTCTTGTTGATTATTTTTTTGATGATAACCTGTTAAAGTCGCTTTAGCACTAGGATCATTGAGTAATTTTTTTAACGTCTTTAAAGGAACAGGAAACAAACTTGCCACTTCTTCTTCTTGTAATTGAAATTCTCCTAACGAGATTTCTTGTTCAATCAAATAAACATTGGTAAATTCGTTATCAATAAAATGCCCTAATTTGATTTTCACAGGAAATACGCCCAGAAAATGGGCTTTTTCGATGGAAACAGCTATTCCTAATTCTTCTTTAACTTCTCTAAAACCATCGATCACCGTCTCTTGTGCTAATAAATGTCCTGCAGCTGTAATATCCAGTTGGTTAGGGAAGTCTTTCTTTGTCGATGAACGTTTTTGAAAATAAATCGTAAGTTCATTATCTGTCATTGTATAAAACCAGCAATGAAACGTTTCGTGCCAAAGTCCGCATGAGTGGATTCGTTGCCTTGTTTCTGTACCAATTTGTCGATAGTTTTCATCGAAAATCTTTAATACTTCGTTTTCTGACATTTACTTCCCTCACGATCAAGCACTGTTTGCCAGTCATTTTCTGAAATAACCTCAAGTCCTTTTGAAATAAAATAAGCTGTTGCAACGCCAGGTCCACTTCGATGATTTCCAGAAAATGTACCATCATAAATACTTTTTCCACCACAAGAAGGACTATTTTCTTTTAAGATGATCGTTGTTACTTCTTTTTCAATTAGTTTTTGATAGGCCATGATCGCCCCTTGTTTAAATAGGTCAGTCACATCTGCTCCCGTGTTTGTATAAACTTTCGCTTGATCATTCCAAACATCGAGACCGTCTCCACCTATGATTTCAGCTGGTTCTCTAGGAATTGGCAATCCACCTAATACTTCTGGACAAACAAGGATTGCTTTTTGATCTTCTACTAACTTTTTTAAGGCCACAATCTCTTTTGCTTGCCCATCATAACGACAACAAATACCACCAAGACACGCACTAATCCCAATCATTCGCTTCCCTCATTTCAATCTTTATTATTATACCATTTCTTTTGCTTTGAAAGTAGTTTTAGAAACATTCCATAAAATTTTTGATACCTGCAAATCTATGATAAAATAATCTTGTGTTTATTTCGTATTATAAGGAGCCAAATAGATGAAAAAAGTACTTGTTGTCGATGATGAACCATCAATTGTAACATTATTGACTTTTAACTTAGAAAAAGACGGCTATGAAGTGATGTCCGCTGTTGATGGCGCAGTCGGTTATGAATTAGCGTTAACCAATCAATTTGATTTTATTATTTTAGATGTGATGTTACCAAATATGGATGGTTTAGAAATTACCAAGTCCTTACGGCGCGAAAAAATCGACACTCCCATCTTAATCTTGACTGCAAAAGATGATCAAGTTGATAAAATCATCGGGTTAGAAATCGGAGCAGATGACTATTTAACAAAACCCTTTAGCCCTAGAGAAGTACTTGCAAGAATGAAAGCTATCTTTCGCCGCTTAAAACCAGTCGCAAACAAAACAGAAGAATTCAATGAAACAGTCAAAGCGCCTTTAGTATTAGGCGATATTCATGTAGACGAACAAAATTATGAGGTAAGCGTTCGAGGCAAAAAAATCGAACTAACGCCAAAAGAATTTGAACTACTCGTCTACTTTATTAAGCGCAAAGACCGTGTGATCGATCGTGATACTTTATTAGATCGAATTTGGAACTATGACTTTGCTGGTCAAAGCCGTATCGTAGATGTTCATGTTAGCCATTTAAGAGATAAAATCGAGATCGACCCTAAAAGACCAGCATACTTGGTTACAGTCAGAGGATTTGGTTATCGATTTCAGGAGCCTAAAAAATGAAAAAACGTCAACGAATCGAGTATTGGGTAGTCGGTATTATGATGATGTTGTTGTTTGTCGGTAGTATCTTTTTGACAAACTATTTTTTTAAAAAGGAATTATTATCTCAGCAAGAAGAATACTTACAAAAAAAGGGGACCTTGATTCTTGATCAACTCTCCCCTAATTTATTTTTAACACAACACTTCTCTGAGCAGGAAGAAAAATTGATTGAACACTATTCAACAGATAAAAATGAACGCTTGACGTTGATGACTGCTAAAGGAGATATTTTTTATGACAGTATTTATCCTGCACTTCATGAATCAAGAAGTGATCGTCCGGAGATAAAAGCAGTTTTATCGGGTGCTGATTTTGGCTCGGCCTTAAGAAAAAGTATTACTTTAAACCAAGAGTTACTTTATCTCGCCTTGCCAGTTGATAAAAATGGTGAACGAATCGGGATTATTCGCATGTCAGAAGAAACAGCACAATTTTCTAATAGTATTCAATCATTTCGACGCTATATTTTATTCACTTTCGGTTTATTGTTTTTGATTATTAACGCTTTTATCTTTTTACTACTTCATCAGAAAAATGAACCACTGGTCACAGTCCTACCGGTACTAAAAAAAATCGTAAAGTATCCCGATGAAGCTCGCTCCATTATTCAAGACTCACCCGAATGGAATGAATTGTATCAAACGGTCAACTTGTTAAGCCAACAAATGAGTCAAACTTATTTAGCTTATACATCCACTGATGAACAGTTTCATGCGTTACTCGATGAATTGATGATTGGTGTCTTTATCATTGATGTTGATGGAAAACTACAACTGATCAATCCTAAAATGATCAATATTTTGATGATTGATAACAGTGATGTTGGTAAAGATTATTTTGATGTTATCAAAGAGCCTGCATTGATCCACTTGATTCATCAAGTCATTACAGAAAAAAGCTCTGTTCATCAAGAAATCAAGCTGACGGAATCATTGAATGAAACCATTTTAGATATGTCTTTACGCTTCATAGAAGAAGATGGCAATGATTACCAAGTTTTAGGTATTGCGTATGATTTAACTCGAGTGAGACAATTAGAAAAAATGCAAAAAGATTTTGTTAGCAATGTTTCTCATGAATTGAAAACTCCTGTGACTTCTCTATTAGGGTTTACCGAAACATTACTAGATGGAGCCAAAGAAGATCCAGAAACGTTGACCCAATTCTTGGAAATCATGCAAAAAGACGCTTTGCGCCTACAGCAACTTATTCAAGAGATTTTGCAACTTTCACGGGATGGAAAAAATATTTCTTATAATGATCAAGAAGTTTCTTTGCATCCTTTTGTTCAAGAAATTTTGCGTTCTTATCGTAAAACGATCAAAGATAAACATTTAACAATCAAAATCCTTGGCGATGAAACCATAACCTATGTCACAAAATATGAACTTTTCTACCCCATCGTTAAAAATTTGATCGAAAATGCTATTCAATATTCTCAAGTCGACGGTACGATCACAATTGATTTTGGTTTTACTGATACGTTCTATTTTATAGTAAATGATAGCGGTATTGGGATTAGTTTAGAAGATCAAGAACGTATTTTTGAACGTTTCTATCGTGTTGATAAAGCTAGAAGTCGTCATTCTGGCGGTACCGGTCTTGGATTATCAATTGTCCACAATTATACCGAACTATTAGGCGGAACCGTTATGATCGATAGCCATTTAGGCTTAGGCTCAACCTTTACAGTGAGACTTCCAATAAAATAGCAAATCAAAAAGAGGCCGACGTTTTTTACGTCAAGCCTCTTTTTGATTCTTTTAGGGGGAAGAATTTATTTTTTAGTAATAGTTCCAGATACGTCTCTTTCGACTTTCATTGAAGTCATTGGTAAGTAGCCTAGCTCTTTGACTACTCCCTCTTGAACATCATCTGTCAACATGAAGTCTAAGAATGCTTTTACATCATCATCTGGTTGACCTTTAGTATACATATGCTCGTAAGACCAAATTTTCCAAGAATTGTCTGCAACGTTCTCTTCTGTTGGTTTTACATCATCAATACTTAAGGCTAACGTTGAATCATCCATGTATGAAAACGCAAGATAGCTGATTGCTCCAGGTGTTTGTGCAACGATTTGACGCACGGTTCCTGATGAGTCCTGTTCCTGTGATTGGACAGCTGTAGCCCCATCCAGTCCCCATTTTTCGAAGGTTGCGCGTGTACCGCTGCCGCTTGGACGATTGATCACGGCAATCTCTTGATCCTTACCGCCTAGCTCTTTCCAGTTTTTTGTTTTCCCGGTAAAAATATCGATCAACTCTTGCTTACTGATATTTTTGACCCCAACTTCTTTATTCACAACAGGTCCCATACCTACAACAGCCACACGATGGTCAACTAATTTCGACGCATCGACACCAGATTTTTCTTCGGCAAATACATCAGAATTCCCAATTGTTACAGCACCGTCAGATACTTGAGAAAGTCCTGTTCCGCTTCCTCCTCCTTGAACAGAGATTGTATAATTTGGATTTTCTGAAATAAACTGATCTTTCGCTGCATCGACCAATGGTTGTAATGCAGTCGAACCTACAGCAACGATTTTGACTGGTTGATTACTATTAGTGCTACTATCTTTAGATTTATTATTACTGTCACTAGTTGCAGCTCCTTGATTACCGCACCCTGCAATCAAAAGTCCCACACTTAAAACCATTGCTGCTACTAAACGTTTCTTCATCTTTACACGTCCTTTTCAATTAGTTACAAGCTTAGTTTAACAGCACTCTGTTAATTCTGTTTAAACGTTTTGTAAATAATGAGTAAAGGAATGTAAAGGTTCTGTTGAGAGTAAAAAAGTGTCTTGGACAAAAGTCTTTTCAGATTAACAGCATCTTGTTAATCCCAAATAAACGGCGAAAAAAAGCAGCTCCTTCGGAAATAAGCCGAAATTCACAAAAATTTGAAGAACAATTTTCGTGAATTCCTTCTTATTGCTGTAAAAAACAGCGAGGTACGAGCTGATGTTGCACAGTACCTACTTGGTTCTCAGAGCTAAACGCTTTTGTCTCGACCTCTTTTCATCTCAATATATTGACCAATTCGTTTCATTGCTTCTTTTAAGGTAGCCAAATCTGCCGCATAACTAATTCGGACGTAACCTTCAGCTTCTTGACCAAATGCCACACCTGGAATGATTGCAATTGCTTGTTGCTGAGCTAGATCCACACAGAATTTCATTGAATCTTGTTCATAGCCTGTCGGGATTTTAGCAAAAATATAAAAGGCTCCATTCGGTTTAGCCACTTCAAATCCCAAATAATTCATCTGTTCATAAACAAAATCTCGACGCTCACGATATTCTTCTTTCATTGCTGCAGCATCATTCATCCCTTCTACTAAAGCTCTAACTGCGGCTTTTTGTGAAATTGTAGAAGCTGCTGTTACTAAATATTGATGCACTTTGATAATTTCCGCTATTAAATTTTCAGGACCAAAGATAAAACCGATTCGCCACCCTGTCATTGCATGTGATTTTGATAGCCCATTGATCAGAATTGTTCGCTCTGGAATAAATTCTGCAATAGAGACATGTTGATCTTCGTATGTCAATTCACTATAGATTTCATCACTTATTACAAAAATCGGATAGTTTTTTAAGACATCTGCAATCGCCCTGACTTCTTCACGATTATACGTCACTCCGGTTGGATTACTTGGATAATTTAGGATAATGGCCTTGACTTGCTCACCATGTTCTACCATAGCCGTTTCAATCATCTCAGGCGTTAATACGAAATGGTTTGAGGTCGTGTCAATATAAACGGGTTCTGCTTGAGCCAACGTAATCACTGGTTCATACCCTGGATAGATCGGTGCAGGCATCAAAACCTTGTCTCCTGGTTCTAAAATAGCTAAGAGACTTGCTGAAATTGCCTCAGTAGCACCTACAGTCACTAAAACTTCAGAGGCTGGCTGATAACTGACACCATATTTTTCTTTCATAAAAAAAGTAGCTGCTTCACGAACATCTGTTAATCCCGACATCCCAGAATAATGTGAAAAATTTTGGTCGATTGCCTCATGAGCAGCCGTTTTCACATGTTCTGGTGTGTTAAAGTCTGGCTCTCCTAATGTCAGTTTTATAATGCCATCGATATTTGTTACTTGTTCATCAAATTGGCGAATCAATGAAACAGCAATTTTGTCTACTTGTTTGTTAAAGCGTTGAGTTAAATCCATCAAACCATCTCCTCTTACTTGCTCATCTGCTAGCTGCAAAATCGATTATCCTCGAAACACTAGTAGTATAATTGTATTTTTCTTAATGGAATTATAATAGCATAATTCCGTTTAAAATGAAATTTCTATTTCAAAATTTCGTTTTTTCTTTCCAAATACACATTTTACTCTTGCGAAAGCGCTCATGCTTCTCTATAGTTAAAAGAAATGAAGGGAGCGAACCAAAATGAAAGGTCTTAGAAAAATCACACCTTACGTTCCAGGAGAGCAGCCAAATTACCCAGCTATGATCAAATTGAACACAAATGAAAATCCTTATCCCCCTGCTCCAAAAGTTGCGGATACATTGAAACACTTCGACGTGGAACAATTAAAACGGTATAGTTCCATTGATAATCTTACCTTAAAAAAAGCTTTAGGAGCCAAGCATCAATTATCTCCAGAACACTTTTTGATTGGTAACGGTTCTGATGAGGTCTTAGCTTTTTGTTTCCTTGCCTTTTTTAACAGCTCTGATCCGCTCTTATTTCCAGATATCACTTATGGTTTTTATAAAGTTTGGGCTGATTTGTTTCAAGTTCCATTTAAAGAGTTACCGTTAAATGATCAGTTTGAATTAGTTATTGATGATTATAAACAACTGAACGGCGGAATCATCATCGCAAATCCTAATGCACCTACAGGTTTATTTAAACCACTTTCTGAAATCGAGTATCTATTAAATGAAAATCCAGAAGTGATTGTCATCATTGATGAAGCCTATATTGATTTTGCTGGATGCTCTGCTGTCACGCTTCTAGATAGTTACCCTAATCTGATCATTATCCGAACCTTTTCAAAGTCAAGCTCATTGGCGGGATTACGGGTAGGTTATGCTATTGGCAATCCTGAATATATAAAAATTGCGGAAAGCATAAAATCATCCTTTAATCCTTATTCAGTTGATATGTTAGCTGAAAAATTAGCTGTAGCGGCTGTTGAAGATTCAGCCTATTATAAGGGAATAACACAGAAAATTTGTACAACTAGAGACTGGTTTTCTAAAAACATAACAAATTTTGGCTTTTCTACCCTGGTTTCAAAAACAAACTTTGTGCTGCTAACTCATCCTAATTTAAATATGAACGAGCTGTATCACTATTTAGAAACAAAAGACGTATTTGTTCGCTACTTTCCAAAAATTGAGCGATTGAAAAATTATTTGCGTGTTTCAATTGGAACACAGGTCGAAATGGAAAAAGTTTCCCAACTTCTGCATGATTATGTGATACATGATAACGAATAAAATATTAGCACCAAAAAATCAGCTGTTCAAAGAACTGATTGTTTGGTGCTATAATCTAGCTGAGCATTATTTACAACGCTTGATCATTGTAATAGTAACGGCTGTAAGTATAGTTGTTGCGGTTACCGGATTGGGAATGTTAATTGAGCATCCCATTAGCTCATCGTCAGGTGTCCGCTCAAATGGTGTACCGATAATATCATCTAACATTATATTATTCCGCTTTTTTTCTATTGTTGAAATCGATAACTTTCTCATATAATCACTCCATTCTTTGTTCTACATAAAATCCAGATATTTGGCTAAAATTCTTAACTTTTGATTTTTATCTACAAAATGGACTTTTAGTAAATATGACACCTGAAACGGCAGATTTCATATTAATAAGCTGCAGTACACTTTTTCCCACAGATTTTTCAAATGACCTACCGATGACCTGATCCATAACAATTTTATTCTCTCTTCTTTCCATCATTTCTATTGATAATTTTCTCATAACAAACAACACCTTCTTTTTTTTAATTCTATCACAATCAGACGCAACTTAATAGATAGTATTTCTAACAAAAAAAAAAGAACACTCGATAATTCAAAGTGTTCTTTTACATTCTCTTCTATTTTGTTTGACAACAGTAAAATCTGATAAAAAATAGGTAGTCCTGACTCGCTTCAAAATAATTGTTTCAATTCTTTTATAAAATACTGACCAATTGTGCTGATTGTTTTATTTTTTTGGTAAAGAACACAGATTTTATTATTGGTACTTTCTGCTAATGGAACCAAGCGTATTTCCTTTTTAGTAAAACCCGTTACCACACCAGAACCAGAGGCATAAGCATCTGTCTCCACCAGCAAATTCATCAATGTTCCACGATCATTCGTATAAATCACGGTTTCTTGCTCCTGATTTTCAATTAAATCCTCTGAAAAATAAGCGAAATTACTGCCTTCTTGGGTAAATCGCACTTGAGGATAGCAGCATAGTTGCTCCAGTTGAATTTCCTTTTGCTGGGCTAAGGGATGATTCTTTCCAAGAAAAATGTGCGTTTTAAAACTACCCATCACATCATACGTTAAATTGGCTTGCTCTAAATATCGCTCAATCCCAGATTGGTTTTGGCTATTTAAATAAATGATCCCAAGTTCACTATGATAACTTTTCACATCTTCAATGACTTTTAGTGTTGTTGTCTCAAAAACACGGAAATTTTTGTACTGATCTTTAAATCGTTGAATCACTCTACCCATTACTTCGCCTAAAAAATCATAGTGTTGAGAGGAAATTGAAAAACGTTCGCTTTTAGTCACTTCCTGATAACGGTTTTCAATCATTTCCATCTGAGTCAAGATTTTTTCTGCATGTTCTAAGAATGTCAGTCCCTCTTCCGTCAAAGAAGCCCCTTTGTTCGTACGAATAAACAACGTCACCCCGATCTCTTCCTCTAATTCCCGAATCCCATTAGAAAGACTTGGCTGCGTGATAAAGAGCTTTTTCGCCGCTTCTCGAAAGCTGCCGTTATTCGCAACTGCTACAACATATTTCATCTGTTGAATATTCATAGGTGACCTCCATCTTATTCGGAAAAATAGATTTTTCGTCCATTTAACGCTTGGACAGGGCGATTATTGAACGGTAACATCCCTTCATCAATTCGTTCAAAGAACTCTTGATCCATTTTTTGAATCGTATCAAATACAAACCAATGGACCGGTCCTTTGGTCGGTGGTGTTGTCAACGAACCTAAATAATGAAAATGTGATTTTTGTTCAGGTAAAAAAATTGAAGGATCAAACCATTGTTGATGGGTTTCTGATTTCCATTTCAGAGTTGTTTTATTTTTTGAAAATTTATTTTCTTCTGTTGTGATTGTAAATAAACAACCAACAACTAAGTTATCACCAGAATTATTCATATGGACTAAATGAAATTCCAATGGTGAGTGTTCGCCATCAAAGGTATGTTCACTTGGCGTATGAAAATGAATATCAGTCAAATAGTATTTTTCATCTTCAAAAATGATATAGCTTTCTGTATTTGGTGGAACAAAATGAAATGTATTTTTAAATTCTTTTTCTGTAAACTCTTCTGATTTATAACAAAAATCAATCGCTCTACTTGTTGATACACCCTTGACTAAGTTTTTTGATAAATTAATTGGTGATTGGTAAGGATACTTTGCACCAGTTGAAAACCAATCACACAGGGTATGCCAATGCTCGGGTCCGAGCTCTCCTTCGTATCCCCATTCTACATCCATATTCCGAATATTTTTCATCAAACCCCACCTTCTAATTTTGTTACTTGAATAAAATAACTGTATCTTATTTAGGATTAACAGTCAATTTTCAAAAACTACTCCATGCATTTTTATAAATTATAGCATATTATGAAGAATTCATTGAATCAAGAAAAAAAGTATAACCTTTGACTAACTGATCAAAAATTATACTTTCATGCGTGATACTACTTATTTAGCCAATTTTCAGGATCTTTTTTCCAATCTTTTAAGAGCGCAACATCATTTTCTTCAATATAATTGGATTCTAAAGCCGCATCGATCAATGTTGAATAGTTTGTTAACGTAAGCAAATCAATATTATGTTCTTCAAATTTTTGTTTTCCTTTGGGTAACTCATAAGTGAAGATTGCTGCTACACCTAAAATATCTGCCCCTTCACGTTTTGCGGCCTCAGCTGCTTCTAAAACGCTGCCACCTGTTGAAATCAAATCTTCGATCACAACCATTTTTTGTCCTTTAAAAATCCGACCTTCAATTTGGTTGCCTTTGCCATGTTCTTTGGCTTTACTGCGGATATAGACCATTGGTAAGTCTAAAATATCTGCAACCCACGCCGCATGAGGAATTCCAGCAGTTGCTGTTCCTGCAATGACTTGAACATCAGGATAAGTTGCTCTGATTTTTTCTGCTAATCCTTTAGCGATCTCTTTACGAACGACTGGATAACTCATAGTAATACGGTTATCACAATAAATTGGGCTTTTGATTCCACTGGCCCAAGTAAAGGGTTCGTTTGGGCTTAAGAATACCGCTTCTATTTCTAATAAATCTTTCGCAATCGTTTTAGCTAGTTCTGTCATTTGGTTTCTCCATTCCATTCATTTTTAATTTGTTGGTACGCTTTGTATGGCTCCTCAGCTTGTGTTATTGGTCGCCCAACAACAATATAGGTCGAACCAATCTTTCTTGCATCGGTTGGTGTTACTACACGTTGTTGATCGCCCACATCACTCCCGCTTGGACGAATTCCTGGTGTTAGGCAGATGAAAGCCTCACTTGTCGCTTGATGAATTGCTTGGGCTTCAAGTGCTGAACAAACCACACCATCTAAACTAGCTTGTTCAGTACATTTGGCGTAATGAATCACACTCTCATTTAATGAAACATCAATTAATTGCTCTTCTCGCATGTCTTGTTCACTTGTTGATGTAAGTTGTGTTACAGCAATTAAGATCGGTACTCTAGCGCCTGCCAGTGTTCCTTTTTCTAGCCCTGCTTTTGCAGCTTTCATCATTTTAATACCGCCTGCTGCATGAACGTTCGTCATGTCGACACCAAGTTTAGCTAGGCCAATCATTGATTTTTCCACAGTATTAGGAATGTCATGCAATTTTAAATCTAGAAAAACAGAATGGCCCAATGATTTTAACCAACGAACAATTGCTGGCCCTTCTTGATAAAACAACTCCATTCCTACTTTAACAAATAATGACTCTGTTACAGGGAATAGCTGTAAAAAATTTGCTACTTCTATTTTTGAAGGAAAATCTAGTGCGATGATCGGTCGTTGACTCATTTATTTTTTTCCTCCCTAACTTCTTTAATTAGTTGCTCCAAAGATTCGATCCCAAGTTCTGCCATTCTGCTAGGCAATGCTTCGATTAATTTTGGACAAATATACGGATCAGTAAAGTTAGCTGTTCCAACAGCTACTGCGCTTGCTCCAGCCATAAACATTTCTAATACATCATCCACAGTCTGAACACCACCCATACCAATGATCGGTAAAGTAGAAATTTGTGACACTTGGTTGATCAATCGAATCGCAACAGGTTTGATTGCAGGCCCTGATAGTCCTCCTGTTTGATTTGCCAAAACCGGACGACGTGTTTTTAAATCGATACGCATCCCTAAAAGTGTGTTGATCATAGAGAATCCATCCGCACCGCCTGCTTCAATCGCTTGGGCAACTGGAACAATATCTGTTACATTTGGCGAAAGTTTCACGTAAATTGGGACCTTTGCCACTTTTTTTACAGCTTGCGTTAGTTGAAATGCAACATCTGGATCTGTTCCAAACGCAATTCCACCATGTTTTACATTAGGACATGAGATATTTAACTCGATTGCTGTTACATTAGGAGCATCACCAATTTTGCTGCAAACCTCAACATAGTCTTCTTCACAAGCCCCGGCAACATTGGCAATGATTGGTACATCGTACGCTTCCAAAGCTGGAAGTTTTGTATTCATGACAACATCCAACCCCGGGTTTTGTAGACCGATCGCATTTAACATACCGCTTGGTGTTTCTGCAACTCTAGGTGTTGGATTGCCAAAACGTGCTTGCGGAGTCGTGGCTTTGATCATGATCGAACCAAGTTTCCCCAAATCATAATACTTAGCATATTCTTCACCAAAACCAAAACACCCACTAGCAGGAATAATTGGATTCTTTAATTCTAAGCCTGGAATACTGATCGCTAACGGGTTTTCCATCATAAAACCACCTCACTAGCTCTAAAAATTGGACCTTCATCACAAACCTTGACACTCGAAGTTCCGCTTTCATCACCTGGCACATGGCAGACACAGGCGTAACATGCTCCCATACCGCAAGCCATTCGTTGTTCTAATGAAAGAAACACATTAGGATTATCAGAAAAAACGTGTGCGATCATTTTTAACATACCATTAGCACCACAAGCATAAACTGCATCAGGTCGCTCTTTTTCTATAGCAGATAATAAAAGGTTTCCCACATTTCCTTCAACACCAAAAGAACCATCGTCTGTCGCAAAACGTGTATCACCTAAAGCCATAAATTCTTCTTGGAAATAAGCGACTTCCTTAGAGGCAAACCCGAGAAAATGTACGACTTCGATCCCTTTTTGCTTCAATTGCTTTGACAGTTCATACATAGGTGGAATCCCGATACCGCCACCGATTACATAAGCTTTTTGACCAGTTTTCAAACAATCGACATCAAACCCATTTCCCAAAGGCCCCATCACATCCAATAAGTCCCCCGCTTTAAGTTCAGAAAAAGCTTTCGTGCCATCTCCCTCTGTGCGATAAATAATTGTACAAGTCTGTGCCTCTTTGTTAATTTGATTGATACTGATTGGCCTTCTTAAAAGCAGATCTGCTCGAGGTACTTTTATATGAATAAACTGCCCAGGTTTTTCCATTTCATCAACTAATTTACCTGTCAGTGTCATTTGAAAAATTCTTGGTGCTAATTGTTTTTGAGAAACGATCGTCATTATTTCCTGTTTCATGTATGCAACTCCTTCTCAAGACTTTATTGTAATAAAGAGGCTGGGACAGAAGTGTTTAATCCCGAGAACCAAGTAGGTACTGTACAACATCAGCTCGTACCTCGCTGTGTTTTACAGCAATAAGAAAGAATTCACGAAAATTGCCAAGAATCACAGTGAGTTTGCGAACTGATGATGATTGGTACCTACTCGGTGCTCTTCAAATTTTTGTGAATTCTGGCTTATTTCCGAAGGGATTGCTTCTGCATCTACGGTTCTCGTTTCACTCCGATCCTCGAAGCATGGAGGACCGTTTGCTCCCACCGTTTATCCGGACTCCAGATGTCTGGGATATGACTCACAGAGTTATGTCTCAGACACTTTAAATTTAGATAGACTCTGTTGAAAATGACCGTGATTCCAACACTTTTAAGATGGCTTCTGCCGTATCCAGTGAAGTGAATAATGGGACACCATGTTCTACTGCTTCACGTCTGATCAAAAACCCATCTTGATTTAAATCAGAACGATTCTTATCCATCGTATTTACCACAACTTGGGCTTCCCCGCTACGAATCAAATCAAGAACCGTTTCGCCACCTTGATTGATTTTAAGAACGGTTTTAACTAATAAGCCATTTTCTGCTAAAAATTCAGCCGTACCTTTTGTTGCGATCAAGCTATAGCCAATTTCATTAAATCGTTTTGCTAATGCCAACGCTTCTTCTTTTGTTTCATCAGCTATGGTAAACAAGACTGCACCAAAACTTGGCAAATGTAACCCTGATGCTTCAAACGCTTTATATAAGGCTTTTTCTAGACTATAATCAGAACCCATTACTTCACCCGTTGATTTCATTTCAGGCCCTAAATAAGTATCGACCTTTTGGAGTTTAGTGAAAGAAAATACGGGTGCTTTGATATGGACTTGCTGACTTTCAGGATATAAACCATCTTGATAGCCTAGATCGGTTAGTTTTTCACCAAGAATTGCTTTTGTAGCGACTTGAGCCATCGGAATTCCTGTGATTTTGCTTAAAAATGGTACTGTTCGACTAGCACGTGGATTAACTTCGATCACATAGACTTTTTCCTCATGGATCACGAATTGGATATTCATCATACCGATACAGTTCAATCCGATTGCTAATTTTTTTGTATAATCGGCAATCGTTTGTTGAATTTCATTCGACAAAGTTTGTGGCGGATACACCGCCATTGAATCACCCGAATGGACTCCAGCACGTTCAATATGTTCCATAATACCAGGAATCAAGACCGTTTGACCGTCGCAAATCGCGTCTACTTCACATTCTTTACCTAATAAATAGCTGTCAACTAAGACAGGATGCTCTGGTGAAGCTTTTACTGCATTTCGCATATAATCTTCCAAGTCTTTTTGGTTTTCAACAATTTCCATTGCTCGTCCACCAAGAACATAGCTTGGTCGAACTAAAACTGGATAACCGATTCTATTGGCAACAGCTACGGCTTCTTCAGCGCTCGTAGCGGTATCACCAGGTGGTTGTGGAATATCCAACGCTTGTAGTGCTTGCTCAAATAAGTCCCGATTTTCTGCTCTATCTAAATCTTCGATCGACGTTCCTAAGATTTTTACACCTTGCTTAACTAGTGGTTCTGCTAGGTTGATTGCTGTTTGACCGCCAAACTGAACGATTACGCCTGTTGGTTGCTCTAACTCAATTACATTCATCACGTCTTCAAGCGTTAATGGTTCAAAATATAATTTATCCGAAATCGAGAAGTCTGTTGAAACTGTTTCAGGATTACTATTCATAATGATTGCTTCATACCCTGCTGCTTGGATTGCTTTTACTGAATGAACGGTTGCATAATCGAATTCTACTCCTTGTCCGATTCTGATTGGACCAGATCCTAAAACCAAAACAGACGGTTTTTCAGAACGGATGCTTTCATTTTCGAATTCATACGTACTGTAAAAATAAGGAGTTTTAGATTCAAACTCAGCCGCGCAAGTGTCAACCATTTTATAAACTGGCAGTATCTTTTGCTCATGACGATAGTCAGAAACTTCTTGTTCACTTGTTTGCCATAAATCAGCAATTTTTCGATCAGTAAACCCATTTTGTTTTGCTTCTTTTAATGTTTCGTTATCTTTGAAATTACTTTCCAATGCGGTCTCTAGCTCAACGATATGAAGTAATTTATCAAGGAAGAACAAATCGATTTTAGTTAGCATAGCCAACTCTTCGATCGTAAATCCTCTTCTGATGGCTTCTGATAGATAAAATAAGCGGTCATCTTGTGCTTTTACGATTTTTTCTGTCAAAAGTTCATCACTAACTTCTTTTATTTCTTTTAATTCATTATGATAAGCACCGATTTCTAGTGAACGAACAGCTTTTAGTAATGATTCTTCGATGTTACGACCGATGGCCATAACCTCACCTGTCGCTTTCATTTGAGTACCTAAACGACGTTCCCCTTTTTCAAATTTATCGAAAGGCCAGCGAGGAATTTTTGCCACTACGTAATCCAATGCTGGCTCAAATTCTGCATAGGTTGTTCCTGTAACTGGATTTTTCATTTCATCCAAAGTTAATCCTACAGCAATTTTAGCTGCTAATTTAGCAATCGGGTAGCCAGTTGCTTTACTGGCTAGGGCGGACGATCTAGAAACTCTTGGATTCACTTCAATCACATAATAATTAAAACTGTGTGGATCTAGTGCTAACTGAACGTTACAGCCCCCTTCTATTTTTAGCGCTCTAATGATTTTAAGGGACGCATCACGCAGCATTTGATATTCATGATCAGATAGAGTTTGACTTGGTGCGAATACAATCGAATCTCCTGTATGGATCCCGACTGGATCGAAGTTTTCCATATTACAAACAACGATTGCATTGTCAGCGGAATCTCGCATCACTTCATACTCGATTTCTTTAAAACCAGCAATACTCTTTTCGATCAAGCACTGTGTTGCAGGCGATAATTTCAGCCCATTTTCAGCAATGAGCCGTAATTCCGCTTCATTATCACACATTCCTCCGCCCGTTCCACCTAAAGTAAACGCAGGACGTACAATGATCGGATAACCAATCGTATTGGCAAATTCTACTGCTTCCTCTACAGTATTGACGATTTCACTTTCAGGAATCGGTTGATCCAACTCTTCCATTAATTGTTTAAACAAATCACGATCTTCAGCTTGGTCGATCGCATTTAATTTAGTTCCTAGCAATTCTACATTCAGTTCAGTCAAAATTCCAGATGCGGCAAGTTCCATTGCCATATTTAACCCTGTTTGACCACCTAAAGTCGGTAGTAATGCATCTGGTCGTTCTTTTCGTAGAATACGAGAGACAAATTCTAGTGTGATCGGTTCAATATATACTTGATCGGCAATTTCTTTATCTGTCATGATCGTTGCCGGGTTTGAATTAACCAAAACGACTTCGTATCCTTCTTCTCTTAAAGCAAGACAGGCTTGTGTGCCAGCATAATCAAATTCTGCAGCTTGGCCAATAATGATCGGTCCAGAACCGATTACCATGATTTTCTTGATATCTGATCTTTTTGGCATTAGTCCTGCTCCTTCCATGCATCCATTAATTCCATAAATTCGTCAAACAAATGTAAACCGTCGTGTGGACCAGGTGCTGCATCTGGGTGGTATTGAACGGTAAAGGCCGGGTATTGACGATGTCTAACCCCTTCTACTGAGCCATCATTCACCTCTACATGAGTAACCATCAACTTCTCAGGATCAACTGTTGTAGCATCAACTGCATAGCCATGATTTTGTGAAGTAAAATCGATTCTCCCAGTTGCTATTTCTCGAACCGGATGATTTAAGCCCCTATGACCAAACTTCATTTTATAGGTATCTGCTCCATTAGCTAAAGCGAATAATTGATGACCTAGGCAAATACCGAAAATCGGGACTTTTCCTTGGATTGCTTGAATCATTTCAATCGCTTCTGGCACATCCTTTGGGTCCCCTGGGCCATTTGTTAACATCACACCATCTGGTGAAAGTTCTAAAATCGTTTCCGCATCAGTGTTGTACGGTAACACGGTCAAGTTGCAATGACGTTTTGATAATTCTCTTAAAATACTATGCTTCAAACCAAAATCAACAACGATCACATTTCTACCGATTCCAGGACTTGGGTAAGGTTTGGTTGTGGAAACTTGCGCTACTTGATTTTTGGGCAAGACAGTCGCTTTTAACTGATCAAATTCATGAGTTAGATCGTCATCAATGTCGATAAACCCAGCTTTCATGGTTCCAATAGAACGAAGTTTTTTAGTCAATGCACGAGTGTCGATTCCAGAAATCCCTGGTATGCCTTTTCTTTTTAGAAATTCGTCCAGCGTCATTTGTGCCCGCCAGTTTGAAGCTAAGCGTGCATGTTCTTTCACTACCACGCCTTTACAAGTAGGCGAAATTGATTCATAATCATCACGATTGACACCGTAGTTTCCGACCATTGGATAGGTAAATGTAATAATTTGACCATTGAAACTTTGGTCAGTGATCGTTTCTTGGTAACCTGTCATACTTGTTGTAAAAACAATCTCTCCAACAACGTTGACCTCTGCACCAAAGGCTTTTCCTTCAAAAACGGTTCCGTCTTCTAGTATCAATAGTCGCTTCAACTTTATGCATCTCCCTTAGACCAAGCTGATTGTCCATCAACAAAAGTCATTAATGTGTTTCCTTTGACTTTCCAACCGACAAATGGTGTATTAACACCGAGCGATTCAAAGTCCTGATCGTCAATCGTTTCTTCTAGCTCTAAGTCAAAAATAGCAATGTCTGCCGGGGCACCGATCGTCAGTGTTCCTGCATCTAAACCAAAAATTTCTGCAGGTTTGGTTGCCATCCAGTCAATTACTTGTTCTAAAGTGAATTTTCCTGCCTCAACAAAATTCGTGTATATTAGTTGAAAAGCTGTTTCACTCCCAACTATACCAAAGGGAGCTTTTAAAAATGTTTGATTTTTTTCTTCCAGCCCATGTGGCGCGTGATCTGTTGCGATACAATCGATCGTACCATCTAGTAAC
Source organism: Enterococcus sp. 12C11_DIV0727 (assembly GCF_002148425.2). NCBI lineage: Bacteria > Bacillati > Bacillota > Bacilli > Lactobacillales > Enterococcaceae > Enterococcus > Candidatus Enterococcus lemimoniae. Next base: position 445,602 of record NZ_CP147248.1, on the reverse strand, counting down.
CCTTCGATTAATGCATCACGATCAGCTGTTGCTCTAAGCGGCGGATTCATTTTCCAGAAACCATTATCTTCTGGGATATTTTCATCAACTAAAATCAAATGATGAGGCGCAACTTCTGCTGTAACGCGGATGCCCGCTCGTTTGGCATCACGGATTACACGAACACTTTCTTTTGTTGAAACATGACAGACATGATAATGAACACCTGTTTCACCGGCTAAGACAACATCACGAGCAATCTGTGATGCTTCAGTAGAACTTAAAATCCCTGGTAACCCTAACTTTTTAGAAATTTCCCCCTCGTGCATGACTCCGCCAAAAAGCAGTGACTCATCTTCTGTATGGGCCACGATTGCCATATCAAGTGCTGCCGCTTCTTTCATTGCAAGATACATAATCCCTGCTGTTTGCACACCCACACCATCGTTTGTAAATGCAAAAGCGCCAACTTCTTTTAACGCTTTTTGATTGGTCAATGTTTCACTGCGTAACTCCTCTGTGATTGGTGCATACTGTAGCACTTTTACTACAGCATTTTTTTCAATGATTTCGTATACTTCTTTTAATTTTTCTGCAGTATCAGGAACAGGATTTAAATTAGGCATTGCACAAACTGTCGTATATCCGCCTCTGGCTGCTGATTTACTACCCGTTTCGATTGTTTCTTTATAAGTAAACCCTGGTTCTCTTAGATGAACATGGACATCCACTAATCCTGGTACGATCAATTGACCTTTGGCATCGTAGACTTTATCAAATGTACTTTCTTCAAAAAATTCTCCAATTGCTCTGATCTTGCCCTCTTCGATCCATATTTCTGCTGGAATCAATTGATTATCTTTTTTTATGATTTTTCCATTTTTGATAAGTGTTTTCATATTGTTCACCTATGCCTTTCCTTGTAATACTGCTTCTAAAATTGCCATTCTCATATAGACACCATTACTCATTTGTTGGATGATTCTAGACTGGATTCCTTCTACTAGAGAATCTGCCAGCTCAACATCACGATTCACAGGAGCAGGATGCATTATGACTGCATGTTTTTGTAGTCGTTTTGCGCGCTCAACAGTTAGACCATATTGCTGATGGTACTCTTCTTTTGAGAATATTTCAGATCCATCATGACGTTCATGTTGTACTCTAAGCAACATCATCACATCAACTGTTTCGACCACTTCATCTAAAGGCATATAATGGCCATAAGCTTCAAATTGCTTATCGTACCATTCCTCTGGTCCTGAAAAAAAGATTGTAGCGCCAAGTCGCTTTAACATCTGCATGTTGGATTTCGCTACTCTAGAATGTGTAATATCCCCAACGATTGCAATTTTCAATCCCTCAAAGTATCCAAATTCCTCGTATATTGTCATTAAATCTAGTAGGCATTGAGTCGGATGTTGACCACTACCGTCACCACCGTTAATAATAGAACATTGAATTGTTTTACTTTGGATCAGTTCATCGTAATAATTTTCTTCTCCATGACGGATGACTGCCACATCAACTCCGATTGCCGACATTGTCAGCACTGTATCATAGAGTGTTTCACCTTTTTTGACCGAGCTCATACTTTCTTCAAACTCAATTACTTCAATCCCTAATTTTTTCTCGGCAACATCAAAGCTCTTATGTGTTCGTGTACTATTTTCAAAGAACAGATTTGTCGCAAAGTATTGTTTTTTCTCGGGTTGCCAAGTTGCTCCTTGTTTAAACTCTTGAGCACGATGAATCAGGCCCATAACTTCTTGGTCACTTAATACTTCTACTGTTAAAAGATGTTTTAAACTGATACGTTCAGATGTGATGATCATTCGTTTTCCTCCTTGTTTTAAAAGCTGAAAGGCTAGCTCTTGAAGCTAGATATCAATGATAACAACGTTCCACACTTTTTTACCTAGTTAGACTACTTTTCTTCACTGCGCGCTGTTTCAGGTAAAATCAGGTTTAGAATGATTCCTAAGACTGTTGCTAATGCCATTGATGACAATTCAAAGGTATCCAATTTAAAGACCAATCCGCCAATCCCAATGACTAAGATCACAGAGGCAATTAATAAATTCTTTTTCTTATCAAAGTTGATTTGATTGTCGATCAGGATTTTCAACCCGCTTGCCGCAATGACACCGAATAACACAAAGCTGATACCAGAGATAACTGGACCAGGGATACTTAAAATGATTGCACTTAATTTCCCAACAAAACCTAATCCCACCGCGAACACTGCAGCTCCTGCAATCACGAACACACTATGAACACGAGTGATTGCTAGAACACCGATATTTTCGCCATAACTTGTAACAGGAGGTCCGCCGACTAAACCAGCTACGATTTGCGCCGCTCCGTCTCCCATCAACGTTTTGGATAAACCAGGATCTTGAAAAAAATTGCGTTTAGTCAATTTATTTAAGACCATTAAGTGTCCGATATGTTCCGTCATTGTGACGAATGCGATCGGTGCCATCGTTGTGATTGCATTCAAGTGGAGTTTTGGCTGATATTGAACAAAAGGAATCTCGAAGTTTGGCATGGCAAACCACGCAGCTTGTTTGATTGGTTCAACATCTACAATCCCGAATAATAAAGCAACTAGATAACCACTGACGATTCCTAGTAAGATTGGAATCAAGCCCAGGAACCCTTTGAAAAACATGTTATAGAAAATGGTTAAACCCAATGTGATCAACGCAACTGCAATGAATTTGAAATCATAGTCCCCATTGTTATACATAGCATTATTTGCAGCATTTGAAGCCAAGCCTAAGCCGATGACCATCACTACAGGTCCAACAACGATTGGTGGTAAGATTTTATCTAGCCAAGCCGATCCTATTTTACTGATGATAATAGAAACAATCAGATAAACCAATCCTGTTGTCATTGCCCCTTGTGCGATTGCTGGATAGCCATCGCTTTTCATCAACATCTGCATAGCCGCAATAAAAGCAAAACTACTTCCAAGATAAGCTGGAATTTTACCTTTCGTTACGAATAAGTAAACGATGGTTCCAAGCCCTGAACTGACCAAAGCGATTCCTGGATCAATTCCTACTAAAATTGGAACTAATACTGTTGCACCAAACATGGTAAATAAATGCTGTAAACTTAAGCCGATCCAATGTACGGTTTTGGGTTTATCATGAATATCTAATACTGCTTCTTCATTGCGAAATTCTTTTTCTGTCATCTCAACCTATCCTATCTTTACTAATGTATTTGTCTATTCGTCAATGCTTGCGATCAAAATCCGATCAGCTCCGTCTTTTTCTTCTACTTCAACAATGATTTCTTCTGCCATAGAAGTTGGAATATTTTTCCCCACGTAGTCTGCTCTGATTGGAAGTTCTCTGTGACCTCTGTCTACCAAAACGGCCAATGAAATTTTTCTTGGTCGACCAAGATCCATCACTGCATCCATTGCCGCTCTGATTGTCCGACCTGTAAAGAGTACGTCATCAATCAAAATTACTTCTTTACCTTCTAAAGAAACTGGAATGTCAGAAGAGTGAAGTTCTGGTTCTTCTAATGAACGAGCTTTCATCGATTGACCGTCCATATCATCTCGGTATAAAGTAATATCCAACTCACCGACTGGAACGTCAATTTGTTCTAATTGTTTTAAACGTTCAGCAATTCGTTGAGCGATGTAGATTCCTCGTGTTTTGATGCCGACCAATACGATATCTTGGATTCCTTTGTTTCTTTCAATAATTTCATAAGTGATTCTTGTAAGTGCACGTTTCATCGTCACAGTGTCAACGACTTCTTTTTTTTGCATGTTTGACTCCTCCTAAAAATGTACTTTTTAATGTTGCTTTATGAGCAACTTGCTCTAGTGTGTAGGCGATACACTTGCTCTTTTTCATGTGGTATAAGTTCTGCCTAGTGTTGAGTAGTTAAGACTCTTGGTGATTCACTACCAAAGTAGCTTCGCTCACTTCGTTTGCCAAGTACTATTCATTATCTGCTCTGCAAAGCAATCGCAGTGATTCACAGCAATTCACAGTAAACAAAAATCCTCCTACCCGTGTTCGGATAGGAGGATTGAATTTATCTATACAAAGATACTATTCATTTCACGCAGATTTTTTCTAAGCGCACCTAGATATTGTTCTACATGTTTCCTTCTTAGCCTCACGGGACTACTCTTAAAGGATGCTTATTTAATTTTCTTTCTCAAAACAGTGTACCTTTTCTTTTCAAATAAATCAATCATTATTTCTTAATTGATTTAAAGTTTTTTCAAAAAGTTCTGGTAGCGGTGCTTCAAAGACCATCATTTGGCCAGTTGTAGGATGTTTGAACCCTAAAACCTCAGCATGTAAAAATTGACCGTTGCCTTTTAGTGTTTTTCTTGGTCCATAAAGTGGATCGCCTGCAACTGGAAAACCAATATATTTCATGTGAACACGTATTTGATGTGTGCGTCCTGTTTCCAATTGTAATTGAACTAAAGTGTATCCCTCATATCGTTCTAAGACTTCAAAATGGGTCACAGCTAGTTTTCCACCTTCAATGACTGCTTGCATTTTTCGATCATTTTTTGAACGGCCAATCGGCGCATCAATCTCTCCTTTATCATGCGTAATTTCACCGTGAACTAAAGCAATATATTTTCTAATCGATGTTTTATCCTTTAACTGTGCGGCTAATGCCTCATGAGCTTTATCATTTTTGGCTACCATCAATAAACCAGATGTATCTTTGTCAATCCGATGAACGATTCCTGGTCGAATAATCCCATTGATAGAAGAAAGATCTTTAATGTGATATAGCAACGCATTGACCAGGGTCCCATTTTGGTGTCCTGCAGATGGATGAACCACCATACCTTGCGGTTTATTTATTACCAACACATCATCATCTTCATACACGATTTCAATCGGAATGTCTTCAGCCACAACGTCAAGTTCAACTGGTTCTGGCACATTGATGCTGATCTCATCGTTTTCTTTTACTTTATAATTTGAACGGGTCACTTCACCATTGACCGTTATATTTTGATCTTTTAACCATTGTTGAATCTGAGAACGTGAGTGCTCTTTCAATAAATCACTCAAAACTTTATCGATTCGTCCTTTTTCCTGTTTTACTTTTACATTAATTTGTTCCATTTTTCCCATCCTTCGCTGCTTTTTCGTCTAAAATCAGATAAATAAAAATACATATCACGCCAATAACTAGCGCTGAGTCAGCAACATTGAAAATCGGAAAGCTGATAAAATCTGTTTGGAACATATCAACAACATAACCTAAACGCAAACGATCAATAAAATTGCCGACGGCTCCTGCTAGAACTAAACTCAACCCAATTGTAAACCATTTACTTCCATTAATATGTTTGATTAAAATATACAGAACTACGGCTACGACAACCACAGTAACAATATAAAAAAACCACATTTTCCCTTCTAAAAGACTCCAAGCAGCTCCCGTGTTACGAAGATACGTAAACGACATAAAGCCGGGGATAAACTCTTTCGTTTCTCCCAATGGAATATTTGTTACGGTTAAATATTTTACCCATTGATCTAAACCAATCAAAACTGCACTAATAATCAGATAAACTGCTAACAACGGCTTTCATTCCTTCTCTAAATTATTGTATAAATCCCTCGGACGAATAATCCCAAGTAAGCTTCCATTAGGGTTACCATCTTTTGTAATCAATATCGCTTCTAATCTGACTTGCGTCACGAACATCTCTTCAACTTGAAACACGGTTGCTTCCTTGCCGACAAATTGATAGTTACTTCCTTTATAATTGCTTACCAAAAGTTCGGCTGCTTTTCTACCTTCTAATTGGATATCTCCTTTAGAGCTTTCAACGGCTAACCAAATTCCCAGTCCACGAACTGTAATTAGACCTTTAAAGATGCCTGCATCATAGATTGGAAACTGTGAATACTGTTTACGTGCAACAATTGCTAAAATATCTTTAATTGAAATATTAATATCAAATCCTGTTACCTTTTTTGCAAACTTCGGAAACACTTTTTCTGGACTGATCAACGCTTGTTCAATTTCCCGCATACGATTCACTGCCCATTCATTCGGTTCAGCTATCACGAAATCAGTTGAGATTTGTTCATGTACGATGGCGTTTCTTAATTGTGCCATTTGCAGTAAATCATCTTGAAAAAGCGGTATATGACTGTCTTTCTTTCTTGAGAGTCTGCGAACCATCTCACTAAAGCCCATATTAGTCGGATTATTCAATTGTTCACGAAACCACTTTTCGATTCGGTTAAAACTACTTAAAAATTCTTCGGCTCTTTCACCCATTAGATCTTCTCCTTGATGATATAAGCTTTATTCAACATTGAAAAAACAAACACAAAATAAAGAACAAGCAATAGTAAAACGCCAGCGATGTTCAACTGTAAAACTGGAATTAAAAACATGCCAACAAAGAGTATAACATAAATCAAGATCAGAGTTGGGTTCATCGTTATCTCTAAATCAATCATTTGATTCTGATTGCTCACTGTAATCGACATACTCTTCAAAAAGAAAAACCTAGCCTGAATTGTGCATTCTGATTCTTCTAATTCGACTTCTTTTGTTTCATTTTGGCCTAAATAAAACCAATTTTCATTGTTTTTTCTAATCTCGATTGGACTGCCCATTCCATAAAATCCGGTATTTCTAGTACAACGAATCTTCATGCTGATCCCTCCTCGAGTTCTAATCTAAAGTATATAACAAAAAGCGTCTGACTGGAAGAAAGAAGTTGGCTTGAATGGAAATAAACGAAATGATAAAAAAGGCCGAGAAAAAAGTGTTTAGCTCCAAGAAATAAGAAGGAATTCACGAAATTTGTTCTTAAAAACTTTGTGAATTTCAGCTTATTTCCAAAGGAGGTGCTTTTTTCTCGCCGTTTATTCGGGTTTAGAGAGCGAGACAAAAAAATTTTTTACTTTTATCCCGTACCCTTTCTATTTAATTCGTACTAAATTTTAAAATAATCCAAAGGCATTGCCGTCTTTATCTACATCCATATTTAACGCGGCTGGTTTCTTTGGTAAGCCAGGCATCGTCATAACATCTCCTGTTAACGCAACAACAAATCCAGCGCCGATTTTTGGGACCAACTCACGAATCGTTATGGTAAACTCTTCTGGTCGACCTAATTTTTGTGGATCATCGGATAAGGAATATTGAGTTTTGGCCATACAGACTGGTAAACGATCCCACCCATATTTTTCAAAAGTTGCTAATTGACTTTGGGCCTTCTTGGAAAAAGACACATCCTCTCCACCATAAATTTTGGTCACGATTGCTTTGATTTTATCTTCTAAGTTCATGCCCATTTGATAAATGGTTTTAAAATCTGCTGTTTGCTCTGCAATAACTTGAGTAACACGTTTAGCTAAGGCAACACCGCCTTCAGCTCCCTTTTCCCAAACACTTGTTAGCTCAACAGGGACTTTGATCGTTTCACATAATTCACGTAAAGCTTCAATTTCGTTTTCAGTATCGCTTACAAATTCATTGATCGCCACAACTACAGGCAAGCCATAACTTTGCATGTTTTCAATATGCTTGTGTAAATTTGAAAATCCTTTAACTAAAGCCGAAATATTTTCTGTATTTAATGCATTTTTAGCTACTCCGCCATGCATTTTCAGCGCACGGATCGTTGCTACAATCACCACTGCATCGGGTGCTTTCTTTAAGTTAGGAACCTTGATGTCTAAGAATTTCTCTCCACCAAGATCCGCCCCGAAACCTGCTTCAGTTACAACATAATCACCCAACTTCAACGCTGTTTTCGTTGCTAAAATGCTATTACAGCCATGTGCAATATTTGCAAACGGGCCACCATGAACAAATGCTGCAGTGCCATATATTGTTTGAACTAGATTAGGTTTGAGAGCATCTTTCAATAGTAAGGTTAACGCACCTTGAACACCCAAATCACTAACAGTTACAGGATTACGATCAAAGGTATAGCCAATAACGATATTGCCTAACCTAAACTTCAAATCTTCTAAATCGGTTGCTAAACATAATATAGCCATGATCTCACTTGCCACAGTAATATCAAACCCATCTTCGCGTGGCACTCCTTGGACTGGACCGCCTAAGCCTACGATTACTTGACGTAACGCACGATCATTCAAGTCAACTACTCTTTTCCAAATGACCCTTCTAGCATCGATCCCAAGTTCATTCCCTTGCTGGATATGATTATCTAATAAAGCAGAAAGCGCATTATTAGCTGTTGTGATCGCATGCATATCCCCAGTAAAATGCAAATTGATATCTTCCATTGGCAACACTTGAGCATATCCTCCACCTGTTGCACCACCTTTGATGCCCATAACAGGTCCCAATGAAGGTTCACGTAATGCAATGACTGTTTTCTTCCCAATATGATTCAATGCATCTCCTAAACCAATGGTGACCGTTGATTTACCTTCACCAGCCGGCGTGGGGTTGATCGAAGTTACTAGGATCAATTTACCTTCATTATTATCTGCCAGACGCTGAATGGTTTGAAAATCGATTTTAGCTTTATATTTCCCGAATAATTCTAGATCTTCATCTGTTAAACCAATTGATTCAGCTACTTTATTAATGGGCAATAAGTCAACTTCCTTTGAAATTTCTATATCTGTCTTCATAAACAACCTCTTTTCCCGAACTATTTTTAGTTATCCAACCTATTTGTTAAGTTATTCCTTATTATAACGTGTATCACAGCGCTTTTCCATCATTAAAATAACTTTTTTGCAAAAGATTGACGGGTTCCGTTTTTCACTTTATAATGATGCTAGACTTTAGAAAATAAAGGAGCGTGATTTGAATGGAAAAAGGGTTCGTCAAGTGGTTCGATAATAGAAAAGGTTACGGCTTTATTGGTTACAATGAGGACGAAGAAATCTTTGTTCATTTCACAGCAATCGAAGAAGATGGCTTTAAGTCATTAGAAGAAAATCAAGCCGTAGAATTTGAAGTAATGGAAGGCACACGAGGGCTACAAGCTGCTCATGTGAAGAAAATATAGGAAAAACAGCATCCTGCTTAGCAGAATGCTGTTTTTTTAATAGTGTTTACCAATAGTCAATAATGGATCATCAATAATCTGGGCCGTCAATGAGCGTTGTTGTTTCATTGACTGGATAAATGCTTGTTTATTTTTTTTCGTCATGATAAATAGTTGCGTACCCTCTTTAAACTCAGTTGAGCTTATTTCGATACATTTCGGTCCAACTCGAATCATTTCAATTGCAGACAATGTTATTTTTTTTCGTCTAATTGGCAATAATGCATGCACGATCAACTGTTCATTCTCAATCATAAAATAACGATTACACCCTAAAAAAGTAAAGAAAAAGAAGATACCTAATACGATATTACTAGTCAAATAAGGACGAGTATGCTCCAATGTTAATATTAAACTTAAAAATAAAATGCCAAATGTACAGGACCAATAAATTATCGCTGTGGATAATTCTGGTTGCCAATGATAGACTTTTTTCTTCATGTAGCGACCCCTTAATAAAAATTCAGTATGTTATAATAGTAACATACTTCAACTTTGAACGAAAAGAAAATAAGGAGATATTTATGTTACGATTATATGTCGATGCTGCAACAAAAGGAAATCCAGGTCCAAGCGGCGGAGGGATCGTTATTGTCGGAGAAAATTTGCACGAGCAGCTGCATGTTTCTCTTGGTGAGTGTTCCAACCACGAAGCTGAATTTAAAGTATTTATCCAAGCACTGCAATTCGTCATCGAAAAAAAACTAAATAATCAAACTGTTTTGATCCACTCTGATAGTAAGATCGTGGTGCAAACAATTGAGAAGCACCATGCTAAGAATCCACTGTTCCAGCCCTATCTTAAAACTTTTCAACAATTGGAAAACCGTTTCCCACTATTATTGGTAAAATGGCTTCCTGAAAGCCAAAACAAAGGTGCCGATACTTTAGCCAAACAAGCATTGCAAAAATATCAGTAACTATTCCATTGATATATCTGCTATTTCCCCTTTTGTAACTTGAAGAATCGCTGCTGGAGACAATTCGATCTGCATCCCTCTTTTTCCTGCTGACACAATAATAGTGTCAAAGTGGCTAGCCTCTTCAGCAATATAAGTTGGAAATAATTTTTTCATGCCAATTGGAGAGCATCCACCTCGAATATATCCAGTCGTTTCTTCTAAGTCTTTCAAATGAAGCATATCCACTTTTTTATTGCCACTTGCACTAGCTAATTTTTTTAAATTCAGCTCCTTATTACCAGGAATCACTGCTACAACTGGACCCGTTTTATTGCCAACGGTTACCAATGTTTTAAAAATTTTACCGTCTGCAATCCCAATCTTTTCAGCAACACTATTCGCACTTAAATGATCCTCACTCCATTCAAACGCATATTCTTGATACGGAATCTTCTGCTGTTCTACAATGCGTATTGCATTTGTTTTTTGGATTTTCTTTTTTTTTGCCAACGCTATTCACCTCATAAACAAGTTTATCAAAGAAATCAATCGATGCAAGAAAAAAGAGAGCGGACAAAACGAAAAATCAGTTTTGTTTCACTCTCTAAATCCGAATAACTGGTGAGAAAAACGTAACTACAAAGTACGTGTCTTATTGCTGTAAAATGCAGTACCTACTTGTCTCTCGAATCGAAAGACTTTTATCTCGACCTTGATTTTTACAATGCTAATGTTCTGAGAATTTTACGTAATTCCGCTACGGGTACTTGACCAGGTGCAGAAGCTTTTTTAGCCGCACCAAACGTCATTGCTGAACCAAAAACTTCGCCACACATGCGGCTAACCATACCTAGTTGTCCCATCGACATTGTAACGATCGGTCGATCAGCGTGTTTGTCGTTCATCTCATTGGTTGCTTCTAAAAGTCTCAACACATCATCTGAAGATTGTGGCATTACTGCAATCTTGCAGATATCTGCATTTTTTTCCTGCATCTTGCATAGTCTTGACACGATTTCTTCTTTGGTAGGTGTATTATCAAAATCATGATTACACATCACGATTTTGATTGCTTTTTCATGTGCTGCCTTAATCGTCGCTTGAACACAAATATCATCCATAAACAGTTCAACATCTAATAAATCAATTGCCCCATGTTCAATAACAGTTTTGTATAAACCAAAGTATTGCTCATCTGTAAAAGTAAGTTCCCCACCTTCTTGTTTGGTTCTAAAAGTGAAAAGTATTGGTTTGTCAGATAAAATTTCTGCGATTTTTTTTGACATTTCTGCAGCTGCTTCAAAATTAGTTACTTGATCAAAAAAATCAACGCGCCATTCAACAAGATCACAATCAATCGTTAATAAGTGTTTTGCTTCTTCTATTAATTCTGTTTCATTTTTACCTACTAAAGGAACAATGATTTTAGGACTTTCACTTCCAATAGTCACGTTTTTAACTGTTACTGTATTCATTTGATGGATCCTCCCTATTTAGATGTATCGATTGTTTGACGATAACGAATAAATATAATAACTGCTAAGACAAAACCGATACCAGCTATGATCGTATCAAATAGCATGATACCACGTACGTTGGTTTTAGCGATTTGTGCTGCTGCAACAGGAATAACAAATGAAGCAATACTACCAAATGTATAATAAATTCCTGTGATGGTTCCTTTTCCTGCTGGGAACATTTCCCCCATTACAGTTAACCCTAATTGTAACACGCCACCAGCTGCAAAGAAACCAACTAAAGCTGCCCCAATCATACAAACAAGTGGTGTTGGAAACAGCCACATAACAGCGATAGTCAAAAATGAAACAAATGTATAAATAACAACTAGATAGACTGAACGAACTTTTGAAGCCATAATTGCTGTAAATGCGACGCATAATAATGATCCGATTGAATAATACGATACCAAAACACCAGCATCTGTCTGTGCCATCCCTGCAACCTGTTCCCCATAAGTTCCAATAAATTGACTGATTAAGTAAAACGTTGCTTGAGCAATAAAACCGTAGATCACAAAGGCAACACCTTCTATAGCCATCTTAGGTTTTGATTTAAATTTAACAACGGGTGCTTGTTCAACTGCTGCCTCTGTTTCTTCTGCCTGTTTGGCATCTGCATCTGGGAATGGTTGTTTCCACAAGTAGATTGCGTTAACACCAAGTAAAATCGCTGCAATCATAAATGACCAACCAAACCATAAGTGATTTGACCCTAAAAATTTAATGATCAATGGTAAGGCAAATTGACCACCTTGAATAAAGGCTTTTAATAACACCGTTGCGGTTCCAGCAGTCTTTGGAAATGATTCCATCAACGCAGGATAGGTTCCAGAATCTAAAAATGAATTTGAAATTCCCGCAATAACAGCAAAGAACATCGCTAATTCAACACTAGGACTATATAAAATCCCAAAGAAGTAGGCCGCATAGGTAACCATTCCTAAGTAAATAAATGGTTTACGGCCAAACTTATCCGATAAACGCCCTGAAATCATGATTGCAATCAAACGCCCAATCCCTAACATGGAAATAACTTTGGCGATTCCCATTAAATCCGTATCCCATTGGGTCATTAATGAATTTTGGTTTTGTGAAATAATAATGACGCCCATCCCATGGACAATGTAGTTGATATAAAGACCTATGGCGGTCGGTGTGTATTTATTTTTCATCGTTTTCTCCTAACTGTTAGTCCTTGAATAGTAATTCTTTAATATAATCAACAGGCATATCTTCCCCAGTGAAATGTTTAAAGGCTTCTGCTCCTTGATAAAGCATCATCCCAAGTCCGTTGATTGTTTTCTTCGCACCGTGTTCACGAGCAAATTTTAATAACTTTGTTTCTTTTGGAATATAAACAACATCAAAGACAACTAAATCTGGACGAATCACTTCTGGATCATTGATCAGACTTTCTTCTTGTAATGGTTTCATGCCAACGCCTGTAGCATCAATATAAATACTACTTTCGCTGATTGATTGCTTAAATGCCGCTTGATCAGTCAAATCAGTTAATGTCGCTGTACATTCTGTATTTTCGTTGATTTTTTTCACGGTTGCTTCCGCATTTTTGAAGTGTTGATCATTGATATTGAAAATCCGTAATTCTTTGGCACCATCTAACGCTGCTTGAATAGCAATTGCGGTCCCAGCACCACCAGCACCAGTCATTGTGATGATCTGATTTTCCACTTCTACGCCTTCTTCTTTCAAAGCACGCATTGCGCCAGTTCCATCGGTTACATGTCCGACTAAATGACCTTTTCCATCTTTATTTGTTACAGTATTAACTGCACCTACTAATTTTGCCGCTGGCGAAAGTTCATCTAAATAAGGGATAATTGCTTGTTTATTCGGCATTGAAACATTTGAACCACGAATCCCTAATGCGCGAATGCCTTGAACGGCATCTTTCAATTCTTCATTTCCCACTTCAAATGCCATATAAGCATAATCTAACCCTAATTTTGCAAAAGCTTCATTATGCATCGTTGGTGATAAGCTATGGCGAATCGGTGTAGCAATCAAACTGATCAATAGTGTGTGTCCATCAATTCTTTCTGTCATCTTAAATTCCCTCACTTTATATAGTTTGTGTTGCTTGTAAACTCTTTGTTTGTTCAAATAACATTTTTTGTGTTCGAGTGTTTTCTAGCACTTCGATTGTTTTTAGAATATCGCGGGCTTCCCTTGTTCCTTCCATGATTCGTCTAGCAACTTTACTATCCCCCATATTTAAAAGAACCGCACCATGACTTCTAGCATATTGATCTAATTCACGGATCATCGGTGCTTCTGCTCGCATTCCCAAACAAACAAAGCCCAAATCAAATGGTAACTCAACTATTTCTCCGTCTTTTTCCACTAAGAAACTACTTTCTTTCACTTCTGTCAATTTCGTTTCTACGTAAACTTCTACGTCAAATTTTTCAACGATTTCCATCATTGCAAGCTTTGTGATCAAATCTAGATCCTTCCCGATTTCACCTTGCATTTCCACAATACTAACTTTTTTGGCACCACGTTCAGCATAATATTCAACAACATCTAAGCCAACCGCACCGCCACCGATCACGACGATTTCTTTTCCTTCAAATTCTTGAAAGTTTGACATATCTTCTAAAATATCGAAGATCGAAAAGATTTTTCTGTTTGGATTGTCTAATTGTTTTTTTAAACCATTGATTGGTGGTAATAATGGTTTTGCTCCAGTAGCATTCACAATAATATCTGGTCCAATGGCTTCAATATCCGTCAATGTTGCTGCATGATTTAGATGAATCGCCAGATTATCCAACTCTTTACAGCGATTGATTTCATAAGTAATGAAATCATCAATTCTTTTCTTGTCTGGGAAACGTGCAATCTCATGCCCTAATCCACCCAAGTATTCTTTTTGCTCAAAGAGCTCAACACTGACCCCCACTTCAGCGGCTGTTGCTGCAGCTTCAAGTCCAGTAGTTCCGCCACCAATTACAACCATTTTTGTTGGATGTAAAACAGGTTTCATTTTATAGTCATCTTCATAATGAAGATCAGGATTGACTGTACAGCGCATCGGACGAGCTTTAGCAATTCGATGGTCAGCACACCCAATATTGCAGGAAATACATTTTCTTAGTAAATCTTCTTGGCCATTGGCAACTTTATTGACCCAATTTGGCTCAGCAATTAAGCCACGACCCATCGCTAATAAATCAGCATCACCGGCTTCTAAAATTTCCGTTGCGCGTTTTGGGCTACGGATATTACCAGAAGTTACAGTAACTTTATCTGGAAAACGTTCTTTAACAGCTTTCGACATGTAAGCACGCCAGCCATCTGCTAAGTTCATTTTATCGATTTGATATTGTAAACTATCATTCAATGCAGCTGAAACATTCAAAATATCGACTTCTTCTGCAAAATAACTTAAAATCTCAATCGTATCTTCTAAGGTATTCCCACCTTCTAATAATTCATCGGCACTAAATCGAAGCGAAATCGGGAAAAAAGGACCCACTGCTTTTCTAACTGCTTCAACAACTAATTTGGTTAAGCGAGCGCGATTCTCTGGGCTTCCGCCAAATTTATCCGTCCGTTTATTATATAAAGGAGATAAAAACTGACTTAGTAGATAAGAATGTCCTGCGTGAATTTCTACACAATCAAAGCCAGCACGTTGCGCTCTTAAAGCACCATCCGCATATCGCTCCACGATTCCATAAATTTCCTCTTCAGTCAAAGGACGTGGGATTGGATTCCCTTTTTTTGAAGGAATATTCGACGCTGAAACAGGTTGTTCCCCATCTAATCGTAGACCATACGCCGAAGCACCAGCATGGTTGATTTGTACGGACGTACACGCTCCATACGCATGCATTTTTTCATTAAAATGCCACAGACCTGAAATATATTGATCATTGTCCATCCTTAATTGACGAGCTCCATTAGTGCCCATTGGATAATCGATACACACATTTTCTAACGTGATCAACCCCGTTCCACCCTTAGCACGTTGCTCATAGTAGGAAACATGCTGCATACTGAACGTCCCATCCATATTAGCGAAATTCGTCCCCATCGGTGGCATCACCACACGATTTTTTAAAGTCATACGTTTTACAGTTAATGGTTCAAAAATTGCTTGATAATTATTCATGATTACCTCCTAAATTAAAAGCGTAGCGGGCTCGTTCAGCTCTGACAGAAAAATAGGGAAAATTGATTGTAATGTTTTTTCCAAAAACTATTTCCCCTATTTTTTTGATAAAGCAGTAGAAAAAATAATTATTTCTTTTAATTACATGTACTTTTTCTAAAATACAAGCTCAATCTAAATAACACTTCTTATTGTTACTTTATTCACAATATCTATAAATTTATTCTAATCCAACAAACCGATAAATTCCAATGAATGTTTTTTATGTTTTGGATAAATAAAATTTATAGTTTTGCTCGAATTCATTTTTACATTTATAATGCATATTTCTAAATTTATTGATAAACTGTGTGTATAAATGAATGACCAATAAGGAGTTTTATAGATGAACTTGCGGCAATTAGAGTTTTTTAGAATGTTGGCAGACACTCAACACATGACCCATGCGGCCAAGTTGTTAAATACCACACAACCAAATTTAAGCCATTCCATGTCAGAATTAGAAAAAGAATTAGATGCACAGTTATTTGAAAAAAGAGGAAGAAATATCCAACTAACAAAATATGGGAAATTTTTCTATACGTACGTTTCAACGGCTTTAGAAGAACTAGCAAAGGGTGAGCGAGCTTTAAAGGAATTAGTCAGTCCTGACAAAGGCTTGATTGACTTTGGCTTTATCTATACTGCTGGTTCTTTCTTAGCCCCTATGTTAATGAAAGAATTCTCAGCTTATCCTGGCAATGAACAAATCCGCTTCAATTTATTTCAGGGAAATTCCTCAGATATGACTGATTTACTTTTAAGAGAGGATGTCGATATCGCAATTACTTCTAAGCTAAAAGAAGATGAGCAACTTAATTATGAGATTTTAACCGAGCAAGAAATCGTTTTGGTTGTCCCAATTAATCATCCTTTAGCAACAAATGATACGATTTCTTTAAAGGATACAAGTGAATATCCTTTTGTTTATTTTAATGAGCGAAGTGGTTTGCGCCCTTATCTCGATAAATTATTAACAGCGGCCAACATTACACCAACGATTGTTTGTGAAGTCGAGGAAGATCATACGATGCTTGGTTTTGTAGCGCATGACTACGGAATTGCTTTGATACCAAAGATCCCTTCGATCGCTGCCTATAATGTTAAAACCATTACCTTGAAAGATAACTTCTTCCCTCGTTACATTTATTTAGCAACTAAAAAAGATCATTTTCTTTCGCCAGCTGCTTTACGTTTTAAAGAATTTATTGTGCCATTTGCACAAAACATGTTTTATCAATAAACAAAAGAGCTTGTTCTTTAAAAAGAACAAGCTCTTTTGTTTATTTTTCTATTTCAATGAAGAAAACTTTTAGATAGTTCCCTTCCTCAAAATGTTTATTCGTTTTAAAATCGCTTGGCAATTGATACGTTTCCTTAAATCGATAGTCCACTTGCTTTTCTTCTAATACTGCAACAATCATTTTTTTATATTTTTCCAGAGAGATATTCGCAGCATTCGTTGAGGCGATCAATAAGCCTCTATTTGACAAAATATCTACAGAATCTTTAACTAAATCACCGTAATTTTTAGCAACAGAAAACACTTTTTTCTTATTACGGGCAAAACTTGGCGGATCAAGAACGATTACATCATAGCTTAATCGCTTTCGGACAGCATATTTGAAATAATCGAAGACATCCATTACTACGATTTTTTGATCTGTCACAGCTAAATGGTTCACTTCAAACTGCTCTTTCGTTTTTGGTAAACTACGTTTGGCTAAATCTACACTAGTTGTTGTACTTGAGCCGCCCATTGCACTGGCAACTGAGAATGCTCCTGTATAGCTAAACATGTTCAAGACCGTTTTTCCAGCAGCAATCCCGTCAATCAGGCGACCTCGAACTTCTTTTTGATCCAGAAAAATCCCTGTCATCAAACCATCGTTTAAATAAGTAGCGTACGTTACACCATTTTCAACAACCAATAGTGGCTCAGGAGCATCGTTTCCAAATAGTTTTTGCGATTCTGGTAAAGAATTGGTTGCAAAGCGCACTTTTTCATACGCGCCTTTGATTTCTGGAAAACTGGCTTTAAACGCTCGAATAATTTCTGCTTTTTTTTGATACAAGGTTTCGTTATACCAAGAAAATACAGCAAAATCGTCATAACGATCGATGATCAGCCCGCCTAGTCCGTCCCCTTCTCCATTAAATACGCGATAAGCTGAAGTTGATTCATCTTGTTCATATGTGGCTCGATGACTTTTAGCTTTTAAAAATAGATTTTCTAAAAAAACTGCATCCACATTTCCTTGCCAGTTGACTAACCAGCCGATTCCTTTATTTTGTTCACCAAGATAGCCTGTCGCAATAAATTGACCTTTACTATCAACAAACGTAACCCATTCGTCTGAAAATGATTTAGGCATAGTAAAGAGATCCTCTTTTTGAATAAGGGGATATCTTCCCTTAAATTTTTTCTCCGATTTTTTTGTTACAGTTATATTCATACATGTCATCCTCAATTCAGATTTGATTTTCCAGTAAAAATTAGCTTGATTGCTTGTATTCACATCATTGGCTAGTATATCAAAAAAAGCGATCTCTGTCGTTAGCTAGAATCAATTATCTATTTTCTAATATCTTAAGAAAAGTAAAATTTTGTTAACTTTACTAGGTGGAATCTTGATTTAAATTGACATAGAATTACAGAGAGAGTAAAATTATAAGAGTGTATAGAAAGTTTTTGGAGATTTTTCAAATTACTTTCTCTTAGATCTGATTTTGGAAAGGATACGTTTACTTTGAATATTATAAAAAAAATACATATGCCTAAGTTTTTAAACACGCGTTTAGGACTTTTTGGGTTTGTGGCTTTGTTGATTTGGTTGAAAAACATTTTTGCTTATACAGTTGATTTTCATTTAAGAATTGAGAATGCTTTTGAATATTTCATTCTCTTCATTAACCCAATTGCTTCTACGTTTTTCTTATTGGCAATTGCTTTATATGTAAGAAGAAAGAAAGCTTCATATATTACGATGATGGTCTTGTATTTTCTGTTGACGTTACTATTATTCTCTAATGTAGTGTATTACAGAGAATTTACTGACTTTATTACAGTGAATACAATGCTTGGTGCCGGGAAGGTTGCCAGCGGACTGGGTGAAAGTGCGTTACGTTTGTTTAGACCCTACGATGTCCTTTATTGGCTTGATTTCATTGTAATTGGTATTTTATTGCTAACTAAAAAAATCAAAATGGATGAACGTCCTGTCAGAGCACGTGTTGCCGTTTCAATTAGTATGTTATCTGCTTTGTTTTTTGTCGCAAACTTAACATTAGCCGAAACAGCTCGTCCTCAATTATTGGGTCGCCAATTCTCTCGTGATTATATCGTTAAGTTTTTAGGCTTAAATGCTTTTACAGTTTATGATGGTGTCACCACCTACCAAACAAACCAAGTTCGAGCAGAAGCTAGTGAAAATGATATGGACGCTGTTTCAGATTACGTCAAGGGTCATTATGCCGCACCAAACCCAGATACTTTTGGTATGGCTAAAGGAAAAAATGTGATTTATATTCACTTAGAAAGTTTCCAACAATTTTTGATTGATTACAAATTGAAAGATGAAAAAGGTGTTGAGCATGTTGTAACACCATTTATCAATAGCTTGTATCACAGTAATAGTACCTATAGTTTTGACAATTTCTTTCACCAAGTGGGTCAAGGAAAAACAAGTGATGCTGAAACTATGTTTGAAAATTCATTATTCGGTTTAGACCAAGGGTCATTATTCACTCAAGTCGGTGGTAAGAATACCTTTGAAGCAGCTCCTGCTATTTTGGGTCAAGAAGCCGGTTATACAAGTGCTGTCTTCCATGGGAATGCTGGTAACTTCTGGAACCGTAACGAAACATACAAGCATTTAGGTTATAATTATTTCTTTGATGCTAATTACTACGACGTTAATGAAGATAATTCATTCCAATACGGTCTGCATGATAAACCGTTTTTCCAACAATCGGCTCAATATTTGGAGCACTTGCAACAACCGTTTTACTCTAAATTTATTGCTGTTTCAAATCACTATCCATATTCTCAATTTACTAATGATGAAGCTGGATTCCCGATTGCTCAAACATCTGATGAAACAATCAACGGCTATTTTGCTACAGCTAATTATCTTGATAAATCCGTTGAAGAATTCTTTAATTATTTAAAAGCTTCTGGTCTTTATGAAAACTCTGTAATCGTCCTTTATGGTGATCACTACGGCGTTTCGACTTCTAGAAACCAGAACTTAGCGGAATTACTTGGGAAATCAAAATCAACTTGGAATGACTTTGACAATTCAACTATGCAGCGCGTTCCTTATATGATCCATATTCCAGGTCAAACAAATGGCGGAATCAATCATACGTATGGTGGTCAAATTGATGCGTTACCTACCCTATTACATTTAATGGGTGTTGACACGAAAAACTACATTCAAATGGGTCAAGATTTATTCTCTAAAGACAACTCACAACTGGTTGCATTTAGAAATGGTAATTACGTTTCACCTAAATATACAATGTTAGGCTCTAGTATCTATGAAACTGCTACTGGTCGTCTGCTAGAAGAACCAACTGAGCAAGAAAAACAAGAAGCTAAAGCATTGAAAGAGCAGGCTAATTTGCAGTTATCGATGTCTGATCAAACAACAAACGGTGACTTGCTACGATTCTATACAAATAGCGGATTAACACCAGTCAATCCGGATGATTACAATTACAAGGATCAATTAAAACAGTTAGAAAAAATCGAAGATGAAAAAGGCAATAAATCCACAAGTGTTTACAGTAAAAACAACAACACTTCTACCGTTGATAAATACCATACTGAAACATACCAAGACTATTTAAAATCTGGTAAATAACACAAAATAATCACGAAAGCTTGAGTAAATTACTCAAGCTTTTTTATATCTTATTCATAATTTATTCATATTCTTCTTTTATACTTAGTTTAGTGAGGTGAACCTAATTGAAAAACATCCGTTACGCTTTTGCCAGCGTTTCTTATCATAAAAAAATTTCTTTTAGCATTGGTGTCTGCTCGGCCTTTTTTCTATTTCTATTAACAAGTATTCTGAATCTCAAAGATCTAGAAAGTTCATTGTACAACCAAGTTAGTACCGTAATCAATAACACTGATTACCACTTCAACTATCAAAAAATTATGCAACTATACACTTCTTTATATATTGTTATGTTAGTTTTATGGACAATTTTGATTACACTATTACTCTTTATTTCATTAAAATTAAAAAAACAAGATATGATGAAATGGCGTATTATGGGATTTTCAAATGGTTTCGTCACGAAGCAATCCATTTTGGAGAGTATGATTCCAATCGCATTTGGCATACTCGTTACTGCTGTTTTTCTTGGTGTCTGTCAACATACATATGAATACATTTTAATCCAAGCCAGACCCATCCTCGCTAATGGACTAGGTATCAAGAGGGTGACACTTTTTTCCTCTAAGATACTGATTGAAAGTACGCCGAGTCAACTAATAGATTCAACTGCCGACACGCATTTTCTGTCCTTACAAATAAGCAACTTACCTGTTGCTGCAATTTTTAGAGCATTCTCAAAGAGTTCTTTCATAGTAGTATCGATTACAGCGGTGAGCACCTTAGTTTCCACTTATCTTCTTTCAAGACAATCAAAAAAAGTATTTAGGATGTGAGTACATGAATTTTCCTTTAGTAAATAATTGGACTGAAGACAGTTTCAAAGAGCTATTTCAACAACAACATATGACGGTCGTTTTAGAAGATCAAAGTAGTATCCAAGCTGATTTTTATTTTTTAATTGATAAAACGTTTGATATGAAACAGTCCATGGCGATTGGGTTTATTCTATCTGAAAATATCTTTTTGCCTTATCTTTCGATTAGAGATAATTTATTTGTAGGAACTTCAATCAAGGAAAAGGACAAAAAGAAACGACTGAATGATTTATTCACCTACGTTTCTCTTCCAGCAAGTGTATTAAACAAATCCGAGGATCAATTAAGTACTTTTGAACAAATCAAACTTCAGTTAATTCAATTATTACTACTAGAAAAAGATATCATTATTATTGATGATATCTTCCAAAAACTAACGATTAGTCAAAGACAAGAGCTATTACCCTTACTTCAAAAAATCGCAAAAGAAAAACAAAAAGCTATTTTAGTTTTAACGAATGATATTCAAATTGCTGAAAGTCCATATATGGATAAAATCATTAAAACAGCTTAAAAAAGCTCCGATCAAACATATTCTGTTTGATCGGCGCTTTTTCTAGATTTCATCTTCTATTTCAACATCAGGAAACGAAATAGTAAAACTAGTTCCTTGACCTTCCTGACTTTCTACACTGATCTTCCCTTTGTGCAGACGGACCAATTGTTGCACAATGGATAGCCCTAAACCAGACTCACCATATTTTGTATTCTTGCGAGAAGGATCAACTTTGTAATATCGGTCCCAAATATTTTGGACTTGTTCCTCCATCATTCCTATTCCAGTGTCTGAAATCGTAATAATCGTTTCCAAGTATCCTTTTTGCAAGCGAACCCGAATCTCTCCATCTTGCGTAAATTGAATCGCATTTTGAATAATATTAACCATGACTTGAACAAAACGATCATAATCTGCATAAACATCGATTGCTTCATCGGCTTCTAATATCAGCCGATCATTAGCTGATTCAGCTTTTCCTTCTAACTGCGTCAGGATATTTTTCAACGTTTCAGTTGCATCAAACTTTTTGACCACAATACTAATTTGATTGGTTCTGATTTTTTCATAATCTAAGTTTTCGTTAACTAAGCGAATTAACCGTGAAGTTTCATTTTGCATCAATTTAATGGCATTTTCTCTTTGGCTTTCCGGAATTGCATTGTATTGCAGCCCCTCCAACAATCCATTAATGGTTGTGAGTGGCGTTCTCATCTCATGGGAAGCATCCGCCATAAATTGGCGCCGCCGATCTTCTTGTCGATCGATTTCTTCTCTAGATTCCTTTAGAGATTCAGCCATCTTGTTAAAGTCTTCTGCTAAATCATCGAATTCATCTTTGTCATGCGTAACCAGTTTAATATCAAAATTACCGCTCGTGATTTCTTTCGTTGCTTTTCTCATTCGATTGATTCGCTTCACTTGGAAACTAGCAAAGAAATAGCTTAGAATCAATCCAACGATGCTGGATATAATAAAGCCTTTAAATAAATTGGCCGTTATTGCATCGACACTATCTGAAACATTTTTTGCTGGTTGTGTAATGACTAACGCACCAATAATGATGTTCTCATTGGATTGAACATTGGTTTTGCTGACCGGCATCATTACATAAGATGACATATTTTTATTGCCGTAAATATCTCTTTCGATCGTAGCATATTCTTGCTGCCCCTGCATTAAGGCATCCCAATTTTCTTTAATAACTGTGTTATCAAGTTTTTTTTCTGAACTCAAAGGGTATTGCACCTGCATGTTTCGATCATAAAAAACAAACTGAACATCTTGATTGCTTAAAAATCCTTCAAATAACTGAAACGAAGTGTTCCAAATGTCTTGATCCGTCATCCCTGGCATTCTATTGATCGAATCTTTGGTTTTCCAAGCGGATATAGCATATCCTCGAAGCTGCTCATAATTGGTATCCTGTAATGTTTTTTTGGTTAATTGGGTAAAAGATGTCCCCACGATCAATATGATTAGAATGATCACACCCCAAAAAGCCAATAATTGTTGATATAAATATTTCATCTATGCTACTCCAGAATCGTCAAATTTATACCCTACGCCCCAAACTGTTTGAATAACCTGTGGTCCAACCTTTTCAATTTTTTGACGTAACTTTTTAATGTGAGCATCCACAGTCCGTTCATCACCAAAATATTGATAATCCCAAACCATTTCCAGTAACTGCTCACGTGAAAATACTTGTCTTGGCTTTTTCGCTAACGTATAAAGCAAATCGAATTCTTTTGGTGTCAATCCGCCAATTAGTTTGTCATCCAGATAAGCTTCTCTAGTTTTAGTATTCATCTTGAAATGATCTGTCTCTACATCAAATTGATCATCTGAACGTTCTGATCCTTCTACCGCATGCTCCCCGATTTCAGAACGACGATGGAGCGCTTTGATTCGGGCGATCAACGTCAATGGGCTGAATGGTTTGGTGACGTAGTCATCTGCTCCCATCTCCAAACCGATTACTTGATCACTTTCGGAGTCTCTTGCTGTCAACATAATGATCGGAACTGTATTTGATACTTTCCGAACCTCACGGCAAACTGCCATACCATCCATCGTCGGTAAATTCAAATCAAGTGTGATCATATCCCATTTTTCTGGGTTTTCTAAGAAGGCATCAAGTCCTTCTTTACCATCATATTTAAACGTAGCTTCCCAGCCCTCATTTAAAAAAAACATTTGCATCATTTCTGAAACAGACTCATTATCTTCTATCATTAATACATTCATTATTTTACTCGCCTCTTTCCTTCAAGTTTAACGTCATTTATATTATACTCTAAAAAACGGCTAGCTCCAATAACTTCTATCTTTCTTCAAAAAAGCTTTGTCTTTTGTTCAATCTTTGATACTATTAGGGATGAAAGGACGTTGAAAATTCATGAAAAATATCCAGGCAGTCACTTTTTTTGATTTAGATGGTACATTATTGGATCACAAATCACAAATTACACCAGAGATCACAAATGCTATTCAGGCATTAAAAAATAACAATATCTTACCCTTGATTGCAACCGGTCGGACAGTAGTAGAAATCGAACATATTATGAAAGCTAGCGGAATTGATTCAGCAATCGTAATGAATGGGCAATTTATCCAAGTTGAGGGAAAAAAAGTCTATTCCGATGAATTTACTTATGAAGAATGTTTAAAAATGTATGAACAGGTCAAAAGTCTTGGTCATGAACTATCCTTTTATAATGATCAACAAATTTGGTGTTCTGGTCATAATGACATAGTCACAAATGCGTATGCCTTTATCCATTCCCAAGCTCCTGTAATCGATCATTCTAGTTTGAAAGATAAGACGGTTAATATGATGTTAGTTCTCTCAGAAGATGGCGATGAGCACTATTTAAAGCATTTTCCAGAAATGACCTTTTATCGTAATGGCCCCTACTCTATCGATACAGTTAGAAAGGGCGTTTCTAAAGGAACAGGCGTTCAAAACTTGTTCAAAACGCTCGACTTGCCAAACGTTCCTACGTTTGCTTTTGGTGATGGAATCAACGATCTTGCGCTATTTGAAGCATGCGACAATAAAATTGCTATGGGCAATGCACGTAAGGAACTTAAAGAACGATCTAGCTTTATTACTAAGAAAAATACTGAAGGCGGAATTGTCCATGCCTTAAAACATTTTGACTTGATTTAAGCTGTCAACTCCATAAAAAAATCCCACTTCTTATTTAGAAGATGGGATTTCTTTTTTATGTCTTTTTTGATGAACACAGATAACGGTTCCTGTCACTTGAATCAGTAAGAGAAAAAGTAAAATAGCACTTAATCCTAGATGTCCTTGATCGAACGTTCTTTTTAACAATATAAGTAAAATAAGACTGCTTACTGAATAAAGTGACCATTGCTTATCCATAATATCTAGACCCCTTTGGTTTGTTACCTATAAGGATAGGACTTTTACTTAGAAAAAGCAAGGATGTTTTAGGTATCTGTGAAGTTTCCAACAATTTTTTAGTGTTTCTTTATAATTCTAAGGAAATTCTAAAATTAGCTTAGCTTCTTTTTTGTCTTCGAATGATTTTATTCATTTCAAACATCTCAAAAAAATGATACACTAATTTTACTGCGAATTTATTGTAAGGAGTTTTGTTCCATGGAAGAAAATAAACAAACAAATACACAACTTATCTTAGATACATGTTTGATGGCTGGCAAGATCATGACAGAAAGTGGTTCTGAAGTTTACCGAGTTGAAGATACAATGAACCGGATTGCTGAAAATGCTGGTCAAAAAGAAAGTGTTAGTTATGTAACCGCTACTGGTCTTTTTATGGGCTTTCGCTCTAGTAATTATACTCAATTAGAAAATGTTACAGAACGAAGTATTAATTTAGAAAAAGTTGCTATCGTTAATAACCTTTCGCGGAAATTTGCGGATAAAGAAATTTCATTAGTAGAACTTAATCACAAGCTTACAAATATCAATCATGAAGCACCGACGTATTCCGTTTCGCTACAAATCCTCGCAGCAGGGCTTGTCAGCTGTACTCTGATGTACATTTTTGGTGGAAATTGGCATGACTTTCTTGCCACTTTTTTTATTGGTATGATCGGATATAGCGTGGCCTACTTCACAAAAGAATGGCTGAACATCAAATTTCTTGATGACTTTCTTGCTGCTTTTACCATTGGGCTACTTGCTTATCTAGCAGTCAAATTCCACTTAGCAGGAAATATTGATAATATCATTATCGGTGCCGTGATGCCTCTTGTCCCTGGTGTAGCTATTACAAACTCTTTTAGAGACATACTAGCAGGACATCTTTTAAGTGGAACAGCACGAGCTACTGAGGCAATATTTGTTGCTGGATCAATTGGCATCGGAATTGCCATCGTTTTTAAATTATTTATGTAAGGAGAAATGAACGTGGAAGTACTCATACATTGTTTATTTAGTTATTTAAGTACCGTTACCTTCGGCATTGTGACAAATGTTCCCAGAAAGCTTTTAAATGCTTGTGGTATCACAGGTGCTGTAGGCTGGATGGTTTATTGGTCTACGAAAAACTTAGAAGTAGGAGTGATCTTTGCTAACTTTTTAGGAGCAATCGGTATTGGGTTATTAAGCATTTATTTTTCTCGTAAAAAAAAGATGCCGATGACGATTTTTAATATTCCTAGCCTTGTTCCATTAGTACCAGGTGGTCCTGCCTATCAAGCGGTCAGAAGCATTGTTTTAGGTGATTATGTTTTAGGGTTCCATTCAATCATTAAAGTAATCATGACTGCTGGCGCGATTGCCGCTGGCTTTATGGTCACTGGAATCGTCGAACGTTTATTAAAAAATGTATTAGATAAAAATAGAGCTGGCTTTAAAAAAAATTAACTTAAACACTCGATCAAGTAAACAAAACTCCTTGATCGAGTGTTTAGATTAATCTAGCGAAATTTCTCCTGTCTCTTCTTCAAAAAACAATAACAAATCCTGCAAGCTTAACTTTTCTTTTTCTTCCTTGTTTAGATCTTTAACGATTTGGCCCTTTTGTAAAACAATCAGCCGATTCCCATAATGCAACGCATCTTCCATTCGATGAGTGATCATTAAACAAGTTAACTGTCCTTCTTTGATTCTTTGATCCGTCAATTGCATCAACTGTTTTGACGTTTTAGGATCTAAAGCCGCTGTATGCTCATCTAAAAGTAACAGCTCAGGTTTAGTCAGTGTTGCCATTAATAAACTTAAAGCTTGTCTTTGCCCACCTGATAAATTCCCTGTTGGTGTATCTAGATGGTTTTCCAAGCCATTACCGACTTCGCTACAAATTTTGGTAAAAAATGCTCTTTCCTCATTAATCTTACGTAAACGCAACCCACGTTTTTTCCCACGATAAAGTGCTAATAATAAGTTCTCAGCAACGGTCATTCTAGGCGCCGTACCCATTTTGGGGTCTTGAAACACACGAGATAAATATTTAGCTCGCTTTTCTTCAGAAAAAGCTGTAATATTTTGCTCATTGATTATTAACTCCCCTTCACTCAAAGAAGTTGTGCCAGCAATACTATTGAATAAAGTACTTTTTCCTGCTCCATTACCACCTAAGACAGTTACAAATTCTCCTTGAGTAATCGTTAAATTGACATTATTCAAGATATTTTTTGTTTCATTTAGACCATTGTCGATCCGTTTTGTTGCATGTTTAAGTTCTAAAACCGTACTCATCTTTCATCCTCCTTTGATGGCAAAAAGTGTAGATTCAGAGCCTTTTTTAACTGAGGGATCATTAAGCATGCGGCCAAAATCACAGCTGAAAAGACTTTTAAGTACGTTGTGTCAAACCCTAACTTAATGACTAATAAGATCAATAATTGATAGATGATACTCCCGACCACAATAGCGACTAAACGTTCTGCAAAAGTCAATTCACCAAACAATACTTCACCAATAATGATTGAAGCTAATCCAATGACAATCACGCCGGTCCCCTTGTTGACGTCTGCATAACCATCATTCTGGGCAATCAACGCTCCAGACAAAGCAATCACACCATTAGATAAGGTCAATCCTAATATTTTCATGGAATCTGTCTTGATCCCGATCGAACGTGCCATATGTTCATTATCTCCCGTCGCAATATAAGCTTGTCCCAAATTTGTATTAAAGAAAAACAGTAATAAGCTAATGATGATTGCCAAAAATATCACACCTAAGAAAACAATATCATAGTAATTCGGCAAATTTAGTTGTAAAAAGAAGTCTTGAATCTTTGGCTTGTTCAGTAAAGATAAATTTGGTGTCTGCATCACATACAGAATAACCGAATTCAATCCTGACATCACCAAAATACCTGCCAAAATCACTGGGATTTTCCCTTTAGTAAATAGTAGTCCTGTTACCAAGCCCGCACACATCCCTGCTAAAACACCCAACAATGTAGCGATAATTGGATGAATTCCTGATGTAATTGCTGTGACACACACGGCTCCTCCTAATGGAAATGAGCCTTCTGTCGTCATATCGGGAAAATTTAAAATTCGATAGGTCATAAAAATACCTAATCCTAGTATTGCCCATAACATTCCTTGTCCAATTGCTGAAACAATCATTTGATTCTCTCCTTTATTTAGTCTACGATCTTCGCTTTCGACTTGATTTTTTCTGGAATTGATACTCCTAATTTGTCAGCTTGCCTTTGATTAACAATAATATCGCCTGTTTTAAATGTATAGATAGCCGTCGTTGCAGGTTTGGCTTCTCCTGATAAGATATCCGCTGCCATTTTACCAGTTTGAACACCTAAGTCAAATTGATTGATCCCTACGGTAGCCAGCCCGCCTTGTTCTACCATAGTATCTACCGAAGGAATGATCGGTGTTTTTGTTTTATCAGCTTCATTGACGACAGTTTGCATCGCATTTGCAATTGTATTATCTGTTGGAATATAAATAAAGTCCACTTCACTCGTCATTACTTGAACTGTTTGTGCAATTTCATTACTTGACGGCACTGCGTACGTTTTCACGCTCAGCCCTTTTTTCTCTGCAACGTTTTTTGCTTCTTCAACCTGATATTTAGAATTTTCTTCAGATGAAGCATATAAGATTCCAACTTTTTTACTCTTCGGCAAAATCTCAGTCACTAAATCAAACTGAGCATCTACTGGGGATTTATCACTGACTCCAGTGATATTACCGCCCGGCTTTTGGTTATCTTTTACAAGACCAGCACTGACCGGGTCCGTGATTGCACCGAGAACGATAGGGATTTCTGTGGTTGTATTCGCTAGCGCTTGGGCCGCAGGTGTTGCAATTCCGATCAAAACATCAGATTTTTTTTCTTGCACCAATTGCTGACTCATCGTAGCTAACTTACTTTGATCTGCTTGTCCATTTTGAAAAGCGATCGTCATATTTTTTCCATCCTCATACCCTTTTTCCTTCAATCCCGCTTGAATCCCTTTATAAATCTGATCTAAAGCAGGATGACTAACAAACTGTAAGACCCCCACAGTTGGTAACTTCTCTTTCGCCGATTCTTGTTTTTCTACAAAGAAAGAACCAATTAAAAAAACAACAATAACGACGACAACGACCGATAAACGATTTTTTCTCATAACGTTTCCTCCTAATTTAAAAGCGTAGCAGGCTCGCCTGCGTAGATAGAGAACCATTCAGTCTCCATCTATTATTCTCTTTGCTTAAACAACTTCAAACAAAAAAACAACGACAAATCCTAAAAAGGAGCAGTCATTGTTTTTCAACAAAAACCGCATAGACTAACATCTATGCGGTCAAAAATTCATCTTGAATACACCGACATAGATACAAAATTTAGAATTTGTCTTCTAAAGTTGTATCTATGAGAGTCTCATACATACAACTATCTACGCCAGTTTTGCCATGAATTATTCAATTGGTTGATTGGTTTTGACAGTTGGTTCATGTAATCACTCCTATAGTTTTGTAATAAAGTCAGTTTACACTATAAAGAATTTGTTCGTCAAGTCTAAAAATGTTTAAAGGAACGATTATTTTGAAATCTCTTTTTATATCGTATCTATTTTTAGTCGTCTACGATAACTCCAACTATCTTTATTTTCTTTAAAAGGATAAAAGTTTAGACTAGTAAACATTTTCTGAGAGGCTTTATTCCAATTAAAAATTTCACTCACAGTAATATAGTTTCTCCCCAGTTTTTTTGCTTTGTAAATAAAGTATTTCGTAACCCTTCGGCCAATATGACGATTGCGAAAGGCTTGATCGATCACGATCGCATAGTCATCATCTGCTAACCAAACATCCCCTATTATTTGCGGGTGCTCCCCATTGTTGTATTCTATATAATAGAGTAAGCCATGTTCATTTTGCCATTCATACATTTGCTGAATTTGTTTTTTTGTGTAGGCAATCTTTGATCCAACTATATTGTACATACTTTCAGGATCTTGATACCATTTTAAAGACTCCTGACGAAACTGATCAAAAGGGATCAAGCGAATCTCTTTGTTTACTCGCACTTTTTTTGATTGATTATGTTTGAAAGAGGACTCAGGTTTAGGCTGAGTCCTCTTTCGTAATAAATCAGTCGCCAAAGTCCGCCACTTAAAAGTTGTCACGTTGATCACGTCTTACAGGGACACGCTGTAATCTAGGTCTTACTATAAAAAGTCCCACTAAAATGAATAGAATTAATTCTTTCATATCAAGTCCTTCTTTCTACTATTTGATTTATTGTGCTACTGAATCGGCTTCTGAAGATTGACCAACACCTTGCTCGTCTGTGGCTGCTTGAGTTGTTGCTGGCGTTTCAGAACTTGACGTCTTTGTTGCTGCTGGTGGTTGAGCACTTTTTCCCACACTAGTTAATGGCAACTGATTTAAAGACGGGATAAGCATGGTTTTGATATCTAGACTTTTATCAATTGGAATCCTATTTTTTTCTTTACCATTTTCAAAGAAAATAATTGTTACGTCATCTTTTTTAATATTATATTTTTTTTCGATTTTCTCTGCATCATAAACGATTGGATAAATATAGATACTATGATTGAAATCTTTCATTTGTTTACTGTCCTTTAAGACATCAATGATTTGAGTATAGGTCTCTCCGCTTGGTGTTGAAAACAAAACCGTCATCGCTGTTTTATCACTGATTTCCTTATCGGCCGTTTGACTGTCTAAATAGCTGGCTTTTTTCACTAGCTTATCTTCACTAACAAGGGATTTAATTTCTGATGCACGAATATGAGCCTGCATCCTTGGAACTGCTACAACTAAACTTATAATGGCTAAAATGATCACAGCCAAAATGATGGCAGCTAGTTTTTTTTGTCTATTTATGAGAGCAATAAAATCATCTTTAACATCAATAAAATTTTTCTTCATGTGTTCTCTCCTCTACAACTTATGCTTTTATTATACTAGTAGTTTATTCCTTTGCCTAGTATAACAAATAAAGACTCTAAACTATTTAATAAAACAGAGCTTTATTTTCATTATATATTTATATAAATATTAAAAAACACGAATTATAAAAAACAAGAATCCGTTATTGACAAACGATATTCTCTAGCCTATACTTTCATTAATGATGAATAAATTAAAAAACGATGAAAAGAAGAGTACTGTTTTTAGAGAATTGATGAGAGAGTCTCGGTAGCTGAAAAGAGATAATTTGAAAAAATAGGAAGATGGTCTTTTAGTGAATATTGGTCAACACTGCACAGCCAATATTGGGAGCGCCCATTACAGCGTCAAGGTATAGATGCATGATCTGTACCTACAGAGAAAAATCTTGTAAGAGATTTTTGAATTAAAGGTGGTAACACGCTCAGTCGTCCTTTACTTTTGCAAAAAAGTATTGGGCTTTTTTTGTACTTTTTTATTAAATCTAACTAAAAAATGGAGGAAAAATTATGTCTAATAACAACCAAAAAATCCCTTATCGCTACGATATTGTTGGAAGCTTTCTGCGACCTGAAGCCTTAAAGAATACGCGTGCTGCATTTGCTGATGGTTCGATTTCCAAAGATGCATTAATTGAAGTAGAAGATCAAACTATTATTGAGTTGATTGAAAAACAAAAAGCAGTCGGACTTCATGCTGTAACCGATGGTGAATTTCGGCGACGTTGGTGGCATTTAGATTTTATTGCAGGCTTGAATGGTATTACTGTTTACGATTTTCAAACCACGGCTTTTGGCATAACAACAGATGCTCAAGGAACATATGTTAGTGGACCATTGTCTTTTTCACCCACTCATCCTTTTCTTGAGCATTTCCGCTTCACACAAAAACATGCAGCACCAGCATTAGCTAAACAAACAATTCCTGGTCCTAACATGATTTTCCTAGATTCTCTGATTTTATCAAAACAATATAACGAAAACCCTATTTATACTTCTTTAGAAACGTTCAAACAAGATTTGATCAAGACCTATCAAGATGCAATCCAAGCCTTTTACGATGCTGGCTGTCGCTACTTGCAATTGGATGACACCAGTTGGGGCGGATTGTTTGACGAACGGTTCCGAGATCTAATTAAAAAGAATGGCTTGGATGCAGATCAGCTACTAAATGATTTTCAAGAAGTGACTGAGAAATCTTTAGCGAATAAACCAGCGGATCTTGCCGTCACTTTCCATTTTTGTAAAGGAAATTTCCAATCTCATTGGCTTTATAACGGTTCTTACGAAAAAATTGCCAAAAACCTTTTTTCTATTAAGGCATTTGACGGCTTTTTCTTAGAATACGATGACGAACGTTCTGGTGGTTTTGAGCCGCTCAAAGAACTAAAAGAACAACAAATCGTTTTAGGCTTGATCACAACAAAAAATGGCGAGTTGGAAGACCCTACTACAATCAGTGAACGAATCAAAGAAGCTAGCCAATATGTGCCGCTAGA
The DNA here is from genome assembly GCF_002148425.2 of Enterococcus sp. 12C11_DIV0727. Taxonomy (NCBI): domain Bacteria; kingdom Bacillati; phylum Bacillota; class Bacilli; order Lactobacillales; family Enterococcaceae; genus Enterococcus; species Candidatus Enterococcus lemimoniae. The sequence continues at coordinate 412,842 of NZ_CP147248.1, read as the reverse complement.
TCAAATTTGCCTATCGCCACAATGCGGCTTTGCTTCTACGCACGAAGGAAACCATTTAACTGAAGAAGATCAATGGAAAAAAATCGAACTTGTAAAAAGCATTGCTGAAACCATTTGGAAAGATGCATAAAATAAAAGGAGGCAACACAATGACAACTATTAAGGAAATTCCATTTCGTTTCGATCAGGTTGGCAGTTTTTTGCGCCCTGATACCTTAAAAAAAGCCCGACAAAATTTTTCAAATCAGACAATTTCTGCACAAGAATTAAAAGCTATCGAAGATCAAGCCATTATTGAGTTGATCGATCAACAAGTTGAAAATGGTTTAAAAGCTGTTACAGATGGAGAATTCCGTCGCAGTTGGTGGCATTTAGATTTTCTATGGGGGTTAAATGGTGTTGAACAAACAACACCTGAACATGGTTATCAATTTAACCAAGTTGAAACAAGAGCTGCCTCTTACCAAATTACAGATAAAGTAACATTTAACCCAGAACATCCTTTTTTTGAAGCTTTTACCTTTCTAAATGAACATACACCGGAAGGAATTCTTGCTAAAGCTACAATTCCTTCACCGACATTACTTTTTAATCGTAAAAGTGATACATTCACCTATGCAAGTTATACAGATGAAAATATCTTTATTGATGATTTAGCCAAAGCCTATCACCAAACGATTTTAAAGTTCTATGATTTAGGCTGTCGTTACCTACAGTTAGATGATACTTCTTGGGGTATGTATACCGGCTTCATTGAAAATGCTAAGACTGACGATGAAATCAAGCACTGGCAGCAACAATGTGTTGCAGGTGTTGCAGTCGTCAATCAGTTACTCCAAGACTTACCAAAAGATCTCACAATTACGATGCATGTTTGTCGCGGTAATTATAAATCAGACTGGGCAATTGCTGGTCCCTATGATCATGTTGCGCCGTATTTAGCGCAGTTAACGATTGATGGTTATTTCTTAGAATATGACGATAATCGTTCAGGCGGATTTGAGCCTTTGTCACAAATCTATAAAAATGATCCCGCAAAAAAAGTAGTGTTAGGACTCGTTACTTCTAAATTTCCTGAACTAGAATCAAAAGAAAGTTTAAGTAAACGAATCAATGAAGCGTCAGCTTATATCCCATTAGAAAATCTCTGTCTTTCACCTCAATGTGGTTTTGCTTCTACAGAAGAAGGCAATCATCTAACAGAAGATGAACAATGGGCGAAAGTAAGATTAGTCGTTGAGACCGCAAAACAAGTTTGGCAAGATGCATAATAAAAAGGCTAGGACAGAAGAATTCAGCCTCGAGAAATAAAGCGAGCAAGGTGTCTTTCAGACACCTTGTATTGTGCATCATCGAATCACTTCGTTCTTCGTGCCAAGTAGGTACTGTTTATCATCGAATTCTATTGTTCTTCGTGATTCACAGCAATTTACAACAATGTGATCGAAGCGTAGTGGCTGCTTCTGCGTCTATGGTTCTCGTTTCACTCCGATCCTCGAAGCATGGAGGACCGTTTGCTCCCACCGTTTATTTGTATTTAGGGTGTGAAACAAAAGTTTGTTTGCTTTTGTTTCACACCCTCTTTTCGTGTTATCTATTGACTGAGCGAGCCATCCGGTTGATCGTATGACGCATACCACGAATTGTTACGGACATTTCATAAATATTTTCTACTGGTGCAAGACCACCATAGCCTGCATCTCCAATATGTTGTATATCTACTCCACAGATTTTGTTGGTTAAGGCAATTTGGCGAATCGTCTTTTTATCAGCACTCTCTTGACTCGTTCCAATTGCTGACATTGTTAGTAAATCATATTTTTTAGCAATCGCAACCGCTGCTTTCATATCTTCTTCTGCAAATCCTTGAATCGTTCCAACCGCTGGTAATAATAGAATATCTGCTCCCGCTTTTGCATAAGCTTCAACTGCTTCTGTCGAAACAACAGGTTCATCCGATCCGGCACTATGCATTTTGCCTGCGATCACCAGACCTGAAAAATTCTCTTTTGCCACCTTAACTGCTTTAGCAATCTCAGCATTCGTTACACCAGTTCCCGGGTTACCAGTTAAACAAATAAAATCGATACCAATTTTTTCAGCTTTTTGAATCGTTTCCTTTGAACTTGTGCGACCACTACTGATCGTTAGTTTTTCACTAAACATAGTAGATGTTTCATCAACAGGTTCTAAATTTACTCCAATCGGTCGTCCGACTAATTCTTTTAAAATCGGAATTGGATTGATTTTGTTGGTTTCTGGATTTTGCCAGTACCCCATAACTTCTTCTAAGGACATACCTGGAATTCCTTGCACGATTGGATTAAAGCAATCAAAGGCATTCAATAAAATCAAATCCGCTCCAAATGCCGCTGCAACCTCTGCATTACTAATATCCCCTGCTTGTGGTGATGCAACGACGACGTTTTCAGAAAGAATTGTACGCCCTTCACTCGCTTTGATTGACTGTTTCAATTCCTCTGCAGTCATTTTTGAGACTTCACTGTAACTTGCACTGATCAATCTTTTTACCATAATATCCCCCCTATAATGTTTCCCTCTTTTATTATACTAGAAAAAACAAGAAAGCGCAGTCATTTACAAATCAGATAAAACAATCTCTCATTCTCGAACTTTTATTTTCCACTTCCTTTATAATTAAAAAGAACTCCGTTATAATAGTACTATTATGTATATAGAATTGAGGGATGTTTATGTCATTTGATGGCGTATTTACTCATGGAATCGTCTCGGAATTATCTGAGGCATTAGTTACAGGTCGAATTTCAAAAATTCACCAGCCTTATGAAAATGAAATTGTTCTCGTTATCCGCACAAAGGGGAAAAATCATAAATTACTTTTATCAGCGCACCCAAGCTATGCACGAGTGCAGTTGACCGAAATCGCTTATGCCAATCCTGAGACACCACCGAACTTTGTCATGATGCTCCGTAAGTTTTTAGAAGGCGCAATATTAGAAGAGATTCATCAAATCGATAACGATCGGGTGATCCATTTTACTTTTACTAAAAGAGATGAATTAGGTGATTTACAGAATATCGTTTTAATCGTTGAATTGATGGGTCGGCATAGTACGATTGTTTTAATCAATAAAGAGAATGGTAAGATTTTAGATGCGATCAAACATATAGGGAGCTCTCAAAATAGTTATCGCTCTTTGCTTCCTGGTGTTGAATACATCGATCCACCCAAGCAAAATCAGCAAAATCCATTCTCAGCGTCTAAAGAAAAAGTCTTTGAGCTTCTGTCAACAACAAGCGAACTGAACGGAAAATACTTACAAAATAAATTTCAAGGTTTAGGAAAAGATACAGCTGATGAGTTAGCTTTCCTTCTAAATGAACGCTCAAATGAAAAAATGCTGGTCTGGCAATCCTTTTGGTCTTCACTAAAATCAGAACTTGCGCCAACATTAACCGTAACAGATAAAAAAGAGTACTTTACACCATTACCTTACTTATCATTAAATGGAAATCAAGAAACATTTGAAACACTAAGCAAATTATTAGATGCCTTTTATGGCGGCAAAGCTGAAAAAGATCGTGTTAAACAACAAGGTGGCGAATTGATCCATAAAATCGAAAATGAACTAAAGCGGAATCAAAGCAAAGTAGTAAAACTTCAACAAACATTAGCTGATACAGAACATGCTGAAAATTACCGTCGAGATGGAGAACTATTGACCACCTTTATGGCTCAAGTGCCAAAAGGGGCTGAATTCGTTGAATTACCAAATTATTATGAAGAAGATCATTTATTAAAAATCAAGTTAAATCCAGCACTTACACCCAATCAAAATGCCCAAAAATATTTTCAAAAGTATCAAAAGCTAAAAAATGCGGTGAAAGTCGTTCATGGACAAATCGAGCAAGCGACACAAGAAATCAGCTACTTAGAATCAGTCTTGTCACAACTTGAGATTGCAGGTCCAATGGATATCGAGATGATTCGAGAAGAACTGCTTGAACAAGGTTATGTAAAAAAACGCGGGTCAAAAAAACAAAAACAACCAAAGAAAAGTAAACCAGAAGAATTTTATTCAAGTGCTGGCAACCTGATTCTTGTCGGTCGTAATAATCTGCAAAATGACCAGCTTACACTAAGAACAGCTAAAAAAACAGATATCTGGCTACATGCAAAAGACATCCCAGGCTCTCATGTAATCATTAAAGAGACCAACCCGTCAGAAGAAACCTTGATGGAAGCTGCGAATCTCGCCGCTTATTTTTCAAAATACCGTTTATCAGCCCAAGTACCTGTAGATTATGTCCAAGTCAAACACGTTCATAAACCCAATGGTGCAAAGCCTGGTTACGTAATTTACGAAAATCAAAAAACGATTTATGTTACGCCTAATGAAGAATTAGTGGAAACATTAAAAAAGAACAGACCTCATTAGAGGCCTGTTCTTTTTAATCACGAGCAACCATTGCCCGCTCTACTAATTTATTGGATACATCAGAAATAATCGTATTTGCTGAAACACCGTCTAAAACAGGTCGTTTAAGTGTCATATAAAAAATATATTTAGGATTCTCAGTTGGTGTGATCGTCACAACAGAGTGTAAGTATTCTTGCGTTTGATACGTGCCATTTTCAAAGAATTCTGCCGTCCCTGTTTTGGCTGAGACATTTAATCCTTCAATGGCATATTCTTTTCCCATGCCATATTTAGGATCTACTGTGACATCTTTCATATAGTCCAATACCTTGCCAGCTGTTTCACTAGAAATCGGTGTTCCTACCACTTCTGGCTCAACAGCTGTCTCTTCACCATTTTCTGAAACAACTTTACTGATAATGTTCGGTTTCAGCATTTTTCCACCATTAGCAATCGCAGTATAGGCTTGTAGCATTTGTAAATGAGTAACAGAGATTCCTTGCCCATAGGATGTCATAGCACGATCCACTGTTGTCTTATTTTGGATCTCACCAGCCGCTTCACCAGCTAAACCAAAATTCGTGCTTTTACCAAACCCAAACTTCTTAAGGTACTCTTGCCATAAGTCAGGCATTCGTTCTTGAAGCGTCACCATCCCGACGTTACTCGACCAAGCCAAACCTTGTCTAAAGGTCATATTCCCTTCACCAACGCCATTATTCCAATCGTTGATCGTAGTATCATCCACTTTGATACTGCCTGAAGTAAACTGCTCGGTTTCATTGAATTTATTTTCTTCAATAGCACTGGCGACCATCATACTTTTCATGGTTGACCCTGGTTCATAGATATCTTCAACTAAAATATTGCTCCATCGAGCTGTGTTAGGATCATCTAAGCCTTTTTTGGTGTCTAAGGCAAAAGTTGGCCGTTGAGAGGTTGCCAAGATGTTTCCGGTTTTAGCCTCCATCAAGGTGGCCGTAATATGTTCTGGTCGATATTTTTGTGCAGCATCATCTAGCAACTCTTCCAGATAAAATTGTAAATTACTATCTAGCGTAGTATAGACATCACTTCCGTTAACTCGTTTTTTCTCCTTAACACTACCAGGTTTTACATCTCCTAAAGCTGAATTTTTCTCATAACTTCTAGAACCATTCTTACCTGATAACTGATCATTGTAGGCCTCTTCAATCCCCATTACACCTTGTTCGTTGCCTTTGTCATCTTCTTGTGCATAACCAATAAAATAAGAAGCAAAATTCCCTACTTGGTACGCTCGTTTTTTTTCTTCTCTAAAATAGATACCTGATATTTTTTGTTTGTCTAATGCTTCTTGGATCGTTCTTTTAGTTTCAAAATCTAAATTTTTCCCGTTTGTTCCAAATTCAACTGTCGTTACAGGTTCTCCCTCATCATTTACGCTGGGTTTTAATTGCTTTAACGTCATATTTTTATCTATTTTCACATATTTTTCAAAAATGTCCGCAATCGCTGTCCAATCTTTTTCTTGAACATATAATTTTTTTCCTTCTAAATCGGTGTAATTTTTATCCAAAATAGCATAAAGTGAAAACGCGCTTGAATCCTCAACCAACACATTGCCATCTTTATCAAAAATAGATCCCCGTTTTGCTTCAAGGGTTTCATGAACTTCATATAAATCCTTCGTTTTTTCAGAAAGATCGGTTCCAGCGACTTTCCCTGTAATCAAGATATACGAAAATCGGATCGTAAATAGTAAGAAAAGCAGAATCGTCAAAAATAAAACGATGATTCCCACTCGTTTTCGGTTTTTAGTTGTTGTTAGATTGTAGTGTTTAATCATATCTTTAAATTTTTTCATTCCAACTTATCTCCAATGAATTTTTTATATTATTTTCTCCATAAAAAGGAACATTTATAGATTGAAATTCTAATAGTCATGTCCTTTCATTCTACCTCTTTTGTATATCATTTTTTTACTTTCAATGTATTTCTTAATCAAAAATTAGAGTCTTATTCTAACAAAAAAATATGGCTCCCAAGATATTCTCTGGGTCCATATTTTTTCTTTAAAATGACAGTACAAAAATAGTTTATTTTTTTCTTGCCACGTGTACTTTTAATTGTTTTCCTTTAATTGTTCGTTCTTTCATCGCTTGGATCACAAGTTGACCTTTCCCATTCAAAATATCCACATAGGTCACATTTTCTTGGATTGTAATGATGCCAATATCTTCTGATGTAATTCCTTCAATTTTTGAAATAGTCCCTACAAAATCAAGCGCTCTTAGTTTCTTTTTCTTGCCACCATTGAAATAGACTTTTGTGATTTCTTCATTCACTCGTTTGGCTTTTTGGTGTTTTGGTTTTTGTTTTGTCGTTATTTTCGTATCGAAGGCTGTCTTACTTCTTGCAACTTGCTTGGCATTTGGTAAGGTGATTCGAGTCATAGCTAATTCCCCAAACGATTCAATCTCTCTTTTTAACGGTTCTTCCTTTGGTGTTACAAATGTCAACGCAAAACCTTCTTTTCCTGCACGACCTGTGCGTCCGACACGGTGGACATAACTTTCTTTTTCAAATGGGATATCTAGATTAATGACGTGCGTAATATTTTCAATGTCGATCCCACGGGCTGCCACGTCTGTTGCTACAAGGTAACGAAATTTAGCTTTTCTAAAAGCATCCATCACGTCAAAACGGTCTTCTTGCATCATCCCGCCATGTAATTTTCCGACTGGATAGCCTGCTCTAACTAAAAAGTCATAGGTATCGTTAACTTTTTCTTGCGTGTTAGCAAAGATGATACAGGTATCTGGATTTTCAACTATGGTGACAGCTTCTAGAGCTGCTAATTTTTGGTCTTCCGTTACATCTAAAAAAGCATGCTGAATTTTAGGGGTTGTTTTCTCTGTAGCAGCAATTTTTACTACAACAGGTTCCTGTAAGTAGGAGCTGCTCATTCGTTCAATTGTTTTCGGCATCGTTGCAGAAAATAATAAGGTATTTTTAGCAGCTGGTAGTGCACTGATGATTTCTTTTACTTGGTCGATAAACCCCATATTCAGCATCTCATCTGCTTCATCGATCACTAAACAATTGATTTTCTCAAGGGGAAGACTTCCCTTTAAGATGTGATCAAGCACTCGTCCAGGTGTCCCTACAACAATATGACTTTTCTGTTTTAATTCTGATTTTTGCTTCACGTAAGAAGCTTTTCCATATACTGCTGTTGCTTTGATACGCTTGTAACGCCCAATATTGATCAAGTCTTCTTGTACTTGCTGAGCTAACTCTCTAGTTGGTTCTAAGACCAAGACTTGAGGCTTATTTTCTGCCCAATCGACTTTTTCACAAAGCGGAATGCCAAAACTAGCTGTTTTCCCACTACCAGTTTGAGATTGAACTAAGACATCTTTACCATCGAGAACAGCTGGAATTACAGATTGCTGAACAAGCGTAGGTCGTTCATAGCCTAGATCTAAGAGTGCGTTTAAGATTACTTCACTTAATGGATAGTTTTTGAAATTTATTTTAGTCATTGTTTCCCCATTCTTCTAGTTTAGATTATTACCCAAAATAATTTTAACTAAACTTCCGTTTTTTACTTGTAAACTCAATTCCTTATTATCCACGAAAAGTTGCTGAACTGCAAGAGATTGAATGATACTTATTTCTCCAAGTATGAAGTCAGGTTCTTTAATTGACACTAATTCCTTTTTTTTCTTAAAAAGATCAATCTGTAGTACAATTAATAGAACAAAGACGATTATATATAAAGAAGGTTTACTCATGCAATTTTTAAAAAGATATGGTTTTAGTCTTATGATTTTAGTAATCATCAGTGAAGTTACTTTTCCATTTATTTTTGCCCATTTCTATCCTAACTATAACCAAGTTACCCTATTAATCAGTGATTTTGGAGAAGATGGTAGCCCAGTAAAATTAGCTTTTAAAGTTTGGCAGCTAATTGATGGTTGTCTATTTCTCTTAGTAATTCCAAGCTTCTATGAACGGTTCAAAAGTACTTCCCAAACACTAACAATATGGTTGAGTATTAGCCTTGCTATCTTTTCCATCGGAGATTGCCTTGTAACTGTGCTATTTGATCGCACAACAAACGCCGCTCAAATAGACATTGAAGCGTTAATTCATGATTATTTATCTGGTGCTGGATTTATTGCACTCTTGATGGCTACATTTTGTTTAATTAGACTTTATGCTTTAGAAAGCAGCCAGTTATTCGTTCGGAAACTCATTTTTATTTTGATACTCTCAGTTTGTTTTATGCTTTTATATGCTGCACCTAAAATCCCTATTATAAATCAGTTTCATATTCCTTATCGCGGACTTTGGCAGCGAGCCAATTTATTTTTTCTCTATTTACCTTTCTTTCTCGTTGCCTTAAAGAATGTCCATTTGACAAAAAAAAGGCACTAATGATTTAGTATTTGACTAAAATCGTTAGTGAGCCTTTTTTCTTTTATATTTTATTCCCCGATAATCATCAACTGACACTTCCTATTACGCTTACGATTCTGATCAAAATCAATAAAATAGATATAGCCAACTGATCCTATTTGAAGTGTTGTTTCACTAATGATAAATGTTTCACTCGCTCCAAATAGTGAAGCACGAATATGAGCATCGCCATTTAGTATAGTCCCTGGATCACAGGGATAATTTGGATCATCCAATCCCATCAAAAATTCAAGATGCTTAGGTCCAGGATAGCGATAATTCGTTTCTTCAGATAATTCTCTAGGAACGATGTGATCCAAAATTCGATTCAGATCAACTTGTAAAAATTCATCTCCATTAAAATCTAAATCATGGACAAATTCTTCAAAAATCACAGAACAAGTCGTATGTGGTGACTGAACAACGCATAAACCATTCCTAATATCACTTTCTTTCACTGCTTGTCTTACGGATTCGGTGATATTGTGATAGCTTACACGTTGTCCGTTAGATGTTAAAACAAGATCCTTCTTATATGTTTTCATCAATTATAACTCCTTTGACTCTGCTCTGACAGCGACAACTTCTTCAATCATCTTTTGTAGTGTTTCTAGTGGCTCTGCCGCACAAACAATACCGCTAGTCCCACCTGTTCCATCTGCTCCGGATTCAATCGCTTGCCGTACATCAGAAACAGTACTGATTCCAGCAGCTTGAAGAACAAAGGTACTTGGAGAGACAGATTTCACTGCTTGATTGGTTTGTTTCATGTAAGAAAGGTCACTGACTGTACCTGTACCGATCAATTCTGTTGGTTCACAGACCATCACATCTGGTTTGAGCATGGCGATTGCTTGTGCTTCTGCAATTGAATCTGCACAAGCAATGACGAGTATCCCTTGTTCCTCAGCACGTTTCATGATCGCTACTAATTGATTGACACCAACTGGATGTTCTGCATGATTTAAAAACGTTGCCTGAACGCCCGCCGCAACGAGACCTTCTGGTAAAATATAGCCCATACCCGGCCCTACTGTTAATCCGTCCATGTGTTGAACAGTGATAATCAAGTGTTTTGTTGCTTTAGCGATCCGATAAGCATCAACATGCTGAACAGTGAAAAAAATATCTAGATCATACTTCTCAGCAAGTTCATCCGCTTTTTCTGCTAATTTTAAGGCGGCATCTCCATATAAATAAGCTTTAGGATTTACACAGAAAAATGGTGCGCGTATAGCTCTTTTAATCAAAATAATCACCTCTTTTATTTAGTCGCAAAAATGGTATAGTAATGCGCTAATGTTTCTTCTACAGCTCGATTTGCCATGATTTTCAATTGAAAATAGTCTTCCGGCTTTTCTTGTTCGATTGCCTTTATTGCAGCAGTGATAAAATCAGTAAATATATTGATTTTACTGATTCCCTCAGTAGCACATCGATGTAAATTATCGTCTCCTGAAGAAGAACCGCCGTGTAAAACAAGTGGCGTTGCCACTGCTTTTTGAAGTTCTGCTAATCGTTCAAAACTGATTTTCGGTACCCCTTTATAAAAACCATGTGCGGTACCGATCGAAACGGCTAAAGAATCAACTTGCGTCTGTCCAACAAAGCTTACAGCATCAGCAACTTCTGTATAAATTGAATCGCTATGATCATGGTTCTCATAATTGACACCAGAACCTACAAAACCAATTTCAGCTTCAACCACTACGCCTCTTGCATGAGCATACTCTGCAATTGCTTTAGAGCGTCGGACGTTTTCAGCAAAAGGATCAAGAGACGCATCAATCATGACAGAGGTGAATCCTAGATCGATTGCTTGTTTGATTACTTTTTCATCTTGCCCATGATCCAAATGCAATACTACTGGCACTGTTGCTTTTTCAGCTAAATAATGACCAATCAACACTGCTTCTTCAAGTGACATCATCTCCATGTGCGCTTGTGCAAACGCTAAGATCAACGGCTTATTCATCCGCTCAGCCACTGATACATAAGATCGAGCAGAATCTAAGTCGAAAAAATTTGCCGCTGGGATAGCAAATCCCTCTTGTTGCGCTTTAGTAAATAGTTCTTTTGATGTAACTAACAAAGCAATTCCTCCTATTCCTTGATTTTAGCTTCGATTTCTTGATACATTTCTTCTGCGCCCATTCCAGTCAGCAAGGGTAACCCCATGATGATTTTGTCTTTGATTTTATCTGGTACTACTGTTGTACTGACGATAATGTCATAATCATCGATACGGTTCATTTCATCCGCTACTTTTGACTGATAGAGTTTAACCTCGTTTTCATATCCTTTGGTTTTTAACCATTCTTTGACTTTATTGGTTACGATTGTCGATGTTGCAACTCCTGTGCCACACATGATCAACATTTTTTTCATTCTAATTACTTCCTTTCAGTTTATTTATTTTGTGCTGCTTGTCTTTTTGGTAAAATTTTATTGACATAGATCATTCCTACTAAAACGATTCCGCCAATGATAGCTAAACCACCCCAACTTAATATTTTTGTTAAGCCAATGTACAGCCAGGTCGTCCATAAGCCGCCTTCAGCAAGTGCTGTAATACTAGAATTCCCCTGTAAATCAAAGTTAGCGGCTTTAGCAGACATCGTTACCAGTGGTGCGACCCACGAAGTGATATACAAAATGCTGACCATATAAATTGAACCTGCAATAACCGTCCGGACAATATTTCCGGCGAAAACAGCTGCCATCAAACAAACTAAGAATGGGATCGTTGCTAAATCACCAAATGGCAAGGTTGTGTTTCCTGGTAAAATTACTGCAAGTAAAATCGTAATTGGAACTAATAGCAAAGAAGAAGATAAAACAGCTGGATGTCCTACTGATAAAGCCGCATCCATCCCAATGTACAATTCTCTTCCTGGAAAGCGTTTCTTTACAAACTCATTGGCGGCTTCTGAAATTGGCGTTAAGCCTTCCATCAACAATGCGACCATTTTCGGCATCAAGACCATTACTGCACCTGTTTTTACAGCTAGTTGTCCTACTCCAGCAACATCATATCCTGCAAAAAGCCCAATCACCAAACCAATCAAAAAGCCCATTACAGTTGAGTCTCCAAAAATACCAAAACGCTTTTGAATTGTTTCAGGATCAGCTTTCCAATTTTTAATCCCAGGAATACGATCAAATAACCAATTCATCGGTATTGCGAAGATAAAACCAGGAGCGGCCGTACCATGAGGAAACGTTATGTTAGGAAAACCATAGAACTTCTTAACGATTGGTCCTAAAATATCCCCAAATAACAAAATCATCATCATATAAACAACCGTTGCGGCAATGCCCATTGCAAAATTTCCTGTTAATGCGTAAATTAACGAAGCAATAAATGCCCCATGCCAAAAATTCCATATATCCACATTCAATGTTTTCGTCAACCCTAAAATAATCAGTACTACGTTTAATAAAACCCCAATCGGAATCACTAAACTTCCTAAAACTGTTCCGTATGAAATTGCGGCAGCGGCTGGCCAACCAACATCGATCGTAGTTAAATTTAAGCCAAAACGTTCCACCATGGCTTGAGCTGCCGGACCTAAGCTTGTACTCAATAAATCAATCACCAGATTCAATCCAACAAATCCAACCCCAACCGTTAAAGCAGACGTGAATGCTTTACTCGGTTTTGTACCAAGAATCATTCCAAAAACAAAAATCAAAATCGGTAAAACAACAATTGCTCCTAAATCAACAAACCACTGTAATGCATCTAACATATCATTTCCCCCATTTCTTAGGCTAAGCCAACATGATGAATTATTTGAATAAATTCTGCTTTCGTTTGACACTGATATAAGCGCTCCATGATTGCTTGTTCTTGAATCATACTAATTAACTTTTGCAGCATTTCTAATTGTTCATGAGGTTCTTTTAAAGCCAACATAAAAATCATATGAACGTTGACTGGCTTGTCATTGGTGCCCATTTCAAAAAAAGTAACTGGTTCATTTAAAGACATAAAGGCAATTTGAGATTTTTTTACATACTCACTATCTGTGTGGGGTATGGCAACACCGATTGTGTGAACAGGCAGACCCGTCGGAAATTTTTCTTCTCTTTCAATAATATGTTCAAGAAAATCATTTGTAATAAACTGTTTAGCTCCTAATTGCTCTGTCAAACGTCGCAGAGCGTCATTTCTATCTTTTACTTCCACCTGAAATTCAGCAATTTCACTATCAAAATACATCTTCAACATTCCCTCCTGCTCAAACAACTCATTAATTCTTCGATCTCTTTACTGTCGATAATTTTTTCAACTCTCTCTTTAGAATCTATCATGCCATATAAAACAGAAACTAAGTCTTTAGCGATCGTCATATCTTTTTCAGCAATAGCAATCATGACAATCAACCAAACCTGATTTACGCCCCAATCAACAGCTTTTTTAGTCGTCATAAAAGCTAGTCGTGTTTCTTTAACCGTCTCTGGTGCTCCATGAGGAATTGCTACACCACTGACAATACTAGTATTACCAAGCGCTTCTCTTTGTAAAATAGCTTCTTCAAACCCATCATTCACTAATCCTAAATCTTGGTATTGCTCAATTAAAAAGGTTAAAATTTCATCTTTTTTCTCAAACTCCTGATGTAAGAAGATTAAATTCCGGTCAATAAATCGCCCTAAAGAAACCGTTTTTATTTCTTTTGAATACGTAAATTTTTTTTCATTCTCGCTAATTGTGGATAAATAGCTTGCGATCATTGAAACCTCTTCAGCTGTAGGTAAAGCTGAAACATGAAGAATCGGGATTCCTGACAACTCGAGTGGAACCGCTGCTATGATCAAATCAACATCATCGATCGGATTACCCATTAATTGCTTTTCTGAAGCAATTTCTACAATAACGCTTGCAGGTAAGTTCTGTTTGATTCGATTAAAAATCAATTCTGATGTCGCTAAACCATTACCACAAACAATCAATACATGTTTAGTTAACTGAATTTTCTCAAAGGCAATTTGAAAATGAATCGTTAAAAAAGAAACTTCATCTTCGTTTAAAAATAAATTGTCATATTTTTCAAAGACAGCCGATGCGTATTGTGTGAGTGTAAACATCGTTGTATACTGCTTTTTGATATTTTCTTTAAGTGGGTTTCGCACATAGATATCATTTTTCAATCTATGAATCATTGGCATAATGTGAGCAAGCAACGAATGAAATAACTGTTCATCTTTATCCACTTTTACATCAAGTAAATGGGCCATCTCTTTGATCAGTGCACTGGTCATTTGGTGAATCTTTTCATCGACAGGCAGGTCGATCATCCCAGGAACAACACCGTGTGCTAATAATAATGAACATAAATATTGAATATCTGGTTTATAAAAAATGCAGTTCATTTCTTGATTCATTTCTTCAGAAAAATTTAGCGCAACCATATAAAGCTGCATTTTCTGCAAGTCTTTAAAAACAAATTCATTCTGCTCTTCTACATGATGTCCCGCTTTAAGTCGAGTCAAAAAGATCACTAAGGATAACTTTAACGAATAAACAAAGTAATCATTCAGAGTTTTCCCCGTATGCAGCATTATTTTTTCAATGAAACCGAATACATTTTGAATAATTGTTGGCTCAAAAATTTCTGAGAAAAATGGAAAACGATCATTTTGCCTTCTCTCTGCTTGCGGGTGGTATTTCTTGCTATAACGAACCAAATACTTTTTATAGACTTTTTGAATGCGCGTTTCCTCTTCAAACCTAGGTACGCTACGATTTTCTAATTTATTTAGTCCACTTTTATTTAAATAGTCTAAAACTTCGTCCATGTCTTTTTTGATTGATTGTTTACTAACTAAAAATCGTTTTGCATACACATCATAGGTTATTCTTTCATCAAAAAGTAGGATCTCAGATAGCATAATCAATTGTCGATACGCTGGTGAAAATACTTCATCTTCCAAAATAATGATACTTTCTTGTAACAGATATCCTTTGAGCCGTTCTTTTGCCGCTCTAGACCCTAATAAATATAGCCCTTTTCTTGGAACTCGATTGACCGTCAAGTCATTTTCTGCAAGATACTCTTCAATATTTTGTAAGTCATTATAAATCGTCTTATTCGATACTGATAATTCCTTACTGAAAAAACTTGTTGCTTGATACTCCTGTTGAAACAAGAGTAAGCGAATCAACTCATTTTCTCTTTTTGTCAGTTTGTTCATTTGCCACACCTCCAGAAAGCGCTTTCCATGATTGAAGTATACGAATAATTTGTCCGATAGTAAATTATCTTCTGCTTCCACATTAATGTGGAAGTGAGTATTCAGAAGGTTATTTTTTTATTTAGAACTATATGTTAAAGGAGCTGAAACAAAAGTAAAAATCACTTTTATTTCAGCTCCTAAGTAGGAATATACAGTTATGTCATGTTATTTTAAAATAAGTCGTAAAATAAAGGACAAGCCAAACCAACCAATCAAACTAATCCCAATCGCAATTACCCAGCCTAAAATATTATGTTCTAAAGGCAATGGCATATTCATCCCGAAAAAACCAGTGACGATTGTTGGTATCGTTAATAAAATAGAGAGAATCGTCAAAATTTTCATCGTATCATTTAGATTGTTATTCAAAATATTATTATAAGTACCTGATAATTGCTGCAGAACTTGGGAAGTTAACTGAGCCATTTCAACTAACTGTCTCGCTTCAATCTGTGTATCTTCCAATTGTTCCTTTTCAATATCATTTAGGTTTTGAAAAATCACATTCGTTTTTATTTGATCCAATAAAACGGCATTTTGCTTTGTCGCGGACATAAAGTACGCAACTCCTGTTTCAACATCTGATAAAGCCAGTAAATTTGTTTTAGTCGTTTTCTCTTTCAGCATAGTATTGATATGATTTCGCTCTCGATCCATTGCTTCGATTACAGGGAAAAATTTATCTGTAATAATAAATAAGCTAGAAAAAAGGAAATTAAAAATCGATACGTCTGTATTTTTTTCTAGATACTTCTCCATATACTGAATAATATACATATTTTCACTGTTGGTTATGGTCAACATCCGTTTATCTTTGATCAAAAAGGTCATTGGGATCGCTTCGTAATGATTGTTACTCTTCCCTTTCCTGGGAACATTATAAATTAAAATAAAGGTTTCTAATTCGCTATCATATTCAATACGAGCCCGTTCATTTTTATCTAGGGCATACGAAATAATTTCAGTGTCAATCTCATATTGTTTATATAAATCAGAATCTGTTGCTACCTGATCTGAATTAATATTGATCCAAATATTTTCACCGTCAGCGAATTTCTTCTCTGTTATCATAAAAAAACCTCCATCTTTTAAAGACTAGATACGATACGTACCCAATGTACTTTGCCCTTTTTCACCCTGAATCTCAAGGGAATCTTTGAACAAGCCCCTTTAATGTAATTTAAAAAAAATAGTTACTAATACTAGTCAAAATTCTGTTTAGCCTTAGCTAGGTTGACCTCTAGTTGCTCTTGTTCTAGTTCAGTTAACCCATTACGAACTTTCTGATCCAACTGTTCAAAAATAATATTTACTTGCCTCACTAACTGCTCACCTTCCGCTGTAAGAAAGAGATTTTTCTGTCGCTCATTACTTCTTGGGATTTCACGATAAACTAGTTTTCGCTCTTCCAACCCTTTTAAAATATTAGTAACCGTTGCTTGTTTTTTACCAAGATAATCTGCTAGTTCCCGTTGAATCGTCCCAGGATGAATGGATATATAGCTAAGGCTACGGGCTTGTAAACTATTTAACTGAAGTACTTTTAATCTTGCGACAACGTATTTTTGTTGTAAAATCCCTAGCATATAAACTTTTTCTGCTAAGCCATCTCGGTTTGAAATCATCCTTATCACCTCTACCATAATAGTTTAAACTAAAACACTTAATTTCACAACTGTTTAAAAATAATGAATAAAAAAAAGGTGTGAGACAAAAGTAAACATCACTTTTGTTTCACACCCTAAATACGAATCAATAGTTTTCCTAGATTCGTTCTCTCTCTATAAAAATATCGTTTTTTATTGACCTCTTTTAGGAAATGAAGAACCATCGATAAAACTAGTATAGATATGGTCATCCTCTGTTGCTTCTCCTGTAATCAACTGAATGATTTTTTCTGCTGCTAACATGCCCCAACGGTGTTTAGAATACGATATGGTCGCTAATCTCGGTTGGATAAAAGCGCTGATATCAATATTATCAAACCCAATCAAGCGGATATCCTTACCAATTTCATATGGGGTTTCTTTAAAATATTTATAAACACCAATCGCCATTTCATCATTCAATGCGAAAATATCAAGTGGAAAAGTTGGTTCTTTCGCCATGATTTCTTTCGCTGCTTGGTAGCCTGAAGGTTCGGTAAAATCACCTTTAATGATCTCATGATCAATAGTAAACCGTTCTAGTTCTTTGATACTAGCACTCAAACGTTCTTGACCATCATAGCTCTTTTCTGGACCAGAGATCAAGTATAATTTTTCTGTTTGACAAGCAACTGCTTTTTCAATCGCTAAAGTCGCACCGCCTCGGTTGTCAAGTAGCACCTTACGCACATTTTCATGCGTAATCAACCGATCTAAAATCACTAAAAAATGACCTCGATCCGCATATTGCTCAATTTCCTTATTCTTAAAAGTCCAATCTAAAACAATCGCGCCATCAATCATTCGTTCAGGAATAAATAAATGTGATTTATTTCCGCTACAAACGATCATTTCAAAATTTTGAGCTTCTAAGCCTTTTTTGATACCATCTAACAGTTCACCATAAAAACTACCGCCATAATCAGCAAGATACACACCAATTATATTCGTTTGTTGTCTTTTTAACGTTCGTGCAGCCATGTTAGGAACATAGTCCAATTCATCTGCAATCGCTTGGATTCTTGCTCGAGTTGCTTCAGTAACTTTTGGACTGCCATTTAATGCATAAGAAACAGTTGAAATCGACACCCCTGCTTTTTTTGCAATTTCTTTAATTCCTACCATGAATGCTCATCTCCTAACAAAAAATATCTATTTGATTTTCTTTCTCATCTAAACGAGCCGCAAGCTCTGCAAGGGACACAACATAACCGCCTTGACGGTAAGGATTTTGTTCTCGTTCTATAGTGAGCTCTTGACCATTTGCTACTACCGCTGATTTTTGACTAGCCAAATGAAAAATAATCCGTACATCTTTATCAGCCAATCGATAAATCATTTCTAGTCCATCTAATACTTTTGGCAAAATCGGATCAAAAATCACCTGTTGCGGCTCTTCTCGAATGCCTAATACATTACTCAACAATTGATTTATATAGATTCCCGGACCACTAGAGTAAATACGCCAACCACCTTTGACACCTACACGCCCCGTTTTTAGTTGATCAAAATGGGCTTGAGCATCGTATCTCGTTTTAAAATCACCATCGGAGCTACTAAAGTAGACATTTGCTTGGCGAATTTCCGCATTTTTCACATGATCTTTTAGCTGAATAGGGTTAATAATTGTCAATGCTTGCCATGTTTCATCCCCTTTTCCAAGTTTTGCCATGGCTTCGGTAAAGCGAATATGAGCGTGAACATATTGTAACCCGATTTCCCGCCCAAAATTCGCTGATTGTTCAGCCCGTTTGAAGTTAGTGCTCACCCCACCTTGGTAAGTAGCTGGTCGGTTCATTAGACGAACACCGTCGGGAAACTGTAAATGTTCTTTAATGATTGCAACATGCTTTTCGGCTTGTTCTGCAGTTACTATTTCTGCGATCATACTACGGGTCATTGGCAGTAAACGATATTGGATCCCTGTTTTTTTATCCGTTGGATGAATCATCAATTCTACATGATCTGGATCTTCCATATAAACAAAACCTGGAATAGTTTCAGTCGATAAAAGATACTTTTCAAAATCTTTTTTTATGTTTACAGCCAGTTCTTCTAAATGTTTTCCATAGGCACTATCGACTTCTATCAACAAATGGCCTAATTTTTTAATTACCTGATACGTTAAAGCCACGGTCCAACTACTTGCCATATATTTTTTTAATTTATTATTGTATGGTTGTAAGGTGTCATCCCAATCCCCATCGCTATAACAAGAAAGATAGGTTCCTTCTAAAAAGTTGGCTTCAATATAGTTAATTTCCCTTTTCACATGATCAAACAAGGAAACTGTCTCATCCGTCTTTAGGAATGTTTTTCGATCAGTGTATGGTATTTTTTCTTCTAGAATGTCAAAATTTTTGGTTTTAGCTAAATAATCCGCTACGATTTTCATCGGCCAAACAATTACATCACCATGGCTTTCATCGGCTTTTTGTTTTTCATAACGATCAAACATAAACCACTGAGGCCAATTTCCGTCATCATTAAATTGATTGGCATAGACATTTTTTATGATTGAACCCACAATCTCTGGTTTATTGACAGCTAAGAAAAATTCTGTTGGTCCTTGAGAGACATCTCTGGTTCCCCAAGCCGCCCCTCCGTATTGCTCTAAGCCATGAGGAGAAAGATAATGCACTAACATATTATGTGTATACCAACGAGCTAAAATATTCATTGATTCGACCGCTTCAGTGGCATGCGTTAGTTTAAAATGATTCAACAAGCCATTTATAAACCCTAAGAATTGCTCATTTTCCTTAGCATAAGTAGTCTTTATAACTTGAAATGGCGCTGCTGTCAGATTCGCTTGGATCTGCATCGAAAACGCTGCTTGCGCTTCTATGACAAAGATGGTCAAAACTTTTTCAGAATCACCTGATAGAAAAAGACGCTCATCAGTCAACTCAAAAGGTTTATCCAGTGAAAAATAATAGGTTAGATCTGGGTATTCTTCGTGGATGACTGAATCTGTTGTTGCAGTCACTTTGAGCCGTTCATCCACTTTTGTTATGTTGACTGTCGGTTCCTCTTCATCTGCATTCATCACCAATTGATTCGTTACCGCAAAGGTGTACTGTAACCCATTTTGGCTGGTTACTTCCGTACGGATTTCTTTTGTACCACATAGCGTGAACGTTCTCACAATAAGTATATCATTCTCTAATTTATAATACCACGTAGCAGAATTTAATCCCATCTCAAAAGCGGATGGCATCGTTAATATACGCCACTGTTTCCCTGATTTGAGGTAGATTCTTTGCCCTGATTGCTTCATAATATTTAATGAGTTGCGACTATTGCTCATCAATTTATTCATTGATGTATTCCCTAAAACAATTTGTGAATTGAATAAACCATACATGTAAACCGTTGTGCTTAATTCGGGATGCTCCACATCTAATTCTGTGCCGCTTAATAAAATATGACCATGTGCTCGTTCCATTGCGACTTCTTTTTCTTTTAACACAACGTGATGATAATCTTTCGTAAAGAAAGAGGCAATTTTTCCATCGATCATTTCAATTTGCTCTTGTTTAGGAAATAACTCATGCAGTTCTTGTTCCGTTATTGTTGCTCCGATGATTGGTTTCCCTAATGTTTTTACACTATTTTTCCCTTGTCCTGCATTGTTTTGACTATTCAAGGAACCATACTCTTTTTTTATAGCAGCTTTCGAAACAAGCGGTTGTTCAATTACTGTCCGTTGATTCTTAATTGGAGCGCCATAAAAAACGATTGTCGTTGCCTCACGTTTTATATCATAAATTTCTGTCTGTAAAGCAACATAAGCAAACTCGTATTGATACACTTCATTTGCCAAAAAATCTTGTTTTAAGGCTTTTGCTTGATTCGTATCTTTATAGTCACGATCAAAAAATTGATACCCATCTGTTGAAAATGCTACTAACGAATTAAGACTTCCTTGTTCAATCACTGGAAAATTACCGTCTTGCGGTTGATTTTGGCGAGAAGAGATCGTAATCGTACCTGCTTCTTTTGAAACATGATGATCCACGTATTGTGACATATACGCTTCATTCGATCGAACAGCCCCTTTTGTGGCGTTCCCAATATCTTGTCCGTAAATAACATCTGCTTTTTGACTAGAACCAGTTAAGCTCACCTGCCAAAACCAATTACCAGATTTTGCAATTTGAAACTCTACTTGATACGCTATCCCTAAAAACTCTCCTTGCCAAGTAGCTTGTTTTTCGTCGATATAAAAGGTACTTTTTGCGTTTGAACCGATCATTGGTGCTGTTTGAATACCATTTTGAGTATACACTCTTAAGTAGAGTTGGTTACAGCTACCATCAAGTCGATTACCATGGAGCTGATTGATCATAATCGTTCCATTTAAAATTTCGTATAAATCCCCTGTTTCTAAAAACGAGAAGGTTGTCCCGCCATTTTCAATCGTTCGTTTTTGATCTGTCATCTCACTCTTCCTATCTATTTTAGTAATTTGAATGTGGTTGTTTGGACATCTCTGCTATTTGCGCCAATCATGACATCAAATGTACCAGCATCACTAGTGAATGCTTGGTCACTATGAACATAGCGTAATAATTCTTCACTGATTGTAAATTGGACAGTCTTTTTCTCATGTGCTTTTATGGTTACTTTTTCAAAGCCTTTTAGTTCTTTTACCGGACGAACAACTTCGCCGACTTGATCACGAATATATAATTGGACGGTTTCTTGCCCAGTTCGTTCGGATTGGTTTTCTATCGTAACCGAAGCTGTGATCGTTTCATCTAGTTTCATTTCATTCTTACTTAGCTTGAGGTCCATGTAAACAAACTGACTATAACTCAATCCAAATCCAAAAGGATATTTAGCAAAATTTGATACATCTAGATATTTTGAGACATATTTTTCATCACCAGGTTTATATGGTCTACCTGTATTATCATAATTATAATAAACAGGGACTTGTCCCACTGTTTCTGGAAATGACATACTTAAACGAGCACTCGGATTGTATTCGCCATACAAAATATCTGCCAGTGCTGCACCACCTTCTGTTCCAGGAAACCAAGCTTCAACAATGGCTTTGGCTGAGTCGATACTTTGTAGATCTAATGGTCGGCCATTATAAAGGGTTACGATGATCTGATCGTTCACGGCTTGAATTGCTTTGAATAAATCGAGCTGAGCTTGCGGTAATCGAATATCGCTACGACTTGAGGCCTCTCCACTCATCCATTCTTCTTCTCCAAGAGCCAAGATTACCTTATCTGCTTTTTTTGCTAAAGCAATTGCTTCATCAATTGCAGCTTGAGTTGGTTTAAAGTAATCAAAAGCCTCCGTTCCGATTATATATTCTGCCGCAAGTTCACTAACACCCTGCGCTAATGAAACAGCTTCTTCTTTTTTTCCTTGCCAAGACCAAACACCAATAACGTCATGAGAATCAGCGGCTGGTCCTACAATTGCAACTTTTTCTTGTTTTGATAATGGTAACATCGCTTCATTTTTTAATAATACGATCGATTTTTTTGCAACATCTCTGGCAATTTCCCGATGTTCTTTTGATAAAACAACTTCTTTTTCTAATGCAATATCAGCCCCTCTATTCGGATTCTCAAATAAGCCTAAATCATTTTTCAACGCTAAAATTCGTAAAACTGCTTCGTCAAGAATTGCTTCATCAATACGTTTCTCTTCAATCAAGGCTTTTAAATTTTCTGTATAACATGTTGTCATCATTTCAATGTCAACACCTGCTTTGATCGCTAATTCAGCTGCTTGTTTTTTATCTTGTGCAACACCATGAGGAATTAATTCAATTACGGCTCCCCAATCGGAAATCACTACCCCATCAAAACCAAATTCTTTTCTCAAGACATCCCGAAACAACCACTTATTCCCTGTAGCTGGAACACCATCAACTGTATTAAATGAAGTCATCACTAATTTTGCCCCGGCATCAAGCGCGGCTTTATACCCAGGTAAATAGCTATCTCGTAATTGTCTTTCAGACATATTGACCGTGTTATAATCACGACCACCGATTGCAGCACCATAAGCTGCAAAATGTTTAACACAAGCCGCTACCCGGAAAAAGTCATTTTTTAAATCCTCCCCTTGATAGCCTTTAACAAATGCCTCAGCAAAGCGACTATTCAAAAAAGAATCTTCCCCAGTTGACTCCATAACACGCCCCCAGCGAGGATCACGAACCAAATCAACCATCGGTGAAAACGTCACATGTAAACCGGAGACTGCAGCTTCTTTCGCTGAAACCTCTGCAACTTTTTTAGCCGCTTCAAGATCCCATGAGCTTCCTAATCCAAGCGGTATTGGAAAAATTGTCCGAAACCCGTGGATAATATCCGCCATTAAAATTGTTGGAATGCCCAGACGATTATTTTCCATATAGGCTTTTTGTACACGGATCGCTTCTTTGGCTCCAGAAATACCTAGAGTTGTTCCTGCATTATTGATATCTTCATGCGTTAAACCAAGATCTGTCATCGGACCCGTTTTTTCTTCTGCTTTTTCAGAATAAAATTCAGCTGCCAATTGTAATAACTGACCCACTTTTTCATCTACCGTCATTTGCTTCAGCAACTCAATCAGTTGTTTTTGTTCCATTGTCCATTCACCTTTTTCTTTTTATTTTGGGCAAGTATTCTGTTCGCTTATTTAATTCCAGAAACATTAAATCCTTGTAAAATGTACTTTTGAAAAATTGAAAAAACAATCAAAATCGGAATGACCATAAAGGTCGCTCCTGCCATTTGTAAAGCATAATTATTACCATGCTGTCCTTGGAGTAGTTGCAATCCAACAGATAACGTGTAATATTTTTCATCGTTAGCAATGATCAATGGCCATAAGAATGAATTCCAACCGCCGATAAAAGTCAAGATACCTTGAACGGCTAAGATTGGACGACTAACTGGTAAAATAATCTTAAAAAAGATATACCATTCACTAGCACCATCTAACCGAGCTGCTTCAAGCATTTCATTGGAGATAGTATTCATAAATTGCCTGAATAAAAAGATCCCAAAGGCGCCTGCCAAACCAGGCAAAACGATCCCAATCAAGGTATTCGTCAAACCGACAGAATTTAATAATAAATACACAGGAATCATGGTGACTTGTCCAGGAATCATCATCGTGGCTAAAACCATGAGAAATAATCCGTTTTTCCCTTTAAAATCAAATTTAGCAAAACCGTAACCAGCCATTGCATTCAGTAACAATCCGACAAACGAACAGGCTGTAATGATCAAGGTGTTTTTTAGGTAGGTCCCAAAATTCAATCTAAAAAACAGCTCTTTGAAGTTGTCAAATGTTGCCTCTTTTGGAAATAGACTAGGAACGATTTGATTGATTTCCGCGTTTGTCTTAAAAGAAGAAAAAATCATCCACAGAAAAGGAAAAAAGGTCATAATACCTAGAACACCTAAGAGGATACCGATAAAAAGCTTAAAACTCATTTGCGCATTTTTATGTGAATTCATCTCGTTCTCTCCTTTTACCCTTCATTTTCTTTTTGTTTTGTTTGAATTTTCATTTGAATACTCGTCACAATAATGATTGCAATAAATAAGATGACTGATCCTGCTGCTGCATAACCAAATTTATTGTATTGGAAGCCTCTTTGATAGATAAATAACGCAACAGATAATGTGCTATCTAACGGACCACCTTTCGTCATAACAAACGGTTCATCGAAGAATTGGAACCAGCCGATCAATGTTGTGACCGTCACAAAGAAAATTGAAAACTTTAGTAATGGAATCGTGATTTTTAAGATTTGTTGCCACTTATTGGCTCCGTCCATTTCAGCTGCTTCATAATATTCTTTTGGAATACCTTGAATTGCCGCTAAGAAAATGAGCATGTTCAATCCGATTGCCTTCCAAACTGCAATGATAATCAAAGATAATTTCGATGTACTGGGATCCGTCAGCCACATAATTGGGCCAATATTTAAGTATGATAATAAATGATTCAATAACCCGATCGTAGGATTATATAAATACATCCAGACAACGGATACAGCTACTGTATTTGTGATCGAAGGGCTATAAAATACTAGACGCATAAACGAGAAAAATTTATTTTCTCCGAAATTGATCATAATGGCTAAAGCTAAAGAAGAAAGAATAACAAGCGGCACGCCAATTATGACGTAGTAAGCCGTATTAAACATTGCCTGACCAAAGACTTTATCATTAAATATGTTTAAATAGTTTTCCAAACCAACAAAATTGATTCGAGAAAAATCAGCTAAGCCAGCTAAACTCATATCGGTAAAACTAATCGTTACCGCAATAAAAATCGGTATGATCGAAAAAATAAGTAATAAAGCAACGGCTGGCGCGATAAAAAAATAAGGCGATTTCGATTTTTTCATAATTCTTTCCTCCTTATAACTCAATAAAAGGCCAGGCTCTTAGTATTCACCTAAACGTTGGGAGCAGAAGCACTTCCTTCTGTCCCAACCTTTAGTTGATTCTATACCTTTACTCCTTTTGCTCCTCACACTTATTTAATCAAGCTTTCCGTTTGTTCGTTTAGTTCATCCATTGCCTCTTGAAGATTTTTGCCACTTACTACGACTTGCTCC
Organism: Enterococcus sp. 12C11_DIV0727; assembly: GCF_002148425.2. Lineage (NCBI taxonomy): Bacteria > Bacillati > Bacillota > Bacilli > Lactobacillales > Enterococcaceae > Enterococcus > Candidatus Enterococcus lemimoniae. The sequence goes on along the minus strand of NZ_CP147248.1, from coordinate 387,508 downwards.
CATTGTTTCATAAAGTTTTGCGAAATTTCATCCCATTGTTTTAATAATGGCATAGGTTGTGACTCATTTAATTGTTTTCCAAATACCGAAATCAGTGGATCGTTTTTGAACACATCAGAATTCCACGATTCTTTATTGGTTGGAAGTGAATTTGTGCTTTCAAAGAACTTCGTTTGATTTTCAGGTTTTGAAAGATATTCGATCAATTTCATTGCATCTTCTTTTTTCTTAGAACTATTAAAGACCGCTAAATTGGCTCCCCCAGTTACGGACATATTGTTGATAGGTCCCTTCGGTAGTTCAGCTACCCCCCATTTGCCATCGATATCTGGTGCTGAATCTTTGATGCTATTGATCATCCATGGACCACTGATAAACATTGGTACAACACCTTCGCCACCAAAGCTTTGGCCGATTTCTAAACCTAAATCCGTTTTAGGAGCCGAACCGTCTTGTACTAACTTGTCTAAAAATTTTAAAGCATCCACCATTTCTGGTTGATTAAATAACGGCTTATCATCTTTGTCAAATAATTCTGAACCGTTTTGACGAGCAAACATAAAACCGAATGTTGGCTCTTTCAGTTCTACACCAAAACCATATTTATTATCGCCGCGAGCAGCTAATTTTTTAGCTGCATCAGCTAACTCATCCCAAGTTTTAGGGGCTTCTTTATAGCCAACACTTCCCAATAAATCTTTTCTATAATAGAGTCCACGAGTTTCTGTATACCAAGGCACTGCATAAGTTTTTTTTCTAAATGTTGTTGTCGCCACAGAACCATCAAAGAAATTATCTGATTTCATGACGTCACTTTTTTGAACATCTTCTGTAATATCCATTAACGCTCCAGCATCAACAAATTCACTCATATATGTCGTACCCATTTGAACAACATCAGGACCTTCTTTAGAAGCCACTGCTGTGAGTAATTTATCTCTTGAAGTGGACCATGGAATACTTTGAATCTTAACTTTGATTCCTGATTCTTTTGTAAATTCGTCAACAATTGGCTTGATTCCTTGATCGCCATCACCCATATACCAAAATGTCAATTCATCCGAAGCGCTTTCTTTATTTCCCGAAGAACATGCTGCCATTACACCTACAGTTGCGAATAAAGTTGTTCCAAGTAAGCAAAGCTTTTTCCATGATTTCATACTTCCACTCCTCAATATTATTTAGTGAAACGTTTCTACAAAAATGATTATATTCCTTAATTATATTAAAAGCAAGCGTTTTCTTTCTTGGTATAGCGTTAAATAATGTCAATAGGTATCTAGAAATAATTCGTTTTTAATAGAAACGTTTCACCGGAATAGCTAGAATAGCCACTTCTTATTCTGTATTTTTATACTTATTTATTCATAAAAAAACAAAAATATCCTCATACTAGATTTGATACCTAGCCAATGAGGATGTCGTGGTTTCGATTATTTAGTTTAGGATAAACTCCTTGATATCTTCTACTGCACGTTTTTTATTTCCACCTAAAAATAGCTGATGTCTGCCGTTCTCGTATATTTTTAAAACAACCTGTGCGTTAATATTTTTGGCTAAATAATAAGCACTCTTGTAGTGAGTCGTTTCATCTTGTCTATTTTGCAGAATAAGTACTTTTTTCTTTAATTCAGATGGGTGTTCTTTCTTTATTTTTTTCTTTGTTTTTTGAAGTAAGGATAAGAATTGAACACATGAGTGAATAGAAATCGATTTTGCAGAATCAAAATAATAATCTAATTTTTCCTGTTTTTTAAACACTAATCCCTTTATGAGATCTTGGCTAATGACGTTAGCGTTATAAAGATAAATCGGTGTGCTACACAAAACCAATTGATCGATTGATGCTCGTTCTGATGCCTGGATCGTCAGTAACCCTCCCATTGAAAATCCAACACAAGTAATCTGAGTATAGATTTGCTCAAGTTCATCTAGTTTTTGCTCAACATCTGCCAACCATTGATCTGAAGTTACTTTTGAAAAATTTTCTTTATTTCCATCATGTCCGGTTAGTTGGATCCAAAATGAATCAAGATTATTCTGTTTTAAGTAATCGTGCAAATAGAGAATTTCTTTTTCATTACCGCCAAACCCATGGATAATCAATATTGCTCTTTTTTTCATGGTATCTCACTTTCTTTCAGCTAAATAACAGTAGTTCTTCACTTATCAGTTGTTTGCTCTTTTCTCTACTTTACTATTTTAACTTGATTGTATCTATTCATTCCGTTCTTTTTTAATAAATTTAATAAAAAATTAGCAGATGATGCTAGGATATAACTCAAAAAAATTACGTTTCCTGCTACTATAAATTGCTTTGAATCACGATACAAAGTAGCCGGCTTCCTATTTTCTAGGCGCTATAACACTAAAATTTATAGGCTTTAGAAATAAGGACTTCTAACTCAACAAAAAAAACGAAATGCTTTTAGAATCTAGCATTCCGCTCTGTTTAGCTATTCTCCAAAAATTTCTTTGGCCAATGAAAATGCTGACCATGCTTTGGGCCACCCGGTATAAAAAGCCAGATGAGTGATCAACTCGACCATTTCATCTTTGGTCACACCATTTTGTTTCGCCATCTTCATGTGTGCTTCTAGTTGCGGCATACCTTGGGTTAATAAACTTGAACAAGTGATCAAACTACGGTCACGAGGTGAAAGTTGCTCTTCTCTAGACCAGATTTCACCAAATAGTAGGTCATCATTTAATTCAGCAAATTTTGGTGCAAACGCTCCAAGTTGATCTCTGCCTGCTGTTTGTTTTTTCATGAAATAGGACTCCCATCGTTTATTCATTTTTTCAACTGATGATAGCTTTCATCTGAAACTGGTTCTAACCATTCTGGTGTCCCAGCTGTGATTGCTAGATGTTCAAACCAACTATCGACTGCAGCGCCATGCCAGTGTTTAATACCGTCATGGATAATAATAACATCACCAGCTGTCAAAAATTGGGCTGGTTTCCCTTCTTCTTGGTACCAGCCTTCACCACCTGTTACTAACAGCAATTGAAAGCCGTCATGATGAATATGCCAATTGTTGCGACAACCAGGTTCAAACGTTACATTGCCTACTCCAACATTTATTTTTGGATCTGCTACTAAGTTTTTCAAGTAGCTTTGACCTCTAAAATAATCAGCATAAGCTACATTTTTTTCTCCTATCGGAAAAATCACACCCTCTTTAACTTCTTCGAACTTTGACATTGCTTATCCCTCCGACTGCTATTTTTTAAACACTTATTGGTGTCCAACGACCTTGTGCGGAACATAAGGCTCTTCTAAAAATTCCACCTCTGCCTCTGTTAAAACTAAATCTAGGGCTGGAATTGCATTAGTCAAATGACTTTCTTTTGTTGCGCCAATAATAGGTGCAACGACCGCTTCTTTTTGGAGCAACCAAGCTAGAGCTACTTGTACGCGTTCTACACCACGTCTCTCTGCAATTTCGGCAACTCTTGCAACAATAATGTGATCTTGATCCGCTGTTGTGTCATATTTTGACATCGCCATTTTATCTAATTCAAAACGTTTTGTCTGAGCACTCCAATCTCGAGTTAAGCGACCAGAAGCTAATGGACTGTATGGTGTAACAGCAATTTTTTGATCCTCACACAACGGCAGCATTTCTCTTTCTTCTTCACGGTATAACAGGTTCAAATGATTTTGCATAGAAACAAATTTGGTCCAGCCATGTTTATCAGCCACGGCCTGTGCTTTCGAAAATTGCCATGCAAACATCGCTGAAGCACCAATATAGCGAACTTTTCCAGATCTCACCAGGTCATGCAAAGCTTCCATCGTTTCTTCGATCGGTGTCTTGTAATCCCAGCGATGAATGATGTATAAATCAACATAGTCCATGCCTAATCGTTCTAAGCTCACATCGATTTGATGAAAAATCTCTTTCCTTGAAAGTCCCCCGCTATTTGGCACATTTTTTTTCATCGTTGTAAACAATTTGGTGGCAACAACGATTTCATCACGATTTGCATATTGATTGAGTGCTTTTCCAAGAATACGCTCACTTGCACCGTAAGAATAGACATTCGCTGTATCAAAAAAATTAATGCCCAAATCAAGCGCTTTTTTAATGACTTTCATACTCTCTGCCTCTTCTAAGACCCATTCATGGAATCCACTATTAGGATCTCCAAAACCCATCGCACCTAAACACAATCTTGAAACGTCCATTCCAGTGTTACCAAATTTTACATAATCCATTCTATTTCCTCCTTAAAATGATTGTTTTTCTTTAATCTGACCACAGTTTATCTCTTAAAGTGCACTCTAAGTCAAGCATTTTCTTTAATAGCTAAAAAACTTCCAAATGCCGATCGACTCTAAAAGCTATTTTTAGATATCATCAACATTCAGAAGTTATTGATTTTGTTCATTTATTTAGATTAAAGGCACGTAAAGAATTTTCTGCTGGAATCATGTGCTCGTCATAATTGGCTAACTTAAACTCCAATCTATCAATCGCTGTATTTAATTCAGAAGCCTTTTCTTTTAACATTTTAATTTGCGCTGCAATAATTTCTTTACGTACTGGAACTGTTTCATCTCCTACTTGGAATAGGTTTATATAATTCACCATAGATTCAATAGACAAACCAGCATTTCTCATCTGCCGACTAAAAACAATCCAGCGTAGGTCTTCTTCGTCAAAATCCCGAATCCCACTCACAGTCCGTTTCACTGGTGGAATCAAACCAATTCGTTCATAATACCTGATTGTATCCGCGGACACACCACTTAATTCACTAACTTTTTTTATATTCATGTTGACACTCCTTCCATGCTACCTAGTAAGTCATGTTTATTGTGCTTGCAATTAAGTACAGCTTAAGAATAATTCGTCTCTTTAATCGCTAAATCATGCTTTTTAGCATGTGCTTCTCCAAGTTCACACAGTTGATGTAATAATGGGATGAATTGTTTTCCATAAACTGTTAAAGAATATTCGACTTTTACAGGAACTTCTTCTGGAAAAACAATTCGTTCGATCAAACCATCTTCCTTTAATTGCGTAAGTTGCTCATTCATTACTTTTGTAGAAATTCCAGCGCATAAATCTAGCAATTCTTTTGGTCGTTTACTACCTGTATCTAGATATTGAAGTATCGGGCTTTTCCATTTCCCTTTAATCACATCTTGCAATAGAAAAAAACCTTCTTGCGGTATTTTTGACATTGGTAAATCCTCCCTTACTTTAAAGTAAGTCACGCACAAAAAAGTACGATATTTTCTTTTTGTTAGACTGACGATATGATAATTATAGCAAAGAAATAGTCTGTCACCAATTAGAATTAGCTAAAACACTTGGAAATTTCAGCATTTCTTTGCAAAAATGTATAGAAGAAAGCAGGTACTAAACATGAAAAAAAAGTTTAAATCCATTGAAATTTTCCCATATCCTTATGCACCTTTTAATCTCTCTCAAGGAATTTCCCTAGATAATTTACTATTCATTTCAGGACAAACAAGCATCAATAAATTTGGTAATTTACTCCACTCTGGTGATTTTACAGCCCAAGCAGAGCAAGCTTTCACTAATCTAAGAACTGTTTTAAAAGCTGGAAACTCTTCTCTTGATCATGTTTTGAAAAGTGACAATATTCTTAACAGATCTGACGAACTTCCAAACAATTGTAGACTTGCGGGAAAAATATTTTTCATCACCATTTCCAGCTGACACAATAGTAGAAGTTAGCGGGCTATTTCATCCAAAAGCGTTGATTGAAATTGAAGCGATCGCTATTAAGAATTGATCTCAGTTGATAACATTTTACCCGTAACTTGTATTTCTATAAGAAAAGCACTAAAATGGCAGATAAACAGTTGAATTAATAACAAACAAACTGAAAAACAGCTATTAGAAAGGATTTCAGCCAATGACTCAACATAATCAGGCTATTTTAGCGCTAGATATAGGCGGCTCCGCTGTCAAACATGGGATTTGGTACAACGAGAAACTGTATCACCAAGCTAGCTTCCCAACACCTTTGACTCGCAAAAATTTCTATAGTTCTGTACAAGAACTATGTGACAGTGCCTACCCAGAGTTTTTAATTAAAGGAATCGCTGTCAGCTGCCCTGGAGAGCCCGATGAACTATCTGGGATTGTACGTGGCTTAAGTTATGTTCCCTTTTTACATCTGTGTGAATTTCAAAATGAATTTTCGCAAACGTTACACTTGCCAGTCTCGTTGCAAAATGATGCAAACAGTGCAGCCCTCGCTGAAATGACACTAGGAATTGGAAAAGAGCATCAACACGCATTATTTACCATTATTGGCTCTGGTATCGGGCTCTCTGTTGTTGAAGACGGTAAGATTATTAAAAATACTACTGACAAAATTAACAATTTTGAAAAATTCATCGCTGATACAATTAAAACTATCAATAACGCAAAAGTTTCGCCTGTTCATATTGGACGAACAGTTTCCCTAAAAAGTTTTAAGTTACCTCAAACTATTGAAGGAAAAGATGTTTTTGAATTAGCTAAACAAGGGAATGCCATTGCTATCCAAGAAATTGAGCGAATGTATACTGCTCTTGCTGAGATCTTGTTATTTTTAAACGAAGCTTTCAAACCTGACATTATCGGTATTGGCGGTGGAATCAGTAATAACCCCGATCTTTTACCACTGTTGAACAAACAGATAGATGCATTAACCACAAATCAAACGAGTAAACTCAACCTTTACAGAAGTCTTTATAAAACCTTCAATCAACCCTTGTCATTGCCTAATATAAAAATTTGCCGTTTCAAAAACGATGCAAATCTTGTTGGGGCAGCTCTACATTTTGAAGAAAGCCATAGTTGAAAATCACAAATAATTTTGAAAGTGGTACACGTAATTTTATTCATTGCTTTGAACAGGTACGGATTCACTCTGTCCATTAGTTTTTCAATAGTTAATATGAATCTACAAGGTACTAACACTAGCAGCAAGCTCGCCCACTTTCCCAGTGAACAAGCAATCTCCTGTAACTAACTCCATATAATCTGCTGGTCTGATCAACTCTGCTGGCTTTGGTAACTCAAGTGCCTGACTTTTTTCTAAAATTTCAGCTACAAATTGAGAATAAAAGTAATACTTTTCTCGTTGATATGGAATTGCAAACTTACAACAGATTAATCCAATAATGCTATAACGATACTTTTGCTTTTCAGTTACCATGCGTTGCACTTCTTGCTTAGCTTGTTGATAGACTACTTTTGACACTTTTAGCTCATAGAGAGCGCATGGTGTGTCTTTATGATAATCAAAAAAGCAGTTGGTCAAACTTTCTTGAATAAGTCCTGCAGGTAATGGAAAATTCAGCTGCTTACGTTCAAAACTATAGAATTGTGATAACATTCATCAAATGCAATCGAAACATGAGTATAGTCATCTGATGTTGCTAGTTGAATTAATCTTGAGATATAGGTTTTAGAGCGCGTTAATAAAATGTAGATCGTTCTCATTTTAATCTCTTTTTAGTCGGTTTATTACTCAACTGCCGCGTCACTCCTCTGATACAGTGATTGATGTTTATATTTTATTAAAAGTGTTTCAGCAATGTTATACCATAGATATAATTAAAAAGTATCAGATGTTAATCAACTTCTACCAACTGTTGAGGTTAGTTTTAAGTGAGCTTGGGTATATAAAATAGAAGACCGAAAATCGCAAAAAGGATTTTCAGTCTTCTATTTTTTAGAGTATCACCTATTTGTAGGTACATCCAACCAACATTTTCTCATTCATTAGCAACGCTCTCTGCTACACTGCCGTAATCTAAGGTCTTAACCTTTTCCCTTCTTCCCATGAAACAATTAATCGATTCAATCTTCTTCGTCTAGTTTCTTCTTTTTTAGCATCCATCACCCACCAAATAGAATCTCTTTTATAAGAAAGTGAAAGCTGATTAAAAAATTCCCAAGAAGTTGGATTTTTTCTGATTTCATCCTCATATTCTTTCATTAGAGGAACATTCCTATGGACTAGAGAATAACCTGTTTGGTCCTTTATTTGATTGAAAACAACCAATCCCTCAGGCCTCATTTGATTGAGCGCTATCAGTTTATACACCTTTTGCACATTAACCTTACTCTTGACACTATTCGGCTTACGTGGGGTAAAGCGAATTTTATAGCGATCTTCATCAACTGTTTTCCGCAGCCATCAACCCAACCAAAAGATAGTGCACAATCCACTGACTCGGGCCAAGTAAGACTTACTTTATTCGTTTTTTTCTTAAAAAAGACTACCTAAATTTCACTAACACTTTGATGATGGATCGTTAACCAATCGATAAATTCTATTTGATTCCTAAAAAATAGGTCTTCACTCATTTTTCTAGCCATTCTAAAATCATTTGATTGAGCTCTTCAAATTTTTCTTCTTGAATCCAATGTCCAGTGTCTAAACTTTTAACGTCGATATTAGGTGCATATATGCTAATAAAGTAGACATTTTTTTTGCTATACTATTAATTAATTAGACATCTTTTAAGAAAGGAATTTTGATTATGGTAGACAAACGTAAATCTCCACGAAAATTTGACGAAGAGTTTAAAAAATCAATCGTAAAACTCTATCAAGGCGGTAAATCACAAAATGCTTTAGCTAGTGAATATGGAATCGCCCTCTCCTCTGTGGCTCGCTGGGTGAAGCAATATTCTGAAGTCCAAATTGATGATGATACGATCCTCACGGCTCGACAGATCAAGCAATTACAGAAACGAAACCTTCAGCTAGAAGAAGAAAATTTAATCTTAAAAAAAGCGATTGCCATATTCACGCCACACTCAACGAACGACTAAATGCGATTCGTATTTTACGTCATGAACACTCTGTTGTTACGCTTTGCAGGGTTCTTAAGGTTAATCGTTCGACTTACTACAAACGTTTTTCTGGAAAAATTGCCCCTAGAACAGCAGAAAATCAACAGTTAAGAAAGACGATCTTAGAAATCTATATACTCTCTAAAAAACGAATAGGCCCTGCAAAAGTAAGACGTATGCTTATACGTGACTATGGCATTTCTATTAGTATTGGTCGCGTTTATCGACTAATGAGCACCATGAACTTACCTAAAATGTCTACAGTAAAACCTGTCTTTAAACCGACTACAGGTCAGGTTTCTTTGAAGCGCCCAAATCATTTGAAGCAAGCATTTAACCCACCTGCACCAAACCAAGTGTGGACCAGCGACTTTTCTTATATTCCTATTGGGAAAAAATCGTTTGTTTATCTTTGCGTGATTTTAGATTTATTTTCTAGAAAAGTCATTGCTTGGACTGTCAGTAAAAAGATAGATACTACTTTAGCTATTACAACAATTGAAAAAGCAATTCAAGTCAGAAAGCCTACGGCTTCTGTTCTTTTTCACACTGATCAAGGTTCCCAATATACTTCATTTGAATTCAGAAAGTTTTTAGAAAATCATTCTATTGTCCAATCCTTATCGAAACCTGGTTATCCTTGGGACAACGCTGTAACAGAAGCTTTCTTCAAATACATGAAGAAAGAAGAACTCAACAGAAGAACCTTTTCTTCTCTTCAAGAAGTCCATCTTGCTTGCTTTGAATATATTGAGGGATTCTACAACTCGCAGCGCCCTCATGGAACCTTAGATATGCTTACACCAAATGAAATGGAGGATAAATACTTTGATTCTCACTAAGTACTTGCTCTTTTTGTGTCTACTTTATTGATATTTATCCAAAAAAGTGCTTTGGTTTGTCCACTTTACACCTGTACTAGCTGCACAGGCTTTTCTCTGTATTTAGTAGACTCATCCTCTAATCTACTAAATAGAGCCATCGTTTTGGTATTTTTGGAATCCTTTTTGTCGTCAACTTTCCCTATGCTTTCCACCTGTTTTCTGACAACACAGGTAGTCAAGATGGGATAATCAAGGACAATCACAGAAAATACGCACGATTTTCTTAAACAAAACCAAAAGAAAAAGCCCTTGATATCAAGGACTTTCGCACTTTTTTCTTACTCGGGCAATCTAAGAAACACTTATCTTCTAATTTCTTTAATACGAGCTGCTTTACCATGTAATGCACGTAAGTAATAAAGTTTCGCACGACGAACTTTACCATAACGAACTACTTCGATTTGAGCAACACGTGGTGTGTGTAATGGGAATGTACGTTCCACACCAACACCATTAGAAATTTTACGTACTGTATAAGTTTCGCTGATACCAGTGCCGCGGCGTCCGATAACAACTCCTTCAAATAATTGGATACGTTCGCGAGTTCCTTCGACTACTTTCGCATGAACGCGAACAGTGTCTCCAGGACGAAATGCAGGGATATCCGTACGTAATTGTTCTTGTGTTAATTCTTGAATTAATGGATTCATTCTTTTTTCTCCTCATTCCAAACATTCTTATGGCTACTGCCACAGCGGAATATCGTAATAGTTGAGCGCTTTGCACTCACTAAAATAGTTTAACATAGCTCTTGTAGGCTGTAAAGGAATTTTTCTTGCCATCTATTAAATAGTAGGGTGGGTTTCTAAACTGTCTAAATAGGTTTGCAGCTGATTGATCAGCTTACCTAAATGAAGGCCATCGACAAGCCGATGATTTACCTGAACTGAATAAGGCAATAAAATCCGATCATCTTGCTTTACAAATTTTCCCCATGTTACTTTGGGAATCCCATCGTTTCGATCCAAGCTCAGCTCATTCCCTAAATTAGTAAAAGAAAACCAAGGCAAGCAGGAAAATTGAATCATTGTATCTGACTGGTAATCTGTATTTGGAAAATAAGCTTTTTGGGTATGGCTTACCCGCTTCGCCTCATCAGAAAATTGTTTCAAATCACCTTCAAAATCAAGCGTCACAATATGAAATAACTCACTATCTGTTTTTAAATCAGTAAAGCTGGGAATCAAACGCTCGATTAGAACTACATCTGCTCCACGTATCTTGTAACGAAAATTTTCAATACCATTCATCACTTTAGTTGTAGCATAAATCAAGGCATAATAAAAGGACAATTGGTTCTCTTTTACGTAATGATAAAAATGAGTCACATCGATTTGTGTCGTAATATCGTATAGAGGTGAACCCTCATCCCTCGAGAAAAAATCAAAATGTTCTTTTCGATCCCAATTTGTTTGATCTATTACTTTAGCAGATATCACCATCAATGTTCCTCCTTTTTAAAAGATAAACTTAGTTACCTTCCTTTTTTTCGTTACGTAGCTCTTCCAACCACTTTTCTTGTTGCTCAGTTAATACTACTTTTTCAAGCATGTCTGAGCGACGCTCTAAGGTTCTTCTCAATGATTCTTTTTGTTGCCACTCATCGATTAATTTATGGTTACCATTCGTTAAAACTGCTGGTACACTCATTCCATTAAATTCAGCAGGACGGGTATACTGTGGATGCTCTAGTAAACCTGTTGAATGAGAATCCGTTTGAGCAGACAGTTTATTGCCTAAAACATCTGGCAGTAAGCGTACCGTCGCGTCAATCATCACCATTGCACCCAATTCTCCACCAGTTAATACATAATCCCCTAATGAAACTTCATCTGTCACAAGCGAACGAATCCGTTCATCGTATCCTTCATAATGACCGCAGATAAACACCAAATGCTCTTCTTCCGAAAACTCTTCCGCCATTTTTTGGTCAAACTGCTTACCAGCTGGATCAAGCAAAATCACTCTTTTTTTTGTTTCTGGTGCGGCTTCTTCAATTCTGCGCAAGTTATCATAAATTGGCTGAACCTTTAGCAACATACCTGCTCCGCCACCATAAGGATAATCATCTACGGACTGGTGTTTATTGTCTGCATGATCCCTAAAGTTTGAGATATTGATTTCCAATAGATTTTTCTCTACGGCTTTTCCGATGATCGATTCACCTAGTGGTCCTTCGAACATTCTAGGAAATAACGTTAACACATCAATCTTCATCGTCAATCAAACCTTCTGGAATTTCTACATGAACCACATTATTCTCTAAATCGATTGACTTAACAACTGATTCAATATAAGGAATTAAGGCATCTTTTTTCTTTGGTCGCTGAACGACCCAAACATCGTTTGCTCCTGGTGAAAGGATTTCTTTGATTTTGCCCAATTCTTTATCATGCTCATCAACAACAGTCAACCCAATGATTTGATGATAGTAAAATTCATTTTCTGGTAGGTCAGTTAATTTTTCTTTTGATACTTTCAAAATACCATCACGATATTTTTCAACATCGTTAATAGAAGAATGATTTTCAAACGTCACGATGTCAAAATTTTTATGCTTCCGATGAGATTGGATCGTTAATTCGATCGGCGCCTTTTTCTCTTGAAATAACGTCAAGACTGTTCCTTTTTTATAACGTAACTCCGGAAAATCTGTTTGAGAAATCACACGAACTTCCCCTTTTAAGCCTTGGGTATTGACGATTTTCCCAACATTTAAATATTCAGTCACTTAAAGCCCTCATTTCAAAATTTTAGTCTTTTTCATTTTACCATTTCTATAGTTTGAATTCTATCAACTTCTATTATATCTTACGCAAAAAGAAAGCAATTCACAGATGAATTACTTTCTTTTCATTTTTTTAAGCATTCACACCAGTTAATGTTCCGTAAATCAAAAACAAATTCAAGGCGGTCAAAACGATTGCAATGATCCAGGCCAACACTTTGACCCAGGTTGGATTGGCAAACCTGCCCATGATTTTTTTATCACTAGTGTACAAGGTCAATGGAATGATCGATACTGGTAAGGCAATACTTAAAAATACTTGTGTATATAACAATAAGTCTTCAACTGCTGACTCGCTGCCACCGTAAATAATTACACAGACGATAACCGGCACGATTGCAATCAAACGAGTCACAACGCGACGCATCCATAGAGGCATTCTTAAATGGATAAAACCTTCCATCACGATTTGTCCGGAAAGTGTTCCTGTAATTGTAGAATTTTGACCAGAAGCAAGCAACGCAATCGCAAATAAAATACTTAATACAGGACTGGCGATGTTTCCAACGATATCTGGATTCTTCAATGCATCAAATAAATCGACAAATTTTCCTAAATCACTATTGGTTCCATAAAATAATGCTCCACCTAAAATCAGCAATAAACAGTTTACAATAAATGCGATCGTCAATTGAATATTTGAATCCCAAATCGTAAACCGAATGGCTTTTGCTTTTTCTTTATCATCATTGCGATCGAATTTTCTAGCTTGAGCAATAGATGAATGTAAGTATAAGTTATGAGGCATTACAGTCGCCCCTACAATCCCTAGCGCTAAAAACAACATTGATTTATCAGTGGCAATTCTTATATCCGGAATAAATCCTCGCATTACCTCACCAATATTGGGATCAGCAAGTGCTACTTCATAAGCAAAAACAAAAAAGATAACAGCAATTAAACAAGCAACGATCGCTTCAATTTTTCTAAAGCCCATTTTTGTTAAAAGGAGTAATAATAACACATCAAAAGTTGTAATCAAAACCCCGATCAATAATGGAAACCCAAACAGTAACTGTAAGGCAACTGCTCCACCAATTACTTCGGCAATATCTGTTGCCATGATCGCAAGTTCTGTAATGATCCACAAAACAAAACCTGTTTTCTTACTAGTATGTTCTCTTGTTGCTTGTGCTAAATCTCGACCTGTCACGATTCCTAATTTAGCCGCCATCCCTTGAAGTAGCATAGCAATCAAGCTTGATAACAAAATGACACTTAATAGTGCATACTTATATTCCGCACCACCTGCAATCGATGTGATCCAATTGCCGGGATCCATATAACCAACGGCAACTAAGGCTCCTGGTCCACTATAAGCTAATAATGTCCGCCAAAAGCTGGCATTTTTCGGTACCTCAACAGTATTATTGATTTCTTCCAAGCTTGGACCATTTGCATAATCCAATAAATGTTCTTTCTCTTTGTTCTCTTCTACCATAATTATCCTTCTTCCATCTATAAAACATCAGGTTTATATAATTTAATTTTTAGGTGTACCATAACTCTTAAATTAATTATAGACCTCTCATTCTTGCTTGTAAATAGAAAATGCTCAGTTATTTTTTCTTTTAGGGCTAAAGTAGGATGTTTTTAGCTGTTGTTCTTTGTATAATGTTCCTATCAAGTTGTTTCTTACAACTTTGTTCGTCTAAAATAATAAATAACAATGGTAAAATAATAAGAAGACTTTTATACTAGATGTAGTTACTTTAAGGAGATGATAGACATGAGCATCGCGCTTTCAAGAAAAATTATTAATTGCATTTCAATCGTAGGAATTATTGCAACGATTGCTGTGACGATTTACTTTATACGATTAGGTGTGTTTAAAGACGTCGACGCATTGAGAGGATTAGTTGGTGACTCGGTGATCTTAGGTCCGATCTTGTTCATGTTGATTCAGATCATTCAAGTGGTGATTCCAATTATACCAGGTGGTATTAGTTGTGCCGCTGGTGTATTGATTTTTGGTCCATTTGCTGGATTTATCTATAATTACGTAGGAATCGCAATTGGGTCTGTGATTATTTTCTTATTGGGACGACAATACGGCAAACCTTTTATTTTAAGTTTAGTCAGTGATAAAACCTATAATAAATATATCGGTTGGCTGGATAACGAAAAACGTTTTGAAAGACTTTTCGCACTGGCGATTTTCCTCCCTATCGCACCAGATGATGCCCTTTGCTTAATGGCTGGTTTAACTAAAATGTCATTGAAGAAATTCACTTTGATCATTATTTTAGCAAAACCTGTTTCAATTTTCTTATACAGCTTGGCATTGATTTATGGTGGTACATTCTTAAACGGTTTACTAGGCTTTTAGAGCATTAAAATATATAATAGAATCTAGTAGGATCGGATGCATTTGTATCCTATCCTCTTTTATTTTGTAAGGGTGGATAAATAATGAAATATTTAAAAAATAGTTTTAAAAATATGCTAGACTTTTTTGCTGGTACATCCGCATATTTCCGCGATGTTTTGTTGATGCATGGCTTTATGATCTTTATACTGCTCCCTCTTTTGGCTAGTTCGACCCGATTTATTTTAAAGCAAGGAAAAATAGACTATCTATCTTATGATACGATTCCAATTATTTTTTCAAAACATCCTGGGGTTCTCGTCGCATTGCTGATCGTCTTATTGATGATCGTAGTAGCTGTCTTTTTTGAATTTACGTTTTTACTTTTAAGTATTTTCTTTATCAAGAAAAAAGAACCGATTTCTTTAACAAATTTACTTAAAGGAACATTGCTTCAACTTAAAAAGATTCGATTTAGCACCCTTTTATTTTTCCTATTTTATTTTTTCTTAGTTCTACCACTAAGCGGTTTAGGCTTTAATTCAGATCTATTGGCAAAAATCAAAATTCCAGCCTTTATAATGGACTTCATCTTTGCTAACCGCGTAACGATTATTGCCTTAGTCGTTTTAGGTTACTTGATCTTCTTTTATCTTTCGATTCGTTTGATTTTTGCACTGCCAGAAATGATTTTACGTGATGTTCCGTTTCGACAAGCGGTCAGAGAAAGTTGGCGCTCAACGAAACATCATTTCTTTAGAATTTTAGGTCAGTTTATTGTGATTGGCGGCAGTATTATTATTGTATTTGTACTTAGTTATACACTGATCCTAACTGTGCAAGCCATCATCGAAACTGCTTTGCCAAGTTACGCTTTAGTTAGCGCCGTTGTTGCGATGACTCTTTTACAAATTTTTTTACTCCTTAATATTATCTTTACAACTGTTGGAATATTTTATATCACGATCGATTATATGGATGACGAGGGGTTTCTACCAGAATTACCACAATGGTTTTTCGATCAACCAAAACAAGTAAGAAAAGAATGGTCGTTTTTTAAAATTGGCCTATTTGCTTTCACCGCTGCTTTATTTGGAATTGGTGTTGGAACATACAATACGAATTACTTGAGCAACCCTTCAGTCACTGAACCTTTGACAATCTCACATCGAGGTGTAGATGCTGCCAACGGTGTTCAAAATACCTTGCCGGCCCTTGAAAAAACGAGCTTAGAAAAACCAACTTATGTTGAGATGGATATCCAAGAAACCAAAGATAAACAGTTTGTTGTCATGCATGATTTCAACTTAAAAAAACTAACAGGCGTCGACAAAAGACCAAATCAATTAACCTTGACCGAATTGACTAAACTAACGGCAAAAGAAAATGGGATGGAAGCAGCTGTTTGCTCCTTTGATGATTATCTTGAAAAAGCAAAAGAATTAAACCAAAAACTGTTGATTG
Organism: Enterococcus sp. 12C11_DIV0727; assembly: GCF_002148425.2. Classification (NCBI taxonomy): domain Bacteria; kingdom Bacillati; phylum Bacillota; class Bacilli; order Lactobacillales; family Enterococcaceae; genus Enterococcus; species Candidatus Enterococcus lemimoniae. The sequence continues at coordinate 371,225 of NZ_CP147248.1, read as the reverse complement.
AAATTAAAACAACACCGCAAGATAGTTCCGATCTAGTCAAACGCTTTACGCAAAAATATCGCAAAACTATTTTGTCAGAAAAACATATCCTGCATACGTTGACCTTTAATACTGCAACAGAACTGAAGGAACAAGAACCAGATTTCTACGTGGGCTATATTCTTCCCTTCAATATTGTAGGCCCGCCAATCTCAAATGTTGATTTCTTTACGATGGAATATACCACTTTAAATCGCAATTTTATTAATGCAGCTCATAATGATGGAAAGAGCGTTTATGCTTGGACGGTCAATGACGAAGATACGATGACTCGGATGATGTTTTATGGTGTAGATGGTATTGTCACAGATGAATTAAAGCTACTCAATGAAACAATCAAAACGGATTTAGATGAGCTTACCTACTCAGATAAACTCTTCCACTTTGTAATTGGGATTGGCTAAAATAAAAGAGTACCGTGAAAACATAACAATGTTTACGGTACTCTTTTATTTTTTATTTCGCGCTCATCCGCGTCTTGCCTTCTTGGCACATATAAAGAAGTGGGCAAATATCACATTTTGGATTTCGTGCCAGACAATGATAACGACCGAAAAAAATCATCGTATGATGGGTTTTGACCCATAGTTCCTTCGGTATTTTTCGCATCAATGTTTGTTCAACTTCCATGACATTAGCGTCTAATTTGCAGATACGTAAACGTTTTGATACTCGCTCAACATGTGTATCAACTGCGATAGCAGGTTCACCAAAAGCATCCCCCATTACCACATTAGCCGTCTTACGCCCAACACCAGGCAAGGTAACAAGCTCTTCACGAGTTTCAGGTACTTTCCCGTCAAATTGGTCCAATAGTTGTGTAGCACACGCCTTGATATTTTTTGCTTTATTACGATACAACCCAATCGTTTTGATTTTTTGAATAATGTCCTCTACTGGAGCTTGTGCTAACGCAACAGGTGTTGGGTAAGCTGCAAATAACGCAGGTGTTGCCTTATTTACAGATACATCAGTTGCTTGAGCACTTAAAATAACTGCAATCAATAGCTGAAATGGACTTTTATGTGTTAGTTCACAGGCTGCGTCCGGAAACATGTCATACATAATTTCAATAGCTTCCATTGTTTTTTCTTTGGACAGCATTTACCTACCTCCTACTCACTATCTTCTGGATTAAGCCAATTGTGGAGAGTAACTTTCGGAATTGGCTCATTTGCAGCGCCTTGTTGCTCGATTTCTTTTTGAATCAGCGCCTGTTTTCTACGCTTTTGATCTTCAGCGACTTGCTCTTTTGTTGTAATATTTTTACGTTCCCAAGCAAGTAAAATACGATCGATATACTTTAAGCTGTATGCTTGATTCAATACAGCCTCTCTTAGTGCTAATCGAATCAGTTCAGGTTGGTAATGATCTGTTTCTAGCCATTGACCAATCATTTCAAGTTCGATTGGCGATAACTGGCGGCCAAATTCTTTTTCAAACCCTTGATATAATTGTTTGATGGTTTCTTCTGAGGAACGTTCTTGCTGTTTTACCGTTTGATTTTGTTTTAACAATGAAATTTTCTCAAAAATTGGCAGCAAATCATACGTATCCATCATTTGCCCTTGCTCATTTTGCTTTGTTTGAATAATTAAAAAACCACGTGAAACGAGCTGATTTAATAGCTTATAAATAACATCGATCGGCTTTCCCATGATTTGACTGATCTCAGCTAGATCTGGAAATAAATCGCCTTTTGCTTGAGAATGAAACAATTGTAGCCAAAATAGAAACTCTTCATCAGCCAAGCCAATCTTTTGGTAATTCTCAATCACTAAGTTGGAGACAGTCGTTTCGCCGGCTTTTAGATATTCATTGATTGATAACATAACTGCTCCCTCATTTCTGTTCCTTTGAATCATTCTGTAATTTTATAAACGTCGTAATAAATTGATTTCATATAGTCGATCAAATATTGCGGATTAAGTGCTTCACCTGTTGCATCCATTATCAGTTGATTAGGTTTTCTTGATGCACCATATTGATGGATATGCTCTGTTAACCAGTTCTTGATCACTGAATAATCATCACTAGCTAAAATAGTATCTACATCGATCTCTTGTCCCATAGCATGACGAAGTTGCGCTGCATACATATAACCTAAAGCATACGAAGGGAAATAGCCAAAGCTACCGCCAGACCAATGAACATCCTGGACAATACCTTCTAAATCATTTTCCGGGCGAATGCCAAGATATTCCTCATACTTATCATTCCAAATTTGTGGTAAATCAGCCACAGAAACATCCTCATTAAAAATCATCTTTTCAATTTCATAACGAATAATAATATGCAGAGGATAGGTTAGACTATCTGCCTCGATTCGAACCAAACTCGCTTTCGTCTCTTTCAACGAATCGTAGAAAGTCTCGAAATCAATATCATCAAAGGTACCTTCTGTGCACTCTTTGAAAAATGGAAATTGTTTTTGCCAAAATTGCTTATTACTCCCAATAATAATCTCATTAAATAACGATTGAGACTCATGGATTCCCATAGAAGCTCCTGTAGCTAGCGGTGTGTAATCATACTTCGAGTCAATGCTTTGCTCATAAATACCATGACCAGCTTCATGAATCACACCAAAAGTTGCCATTGTAAAGTCAGTTTCATCCCAACGAGTCGTAATTCGTGCATCTTTGCGATTTAACGCCAACATAAACGGATGTACCGTATCATCCAAGCGTCCACGTGAAAAATCATAGCCCAACTGCTCTGCAACACCTGATACAAATCTTCTTTGTTGCGCTTTCGTTACTTGTCTAGATAAGAAATCAGTACGTGGAACAGTTCCTTTTTCAGCAACGGTAGTTCTAATTTCCATGATTCCAGCTTTTACTTGAGCAAAAATTTGATCTAATTTTTCAACAGTCAAACCTGGCTCATATTGATTTAGTAAAACATCATAGTTTGTGGCTTCATCTTTTTTCCAATAAGGGATAAATTCCTTTAGGAAATCAACGATTGTTTGAATTTCATTTTTCATTTCAGCAAAATCTTTTGCTTTCCGCGCTTTTAGCCAAGCGGCATGAGCATTAGTCAAAGCGGTGTTATACGCTTGCATCCGTTCTGCGGGAATACTATGATTCAGTTCATAATCTTCTTTGACTTTATTGTACACAGCTAAGCCGACTTCTGATAATTCTTCAGAATGGTCCTCAAAATAAGCTAATGCTTCTTGGACTTTTGGTCCCACACTACGCTCAAAGGCCATTCCGGAGATATAGCCAACAGTTTCTCCACGGAAATCACTACTTGCTTCTGGCATTCCAGTTTGGCTATCCCATTCTAATAAACCGATCGCTTCAGTTAATAATTGGATCTCTTTGATTTCATTTAAAAATTCTTGTTCTTTCATACCCGTTCACCTACTCTTCTCTTGGTTTTCTTGGAGGTCTTTCACCCCAATATTGGAATAAATCAGTTCGTAAAGCACCGTTATACAGTTTTCTCTTCTTGGTCGCTCTTGCTCCGTAATATTGTTCAAAGGTTAAATCACTCGTCAAAATATATTTACTCCATGTTTTAAGCGGACGGAAAACTTCTCCCATCTCTTTATATAGTTTCCGAACAGATTCTTCTTCCCCTAAACGTTCACCATAAGGCGGATTGGCAACCATTACGCCGTACTCTTTTTCTGTTGTAAAATCATGTAAGGCTAGTTGCTTGAAGGTAATGGAATCGCCTAACCCAATTTCTTCAGCATTGGCTTTTGCAATTTCAATCATTTTTCCATTGATGTCTGACCCCATAATATCTAATTCGATGTCATAATCAGCTTGTTCATCTGCTTCTTTCCGAACCTTTTCAAAAATTGCTGCATCAAACCAATCCCACGTTTCGCAAACAAACTCACGATTAAACCCAGGTGCAATGTTATGACCGATCAAAGCGGCTTCAATACAAATCGTGCCCGATCCACAAACTGGATCAAAGAATGGACGGTCTTTACGCCAGTTTGTCAGCATCACTAAAGCCGCAGCCATGTTCTCTTTCAAAGGAGCTCCACCCTTTTCAATTCGGTAGCCTCGTTTAAATAAACTAGGACCTGTTGTATCGATAGTAACTGTCACATGATCTTTCAAAAGAGCTACCTCTAGTTGGAAAAATGCGCCCGTTTCTGCTAAAGGCACAGTTGCTGGACGATGATAAACTTCTCTTAAACGATTTACGATTGCTTTTTTAGTAATCGATTGGCAGTCAGGTGTACTATATAATTTAGATTTGATTGATTTACCAGCCACAGGAAATTCAGCATCCATTGGCAAATAATCTTCCCAAGGTAAAGCTTTGACTTTTTCAAATAACTCATCAAAACTAAACGCATCGAATTCACCAACAATAATCTTGATTCGATCCGCCGTACGTAACCATAAGTTAGCTGTAGCAATCGTTTCCATTGTCCCTTCAAATAGGGCTTTTCCATTTTCGACTTCACAAGGAATCCCTAAATCACGAAGTTCTTTTCCTACTAATGCTTCTAAACCACTCGCTGCAGTTGCAACAAGCTTGAATGTTTTTTCTTTTGTCATCATATCTCCCCTTGTTCTTATTTAAGAACGACTTGATTATCTATCTGAAATGATTTCTTACTTTAAAAAAAGCCTTCACAACAGAGTTGGAAGGTCATCCTGAATAATTGTAATTTTCTGTAAGCCATGTTCTGTATCGAATGCCTCTCAGGGAAAGACATACGACGGTCATCATCTATCTGCAGAAATAATTCTGCCTCTTCTACTCGTTCATTTCCTTTAGAAGAGCGCCCCTACCATTGTTTGGGTTGCTCGCTCGAGGGGTTTACCGCGTTCCACCAATTTCGTTTCCAAAATTGCTTCGTCACTGTGGCACTTTCAAGGGTACTTTGACATAGCCGAAACCTTAGTCATTTTTCCTGCCGTTACTCTAAATAGTACAATCAGCTTGTTCGAAAACTTACCCATCTTACTATATCAAGTACCTTAGCTTATGATTTCGCTAAGCACGAACACTACAGACATCTCAGTCTGTGCGAGCATGGACTTTCCTCAGCCTGAATAAATTCAAACCGCGATCACCCGAAAATTACAAAAAAGTTGTTAAGAAAAATTAAAATTGACGTGTTTCAGAGTTATCAATTTCACGTTCATATGAGTTATGATGCAAATTACTTTCATATGGATTAGAATGGCTCATTCCTGAAATCGGATTTGAAGCAGGAGTATCATCTAATTTTTTGCCAAATACTTCACGCTCTAAATTAGATAAACGTTTTAGAATATCAAAGTTTGTGACAGCAGCACTTTTCGGCATTTCTTGTGCATTACGTGTCGGCATCGCTTGTTGTACTTTAGATGCTTGATCAAGTTTAGCTAGTAAGCGATTATTTTCTTCTTGCAAGGTTAAAAGCTCTTTGTTGTACGCTTCATAATCTTTGATCACGTTATCTAAAAATTCATCAACTTCAACTGGATCATAACCGCGCATTTTTGTTTTAAATTCTTTTTGTAAAATATCTTTTGGACTGTATACTAAATTTGCCATACTTACACCTCATTAGTTTTCTTTGATTAGGATAAAAGTTCATAGTTCAACAGCATTATTGTATCGGAAAATCGTCAGAAAATCAAACAGATTCTTACGATTCCATCGAGTTTTGTAAATCATCCATTGTTATTAGGCGGATTTCATAGGGAAATTTCTCAGAAAAAAGTTCTGCATCCTTTAAAAAATACTCTGTCTTACCAGGATATTCCTTATCATAAACAAGCAAGCTAGCGCCGGAATGTTCTAATAAAAACCGTGTATGCATTTTTAATTGCGCTGGAGATTTATAAGGCTGATGACTGACAGAATCCACAAAATCTGCTAAAAGTTCAATTTTTACTAAATTTGCCTGATTTTTTTCATTCCAGTTACTCCCAAATTCTTTAAATGGATAAATCAGTCCTAATTTTAATTCTGGGTAATCATTTTTCAATTCTGCCACAACTTCTGCTGCCCAAATCTCCGTACCAAGGTTGCCAGAAACCAAAACCCACTCTAATCCAGTGTCCAAATAGCCTATAATTTCTTTTTTTAATAGATTTTTAATAACTATAATTTTAGGGTCATTGTCTTGAAAAGCCCCGATTTCAAAGCTTTTATAACCAGTCACATAAAGTGTTTTTACGTTTTCCATAGACATTCCTTTTCTTTCATAAAGATTTTTTGTTATAATGTTGGCTAGGAGTGTGATAGAAATGGCTTTTCATTATCCTAATGGTACTCCCTATAATAATCATGAAGCACCACAATCAAAAAAACAAGTAAAAAAACGCAAATCAATTCAATTTGGTAAACGAGGGATGGATTTCGAAGAAAAAATCAATAAAAGTAATGCTTTTTATTTATCGCGCAATACTGCGGTCATTCATAAAAAGCCTACTCCCGTTCAAATTGTCAAAGTTGATTATCCAAGCCGCAGTGCTGCCGTAATCAAGGAAGCTTACTTTAGACAAGCCTCCACTACCGATTATAATGGTGTCTATGATGGATATTATCTGGATTTTGAAGCGAAGGAAACGAAGAATAAAACTTCTTTCCCTTTAAAAAACTTTCACCAACACCAGATCGATCATATCCAGCAATGTTTGGCGCAAAAAGGAATTTGCTTTGTTCTAATGTGGTTTTCTTCATTGAATAGATGTTTCTTTTTTAGCGGGGAAGATTTAGTAACCTATTGGTCAGAACAAGAAAGTACTGGAAAAAAATCGTTGCCTTTATCTATTATTGAAAAAAATGGGATAGAAATCCAAATTGGCATTGCACCTCAAGTACCATACTTGGATGCAGTCCGGCAACATATTCAATCAAACAAAGGAGTTGCGATTAATGACAACTGATGAAATAGGCTCACGTGCAGCCAGGCACGGACATCCTTCTGGAACGAACAATACTGAAAATACACCACCTACTAATGGTGGTAAAAAACCTAAGAAGAAACGAATTCTCTTAAAACTATTTCTAGGATTGGTTTTACTTGGTGTCTTAGGTCTGATAGCGGGGATAGGCCTTTTCTGGTCATATGCAAAAGACGCCCCTAAATTAGAGGATGATAAGCTAAGCGCCACTGTGTCTTCAAAACTCTATGATGCAAATAATGAAGTTTTTGAAGAATTGGGTGCGGAAAAACGTGAGATGATCAAACCAACTGATGTTCCACAATTGTTGAAAGACGCAGTTGTATCGGTCGAAGATAAGCGTTTTTACAAGCATAGCGGTGTTGATCCGATTCGAATTCTTGGCTCTGCTTTTTCAAATTTTAAAACAGGCGGTTTACAAGGTGGTAGTACGCTGACACAGCAATTGATCAAACTTTCTTACTTCTCTACAAAAGAGAAGGATCAAAACCTTAAACGAAAAGCTCAAGAAGCTTGGCTTGCGATTGAATTAGAAAAAGAAAAATCAAAAGAAGAAATTTTAACGTATTACATCAACAAGGTTTACATGGCCAACGGCTTATATGGTATGGAGACAGCTGCGCAATCCTATTTTGGAAAACCTTTAGCTGAACTTAATCTTCCACAAACTGCTTTGCTTGCCGGTATGCCGCAAGCGCCAAATGACTATGATCCATATGTAAAACCAGACGTTGCGAAAGAACGTCGTGATGTCGTTTTATATACTATGAAAGAAAACGATAAAATCACGCAAAAAGAATACGATGATGCAAAAGCAACACCGATCGACGATGGTCTGCAACCGTTGAAACAATCCAATGAAAACCGAAAAATCGTTGATAACTATATTAGAGAAGTCATTGCTGAAGTTGAAAGTATGGGCAAAAATGTTTATACAGATGGTTTAGATATCCATACGAATCTCGACATGAATGCACAAAAACGTCTTTATGAGATTATCAACAGTGACACATATGTAGAGTATCCTGATCAAGATTTCCAAGTCGCTTCGACCGTGATTGATGTAAAAACCGGACAAGTCAAAGCTCAAATCGGAGGTCGGAATATTCCAGATGATGTTCAGTTAGGGACTAATCTAGCGATTGAAACTGACCGTGATGTCGGTTCAACAATGAAACCGATCGCCGATTATGGGCCAGCTATTGAAAACTTGAACTATTCAACTGGCCGAATCATGATGGATCAACCGACTACCTATGAAGGAACCAATATTCCTGTTACAAATGCTGATATGCAATATTACGGTGCTCTTACAATGCGTAAAGCAATTATGTATTCTCGTAATACAACAGCGATTCGAACATTTGATGCTGTTGGTAGTGACAAATCAGCGGCCTTCTTAAAAGATTTAGGGATCGAGTTTAAAGAGATAGTTGCCGCTAATGCGATTTCTAGTAATACCAGTGATTTAGGCGGTAATAAATATGGTGTTTCTTCCTTAAAATTAGCCGCTGCCTACGCTGCTTTTGCAAATATGGGTGTCTACAACAAACCGCATTACGTCAACAAAGTCGTCTATCAAGATGGCTCCGAAGATGTCATTGAGACAGAAAGCAAACGTGCGATGAAAGATTCCACGGCTTACATGATGACAGACATGCTGAAAGATGTTATTTCTGGCGGTACAGCCTTCAATGCAGGCATACCTGGATTGATCCAAGCCGGAAAAACTGGAACCGCTAATTATACGGATGCAGACCTTGCCAACATTGGTGCCTCTGAATCATCCAGCATTGCGCCTGACAGCACGTTTGTTGGTTATACGCCTCATTATGCAGTTTCTGTCTGGACAGGCTACAAACAGCGTTTAACGCCTATTCCTTATGAATACTGGGGCACTGCTTCTGATGTTTACAGAGAAATGATGACTTATCTATCAGAAGGTGTTGCTAATGATGATTGGACTATGCCAGATACCGTGATTCGCTCTGGTAGTGAACTCTATGTTAAAGGTGCTTATGAAGAGCAACTATTGCCTTCAAGTACGACAGGTTCTGATACGTCTTCCTCTTGGAAAACGTCTATCAGTTCTGAACCTGCAACTACAAGCAGTTCTACTGTTCCATCACAAACAGAACCACCAGCATCTCAATCTAGTGAACCGCCAGCTTCATCTACACCACAAACAGAACCACCAGCATCAAGTACGCCAAGTGAAGAGCCGGCCAGCAGTGAACTACCACAATCATCCTCAGCACCACCCGTTATACAAAATAATTCATTCAGGCGACGATCATCTCCTGGTTGATAATTAAATGAAAAAGAGCTTGGGACATAACTTAAAAAGTTATGTCCCAAGCTCTTTTTGCTTATTGGTTGTTTAATGCAGCCTCAACAAATCCTTTGATTAAATGTTGTGGTCTATTCGGTCTAGAAATCAATTCTGGATGGAATTGACATGCTACAAAGAATTTTTTCTCTGGTAATTCGACGATTTCAACTAAACGATTGTCTGGTGAAACGCCTGAGAAAATTAAGCCTTTTTCTTCAAATAATTGACGGTATTTGTTATTGAACTCATAACGATGACGATGACGTTCTTGAACCACTTCTTGCCCTTCATAAGCAGCGGCTGTTACACTTCCTTTTTTAAGTTTACATGGGTATAACCCTAAACGTAACGTTCCGCCTAGATTTTCAACATTTTCTTGGTCAGCCATCAAATCAATAATATTGTTAAGAACATCTGGATTGTTTTCTGCTGAACCAGCATCTTCTAGTTTGACAACATTACGGGCAAATTCGACACAAGCCATTTGCATCCCTAAACAAATTCCTAAGAACGGCACATCGTTTTCACGAGCAAAACGGATTGCTTCGATCTTCCCTTCTACTCCGCGATCCCCAAATCCGCCTGGAACTAAGATTCCATCAGCCTCTTTCAAAACATCCGCAACATTTGCTTCTGTTAATTCTTGTGAATCGATCCAGTCGATCGCAATGTCAGAATCAAATGCAAAACCGGCATGTTTCAACGCTTCAACGACTGAAAGATACGCATCTGGAAGTTCTACATATTTCCCAACTAAGGCAATTCTAGTTGTTTTCTTCAAACCTAATACTTTTGCTTCTAAAGCACGCCACTCTGTCATATCTGCAACAGGTACATCTAGTTTCAAGTGATCACAGACAATCTGATCCATATTTTGAGCTTGTAAGGCCAAAGGAATTGAATAAAGCGTTTCTACATCGCGTGACTCAATTACAGCTTCTGGTGCTACATCACAAAATTGCGCTAATTTATTTTTCGTTCCTTGTGAAACTGGTAATTCTGTACGAATGACTAAAATATTTGGTTGAATCCCTAAACTACGTAGTTCTTTTACACTGTGTTGTGTGGGTTTAGTTTTCATTTCACCAGCAGCTTTTAGATAAGGAATCAATGTTGTATGGATATACATGACATTGTCACTGCCTACTTCTGCCTTCATTTGGCGCAGTGCTTCTAAGAATGGTAAAGATTCAATGTCACCGACTGTTCCGCCCACTTCAGTAATAATGATATCTGCATCGGTCATGCTTGCGGCTCTCATGATTTTTTCCTTGATTTCATTTGTGATATGTGGAATAACTTGAACAGTAGCACCCAAATATTCACCTTTACGTTCTTTTCTCAGCACTTCTGAATAAATTTTCCCTGTTGTCACGTTTGAATATTTATTTAGATTGATATCAATAAATCGTTCATAGTGACCTAAATCCAAGTCTGTTTCGGCACCATCATCTGTGACAAAAACTTCTCCATGTTGGTAAGGACTCATTGTTCCTGGATCCACATTGATATACGGATCAAATTTTTGAATCGTTACTTTCAAGCCGCGATTTTTTAATAAACGTCCTAAAGATGCTGCAACAATTCCCTTCCCAATCGAAGAAACTACGCCGCCTGTAACAAAGATATATTTTGTCATAATATAAAAAAACCCTTTCTCAAAATAGATTTGTAGAGATGAGTAAACAATATCCCTTTGTTTTTTACTAGCCATAAAAAACAAAAGCTCCCTATTCAAAATGAATAGGGAGCTGGAATTCGTTGTAAACTTCTGACCTTCTTAAAGGTGCCCAAGTAGTATAATACAAGCAAATTTGTTTGAGGTCAAGTGTTTCTATTGGAAGATTTCTATTTTTTTAGTCAAGTTTTAGAGCTCGTCTCATTTATTCTTTGATGTAAGCATTTTTGTATGTGCTCGTTGCACCAAAATTATGATACTCAATTCCTTCAACACCTGGACGAACAAGCTGCCCTCTGGCTTGTTGATATAAAGGAATCAAAGCAACGTCTTCTTCGATCAACACTTTTTCAGCGGCAATCAACGCTTCCCAACGTTTTTCAGGTTCATTAGCGTATTTATTTGATGCGTCATCAATCAATTGATCATATTTTTCACTACGATAGCTTGTTTTATTTTTCGTGCTGACTGAGCTTTCTAAGAAGGTCATTGGATCTTGATAATCTGGCCCCCACATGCTGACAGATAGCTCATAGTCCCCTTTTTTCATAAGTTCGATGGAATTGTTAAGAGGAACTGTTTTAACATTGATTTTTAGACCAGGTAACGTTTTTTCTAATTGTCCTTGAATAAATTCTGCTACTTTCTTATCACCATCACCATCTTTAGAAAGTAATTCGATGGTTACATCACCATTTAATTCTTTTTTCGCTTTTTCTAGGTATTCATTGGCTAATTTTTCGTCTGTTTTTACTAAATCGCCGGCTTCTTTTCGGAAATCTTCTCCTGTTTCAGGATTAGCAACAAAGTCTTTAGGAATGTATCCATAAATGTCTTTTGAACCATCTGCTAAGATATTTTCCACTAAGCTTTTCTTGTCAAGGGCATAGGCGACTGCTTTTCGGACATTTTCATTTGCGAAAATCGATGGTTTATCATTTCTCTTTTGGTTCATTCTTAATGAATAGACTTTTGAACGTTGAATTGCTTCATAATCAGGATTGTCTTTATTTTGTTTGGCAAAGTCTCCTGTCAAAATCGCTACATCCAATTCACCAGATTCATAAAGGTTGAAAACTGTGTTTGTTTCTTTTAAAACCTCAAAATGAATTTTTTCTGATTTTACTTTATCTGCATCATAATATTCTGGATTCGCAACTAAATCCCATGACATTGACGCTTGGTCCCAATTTTCCATTAAGAATGGCCCGTTTGAGACGATATTCTCGCTGGAAGTCCCATATTCTTTGCCTTTTTCAGTCACAAATTTTTCATTTTGTGGGAAGAAAGGTGAAAATGCTAGTAATGAGGTGAAATACGTGACAGGTTTTGCCATTTTGATTTCTAGTGTATAGTCATCTATTGCTTTTACCCCTAGTTCATCTGCTGATTTTTCTTCGTTTACGATCTCTGTCCCGTTTAGAATCGTCCCATCCATCAAGAAGAAGTAATTGGCTTGATTTTTAGGATCCGCCATCTTCTTCCATGCAAACACAAAATCGTTCGCTGTTACTTTATCACCATTTGACCATTTTGCATCTTCTCTTAACTTGATTTTATAGGTTTTACCATCCTCAGAAATTTCCGGCATTTCTTTGGCAACAGCTGGAATCACATTGTCTTTTTCATCTAATTGATATAATCCTTCAAAAACATTTGACTGAGCATTGACACTTGGCTCATCTTGCGTAAAAATCGTATCCATTGATCCTACTTCCGATGCTTCCATCAAATTTAGGACTTTCGCTGATTTCTGCCCAGTTGCAACTTTATCATCTGTACTATCTGCTGATTTATTACTTGAATTCCCCCCACAAGCTGATAGCAGTAATAGTGTTGTCAACAACGTGACCCCTTGTTTTAACCCTTTTTTCATACGTTCCACCATTTCCTTCTCTTTTTTATTTATTACACAAGTTCTTCCATTGAAACAAGTTCTTGTTTCACCTCTAAGTAGGCGTAAGGAAGACCTTGGTTTTGATATTCAAATTCTCCCCGCTGATTATCAATTGGATCTGCTCGTAAAAACTGTTTTGGTGGATTAAAATCCATTTGAATCTCACTATTGGCCGGCATTCTAAATATATCCAGATTACCAAAGTAATAATTCCAACGCTCTAAATCGCCGTTTCTACGCGCGCCGCCACCAAATGATAGATCAGCAAAAACCCAACCATATGGTGCCACATAAAATTGCGTCCAATCGTGACAACCTGTATAGTATTGTGACACATATAGCCCTGACTGCCATTTTGCCGGGATTTTAGCCATTCGACATAACGTAATGAACAAAATGGCTTGAACGCCGCAATCCCCTTTTAAATTGACTGCAGCATACTCTGAGATATTCTCGATCGTAAAATATTCTCGCATAAAAGAGTAATTGACTTTGGTTGTAATAAAATTATAGATTTTGCGAGCCTTTTTAATTGGGTTTGTTTCACCTGCTAAAATTTCAGCTAACAGTTGCTCCAGATAGGGTGTAAATCGAATATGAGGCAATTGTTCATTTAGTTCAAATTCCGGCTGCACCTCAGTAGCTTTTTCTGGATCTAATTCGACATAATCAACTTGGCTGATATAACTGTATTCAACTGAAAAAATTTGACCTTCTTCAAGAATCGTCTCAAAATAGACTGTTCGCTGTACTTCATGTTCTGGTGCAATAAAAGTTGCTTCAGGTGTCGTTTTCAAGATTTGAATGTCTGACGTTTGTTTACATTCTTTTGGTAACGGTAGATAAACTTTCACCTTTTCACCTGGACGTTCGTATTCTTTTTTTACCTGAATGCTAGTTTTTAAATGGATTTTGACTTTTCTGCTGGCTTTTGTTTTCATCCACTGAACATTTTCTGTCAGCTCTTGCTTGCGTAAACGATCAACTTCGTTATCTTCTTTAACAATCAATCTCGCTTCATAATCAGCCTGTGTCTTGATTAAATTCATTAAAAAGCGACGCTGAAAATGGACTTTTCCATTGATATAAAGCCAATCTACTTTTCCAGTTTCTTTTAAATGAGTCAGTTCTTGCTCGTCGTATGCCTGAAACGTTTCTTTCATCATGTTGGTTGCTTCTGTAAAGTCAAATGGATATTCATCAATGCCAACAATACGGATGATGTCTTGTTCAATCTCCAAGCGTTTTCTAAGCGACTCAGGTAATTCACTCGTTAATAGATAGGCTATCAACTTTCCTGCACCATCAAAATCACCATAATTTTTCAATTTAATGACATCTTCTGGTAACGGTACACTCATATATTTTAGATCATAATACATTTGACACTCACCTTTCTTATTTGCTCAAACCTAAGCCAGCTTTGTTTGATAATGAAATCAAACTAGTCGCTTCCAAACCAACGCCTCCGGGAATTGCCACTTCATTCAACCCGAACGTTGCATCTAAATCAGCTCTGGTAATATTTTTAGTTGCAGCAGCTAAATGAGCGGCCGCTGTCACTCCGATATTCGTTTCTTCTACCATACATCCAATCATACACTCAATGCCTGCCGCTTCACAAATGCTATTGATTTTCAATGCTTCATGGATTCCTCCGCATTTCATTAGCTTGATATTCACAAAATCGACTGCACGTGCTTTGATCAAACGCAAGGCGTCTTTAGAATTAAAACAGCTTTCATCTGACATGATCGGCGTCATCACGTGATTTGTAACAAATGTCAACCCTTCGATATCATGATAAGCGACCGGTTGTTCAACTAACTCAATATCAAATTGGGCTAAATGATTGATTGTATTTACAGCTTCTTTAGGGTTCCAACCTTGATTGGCATCTAATCGTAGTTTGATTTGACTGCCAACTACTTCCCTGATAGTTTTGATTCTGGCAATATCGGATACAAACCCTGTCCCAACTTTTATTTTTAACGTATCAAATCCCTGTGAAATAGCTAATTTTGCTTTTTCAGCCATTATTTCAGGTGTATCGATCCCAATCGTCATATCTGTTTGAACAGAAGAAGCAAAACCGCCTAGAAGTTTATACACTGGAAGGTTAGCCTTTTTCCCAAACAAATCATAACATGCAATATCGATCGCTGTTTTGGCTGAGGGAGCTTGTGCCGCAACAGAATTCATAATGCTGTGAACTTTCTCCAAATCTAATGGATCCACACCTAGCAATTGTCTTTCAAATAATTGAA
The DNA here is from genome assembly GCF_002148425.2 of Enterococcus sp. 12C11_DIV0727. Classification (NCBI taxonomy): domain Bacteria; kingdom Bacillati; phylum Bacillota; class Bacilli; order Lactobacillales; family Enterococcaceae; genus Enterococcus; species Candidatus Enterococcus lemimoniae. Next base: position 356,131 of record NZ_CP147248.1, on the reverse strand, counting down.
TACATTCAGTTGTCCCCTTCAAGGTCTCACCCGTGATCAGAATCCCAGGAGAGCCTTCACCGTAACCAATAGTGCCTTCGTCTGTTTCAATTTCAACAATTGCACTCATCGAGTGTTCGATCGTTCCCAATGAAATGGTGATTGGCTCTTTTAGTTTTACAGCTTTGGGTGCTACATTAATTTTTGTTATTTTCAATTTATTTCCCCCAATAGTATTTCTTTTAATTTTTTACTCATTTTCAGTGCATCTTCTACTCTTTTCATTTTGAAATTAAATCATGCTACAAGAACTAATAACCTCTCTTTTTTTAATTTTGAATTAAATTTGATTGTTAAATTTGAATTATTGGTTACAATTTTAAGTTTAGTATATGAAAATGTCAACATAATAATGAGATTATGATGTGTTTTTATTCATTAAAATTCAAGTGCTTGTAATTTTGTAACGAATTCGAGATAATATGAATGAAAAAAGGAATTTAGACAAAGGACGGCTGTAGATGGAATTTAGAAAAATTAAGAGTTTAAGAAAAGAAAAAAAGATTACTTTAACAGAACTTGGTGAGAAAACAGGTTATTCTGCAAGCTTCTTATCGCAAATCGAACGTGGCACTAATCGCCCCTCTCTAGAAGCTTTACGAAAAATTGCCGATGCACTTGATGTCACGGTAGCTTCTCTTTTAGCAAATGAAGCTCCTCAAGTTATCCAAGACGAAGAAACATCAGCTCATGGCTATAAAGTTATTCGCAACTCTTCAGGTACGATTTACAACCCTTGGCAAACAAATTCTACATATTATGATACCTTGTTTAATTTACCCGTACATACGAACAACATGGTGATTTCAAAAATTTATATTGATGCACAGTCCTCTTCTAGCGGAAGAAAAATTGCTCATAATCTTTGTGAAATCAATTACGTGATCAAAGGCGAAGCAACGATCGAACTTCAAGATGAAGTGCTTATCTTACACGAAGGAGACGCAATATTTTTAGAAGCGTTCACTCAACATAACATTATAAATGCTACTGAAAACGAGTTGATGCTCTTTACTTTGCAATTTTAGTTCTGGCTTTCTTTTCACTGAGTAATTCGTGTGCTAATCGCATTTAATTGAAAAAGATTCTCATTTACAAAGCATTTAAAAAAAGGTATTATATGGGAAGAACGAACTATAAAGGAGTAGATACAATGACTGAAACAAATCAAGAATGGTCTGCTGAAGAGATTGAAGATATCAAAGAAGAGATTCTAACTGCTCTGGAGACAGTAATTGACCCTGAGCTTGGAATCGATATTGTGAATTTAGGATTGATTTATGAAGTAGACTTCGCGCAAAATGGTGATACGGTTATCAAAATGACACTAACAACTATGGGTTGCCCACTAGCTGACATTTTAACGGATCAAATCCATGAAGCGCTGAAAGAAATCCCAGAAGTAAAAAATCCAGAAGTAAAACTGGTCTGGTATCCAGCTTGGACAACGGATAAAATGTCTCGTTACGCTCGGATTGCTTTGGGTATTCGCTAGTTTTTTATTTACTATTTTGATTACGAACAGTTAGAAAGCTTTCAGGTTGCTATCATTGTGATAGTAATCTGAAAGCTTTTATGCTAATTATCCCACTTCTTATCTGCTTTTGTAGTTGCTACTTGCCACGCTCCTTCTGAAATAACTGATACGATATAGTTATCAGCATCCTTAGGAATTTGAACAACCACCTTCCCTGTGTAACTGCCAGTTCTATCAACCAATATTGCTATGATTTCTCCATCACTATCCAATAATTTAACGGTGAATTTTGCCGTTCCATTATAAGTTAGCGTAATGACTACAGGTCCTTTTTTAAAAGCTAAATTAGTAATTACATCGTCGCCATTACCCGTTCTTGCCAATGAAGTCCCGATAGTTTGAGCATCACCGCTACTTTCGCAGCTATAATTGCTACCTTGATTCACTCCGTAATTATCATCTCGAGCACTTTGAGGACTTTTATTTTCAATCTTGCAACCTGATAATAGAAATAAGAGCAAAACCGATAGTACCAACATTTTTTTCATCTTTTCCCTCCCTACATTCGCACAATCACGCATCCTGACAATAGCACCACCATCACAACAAAAAATAGTGCCACCCTAAGTTTTTTACTCATTATTTCCCCTCCTTTATCTTCACTATTTTTTTAAGTATATAAGATTCTAGCTAAGACAAACCTTCAATATTCTCCCAACTTTATTACGAAAAAAAGCTTTACTGCAATTGCTCTTCAAAGAACAATCACAGTAAAGCTTTCCATATATCTTTTTATTTTTTGGCTGCTTTCAAAACTGCATTCAACATAATGATTCCTGTCACGATCGTTGTTACCGCCTGTAGTAATTTGATTTTATCGATTCCTTTGCTTTTAGTAGACATAGTAACACCTCCTGTTGTTTATAGTTTCATCTCACAACTAAATGGTTTAGCTTACCACCAAACAGCTCTTACTGACTAATAATAAACACACCAACGATGATCAAAATAACGGCTAGTACTTTGCGAAAAGTCAGCTTTTCCTTAAAAATAAAATAACTGATAATAACTGTCCAAACATAAGTCAAAGATGTCATAGGAAAGGCAATCGAATAGTCCAAAAATTTTAATAATGTGATATTCGTTACAGCACTTAAAATATATAAAAAGGAACCTAAGTAAATCCAACCATTCGTCACGACTCGTTTTAAGGTTAGTTGAGGTAGATCATTCATTCCTTTTTTCAAAGCCAATGCTCCTGCACTGCCCGAAAAAGTCGTAATAATCAGGATCGTTAAGATCGCAGCATAATTGATCATACGCTTTCCTCATTTCCTTCAATCCCCAAAAGAATCGAACCTGCAATAATGAAGCCTGTTCCTATTAACTTATACCAAGTAATACTTTCATCTAAAAACAATGCCCCCAAAACAATCGATAATGCAAAACCCAAACTCATCATTGGTTGTAAAATCGACACTTCCCCATAACGAAAAGCTGCCATCATGAAAAACATCCCAGCTCCTGCCGCTATAAACCCAATAAGATAAAGTAAAATAGCATAACTGCCTGTGCCATCTGCCCCAAATTTCCAAGCTAGCTGACCTAAACTACTGAGTGCTGCAGCAATTAAAATCAATAAAATTCCCAAGCTTAATTTCTGTTGTTTATTTTTTGCGTCCATACAATTTCCCCTTCCTAACAATAGCGATGAATGAATTCAAAAACAGTCTCAAAATAATGTTCTGGTTCATAAATAAATGAAGACAAATGCGGGGCTTTTTCAACAATCAAACTTTCTTTAACACCATTCGTCGCTTCCATATTTTCGTATAGCATTTGGTGCGGCACAAATTTGTCCCCTGTCCCATGGATGAATAAAGTTGGCAACTCATTTTTTTCTAATTGACGAACTGAAGACGCATCTTTCAACGAATAGCCCACTTTCTTTTTAGCTAAAGCATTCGCAATCGTCAAAATCGGAAAGGCTGGCAACTTAAATGCTGAACGCAGCATAGCCCCAAATTCATTGTAAACAGAGGAATAACCGCAATCTACAACAAATCCTTTAATGTTTTCCGGTAAGTTTTCTCCACTTGTCATCATCACCGTCGCCGCGCCCATTGAACCGCCAAACAAAATAATTTCTGCTGCGGGTTCAATCACGAGGACCTCTTGGATCCATTTTAATAAATCCAAACGATCCAGCCAGCCCATTCCAATCACATTTCCAGTACTTTTTCCATGCGCCTTCAAATCAGGCACGAGGATATTGTATCCTTGTTCAGAAAATTTTGAAGCGACAAATGCCATATCACGCTTGCCAAACGAGCGATAGCCATGAACACAAATTACCCATTTTTTACTTTCAGGATGCGGGATGATCAAACGACTATATAATTTTTCTCCTCCTGTTTTAAGCCAATGATCTTGCGCAAATGCTAATTGCCAAAACGCATCACCTTGTTGAATTTGTTGCTCCTCGATCAGATCATACTGTGACTTCCCTTTATTAAAATTATCTGGATTCATCATTTTATGACCTGTCTCGTCATACCATTTATTGTTTCTAAAAAGTGCGACATTCAAGAAAAAATTAGCCGCATAGACCGAAATTACAATAACCAAAATCACTATAATAACCAAAACGAACAGAACCCACTTCAAACACGACACCTCAATTCTAACAAATTTTTTATCTACTCTCATTATACTCTTATTTCAGAAAAAAAGTACGAATGCACTCAAATACAAAAAAGACTGGGCCATAACTCTGCGAGTTACAACCCAGCCGCCTGCAATCTTAATAAATGGTAGAAACAAAAGTAACCTCTTCCGCCCCAACCATTTTTCTATTCACAATCCAGAGAAATTAAATCTTCATATGTTTCGCGGCGAATAACCAACTTGTCCTGTCCATTTTCAACAAAAATAACAGCTGGCTTTAAATTACGGTTATAATTGTTTGCCATTGAATAACCATAGGCACCTGTGCTAGTCATAGCAAATAAATCTTCGGCTGCCATCGGCGGTAATTCGATTTCTTTGATCAAGATATCACCGGACTCACAATATTTCCCAACCACTCTTACCGTTTCTGGTGTTTCCGTACTAATTCGATTGGCTAAAAAACCATCATAAAGCGCATCGTATAAAGCAGGACGAATATTATCTCCCATTCCGCCATCAACTGACACATAATGACGTACATCAGGAATCACTTTTTGCGAACCAACTGTGTAAACCGTTGTACCTGCTTCGGCAATAATACTACGGCCTGGTTCAATCCAGATTTCTGGAAATGAGTAATTCAATAATTCACATTGCCCTTTTACTGCATTCACAATCGCTTTGACAAACGCTTCTGGTTCTAATGGATCATCTGCTTCAGTATATTGCACACCAAAACCGCCACCCATATTTAAAATCTCTACAGTATAATCAAATTTTTGCTTCCATTGATTTAAAATTAGCATCATTTTTTCTACAGCAGCTAAAAAGCCTTCAGCTGAAAAAATCTGTGAACCAATATGACAGTGGGCACCTTTTAAAATCAAATGCTCATCCGCTAAGATTTTTACTAACGCCTCTGTCGCTTGACCACTGTTGACATCGAACCCAAATTTTGAATCTACTTGCCCGGTTAAAATGTACTCATGGGTTTCTGCATCAACACCTGGTGTGATTCGGAACATCACATTTTGCTGCTTCCCAGTTTCTTTCAAAATGGTACTCAATAAGTCGATTTCGTAAAAATTATCAATAATGATCGTTCCTACACCTTGCTCTACAGCGTATAACAATTCTTCTTTCGTCTTATTATTACCATGAAACTCAATATTTTCAGGGGACATACCGCCTTTGATCGCTGTATAGATTTCTCCAGCAGAAACAACATCGCAGCCAAGTTCTTCCTCTTCTAAAAGCTGATACATAGCTAAACAACAAAATGCCTTGCTTGCATAGATAACCTTATTTCTTACTCCTAAAGAGTTGAATGTTTGTTTAAATCCTCGAGCACGCTCTCGGATATGCGCAACGTCATAAACAAATAAAGGAGTTCCGTATTTCTCGGTTAGACCTACAACGTCACAGCCTCCGATCGTTAAATGATCTTGTTCATTAAATGTTGCTGTTCCAAATAATAGTGGCATCTCTTCACCTTCTTCGATTGATTTATTAAAAATAATAGCACAAAAATGAAAAACTTCCTATCTATTTTTCATGATTTTCACAATATTTTACAGTAACTGTGACAAGCTTGTTTAGCTAAAGTCCAATAGCGTCTGGTATATTGTTTCACTTAATTCGTTCATCCCATTATATGCTGGTTGATTTGCAAAAAGAATTGCCAGATTTTGATTTTTTTGATCGCCATAGATCACGGTATCATACCCACCTAAATTCCCTTCAGAGTATTTTAAATCATCAAAATAAAATAGCCCAGCTTGGTATCCATTTTGCTCAACACTTGCAAGTTGCGCGTATTCCTTTTGCTCAAAAAGTTGACCATTAGCCAAACTTTGAATAAACACCCAGAAATCTTCCGTTGACATATATAAATTCCCAGCTCCTAACAAACTTGAAAAAAGTTTCTCACTTGCTGGAAATGGATCAGCCTGATAGTCCTGTCCCATATAAAAATAGGGCTTTGGTAGTGGTTCATCTTTGGGTACTTGGTCCCAAAAATAAGTGTGTCTCAATGCTAATTTATTGATCACTCTTTTTTGGACAACCTCTTCATAGGTTTGTCCAGTAAGTTTAGAAATAATTCCTGCCAATAAAGTGTAATTTCCATTTGTATACAAAAATTCCTTATTCGATGTTGTAGATAAGGTATTCAACGCATTTCTCAATTGGCGATCTTGATCTGCCAAAAGTTGTTCTGGCTCTTTTTCTTCCATCAAAATGCCAGAGTTATGATTAAGTAACTGTTGGATCGTGATCGTCTCGCTAAGATCGATTTCAGGATAGAAGTGATCTAATGTGGTCTCCAGTGTAAGTTGGTCCTCTCTCACTAATTCTAGAATAAGTGACCCCGTAATGATCTTTTGCAAAGAAGCAATTGGATAAAGGCTATCATTTTTATTGGGAACTTTGGTTTGGGCAACAGCATATCCGTAACTTTGTTGATAAAAAATCTGTCCTTGATGGATAATCAGCGCTGTTCCTTGAAAATGAGCGTCTTCGATCAATTGATTAATCGTCTCTTTGCATTTTGATTCTGAACTAGTAAACGCTTGTTTTTTTGACGAATGTTCTACAAAAAAGCCATTTTCCTGTTTAATAAACAAATGACCAATCAACATTAAACATAAAACAAGCAGCCCAAATGAAACGAGCCATTTCCAGCGCAAATTCATCTACTTCACTTCTTTCCCAAATAACTTCTACTAAATTATACCATTTGCCGGAAAAAAAGCAGACTAATAAAACAAAAAGGCACTTAGAATCCTAAAAAAGGTTGGAACAGAAGCAACTCCTTCTTACTTCTCGGAGTCAAACGCTTCTATCCCAACCTCTTATTCTAGTCTAATGTTTGATTTTATTTTTCTTGCGCAATCGTTAAAATCGCTGCCGGAACTCGATAAGGAGAGCATGAAATATAATCCACACCAATTTTTTTCAGAAAACGAATCGATTGAGGATCGCCGCCAACTTCACCGCACACGCCGATTTTAATCGTCGGATCAAAATGCTTGATTTTATCTACCGCGATCTTCATCAAAGCCCCAACTCCTTCTTCATCGATATGCTGAAATGGATCTTCTTTTAACAATTGTTTTTGTTGATAAGCACCAATAAATTTGCCCGAGTCATCACGTGAAAAACCATAAGTCAACTGAGTTAAATCATTCGTACCAAAACTGAAAAAGTCAGCAACTTCAGCGATTTTTTCAGCAGTTAAACAAGCTCTAGGAATCTCTAACATTGTCCCGATTTTATATGAAATCACTTGATTTTTTTCTAAAAAAATAGTTTGAATCGTTTGATCTAAACGCTCTCGTAACCAGCCCATTTCCTCTTGACTACCAATGAGAGGAATCATGATTTCTGGTATGATCGTGAGGCTTTTTTCTTTTTGAGCAACCTCTAATGCACTTTCTATAATGGCGGCTACTTGCATTTCGTAAATCTGAGGGGTCGTAACAGCTAAACGACAGCCTCGATGTCCTAGCATTGGATTTTGTTCATGAAGCTCGTCTATGCGGTGCTTTATTTCCCCTACAGTTCGTTGCGTCGCATTCGCTAAATGGGTTATTTCAGCTTCTGTTTGCGGTAAAAACTCATGCAGAGGCGGATCCAGTAAACGAATCGTACAAGCTTTTCCATTCAATAACGTAAACATTGTTCTAAAATCTTCTTTTTGGAATTCTTTTAGCTGATTCAAAGGCGCCATTAAAGCACCCTCACTTTCAGCAAGAATCATTTTACGCATTTCAAAGATTCGCTCTTCACCGAAAAACATATGTTCTGTCCGTGCCAAACCAATTCCTTCTGCCCCTAATTTCAAAGCAGTTTTGATGTCAGCAGGTGTTTCAGCATTGGCTTTGACGCCGATAGTCGCTTCTTCTTTGGCCCAGTTTGTGATTGTTTCTAGCAGTTGCCACTCATCGCCTTCAACATAAGGGATATCACCTCTGTAAATCGTCCCTGTTGTCCCATCTACAGAAATAACGTCTCCTTGATTTAAGGTAACACCTCCTGCTGTGGCCTGTTCTAAAAATTCATCTACATAAATCTCTTCACAACCTGCAACACAACACACACCCATTCCGCGAGCCACTACCGCCGCATGAGAGGTCATACCGCCTCTAGAGGTCACGATTGCCTCACTGACCACCATCCCCTCAATATCTTCTGGCGATGTTTCTTGTCGAATCAAAATAACTTTTTCTCCCTGTTCACTTGCTTGTTTTGCACGTTCTGCCGTGAAGTAGATGTTTCCACTCGCAGCCCCTGGACTTGCTGGTAATCCTGTGGCAAAAACTTCCGCATTCTTTAATTGATCAGGTTCAAATACAGGATGGAGTAATTGAGTGACCATCGTTGGATTAATGCGTTGAATTGCCTCCGCTTTAGAAATAATCCCCTCTTCAACTAACTGAATACACACTTTGAAAGCTGATTTAGCGGTTCTCTTTCCATTTCTAGTTTGTAAAAGATACAGCTGACGATTTTCAATCGTAAATTCAATATCTTGCATATCTTTGTAATGACGCTCTAATAAATGACTCAACGTTAAAAATTCCTGATAGACTTCTGGCATCAATGATTCTAGTTTACTGATGGGTTGCGGTGTTCGGATACCTGCTACAACGTCTTCTCCTTGAGCATTTAATAAAAATTCTCCAAAAATCCCCTTTTCACCTGTCGCCGGATTTCTAGTGAACGCTACCCCTGTTCCACTATCCAAGCCAAAATTACCAAAAACCATTTCTTGAATATTAACTGCGGTTCCTAAAGAATCACTGATATCGTGCAAACGGCGGTAAGTGATTGCTCGACGATTATTCCACGAACGAAAGACTGCCTCGACCGCTAATTGTAACTGCTCATAGGGATCTTGAGGAAAAGCTTGATGAGTTACTTCAAGAAAAATGTTTTTATAAACCGCTACCAATTCCTGCCAATCTTCAGCTTGCACCTCTATATCTGATTGGTAACCTTTCTTTGATTTATAAAAATCCAACTGCTCTTCAAATCGATTTTTGTCAATACCGCAAACAACATCCCCAAACATTTGTAAAAGCCGTCTATAACAATCATAAGAAAAACGAGCATCCCCAGTTTTTTGTGTCAAGCCAAGAACGGTTTCGTCATTCAAGCCAAGATTTAATATCGTATCCATCATACCCGGCATTGAAAATTTTGAACCACTTCGAACTGAAACCAATAATGGATCAACAGCATCACCTAAGCGCTTCTTCGTTCTTTTTTCCATACTCTCAATGTGTTGTCGAATTTCTAAATTTAGTTCATCTGACATCTGTTCTTTCTGTTTTAAGTAATCCAAACAGGCCTCTGTTGTGATTGTAAAACCTGTTGGTACTGGCAGCTTCAGCTTTGTCATCTCCGCTAAATTGCTCCCTTTACCACCTAATAAATCACTTTGTTCTTTACTTCCTTCAGAAAAATCAATCACATAGTTCACGAGCAAACTCTCCTTCTTGTTTTTAAATAGTGTATCACATTAACTTATTTACGATTATATTGTGTATCACATTGTATGTCAAGAAGAATTAGTGTAACTTTTTTTTAGTGTTGCTTTATTTTTATAAGAAATATATAATAAATAGTGTGTCACATTTAGAAAGTAGGTCGATAAAATGAAACTTACCTCAAGACAATTAGAGATCATCAAAATCGTCAAGGAAAATGAACCAATCAGCGGTGATAGTATCGCTAAAACATTAGGGTTAAGTCGGGCAACCTTGCGCAGCGATTTAGCTATTTTGACGATGACTGGTTTGCTTGATGCAAGACCAAAAGTCGGCTATTTTTATACAGGCCAAACCATTGAACCATTGCTCTACGAAAAACTGTATAAAAAAACAGTCGAAGATATCATGCTCCCACCTATTCTGATTCATCAAAGTACAACGGTTTATGATGCCGTTACTAATTTATTTATGTATGATGTCGGTTCACTCTATGTAAAAGATGATAATGATGAATTAAATGGTGTCTTATCACGAAAAGACTTATTACGAGCAGCAATCAGTAACCCAAATACAGAAAAAACGCCTGTTGCTATGATCATGAGTCGGATGCCCAACATCATCACGATTACGCGCGACCGCACCATTTTAGAGGCAGGTGGATTATTGATGCAGCATAGTATTGACACAATACCTGTCGTTGAGAACGATCAGCCGAAAAAAGTGATTGGGAAAGTAACTAAGACTAGGATCATGTCTTATTTTATAAATGCCGGTAATGATATTGAAAAAGAGAATTATTGATCTTCAAAAAAATAAACCTTTAAAAATTAGGAGAGTGTATCATGCAAAAAGACAAAATCAAAATTTATTTAGTATCAGATTCAGTCGGTGAAACCGCTCAAAAAATCATTTCAGCCGTCTCAGCTCAATACCCAAGTATTGATATGAGTGATATCCAGCGCTTCCCATTTATTACAGACGAAGAATTACTGCAACCAATTTTGAGAGATGCTTTACATGATAAAGCTGTTGTTGTTACAACGTTAGTGAATAAGAAACTAGTAAACTTAGTGAAAGACTTTGCCAATAGAACTGGCTTACAATATGTCGACTACATGAGCCCCTTAAGTGAAATCGTTGAAGGAACGTTTGGTGTTCAACCATTACAAGAACCAGGTGCCATCCACAAGTTAAATGAACAATATTTCAGTCGTGTTTCTGCAATTGAATTTGCTGTAAGATACGATGACGGAAAAGATTCGAAAGGCTTTTTAGAAGCTGATTATGTGTTATTAGGCGTTTCCCGTACTTCAAAGACCCCTTTAAGTATGTATATGGCTAATCGCAATCATAAAGTCGCCAACTTACCGTTGATTCCTGAGGTTTCTTTACCTGCCGAATTAGATCAAATCGACCCGAAAAAAATTATTGGTTTGACCACTAGTATTGACAGTTTGATGGACATTCGTAAATCACGACTGCATTCATTAGGTTTAAAAGAAGATTCTGCTTATACAAATGCCGATCGCATTCAAGAAGAATTAGATTATGCCAATAGTGTTTTTGAAAAATACAATGCACTAGTAATCAACGTTGATAAAAAATCCATTGAAGAAACAACAACTATTATTGAAGATTTAGCCCAAAACCAATAGTCAGGAGTCCTCTAGATGAGTAACAGACAATCGAATGAGTTGATTGCCGAAATAATTAATTTAGAAGCGATTTTAAATTTACCAAAAGGAACTGAACATTTTATCAGTGATCTTCACGGTGAGTTTGATGCGTTTAATCATATTTTACGAAATGGTTCAGGAAGTATCCGTGATAAAGTTCATACTCTTTTTAACCAAGAACTTTCTGCTGAACAAATGGATGAACTATGCTTTTTGATTTATTACCCTGAAGAAAAAATTCACTCTTTAAAACGACAGCAAGAATTAACGCAACAGTGGTGGTATGAAACAATCGAACATTTATTGGTGATTGTCCGCTTTTCATCAAGCAAATATACTCGCTCTAAAGTTCGTAAAGCCTTACCTAAAACATATGCCTATATATTAGAGGAATTGATTTATCAATATGATGAAACAACCAATAAAAAAGCCTATTATCGGCAAATCATCAAAAAAATTATCGAACTGAACGAAGCGGAACGGTTTATCGCTGATTTAGCCTATTTAACGCAACGTTTTGTGATCGATCATCTTCATGTAATTGGTGATATTTATGATCGTGGACCTCATCCTGATAAAATCATGGATTCTTTGATGACGTATCATTCGCTTGACATCCAATGGGGAAATCACGACATTATTTGGTTAGGAGCGGTCAGTGGTTCAAAAGCTTGTTTGGCAAATGTCCTGCGAATTTGCGCTCGTTATGGGAACCTTGATCTCTTGGAAGAAGCCTACGAAATTGATTTGCATCGCTTAAAATCCTTCAGTCGCAAAACGTATCAAGAAAATATGCATTTTAAGCCAAAGCAAAATCCTTATCGGCAACTTACAACGACTGAAAAGATAGATGCAATGAAAATTCAACAAGCGATGGCGATCATTCAAGAAAAACTAGAAGGCCAAATCATAAGCAGACGACCGGAATTTAACATGCAGCCAAGATTATTACTAGAAAAAATTCAAGGGAATCAAATTGTGATTAGTGGTCAATCCTATCAACTGATCAATTCATGCTTTCAGCTGATTGACCCACTCACTCCTTATCGACTAACCGAAGAAGAACAGTTTGTTATAGATGATTTGATGACGCAATTTCAACATTCATCAAAATTGAAGCAACATATGGAGTTCTTATTAGAAAAAGGCTCTCTCTATCTTTCTTATAATCACAATTTATTGATTCATGGTTGTGTTCCTCTTAATGAAGATGGCTCATTTCAGTCTGTGACATTTAACGGCAAAAACTACTCAGGCAAAGAGTTATTCGATTTTTTTGAAATGAACATTAGAAAAGCCTTTGATCAACCCTGGCAAACAGATGATTTTTCAACCGACGTTGTTTGGTATCTTTGGTGTGGCGAAAGTTCCTCTCTTTTTGGTAAAAATGCTATGAAAACATTTGAACGCTACTTTATTGAAGAAAGTAATGCCCACGTAGAAACTAAAAATGCGTATTATAAATTGAGGAACAACGCTGAAATTTGCCAGAAAATTTTAAAATCTTTTGAGCTTGATCAGCTAGATGGCCATATCATCAATGGACATACACCAGTCAAATTGATCAAAGGCGAGTCCCCAATCAAGGCTGATGGCAAAATGATTGTGATCGATGGCGGCTTTTCTCGTGCTTATCAGAAAGTAACAGGTATAGCTGGCTATACTCTTTTGTACAATTCTTTCGGTATGCAACTAGCTGCTCACAAATCATTTTCAGATAAAGAAACAGCCATCAAAAACAATGATGATATTATTTCTACTCGACAAATTGTTGATCGCCAAGTAAAAAGACTACAAGTTAAAGATACAACGATTGGTCTTTCTTTACTGAATGAAACTAGACAATTAAAACAACAGCTAGAGTATTTAGACCAATTTTCTGATAGTAAGCAACAAAAAAACTAAGATGCTAGCTTTTTAAGCATCTTAGTTTTTTTGTTCACGTGATTAATGCAAATGCTTGATTTTTCAATTCATAAACTTTATCACATACTTTAGCTATCCCTTGTTCATGGGTCACGATAATAATACATTTTTTCTGCTCATGAGCTACTTTTTGAAATAGTTGAACAATATCCTTCGAGTTTTTTTCATCTAAATTTCCTGTGGGTTCATCTGCTACAATCAATTCATGATCACAACATAGCGCTCTGACAATAGCAACACGTTGCTGCTGTCCACCAGAAAGCTGTGTTACGTTTTTATTTGCTAGTGTTTCATCGATTCCTACATTTGCTAAGCTTTCTAATGCAAACGCCTTTTTATCTGCTTGTTTTGAACTTGAAATTGCCATAGCTGTCAGTACATTATCCAGCGCAGACATGTAGGGTAATAAGTTATATGCTTGGAAAATGATCGATACATCATTTTTACGATAATTTCTGAGTCCAATTTTAGCCAAAGATTCACCGTTATACAAAACAGCTCCTGCTTTAGGAACATCTAAACCTGCAATCAACGAGAGAAATGTTGTTTTACCCGAACCGCTTGCTCCTAAAATGGCATACATATTGCCTCGCTTAAATTCCAAATTAACATTTTTATAAAGAGATTCCTGTTCATTTTTATACCAATATCCAACGTCCTGTGTTTGTAACATCCAATTTCCTCTTTTCTATGTGGTTAATATTTTTTTAGGTTGCAACCATAAAATTCCAACTGATGATAGCACAATTGAAAAGAAACTGATCAATAGTCCTAATACAGTTAACAGAGCAATTTCTTTTGGCTGAACTGAGATATTAAGCTCCTTGATTGCTTCAGCTGATTCTTTTGAGCTGGCTCCAATTCCATTTATACCACCTTGATCTGGTCTTCCTGGACCTTGATTCTCTCCGGCACCCATTTTAGTTGGCTGCCCCTGCTCATTACTAGGTTGTTGAACATCTTCTGTCTGCTGACTAATCAACTGCTCCCCTACGACATTACCAACAATATTTCCGCTAAATGTTGCAATCACTAATGCAAAAAACATACAGAAAATAATTTCGCTAAAAAATTGTAAAATAACTTTAAAACGAGACTCTCCAAGTGATAATAATACACCAATTTCATACCGTCGTTCTCTGATCGTCATCATCACGATCAATGTTAAAATAATGATTCCTGCAATTGCAACTAGGATCACAATATTTTTGGCAAAACTGGACACATTGTTTAACGGTTGTAACATTTGTTGGTAGGCTTGATCATTTGTTTGTAAGCTAAAGCTTTCTGTGTCAATCAATTTTTCGGCAGATTCGGTAAACGCGTCCATTTGCTTTGGATCGTTCAGGGTATAAGATGCAGAATCAATTGTGTCCTTGGCATCGTCACCTTTTAATGTGTTGGCCAATGTATAAGAGGTATATAATGTATTAGCTGGATTTAAAAAATTAAACATCATTCCCATACTATCGCCGTTTTCAGAAGTTTTATAGATCCCTTTGACTTTTAATTCATACGTTTTCGTACTTTCTTGTGGATCTGTGATTTTAAAGGTGCTGCCCACTTTTAACTCGTTTGCCTCAGCTAAACTCTGTTCGATAACAACATTGTTCGTTTCTTCATCCGTTTCACTAATCGTTTCACCATCTATTAGCTCAGCTACCCCCTCAGAAAAATCACTTAACATCGATAAATTCATGACTCCTCTAACTTGAAAGTCACTTTGGCTCATATTCTCCATTGGACCGCCTCCCATTCGGCCATCTTCTTGAGTTTTTTCTCCTATTCCAGCATCTGCCTGATCAGCATTCGTACCATCAGTTATTGTTTCATCTTCTGCTTCGTTTGAAATAGGGGTGATCCCCTCACCTGCTCCAGCAGATGAGGACGATAAAAAGGAATACGATTTAACGTTCTTTAACTCTGCGATTTTTTGTGCATCAGCCAATGAAACAGGTGTTAAACTAAAACTACTTGGATCAGGTTTTTCTTTACTACCATCCCCTTCACTTTTTTTCATCGCAGCTTCTCGATTTGCTGAAAGTGTAACCGTTGCGCCAACACTTTTTTTAGCATTCTCTGTTGCGCTCAACGCGGCACTTTGAATCGTTAAACCTGCTAAAACAAAAATCAAAATAGCTGAAAAAACAGCGCACAGCAATAAAGTCCTTCCTTTTTTAGCTTTCATACTAAGTAAAGCCCGTTTCATAAAATCCATATAAATCCTCCTTATTTAACAGCTCGATAACATCTATCACTTTAGTTCACTTACCTTAAACAAACCTTAAATCCTACTCATTCTTCGCTTTTTTCCAAACCTTGCAAATCTAATAAAAAAATGATTAAATGGTTGTGGTCGTATTTTTTTTAACGTGTAATATGATTAGATTATTTGATTTTTTAAGAAAGGATCGAGCATTCGTTGGAAAAACAGAAAATGACGCTTTACGGGATGATTTTCTCGATTTGTTTCTTTTTGATCGTATCGTTCTTTTTTTCTACTCATACAGTAGACTACGCAAACGAAACAGAGACAAGCGGAAAAACCAATGTACCAGTTAAAAAAATAGCTTCCGCTCCTGTTAAGGATATGGAACCAAGTGAAAAAGAAAGCCCAGAACTTACGGCTTTTTATCATAAAATCGAGCAAACAATGACAGATACTATAAAAAGCTTCAACGGTGATGTCGGCGTAACTTATGTAGATTTGACAACAGGCAAGCAGCTTTCCGTCAATGGGACAAAAGAATTTTACAGTGCAAGTACGATCAAAGTGCCTTTAGCTATGATGGTTGCGGATAAAGTCCAGGCCGGTAGTTTAAAATGGGATGATCAGCTGACTTTTAATGAAAAAGAAGATTATGAAGATGGCACTGGGATCATTATAAATAATATTCAACCCAGCTATTCCTTAAGAACTTTACAGGAATATAGTATTACCTATTCAGATAATATCGCCAAAAATATGTTATATGATACATTTGGTGGCGATGTTGCAGCTAAAAAAGCACTATATGCTCATTTTCTACAAAAGGAAACTGATTGGGATGACGCAAAATTCACTTCTGAAGATGCTGCTAAAATCCTTAAAATCTTGTTTGAAGAAAAGTCTTCAAACTCCGAATATCAGACTATTTATAACTATATGAAAAACACAGTGTTCCATGAGCGGATGGAAACACCTACTACTTCAGGTAAAGTGGCACATAAAATCGGCTCTTACGCAGGTTTTCTACATGATATCGGGATCTTAGAAACAGAACATCCTTTTATTTTAACCATCTTTACAAACGGAGAAACAGATGCCGGTATCCCTTTTATTTCAACACTTACGGATCAATTGTGGGCTGTTCAAAGTAATGAGTATCCAAAAAAATAGAGAGGTTGGGACACTTTTGTCTCGGCCTCTCTATTTTTAGTTTGATCAAGTATTACTGCTCATATTTTTTATCTTGATCAAGCGAGTGATTTCACTTCGCTCATTTTCTTCCAATTTCATTTGAATATAATAACTTGTTTCTTCTAATTGAGGAATCGTCATATACTCTAAGGCGTTAACTCGTCGACGGGTTTTCTCAATTTCTTCTGACATCAACTGACAAGTCTTTTCGACTTCTGCTAATTCCAGTAACTTCGGTAAAATGGTTGAAATTTTATCAAATGCACCATCTAATTCAGCGTTTGAATTAAGGTAACCATAATTTAATGGCGCATTTACGATGCTCTCATTATAAAGAAAATTCATGATTGGAACTGTCACACTCATGATATTTTTTTCGATTACGTCAAGTGAAACATCATTCGCTGGAACAGCTACTAATTCCTCAATAAATGCTTCGTTCAAGGTTGCATTCGCTAAAACAAAGCTAGAGAGTGCTGTTGTCACTTCATGTTCTACATCGATTCTGAGCTGATTATTTTTTTTGACCAGTAAAATAAAGCGACGCATCAATTCATCTTGTTTGTCTTTTAATAGTTTATGCCCTCTAGTTGCGGTACCCAACTGCTTCTTTAAACGAGAGAGTTCCATTCGAGTAGGATTCACATTTAAACGTGCCATTTACGATCACTCTCCTTCAGTCAAGTATTCGTCTAGCATATCATCTTTGATTCGTTTTAATTCTGTTCTTGGCAGCATTGATAATAACTCCCAACCTAGGTCCAACGTTTCATTGATCGAGCGATTCGTGTAAAATCCTTGATTGACATATTCCTTTTCAAATCGATCTGCAAATTTCGCATAGATTTTGTCAACATCAGATAACGCTGATTCACCCAGTACGACAGCCAACTCTTTCGCTTGTTTTCCTTGCGCATAAGCCGCAAATAATTGATTCATAGTTGGAGCATGATCGATTCTTGTTTTTCCTTCTCCAGTTCCTTTATCTTTTAAGCGGGACAAAGAAGGCAAAACATCAATCGGTGGTTGAATGCTGCTTTTATATAGTTCTCTAGATAGTATGATTTGACCTTCAGTAATATAACCAGTCAAATCGGGAATCGGATGTGTTTTATCGTCTTCTGGCATGGTCAAAATCGGAATTTGAGTTACAGATCCTTTTAACCCACGAATACGCCCAGCACGTTCATATAACGTAGCCAAATTCGTATAAAGATAACCTGGATAGCCACGACGCCCTGGTACTTCTCGGCGTGCTGCTGAAATTTCACGCAACGCTTCGCAATAATTGGTCATATCGGTCATGATTACCAAGACATGCATTCCTTTTTCATAAGCTAAATATTCAGCTGCTGTCAGCGCCATTCTTGGCGTTGCAATTCGCTCGATGGCCGGATCATTCGCTAGGTTCATAAACATCACCGAACGATCAATAGCTCCTGTCTGTCTGAAATCTTCCATGAAAAATTCTGCTTCTTCAAACGTAATCCCAATCGCAGCAAATACAACAGCAAATTCTTCATCACTATTTAAAACATTTGCTTGACGAGCGATTTGAGCAGCTAATTCTTTATGAGGTAAACCTGAGCCAGAAAATACTGGTAACTTTTGGCCACGGACCAACGTATTCAAATGATCAATGGCAGATATTCCTGTTTGGATAAACTCATCCGGGTAATCTCTTGCAACAGGATTGATGACTTCCCCATTAATATCAACCATTTTTTCAGGTAAAATTTCTAGTCCATTATCTTTTGGTCGACCTAAACCATCGAATATACGTCCAACTATATCTTCGGAAACACCTAATTCCAAAGGATGTCCTAAAAAACGAACTTTTGAATCTCGAAGATTGATACCACTAGTTCCTTCAAAAATCTGAACCATCGCTTTATCGCCATTGATTTCCAACACTTGGCCACGACGAATTTCCCCATTTTGCATCCGTACTTCGATCAGTTCTTCATATTTGACCCCTTCGACTTTTTCAACGATCATCAAGGGACCAACAACTTCATTGATCGTACGATATTCTTTAATCATTAGTGATCCCTCCCTCTGCCACAATTTGTTTTAAGGTTCCTTTTATTTCGTCTACTAAGCCATCTAAGCAATCGATCTGTTCTTCTGGCAAATATTTGCTTCTAGCGATTTGATCTCTTAAGCCAACTGTTCCAGTCATGATCTCAGATAAATAAGCCCCTAAAGTTAAAGCTGTTCGGCCTTCTTGATAGAATGTTAAAATCAAGCGTAGCATTTTGTACTGTTTTTCTCTTGAGGTAAACGTATCAACCTCATCAAAGGCGTTTTGCTGTAAGTAATCTTCACGAATGGATTTAGCTACTTCTAATGTTAAACAGTCTTTATCAGATAAGGAATCAATTCCGACGAGTCGAACAATTTCTTCTAATTGTGACTCTTCTTGTAAAATCCGCATCCCTTCTCTCACCATCTCAGACCACTCGACTTGCAGCTGCTGATCTAAGTATTTACCGACTTCTGAATCATACAAAGAATAACTTTGTAGCCAGTTGATTGATGGAAAATGACGTTTTTGCGCTAATGTTGCATCTAGCCCCCAGAAAACTTTCACTACTCGTAATGTATTTTGAGTAACGGGTTCTGAAATATCTCCACCTGATGGAGAAACCGCACTGATTGCTGTAATACTTCCTTCACGATGATCTTTCCCTAATGCCACAACTTGTCCAGCTCGTTCATAATATTCAGCTAAACGACTTCCTAGATAGGCAGGATACCCTTCATCTCCAGGCATTTCTTCTAAGCGTCCACTCATCTCACGTAGTGCTTCCGCCCAACGAGAAGTTGAATCTGCCATGATCGCTACAGAATAACCCATATCCCGGAAGTATTCTGCTATTGTGATTCCTGTATAGATTGATGCTTCACGTGCTGCTACGGGCATATTAGACGTATTTGCAATCAAAACAGTTCGCTCCATAACAGATTTTCCAGTATTTGGATCAATTAATTCAGGGAATTCATTCAATACATCGGTCATTTCATTTCCACGCTCACCACAACCGACGTAAACTACTAAATCAACATCTGCCCATTTCGCAATTTGATGCTGTACCACAGTTTTCCCTGCACCAAAAGGCCCTGGCACGGCTGCGGCTCCTCCTTTGGTTACCGGAAAGAAGGTATCAATCACTCGTTGCCCCGTTAATAATGGGACATCTGGATTTAATTTTTCTAAAATTGGACGACTACGGCGAACGGGCCATTTTTGCATCATCGTAAATTCTTTTTCTCCCGTTGCTGTTTCAATGACATAGACTGTCTGTTCAATTGTAAATTCACCTTGTTTTACTTCTTTTACCGTTCCATTAATACCAAAAGGAACCATAATTTTATGCGGGATCACTTTAGTTTCTTGAACCAAACCGATAATATCTCCCGGTGACACTTCATCGCCTACAGAAACAGTTGGTTCAAACAGCCATTTTTTTGTTCTATCTAAGGCAGGAATCTGAACTCCTCTGCTTAAAAAGTTACTTTCTGTTACCTCAGCAAAGGTATCTAATGGACGCTGGATACCATCAAACATCTCTGAAATCAATCCTGGCGCCAATTCCACCGACAAAGCTTCACCGGTTGTTACTACAGGCTCACCAGGTCCTATTCCTGTTGTTTCTTCGTATACTTGAATCGATGCAACATCTCCCCGCATCTCAATAATTTCTCCAATAACACCCAGTTCCCCTACATGACAAATATCCTGAATACTCGCATCAGACATATTCTCAGCCATAACTAAAGGACCAGATACTTTAATAATTCGACCAATTTGCAAAATCATTCCTCCTATTCAGAAAAGCTGAGCAGGCTCGTTTAGCTCCGACTGAAAAATAGAAAAACACGATTGAGGCGCTTTTGGCCTCATTCTTATTTTATCTTTTTTTTCGAAGTGCTAGTCTGTGAAGCTAACATTAGCCAATACCACTTCAAAACATTTCAACATTCTACAAAATATTCTGTCCGACCGCCCGTTCCACATTATCTTGAATCGCCTTCAACCCAATCCCTTTGGTTCCGTTATGACTAGGAATCAAGATAATTGCTGGCGTAACATCACTTTTGTAACGTTCAATCGTTTCAACGGCTAACTCAGAAGCATCTTCAGTAATAAAAATAACCCCAAACGCATTTTTTGCCATTGATTCAATCGTTTCTCTAACCTGTTTGGCCGAGACTGCATAAACAACCTCAAAGCCAAATAGTTTGAAAGGCATGACAGAATCCCTATCGCCGATCACACCGATCTTATATGTCATCTGTCATTCGCATCCTTTCTCTTACTACTTCCACTGGGAAATTGCTTCTTTTACTGACTAAAATCAAACGTAAATTTTTCCACTCCACTTCCTTCGCATTTAAAAATGCTAATAACGGTAGTGGACCAAAAGCCATGATCTTTGCTTTGTCATAAAAACTTGTTAAATAATCATCTTTGACTTTTTCAAACGCAACTAAATCTAACTCTTTTGTTTCAGTCGAAATAATCGATGATATTAGACCACCATATTTTGTATTTGATACAAAATCAGTAAAGCTAGCTAATATCTGTTCTGCATAGTCCAAAAAGCGCCCTTTTGCAATGCTGCCGGAACTAGATAGCACTGTTGATAAAAAATTTTCGTGCTGTCCTTGAATGATCCCTCTCGCCATCGTGGAAATATTAGTTAGATCGATAAAAGCCGTAACTTCAGTGATGATATCCTGATTATTCAATTTTTCTGCCAATTGTTTCTGAAACGTTAGAAAATTACGATCATAAATAATATCGATTGCTTGTAAGGTAGACGATTCTTGAAAATAATCTAGAACTTCCAAAATAGCATTCATTAATGCTTCAGGTAGTTCAGTGGAAATTCCTGTTCGAATTGCACTTTTTAATGTTTCAATCGAATAACGTCCATCATCGATAAACAAATGGTCTAAATTTTTTCCCGTTAGTTCAGCTTTTGTCAAGACCTTTAAATTGTGAAAGGTCATTCTTGATGTGTAAATTGTGATGACTTCTGGCTCAGGAGCCATTTTATATAGCCATTCATATAATTTCCCTTTTTCTTTTGAATAAATATATTCAAATTGTTCGGCAAAATCTGACGTCATATATGTGCCGTAAACTGTATTTTCCAAAATTTCTTTGAGTTCATTCGTGTTGTTTGCATTTAACAACTGTTCATATTGAGCAGTACTCAAAAGTTCAGTTTCTTTAAGACGAATCAAGGGGTTGATTTGATTATACACAGTCTCTTTCATCCTGTTCCTCCTTATTTTAAAAGCGTAGCGGGCTCGTTCAGCCTTGACAGGAAAATAGGAAAAATTGATTGAGACGCTTTTTGTCTCACTCCATTTTTATCTTTTTCCCGAAAGGCTAGCCCGTGCAGCTAGATAACAATAAAAGCGGAACAAATCAGTTAATCCTGTAGAAAATTAGGAAATTGACATTGAAATGCTCTTTATTTCACTGACAATTTATCTATTTTCCTAAGGATTGATTTGTACAGCTAGATAATAGATGGTAACAACGTTCCGCTTTAAATAAAATACTAGTTACTGAAATAACTTTCCAGCACATTAAAGCTTTCTGTTTTCTTAACTTCCTGAACGAGACTTGAAAATAGAAAATTATATTCAACGCCCTCTTTCGCAACAATAAATCCACCTGATCCTGGTACTAACTTGTTTTCCAATCTTAGTTTCAATTTCTCAGTTGAATGTTCTAAGAGCCATTGGTTTGATAATTTTCCGTTAGAATGTTCTCCTACTATTAAGCTAGCTTCTCCTTCAATTGGCAGTTGAGTGATGATTTGTTCTGCAAATTGTTGAAACTCAGCTTGTGTCCATTGATTCATTCGTTCAACTGATTTTAAAAAAAGCTGTTCTAGATATTCTTGTTTTTGATTCAAAATAGCTTGTTTGATTTCTAACTGTTGTCGATTTTCCTTTTGTTTAAAGGCTTTATTTGTTTGTTCTTGATTCTTTTCAATCAGCTTACTTTCTTGTAAAACTAAGGCCTCTTCTTGTTCTTGATACTCTTGATCGATCCGATCTATTTCCGCTTTTTTATATGTTGAAACTTCTATTTGACCTTTTTCTAGAATTTGCTCGACAATTTTTTCGATAGCATCCATTTTTTCCCTCCTAAATATAAAAGCGTAGCGGGCTCGTTCAGTCTCGTAGAAAAATAGGAAAATATGTTTGTGACGCTTTTTGTCACAGGGAGATTTTATCTTTTTTCTTAGAGACTAGTACGTGTAGCTAGATTATTATTTTACATTTAAGACAAGTAAGAATGAGATAACAAAGCCAAGAATGGCATAGGTTTCAACCATAGCAGCGTAGATGATTCCTTTAGTTGCGTGCTCAGGTTTTTTGGCTAAAATTTGAATCCCTGCTGCTGCAACACGTCCTTGAGCAATCCCTGAAAATAATCCAGCAAATGCGATCGGTAATGAAGCAACAAAATAATCTAATCCTTGAACCATTGTCATATCATTGTTTAAGTTGATAAAAATCAAAAACGCAATAACAAATCCGTATAACCCTTGTGTTCCGGGTAGTAATTGTAAAATCAAGGCTTGTCCAAATTTTTCAGGTTGCTCTGTTGTCAACGCTGCTGCTGCTTCCCCAGTAAATCCAACACCTTTAGCCGATCCAATTCCTGCTAAAATCGTTGCCATTGCCATACCCAACACTGCAAATAAAATACCACCATTATTATTAATTAAGTAATCTATCATCTGATTATTCCTCCACTATTCTTTTACTTTTTGTTTTTTTCAATATTCATATACTTCTCTTCTGTTTTTAAAGGTTTAAAAGCACGTCCACCGCCAGTATAAAACTTTCCGAAAAATTCAACATACTGCAACCGTGCACCATGAACATAGGCACTTAATAAACTTAAAAATAGATTTAAGGCATGTAACGCAATAATTAGGACGATCCCTACCGTAAATCTTGCTGCAGGCGGCATAAAGGCGACTAGCATATTGAACGCCGCAGCAATACTTCCACCTGAAATCCCCAAGGCCATCAACCGCGTATAACTGACCAAATCACCAATATAACTAGTCAGACCATACAAGCCATACAAGCCTTTTGCCAATCCTTTAACTTTTGACTTTGTTTGAATGATTGGTACGATTACAATTGACAATGCTGAAATAACTGACACAACGATCCCTGTTGTAACCAAGCCATCATTACTAAGTAGCAACATCCCTATAACAATGATCAGTATTCCGGCCAAGAGACCTTGCCACGCAAAGCTTTCACTAATACTATCCAAGTAACGTTTGCGTTTCGTTAATTCAATCCCGTTGACCATCAGCCCAGTTAACAATTGGATAAAACCAAACACAACGGATAAAATCAAAATCGTATTGACATCTTCAGTCGTCGATAAAATCGGAAACGGTAGCTGAATACCAAATAATACTTTTGGTAGTGCAGCTCCGAAAAATGATCCACAAATAAAACCCCAAATGATTGTTGGAAATGATAAAATCAGAAAGAATTTAGCAAATCGCTTCATTCCTCTAGGTAGCACCATTAATTTAAGTGCCAGCAAGGCACCCAATAACATCAATAGCCCATAACCAATATCTGCCACCATCATTCCGAAAAATACCATATAAAAAGGCGTCATGATCGGTGTTGGATCAATTTCATCATATTTTGGTAGACTATACATTTCTGTAAGCATTTCAAAAGGTGCCACAACAGAATTATTTTTCAGTTTGACTGGGATATCCAGTTGTATTTCTTTGTCTGTCGGCTGATCAAAAGCAATAAATACTTCATTTTTTGACAATACAGCTTGTAAAGACTGCTTTTCATCAATTGGAATCCACCCTTGTAAGATGAAGAAATAAGAAGTATTCAGTAAATGTTTTTTTGCTTCTTCTCGATGGATATAAGCAAACGTCATTTCTTCCGCTAAATACAATTCTTCTAAATGATCTCGATAAGAAGACAATTTTACCTTCAACTCTTTTTCTTCTTTCACGAGCTTGGCCAATTCTTCTTTATTTTGTTGATACGCTTCTTTGGGCAAAATATCATATGGGTAAATAAATTCATTAAAACTATATTTTGCCGTAACCTCAGCCAGCTCAGCACTCTGACTCTTTAAATAGACTAAACTATAATAAACATGATGTTCACTATGATAGATTTCCTCTATAGAAGTAGAATCGAACTTTTTTAAGTCTGCCAAAAACAGGGATTGATTTGCTGAATTAACCGAACCGAGTATAAGTTCAGCATGTTCCATAGGATTTTTTTGGGGAATAACATCTAAATACTGCCAACGAGCCAACCATTTTTCTTTCGCTAAAAGTTCTTTTCTCGTATTTTCAAGCACCGTTAAACTGATTTTTAGTGCATTGATTTCCTTTAAATAGCGACTTATTTTTTCTTCATTGAATCCTTCTTCCAGAGATTGTAAAGTGCAAACTTGTCTTTTAATGGGTTTCTTTTTTGAAGGATTTTCAGCAAATCTTTCGATGAACGTCAACGCTTCTTGAATTTCCGTTAGCATCGTTTGGAATTGCTTTTTTTGACCTTCATCGCTTTCTAACAACGTTGAAGCAAAATGGTTTTTGATGTAAGAGCTATCTACATTTGAATGAAAAAAATCTTTGATTTCGATTGTCTGTAAGCCTTGGATTGCTTGAAGAATCAATTCTTCCTGCTCAGCGGCTGCGATAATCGTCATTTTTTCCATCTTATTGACTGCCATAGATTTTTTTCACCCTTTCTATTACATAATCAATGATAGAGTCTTTGTTTTTTCCGTATTTTTCTTTGAACTCTTGTGTTTGTTTTTTTGCTTCACTCAACAAGATAGTCTTTTGTTTTTCTAATTGTTCGTTTTGTTGAGACTCTATTGTTTGCAGCAATTCTGTTACTTTTTCTTGACTTTCCACTTGTTTTTGTTTAAATTTCTCTGCTTGCGTTTGTTCATAGGTACTAATTTCTGCTTTAGTCGCTTGCCGCATTTTTTCTACATGTGCCTCTGCTTCACGAATCTTATCCAACGCTTCTAAAACCAATTTTTTCACCCCTATCATTTGCCTCTGCTTTGCTCAATCTTACAATTGAACGTATCTTTTTTTATTACAAACAAAAAGGAAATAACCTGTGCTTTGTTAATAAGATGCACAACTTATTCCCTAAAAAATAAAAAAAGGGCGTAAGTTCAAAAAACCATTCTTCTCACCCCTTGAAGAACCTGATCCTTGAAGCTTGCGCCCAACCATTTTTATTCATATGATTGTATCTTAGCAAAAAAAAAACAAAATTACAACTGCTTTGTGTGTCTACTTTATCTGACTCGTGATTACAACAAAAATCCCATCTTTAAAAAGACGGGAAAGGAGTTTTACTCATGAGAGTAAATAAAAAAAGTTTATTGTTAGGATATAATTATCTTACTCTCCTATTTTTACTTTTACAAATGATATGCATGCCAATTACTTTTTCTAAAAAAAGAATGTTTCCAAGTCATACGGTGAACGACTGATCCGTTCAATAATCGTTTCTTTCCAAACATCTGTAAACCAGTCATATTGAATTTGATTGATGATGCTTTTTTTCAACTCTGTAATCATCTGCTCATTATCGATCTCTCCTTCATAAAATAATCCTAATGTCGTCAAAATTTTCGCATTACTATGTTGTTGAAATCGATAAATACGTCCTTTTTCTATGTAATAAAACCAATGATTGATGATGACTGCAAAGTGCTCTTCTTTATTTTCTAGTAATGTGATGAATGTCTTCGTTGAGATTTTCTTCATATCAACTGACTCCTTTGATGATTTATAGTTAGATTTGTCCATTGAAATAATAATATATGCTCTAGGCAGATTTATCATATCAAAGAATTCAATTAGAAACAATCTTGATCGAACAAAAACAGTATAATTGCTTTTTATCCCTATATGAATAAAAACATCAGGTTTTAAGCTTAAAAAATAACTATAAATAAATTTTTATTAATCTTTACGTACAAAATGAAAGACTATTTGGTATAATATAGATGAATATTCATTATTTTTAGCGATTGGAGACTAAGTCATGGAACAAAAACTAATCAAAATAACGACAACCTTTCACAATACTTGGTTGATCAATGAGCAAGTAGATTCCTTTTCTAAACGAAATAACATTTTATTTGGAGATACATTACGACTCTCCATCAGTAAGAACGATTCTTATTATCTTGCCGAAGCCATTGCTTTAACTTACGAAAAAGAAATCCTAGCTAGAGAAAAACCAACTGAAAGTGAAATTGAATTTTTTCTGTATATGAAAGAAGTACAAGAAAAAGCTTATTCAAAATCACTTGCGGAAAAATACCACTTAGCGCGCTATGTTGTATCAACGACGGCTGCTGATGAGCTGGCGACTGATAATTGAAGACAAAACAAATAACAGCCTCTGATTTACTTCATTCAACAGGAAAAGTAAATCAGAAGCTATTATTTTGCACTTTTTTTGTTACGCACTTTTTACTTATACATTTAGTTTTTTTTTAGTTAAATTTTCTGTTTGCAAAATTGGTTTTTGATAACTTAAATACGTTTTAGACTCCGCCTGTAACTACATATACAGAAATAACACTTGCTACAACAGCTATAAATGAAATCATCAACACACCTCCATCTATCATTTTTAGAAATCAACGTTTGCAAACAAATAATTTTCCTTAGGTAAAGAATAACAAACAAGCTCAAAAAAATAAAGTAGGAAAATCAAAAAGTGCGAAATTGGCATAAAATTCAGATAAATTATTTAGTTTTTTGTGAAAATTAAGATTTTTTTATTCATTTTATGCTATAATCGCATAAGAAGGGAGAGAAACTCTTGAATATCATAGAAACTTTACGTTTTTTTCGACTTAAATTAAAGTTAACTCAAAAGGAAATGATGTCTGCATATACTGATCCCTCTACCTATTCAAAAATTGAAAGTGGTAAACGGTCTTTAAAAGTAAATGAACTAGAAGAAATATTAAATCAAACATCTATTAACGTTGATGAGTTTTTTAGCTTTACCACTTTTGACAAACAACAACAAGATTTTAGAGAGAACTTTTATTATTGTGGCGCTCATTTAGAAAATAAGAGTACAAAACAAAAATTACTCAACTATTATTTTTTGGTAAAAGATAAAGAAAGAAAGTCCTTACGAGAATTATCAAATTATATTGGTATCAAAAATTTTTTCAATGCTCACTGGGAAGAAGTTGATCCAGTAACATCAGAAGAAATAATAGCTATATTTGAAGAACTAATGAGTAAATCGTTTTACATTCAATACGATTATATTATTACAGCTAATCTAATTCGTTTTTTTAGTGCGAAACAAGCAGACCTGTTACTTTCAAGGATGTTTCCTATAAAATATGAAGAGCAACGAGACTTTACCACTAAAAAGTTTGCTCATAATATACTTATTAACTTAATTTCAATGCGTTTATATGCTAAAGATTATGACAGCGCTGAAAAATATATAAAACTTGCAAAAAAACAAGATAAGCAAAATGAAAACTATAGTTTTAAATTAAACCTTCAGTACTTAACTAATCTCCTTAACTATATTCTTGAAGGTGAGCCCGTTTATATGGAACGTGTTTATGATTTTATCCATCTATTGGAGAATACTGGTGATACTTTGCAGGCTGAACAAGTAAAAAAAGAAGTCAAGATGCTTATTCATGAAAGAGATAGCGAAAAAATGTTGAATAGCTATGCTGTTGGCTTATTGAAAGAATCTTAGTTTACAATATTTGCGTCCTTCAAAAATATCCCACCTATTTCAAGGTGGGATAAGGAGTATTACTCGGATTGAGTAAAATGAAAATACTGTTAGGGTATATTTATAATACTACAAAGTGTAAATAATATCAACCTACAAGTAGAATTATGCGTTTATTTTTCAAAATATTTCTCATATTTTGAAATCGAACAAAAATTTAGAACATAAAAGTGCACAGTTCTCACACCGTACATAGAATATTTTTTTAGTTTGGCTGAATAGTCATCTTTGCTAAAGCAACATATTGAAAAATTAATTTAGTAAATACTACAATTCTCTTCAAGAAAGGATCGATTTGAAAATGAAAGTAATGACCGTTTGTGGTAGTTTAAAATTTAAAGATGAAATGATGAAAATTGGTATGCAACTGGAATTGGCTGGAAATGCTGTGTTACTTCCAATTTTTCCAGCAAACGAGGAGACGGCTACTTTCACTGAAGAAGAATTGGCGATCCTTGGTCGTATGCATATTGAAAAAATAAAATTATCAGATGCAATAGTCGTTATCAATGTCAATAATTACATAGGTACTAGCACAAAATATGAAATTGAATTTGCTCGATCCATGAAAAAAGAAGTTCTATATTATACTGATTTAGTGAAAGATTTTTCCATAAATGACTATCATCATTTTGGGCATTAATAGCGTCTACTTACGTCCTACTTTTTCCTCTGAAAAACCGTCTCCCTGATTTTCTAATCCGTCTTTAGTTATAAATTAAATCCCCCCTCCTCTCTTGCTATAAATGATATTTTTATATAATTCCTTCTTTTTCTGTTAGAATAAAGAAAAATTACACAAAGAAGGCGTATTTATTTGAATGTAATCTATAAAAAAAGAGCTATCATTTTAATGCTTTTATTCTGGATCAGCATCCTCTCTATTTTTCCTTATTTTTTCAACCATTATATTTTCAGTCAGGATGATCTTTTGTTTCATCGCACAAGATTAGAAAATTATACTCAAGCGATTAAACATTTAGACTTTTTCCCACGAGTTTTTCCTGCTATGGGACTCAATTTTGGTTATGCGGCTGACCTATTTTATCCTTCTATCTTATTATTACCATTTGCACTTTTTAGGATCATAGGACTCGCTTTTGTTCCTTCCTATTACTTAGATCAACTCCTAATCAGTTTTGTTACTGCTGGGACTGCTTACTATTTTCTTTTTTCGATAAAAAAATCAGAAAAACTAGCACTATTATTTTCTTGTTTTTACACGCTTTCTAGTTATCGTTTAATCGATCAATCTGTTCGAGCTGCACTTGGAGAATCATTGGCGTTTGCGTTTCTTCCTTTATTTGTTCTTGGCATATACTCAATTTTTTATACCGCTAAGCAGCGTTGGCAGTTATTGGCCGTTGGCATGAGTTTATTGATTGACAGCCACTTGATCACCGCATTCTATTCTTTTGTTTTTCTACTTGTTTTTATTTTAATGAATTGGAAGAAATGTAAAAAAACTCAAATCACAAACTTAATCCAAGCTGGTCTGTTAACCGTTGGTTTGTCCGCATGGTTTTTGTTTCCATATTTAGAGCAAACCAATCACTTAACCTTTAATTTCAATAAAACAACGTTATGGCCCAGTGGTTTGAATTTTAGTTTGGCCAATCTAATTGAAAATAGTCTTGCCAATATAAGTGCTCCCTTTACTGATTTGAAACCAAACATCGGTCTGCTTCTCTTGGTTGTTGTACTGATTGCTGGAATTTATTATCGAAAATTAACAACTATCAATAAGTACCTGACATTGGTTACCATCTTAATGATGGTTCTAGCAACAAATCTTTTCCCTTGGGGTCTTTTTAAACTGTCGCCTCTAGCGACTATCCAGTTTCCCTGGAGATTATTACTATTTGCTTCATTTTTTGCTAGTTTGCTTGCTGTTAGTTTGATCGAACAATTTCATTTAGTATCCACTAAAAATAGTCTAATTTTGATCGCCATTTCCAGCTTTCTAGCTATAGGATTTAATGTCAATAACTTGATACAAAGTACTGCTCAAAATAACATAACCGTGACAAATGAAAATTTTGCTAATTTTTATGAATCAGAAATTGGACATGGTAAAGAATACTTAGTAAAAGATACTGACTATAAAAAATATTTTGCTACTCCTGGTCTGATCATCGATGGTGTACCCTATACTGCTTCTCCTAGTCAACTAAAAAACGACTACAATCATAGTAGTTATACTGTACGGATCGAGGGAGATCAAGAGGTCCAATTACCAAAATTTTATTATAAAGGATATGAGGTAAAAGTGAATCAAACAGCAGTTGACTATTATAACAAAAATGGTTTAGTTACGGTTAAGCTTGGTCCCGGTTTTCATTCGATCAATATTTCGTATAAAAAAACTATGATCCAGAAAATTTCAGTTATTTGCTCCCTTTTGATAGCGGGAACCATGATTTTATATAATAGAATTAGAAAAAATAGCAGATCAATAACCTCTAAATAATAGCGTTAATTCACTATATAATCACAACAAATAAATTAAATTCATGCCACGTTTAGCTTATGCAAAAAAGTGTAGACAACTTCCTAAATGCTCGGACGTTGTTTACACTTTTTAGGTTAAGAAACTATCTTATCAACCTTTTTATTCGACATTTTTTATTTAACTCACTATTTTAGATAGTTAAACACTTTGTTTCACAATAATAACCTTTGCCACCAACATAAACTTTTCCTATTTTATTCTCACTGTTGGCTGTTAATTTTACTACTATTTCAGAAGGCGAGTGTAAAGAATAACCTTGCTCGAATACATAACTTTCTTTTTGTAAATTACTCTGTTTGTAAAGGAAGCAAGCTAATGCACCATTTGAAGTTCCAGTTGCGGCTTCTTCATCAATATCGTATAGTGGTGCAAAATTTCTACATATAATTCGATCGTCATTAAAAGTATATAAATGTGCTCCGATAACATTATAGTGCTTGCTTATTTCTTTAATTTTTTTATAATCAGGGTCCAGTGCCTGTAATTGTGCTTCACTTTTTATAGGAACTAAAATATCTTTTAAACCCGTAGAGACAATTTGAATCGGGAATTCCTTGTCTATCACTTGAATGTCAAAACAGTCGCTTAACTCGTTTGGAGATAGGATATCATAAAATGTCGGTTTTTTTTGTTCCATGAAAATGACGTCATCTTTTATGGTGATGCTAAGAACACCGCTATTGGTTTCAATTGTATAGTAATTCTTGGAAAGTTTATTCAAATGCATTAGTATCACGAAAGAACCTATTGTGGCATGACCACATAAATCAACTTCTTCTTTTGGTGTATAATATTCAAATTTGTAATCAGCAATAACAGATTCTGATATAAATGCAGTTTCTGCATAGCCTAGTTGTTTAGCTATTGTCATCTTTTGAATGGTAGTTAATGTATCTTCAAACAATACGACACCAGCTTTATTGCCACCTTTTTGATCCTTACTAAATGCACTTGCAACATAAGCGGTTATTTCCATAGATACCTGCCCCCTCATTTTATAGTGAATTGTAGCATAGAAAACGCTACAGATAAACAAGTTATTGGCTAAAGTTGCTGTAAATGAAGCAAGTAAATAGTTTCAGATAATGGTAATTCATATTAGGGTTTGGCACCTATTTATCATCAATACTTCGGTACTCAGCTACTAATTCGTCTATCAATCCTTCAATTTTGTAGTACTCGTGTTATAATTTTTATGGAGGTAAATATCATGAAAAAGACAACTTTTACTTTATTACTGTCGTCATTACTATTGCTTGCTGCTTGTAATTCAAAAAATGAACAATCTGCTTCGGACAGTAGCTCAGCTGCTAACACAACTACGTCATCTATATTAAAAACATCTGACTCTACATCAGCTTCAGAAACTAAAATAATTTCAAGTTCTGTATCCTCTGAGGAACAGACCGTTGCACTATCCGAAGAGCCGCAAAGTAGTGTTCCTATTCCTGATATGTCACAAGAACAAGCTTTACAACACATATTAGAGACGTATCCTGATACAAATAACGAAGATACTAGCTTAATTTTCTGGCAAATGATCGATACTGACTTTTTGTTCAAAGCGTATAGTAAAAGTATTTCTAGTCAAGGTGGATCAGGTACTCTAGGATTTTTCCGTGTAACGCCTCAAGGTGATGTCTCTATGACTGATGCAACAGGAAATCCATTTTAGATAGCCTTTATGGTTATCTTTTTTTATTCCTATTTCATTTATTTTTTGTAACCAAGTAGGTACTGTGCAACATCAACTCATTACTTGTTGTGTTTTACAGCAATTTCAGCTTATTTCCTAAAGGATTGTTTCTGCTTCCGCCGTTTATTCGTTTTTATGGCATTTTTTACGTCCCCTTTTACTTTATGCGGAATGTAAAGTTCTTCTAAAATAAAGAACATCTGCCTGATTTAATTTGAATTCTGCGGCTCCCACTGCTGTTTAAATATGATTTATTTTAGTTGTACCAATTTAGCAACTCAATCTATAATCCTTTAATCTTTACCAGTTCTTTCATCCTCTTCTTCAATCTCTCGAACCACTTTGGCTGGACTTCCTACTACAACTACATTATCTGGAACATCCTTTGTTACTGTTGAATCCGCAGCAACAATCGAATTTTCTCCAATTGTAATTCCAGGTAAAACAGTCACATTTGCCCCAAGCCACGCATTTTTCTTAATACAAATCGGCTCCACTTTAATTCCACGTCTTTTTTTAGGAGACATCAAATGGTTCACTGTAATTAATCTAGATCCTGGACCAATCAACACTTGATCTTCAATCGTTATCCCACCCAAGTCGACAAACATCACACTTTGATTAATAAAAATATCTTTTCCAAATTTAATATGTTTACCGAAATCACTATAAAAAGGCTGTGAAATTTTTACTGATGAATCAATTATTTGTCCTGTAATTTTCTCTAAATAGTGTAATACCTCTTCATTAGGATAGTATTGTGCATTCAATAACATTATCAATCGCTCATTATTTTGCTTTATTAAATGGATTTCTTCAAACAAGGGTGAATCTTTTACTATCTCTTTCCCTACAATTCTCTGTTGTAAACCTATGTTTGACATTTTATTTCCCTCCTTAGACATTCATTATATTTTCACTATCCCAATCATACAAGAATCAGTTATACTTAACTAATACCAATAAAACATATATAACTATTCTTTTTAACTATAGGAGGAAATAACAAATGGAACTTCGTGTGTTAACTTACTTTTTAACTGTTGCAAGAGAAAAAACAATTAGTAAAGCTGCTGAAGTCTTACATCTGTCTCAGCCAACTCTTTCAAAACAATTAAAAGAGCTTGAAGAAGAACTAGGCGTTACATTATTTACTAGAGGGAATCGATTTATCACCTTAACAGAAGATGGTATCTATTTAATGAATAGAGGAAAAGAAATTCTATCTTTGGTTGATTCAACAATGACGAACCTTACTAAAAATGAAGTTATTAGTGGGCAAATAACAATTGGTGGAGGTGAAACACAAGCGTTTGAGTTTCTCAGTCATATTCTGTACGAACTTAGAGATAACTATCCAGAAATTAATATACACCTTTATAGTGGAAACGCCGATGATGTATTAGAAAAAATTGATAAAGGACTTTTAGATTTTGGACTTGTTATTGATCCCGTTGAAAAACAGAAATACGAATATATTCGACTGCCTTTAATTGATTCCTGGGGGATTTTGGTCAATAACTCACATCCTCTAGCTAAAAAAAAGACAGTTCAACCAAAAGATATTCAACGTATGCCTTTACTCATTTCAAATCAGTCATTCGTGGATAATCAGCTGTCTGAATGGTTTGGAGGAAATATAGAGCACCTGAATGTTATTGGCACATATAACTTACTTTACAATGCCTCACTGTTGGCAAAGGAAAACATTGCCAGTGTTCTTTGTATTGATGGGATTGTGAATACGACGAATACAACCCTAATCTTTATTCCCTTTTCACCACCATTAACCGCAAACATCAGCATTGTTTGGAAAAAAGGCCAAATCTTTTCAAGTGCTTCAAAAGAATTTTTACGCCTATTGAAG
Organism: Enterococcus sp. 12C11_DIV0727; assembly: GCF_002148425.2. Classification (NCBI taxonomy): domain Bacteria; kingdom Bacillati; phylum Bacillota; class Bacilli; order Lactobacillales; family Enterococcaceae; genus Enterococcus; species Candidatus Enterococcus lemimoniae. Next base: position 321,511 of record NZ_CP147248.1, on the reverse strand, counting down.
TTGGTTTAGTTTTCGTCATTTTTGTAATATTAGGCTGATATCTTATACACTCTTTCAAAAAAATATCGAGTTTACTTGAGACTAATCAAATTCCTAAAAATTTATGATAACAATGATTTAGACTAAATGAGAATGTAAAATAAATGCAAAAAGAGTTGTGTTCACACATCAGCATTCTATTAACTTTTACAAATATGAACCATAAATACGCATGTTTAAAAAAAAGAAAAATCAAACAGCTAGCTTATTTGCTAACTATGTTGACCTCTAGATTAACACTATTAAAAGGTACTTCAACAAAAAAATAGACAGTAGAAACGTTGTACATCAACGTTTCTACTGTCTGTCTCCACAAATTGAATGGAGACGGCGGGAGTCGAACCCGCGTCCAAACACATTGTCACTTAAACTTCTACGTTCATAGTCATGCTATTTTAAGGTTTCGCTGAAGCTTATGCCGCATAACAGGCCCAAACTCTCGCTAGTCTGATGATCTCTTCTAAATTTTACAGACGGAAAAATTTAGCGTATCCCACTTAATTTGAGACCCTTACTCGAGCACATGGGCGATGCCGAGAGGATCTTCACCCGCTGTTTTTACGCAGCTAGAGCGAAAGTATTGTTTGTGTTTTTAGCAGTTATATTTAACTGTAACGTTTTTACGTAGACGTAACCTACGAAACGCGATTCAAGCTCAACTATGCCTGTCGAATCCGTAACGTCCCCGTTAAGATTAAATAGCATACTATACGCTTTTGTTAGTATAACATATTTTTTTAAACATTTAAAGGATCAAACGTTGCATCTTCCACCTTTTAACTAAACAAGATAACATGCTTTTCTGATATAACGTTGACTCTAAACATCAATGACCTGTTCCAAAAACATTCACTAAAACCGTTCCAATCACGATAAAGCCAAGTCCGATAATCGTGGGTGTATTGATTTGTTCTTTCCAATAGACAACAGAAAAAACAGTAATCAAGATGATGCCTACTGCTCCCCATAATGCATATGCTACATTTAATGGCATATATTTTATTGCTTTTGATAAACTGTAAAAACAGACCACATAAGCAATCAAGCATTCTACAGATGGAACTAATTTACTGAAACCATCCGTTGCTTTTAATAAATTTGTGGCGATGACCTCACTTATTATAGCTACAAAAAGATATAAGTATCCAATCAAACTCGTTCACTCCTCACTATTTCCTCAATCATTATAGCAGAAATCAACCGAAATGGAACAATGATCTTGAGTATTTGATACTAACAGAAAAAGACCACCAATAGACTCAGCAGCTTATGCTAACTTGGTGATCTTCCATTAAGTATATTGTGTTAAAATTTGAAATCAAGCCTCATCAGAGTAATTAAGCATCCAATTGATCCCAAATTTATCAACGACCATACCATATTTTTTAGCCCAAAATGTTTCCCCAAGCGGCATCGATATTTTACCACCCTCTGCTAAACGATTAAAAATCCGATCGATTTTTGCCTCATCATTTGTGTTGATCACTAGAGAAACATTATTGCCTTCAATAAACGTCAAGCCCATACCATCTGGCACATCTGATATCATAACAGGTACACCTTCGATTGTTATCGAAGAGTTGATGACCAAGTCTTTCCAAACTTCCGGCGTTGGGTGTTCAGGATCTGCCGGTGCATCTGCAAATGTCATAATGCCTTCATTTTTCACATCAAACACCGTTTCATAAAAAGCGATCGCAGCCTTTGCCCCATTCTTAAAATTCAAGTACACTTCTAACATGTTAATCATCCTCTCGCTCTATTTTTAATGATTATCTCATGGCAAAATAGATTACGCGAAAAGAACGCTCAACTTAAACTAGAAATCAGTATTATTTAACAGGGCTTCAACAAATTGTTCCAGGTACGTTTGATCCAGCTCATCATAGCTGTGAGTGATCGAACTATCCAAATCTAACACGCCTAAGAGCTTCCCATCCTTAACCATGGGCACAACAATCTCAGAACGAGCAGCTGAATCACAAGAGATATAGTTTTTATGATTTTTAACATCTTCAACGATTAACGTTTCACGCTTTGCAGCTGATTCCCCACAAACCCCTTTTCCTATTGCGATTCGTGTACAAGAAACTTTTCCTTGAAATGGCCCCAAAACTAATTCTTCCCCATCAAATAAATAGTAACCTGCAAAAACAGTATGAGGTAAGACATCAGCTAATAAGGCAGAAGAATTTGAAAGATTAGCGATTTTATCATGCTCAATTTCAATGATTGCCGCTTGTTGCTGTACTAGCAATTGGTAGGCTGCTGTTTTCTCTTCAGTTGTTTTCCACATTATTCCTGTCACGCTCTTTTCTAGTCATTTATTTTTTATTATAGCACAAAGTGCCCCATTCCCTTTCTAATTCGTTTGTTTTTTTATTCGCAAAGATATTCATACTCTTCATAACAAATTCAAATGAATTCATACTTTTTTCAAGCTTTTTTATGTTTGATTTAATCTATTAAGGTTATAGTTTAATCATAGTAAACAACCCATAACTTTGTGGATGAACGTGGTGTTAAAACTCTTTGAGGACTAACGGATGTTTATTCTCGACCTGATGAGGTGTAGGTTCGAATCCTACCGTCCACGTATGTGCAGTTTTTGCACTTAAGTATAGATAGACGCTTTTATAGAAAGGAATGATGTTTATGAAAAAAATTTTAGTTACAGGAGCAACATTATCTGCGATCACACTGGCTGCCTATTCATTGTTGAAGCATACACCAAAACATCAACATGATTATGGCAAACTATAGTCAAAAAGTTGAGGTCGAGATAAAAGTGTTTAGCTCCAAGAAATAAGAAGAAATTCACGAAAATTGCTCTTCAAATTTTTGTGAATTTCAGCTTATTTCCGAAGGAGCAGCTTTTTTCTCGCCGTTTATTCGCTCTCAACTTTTTTCTGTTATTTTTGATAATCATTTCACAAATATAAATGAGAGCTAGTTATTTAAAGACTAAATGATACTCCCCTTCTTCAGCATTATCCAAATATTGATATAAAATCAATTCCATGATCGCCAACATTGAAATATGTGACGTAATTTCCATCTTATTTAAAAAAAGTTCATCTGTAAATACATAAAAATTAATGTCGCTCATATTTTGAATCACATTATTATCAGCTCCTGTGATCGAAACAAGTAGTGGATGTGCCGCATTTTTTAAGTATTGCATCAACTGAATCCATTCTTCATCTTTTCCTTGATACGTTAAAATAAATACCATATCCTCTGATTTGATCTGCCGTTGCACAACCGCCCGCATCGACTGATCTTCAGGAAATACGACTAAAAATCCAGCTGCGACAAATAGATACTTTACGTATTGCATGAGCTGTTTATTCATGCCTTTAGCAAATAAATAAATAATCGGCTTTTTCTTCAAAAATTCGCCGACTTTGAGCAAACTATTTTTGTCGATTACGCGAACTGATTCATTGATATTCTTTAAATACTCTTCTCGATAATCTTTTTGCGACACAACAAAGGGACTGACTTTCTCTTCTTTTTTCTGGTTTAAAAGAGTATATTTGATTACAGTTGTAAATTCACTATAACCAGAAAACCCAATTTTTCTAACAAATCGCAAAAAAGTCGTTGTTGAAACAAAACAATCATCAGCTACTTCTCGAATACTTTTATTTTTAATTTCATTCAAATTTTTCACAACATAGTCAAATAATAGGTGCTCATTTTTTGTTAACTCTGAAACATGAGGGTTTACCACTTCAAAAAAGTCCATCTATTTCCCTCCTACCTAATTTTAGGAATACTTTGTGCAATACAATGAATATTTCCGCCGCCTAATAAAATTTCCCGAGCAGGAACGCCGATAATTTTGCGGTCTGGGTATAATGTTTCCAATAGTGATCCAGCTGCCTGATCATTTTTATCATTAAATAAGGGATAGATAATACCGCCATTCGCCGTATAATAACTAACATAGCTAGCAGTCAGTCGATCTCCAGGAAATCTTGGCAACATGCCATTGACCGGGTCTACTCCCTGACTTTCTTCGGTTGTAATATACATGGGTTCAGGCATCAACATTTTGTGAATAGTCAGTTTTCGACCTTTAGCATCCGTTTCATTTTTTAATTGTTCATATGCAGCTTTAGAAATCTCATATTGAGGATCTTCTGGATCTTCTGTCCACGTCAAAACAAGCTCACCTGGTCGTACCACATTGAGCATATTATCGATATCACCGTTCGTCTCATCTAAAAAGAAGCCTTGTTTTAGCCAAATGATTTTTTCTACATTACAGTAGTTTTTTAAGATCGTTTCGATTTCCTCTTTAGAGAGTTTACCATTTCTACCTTCTGAAAGTAACACTTCCTCAGTTGTATACAATGTTCCATCTCCATCTAAATGAATAGAACACCCCTCTAAAATAAATTCCTTCAAAGAATAATAATCGATGCGATTGAACTCGCACAATTTTTCAGCAATCAAATCATCTTGATCCCAAGGAAAATATAGTCCATCTAATAAGCCGCCCCAAGCATTAAATCGCCAATCAACTCCACGAACTTCCCCTTTTTCGTTCGTTACATAAATTGGACCATAATCTTTGATCCAAGCATCATTATTGCTCATTTCCAGCACTCTAATTGTTTCTGGTAAGGATTGGCGGGCATTTTTGTATTGTTTAGCAGAAACCAACATAGTGACTGGTTCAAACAATGCAATTGTTTCGGCTACTGCCGCATAGGCTATTTGAGCAGGTTTCCCACCATTACGCCAATTATCAGCTCGCTCCGGCCAAATCAGATATGTTTCTTCATGTGGATCAAATTCTCCTGGTGCAAAAAAACCATCCTCTTTAGGATTGCTAATTGTTAATTTCATACGAGCTGCACTCCTTTACTTTATCGGTCACTCTCTATTATTTCTGTATGTAAGCGATATATTTTTAATATATCAGAAAAAAAGAGTAGAAACTAGTTTTTGCCCTACTCTTTTTATTAAAACTAAGCAGTAATGATTGTGCCGGTTTCTTCTTCTAATAAATTTTTAATATTTTCTAAGGAGGTAATCACCGCTTTACCTTTAGCATTTTCTTTAATAAAGGTTATGGCCGCTTGAACTTTAGGTAACATACTGCCAGGTGCAAACTGATTGTCTTCAATATACTTTTCAATTTCAGCAACACTAACTTTAGTCAAATCCGCTTGGTTTGGTTGATTAAAATTGATACTAACATGATCTACGCCTGTTAAAATAACCAACATATCCGCATGGACTAAAGCTGCAATTTTTTCAGAAGCAAAGTCTTTATCGATGACAGCTTCAACTCCTTGATAAATCCCCTCTTTGATCACTACAGGAATACCACCTCCGCCTCCAGCAATCGTGATAATCCCGTTTTCTACCATTTGTTGGATCACAGGATATTCAACAATATCGATTGGCTTTGGTGAAGGAACTACTTTACGAAAACCTCGACCTGAATCCTGGACAAAAACGGCAGATGTCTGTTGTTTTTCGGCTTCCATTTCTTCTTTACTTAAAAAAGGACCAATCGGTTTACTTGGTGCTTGAAACGCTGGATCAGTTTCACTAACAACGACTTGTGTTAGGATCGTGGCGGTATTTTTAGAGAGATTTCTTTTTTTCAATTCAGCTACTAATGCATTTTCTAACCAATAGCCAATACTGCCTTGAGTCATAGCAACAGCTGTGTCGACTGGCATAGCTGGATTTTTCTTTGTTGCTCCTAATTGCTGCTGCAATAATAAGTTACCAACTTGTGGACCATTGCCATGCGTGATAATCAATTCATGTCCGGCCTCAATAAAATCAGCTAAATAATACGCCGTATGTGCTAAAGCCTTTTGTTGGCCTTTAGCACTAGGATCAGTTGTCAGGATCGCATTTCCTCCTAAAGCTACTACAATACGTTTTGTCATAGGTTCCACCTCATTTGGGTACTTGCTGGGTAATACAGTGAATGTTGCCACCGCCTAAAAGAATTTCTCTTGCAGGTACACCAACAACTTTTCTATCAGGATATAATTTTTGCAATAAACTTATTGCTTTTTCATCATTCGGATCATCAAACAACGGTAAAACGATACCGCCATTGGCTGTATAGTAATTTGCATAACTGGCAGCTAAACGGTCCCCTTCTTCTCGCGGTAATGTACCTGCTACTGCATCGACACCGAAACTTTCTTCTTCGGTGATCAAAATAGGTTTTGGTACAAATAATTTATGAATAACCAGCTTACGACCTTTAGCATCTGTTTCATTTTCTAAAATAGCTAAGCACTCTTTGGAAATTTCATATTGTGGATCATTTTGATCATCGGTCCAAGCCAAAACGACTTCACCTGGTTTTACAAAATTAACGATATTATCTACGTGACCATTCGTTTCGTCTAAATAAATACCGCGTTTTAGCCAAATAATCTTTTCTAATGAAAGATATTCTTTTAAGACTTGTTCGATTTGCTCTTTTGAAAGTTGAGCATTTCGACCTTCTGAAAGTAAGCACTCTTCCGTCGTGATTAACGTCCCTTCACCATCCACATGAATTGAGCCGCCTTCTAAGACAAAATCATTTAAGCGATAACGATCTTTCCACTCTACTTCACAAATTTTTTGTGCTACTTGATCATCTTTGTCCCAAGGGAAATAAAGACCGTCGACTAAGCCACCCCATGAATTAAACGTCCAATCCACACCACGGATTTCACCTTCATCATTTTTAACAAAAGTTGGGCCACAATCTCGAACCCAGGCATCATCGTTAGCAATTTCAACAACACGAACACTTTCAGGCAACATATGACGAGCATTATCATATTGTTCAGCAGATACACCAACTGTCACAGGTTCAAATTCGCTGATTGCAACGGCTATCGCTACAAATGTTTTTTGAGCTGGCTTACCACCATTTCGCCAGTTATCTGGACGTTCTGGCCATAAAATATAAACTCCTTGGTGAGGTTCAAATTCTCCTGGCATGCGAAACCCATCTTTTTTTGGTGAACTATCAATTGTTTTCATGTTCGACACTCCTTTTATCTTGATTTTTTTCTACTTGTTTTTTTGCATACTCTTTATCGCCTAGACGAATACAAATTTCACCTATGATCGTGGCAACAACTGTTCCAATTAAAATCGGGATTTTCTCACTAAATTCTGTACTGGATAATGGTACAACTGAGAAAAATAAGGTAATAACTAATAAAATAAATGGTACATAGGCAATTATTTTTAGTAGAGTAGGTCCTCCCGGTACTTTAAACGGTCGTTCTTGATCAGGATCGATTTTACGTAATTTTAAGAAAGCAGGGAACATCATAATATATGAAATTAGCAATGCCACCACATTTAAAGCGAAGAAGGCCCAAAAAATATTTTCATTTGGAATAAATGGTGCAGCTATTACTAAGACTGAAGCCACGATTCCATTGACGATAGATGCGCCTACCGGCATTTCATTTTTAGGATTTTCTTTTACAAATACTTTTGGCATATCGTGGTTTTTAGCAGCGTAAAAAGCAACGTAGTTGACTCCTAAAGCCCAAGAAATCAGATTTGCAGCTAACGTATACATAAACAACAACCCAATAATGATGACAAATGGATTGATTCCTCCAACCAATAAGATAAAGCTATCGATCAAGCCACCAGACGTCGACAATTGATCTGCTGAAACTGCCGCACCCATCCCAAATGCAGCAAATAGATAGAAGAAGGCAATTAAAATACCACCGAAAATAATGGCTTGAGGAATTTGTTTTTTAGGATTCTCCATATCACTAGCAAGTGTTGTGACCACTTCAAACCCTAAAAAGTTAAATAATATCACTGAAATAAAACTTAAACTTTCCAAATCAAAACTTGGCAGTAAAGCTCTACCAGAAAAATCGTTTGCCATCCCTTTGGTCACAGCGTGATAAATTCCTAAAACACCTAAACAAACCATGATGGCTACTTTAGCAAATGCTGCTAGATTTAAGATCCATTTACTATCACTAACTGGAAAACAACTAATAAACGTAACGGCCCAAATAAAGACTAACTGTCCCAAGATCAAAACATGCGTTCCCAGTTCTAATCCGAAAATTTGAGTCATGACCTCTGTAAATAAAACAGCTAAACTTGCCATCCAAATTGGGAAATTGATCCAATAAAACCAAGCTACTCGAGCACCCCAGCGACGACCGAAGGCCATTTTTACCCAATCATAAATTCCTCCATCTCCAGTATACGTCGTCCCTAGTTCAGCTGAAATTAAACCATATGGTAAAAAGAACAAAATAAGTAAAATCCCCCACCAGAAAAATTGTGAGGAGCCAATAGCAGCGGCTGGAGCGGCAGATTCCACAACAAGGATGACAACAACCGCCATTAGAACTGCGTCAAACAACCGAAATTTCTTTTTTTCTTTCATGTTTTGTACGCACCTTTCATTAAAGAAAATGGAAATAGAAGGAGCAAACAATTGACGATTGGCTCTGCTTCTATTTCATCATTTCTTTAAAAATCACTTAGCAACTACAGCATTTCTTAACATTAATTCAAATTCTGCATCATACTGCTCACCAACAGCCGCACTAGCATAATCTAAATAAGGATTCATGAAATAGACTAATAATGAACGCATGGCTGTCAAGCGATTTTCAGCTTCATCTAAAACAACAGAGTATGGAGCATCCAAGACTTCATCGGTGACTTCTTCTCCTCTGGTCGCAGGTAAGCAATGTAAAAATTTAACGTGAGGTGCAGCCATATCGATCAATGATTTATTGACTTGGTATTTCGGATAGAACGTCGCCATCCGCTCTTCTTCTGATAGTTCTGCTTCATATAAGCCGTACCAAACATCTGTATAAATAAAATCGGCATCTTTCATCGCTTCTTCAGCATTTTCTGTGATTAAGACACTACTGCCAGAAAGTTCAGCATTCTTTTGGCCGATGGCAAGAGTTTCTGCTTTGATTTGAAATCCTTTTGGTCCGAACTGAACAAAATCCATCCCCATTTTTGTTGCCATAAACATTGTAGACACACAGACTTGAGTAGCATCACCGACAAAGACAATTTTACAATCACTGAGTTTTTTACCTGCTGGTAAATGTTCTGTCATGGTAATAATGTCGCCTAATTCTTGTGTTGGATGATTATAATCACTCATGCCGTTGATAACTGGAATCGTTGCGTCTTTGGCTAAATCAACGATTGTTTGATGGCGTTCAACACGAGCCATTAAAATATCAACTAATCGAGATAACACTCTGGCTGTATCTCCTAAAGACTCATGCCCACCTAATTGAATTTGACCCGGTGCTAAATATTGAGCATGTCCGCCGAGCTGGGTCATGGCGGTTTCAAATGATACTCTGGTACGAGTTGACGATTGTTCAAAAATCATTCCAAGAGTTTTATCTTTTAAGAGCGGAGGATAATAACCATTTTTAATGGATTCTTTTAATTTTAAAGCCAATTGGATCATAAAATCGATTTCTGCTTTCGTAAAATCATTTGTATCGACAAAGTCTCTTTTTTTCATCATGTCTTCCACCAATCTATTTTTGATTTTTATTGTCGGAATCCTCGAGTTTTCCTTTTGACGAGATAAGCATACCTTGAAGCACTCTCTTTTTAAAGCGGTTTCCAAACTCTTGATGAGAAGAACAGCAGCTTGTATTTTGTTCCATTTTACGTAACAGGTTACAAAAAAAGGACAAAAACGAGTTTTTTTCTCGTTTTTGTCCTTTTATCTTATTTATGCGTTCGTTAAATCTTCTCCATTAGTCGCAATAACTTTTTTATACCAGTCAAATGATTTTTTCTTCGAACGTTTCAAAGTGCCATTGCCTTCGTTGTCACGATCCACATAGATAAAACCATAACGTTTTTTCATTTCCCCTGTTCCAGCTGACACTAAATCGATACAGCCCCACGTTGTATAGCCTAGTAAATCGACGCCATCAAGTTCTACTGCGTCTTTCATTGCTTGGATGTGCGCCGCTAGATATTCGATCCGGTAATCATCAATCACGTTGCCGTTTTCGTCTGGTGTATCCACCGCACCTAAGCCGTTTTCCACGATAAACAATGGTTTTTGGTAACGGTCATACAAGTCGTTCATCGTTGTCCGTAAGCCTAGCGGATCAATCTGCCAGCCCCATTCACTTGCTTCTAAATAAGGATTCTTCACTGAGGCAAAGATATTACCGGCTGTTTGTTCGTTAACTGCTGGATCAGTTGATTGAACACGTGATGAGTAGTATGAGAATGAAATAAAGTCTACTGTGTGTTCTTTCAATAATTCTAAATCACCGTCTTCAATTGGTAATTCGATACCTTCACGTTCTAATTCTTTCAACGCATACGCAGGGTATTCCCCACGCGACTGAACATCGATAAAGAAGAAGTTTTCGCGATCCGCTTTGCGCGCTGCCCAAACGTCTTCTGGTTTACAAGTATATGCATAGTTGGTTCCTGCCGCTAACATACAGCCGACTTGGTTTTCAGGATCAACTTCATGCGCAATTTTTGTTGCGATCGCACTTGCTAATAATTCATGATGTGCCGCTTGATATTTCACTTGTTCTTTGTTCTCGCCTTCTTCAAAATAAAGACCTGCGCCCATAAAAGGTGCGTGTAAGATCATATTGATTTCATTGAATGTCAACCAATATTTAACCAAGCCTTTATAACGATTGAAAATCACGTTACATAGGTTCTCGTAAAAGCCAACCAACTCACGACTGCGCCATGCGCCATATTTTTCCACTAAATGCATTGGACAATCAAAGTGAGTGATCGTTACAAGAGGCTCAATGTTATGTTTGCGGCATTCTTTGAACAAATCTTCATAGAATTTCAAGCCTTCTTCATTTGGCTCTGTTTCATCACCTAATGGGAAAATACGACTCCACGCAATCGATAAACGATAGGTTTTAAAGCCCATTTCGCCAAACAAGGCAATATCTTCTTGATAACGGTGGTACATATCGATCGCATTTTGTGCTGGATAAAAATGTTCTTCATCAAAATGAAACATTTTTTTCTCGCCAGTGATCACTGGAAAACGATCTGGTCCGACTGGTGCTAAATCTACGTTCGCTAAGCCGCGACCACCTTCGTTATAGCCCCCTTCACATTGATTCGCTGCGGTTGCGCCGCCCCATAAAAAGTCTTTTCTAAATCCCATTCAAATCATCCTCCAATTTATTAGTATAAAAGGTTTTCTTTTAACGAATAACCTTCATTACTTGTTCACCTGGTTCAGACAACGATTTAGTCAACGTAATAATATCGCCAAAATCTGTTGAATTTGTTACAACAACGGGTGTAATAATATTATAGCCTTTTTCTGTAATTTTTTCTAAGTCAAATTCAATTAACTTATCACCTGTTTGGATTTTTTGCCCTTTTGTGACAAAGTATTGATAGCCCTCTGCATTTAGCTGAACTGTATCGATACCGATATGGATCAATAATTCTACACCAGTCTCACTAGTTAAGCCTATAGCATGTTTGGAGTCAAATACAGCAGTGACAGTTCCAGAAAGAGGTGCATAAACAATCCCTTCCACAGGTTTTACTGCAAAGCCTTTGCCTAATATTTCTTCTGAGAACATGCCATCTTCAACTGCTGACAACGGAACGATTTCGCCTTTGACAGGTGTCATAACATTCACGACATCTTCAGAAACAGTATCATTCACTACTACATCACTTTTAGTTTCTTTTTGAGTCCCCTCTGTAACAGGCTCTTTATATAAAATATATGAAATCACAAATGAAATCACGATACTGATCGCTGCCCCAATACAAGCCAGATACAAATGCTTTAACGTATCGTCACCGATATAACTTGGAAGTGTCAATAAACCTGGTGAACCACCAGTAAAGTTTTTGACACGGCTAATCCCCATAAACAAACCACCAAGTCCGCCTCCGATCATTGCCGCATACAAAGGTGTTTTAAATCTTAAGTTAACACCATATAACGCTGGCTCAGTAATACCGAATAGACCCGTTAATCCAGCAGATGCGGCTAATTGTTTGATTGAAGAATCTTTACTTTTAAGTCCAACTGCTAATGAAGCAGCACCTTGACCAAGATTTGACGCTAACATCCCTGGATAAATCACCGTATCATAACCCGTTGTCATGCGATTATTGATACCAATCGGAACAAGACCATAATGCGTGCCAGTAGCGACAAATAATGGCGTGAATGCACCAATAATCGTTGGTACTAACCAAGGACTAAAGTTTTCTAATGCTTTGATACCATTTGAAATACCATCACTGATCAAGTAGCCAATTGGACCAATCACAACTAGAGAAATCGTTCCGACAACAGCAATCGTAATCAAAGGTTTACTGAAAAACTTGATTACTTTCGGTGATACTTTATCTGCAATCGGTTCAACATAAGACATAAACCAAACAGATAAGATAATCGGAATAACGGATGAACCATACGTTACCGCAGAAATTGGCATACCAAAAAGATGTATTCCGCCTTCACCAGCTTCTTTGATTGCATTTACCATTCCGACAAAGTTTGGATGAAGTAAAATTCCACCTACCATCATTGCTAAATACATATTGGTTTTAAATTTTTGTGCTGACGACGCCGCTAATAGAATTGGTAAGAAATAAAATGCCGAGTCTGCCATAAAATCAATAATGATATAGGTTTGACCCGTTTTATCGATTGCATTGAAAACAACCAATAACGAAAGAACAGCTTTAAGCATCCCAGCTGCTGTGATTGCTGGCAGAATCGGTGTAAAAATTCCTGTGATCGTATCGATAATTTTCGATGCCATACCTCGGTCATCTACTTCATTTGATTCCATTTGTTGGCCATCTAATGCTGGTATCTTCTTTAAAATTTCCTTATATACACTACCAACATCACTGCCGATAATTACTTGATATTGTCCACCTTTTGAAACAACACCCATTACACCAGCCGTATTTTTGATAGCATCCGTTTGAGCTTTCCCTTCATCTTTTAGATTAAAACGCAATCTAGTGGCACAATGTGTTAATCCGCTCACATTTTTATCCCCACCGATATTCTCGATGATTTCTTGTGCTAAATCTTGATAATTCATGTAATTTCCTCCGTACTTCTTTTTTTCCTAGCTCAATTTTAAACATAAAAAATACCTAAGAAACCTCTTATTTCAAAGAGATTTTTCTTAGGTATAGCCTGCTTTTACGCAGTAACAATCCTTTAATTGTTGGTTATTCTTCTGATATGGATAGTGAGATAAATCATCTCGTCTTCTTTTAAATCACGACCAAATTCTTTACCAATATAATCACGAATCTTCAATGCACAAAGGTATTCTTCTTGATATTTTTCTTTTAGCATAAACAAGAAGCCTTCATCTTTGTCTTTATCTAGCTCGATTCCACTAAATAATCGTTGCACAAAAAATTTCAAATGAGTAATGAACCGTTCATAATTTAACGTATATTCGTCCAAATCTGTTTTATAGTGATATTTAACAATATTGATGATTTTTTGAATGACTTTTGTCATTTCAGACACTTGACTGACTTGGGATAAATCTAGTTCTGCATTCACAATATGCAGTGCGATAAAACCAGCTTCATCCTCTGGCAGTTCAATATCCAAACGATTGGAAATAATGGTCAAGGCTTCTTTTCCAATCAAATATTCATGATTGTAAAACCGTTTAATTTCCCACAAAAGTGCATTTCTAACAGGTAAGCCATTGTTATGCCGTTCAATTGCATAATCAATATGATCGGTTAGAGTAAGGTAGATATTTTCATTCAACTTTTTACCTAGAGAGACTTTAGCAAAACCAATGATTTCATTTGCAACTTGTAAATGCTCCAAACGAACATTTGACAATAATTGCGTTAGCTTATTTGTTGTTAAATCGGCATTGCTTGTATAGACTTTCTCAATAAGCTTAGCATCGATAGCATCCCCAACACTTTTTTTAAACCCAATCCCTTTGCCCATCACTAATACTTCATGACCGTCAGCATTAAGAGACTTTACAATATTATTATTGATTACTTTTTTGACTTCCATAATATCTCCTCAATGAGATTAGATCAGCTAGCTAATTAAATGTTGATAAAAAGAAATAAAGTATAGCCTGAAAATTCAGTAACAATCTTGATTTCTCTTGTTATTAAAACATGAAAGTAAAGCGTTGTCAACATAGTAAAAAATACTATCAACTTTGAGAAGAACTACTTTTTTTACATTAAGATATTGATTACTTTTTCATTACTCTTACTAAATATATTTAATTAGTTCTATTTATACAAATCCTTATTTCTGTCATGACGTTCTTCCACAGTTTTATAGACACCATCAAGTTAATCTGCCCTAGTTTGCTGTTGGGACGCAAGTAAAGCTAAAATACTTTCTTTTCAATGTATTTTGGCAGATGTTCATTCGTTTAGCATTTCTAGATTCATTCATTTTATCTGTTAATAAAAAGTCTTGATATATTGGCTTTCTCTCTATGTAGAAAGTGTCTAAGTAAAAAGTCGCCGTCCAATCTGTAAGATTCTAAAAGCCTTGACGGTAAAAAATTATAGGTAACGCATCTTATTCTAAAAGTTTTTGTATATCTTGATTAGTTGCTTCTAATTACTCACTATTCAATTTTTTTATAAATGGATCGCTCTCATGAAAAAACTGAAAAATGTTTGAGTTATTTTTTAGGCTCTTAATAAGCTAATAAAGCGTGAGAGTGGACACTTTCTCGATCCAAAACTCCTTTTCTGTCCAAAAGTATTGATCATGAACAAATTCAGATGCAAACCAATCAATAGCAGAAATAAAAATTTTACTAGAATTGCAAGTTTTCGTAAATCCAAATATCTGCGCCTTTTCCGCACCAATTCGACTTGAAGTCACACATTGTGAAAGTATCATAGCATGTAATTATATAAAAAATGTTAATAATATTAAAATAAATAAACTATTTAATTTTATTTATTGAATTCCTCCTTGACTACACACTTTTATAATGAGAAAATAATTATAATTAAATTAGATAATTAGGAGGGTAATAGTATTATGTATCTTAATAGGAAGAAACAACGAGTAATAAGAAAGTGGAGAGTTGGTTTACGACTGTTTATATGTAGTATTCTTGTTTTTAATCTTGTTTTTCCTCAAATAAATGTATTTGCGGAAACAACAACCCCTAAAGTAGACTCAAACACACCTTTACAAACACTTAGTACATCTGATGTTGACTCATTAGATGTATCAGAATCTCAGATGTCTACTGAACCTAATAAAGAGAGCACAAGTGAGAGTAAAGAACAGTTTAGTCAAAATACTTCTTCAGAAGAACCGGCAATAGAAAATATGGAACAGCCTGACGGGATAGTTTATAGCGAGCCAACTACAACTTCATCTAATACAACTGGTATTTGGGGTGATGTGACATGGGAATTTGACATGGATACAAAATCATTAACTTTCACAAGCGAAGGCACACTTGGAGATTACCAATCCTCTCCTTGGATGAATGGAACTTTAGATCAACTAAATATTTGGCACATCTTTTTTTCGGAAAAAGTCTTCACTCCAGAAAATAGTACAAAATTATTTTCAAATTTGACAAATTTAGCCGACTTAGAAACTTCTAAAATTGATACTTCTAAAACTACAAATATGTCAAGTATGTTTGCATGGACTTCTTTAATATCAGCCTTAGATTTATCAACATTTGATACTTCTAGGGTCACGGATATGTCTAATATGTTTTTTAATGCTTGGTATCTAAAGAATTTAGATATTAAACATTTTAATACAGCACAGGTTACAAATATGTCCGAAATGTTTTCTGAAACTCATTCTTTAGAAACACTTGATGTATCAAGCTTCGATACTGCTAATACTCAAACAATGAATCGAATGTTTCATAACATGCATGAACTAAAAAATTTAAATCTATCTAATTTTAATACTAGTGAAGTAATAAATATGTCGGAAATGTTTAGTGGAAACCTATCACTTGAAAATTTAAGTATTTCTACTTTTGACACATCAAAAGTCATTGACATGTCTGATATGTTTTATGGCTGTCGTAACATAAATCATATTGATGTCTCTAACTTCAACACGTCCAATGTCACCAATATGTCCGGAATGTTCGCATATAATGAAAGTTTATTAGAACTAAATTTATCAAATTTTAACACTACCAAGGTTACCAATATGGCAAATATGTTCGAATCTTGCATGAATATTACAGAATTAGACGTATCTAGTTTTGATACATCTAATGTAAAGAATATGGATTCGATGTTTTACTTCATGGCATATCTTCGGAAATTAGATATTTCAAATTTTACTACTAAGTATGATGATACCTCAATCCGAGACATGTTTACATCTAATTTTTTTCTTGAAGAAATTAAAATGTCTCCCAATTTTTTTATGAATACTAATGCAGGTTTAGAAGATTTAGAAGAAACAGATGTATATACTGGAAATTGGCAAAACATCGGAAATGGGAGCCACGATATCCCAACAGGGAAAAATGTTTGGACATCTCTAGGTTTCATGGAAAAATATAATGGAAAAAATGATGCAGACACATATATATGGCAAAAAAAGCGAGATATAGCCGGGGACTTAATACTTGAATACCGAGACACTGAGGGGAATCAAATCAATTTACCTAAGAAAATTTCTGGTACTATCGGAAATTCATATGATGTTTCAAACAATGAATATAAGCTTTTCATAGAAGGATATGAATTTAAAGAAAACAATGGCAGTCTGACAGGTACATTTTCTTTTTCTGAGCAAATTATTTCTTTTATCTATACTAAAAAACCAGTCAAAGCCAAAAATTTAACTGTCTTTTATCAAGACTCTGATGGTAATAAAATTGCAGAACCTAAAACAATTTCTGGTAACATAGGTGATCCTTTTAATGAAGCGCCTATCACCATTGAAGGGTACTCTTTCAAGGAAGTCAAGGATGCTACGACTACTGAAGGTATCCTTACAGATAAAGAACAGTCTATTGTCTTTATCTACACTAAAAAGATTGTCAAAGCGAAAGACTTGACCATTTTTTATCAAGACTCTGATGGTAATAAAATTGCAGAATCTAAAACAATTTCTGGTAACATAGGTGATCCTTTTAATGTAACGCCTATCGCCATTGAAGGGTACTCTTTCAAGGAAGTCAAGGATGCTACGCCTACTGAAGGTATCCTTACAAATAAAGAGCAATCTATTATCTTTATTTACGCTAAACAATCTGTCCCATCAAAGAAACCTACAAAGACTGAGACATCTGGTTCATTCGAAATGGAAAAAAGAATTACAGGTAACATAAGCTCTAATCAAAAGACAACTCTTCCTAAAACAGGGGATAATCAAAGTATTATACTACTATCTATTGGATTTTTACTTGTAATCCTTGCTACTTTCTCTTGGATTTTAAGACAACGAAAAGAACATCGTTAGTAACCATAACACAAATAACAAGAGAATGAAGAGCTCTTCGTTCTCTAACTAAAAAATACTACCAAAAGGCATCGTTATTTTTGGTAGTGTTTTTTCTTATACTTAAAATCTTTAAAGTACGCTCAATTTGAGACAAGCATTTTCACTATTTTCTTAGGTAACAACTTTATTTGATGCTGTCTCATTTATTTTGTAGTTTTTTATACAGGTTATTACATCTAAATTCAATCGGTCCCGATTCACCCAATTTAATAACGTCATCAGTTTTACTTTTTGAATCTTTTGTCCGTAATAGATATGTCATTGCATCAGAAAGCATTAGTAGTTTAAGATCCCCTAAGTTACCTGATTGAATAGTCTAGATACTGAAATACGAAGTATATTGACTCCTAATTCATCAATTTTATCAAATACTCTGTTTCCAATAGGTTAAACGGGACTTATCTCCGTCAAAATATTTATGGCATTTTTTTTCCAGTCATTTCTTCGTAATCAGTACTCATGATTTCCCAAGCTTTTTCAATCTCTTCATCCAATCCGAATAATCCACTTCTTCCGACAATATAAATATCTGGTCCAGCAGCATCAATCTGTTTAAATGATTTTCTATTTGAAGAGCCATCCATTTCAATCACATAGTGATAACCTTTTTCTTCACGCAACTTACGTAAATCAACAATTTTATCAAGTGTGCTTTCAATAAATCGTTGACCAGCAAAGCCCGGATCAACTGTCATAATTGTGATTTTATCCAATAATTCAATATAAGGGAAGATTGATTCAATTGGCGTTTCAGGGTTAATGACAATCCCTGCTTTAAGGCCTGCATCATGAATCTGATCAATTAAACGAAAGGCTAAACCGTCTAAAACTTCTGCATGCATACAGATCCATTCACATTTGATATCTACAAGTTGTTGTACCCAAAAACTTGGGTCTGCGACCATTAGATGTGCAGACATTGGTATTTCTGAAATTTTCCTTAACTCCTCAATAAACCATGGAGATAAAGTAATGTTTGGCACATAATGACCGTCCATTATATCTATATGATACGAATCAACATGATTATTTAAAAAAGTGATTTGTTGCTTAAATTTGTCCAAGTCCATCGTCATCAATGATGGAGAAAATTCAACTTTATTCATTTCAGCTCTCAACTCTTTCTATTGACTATTTGTTATTTTTGAAGCATTCTCAATCTTTCATCAATTGTGATTGATCCTTTTCATTTTAGAAAACTTGGATATCGTCTAAACTAATGTCATCTTCTTCTTTTTCTACTAATGCTTCTGCATCTTTTTCAGATACATCTTTCTTGATAATGGCTAAAACTAAACCGGTAACAACTGCATTCACCACGATTGCGATAATACCAGCCATTGGTTTGCTCATTGTCGGGATCATTAATACCCCACCAAAAGGCACTGTCGCATCTGCCCCTAAAATCATCGTTGTTGCTCCACCAACAAAGCCACCAATTGCTGTAGCAATGACTCCTCGAACAATATCATTCATCACTAAAGGAATGACACCCTCAACGATATTGATAACACCCATTGGTACGGCTGATTTTAACGTTTCGACTTCTAGTTTTGTGTAAATATTTTTTCTGAATAATTTAGCAAAGAAGAATGCTAGTCCAAATCCAATTGGTGTTGCTGTATTTACTAATTGCAATGCTGTAATCGGCCCATTTAACCCTTCTGTTTGCATCGTTAAAACAAATGCGAACACTGTTTTATTGATCGGTCCACCATAATCAATACCACTTAATAGTCCAATTACACCGCCAAAAATCAATAACGACGAATTGCCAAGACTGTCTAAGAAATTCGTTAATAGCGAAGTTAATGCCGTTATTGGTGTACCAATAATATAGACCATGATCAATCCACCAATGATTGAAGTTAAAAATGGTATGATCAATGTAGGCATCAACCCTTTAGCCCAGCTTGGTAATTTCACATGTTTTAAAATGGCTAATACAAGATATCCAGCTAAATAACCACCTAAGATACCACCGACAAATCCTGCTCCGATTGCATTGGCAGTCAATCCAATGATAAATCCTGGAGCAATTCCGGGTTTTCCAGCGATTGAAAAAGAAATCCCAGTAGCTATAACAACAGGAAGTAATCCTAATCCAGCACCACCCATAGTTGCTAAAGCATTCCAAATTGAAAATTCACCTGGTATCAATGCTCCTTGACTTGTTCCACCAAAACCCATGCCAATTGCTATTAAAAATCCAGCTCCACAGACAATTGGAATTAAATATGAGATTGCTGTTAATAAATGACCTTTAAGATTCAGCTCTTTTATCTTTTTCATTTTTATCCCCCTAAACAATGCTCTTTTATTTTCTATTTTTTAAATAACCCATGTTATGATCTCCTCTATTGAAATTATCCACAGCATATCTTTTTTGTGTCTTCATTAAGAGAATGCTCTCACTACATCTTCTGGTGATTCGGATTGAATAAGTTCCTCCACTACTTCATCATTTCCAAGTTTTCTCGCAAATAATGACAATAGTTTAAGGTGCTTAGTTGCTCCTTCGTTATCATTTCCAACTGCAAAAAGAATGATTCCTTTTACGCCATTTCCATCTAAAGATTCCCAAGGGATTTCAGTATTGTTGATACCAATAGCCACACCGATATTTTTTACATATGGACTTTTTCCATGTGGAATAGCTATATAGTTTCCAATACCAGTTTGACCTTGCGCTTCTCTAACGTAGATATTTTTTATAAAACCATCTACCTCTGAGATATATCCATTTTCATGTAAAAGATTAGCTAATTCTTTCAATGCTTCATCTTTCGTTTTTGCATTCATATTTGTCTTTACTGTTTTTAAATCAACCATATCTTTTACTTCCATTACAATCCCTCCTAAGAGTTTACTTAGCCTTTTGCAATAACTTCTTGCGCTTTTTCAATTAGTTTATTCGGTGATTTTACAGCGACTTCTGTCGGAACTTGAATGATTCTTTTTCCATCAAAACGCTCTCTTCCGGAAATTTTTACATCAATCGCTAAAATGACAATATCCGCTTCCTTAATTTGTTCATCCGTTAATTCATTTTCAATTCCAATGGTTCCTTGTGTTTCCACATGAATATCATATCCTGCATTTTTTGCAGCATTCTCCAATTTTTCTTGTGCAATATATGTGTGGGCAATCCCTACAGTACATGCTGCTACGCCTACTATCTTCATCATTTTTCCTCCTCATTTTTTTGTATTTCTTTATAAAAATCCGCTTCCATTTTCAGGGTCAACAGCTTTTCTAAGAATTGTTCATCTGCCAATTTTCTAGTAAAATTGCTGATTTCCTTTTTTTCTTCAAACATTTCATCTTCTTTTAGTAAGATGACAATAATTAATTTTATATTCTGAATATCTTTCGTCCACTCTTGCATTTCCTCTTTTAATCGAATAAGATATATCTCACTTTTTTTCAATAATGAATTTTCTAAATGTGGCAATACAACTTGATCTGCAATCTGGTTATTTCCTATCTTTTCACGAGCAATGAAAGAGTCAACGATCTGCCCTTTTTCTTTCGTCGTCAATAAAGGTACTGCCGTTTCCGCAATAAATTGATACACTTGCTGCTTAGAAATTAACTCTCGATCTAGAAAAATCTGATATAAAGGACTAGCGTTCATGATATATTTCCTCGATCTTTCTTTGAAGTCTATGCTGATCATCCATTGTAAACATTGCGCTTACTAATAAAGACTGGATGGGTATCCTATTTTGTAAATGAATGGTTGTGAGAATCAATTCAATATCGGAATGGTTTTTTAAAGATTCTGCTACATTTCGAGTAGCAACTACTTCAACGATTTTTAATTCCGGGAATTTTTTCTCAACTTTTACTCTCAACAGCTCTGAAGTCCCAACTCCAGTCGTACACATAATCAACGTCCGAATAGGAACCTGATTGGTTTCAATGATTCGGGCAAAATATAATGTGATAAACCCATTTTCATCTTCATTTATGGCAGGTAATTGATATTTTTTACTTACCGCATCAGATACTTGCGTTATTTTCCTAAAAATTACTTCATAAGTCATTTTTATTTGATCCAACAAACTATTTTTCACGCGTATCCCATTTTCAAGACGGTTCAGCATAGGTTTAATATGATTAGCCAACTCCAGAAAAATCGTGTCGTTATTGATCAAAATTTTCAATTGTGCACTCATCTCGTCCAGATAAAAATGAGTGATTTTCATAACCTTGGGAGAAAAAGTTGTTGCTTTACTCAATGAACCTTGCATTCTTGAAGAAACTAAGTATTGATACAAATAGTAAACTTCCACTTTCGAAAGTTTTTTATTCAAATACGCTTCTATCTTTTGAATCGATGCCTGTGCAACCGCTTTGAGTGTAAAGTCTCTCTCTAGCTCAATTTCTTCCTCATTGGACAATTCATATTTTTTAGAAAGATCCACTTTTCGCGAACGACTGATTAAGATGTAAAGATGCGAAAAAATGTTTACGTTATAAGGATTTGGAATAACAATATCAAGCTTCTTTTCGATACTTTTCAATTGATCTAAAACAAACAGCACATCATAATTATTAAAATTAAGCTCTTTATTGTTTCTAAGATCCTCAATATCAATTATATTTAACATTTGTATTCTATCGGATATAGCTTTCCTGATTGCCGTTTCATCACCGACAATTGCTAACGCACGATTTTTACGTTGAAGCGTTAAATCATATTTTTTTAATTCTTCGGCTAATAGTTGCTCATCATTAAATATCACTGAATCTCCGACATAGTATTCCTCAAATAGTTCATAAACATTTTTAGCTTTTGGAGAAGATAACAACAACTCCTCCAAAATCCGACTCCGTCTTTCTTTTGGTGAAAAATTACTTTTTTTTCCGACTGAATATCGATCATGTTTCATATATATTTCGTAGTCTAGCTTGTATCCCCTTCCTTTTTCAGATAGTATGAGCGAACCATCGAAGGTTTCATCGTTAATTTTTTTTATTAAACGATAAATGGTCTTAGGAGAAGCATTTAGCATACTTGCTAATTCTCCTGCAGTCATATAATCTTGTTTTTTCGAGAGAAGCAACAGTAACGTTTGTTTGCGTTCTTTTTTTGAACTCATAATAACACCTCCTTAATATATTCATCATAACTCATCCATAAGAAAACGCTCCCCTGATTTCTGTCCATTACACTGGTCATTTTTGTGAGTTATTAAAATTTTGAAATAAATCATCCCTAAATGATAGCCAAAGTAAAATGTATATAAAAAACATCAACGATTCGTCAGAAACGTTAATGTTACAAGTATACAGTCCACATGAGTAATTCGATACAAAATTTTGTTAAATATTTCAAACATAATAAATTTACTCGTACTCTCTTCACGCTATTAAATTCTAGATTAAATATTATATTGAAATAATAAATTTATCAAATTCCAAGTTTTTATCTAGTTCTTACTTCGTATTCTCGAAATATATGATAATATGTTTTTCTAATTTCCTCAAGTATATTTCCAATGATGAGAACAACCTCTTTTGCAACATACCCTTGATAAATCAAAAAAAAACAAATGTGTAGCGACAAAACAAAATGCATAAAAAATTTGAGTTTGTTCATTTCTTATCTCAAAATTATAAGTAATTTCAACTCTTAAATAATCATTATCATACCTTTATCTTATGTATCCTCTAAAATTTAACATTCGCACAACAACGCAAAAAAACTGTCAAATCAACGATTTAACAGTTTTTTTATACCGGCGGCCGGGGTCGAACCGGCACGCCCTCGCGGGCACTGGATTTTGAGTCCAGCGCGTCTGCCAATTCCGCCACGCCGGCATGAAATAATTTTGCAAGGCGGTAACCGGATTTGAACCGGTGATGAAGGTTTTGCAGACCTCTGCCTTACCACTTGGCTATACCGCCATATTAATAATTTAGTCATTCTCTAATAGAGAAACTGGGGTAGCTGGATTCGAACCAACGCATGACAGGATCAAAACCTGTTGCCTTACCGCTTGGCTATACCCCAAAAATTAAAGCTAAGGGCGACTGATGGGAATCGAACCCACGCGTGGCGGAACCACAATCCGCTGTGTTAACCACTTCACCACAATCGCCATAAAACATATCATAAAATTTAAAACTAAGGGCGACTGATGGGGATCGAACCCACGCATGGCGGAACCACAATCCGCTGTGTTAACCACTTCACCACAATCGCCATAAAATTTTAACAGGGATAGTAGGAATCGAACCCACAATGACGGTTTTGGAGACCGTAGTTATACCGTTTAACTATATCCCTACTATGTAATGGAGGAAAGTGGATTCGAACCACTGAACCCTAAGGAACGGATTTACAGTCCGTCGCGTTTAGCCACTTCGCTATTCCTCCAAATGGCGCAAGACAGAATCGAACTGCCGACACACGGAGCTTCAATCCGTTGCT